>CAVSWK010000029.1:0-16801 GCA_963731525.1 uncultured Acidobacteriaceae bacterium
TTGAATTCCTCCATCGCCTCGGTTGGCAGTTGGACCTCGCAATGTTCCACCTTGCAGGCTTTCAGTTCCTCGATGTCTTGGTGTTCGAGCGCGAAGCCGTCAAGGTCTGAAAGCTGAGGCGGATCGCTGAAACTCTGGATTGCGAGATAGCTAGGGAGCTTGCGCAGCGCGCCGATGTCAGAGGCAAGCTTCAGGTAGCTCTCTGGAGTCGCCTCTACGTACACCGATCCGAAGACGTATACTTCATCAGGGGTAGGCGACTCGACGACCTTGGCAACCGCCTTCCCCGAGCGGATCGCAGCTATCTGCTCTTCATTCAATCCAGCGACCTCGCGGAAAAACTTATACGGCTCGTCCGAGGTGTCTGCCTCGATCACGGTAGCCAACAGCAGCAATACAACTGGAAGCGTGATGCAAAAAGAGATCCTTCTCATAGGACTTCACCTCGATTCTGTTTTGCCCCGCTCAGCCCTCTTCATCACGACCATGCACACGGCCCCTACTCCTGCCCAGAAGATGCTGCACGCACGTCGGCACAAGGCCAACGTCAATCCAGCAGTGGCCGTCACACCGAACATTTTCGCAATCAGCATATTGCCACCTTCATAGGTCCCGACGTTACCTGGAATCAGCGCGCCGACGAGGTTGATCACCTTCGTCAGGCCTTCCAGCGCAAAGGCGCCGACGAAGGCAATCCCTATTCCCATAAACCGCAAGATGACATAGACCTCCAACACTGCCAGCGCGTGCCATAGGAGACTGAAGATGAGGCTCGCACGGAACGCGGCAGGCGCTTTGCTACGAAAAGTGAGGAGGTTGTCTTCAGCTGAATCAATGGTCGGTTCTTTGCCGATGACCCAGTTGTGAAGCTGAGGCAATCGCCCAATCGCTCTGGCCGCGTTCCC
Organism: uncultured Acidobacteriaceae bacterium; assembly: GCA_963731525.1. Lineage (GTDB taxonomy): Bacteria > Acidobacteriota > Terriglobia > Terriglobales > Acidobacteriaceae > Acidiflorens. The sequence goes on from CAVSWK010000029.1 coordinate 906, forward strand.
CATCAACCGCCAACGGCTTGCGGCGGCCACAGCCGCCAGGACCACCAGTGCGATGAGCACAGCGGCGAGCAGCAATGCATAGACTCGCCACTGTCCAGAAAGAGGGAAATGCAATAAAGTAATAGAGATTCCCAATACAGCAACGACTGCGGCCGTCAAGAGATGCATCCCTCCGTCAATCGCGCAGGACGATATTCCACGATCTGCCGGCACTACAGGACTCAACAGAGATACGCGGATGCCCTCCCCGACCATTTTTCCAGCAAAGCCAAGTTGCCCGCACGCGTCCGAGGCCAGTTGCACGCCAATACTGCGTGACCAGCGAAGCCCTTTGATATCGTATGTAATCGTCTGCCGCCACGCGCATGTCCTGATCACCTGAGACAACCCTCCCAGAATGATGATCAAGGAGAAGCCCCAGCCGACGACCTGCACTTGCTTCCAAATGGCCCCCGGGCCAGCGCGAAACACCAAGTAACCCAGTAGGCCAAGGCCAAGGAGAGCCGCAAAGACTCGAAGAAAGATCCGAGTTAGAGACTGGAAATTAGACAAGGGAAACCCTTATAAGACTGACCAGCCGGAGTTTTTATACCACGGCGCATGAGCGAGTTTACATCACAGCCTCCCTTTCTGAGCCGAACTGGGCTGTGAAACCATGTCGGGCGGAAGAGGGCTATAGGCTGCGCATGCTCCAACTTTGCAAACATTTCGGACCAATTGTCGGCAACCCGGAGAGCGCCGGGATAAACCGGCATGTTGTAGGGGATGAAAGAGCCCTACGGGAAAGGAGACAGCGAATCCATCCTGGCCTCGAGTCTTGCAGGCGATATCGCGAGGTACCGCTTGAAGCGTAGACAGAGGTATCGGTGGGCCGGGCTATTGAGCTTCGAAAAGCCGATGGAACAGGACGCCGACTCCATTCCGAGTGGAGGAAGGCAACACGACAACCACACTAAACGCGAGTGGATTGCCAGGTCCTGCGTAGTCTTAGAACCCGCGCACGCTGAGAAACAACATGCACGAGAACCGGGAGATCTCCTGCACGTCTTGGTCAGCCGATCAAGACCGGTCCGCGAAGGCCATAAACCGAAATGCGGACGCGAACGTGCCGGAGAAGTCGGACTGTGCCGTAGTACCAGTGAACCAGCCGAACAACGAAGGGCAACCTTCCGCGGAGGCCGGGGAGGGAAGGGCACAGACTCAGGAGAACATCGTTCAATCTCACATACGCCCGACACAGAGCGGGAAACGCATGTCCCAGGGATTGCGCGGTGTGCGGCAAGCAGTAAAAGAAAGGAAGCAGGAACGGTTCACCGCCCTGCTCCACCATCTAAGCGTCGGATTACTCCGCGACAGCTTCTACGCGCTTCAGCGACAAGCTTCGCCCGGAGTCGATGGCGTGACGTGGCAGGAGTATGAAGCCGGATTGGAGGATCGACTCATCGATCTGCACAGTCGGGTGCACCGTGGAGTGTATCGGGCACAACCCTCACGACGAGTCTATATACCGAAGGCTGACGGGCGGCAACGTCCGTTAGGCATCGCGGCGCTGGAGGACAAGATCGTTCAACAGGCTGTGGTGACGATCCTCAACCAGATCTATGAGGTCGACTTCAAAGGCTTTTCATACGGGTTTCGGCCCGGTCGCGGCCCGCATCAAGCGTTGGACGCGCTGACGGCGGGCATCCAATGGAAGCGAGTGAACTGGGTGCTCGATGCGGACATTCGAGGTTTCTTCGACAACATGAACCACGAATGGACGATGAAGTTTGTCGAGCATCGCGTGGCCGATCGCCGAGTACTTCGCCTGATCCAGAAATGGTTGAAGGCTGGAGTCTCGGAAGATGGCCAGTGGTCGGAGACGAAACTAGGTACGCCACAGGGAGCCGTTGCTTCACCGCTGCTCGCCAACGTGTACCTACATTACGTTTTCGATCTATGGGTGGAGGTCTGGCGCAAGAAAGTCGCGAAGGGCGATGTGATTGTCGTCCGCTACGCCGATGATCTTGTGGTGGGCTTTCAACACCGGACGGACGCCGAGCGGTTCCTAAGGGAATTTCGGGAGCGGCTGGCTAAGTTTGGTTTGGAATTACATGCGGACAAGACACGGCTGATCGAATTCGGGCGGTTCGCCGCTCGAGATCGGAAGCGGCGGGGCGAGGGAAAACCCGAGACCTTCACATTCCTGGGTTTCACCCACTACTGTGGGCAGCTCACGACCGGAGCTTTCATCGTCTGGCGGATTACTGCGAAGAAGCGAATGGTCGCGAAGCTCAAGGCCATTAAGGCTGAGCTTCAACGCCGGAAGCATGATCGCACGACCGCGGTCGGTACATGGCTTCGGAAGGTTGTGCTGGGCTACTACCAATACCATGCCGTTCCGGGCAACTCGACTCAGCTGCGCATTTTCTGTCGTCGCGTTTGTCGGTTGTGGCGGAGCATCCTCGTCCGTCGCAGTCAACGCGCGCGAGTGCGCTGGGAGCGTCTCTCCCCACTCTTGATCCGGTGGATTCCGCAACCCCGCATTCTGCATCCCTATCCTGATGCGCGCTTCGCCGCTACTCATCCAGGGTAAGAGCCGTATGCGTAAACGCGCTTGTACGGATCTGTGCGGGGGGCGATCCGCGATGGTCGTCCCTACCGCGACAGCTATCCGGCTTCCACGGCGGGATTAGTCCTGTGAAGTCGGCTAGTGTTTACCGGAGATTTGGCGACGTTCAATCAGAGATTGTGGTCGGATTACGGGGGGCTCGGAACTATTTCACTTATCTGCAGAACGCGGTAATCGGAGAAGCGGAAACGCCGTCAAGCTCGGTCTTCGTTCATCGAACAACAGGCCGGCTTCTAGAGAGCATGGCAGGAAGAATATACGGTTCTAGTTGTCTTTTTGGGGATCCGACAGCAGGAGCTCACTGTATGATCGCACCGCCACAGCAACGCTTATATTTCTTTCCAGAACCGCATGGGCACGGATCATTCCTCCCAATCTTAACGTTAGTGTGCCGAGGCTCAGGTCCGCGGGTACTCACATGGGGCTGCCCGTACTGGCTGAAATACACATATGCTTCCACCAGCCCAGCAGCCATAGAATCAATTACCTTTTCACGCTGCTCCGGACCAATCGGCTTGGGACGCATGGATGGATCTTCGTCATGCTCGTGATAGAGCATCAGCATCGGAATCATGCATCCGCCGTGGTCGTCATCGGCCAGCAACTCAGCCCAACTATCGTGGCGCATGCGGGTCCCTCGGATGAACCCGCGAGCCCAGTCATTGCCATGCTCCACTCCATTCTCATCCTCGAACAGAAGCGGCAAATACACCTCACCCTTCGAGAGCGTCCCGGCGATATCGTTCCAGTGGCGCATCAGGAGCGCCAAGATTTCGTTGCCTTCGGCAAGAGTGTTGAACGCATGGGTCTCCGGCGTCTCGCTGCCGAACAACTCCGGCAAGTATTCGCTGGGCATCACGATTTCGGGACCCGCAATCAGGGCAGAGAAGAACCCATCGAGCTCCTCGATGTTCATCGCTTTGCCGCGTTTGTAATTCCTTAGGAATTGTCCGAGATGATCCAGCTCCGCGTCCGTCAGCGGTTCGTTTTTGGCAAATACTGTCATGTCGCTTCCGACCGTTCTCGCAGTGACCCAAGGACAGAGGGTTAACATCTCATTCAGGACCCACGGTAGAAATATACCAGCAGTTTGAGTGCATTCGTTGTGTCTGGTCTCGCGAAAACGGTCTTCGCCGCCACTCAAAGGAGCCATGAAATACCTATGTCTATCTGGCTGCAGGCGATTAATTTCTTGGTGGATTTTGCGCATTACGTGCCAGGTCTTTTCAACTCCGATTATTTCTCAGCTCCCAATATGTATTTAGCTCTAATGATAGCTTGATCGAATGCTTGATCCAGTTTGGCGTTTACACCTCGACAGCCGTCGACTACCTCTTTGCTCCACGTCAAATATTCGCGTCGATGTTGTGTCGACCAATCTGCTGGAGGAGTGTCTGTGATGTCGCGAACGTTGCAGATCTTGTCTGCGATCTTTAGCTGTTTGGCGCGAACCGAGGAGTTCGGCGCATGTTCGATCTGAAGCCGCTTCCGCTCCGATTTCTCCAGAGACTTGTCATCTGTCAATTCGCGCTCCAGTGCCGCCACCTTTGAGCCGAAATGTTTCTCCAGCTCCCCGCAGCAATGCTTCCGCGGCTTTCTCGACCTCCGGCGCGTTCATCCAGCGATAGGATTGGGGACACAGAGAATCAAAGTCACATTCGAATCTCGAGGTAAGCTCGACGCTGGCAACTCCAAACCAGTAATACTTAATTCGAGCGTTCAGTTTCTCGCCGGGTGGGAGTGCAAGCGGGCCGACCGATTAAACAATCGGGGCATGCTGGGCCTGAGCATATTCCGGAGTGAGGTGAGTATAGGCCGGCGAGCTCGGAACGGCTGCCGGACCGAGAATAGCACGCAAACTTTCCACTTCAATCGCTTCGGCAATGTCAAAGAAGCTAAAGATCCGAAAGTAGCCTTGCACGATCATAGGCGGGAAGGATGGCCCTCTCAAAAATCAGATGCAAGACAAGAGCGACCATCCTACACCAGGCCTCGCTGGTACACGAACCCCGACCCGCCCGCAAGTGGTCGTGGCGCGACAATCTTATGAAGTTCTGTAAGCCGCGACATTGGGCAAGCTGTGAATGGCGCCAGCGAAACCTGTCAGCGCCGCGCCGTCGAAGATGAGGTCGACGCCGATCGCGATACCAATGAAATAGGTGCTAGCAGCAGGCCAGCTGCTCAAGAGAAAGACGCCGAGAAATACAGAGACGAGTCCCGAAAAGACCGTCCATCCCCACCTCGGGAACTGGATAAGACCCGCCCCGACTCCGCGGAACAGCCCTCCCACGATGAAGAGCGCCGCGAGTAGCATGGTTACTCCTTCGGCCCCTGCGTCCGGGTGGCGAAGCAGGAGGAATCCCGTCACTCCGCGAACAATCGCGTTCAGCAGGTACAGGAAGAATCCGTGCCAACTGAGAGTGAAAAACGCATTCACGAACCACAGCACTGCGCTGATGGCGAGAACCCAGCCCAGCACCAGGATCGAGAAAGTTGTTGCGGTCTGCGCCTTGCCGACGCACAGGACACCAAGGATCATCAGCAGGATGCCAGTCACGAGGAGCCAGCCCCAGGATTTCCTGACTTGCTCGAGGCCAGGCACGAAGAAATCAGAAACGTTGGTCATTGCTCTTCTCCTTTTGCGGACTGCCGAATATACCTTCGGCAGCGCGGTTGAATTGATTCTCAGCGCAAGAACACTTCAGGAGCGTTCTCGGGCACCGAGAAAGTTGTAGCCGATCTCGGATCGGAGTTGAATTTCCCAAAGACCGATGGATTTTCCCGCAAGTGGTGCTCTAACGCGCTGACCCGGTGCTGATCGTCGGGTCTCCCAGGAAAATCATTCAATGGCCGCCAGTTCAAGAAGGGAGGCCTTGTCGACCTCCCTCCGTTCGAGTCGGATCGTGACGAGTAGTGTGCTGCGACTGCTACGCTGCGGCCTTCGCGGCCGCGGCCTTGGCCTTCGCCTTGAGTATGTCGACTTTGATCTGTGTCTCGCGCTCGGCAGCTTGGCGCTGCTCCTTGGCCTTCTGTAAGTGGGCTTGCAGCTTAGAGTCGAGCTGGTTGATCTTCTCTAGGAGCTTTGCTTTGCGGTCGGCGCGAGCCTGGGCATGCTCTGCTTTCATTTGCGCCATGTCCGCCTTGATGGCAGCAACGTCCTCGTCGTGGATCGTGTCCTCGACATCAGAAAGGGCACGCCGGAATATGAGTCCGCCGATCGCCTCCATACGAGCGTCCACTGGGGTCGTCCAGTCCTCGTCAATTTCGGCGACCACCGCGACCCTGTTGGGCAACAAAACTTTGGTCACGTCATCGATGAAGTCGTCGCTAATCCTGGCGTTGTGCAGGTCGACTGTCGCGCCGGCGGTTAGCCCTGCGGCCGCGCCGATGGCCAAACCTACCGGACCACCCAGCAAGCCAATCAAGCTCCCAACTGCGGTGCCGGTAAGGGTGCCGAGCGGGCCGTAGTCGTCGCCTTGCTTCATGGTGGTTTTGCCATTTGAGTCTTTCGAAACGACGGCGTATCCGTAGACGCAGATGCTGCCCTCGCCATCGAGTTGCAGAAGCGCCTTTTTCCCTTCGTATGCTTTGCTTTCATTATCAAAAACAACCACTAACATGCGGTCCATATGCGATCTCCTGTCTTTAGATTTGAATTCAACCTAGGGATGTACCTTGCGAGCCGATCAGTGAGGGTCCCTTCCATTCTCTGATGGCGCTCCGATGGCACATAGCGAGTCTGTGTGGGCCCACTTGAGTGGCTAGCATGCCCAAAACTTTCTCGGCGTTTGTTGCGTTTCGATTCCATCCGGTCCATTTCTTCTCTTAAGAAGGTAAGAGTTTCCGAGGAATCGTGCTGCGTTCGCGTTACAGTGGGGAAGACACCACCCTCGGCATCGTAAGCAATAGGATAGTCTGCCGCCTTCCCATTAATCCCCCAGAGGCTCTTACTCCATCGAGACAGCGCTGTCAGTGACGCGGAGCGCATCTCAATGTGACGTTGAGCACACTGATAAACCGCTGCCCGCGAATCGTCGGGGAGCCTAACCCCTTCCATGAGAAGGCCGGTGCGAGTCAAGATGGTTTTGTTTTTACTTACGTGGGTTCTTTGCCTTTGAGCCAAGCCGCCTCTGTCGCCATCCTTCTATCCGCACTCGTTTGTGGAGCGATTGTCGCTCGGTGCCAGTTGGGCTTACCCGTTTCAGCAGGTGCTGCTACCTGATAATCGACCTCGGCTCCCATCGGTTCGATGCGGAGTTGGGCCAGGAGTTAGTCGCAGTCACCTGAACTCGGCGGTTGAGCTCGGCTGTTAAAATCCCGCACACTTCTACGCGACTGCGGCCACTACTTTGTAGCTGTTCCGCAGTGGTTCATAGACCTTTCCGCTTGCCCACAGCTTGTGAAGCAGTACGGCCAACTTCCGTGCTACGGCCATTGTGCTGATCGTACCAAGAAATATCAGAATCAGTTCGAGGTCCAAGTCGTAAGAAAGTGCTTCCAGACGGGAATTAGCGCGGCGGCGTATCGTACAGAGGAGCTAAAATCACAGTTCTGTATAGGCCGAGAATGTCCTCGCTGAATCATCCGCTAACAAGTTTCGTCTTCTATCCCTTTGAATAGCTTATCGCGGATGCTGCGGGGCACAGCCTTACCTGGCCGCTTGTGTTTGTCACAAAAGGACACGATAACTCCCGGATGGTCGGCAAGCCGGAAGTAATCCGCGCTTCCCAAGGTGTGCACGACAAAACTGTCTCACTGTAGGGGTTCACTCCAAGCCGAGGAGTGCACCTATAGCTGAGCCGAAACCCGATCGGTGTCCTCGAACAGGCGCGCGGTCAGCGCACCGAACACGGCGCCAGCGACGTGAGCGGCGTAAGCCACTCCGCCATTTTCGGTTGCCGCTATCGCTCCCACGTTGAACAGCTGCGTAAGGAACCAAAATCCGATTAGAACCGCTGCTGGGATGAAGGTTACACGCACGAACACGAAGATAATCAGAATTGATTTAATCTGGTCGCGAGGATACGTCACCAAGAATGCGCCCATCACAGCAGCGATGGCGCCGCTCGCCCCGAGGGTGGGAACAGTGGAATGTGGCGCCAGCGCAACCTGCCCCAGCATCGCCGCCAGCCCGCCCGCGAGATAGAACACGACGTACCGCAGCGGATTCATCGCGTCTTCAATCTCCGGGCCGAACGCCCACAGGAACACCATGTTCCCCAAAATATGCGACCAGCTTCCGTGCATGAACATCGCCGTGAGAATCGTGATCCAGTGATGCCCGGAAGTGATCTCCGCCGGCACAGCGCACCACTTGAGCACGAATGCATCACCACCGCTCAGCTCAAGTGCGAAAACGAAGAAGTTCGTGAGGACGATGGACGTGGTGACGATGGGAAAATGTACGGGACGTCGAGACGCGTCGGATAATGGGATCATTGCTCCCACGTTGTCGTCCTCCGTTCCAGGGTAATCACATCAGCTTGAGGGGCAGGCTTGACCCAAGTCTCGAACGCTCTCTTCGTCCGGTCCTCCGGGCTCGGCCTGACCGTGGACGCGGACATCCTGGCAAGGCGCGAAGGCGCTGGATCCGCTCGTTCGGACGTTGTTTGAGGCCTAGGCCAACTTGCTCGTGACGCTGCGCGCGGCCAGAGATAGCATAAGGCGAGAAGCGCCGCTAAAGAGAATGCTGATCCCCACCAGCGTGCCGATCACCCATCCCGTGCTCGACGGCCACGTCCTCCAAATCATGACTGCTAGAATTAGAGTGATGATTCCATCGACGAGCAGCCAGCCTGACCCCGGAAGCGGGCGAAGCGTGAATCCCAGCACAAACTCCAGAACGGCTTCAACCAGCAGGTAAATCGCCAGGGCAAGCGTCAGCGACGCCAAGCCAGCCACCGGATGCATGAGCAGATAGCCTCCGATGAAAATGTAGAGAACTCCGACCAGCAACTCCCAGAGGAGTCCTCCGGTGCTCGGCCTATACCAGGCAAACACCAGGTGGACGGCTCCGCTGAAAACGAGAAGCCACGCGACGAAGATGTTGACGGCGACCCCCGCCGCCAGAGGCGAAGCAATAGCAAGAATCCCCGCCACAATCATTAACACGCTGAGGGCAATTGACCACCCAACCGACTTCTTCACAAATGTTGCCGCTGATGTAGCTCCCATGGGTCTCTCCTCCCTTCCTTGGTATTGCCTATGGACTTGTGCCCTTGCTTCTAGACCCGCTCGTGCTTCGCTCTGTCAAATGCGGCTTCCAGGTCCTTCGCGGCCTTGTTGAAGCCTGCCCGGATATCTTCCCGGGCTCGTTCGTCCTCCCGCTTTCTCATGCGGACCCGGGCTTTCAATTCAGCGAAAGAATGCTGCGCCGCATTGATGGTTGCTTCGACTTTGTCTCGCAAGTTGGCCTGCAGCAAAGTGGCTTGGACGTGAAGAGTCTCAAACCACTGTTTCGTTTGCAGCAGGCGTTCCTCAAAACTATCCTGGAGATCGGCGCGCTCCTTGCGGAGGCGTGCCTCGACGGCCAGGAGGTGATTTTCGATAGCGGCCTTTGCCTCTCCGCTCGCCTTCGCAGCTATCGTCTGTAGATCCGAGATCTCCGTCTTTAAGGTGTCGATTTGGTGTTCGATGAGATCTTCGAGTTCGTCCGCATCATGATCGAGCTGGCGGTGAAGATGATCGATGCTCGCCGCAATTGCGGATCTTGCCTGGAGTCCGGCCAGCTCCAAGCGGAAGTTCATCTCTCGAATCTCCGACTTTAGATCGGCGTTCATCGCTTTAATTCGCTCTTCCAGCTTCTCCCGTCGGGCTTCGAGCTCAGCGCGCTTGGCGGCTACGTCCGCTTCAATCTTGCTTTTTTCCGCGGCCGTGGCCGTTCGAGCCTTCGTCAACTGCGCCTGGATGTCGTCTTGAATCGACCGGATCTTGTTCTTGGACCGCTGCACGTGGGCTTCAAATTCGGCGTCGCGCTCAGCCCGCTTGAGCTCCCGCTGGATCGTGCGCCCTAGTTTCTGGAACTCTTCGTCGAGTCGCTCCGCATAGCGATCCTGTACAACTACTGCCAGCGAGGAGCTGTCAGCATCAAGGCCTTCCAGAAATTCGTTGGGAAGTGTGTCACGCACAACACTCTCCATGAGCCGCATCGATCCAGCTCCGACCAACGCTCCCGCGGCGACTCCGGCAGCCGCCCCCACGGGACCGCCTACCAGGCCGCCCGCGACGCCACCGGCTACGCCGACGCTTGCAGCCGCTACCTTTTCCGTTACGTCATCGTCCATCTCTCGCATCGCGATGTGGCCCTTCTTGTCTTTGCTGATGAGCCCATACTCGATCAATTCAATCCAACCATCGCGATCAAGAGTCTTCGCTACTTCAAGAGCTTGCCTCGCTCCGTCTTTCGAATTTGCGGTCAACGCAATCAAAGTCAGGTCGCCCATGTTTGTCTCCTTTCCCAAAGGGAAGTATCTGAATTTTGACTAGGGTTCTTACCGAGGGGCCTGAACGAATCGCCGTTCGTTCGTGGGCACTTTTGCCTGGTGAACTGCGGTTTGTCTGTGACCCGCATCACCGGCCTTTGGATTCGCCGATGCGAGGGGGGCCACCTCCGCCGGCGTCCTCGCCCACCGAGAGCTGACTGCATCCTGCTCGCATGGCACAACCGCGGATGGGTCAATGATTCCTACGGTGGACTTCACCTGTCCTTCGCCAAAATTCTATCCGCATCGGCAATGCTTTGATTTCCCGCCGCTGTTCAGGTTAAGGGTTCGACGAGTCTGGGAACACCTGATGAGAACGCGGCTTGACGAGATCCTGCATGTGCTCGCTCCGCTGGAGCTGTGCGTCGTGCCTGGTCCACCGTCGTCGTAAGGCGGCACCGTCGTACCGAAGATGCAGTCTGTCCAGTCTTGACCTCTCTTCGGCCTCTTCGAGGCTGAGGGCGATCCTAGGGAGGCCGTCTGCATCCACTGTCGCGTCGCTCGCGTCGCTGGCGCTCTTGAATCCCTGTTCAAGTCCCTGTTATTCCCTGTTCGGACTCGGACGTTGATTCTGTACTTCTCTTGCAACTCCAGGCTGGTGAATTGCTTCCAGCCAAACGTGGCCTACAAGGTCGCCCGACGTACCAAGTTTTCCCTGTATTTTCCCCTGTTCTTGGCCGGAGAGTAGTTCGCTCGTGACTGGCTCCTCCGCCAGCCAGTCTTGGCATTTTTCTCTCCCAGTGGTCTTCGGCGAGAAATATCGATTGTGCCGCCAAAATGGCCCAACTTCTAGGCGGGTCAGCGGCTTCGGTCTCTCTGGTTGGCCAGACGTCGCGCCAATCCGACCGCTTTTCTCCTAAACAGTTCGAGCAGTGCCTTTTCGAGGAACATACGGAACCACCGATCTGAAATATCCCGTCCCGCTTAACCATTCGCGAGATTCTGGATGCCCTAGGTGTCTCGCGCAGCCATGTCTACAAAACCCTTCCGAATCGCATACAGACCGACGCTGGAATCACAGAGAGTTAGGCGCGCAAGCTTCCCGTCCACAAATCAGATGATTCCTGACGTACCGGAGTCGCTTCGCAGCAAATCAACCAGAACCCCTTGGGACTGACCGACGCGCATTGACTCGCCTGAGAGCGCAGCATAAGATTTGCGCCGATGGCTGATCCTTCCTCACTTTCTGGGCGGACCGTCTCCCATTACCGCATACTTGAGAAATTGGGCGGCGGGGGGATGGGCGTCGTTTACAAGGCGGAGGACACCACGCTCCATCGCTTTGTGGCGCTGAAATTCCTTCCTGATGAATTGGCGCGGGATCGCCAGGCGCTGGAACGATTCCAGCGCGAGGCGCAGGCGGCTTCGGCGCTCGACCATCCGAACATCTGCACGATTCACGAGATTGGCGAAGATCACGGGCGGCCCTTCATTGTCATGCAGTATCTCGACGGCGTGACGCTGAAGCATCGCATTTCGGGCAAGGCACTGCCACTCGAAGACACGCTGGAACTTTCGATCGAGATTGCCGATGCGCTGGATGCGGCGCACGCGAAGGGCATCGTGCATCGCGACATCAAGCCCGCGAATATTTTCATCACTACGCGCGGGCACGTCAAAGTACTCGATTTCGGGCTGGCGAAGACGCTTACTCCTGCGGCGCCGGGCTCGCTTTCGGATACGCAGGAAACTGCGGGCGAGGTTGCGCCCGAGCATTTGACGAGTCCGGGGAGCACGCTTGGGACGGTTGCTTACATGTCGCCCGAGCAGGTGCGGGCGAAGGAATTGGATGCGCGGACGGATTTGTTTTCGTTTGGCGTGGTGTTGTACGAAATGACGACAGGCACGCCGCCGTTCCGCGGCGAGTCATCCGGTGTGATATTTGAAGCCATCATGAATCGGGCTCCGGTGCCGCCGGTGCGGCTGAATGCCGATGTGCCGGTGGAACTCGAGCGCATCATCTCGAAGGCACTGGAGAAAGATCGCGAAACGCGTTATCAGCACGCGTCGGAGATGCGCGCAGATCTGAAGCGCATTCGGCGCGAATTTGAATCGACTCGCACGGCGACTGCTGCGATCGGTGCGGGCGGATCATCGGCCGCTGCGATTTCGTCCGCCGGTTCATCCTCTGCCGTGCCGAGCGCGGCTCCGACGGAACAATCGCAAAGCGTTTCACCCGGGAGCTCAGGAACGGTGGCGGCTCATGTGCCGAGTGCGAGCGGCGTGAAAATCGCTGCGCCGGCTTCGCGGTTGTGGCTTGGCGTCGGCGCTCTGGTGATTGTTGCGATCGCGGCCGGTGCGTTCTGGTGGTTCAAGGGGCGCAGCAGCAAACCTGCGACGCTTACGGAGCGCGACACGGTCATCGTGGCGGACTTCGCGAATTCCACCGGCGATGCGGTGTTCGATGACGCGCTCAAACAGGCGCTAAGCGTCTCCTTGCGCCAGTCGCCATTTCTCAACGTCCTCTCCGACGAACGCGTTTCATCCACGCTGCAGCTGATGACCCGGCCGACGGACACGCGGCTGACGCCCGACGTCGCCCGCGAGCTCTGCCTGCGTGCGGGCAGCAAAGCTTTCGTCGCCGGCTCGATCGCCAACATCGGCAGCGAATACGTTGTGGGTTTGAAAGCCATCAATTGCGCCACCGGCGACGTCCTCGCACAGGAGCAGGTCCAGGCCCCCGGCAAGGAAAAGGTGCTCGACGCACTCGGGCAGGCGGCGACGAAACTCCGCGCCGAGCTCGGCGAATCTCTCGCCTCGGTTAAACAGTTTGACGTTCCGCTCGATCAGGAAACGACGGCCTCGCTCGACGCATTGAAAGCTCTAAGTCTCGGCTCGAAGACATTTGACGAGAAAGGCCCGGCTGCCGCGCTGCCTCTCTATCAACGCGCTGTCGACCTCGATCCGAAATTCGCCCGCGCCTATGAAGATTTGGGCCTGATGTTCTGGGACACCGGACAGCCGGAGAAGGGCAACGGCTACATAACGAAAGCGTTCGAACTGCGCGACCGTGCCAGCGAGCGCGAGAAACTGCACATTGAATCTCTCTACTACGAGCTGGTGATCGGCGACCTTGATAAATCCATCGAGGTCTTTCAGCAATGGATTGGCAGTTACCCTCGGGATGCGACCGCTCACGAAAACCTGGCGATTTGCTACGTGCAGCAAGGCCAGCTCGATAAAGCGCAGAACCTTCTCCTCGAAGCGCAGCACCTTGAGTCCGGCAGCGTAATCACTTTGGGAAATATCGCGGGCCTGTACTTGAATTTGGATCGTTACGAGGATGCCCGTAAAGCCATCGCGGACGCCTACGGCCAGAAGCTAGACAACGATAGTTTGCACATCTACTCGTACGTTTTGAACTTCATCGCCAACGACATCCATGGCATGGCAGAAGAGGGCTCGTGGTTTGATTCTCGTCCCGACCTGAAGCATGAATACTTCACGCTTGACGCGGACACCGCGGCGTATTACGGCCACTTGCAGAAGGCGCGGGAGCTGACAAAACGCGCCGTGGATGCGGCCGAGCACGCCGATAACAAGGAATCGAGCGCGCTCTGGCAAGACAACGCCGCCTTTCGTGAAGCCGTGTTTGGAAACGTGGCGGAAGCGCGCCAACGCGCTGCCGCGGCGCTGGCGCTAGCTCCCTCCAGCCAGGACGCGCAAAACGAGTCGGCTCTCGTATTCGCCATTACCGGAGAGACGGCCCGCTCGCAATCTATCGTGCAGGCGCTCGCGAAGCGCTATCCGCAGAATACCGTGATCCAGTCCTATTGGTTGCCGGTGATTCAGGCGCAACTCGCAATCACGCAAACAAATCCAGCGCGCGCGATCGAAATCCTTCAGACCCCGGCCCCGATGGAACTCGCGCCGACGTTTTCTGCGATCAATAATTCCTGCCTGTATCCGATTTACATCCGCGGGGAAGCCTACCTCGCCGCGAAGCAAGGAAGCGCGGCTGCTACGGAATTTCAGAAGATTCTCGCGCATCGCGGCCTGGTCTGGAATTGCCCCACGGGCCCCTACGCTCATCTGGGTCTCGCGCGCGCGTACGTTCTCGCTGGCGACAGCGCGAAGGCTCGCGCTGCGTACAATGATTTCCTCTCGCTGTGGAAAGATGCCGACCCCGACATTCCGATCCTGCAGCAAGCCAAGGCCGAGTACGCGAAGCTGCGGTGAGGCCTTCGTTGGATGTAATCCCGAATCGCCAGAGTCCAGTTCGCCGAGCGACCCAAAGATACGAGCTGAGGTAAGGGCATTCAACGCAGTGAACGCAATCGCCGACATCAGACCACTTCATTCCCGGGCACGATCCTCTGATGATGGCGAATTATCCCGCCGCGAAACCGGAGTTGGAAGGCATCGTCACGCGCCTCGATGTCGCACCGTCTGCGACATTAGCCTAGTACGCTTTCGCTGTGATCGTGCGGCGTTATTCAATCCAGACGGTCTTTATGTCTGTAAATTCGCGGATGCCGTGCACGCCGAGTTCGCGTCCGTGGCCGGACCACTTCACGCCACCGAAGGGCAGGCGAGGGTCGGAGGCCACCATGTGGTTGACAAACACCATGCCCGTTTCGATCTCGTTGATGAACCGCTCGCGTTCTGCCGGATCGTTCGTCCACACACTGGCGCCCAAGCCGAACCGGCTGTCGTTGGCGATGCGAATGGCGTCGTCCACATCTTTGGCGCGAAACAGGCAAGCGGCCGGCCCGAATAATTCTTCGCTATAACCGGGCGAATCCTTCGGAATATCGGTGAGCACCGTTGGCGCATAGAAATAGCCGGGACCGTCCAGGGGGTGTCCGCCGGTGAGCAGCTTCGCGCCGGCTTTGACGGTCTGTTGCACGTCGCGATCGAGATCGGTGACGCCACTGGCCATGGCGAGCGGGCCAAGCTCGGTCTTTTCTTCCATGGGGTTGCCGATCTGCAGTTCCTCCATCATGCGCACGAAATTGTTCTGAAAGGCGTCGGCAATCGGTTCGGCAACTATGAAGCGCTTTGCGGCGATGCAGGATTGCCCGTTATTGATGATTCTGGCTTTCACGGCGGTGGCTACGGCTTCGTCGAGGTTCGCGCTGGGCATCACCACAAACGGATCACTGCCGCCCAGTTCCAACACCACCTTTTTCACTTGCTTGGCCGCGCCCATGCCTACTTGAACGCCGGCGCCCTCGCTGCCGGTGAGCGTCGCCGCCACGACGCGCGGATCCGCGAGAACGCCCTCGACCTGGTGCGAGGTAATCAACAGCGTCTGAAACACGCCTTCCGGGAATCCGGCGCGGCGAATGATTTCCTCGATCGCTAACGCGCACTGCGGCACGTTCGATGAATGCTTCAACAACCCAACGTTGCCCGCCATCAGCGCGGGCGCCACGAAGCGGAACACCTGCCAGAAAGGAAAATTCCACGGCATCACCGCCAGCACCGGTCCCAGCGGCAGATAGCGGATATAACTGCGTTTGGCGGTCGTTTCCACCACTTCGTCGGCGAGGAAGCGCTCGGCGTTCTCGGCGTAGTAACGGCAGGCCCAGGCGCATTTGGCGGATTCGTCCATCGCGGAACGAAGCGTCTTGCCCATCTCGGTGGTCATCAGCCGTCCGAAGGTTTCTTTTTCTTTGTCCAGAACGTCCGCCGCCTTGCGCATCATTTCCGCGCGCTGGGCAAAGGACATCTTTCTGAATTTGCGAAACGCGTCCGCGGCGCGCTGAATTTTTTGTTCGATCTGCGCGCCGGAAAGCGGCTCGAACGTCTTCAGAGTTTCACCTGTGGTGGGATTGATTGTGGCGATGGCCATGGTTTGC
>CAVSWK010000030.1:0-13763 GCA_963731525.1 uncultured Acidobacteriaceae bacterium
CGGTCGCCGCAAACTGCCCAGATTGGCGAAATATCCCGATTTCACTCATTGACCCGGCTCGACGCAATTTTCAATGCGTGTAAACGCCTGCCTGATTTCAACAATTATCAGCCGCCAAAGTAAACTGCCTGAACTTTCACGCCGTCCCCCCGTATCTATCGGTACATCTTTACGAGGAGGACTCATGACCTCGCTCAGCAAGAACGCCAGAGTCGCAGGGCTCCTATACATTTTGGCCTCAGTGGTTGGCGTCGTGCGACTCTTGTACATCCCCAGCGCCTTGTTTGTGGGTGGGAACGCGGCAGCGACAGTGAACAATATCGTGGCGCACGAGTCGCTCTTCCGTTTCGGCATTGTGAGCCAACTGGTCGCCAGCGTCCTCTGGCTCTTCGTTCCGTTGGCTCTTTATCGACTGCTTAAGGAAGTGGACCAGGCGCTCGCGGTGCTGATGGTGATTCTGGGCAGCCTGATGCAAGTGCCTATATTCTTTGTCAACGTGGCGAACGACGTCGCTGCCCTGCTGTTCGCTCGCGGCGCCGATTTCCTCTCAGTCTTCGACAAGCCGCAGCGCGACGCCTTCGCCAAGCTGTTCCTCAATCTGCATCACCAGCTTGACCTGGCCAACATGATGTTTGCGGGCCTGTGGCTCTTTCCATTCGGGCTGCTGGTGTACAAGTCGCGCTTCCTGCCCCGGTTGCTGGGTGTCTGGTTGATGATCGCCTGCTTTGCATGGCTAGCCTTCAGCCTTTCGGGCTTCCTGTTCCCCGGGTCCGAGGACAAGGTCTTTTCCGGTATCCAACCTTTCACGTTGGGAGAGGTGGCGACTATGCTCTGGCTCGTGATCATGGGCGCCAAGGAGAAGCGCTTGGCCGCCACATGATCCTGCTGAGGCTTTGCCCTTCATAGCCGGGCCGAGTATATCCGGGGGCAGGGCGTCAGTTGGCGACAAATCGCTCCGCTCAGGATGACAGCGTGGGCGACCGAGCATCTTCAACGTGGAAAGCACGATCTGCACTTCATCAGCGGCAGCTGTTTCCGCCGCCGAGCGGAATTGGTGTCTAGAGTTTTGCTACAGTTGAGAGCGTACTCATTCCGCGAGGGCCCAGGTTAGCGCCCAAAAGACGGGCGCGAACCTGGGGCACCTTACACGACTGTCGTGCCCTTTCCGTTCAGGATTTCGCGGCACAGCAGGTCTTTCGCGTACAGGAGTTGTCCGCGCTACACGAGACTTCACGCGGGCGAGGGCGCCCGCGCCACACGACAGCAGATCCTTCGCTTCGCTCAGGATGACAATTTCTTTAAGGGATTGGACTCAACGACTGAGGATTACGAACCGGCGGCGAATCCGCCGAGGTGTGCCACAGTCAGCCGCAGATACTTGTAGGGGTTTACCGGCACGTTGTTGATGCGGACCTCGTAGTGGAGATGGGGCCCGGTGGAGCGGCCGCTTAAGCCGACGTAGCCGATAGTGTCGCCGCGGTGGACGTCTTGTCCGGCGGTAACGGCGAAGCTGGAGAGATGGCCGTAGCGAGTGGAGATGCCGTGTCCGTGGTCAACCATGATGGCGCGTCCGTAGCCGCCCAGGAAGTCGGCGAAGGTAACCACGCCGTCGGCCGGAGCGATCACGGGCGAGCCCACAACGGCGGAGATATCGACCCCGGAGTGGAAGGCGCCTTCTCCGTTAAACGGATCGATGCGCTCGCCGAACGAACCAGTAACCTGACCTTCAACCGGCCACAGGTTCGGAGCCGAGTTGGCCCGGATCCAGTCCGCCGTGGTCGAGTTCTTGGTCAGTCCAAGTGAGATTCCGACGCTGGCGGCGCCGCTCAGCGCCGTGTGCTTCAACGCATAAAGCTGGTCGAGCGACGAGTGCACCTGCGCTTCCTGAATCTGCTCGGTCGAGGCTGCCACCATCGCCGCATCGGACTTGAGGCCGTAAAGCGCAGACACCTCGCTCGCCAGCGATCCGAGTGA
This sequence comes from uncultured Acidobacteriaceae bacterium, assembly GCA_963731525.1. Lineage (GTDB taxonomy): Bacteria > Acidobacteriota > Terriglobia > Terriglobales > Acidobacteriaceae > Acidiflorens. The sequence goes on from CAVSWK010000030.1 coordinate 1,975, forward strand.
AGCTACCTGAATGTCACGTTCCTTGGCCACCTGTTCCAGACGCGAATAGCGGTCCTTGAGCTGGTCTTGCTCGGTGCGGAGCTGGTTATAATGGGCGACCTTTTGCAGCATCCGGGTATAGGAACTGGCGATGCCCGTCAAGCAGAGCGCGCCGATTGCCGCCCCCGCCAGAAGAACATACAAATAATGTACGGGAATGGAGATCTTGCGAAGCTGCCCAGCTTCGTCGCGAGCTACGAAAAATATGTAGAAACGTTTACGCAATATCCTACTTCCGGCAATAGATTTTGCTTCGGAATCCGGCGAGAGCGGAACAGTCATGCTCGGGCTCGGAATCCTGATTCCACCAGCCGCGTTAGATGCAGGCTGGCCTATACCAAACTACGGAACCAGGGCAAGCCGAAATCCAATTAGGCTGCAACCAATTCAGGCTGCAGTACTTGGCTCGGCAAAGGTATCTGTTAACGGCGAGTTAAACGGTAACAAACCTGATTCCCCCTGTCAACCTCGCTATGCCCCTTTGAGCGGTTACCAAGGCAGCGTAATTGTCGGTGCCCATCCGGCCAGATTACGATCGTAAGGGATCGCACACCCGCTACGCGCCGCCCGCCTGGACACCCAAGTTGTTGAAAGCCGGGGTATAGTGTTCGGCATGCCGCCGACCGAGAAGATGCCCGAAAAAATGACCGAAAGGAAGCTGATCCAGCAGATCCGCCGCCTTGCCCTCGGCGGGCCGTCAGTGGTAACCGGCATTGGTGACGATTGTGCAGTGCTAAGTGTTCCGCGAGGACACGATTTGCTGGTCACCACCGACTTCTCTATCGAGAACGTGCACTTCCGGCGAGATTGGCATCCTCCAGAACTGGTCGGAAGGCGCTGCCTGACGCGTGGGCTGAGCGACATCGCGGCGATGGGCGGCGAGCCGCGAGCGGCATTCTTATCGCTGGCCGTCGCCGGCGATGTCCCGCAGAGGTGGGTAGACCGCTTCCTGAAGGGACTGCTGGATCTCGCCAGAGAATTCAAGGTTCCGCTGGCCGGCGGCGACACCGCGCAGTCACCGGCCGGGATCCAAGCCGATATCGCGGTGGTGGGCTCGGTGCCTAGAGGAAAAGCGGTTTTGCGGTCAGGGGCGAAACCGGGCGAGCAGATCTACGTGACCGGGGAGTTGGGCGGCTCCGCAGCGGCGCTGGCGCGGCTGGCGGAATCGAAGCCTGCGGGAGCCGAATATTCCAGGCACGTTGCCAGTCACTCTTCCAGGCACTCTCATCCGCAAGCGCGGGTTGCCGTGGGCCAGAGCCTGCGCCGGCGCGGATTGGCTTCGGCCATGATTGACGTGAGTGACGGCCTTTCCACCGACCTCGAACACATCTGCCAGGAAAGCCACGTGGGCGCGGAGATCGAAGCGGAGGCGATTCCGCGGGCCGAGATTGGGCGAGGGAAAAAAGAGCTGGGAAAAAGCGGGTCGCGCTCGAGTTGGCCTTGCACGGCGGCGACGATTACGAACTGCTGTTCACGTCCGCCGCGGCAATCCCCGCGCAAATAGCGGGAGTTCGAGTCACGCGGATCGGGCGCACCGTGCGATCCGCCGGTATGAAGCTGGTGGACGCGGCTGGGATGCGACAGCCGCTCCAGGCCGCGGGCTGGGAGCACTTCAAGGGGAATTTGTAAATTGGCAATTTTGTAATCTTGAGAATCCAGCCCCGGAGGGGCGACCGAACTTAGCCCAGCGCTTCAGCGCTGGGATAGGTTTTAGAAGCGGGGCAGGCGTTGCTTTTCGGCGCGCCCGCGCAGGTGACTTTCGTTACCTGCCCGTGGTCACAGTCAGGGACTAGAGTAGGCCCATGCGAAAAGTATCTTTACTCCTGGCGTTCAGTCTTGCGGCCTTGCTTCCAGCTTTCGCGCAGGCGCCGCCCACATCTCGCAAGATCGACAACGACTTTGTGCAGCAGCAGTTTGGCACCCAGTTCACGCTCCTGCCCGACGTTGGGGCTGCGTTCGGCGATCTGGACGGCGACGGTGCGGAAGACGTGGTGATTGCGGCGCGCTGCAAGAATCCGATGCTCGACCAGGGCGACCACAGTTACACGGTGATCGATCCCTACGACGACTTTTTTGGCTACGGCGATCCCAAGCTGACGACCACGTTCAGCGAGGGCGATCCCGCGCTCCGCGGTCTGGTTATGCTGATCATCTACGGCACCGGGCCCGACGCCTGGCGCTCCGCAACTCCGAAAGCGAAATTCGTGATTGTGAATTTGCCGTATAAGACGATCTCCGTCAGAAAATTCGCCCTGAAAAAGAAAAAGATCGAGGCCATCTACGTTGAAGAAGCGGGCGAACTGGGAGAGAGCTCTGCCGTGTTCTTCGACGGCAAGAAGTTCCGCTACGTGCCCATGGGCGGAGACATGCAGTAGGCGCGGAGTCTGAGTTGTTAGCCGGGTGCAGGTGCCTTTTGTCCCCACGCCTGTCAATTCGTGGGACGGCTGCCACACTCCAACGAACTTATCCACAGATGTCCTCCTCAGCGAAGCAGAAACTTCCGAAGTGAAGTTTCAGTCGCGAGTACGTTCGAGCATAGGTTGTTGCTTGGATCCGGGCGAACGCGTAGTTGAGAGGGTTGGTTCGATTCGGGGACATCTTGTCCGCTTTCTCTCCGATTCACAGTTGTGCGCTCCTTGCTATCTACACATCGGTATCTAACATCCTCCTAGCGGGGATACCGCCGTGCTAGAATCTGCGGATCGAAAGCGGGCTAGTCAGAAATATCCTTGGACAGAGACATGATTCTACAACCGCACACCCGGGGCTTAATTTTCGATCTTTTCCCGGGGGACTCATCTCCGGTCGTTGACGTCAACTCAGTCGCTATTATGTTGCGATATTCGGCACAGGACAATGCCGCAACGGTAGTTAATGTGCCATTTGTAAGTGCGGGAGTCCCGCAGGCTGTGCAAGACGCGCTGAGCAATGCGCAAGTGCAACCGACCCCAACAAATGGGCTGTCGTTCCCGGCGCATGCCTCTGCAGTTATCACTCAACTTGTCACAAACATAAATAACCAATTTAGCGCGCTGAGCCCAGGCCTCACTAGCAATCTTCTGAGCAAGGTCACCACAATTCCAGGGGTACAGCTGGTCTCAGGGCCAACATTCCCCCACGGTCTGGTTCGTGCTCGACAGATATCGGGCGGTCCCTTACTACTGGACCTTTGGATTTCCCCCATCAGCGCCCAACTTGTTTACACCCTGAAAACGCTAAATCTCCATACTTATATCAATCTCACGCTCGATGCCGAATTGCTCTTTATGGTGTTTGCGCAATTGCCTTCTGTTCAGGTGATTTGGACGTCGAATCTCTTGAACACTAGCATTCAACCCACCAGCCTCAACGACGCGATCAACTTGGCGGCAGCGGACGCTCTGTGGGGGTGGCTATATCCAGAGAATCCAGGTGCTGCGCCATCAAATCAGATTGCGCTCGCCGAAACTATGACCAACTACTCGGCTATCGTTACGTCCAGTTCGAACCCGAGTGCAGTTAAGGCGATAGACCAGAGTACCGAGGTTTTCGGCGACGCGCTTTCGACACTTTGGGCCGCCGGACTTCCTCTGGGTTTGATTCAAGATGGATTTTCGGCCGCCGCAGCCCTAAATCCGACATTGCAGTTCGTAATGAACCATCCCATCGATCCGGCGCCGATTGCTTCTAATCCGCAAGTCCCGCTTGGTGGTTATCCGTCATTTACGCATCCGACCCTGGGTAGCAGTCAGCTAAGCGCTACGCCGGGTCAGCAGCTAGCCATCACTGGTACATATTTCACTCCGACCACTCCCGCGGCAGTAACATGGACGGATACGTGCTCCGGAGCCGTCACCAGCTCCGATGTAGAGTGGAATTTGGCAAGTCAGTGGGGAAGTCAGCCACCGAACTCTGTAAACATACCCGCCGCTAGTGAAACAAATGCCACCACTGGCGATTTTCTCTTCGTAGCGCCAGTTGCTCCACAGAGCATGCAGGCGTATACGTTCCGAGTTCGGAATTCCGACGCGCTAACAACCACTCAATACAGTAATCTCGTCACCGTTCAGTCTGTTTTCGACGTTGTGAACTTTATTCTGACCTACCAGTCGCCGGGCGGTCCAAATGCCGTTGCCGCTGGAACAGCCACTGTGGGCTCCGATGGAACGTTCACCGCCTTGATCAAGCTTCCGTTGGATGCTGTTCCGAATGTAACCCCCGCCAAGCTGTGCGCGTGGGCTTTCGGACAGCAAATAGCGTGTATCTCGATACCGATCGTCGCAACCATCGAGCCCGTCCTCAACCTGATTAATCCCTTGACTGGCACAATCGCCGCTCCGTCTGTGCAACAAGGTCTCCAAGCCAATCTGACTGCACGAGGCGAGGGGTTCACGCCTGGGGGTAACGTAAGTCTCTATATCGACGACGCTGAGAGCAACCCCGTAGGAGCGGAAATTGTGGGGGCAAACGGAACCTTTGTCGTCCCTTTTGAGTGGCCTACTGGGCTGCTCCCCGGAGCCCACAGCTTGATTAGTATCGAGGAGATTGGTTTGAAAACGGTCCAAGCTGATCTCACGATCACGCAGCAAGAGCCCTTGCAGTAAGCCGCTACGCCATGGGCGGAGATATGCGGGATTTCACCCTAACCCTATGATTCCAATAGATAGGGGGGAGGGGGGTACCTCCATACCAGTTAGTTAGTAACGTAAGAGTTAATAGACCGAAATTCATCGGTAATGCGCCATTCAACCCTGCCTTTCCTCCAAATACTGCACTGCATTGTGCATCCGACCTGTTGCTGTGGTGAAATAGAAGCCGATCACAATGACAACCAGGTCAGCGGCAATCCGCCGCAAACTTAAAGCAATCGAGCGCGACGCTCATGGAGTGTGGCAAATCCTGAAGGCTCTGGTGTCGACCGACCATCCTCTGCTGGCGCATCTGATCCCGATCCGGCGCTGTAATCTGGCCTGCACTTACTGCAACGAGTTTGACGATTTTTCGAAGCCCGTACCGACCGAGCAGATGTTGCGCCGCGTCGATCAACTGGGCGATCTCGGCACTTCCGTGATCACCATCAGCGGCGGTGAACCGATGCTGCATCCGCAACTGGATGACATCATTCACCACATGCGGAAACGCAGGATTGTGTCGGGGCTGATCACCAACGGTTATCTGCTGACGGCGGACCGCATCCATCGGCTGAACCGCGCGGGACTGGAGTGGCTGCAGATTTCGATTGATAACGTGAATCCCGACGAGGTTTCCAAGAAGAGCCTGAAGGTGCTCGACCGGAAGCTGCAACTGCTGGCTGAGCACGCGGAATTTCACGTGAATATCAATTCCGTGGTGGGCAGCGGAGTGAGCCATCCGCAGGACGCGCTGACTATTGGCAAGCGCGCGCTGGAACTGGGATTCAGTTCAACCATAGGAATCATTCACGACGGCTCGGGACAGTTGCAGCCGCTGAACGACGAAGAGCGGCGCGTGTATCACGAGATGAAGAACCTCGAGAAACGCAGCTTCACGCGCGTGAATGCGTTTCAGGACAACATCGCGCTGGGACGCCCGAATCAGTGGCGCTGTCGAGCTGGCGCTCGCTACCTCTATATTTGCGAGGACGGGCTGGTGCACTACTGTTCGCAGCAGCGCGGGTATCCGGCCATTCCGCTGGAGAAATACACGATGAGCGATCTACGCCGCGAGTTTCATACGGAGAAGCCGTGCGCCCCGCATTGCACGGTATCGTGCGTCCATCAGGTATCGGTCCTCGACGCATGGCGCGCGCCGCAATGGCCGGCTACGGCGTCCGAGCCTGCGAGCGGATTGGTGCACATCGAGTAGCGTTCGACTTGGACAGCCGAGGGCGGCTGTCCCTACGCAAACAATTCAGAACGTTGTGGCCACGCTGAAGCGGAACGTTTTTCGTGGTTCCAGGAGAGTGTATGTGGAGCCCAGGGTCGAGAGCGTGGTCCTGTAGGTATAGAGGCCCGCGCCGCCGACGGGGAACATGCCGCGGGTGATGGGCACGGGCGGTGCTGCGCTGCCGTCGAGGCGCAGGGCGTTGTAGGCGTAGTAAATGCGGAAGGGCGCATTGACGACGGGAAGCATTGTCTGCAATTCGAGCCCAGTGGACATGCGCGCAACCCAGTTGGTGCCCGGAACCGGCCGGAGATCTTGCGGGATGCCGCTAATTGTTTGCCCACCGGTACAGCTATAAGCCGTGGTCAGCATCGGGCAGCCGAACAGAGTGCTTATCAGGGTTTGGTACTGGACCGGGTTGATCTGCAACTGCGAAGTACGCAGGATCGGATCGGTGCCCAGGTCGACAAAGGGTGCGATGGCTACAGGGCCGGCGATGGTGATGCGGTATTCAACGTTGCCATGGATACTGAGGTCACCGCCGGGCGTCACGAGTTGCTGGTAGGGGACCGGGATGCTCCAGCAGTTAGCGGCACATGCTCCGTTGGCGCCGATCGCCACTGGGAACCGTGGATTGGCGGGAACGAACGTCCCATCGGGGTTCCTGAGGGCTACATTCTGGACGCTGGGCAGGTAGGCGATGGGAGAAACGGTGCGGATGTCGAAACCGCGCAGATCATTTTCGCCGCCGAGATAGGCTCGTTCAAATGGGGGAGCAACGATCCCGCCATACCCCGTGATAAACGAAGCCTGTACGTTGTAACCGAGGGCGTTGCGCCGCTTCTGAACGGGGAAAAACTGTTTGTACTGGATGATGGGCCGGATGGTGTGAACGGTGCCGCCGAGACCAGAGAATTCCCCGCCGATGAACAGGCTCCTGCCACTATGCGGCGCATATGCCGCATCGAGCGAGTTCAGGGTGAAGCTGGGAGTGAGCTTGCTGGTGATGATGCCATTGAGTGCGTTGGGGCCGGTAATGCCCCTGAAGTTGAGATTCTCGAACAACAGCTTGGAAGCGCTGCTGACGGCGACCAGCGAAGAGCGGTCGAAGGAGTAGCTGATGCCAACCCGCCTCGAGGTCCGGCGCTTCCCGCGCAGCGGATAGCTCACGCTGAGGCTAGTGCCGGTACTGGACTGCGAGTAGTTCTGCAGGTTCTGCAGATAAGCCGAGGGCAGGTTCAGATTCTGTCCGGTTAAAATGGCGTACTGCCGAGCCTGGTCATAGCTGGTCTTCCGGGTATAGACGTTGAAGCCGGCCTGGATGGGCCGGTCAAACAAGTAGGGCTCGGTAAATCCGAACACCAAGTCGCGCTGGCGGCTGCCGAGGCTGGCCTGCACCGAGAGCGTCTCGCCCAATCCCAGAAAGTTGTTGGTGCTGTAGTTGAGGCCAACAAAGGCGCCGGCCAGACCGCTGACGCCGCCTTGCAATCCGATGCTGTTCTTGCCTTTCTCATGCACTTTCAACGTGAGATCGACGGTGCCGGCCTTTTCGTCGAGGTGGCGCTCGGTCGTATTGGGATCGTCCGGCTTGAGCTGGTCGAAATAGCCGAGCTGGTTCAGGCGCAACAAGCTGAGCTCCCAGAAACGCGAGTTGTAGATCTGGCCCTCTTCCAGCGCAATTTCGCGGCGGATGACTTTATCGCGGGTGGTGGTGTTGCCTTGGAACTCGATGCGGCGCACGTAGAACTGCTTGCCTTCATCCACATCGATGACCAGATCCACGGTCTTCTTTGCGTCGTCGAACTTGGTGTCGGGGACAGACGTGAAGTTAATGTAGCCGTCCGTGCCGTAGGCCTTACGCAGGTTCTCGAGACCCTTCGCGACTTTTTCGCGGCTGAAAATGTCGCCGTCCTTCATCGGGAATAGGCTGCGGAGCGCGGCGATGCTTTGTATGGCCTTGTTGTTCTTGAAGGTGATGCTGGCGAGGTGGTAGCGATCACCTTCCTCGATCGGCATGGTGATATCGACTGATTTCCCCAGCCCGGGCTGAATCAACGGAACGTGGAAGCCGGTGTGCCCGGTGTCATGGATCTCGGTTTTGGGGTCGTCGACCAGTACTTTGAAATAGCCGCGGTTCTGGTACTCGGCACGGACGCGTTCGGTATCTTCTTCAAGCTTGGTCGCGTCGTAGGTCTTAGAGAAGATGTTTTCGAGGAAGATGGAGTGTGGGATGCCGATGGGCTTGAGGTTCTTCATGGCCGCACGCAGCGTGCGGTCGTTGATGTGTTTATTGCCGCGGAAGCGGATGCGCCCGACCTTAACCTTGGGCCCTTCCTTGACGACAAATGTGATGGCCACAGCGGCGGGCGGAATCGGGCGCACCTCGGTTCGAATGGTAGCGAACTGACGTCCGTGCTCGGCGAGCAGCTGTTTCAGCGTAACTTCAGCCTTCTTGATCTTTGTGGGATCGTACTGGTTCTCAACCGAGAGTCCGACCTTGCGCTCCTTGAACCGGTCGAGCACGTCGCTGGTGGAAACCGCATTCAGGCCGACGTAGTTGATTTCGCGGATGGTAGGCCGCTCTTTGAGGTAAATGTGCAGGATCCAGCCTTTTGCGCTCTGTTCGCGCTCGAAACGGATGTCCTCAAAGTAGCCGGTGTTCCACAGGGCGTTGAAGTCGCGTTCGATGGCGGCGGGGTCATAAACGTCGCCGGCCTTGCTGAAGATGCGGGCCTTGATCGTTTCGGCCGGTATGCGGCGGTTGCCATGGGGTTTGATGTCGACAATGAGATCCTGCTGGCCGACAACCGGGGTAACGAGGAGCAGAAGGCCTAACAAAACGAGGAGACGATTCCAGACAGAACTGTGCTTCCAACCTCTTGTAGTGGAAGAAGATGGAGACCATGACGGGTCTCTCTGCGGGCCCATGTCGTGGCCGAGTCGCGGAGCCCGCACAGGGATGGCATGATGGCGGCGATGAATCGCAACTACCTCGAAAAACTAGAGTTAGGAAAACGGTAATTATACGGTAGAGAGTGAGAACCGTCCAAGACAGGGACGAATTTCACTCTTATTCGGCAACAGGAGTCACGCCCGAAAAAGTTCTACCTCAACACAGACGGAATAGAACGTCGCCGCGTTGCCCATGTCGGTAAGTTTTTCTGAGGTTAGCACATTGATATTGTGGCCGCCGGGACTGAATCGTGCCCAATCGAGGCGTGCGGCCACCATTCCCGGACGCACTGAACCGTCAACTCGTGCCTTGAGGACAATCTCTCCACGCGGGTTGAAGGCGCGAACGCGATCGCCATCGCGGACACCGCGCGCCTCGGCATCCGTCGGATGCATTTCAAGATCCCCGATCCCAGGTTCCATCTTGCGGACGGACGCGACGTTGGCGAATGACGAGTTGAGATGGTTGTCCGGCTTGCGGGCGAGCAGTTCGAGCGGGAAGCCCGACTCTCTCGATCCAGATCCGTGTCGCGATTCTCGGGGCGGAGTGAAGGCCACGACCGGATCGAGCCCCTGACGCTTCAGAGTCTCGCTGTAGAACTCGGCTTTGCCGCTGGGAGTGGGGAAATTGCCCTGGGCGAAGGGCAGGAATGGAGCTGTACTCGCTGCCGAGCTGCGCTCGGCTGGACGGACGAATGCGTCCGTCCCTACGTGGTTCGTGGAGCTTTTGAAATTCAGGCGGATGCGATGTTCGCTCTCCAAACGATCGCGCTTAATTCCTTTGAGCCACGGATTGGGCGAATCAAGGGCGCGGTCGATCATGGAATCCACTGTTTCGCGGAAACAGTCGTCCTCAAAACCCATTCGCTCGGCGAGCGCGCGGAACATCTCGACATTGGACCGGCATTCTCCGACCGGATCCATCGCCTGATTCGAAACCTGGAGGTAGTAGTGGCCGTAAGCGGTCTGCAGATCTTTGTGCTCGAAAAATGTGGTCGCGGGGAGCACGATGTCGGCATAGTCGGTCGTGTCGGTAAAGAATTGCTCGTGGACCACGGTGAAAAGGTCGGGGCGGATTAATCCGCGAACGACTTCATTGTGGTTGGGGCACACGGCTGCGGGATTCGAGTTATAAACGAACAGCGCCTGGATGGGCGGCACCATCGTCGTCGAGTTGAGCACGCTGCCGAGTTGCACCATGTTGACGATGCGGGCTGGACGTCCCAGGGCTTTCCGCATCAGCTCGGGCATTTCGAGCGCTTCCTTATTCAAACCGAAGGACCCGCTGAGCGAGAGCTGGAGTCCGCCACCGATGTCTTTCCACGACCCGATCAAACAGGGCAGCATGGTGACGGCGCGCATCGACATGCCGCCGCGCTCGGAGCGCTGGATGCCGTAGTTGACGCGGATTACGGACGGGCGCTCGGTGGCGTACTCGCGGGCAAGCTTGCGAATATCGTCGGCGGATATGCCGGTCCAGTGGGCGACTTTCTCCGGCGGATACTGTTGCGCGCGAGCCTTCAGGTCTTCGAACCCAACGGTGTAGCGCGTGACATAGTCGGCGTCGAGAAGGTTTTCGTGGATGATGACGTGCATCAGGCCCAGAGCAAGAGCCGCATCTGTGCCGGGATTGATGGGGAGGTACCAGTCGGCCAACTTCGCCGTGCGCGTGCGATATGGATCGATGACCACCAACTTGGCGCCCTTGCGGCGAGCTTCTTCGATGAAGGGCCAGAGATGAACGTTGTTGCCGTGAATATTCGAGCCCCAGGCGATGACGTAGCGCGAGTCCGCAAACTGCTCTGGCTCCGTGCCGAGCTTGATGCCAATCACCGATTTCAGGCCCTCTTCGCCAGCCGAGGAGCAGATGCTGCGCTCCAGTTGCGAAGCGCCCAGCCGGTGGAAGAAACGGCGGTCCATGGAAGCGCCGTTGAGCGCGCCCAACGTGCCTCCGTAGGAGTAGGGAAGGATTGATTCGCAACCGTATTCGGCGACGACCCGGCGCAAGCGATGCGTAATTTCGTCGAGAGCCTCGTCCCAGGAAATACGCTCGAAACCCTCTCGGGCGTCGGCGCCCGCGCGACACGGGCCTTTGGGAGCCACGCGCCGCATCGGATAGAGCACGCGGCCGGGCGAATACACCCGGTCCAAATACTTGGCGACTTTGGCGCAAAGAAATCCGCGGGTAACGGGGTGCTCGGGATCGCCCTGGATTTTGGTGGCGCGGCCGTTCTCGATGGTGATCAGGACGCCGCACGCATCCGGGCAATCGTGCGGGCAGGCGGCGTGGACGACGCGCTTCATCCACGGATTATAGTAGAGACGGGGCTCGCCCCGTCTCCCGCCGCCAAAAGAGACGCGGCAAGCCGCGTCTCTACTTGAACTCCAGCACTTCCTTCTCTTTCGCTTTGCTCATCTCTTCCATCTTTTTGATTTCGTCGTCGGTGAGTTTCTGGATTTCGTCGAGCGCGCGCTTCTCGTCGTCCTCGGTAATTTTCTTTTCTTTCAGCGTCTTCTTGGTGGCGTCGTTGCCGTCGCGACGGATGTTGCGCACCGCCGTGCGGTGCTCCTCGAGAATCCGGTGCAGGTGCTTGACCATATCCTTGCGACGCTCTTCGGTGAGCGCGGGCACGGGCACGCGCACAAGTTTGCCGTCGTTCATCGGGTTGAGCCCGAGATCGGCGCTGCGGATGGCCTTTTCGATCGCCCCCAACTGGGACGGATCGAACGGCTGTACCGTGATCATTTGCGGCTCGGGCGCGTGAATCTGAGCGATTTGATTGAGTGGCATCTGCGACCCGTAGTAGTCGACCGAAACCGTGTCGAGCATGTGAACATTCGCTCGCCCGGTGCGCGTGGCGGCCATTTCGCGGCGGAAGTCTTCCACCGCTTTGTCCATCCGCGTCTTGAGTTGTGCGAAGACGTCTTTCAGGGCAGGATGAGCCATAGCTTGGGGC
>CAVSWK010000031.1:0-28956 GCA_963731525.1 uncultured Acidobacteriaceae bacterium
ACAGGCGATTACACTCATTGGGAGCTGTTCCCGGCGCCTCGGTCTCGCGGGCAACTCCCGGCCGAGCGGCTGAGCAAGAGTGAACATCTTTCGTGATCACCATTCTGACATAATTTATCGAGGCGTAGCTCCATGCCAGCAGAAGCCATTGACCGGCGTGTGCATCCACGGGGAGACTTTTTTTTTGAGAGGAGAGTGGAATATGGACGAGAAAATTGTGCAAGAGATACTCGATGTATTTGTTCGCTTCCCTTGAGGTTAGAGATCTCAGAGCACGGCTATTTTGCAATTCTTGAAAGATAAAGGGATAGCCAGTGAGGAAGAACTTGCCTCTTCATTTGGAGCAGGCGGAAAAGGGTAGTAGCGTCAGATGGCTTGGGGTTGGGTGAGGAATGACTAATTCCTGTCGTCCTCCGCAATCAAGGCGGCTGAGCACAAATGCCAAGAAGGAGTCTCCGAAGCCTACGGAAAACAGGCAAGAAGCGAAATCAGCCACAAAACAGTTGGGCCAAAAACAAACTGTGGAAGGGCGCGAGCAAGTTGCTGCCCAACGAAAATCTGAGGCGGAATGAACCGCTGAGGTGTCAAGAAAAGACCGGAATCAACCCGGCGAAAGAGATGAGCAAAAATGCTGCGGAGAACGTAGCTGAATAGGGCTCTCACCTATTCTTCGTTCTGATCCCGGTCCCTCCACGCGGGCCTCGGCGGCCGCCAAGGCGTGCGCCGCAACTATCAAACAGCGTGAACACAGGGCGTTAATCTGCGGTCTAGTTGCGGCGCACGCCTTGGCGGCCGCCGAGACCACGTCGGAGGACCGGGATCAGAACGAAGAATAGGTGAGAGTCCCTATTCAGGCTACGTTCTCCGCAGCATTTTTGCTCGGTTTATTATTCTCTTCGCCGGGTTGATTCCGGTCTTTCTCGACACTGGCACCGAGTTCGTCCGCCTCAGGTTTGCCGTTGGCAGCAACTTGCTCCGCGCCCTTAGCGGTTTCCTTTTCGCCCAACTGTTTTGTGGCTGATTTCGCTTCTTGCCTGTTTTCCGTAGGCTTCGGAGACTCCTTCTTGGCATCCTGCTCAGCCGCCTTGATTGCGGAGGACAACAGATAATTCATCCTCACCCGGACCCCAAGCCATCTGACGCTACTCCCTTTTCCCGCCTGCTCCAAATGAGAGGCAAGTTCTTCCTCACTGGCTATCCCTTTATCTTTCAAGAATTGCAAAATAGCCGTGCTCTGAGTGTCTAAGACCTCAAGGGAAGCGAACAAATCATGGAGTATCTCTTGCACAATTTTCTCGTCCATATTCCACTCTCCTCTCGAAACCTGCCCGTGGATGCACACGCCAGAGGGTCAATGGCTTCTGCTGGCATGGAGCTACGCCTCGATAAATTATGTCAGAATGGTGATCACCAAAGATGTTCACTCTTGCTCAGCCGCTCGCCGGGAGTTGCCCCACAATTTTCGAGGCGCGGGAAGCACTTGCCTGAAATTCCCAATGAGTGTAATCGCCTGTGGGTGTTGAAAAAGTCACTGAGATTAGCGGGCTGAATGGCGGCAAAAGCGTGGTAGAAGAAGGAGAACTTTCCTTGCCATGCTTTGCTGGATCACCATTCTCGGAGGCGCGCTAATCATGATGGGGCAACAGGATCGTTCCGAAGCCTTGTTTTACTACTTCCGCCTGGAAGATCAGGTTCCAGAGACTCATCTGCTACGGCTCATCGATCAGCACATCAGCTTTGCCTTCGTGCGGGAAAAGCTGAAAGAGAGTTACAGCGCTACGGGCCGCCCGTCCATCGATCCCGAGCTTCTGCTGCGCATCCTGTTGATCGGCTATTTGTATGGCATCACCAGCGAGCGCAAGTTGGTCGAGGAACTGCGCATGCATCTGGCGTGGCGCTGGTTTACCGGCCTGGGCTTCGATCAGGAGATCCCGCATCACTCCACGTTCTCGAAGAATCGGCACGGAAGATTCCAGGAATCGAAGCTGTTCGAACAGTTGTTTGAACAGATCGTGCGGCAGTGTGTGGAAGTGGGATTGGTAAAGGGCGAGGACTTGTCGGTGGATGGCAGCTTCGTGGAGGCGAACGCGGCGAAAGAGAGTCGTATTCCCCGGGAGCAATTAGCGGAAGCTGCCCAAGTCCACCACCCCATGCGCCAGTATCTGGTGGAACTGGAACAGCAGAATCCGGTGGAAGAGCCCGTGCATGAGCAAGAGCAGGTGTCGACCACCGATCCGGATTCCACCTACGCCACCAAAGGTGGCACACCCGCCCGGCTGGGGTACTACGACAACTACCTGGTAGATAATCCCAGCTGTGTGATCGTGGGGGTACAAGGGACGGCCGCCCGCATGAGCCAGGAAACCGTGGCCGCACAGGATATGATCACTCGTTTCGCCGAGTGGCAAGGACGGGAACCGCAGTCGGTGGCTGCCGATACCACCTACGGCAATGGCGAGTTTCTGCAATGGTTGCTGGAGCGGGACATCACTCCCTATATGCGCACGCGGGACAGTATCCACCGAAAGAACAGCCCGTTCTACGGCCCCGAGCGGTTTACCTATCAGCCGGAAAGCAACAGCTATCTCTGCCCCGCCGGTCAGCCACTCAACTACGGCGGCCGGAGCGCTCGAAATCGCACCTATACCTACGTCGGAACCCGCAAACGTTGTGGGGCATGCTCGCAAAGACCGCAATGCACCAGCGCAGAGTTCCGCTGTCTTGCCATCCACATGCATGAGCCGGCTCGGCAGCGCGCCCGCGAGTTAGTCAACACGCCAGAGTTCGCCAACGCACAGCGCCAAAGAAAGAAAGTGGAAGCCCTGTTTGCGGAACTCAAGAATCAGATCGGATTGCGTCGCCTGCGCCTGCGGCGATTAAAGTTTGTTCGGGAGCAGTTCTTCCTGGCGGCAGCTGCCCAGAACATCAAGCGACTGGTCCGCTTCCTCAGCCAAGGGCAAAGACCAATGCTAGCCGCGACGACGTAGTGGCCCTCCCGTTGTGAAGAAAAACTCGCCCTACTGCACTATCCGAAGCTGAGGGAAGATCTCCTTCGAAAGCTCCTTTTTCAACACCCACGCCTATTATCGTAAACTATCGGCAAACAGCAAGCGACGAGGAAGGGATTTCTTCAACTACTGCAGTTTTGCGTACTCGGACTTGGCTTGCCTCGGATGGGAACTGTGAGTAAACTCTGTGGCAACCTCTGCTTGAATACGGTAGAAGTGCGCTTTCAATGAGTGTTAGGACACGACCTTCGAGGGGATTCCGGTTGGACATCTTTCATGATCGTGGGATAAATCACGTTCACCTCACGGCATCGGAAGCTCGGTAACGAGCGGGTTTCTATTGAGGTCGTCCCGGCCCTCGTCTCACGGAGGAATTCTGCCATGTCGCTGTTCGATCCTCGAAGGAAGTCCATTCTAAGAGTCGCCAAACCAATGAAAGTGGGTACTGGCCAGAGCCGGGTGAATTTATTGACGAAGCATGACCTGGACGAATATGCCCGTGCTCACCCGGGTCCGGGGCTGCTCGAGAAGATCAGCGACGGAATCAAGGGGCTCTTGAAGAAACTAACTAAGGCTGCATAAATGCCCAATTCGGCCCGTGGTGGTTGCCGCTCAGCGAGTTCTGTCAGTGAAGTTTGTCACATCTTGATGTGTGGTGATCGCCAAGGCCACAGCGCAAGGCCAGATAGTCGTTGTTGCAAAATCGCGATTACACGTGCGCCGTGAAAAGGCACTGGACTTCAGCGGGTGCAACTCCCGCCCGGGAACTGGTTCGCTCCACCCGGTAGCAACCGAAACGACTGCAGAGGTAACGAAGCGGTCGGAGCTTTCGGTGTAGAGGGTCGCTAGGCGACTCGGCGAGCGTGCAGGCCATAACGTGAGTGAACGCTGAGCAGGCCTCGAAACGATTAATGCAGGAGCCGACCCACCGTGTAATTGGGGAAGGCCGACGATGATGGAAATAGTCCGAGCGAATGAAGTCCATCAAACCTGCCGGGGTAATGGCGATGGCATGCAGGCAGAGGAGACCAGACGCAACACGGGAAGCCCCCGCGGTGATCGCAATGAATAAGGATCAACTGGCAACTCGTGAGAGATGGGCCGGGCCGTGTGGGGTGGCGGAGAGGTTCGCAGTACCTACGAAACCGGGTAACTCCGGTGGAGGGAAGGGGCCTCAGTTAAAGACGGACGCAAGAAGCAACGAAGGACATGGGGATTGACGATGAGTCTAGCCACCCCGAGTTGTGTTCAGAAGTTGCAGGCAGCGTCACACGGACCATCGTGTGTCTTTTCCGAGAGCCGGATGCGGGACATCCGCCTGTCCGGTTCGATGAGCGGGAACAGGAAACAGAACCAAGCCAAACCGGACTGAGGCGACGATGCGAAAGCATTCGTCAGCAGCCACCGGAAGACTAAAGCCACTGCGCCTGTTCTCGACTCTACTCATTGACTATGCAGAACGGCGGGGGAATTTTGTGCTAATTTGTGCTAGCGACCCATCCAAGTGGGCAACCGGTGCACCAAGAGCAAGCAATAGAATCAACTATCTACGGTGTTTGCAACACTCTGATTGGTTCGATTCCGACCCGCGCCTCCAGTTTTTTCAATAACCTGCCGGCACTTGAGGAAAGCTCCGAAGGGCTCGAATGCAGGTCAATGCGGAGCGATAACTGTTGCTGGGAGTTTCTGTTGACCTGCTCATGAAGAGGACGTACCGCGAGGAGAAGATGACTGGCTGTTTCTAACCGCCGGCGGACGCGCCACGGCTGTGGTTGCCTCCCAATAGTTTCCGCATAGCCTGGTCGTCAACGGGCCGGGAGAAGAAATATCCCTGTGCCATCTCGCAGTTGAGCTGATTGAGTAAGTTAATGTGTTCCTGCGTCTCCGCCCCTTCGGCGACGACTTTCAAATCAAGATTGTGAGCAAGCATAATGATGATGCGTACGATCTCGCGGCTTTCCGGGTCGCTGTCCATGTGCGAAATAAAGGCACGGTCGATTTTCAGGGTGTCCACCGGAATCCGGCTCAACCGGCTCAGCGACGAATATCCGGTGCCAAAATCATCGATGCTCAAGCGAACGCCGAGCGCCTTCAATTGCGACAGCACGTGACCGGATTTTTCCGCATCCCCCATGGCGATCGTTTCTATGATTTCGAGTTGCAAGCAGCCGGGATCAACGCCGGTCTGCGCAAGGGATTTGCGTATTTCGCTGGCTAGATCGGGCTGAGCGAACTCCCTGGAAGTGAGGTTCACGCTCAGGGTGAGCGGCGGGCTGGAAGGAAATTCAGACTGCCAGGATCGGAGATGTTGGCAGGCTTCCCGCAATAGTTGCCGATTCATGGGGATGATGAGCCCAATTTCCTCAGCAACCGCGATGAACTCGACCGGTGGAAGCAAACCCTCCGGGCGTTGCCAGCGCGTCAGGGCCTCAAAGCCCGTGATCTGGCCGCTCTGCAGTGACACAATGGGCTGGTAATAAACGCGGAACTCTCCCTGGTCGAGGGCCTTACGCAGGTCCGTCTCCAGCCTCAAACGCTTCACTGCATTCGCATGCATGGCAGTGTCAGACACCTCACAACGGGCTTTTCCAGCCCGCTTGGCACGATACATGGCTATATCCGCGTCGCGCACAAGATCCTCCGCCTGGGTGTGAGGGCTGGTGCTGGATGCGATTCCGATACTCGCTGAAATTACTATTTTGTGTTCGTTTATTGCAAAGGGAGTCGCCAACTCCGCTTGCACTCGTTCCGCAACCCGAACGGCTTCAATGGGGCTTCGGATGTCGTCCAAGAGGATCGCGAATTCATCACCGCCGAGCCTGGCCAACGTATCGTCATTGGCAGGCGTGCCCGGTACTTCGCTCATGCGTGGACGCGAGACCGTGTCGGCTTGCCGCACAGACTCCTTTAATCTTTGCCCGATTTGAATCAGCAGTTCATCTCCGGCCGTGTGTCCGAGGCTGTCATTGATGATTTTGAATTCGTCTACATCAATGAGCAATACCGCGAATTTGTAGTTCGATTGTCTTTTGGAAAGGGTCAGCGCGTGTTGCAACCGGTCCAGAAACAGGGCGCGGTTGGGCAGATTAGTGAGTCCGTCGTGAAACGCGTTGTGTACCAGCATCTCCTCGGCTCGCTTGCGCTGGGTGATGTCGCGGTTCACAATCACGAGTTTGTCGGTCTGGCCTTTTGCGTTTCGAATCGCGCACGCGGTCGACTCCAGAGTGCGCCAGGAGCCGTCTTTGTGCCGTATCCGGTATTCCACCCGCTCTCCCTGACCGCTCCGACGGGCTTTTTCCGCTGCTTGCAATACTCGCTGGCGATCGTCGGGATGAATTTGCTCGATCGGCGAAGTAGCTCTCAGCTCTTCGGGAGAATACCCGAGGACCTTTCGATAGGCTGGGCTGTTGTACAACCGACGGCCATCGCTGTCGACGAGCGCGATCATATCGGCGGCGTTTTCGCTGATGAGTTGAAAGAGCTGATCTCGCTCAGCCAGCTGGCGTCGAATGCGCTGAAGTTGCATGTGCTGATAAATCGCGTATAAGTCGAAAAGCAACACGAGAGCTGCCAGCCCACGCACCCACTCGCGGAGATCAAACCAGTAAGAAGCGTCCGCGTCCCGGTTAAACCAGGGGAAAGTGAACGAAATGATCCCCAAGGTCAATGCCAGTGTTACCGCAACAGCGAACCCCCACAGCCACCATTCGCGCCCTTCGATTCGATTCATCTCGACCGGGATCGCCTCGGGGCTGTTCTGGCTCACCTGTTGGAATGCCTGCTGATTCACGCCATGCTCCGAATATGCTTCCGCAATCTCTAAGTATTCTAGGCTGCGGCGTAACCTAAGGAAGAGTTACGAAAGTGGGCCGTCAGCTACTAGCTTCGAGGCTCGATGCTGGAGATGCGGAAGATGGTGAAGTCTGGTTAGTTATGCCAGGTGCCCCGGCGGCCGTCGCAAGTGCTGCCGATCGGCAAACTGGGGTACATCCGACAAACTCTTTGACCGTATCGCAAGATTCAGGCTCAGTAGGCCCAGCTCCGCACCTCCGCGATAGGTTATATAGGGTCTCAATTGTTGTCAGGGGCTGTTCGGGTAGCGATTTCTGACGAAACCAGTGCCGAATTATTTGCCAAATAGTAGACACCTTCCAGTACCCAGCGATCGCCTTTCGCGGCGTCTTTTCAGTGACTTTCGTAACTCTCGGTTGTGCTGATGAAGGCGGTATTCTAGGTTCGATTCTCCCCCTGCTGCTGAGCCAATTCCGTATCCATGGTGTCGTGCGGCTTGGCACCGCGAGGCGATTGTAATGGCGATGATGTTTGGCCGTTTCGAAATCCAGAGTGAGCTTTCCAAATCGGACACCGCTTTGATTTATAAGGCGATGGACACGAAAACCGATCAGGTGGTGGCGCTCAAGACGCAGAGTCTGGAGCCGCTGGGCGAGCGCGCCAACGCGTTTGTGGAGACGCTGATTGCCGAAGGCGAGAGCGCACGCGATCTGGTCAGCCAGAACATTGTGGTTCTCTACGGCGCGGGTGAAATCGACGGCCAGTTCTGCGCGGCGATGGAGTACATCCAGGGCAACAGTATTGCGACCATGTTGGCGCGCAAAGAAGGCTTCTCCATCTGGGATTTGCTCGACATTACACGGCAGATTGGCTGCGGGCTGGAACAGGCTGCCTCGAAGGGTGTGGCGCACTGTTCACTGGAGCCGGCCAAGATCATGGTGCAGTGGGACGGGATGGTCAAAATCCTCGGCTATGGCATCTCCAACATGAGTCTCATAGCGGCGGAATCGGGGAACGGTTTAGGCCGGCTCATGCCCTATTGCTCTCCCGAACAGATTCGTGGAGAAGCCATCGACCAGCGTTCGAACGTATTTACTTTAGGGACGATTCTCTACGAGATGGTTGCGGGACGGAAGGCTTTCGATGCCGCCGACCCGGTTGCGCTGGTAAGTCAGATCGAAAATGAGATGCCCCCCAGCCCGGCCTCGGTGGGTGCCAAGATTCATCCGGGTGTAAGCGGGTTGATTATGAAAGCACTTGCGAAAGATCCGGCGGGGCGTTATCAGAGCGCACGCGAACTGGTGGATGATCTGGAGAAGTGCAAGGAAAATGGCAAGAAAGCCGCCACAGAAACCAGGAAGTCCGGCCCGGTAGCGAATGTCGCCATGAGTCGGGCAGCTCGTGCGGCGGCGGCCAGCAAGTTTGTCGCGGCAGAGGCGAGTGCGGCCCAGGCTGAGACTTCCGCAGCGTCCGTTCCATCCGTTCCATCAGCCCCATCCGTTCCGTCCGACGCTGTTACGCCTAAGCAAGTTGCTCCCAAGGGAGCTGCGCCCAATCAGGTTTCTCCAGTTGAAACCAAAGCGGCTGCGGCAGCTGCGGGCATGGTTAGCGGACCAGGCGGCACGCGCGTATCCGAAATGAACTCGGCGATTGACTCGGCTGAAGACCTTCATGCGAACCCCGATGCGACCTCCAATGCGAACTCGGGCGCGCGGCTCATCAGCGATTTTGACATTAGCGTTTCCGAATCTGAGGCTGCGCACGGCCCGGTTTTGTCGGCGGCGGCGGTGGAGCAAGGAAACGAGCGGCGTTCGCCGCGGGTGGCCGTCGATCCAATGATGTCCGAGCCAGTGGAGGCCTCATCGGGCACGAGTTTCTCCGATCTGGCGGAGATGCCTCCGCTCAAGGAACCCGTCTTTGCGCCGTCAATTCCCGAGACGGCGGAGCCGACGCATTCCGTGGTGCAGATCTACCCGAAGAAAGAAGAGAAGCCAAAAATCCAGCCGCGGGAGGTTGCGGAAAAGGCAATCCATCAAATCGCCACCGTTCCCCCACGGCTGATGCTCTTTTCGATCCTGGGGGCGGTTGGACTGATCCTGGTGGTTGCAATTGCGGTCTTTCTTCATGTTCGCTCGGAAGACGACGGCGCCACCGCAGCTCCGCAGCCGACGAAAGCGGCTGGGCCAAGCTCGACTTCATCCTCGACGCCATCCGCTTCTTCATCCGCAACCCAGACGGCTGCCCAGACTGCGCCGGCGCCGCGAATCGAGAAGCCGGTTCCGCCTCTCGTGGAAGCGCAACCGAGGCTTACCGTACGCCAAGTCGAAAAGCGCAACTCGAATAACCGACGGGCCGCTCCAGCTCCGGCGCCGGTCGTGATTTCGGGCGAGGCACTGATCGACTCCAGCCCGCAGGGTGCACTATTTCAGGTTGATGGAAAAAGCGATCCATCGTGGGTTACACCGTTTAACGTGACGGGCCTGAGCCCCGGCAAGCACATGATATCCGCGAACAAGTCCGGCTACTCGTCGGAGATACGGTCAGTCGATGTTGCTGCCGGCAGCAAATCATCACTGTTGTTTCATTTGTCGCCAATGAATGCGTTGGTGGTGGTAAACAGCACGCCCCCCGGCGCCGAAGTCACCGTCGACGGCAGGCCGACCGGACGGGTGACCCCGGCCCAGTTCGCCGTGGAAAAAGGAAGTCACACGGTTCTCTTGCGCAAGCAAGGATACCTTGACGAGACCGTCACCGCCGATCTCGGTCCGGCACAGAATTTCCAATACGCGCCGACGCTCAGGGCACTGGGCAACACCGAAGACATGCGGACCGTGGGCAAGTTTAACCGGCTGTTTGGACGCGGCGGAGAGAGCACGGCTGGCATGGGTTCCATCATCATTCGCACCATGCCAAGAGGCGCACAGGTGGCCATCAACCAGCAGGTCCTGGATAAGATGTCGCCGGTCAACGTGGTCGTGGGGCCGGGAAACTACATCGTGGACATCACGCTGACTGGTTTCAAACCGATCCACAAAGTTATCAGCGTCGAAAAAGGCGGCAAGACGCCAATCGACGAAATTCTTGAGCGGCAGTAAGCTGCGATGCGGCAAGGCTCCCTCCAGAGGTGTACTCTGGGACACATCGGTTCCCTGTCTATCACTTAGAGATGTGATGCGGATCACAGCCGGCGGTTCCGGGTGCATTGCAGGATAGGCTGAGGCAAGAGAGAGTGACATGGTGTCGTCGCAGCCCATGCCGGGCAGGTTGAGTGCCGATCTGTTGCAGGCTCTTCACGGGGCCAAATCGGTTCAGCCGTTCCCCAAAGGCGCCACGCTGATTCGGCAGGCTTCCGCGGCGAGGGGTGTTTACGTGGTAGAGAGCGGCGAGGTTCGTGTCCTGCTGCCGACCGGTCAGAACGAAAGGCAGCTTCTGGAAGTTGTCGGCCCCGGAACCATGCTCGGGCTGAGCGAGAACATGACTGGGGAGAACTATCGGATCAGCGCGGAAGCGGGCGACGAAACGACCGCAGTCTTCATTCCACGCGAGGAGTTCCTGAAGTTTCTGCGTGAACACTGTGATTTCTGCCTGCAGGTGGTGCGATTGTTGAGCGAAGACCTGCACGGACTCTACGACAAATTCCGCAGCATCAGCGCTCATCCGGGGCGTCCGCGACACCGGCCTCTGGACGAGCAGTTGAGCTAGATCAGGTGTCAGGTCTCAGGTCTCAGAAAATCTAAAAAACGTTTAGACCTGACTTGACGCACCTGCCAGCTGGCTTCTCTAGTTTGCTTTGAAGTTGACCGTGATGTCTGTCTGGATCTCGATGGGCTCGCCATCGAGGTAGTAGGGCTTATATCTCCATTGGCGGACAGCTTCCAGCGCGGCGTGCGCGAGAATGGGGTCTCCACTGAGCACTTTCAGATTGGTGACGCTGCCCTCTTTGTTGATGGTGGCTTCGATCTGCACTGCGCCCTGGGCGTGGACCACGAGCGCGGCCTGCGGATATCTTGGCTGTACCCGCTTGATCAGAAGTCCTTGCGACACACCCTGAGAAACTCTTGTCGTGGCGAGCGAAGGTTTGGAAAGACTTGACGAAGCCGAAGACAATAGGCCGCTCAAGGCGCTGTCGTTGGACGTAGCGGCTGCGGACGCAACGGCGAGCGGGCTGGGAAGCGGAGGCGCGGACTCCTGCGATTGGGCCTGCGTTTTGGTTTCCGCGGGGTTCGATTTTACGAGTAGCGGTGTTGAATCGGGTTTCTTTGTTCCCAGCCCAGGTTCAAGCGGGATCCGAATTACCGGAGGATTGCCAGCGCCGGGCGACGGCATGTCGGGCAATGTCGCGGTAGCCGTTTTAGGGACTGAGGTTTGGGTTGCGGAACTTGCGCGGTTGGGGGTGCTCGCCGAGGGTTTCGGAGAGGACATGGGTGCCAGAGCAGGAGCGGGCTGCTCGGAGTCCTGCTTTCCTGAGTTCAGGTTTCCTGAGTCCTGGGGCGTGCTCACGGTCTGCGGAGCCGGGGTGGATGTGCTGGACTTGCCCAGATTGCCGTAACTAAGGTAGCCGAGTGCTGCGAGAACAACGATAATCACAGCGGCAATTATGATTTTCTTGTTGCCTCCCGATGCGCCGGAATCTTGTTCTTCGCCTAATGAGGAAAACGAGGGGGGGTCGGCAACCGACAGAGAACTCAGCATGGGAGCGCCATCATGCGACCGATTGGCAGGCTCCGATTGAACTGTCTTGTTTTCCGTTGCTGGCGGAACCGTTACTTTTTTTGCCGGAGCTGGCGCTGCGGCTGATCCCGGAGACGTGAACGCAGAGCTTGTATTTTGGGCTAGGGCGGACGCAGCGACGGCTGGCCGCGCTGGCACAGCTGGCGCGGCTCCCATCGTAATCCGGTTTTGCGCTGGGGATGATGCGCTCATTGTGGGAAGCCCATGCGGAAGCGCTTCTGGAATCGTCGTCGGCAGCGGAGCTTCAAATTCAGGAAGCCCAGGACGGTCTGGCGGTGGAGCAAACGCTGCCGCGCCTCGACTTGCCGGTTGGGATGAACTGACGGCGGGACTTGGCGCGGTTCTAGGGGGCATTGCGGGACCTGCCCCGCTGGTAACGTTGCCTGCAGCATCGGAGTTCTTGCGCAGGAGTCCTCGCGCGACCCTAAGTGTTCCCTTGGCCTGCTCGACGTTGATCGGTTTAGTGAGCACCAGGTTGGCACCGATGCGGTAAGCCTTGGCCACGCCCGCTTGCCCTTCGACCAAGGCGATGGCCAGCGAGCTTTGATTGAAGCTGGAATTTCTTGCGCTCTTGAAGAGCAGGGAGGCGTTCTGTTCGTTATCGCAGTCTACGACGATAGCGTCGTAACGCTGGGCCATCAATTTCTTAACCGCGCCGAATGGTTCGTGCGCCGGCTCGACCGTAAAGTCCAATTCGGTGAAGACCTGGCTTACGACGCGAGCCAGTTTTTCATCGGGAGAGAAAAGTAAGGCTTGGTAACCCATAATGAGGCCATCCTAGGTAATGCGGTGGGTACCGGCAAGTTACGTGGGTAATTGAACTGAGGGTCGATGGTCGTTAGTCGTTCGCGGCTTGCCGGATCGCCTAGATAGCAGGGCACCGGTCAGCGATCGACTAACGACTAATGACTAACGGCTAACGACTAACGACGTTTCTGACCTTGTGCGCGGTTATGGGCGCTGGAAGTCGATGATCACGACCGTCTGGAAAGGCTCGGCCTTTCCGTCGCGGACGTATGGCCGATAGCGCCACTGCTTGACGGCTTTGATGGCGGCGGTTGCCAGGGTGGCGTTTCCCTCTACCAGTCGCACGCTCTCAACATTGCCGTTCTCATCAACGACCTCTTTCAGAACGACCGTTCCTTCCGCGCCTTCCGGGCGCGCTTCGACGGGGTATTTCGGCGGCACACTTTGAGCCAGGCGTTGTTCGGCACCCTTGGCAGAGAGAATGATGGCGCTGCTTTCTCCGGGCAGTTGGGCGTCGGACGGAGTTGCGGTGGTGACTTTTCCGATGGTGGGTTGTTTGACCTCAGGCTTGGCGAGAAGAGGCGCAGACGGGTTTGTGGTGGCGGAAAGTGGCGGCACGACTGCTGCGCCGGGCGCAGACGACGGATGGACAGGAGCAGACGTAGCGTTGGACGTTGTTGCTGCACCTGCCGCTGAACCTGTTGATGACCCTGCGGTGGAACCTTGGCCTGTTGATTGAATTTGAGTCGGATGGGTCGGTGATCCCGATGCGGGGAACGCAGATGTGGCCGGAGCCACGTGCGTCGAAGGTTTCGCGGGACTTGGCGCCGGAGTCGGCGGCAGCGCCATTCCAACGGCGGTCAGCAAGCGATCAATCTGCGGTTGGGCGGTGGCTCGGAACCCGGGCTGATACATCCACGCGGCATAGAAGCCGCCGCCGGCTAGCGCGAGCATTAGCAACGCGGCCAGCAGGCTGCTTGTTTTCTTTCGGCCGTGCTGGCGGGGCGAGGAGACCGGGGCGTCCGCTATGGCTGCCGGTTTCTTCGGCGCCGATTGGGCTGGGCTCGAGATTTCCTGTTGCGCTTTGGCCAGTTGCGATTCTTGTTCCTCTCTCTCCAGTTCGGCAAGCACGGGATCGTCGGAAGGTTGTAGTGGGGGCTTGGGTTTGAAACTTTCCGAGACGGGAGGAGCCGGAGACGACTCCGGCAAAGAGGGTGCTGCAAAAGATGCGGACTCCGGCATCAACTTTAGGATTTCGGGTGCGACATCGATCTCATCATCATCTACAGCGGAATGCATCTCCGTCGTTGGGGTGGGCGCGGCGAATGTCTCCGAAGCAGCGTCCAGAACGGAGGTTGGAACGAAGCCTGGAGCGGGGTCCGCAAAGCTTGTCATTTGCGAAGAAACGGCTGCGGCTGCGGCTGCGGCGTGCGCGCGTTCTTCGGTTATGCCGGCGCTGGTCACATCCGCGCTAGCCATATCCGCGTTGGCCACGGCCGCGCTCGCCGGTGGCGTGGGAACACTCGCGTTGATCTGGACGTCTTTTCGCACGCGGCTGACGGCGGTGCGGATTGTGCTTCGGGCTTGGTCTTTCGCGACCGGCTTGGTCAGAATCAGTTCCGCGCCCAGGCGAAAAGCCGTGGGCAGACCGGCGCGGCCATCGACGATGGCGATGGGGACGGGGTTATTGCCGGTTTTTCCGCGGCGGCAAACGTCAAAGATCAGCTTGGCTGCCGGCAGATTTTCGCAATCGACCAACACGAGGTCGAAGCTTTGCGAATTAAGTTTCTGGGCAGCGGATACTCCGTCCAGGGGGCGCTCGCAAGCTACTGACATTTCTTCCAAAACGCCAGTAATTGCAGTGACTGCCTGGTCATCCGGCGATAACAGCAGAGCAAGTGGCATGGCTCTCTCATGCTAGGAACCGCCGTGGAAAGCCGCAAGTTACCGGAGTAAGCGGGACGCGTCCAGCAGTTTCAGGGAAGGCGCTGGTTTCCTCCGGTGGCCGACTCGGGCGGAGGATAGACAATCGAGCCGCGAAAGGCTGACTTATCGGCGGGCGCAAAGTCAGGGAAGGGCAGCTTGTGCTGGTCCCGCCATTGCTGGACCTGCTGCTCGGCCGCGGCGCCTTTCTCCTTGTCGAGGCCGGAATCGCGCGAGAAGTACATGGTTTGCGACGGGAAGGCGAAGCCGCTGCCCGATTTTTCGACGATATCCATGATGCGCAGCAAAAGGTCTTCGCGGATCGCAATGAATTCGTTGGAATCGCGGGTAAGCACGTAGCCGGAGATCTCAAGGCGCAAGGCGCTGGTGTCGAAATTGGCGAAGCGGATGCTTGCGCTGTCGCTTTCGACTTTCGGATGCTCGTATAACATGCGTCGGACTTCAGCCAGCAGATAGCGCAATTGGTCCCCCGTCGTCTCATACCTGATCGCGAGCGCAGGGTTGAACAGAATTTTGTCGCGACGGGTGAAATTCTCAATGCTCATGGTGGCGAGGGTGCCATTGGGGACGGAAAGCTCGGTGCGTGCGTCGGTACGAACGCGAGTAGAGCGCAGGCTGATGTCTTCCACGGTTCCGGTGCGGTCGCCGAAGCGGCAGTAATCTCCGACGCGAATGACTTCGTCGGCCAGAACGGAAATTCCGCCAAATAGATTTTCGAGTGTCTTCTGGGCGGCGAAGGCGATGGCAATGCCGCCGATGCCGAGGCCGGCGAGCACGGTGGTCAGTTTGAAGCCCAGGATAGCGAGTATGGCCAGGATGGCGGCGACCACCACCAGCGCGGTGAGCAGCCGCTCGGCCAACACCATCAGGGTTCCGGTGCCGATGCGGCCCCCGCTTATGGCATGCATACGCAGGCGCTGCATTGTAAGGGTGGTGACGCGGAGCAGAAGCCAGAAAATGCCAATGCTGATGAGAACGCCGATGGCCCGGTAGTAATAAATCCGTGGCAACAGCGGCAGGCCGAGGTAGTCAGCAATTGCGCGATGAGCAAGCGCGCTGAATGAGACGAGCAGCGGCTTGGACATGCGGCTGTAAGAATGCAGGTTGGGGCGATTTTTGAACTTGAGCCAAAGCCGGCGCGGAATCGCCAGCAGCAGAACCATCGTCCAACCGATCGCGAGAGCCACCGGAATCGCGGCGAACAGCGCCAGCCATTGCCAGAGTGGCATGCCTAGAAAAACATTTCGCACCAGACTCTGCGGGATTTTGTTTTCTACCAGGTGCGCCTCGACGTTGTCGTACAACTCCGGGACTTTGCCGAGCGTGTCAGCGGAAAAGAGCCAGATTTTCCCAGCATTCGGATCGGTGACCCTGACGAGGACAACGGGAACATCCGCGTCGCGGGTGGAAAAGTTTCCGATGGTTTGCTGATCGGAGGTGCCGTAGTCGAGATCGCCCTCGGGGCGGGTGAAGCGTCGGAGGTCACCCACGAAGGCGCTGTCCATCAGGACTTTCAGCTTGCCGACCATGTCAGGTCCCTGTGACTGGCGGCGCGCGGCGCTCATTTGCAGGTAATCGGCGGCGGTCCTTTCATTTCCATCCTGCGCGGCATGGAGGAATCCGAGCACGGTTCCCGAGGGCGTGTCGCGTCCCAGCGGATCGGCGGCTGCGGAAGCCGGTGCTTGCGGCTGAGCGCCAGGCTTCAGCAGGGTAGGCACAGATTGGGCTACCAGCGGCGCTGGCATCAGGCCGAGAAGGAAAGCGCAAACGATAAGAACAAGCGCCTGTTTTTTCATTGCAACCTTGTGTACTCTGACGGCAAACAGGTAGCGCCGGCATCTTGCCGGGTGTCCCGAAAGCCGCCGAGACAGCGGCGCTACGGTGCTACCTCTTGGGACGATAGATATCGGTGGCTTGTCCATAGAAGACTTCCGCCGATTCCATCATCGTTTCCGATAGGGTTGGGTGCGGATGGATCGTCATCCCGACATCAGCCGCCAGCGCGCACATTTCGATGGCCAGCACGCCTTCGGCTATCAGTTCGCCCGCGCCCGCGCCCACGATGCCTACGCCGAGCACGCGCTCCGTCTTTGGATCGATGAGCAGCTTGGTTAATCCCTCCGGACGGTCGAGCGTGATGGCGCGCCCTGAAGCGGCCCACGGGAACTTGGCGACGGTGATTTCGCGTCCTTGTTCTTTGGCCTGGGTTTCCGTCAGACCAGCCCACGCGATCTCAGGATCGGTGAACACGACCGCAGGAATCGCATTCGGCTCGAACGCAACCTTGTGACCGGCGATGGCTTCCACGGCGGTGCGTCCCTCGTGCATTGCCTTATGGGCCAGCATCGGTTCGCCGGCTACGTCGCCGATGGCGTAGATCGCGGGATCGGCCGTCTGCCGCTGCTCGTTGATTTCGATGAATCCCTTCTGGTTGATTCTGACCTTCGTCTGGTCGAGGCCGGGGATCTCGGAATTTGGACGGCGTCCCACCGACATCAGCACGCGGTCGAAGACCTGTTCTTTTTCTTTTACAGCTGGACCATCGAACGTTACGCGGATGCCGGTTTTCTCGTCCTTGAGAGATTTGACTGTGGTGTTCAGCAGGATCGCGGTGAAGAGTTTTTCCAGGCGCTTGTGCAGGGGCAGGACCAGATCGCGGTCGGCGCCGGGGAGCAACCCGGGCATCATTTCAACGCAGGTCACCTTGGTGCCGAGTGTGGCGTAGACCGATCCTAGTTCCAATCCGATGTAGCCGCCGCCGATGACGAGCAGCGTTTTCGGAATGTCGGGCAGATCGAGAGCGCCGGTTGAATCCATTAGGCGCGGGCTGTCTAGTTTCAGGCTGGGCACAACGGTGGGACGCGATCCGGTGGCGATAATGATGCGGTCGAAAGTCAGATTTTCTTCTCCGCCTGCCGCGGTCTTCGTAACTCTTAACGTCGTCGAATTCACGAATGCCGCTTTGCCCTGTACCAACTGGACCGACCGCTGCTTGGATAACTGTCCCAGTCCGCCGGTCAGCTTTTTGACCACACTCTCTTTCCATCCGCGGAGTTTATTCAGGTCAACCTTGGGCTCGCCGAACTCGATGCCCCAGTTCTTGGCCTGCTCGGCTTCTTCGAGCAGCTTGGCTACATGCAACAGGGCCTTGGACGGGATGCAGCCGCGATAGAGGCAGACGCCTCCGGGGTTTACTTCCGGATCGATCAGCGTAACTTTCATGCCCAGGTCGGCAGCCAGAAATGCGGCGGCATAACCGCCGGGACCCCCACCGATTACAGCTACACGGAGATTCGATGTGTTCGACATGTCGCTATTTATCCTCAAAATTTACTGATCCAGAATTCTTGCTAGCGGTCCGTCTTAAGAAATGAATCGATCTTCACAGTCCATGCACCACCGCATAGGTACAAACATTTGCGGCAATGGCCACGCCTAGGGCAAGGCACAGCCTGAGCCAGGCGGGTTTGCAAGCGGCGGCAAAAACCCACGAGACAGTGGCGACGGCCAATGCTTCAGAACAAACTGCGATCTCCAAAAACTTTATAGCCCTCGATCCGAATGTCGCAAGATCCTGTTCTCGTCCCGGCAGACCAACAAGACCGCCGTAGGCGATTCCTTGCCCCATATAGCGTACCCACGAATCTGCGGAAACAATTGCGAGAAGCCCAGCCAACCCCAGCAGCGTGAACGTTAAGCGGCGCCCTTTCATTATCCCTGAACCGAAAGCAAGAACGGCTGCTCGAAGGCTTCCGCTATCCAGCGCAAGAAACGGGCGGCGTCGGCGCCATCGATCAACCGGTGATCGTACGAGAGCGAGAGGGGCAGAATCAAGCGCGGCTCGAATTTGTTGTTTACCCACTCCGGCTCCATGCGCGAACGCGAAAGGCCGAGGATCGCTACCTCGGGATGATTCACGATGGGAGAGAAGCCGGTGCCTCCGATTCCGCCTAGATTGGTGATGGTGAAGGTGCCGCCTTCCATTTCCTCGGGCGTTAGCTTGCGGTCGCGCGCCTTCTTCGAAAGCTGTGTCATCTCCGCCGCCAACTCTACGATATTTTTCTTGTCTACGTCGCGAATCACTGGCACGAGCAGTCCGCGATCGGTGTCCACGGCGACGCCGATACTGATGTACTGCTTGTAGACGATTTCTTCTTTCGCCATATCAATCGAGGCGTTGAACTGGGGGAACACTTTCAGGGCTGACGCGCAGACTTTCAGCGCGATCGCGGTCACCGTCATCTTGCCGCCGGCTTCTTCCCCTCTTGGCGCGAAGCGGGCGCGCAGCTGCTCTAGTTCGGTAATGTCGGCGCGGTCCTGCTGGGTGACATGAGGAATTGTGTTCCATGCCTGACGCAGGTGCTCGGCGGTTTTACGCCGTACTCCGCGCATCGAGACACGTTCTGTCTTGCCCCACTTGGAGAAGTCGGGCAGTTCGGGTTCGACGAAGCTTTCGCGTGGAGCTTGTGCCGCAGCGGTTGCCGCTATGAGAGCATTCTTGGCGCACAGCTTTACGTCGTCTTCACTGATACGCCCGCCGGGTCCGCTGCCCTGCACATTGCGGATTTCGACGCCGATTTCCCGCGCCAGGCGACGCACGTGCGGTGCCGCCGGCACCGGATCGCGGTCGGTGCCCGCAACCTTACCCAGCTGCACCGGCATGCTGAACGCCGGTGTCGGGGCTGGCGGTTGATCCGGTGGCAGCGCCTGTTCTTCGGTTTTGCCCTCGGCGCGCATGGCCAGCTGAAACGCCAGCCGCGCCGCTTGTTGTCCGGAGATGTGTTCCACCGGTTCGTGCCTGCGAGCAGGTTCCACCTGGGCTACACCGCCCTCCAGCGTAAAGATGACCTCACCAACCTTGACCTTCTGACCTTCTTTTACTTTGATCTCGCGCACCACGCCGCTGACCGTGGAAGGAACTTCGACAACGGCTTTATCGGTTTCGAGCTCCATGACCGGCTGGCCTTCAGAAACGTTCGTGCCTACCGAGATCATCAACCGCACCAGATCGCCGGAATCGATGTTCTCCCCCAGTTCCGGGAGCTTGAACTCGCTGGCGGTGGAGGACAAAGACGCGGGCGTGGCTCGGCGCTCGGGCTGAGGCGCGGCCGTGGGGGCTGGCTTTGCCGGGGTTGCGGAGACTGAAACTGCAGGACCCGGAGCCGCGGGAGCAGTGTTGGGCTGTGCGGCCGGCTTTTCCAATTTCGAAGCGGGCTTTGTTCCAGTTCCATTTTCGACGGTGAAGATGACCTGCCCCACTCGCAGCTTGTCGCCTTCCTTTACGCGGATTTCCCCGATGGTGCCAGTCACCGACGAGGGCACTTCGACGACCGCCTTGTCGGTCTCGAGTTCCATCACAGGTTCGCCTTCGGCGATGCTGGCGCCGGGCTTGATCATCAAACGGACCAGGTCGCCGGTTTCAATATTCTCGCCGAGCTCGGGCAGTTTAAATTCCGTTGCCATTCTTTCGTTTTCCCTCCGGCTCTTTAGAGCGTGCGTGAGAGCTCGGTCGTCCCTCCGGGACTTGAATCATCTGGTTCACTCTTACCCAGCGCTGAAGCGCTGGGCTAAGCTAGTTCGCCCCTCCGGGGCTGGATTCTCTGTGCTTCGTTCCACAGGCTTGGCCGAAGACGAGTTTTTCACGCACACTGTTCAGAGCTGCTCGCTCTTTCGTCCTAGCTGGTGGCTGGGTTGCGTTTTTCCGGATTGATGCCTAGATCGCGGATTGCCTTGTCCAGAAGTTTCGCACTGACCGCGTCGGCACCGTCCTTCTTTTCGCCAGACTTCTCGCCGGACTTTTCGCCCGCCAGGGCATGCAGCGTGGCGAGCACAATATGTTTGGCGTCCACTTCGAAGAAGTCTCGCAAGGAGGCGCGGTTTTCGCTGCGTCCGAAACCGTCTGTGCCCAGCGATAGCAGCTTGCCCGGAACCCACTGGGCGATACTCTCCGGCAGGACTTTCATGTAATCCGAGGCCGCGATGAATGGGCCAGGCGCACCCTTCAGTGCCTGGGTAACGTACGGCACTCTTGCTTTCTGCGTGGGGTGCAGCATGTTCCAGCGCGCGCAGTCGTTGGATTCCTTATAGAGTTCCTTGTAGCTGGTTACACTCCAGACGTCGGCCGCGACGCCATAGTCCTTCTCAAGAATCGCCTGCGCCTTGAGCACCTCAAACATGATGGCGCCGCTGCCCAGTAACTGCGCTCGCAGCTTCGCGTTTTTCTTTTCGGACGTACGATAGCGATACAAGCCTTTGAGGATGCCCTCGCGGACGCCCGCCTGGCTGGGCATCTCGGGCATCGGCAGCGGCTCGTTCCCGACCGTCAAATAATAGAAGATGGATTCACCATCGACGTACATGCGCTTGATGCCATCCTGAATGATGATGGCGATCTCATACGCGAAGGCCGGATCATAAGCAAGCAGGTTCGGCACCGCGAGAGCCAGCACGTGGCTGTGTCCATCCTGGTGCTGGAGCCCTTCGCCCGCCAGCGTCGTTCTTCCTGCCGTGCCTCCGATGAGAAAACCACGGCAGCGCATGTCGGCCGCGGCCCAGATCAGGTCGCCGATGCGCTGCAGTCCGAACATCGAGTAATAAATAAAGAAGGGGATCGTGTTGATGCCGTGATTGGCATACGCGGTACCGGCGGCGATGAAAGAGCACATTGATCCCGCCTCGGTGATGCCTTCTTCAAGAATCTGTCCGTTCTTCGCCTCCTTGTAATAAAGGAGAGTATCCATATCGACCGGCTCATAGAGCTGGCCTACGTTCGAATAGATGCCGACCTGGCGGAAAAGCGCCTCCATGCCGAACGTGCGGGCTTCGTCGGGAACCACGGGCACGATGAACTTCCCAACTTCAGGATCGCGCAGCAATTTCGAGAGCATGCGCACGAAGACCATGGTGGTGGAAGCATCGCGACCCTCGGTGCCCTTGTAGAATTCTTCAAAGATCGCTTCAGAAACCGGCTTCAGCGGCGTGGCGCGCACTTTCCGCACCGGCATGTAGCCGCCCAGTTGCTTCCGGCGTTCCTGCATGTACTTGATTTCCGCGCTGTCGTCGGCGGGACGATAGAAGGGCGCATTGTGAAGCTCGCCGTCTGGAATCGGGATGCCGAAGCGCGAGCGGAAGATTTGCAACTCATCGTCATTCAGCTTTTTCTGCTGGTGCGTAATGTTCTTGCCTTCGCCCGCTTCGCCGAGTCCATAGCCCTTGATGGTCTTGGCGAGAATGATGGTTGGGGATCCGGTGTGCTCAACTGCGACCTTGTATGCGGCGTGCACTTTGATGGGGTCGTGACCGCCGAGTCGCATGCGGGCGAGTTGCTCGTCCGAAAGATGCTCCACCATCTTCAGCAGCCGGGGATCGGTGCCGAAGAAATTCTGCCGGAAGTACGCGCCGCTCTCGACGAAATATTTCTGATACTGCCCGTCGGTGATCTCGCCCATGCGGCGGACGAGCAGGCCATCGCGATCGGCCTGAATGAGCGGATCCCAATCGCCGCCCCAGATCAGCTTGATGACATTCCATCCCGCGCCGCGGAAAATCGCTTCCAGTTCCTGGATGATCTTGCCGTTGCCGCGCACGGGTCCGTCGAGGCGCTGCAGATTGCAGTTGACAACGAAAATCAGGTTGTCTAGCCGTTCGCGCGACGCCAGCGTGATCGAGCCGAGCGATTCCGGTTCGTCCATTTCGCCATCGCCCAGAAAGGCCCAGACTTTGCCGCCGGTGGAGGTTTTCAGCCCGCGATTTTCTAGATACTTGATGAAGCGCGCGTGATAGATCGCCTGAATCGGGCCGAGTCCCATGGACACGGTGGGAAATTCCCAGAAGTCGGGCATGAGCCAGGGATGCGGATACGACGAGAGTCCGCCGCCTGGTTTCATTTCCCGCCGGAAGTTTTCTAATTTCTCTTTGGGGATGCGGCCTTCGAGATAGGCGCGAGCGTAAATTCCGGGCGCGGCGTGTCCCTGAAAATAGACAACATCGCGGTCGCCGGATTCCGTGGAGGCGTGAAAAAAATGATTGAACGCGACTTCGTAGAGCGTGGCCGCCGAAGCGAATGTGGAGATGTGTCCGCCAATGCCTTCCTGAATCTTGTTGGCGCGGACGACCATGGCCATGGCGTTCCAGCGCACCAAACTCTTGATGCGGCGCTCCATCTCCTGGCTGCCGGGAAACGGCGGTTGCTGGCGGGACGGGATCGTATTCTGGTAGGGAGTCGTCGCCGAGAACGGCAGGTTGATCCCAGCTTCGCGCCGAGCATGCAGCGCCAGTTGCTGGAGGAGACGTCCGGCGCGGTTCGGTCCGCCATGCGAGAGAACATAGTCGAGCGAGTCCAGCCACTCCCGCGTTTCGAGGACTTCAATTCCGTTGGTCTGTTGCGTCTCAGCCACTCTGCCCCCACGATTAATACGATTCCCCATCATAAGCAATCGGGAGGAATTTTGCTGGGGGGCGGCAGAAAAGCCAGTCGCCGGTCGCCGGTCGTTAGTCGGGGGCACACGTTCGCGAACGACTAACGACTAACGACCAGCGACTTCGCCAACTCCATCGTCCCCGCCCTTACTAGCCTGTGTGCGAGAAGCAGTCGGCGATGGAGCCAAGCGCCGGATCATCGGCACCAGAATCAAATAGAGGAGAATAATTCCCACAGGACCAACCAGCAGCCACGCGGCGGCCGCCCGCAGCGCGGTCAACCACAGCACACTAAAGGAATGCAGGAAACCAGCGTGCGCCAGCGCGAGGATCTGGCTGGCGGTCATCGCCAGTGGCGGCACTCCGAATAATCGCTCGCCGAGTCGAATAAACGGAATCAACAGAGCGAACCAGAGCGGGTTCACTAGAATATTTACGAGTTGAACCGCGGGCAAGTTGAGCCGGAAAAGCATGGCCGCGATCAGGCAGAGCAGGGAAGTCGTCCCCAGCACGGGAAACAGACCGAGCATGAACCCAAAAGCCAGGCTGAGGGCGATTTTCTCCGGCGTGATGCCCTGGGTGAGCAACTGCACGATGGGGCGTACCAGCCGTTTTTGCAAGAAATCTTTCATGCGGAAGAACAGTTGTTGGTCAAAGCGCTTGCGAACCGCGAACGACCAGCGACTACCGACCAACGACTGTCTTTATTCTAACGTCACGGCCTTCACCAGGTTGCGCGGCCGATCCACATCAAGGCCGCGCTTGGCGGCGACATAATAGGCAAACAGCTGCAGAGGAACGATCTCCAGAATCGGCGAGAGCAGTTCCGGGGCATTGGGGATGAAGATGGTGTGGTTCGCCAACTGCGGCACGGTTGTGTCTCCTTCCGTCGCCAGAGCGATCACCGTCCCGCCTTGCTTCTTGAACCCTTCCATGTTGTTGACATTCTTGTCATAGCGCAACACGGAGCCCGCATGGTTGCGGTCACAGGTCGCGATCATGACCAGCGGCAAGCGGAAATCAATCAGCGCGTTCGGTCCGTGCTTGGCTTCTCCGGTGGGATAGCCTTCGGCGTGAATGTAGGAAACTTCTTTCAACTTGAGAGCTCCATCCATCGCGATCGGGTAGTGGATGGCGCGGCCAAGGAACATGAAGTCGTCCACGCGATAGTAAAGCTCGGCCAGATTCTCTACTTGATCGGACGCCGCCAGGATCGTTTCCGTCTTTGGAGGTAGGGCGAGAAGTTCGTCGATGTAGCGCCGGGCCAGGGCGGTCGCAACCTTCTCCTTGATTTCGCCGAGGTACAGCGCGAACAGAAACAAACATGCCATCTGAGCGGTGAATGCCTTGGTCGAGGCGATGCTGATCTCCGGACCAGCGTGGGTGTAGATGAAACCGTCGGCTTCGCGCGCGATCGTCGAGCCTTCGACGTTCGAAATTGCGACCGTACGCGACCCCTTCTGCCGCGCTTCGCGCTGCGCTGCAGTCGTGTCGGCGGTTTCTCCCGACTGAGTAATAAAGATGCTGAGTTCGCCCCGCCCAATCATCGGGTTGCGGTATTCGAACTCGCTGGCGTAATCCACATCGACCGGCACACCGGCCAGTTCCTGCATCATGTACTGGCCCGTCATCCCGGCGTGACGGCTGGTTCCCGAAGCCACGATGTTAATCCGCCGCAGCGCGCGCAGTTCCTCGCGTGAGATATGGACTTCATCGAGGTGAACCAGTCCCTCGGCCAGCGAGACACGAGGTTCAATGGTTCGCCGCAGAGCGTCGGGCTGCTCAAAAATCTCTCGAATCAGATGATGCGGAAATTTGCGGGTCGCAGCCATTACTCTTCGTCCCCTTGACCGTCGCACTTTTTTCAACAGCAGTTCTCAGTTCCCGGATCTCAGTCCTCAGTCTTCAATTCACCATAAGAATCCAGAGGAATGACCCGAACATAAACTCCTGTCACTGATTTCTCTGAGAACAGAGAACCGGGAACTGAGCGCTAGCACTTGGAGCATTCCACGCCGCCGATAAAAGTCCGCAACACTTCGCCTTCCGGGCTTAGGACCACAAAGTCCGCATCGGCTCCCACCGCGAGAACGCCCTTATTCGCTACCCGCGCCACCCGCGCAGGATTTCGGCTAGCGGCCGTTATTGCCTGTGGCAGATCCCATTCCGCGAAACGCGCCAGATTGCGCACGGCGCGATCCATGGTCAAAACGCTTCCGGCCAGCTTGCCGTTCGCCATGCATTTGCCATGGCGAACGTCCACTTCGAAAGATCCAAGCCGGTAACGCCCATCGGGCATGCCGGTCGCCGAAATCGCATCCGTAATGAGCACCGTTTGCTCCGGGCCCTTGGCGTCAGCAACGAGCTTCACGATCGCCGGATCAAGATGAACTCCGTCGGCGATGATATCCGCGCTCAGGCGACGATCTGTGAGCACCGCACCCAAAATGCCTGGACTACGATGGTCCAGCGGACGCATGGCATTGAAAGTATGGGTCGCATGATGCGCTCCCGCCGCGATTCCGCGTTCGGCCGCTGCAAAATCGGCGTCGGAATGTCCGAGGCTGACGCAAACGCTGCGCCGCGCGGCTTCGGCAATGACCTGGGGCGCGCCCTCCAGTTCGGGAGCGATGGTCATCATGCGAATGCGGCCGCGGGCCGCTTGCCAGAACCTCTCGAACGTGGCCAGCGTGGGAGCCAGTAGATTTTCCGGTGGATGTACCCCTCGACGCGCATGGCTGATGAATGGCCCCTCGAGATGGATTCCGAGCGGGAGGGCTCGACGCTTGCCATTCGGATGTTCTTGTTCGCGATCTCGTTCGCGCTCGTCGATTGCATCCGCCAGCCGTTCGAGTGCACGCAAAATCTTATCCATCGGAGCGGTGACGGTGGTCGGGTAGTAACTCGTGACCCCATGGCGCGCGAGCAGTTGCTCGATGGCCGGCAGAGCCTCAGCGATATCGTCCATGACGTCATATCCGGCGCTGCCGTGAATGTGAAGGTCTACATAACCCGGCGCCATCACGCCATCGCCGAGATCGGAAATGGAAACTCCGGCGGGAAGTTGCCGGCTGTTCCGAGTGGAAATTTCGAGGACGCGTCCCTGGTCGACGAGCACGAGAGGATGCTCGAGGGCATCCGTCGGAGTTAACAACCTTCCAGCAGTAAAAACCAGCATAGAAACATTTTAATAGTGGTAGTAAGACGACTATGACGAAGATTGTAGCAGCCTTTGCGTGCCCGCCCAGGCAAGACGGGAGGCTCGTCAGCGCAACAATTTATCTTCACCACGGGTGAACGTTCCAGGGAACGGCACCGCACGGTAGCGCAGAAACTCGACGCTCCTTGAAATCATTGCGGCAAGTCATCCGCCGGAAGCACCGGCTGTCGACGACAGAACCGGGCGCTAGCGAGCCAATCGTCCGAGTCAATCGTCCGACCGCAGAATGTTATACTGTCTGAGTTCGAGTCGCCACGTCGTTCTCGTGGCGGCTGCCATCCAATTGTCAGTCGGGGAGTGGCTCAGCCTGGTAGAGCACCTGGTTCGGGACCAGGGGGTCGGAGGTTCAAATCCTCTCTCCCCGACCAATCTTTTCAAGCGGTTATCGCGAATTCAGTCGAGCGTTTTTTCGTGCAACAGGGTGCAACTGGCAATTTCGGTACCACAGTGGGCATGTGGAAACCGAGTCCCGCCTGTTCCGCCGTGAATCTGCGGAACTCAACATCTTCCTTCACCTTCGAGTAACCATCCGTGACGCTCCCGTCGGCGTGACCGATCCAAAAGCGCAACAGATCCTCTGGCACTCGCTGCTTGCGAAGATGAGTCACACGGTATCTCCGAAAAGCATGGAACCCGCACTTCTCGCGGCCCATCTCCCCCAAGATCTTGTGTAGGCTCCTCCGCAACACGTTTGAGCGAGCCAGCGGTGTTCCCACCGCACTTCTGAAAACGAACCCCGTACTATGTCCGTTTAGATGATTGTGTAGCAACTCAGCCAGCGAATTAGGGATGTCCACCTCGCGAAGCCCCGCCGCCGTCTTCGGCGAGTACAGTTTGCCGTTCCACATGCTGTGGCGGACACGAATAACAGAGTGTTCGATCTCCTCCACTTGGAGGGCAAAGGCTTCCTCGATCCGAAGACCCGTCCCCGCAAGCAAGGCATAATAGAGGACTTGATACTGTCCCTCGGCCTTCGAGACGATCGTGCTGATCTCCTCGGCCGAGAAAGTAGGAGTCCTCTGGTCTTTGACCTCGGGCAGATCCATGAAGTCATGGTTCCACTTCACAGGATAGATCTCCTCCCCCTTATCGTTGACCGCTGACGCCACTACCATCTTCACAACCTGTACGTAGTTGCTGATCGTCTTCGCGGAGAAACGTGGCTTGCCCTTCTTTACTTCGGAGGCCATCTTCGCAATGAATTCCTTCACTGCGAGGTTGTTCACCGACGTCAGCGGCATTTCCCCGATTTGTGCGTTGATGTAAGAGAGATAGGTTGCCCACGCATCTGCGGTACGCGGTTTGATTGGCCTCCGCTTCCGTGTTTGCACTGCTTTGAACCATCTCTCCGCTTGTTCCTTGAACGTGGTTCCGAGGTTCGCGGCTTCCGCTTCGCGGAAGACCTCCTCGGAGTTTGCTCCGAGCTCAGCGATGATCTCTTTCAATCGTGGCTTTTGCTCGAATTTGTTGAGGCTCCCCGGTCCGTGCACAGGGCAGATGCGGACGCTTTTATAGACGCGGTTCGCCTTCCCTGGAACGTCCAACCAAAACCGGGCATAGAGTGTGTTTCGCTTCCTCTCGATTGTGGCAGGTCTCTCCTTCGTCTTCTATAGCATCTCGCTGCTGGCCCTGGGATTTCCGTATGCGATCGCGCTCGGCCTTCTGGGAGGGGTTTTGGAATTCCTTCCAGTCGTGGGATGGATCGCTTCGGCCGCGACAATGCTGACAATCGGCTTCCTGAGTCACTCACACTGGATCTGGATGGCGGGTTTGGTGATTGTGTGGAGGCTTTTGCAGGATTATGTGAACTCGCCTCGCATCATGGGTGACACTTTGGAACTGCAGCCGCTGACCGTGGTATTTGCGCTGATGGTGGGAAGTCAAGTGGGAGGTCTTGCCGGCGTGTACCTCTCGGTGCCGGCAGTCGCTGTTCTGCGCATCGTGTGGTTGGAATATTTCTCGACTTCGACCTCCACGGCTACGCCCGCCGCACGGCCGGTCATGCAAGGGAAGTCATGAGTTGTATGCGCCCACGCAGGCAGGAGCATTTTACGCCCATGCGCGACATTCCGGCGCAATACGTCGTCGTGAAGCCACTTGATGCTTCCGATCCGGAGAACAACGACAACAAGAGCGTCATGTTGTTCGTCAATCCTGACCAATTCTCCGCGCTGGTGGTGTTGGCGAACTATACCGAACCCGATCTGGAAAATGTGGCGGTTCTGTGGGGCGCAGGCTGCCAGATTATGGGCATCTTCGCCTATCGTGAACTGGAACGGGAGCATCCTCGTGCACTGGTGGGAATGACCGACCTCTCCGCACGCCAAAATGCTCGGGCATCCCTGGAGAGAATGTTCTGTCATTCACGATGCCGTGGCCGTTGTTCCTAAAGATGAACAGAACGTAGACGGAAGCTTCCTGCAACGCCGGACGTGGAAAGAACTTCGCGCTCGTCACTGAGAACAACAGTCCTCTGTCCATCCCTACCTCGCCAAAGAAACTATTTTAGGTGCCAACGTTGGGAGAACGATGGCTGACTCGCCGCGCACGAATCCCTCATCAAAGGCCAATTCCGCTTTCGTTTGACCTATTCCCGTTTCGTACTAGATGATTGAGACACATGGACGCCGAGCAAACCATCGCTGAAATCGAGTGGCTGGAACATATCCTCTCGGTGCCGGACACCCGACCGCTCAGCCCAAGCGACCTCGCGGCTGCCAATCGAAGGCATGATGAGATGCTCGCGCATAGCCCATGGTTTAAGATTTGGCAGCGGTATGGAGTCTGTTGCCGATCCGAGTCCCCGGTACTGCGGCTAGGCGAAATCGAGAGCTAGACCGCTGGACCTGCACGAGAACTTAGGTTCCTCAGACGAAAAGCCGATTCTGAGCCTCGGCGATCTCCACTGGTCGCGAACGCTCCTCGTCGTCGTTCGCCACGCGGTTGATCCGAGTGCTCACGGGATAGCGCCGCATCAGCCGAGCATCATAGGGCTTCAGCTGTTCGGATGCGGCATCTGCTTTTCTCATCCCGGATCGAGCCACAGGTCGTAGCTCTCTGCATCGAAGATGACTTGTGCTAACCGCCAGTGGTGCA
>CAVSWK010000032.1:0-4389 GCA_963731525.1 uncultured Acidobacteriaceae bacterium
CTGGTTTCAACAGTTAGGGCTGCGGGCCAACGAAAAGCGATTCACCTCATGCAGCTAAACAGCCCTATTTACCACGCCATGGTGTCTAATTTAGATAGAACTTATGCGTTGCCATTCACTGCTGATTGCCCTACTGCTCGGAGTGGGTATCGCCGCCCCAAGCGCATCCGAAGTACTGCCTTGCGAGCCTTCTGGTGGTTTACGTCTGAGTACTG
The DNA here is from genome assembly GCA_963731525.1 of uncultured Acidobacteriaceae bacterium. Lineage (GTDB taxonomy): Bacteria > Acidobacteriota > Terriglobia > Terriglobales > Acidobacteriaceae > Acidiflorens. Next base: position 216 of record CAVSWK010000032.1, read on the forward strand.
AACAGTTGAGAAAAAGGGCTGTACGAGAAGTTGATTTGTCCGGACCAGTGAGACAACTCGACGTGAAGGGTGTGGCTGTTTTGGATGTCTGGGTGGATGTGAGCGGAGACGTGCAATGCGCGAAAGTCATTCACACAATTCACCCAATGGTCGGCGCTGAAATTGAAAGGGCAGTCAAGCAGTGGAAGTTTAGGCCACTTGAAGTAACGGGGGAAAAGGAGCCTTTTGGTGGGTTGTTGCAGTTTCGCGTATGCAATATCAGTTGTGGCGAGGAGGGCTTTTCAACGACTATCGTTTCGGCAGTACTAGAGCACGTTGTCGATGCGTCGGTCTGTGCTATTTTGAAACAGCCATCGGCGTTTAACGGCAAGATGATTCGGTTGGCGGGGGTTGCATCGGTAGGGTTTGAATACTACGGGCTTTCGGAAAAAGATTGCGGAGCCATCTGGCTCGACACGCCAGACGAGCCGTTCGCTCCACAAACAGACTTCCCATTCATATGGGACAATCGGGCAGAAGAACTCGACAATCTGATGACCAAGAAGCAACCGGCACTGGTCACGCTGGTGGGGCGGTTGGACGGCGTCGATGAAATTGAAAAGCGAACCAGCGTGCGCCGACAGCAAACCGAAAAAGATGGGTCGCAATCGGCTGTCGTCTCTTTTGGGTCAAATGGTTTTGGCCACATGGGTGAGTACAAGGCGAGGTTGATAATTCACCGTGTTGAGCAGGTGGCGTCAAGTCCAAAGGCGGCCGACCCGGACTGAAGACGAAGTGTAGTTGGCGTAACGGTTTCGACGTGTTCTTTGGCAAAATATCGCGATGTCGCTCATTGACAGCCGCGGCGAGTCGGCATCCAACAGCGGTTCGACTTGGGGGCGGAGCCCGGTTCGTAGAACTAGAATCTGACATCCCCCGGATAGCTGAATAGTAAGCCGAGGTTCAGAGGCCAGTGTCAAGGCTCTTCGACCGCGAACGCGGCGCGAACGCGGCCTTGACACTGGCCGGGCCTCGGCTACGCTCTGGCTATCCGGGAAATGTCTTTCGGAAATGCAGCGTCACAGACCAAGGCCGAAACCCTGAACGATTTCATTCGTGTGCTCCCGCTGTTGCCCCGTGGACAGTTCCTGCTGAGGAGCAATCGTCTGATTGGGTTTGATCTCGGGCACATGCGCGCTCTGCCGGGATACATCGTGACCGAGCGCTGCAGGCAGCTTTTCGCGGTCGTTGGTGAAGAGTTGCGCATCGTACGCTCCGCGCGAGACGGAGACATAGGCCATGCGGCTGTTGAGGAGATCCTTAGCGCCCAGCTCCGTGTCCACGTGAATCAGGACACGGTCCGCAGTCTGTCCCTGGCTGGAGTAGCTGGTCATGGCATATCCATGGTCGAGATGCGGATGCTTGCCCGGATCGAGTTCGACCATACGGCCACCGTCCATTTTCAGGCGCAGCCGCCCGTCTTCGTCGATGTTCTCGATGGTCCCCAACTCGCGGTTCGCAACTTTCAGTTCGTTGGCCGGCGCGGTGAATTGGATGCGGTCGCCCACTGAAAAACTCCGCGTCTCCTCCCGGAAAACGGAGACGCCCTGCTGTCGGCGTGGATCGTAAGTTCGTTCCGTGCCGTCCTGCCGTTCAACCGTCAGCCGGTTGCTCGGAGCATCGATGCTCTTAACCTGCGCGTACTCGCCTTTCCCGATGCCGGTCTCTTTCGATGTGCGCGAGTAGCGCAGCACATCGCCCACCTCATACCGCTCGGCCCAGGTGCGGTCGGCTCCGGTCAGGTCTTGACGCGGTACCAGCGTCGGGATGCGGTGCTCCGCAGTGCTGACGAGACCACCCCGTTGCAGCTCCGCATGGATACGCTCGTTGATCTCCGTGCGAGAGCGGTTGTCGGGAGAAACCACCAGCGTGTTCTCCGGCGATTTTGCGTACTCTTTCGCAAGGGCGGCGATGCGCTCGTCGTGGCCTTGGATCTCATGGACTCGGCCCTGCCGGTCGAGATTTTGTATTGCTTCGCACACCTCGCCCCGCGCAAGCTGCTCGACTACCTGTTTCAGTTCCGGGTCCTTCTGGCGCACGATCTCTTCGAGCTTCACCGTTCTCATGCCGGCATCCTGGAGCTGCGCGAAGGGCCGGCCGGCCTCTATCGCCTCATGTTGTCGCCGGTCGCCGACGAGCAACACGCGGTCATTCGGATGGAGCCGGTTCAGAAACTCATGCACTTGCCTGGTCGATGCCAGCGAGGATTCGTCGAGCACATAAAGCCGTTTCTCGCCTGCATCTGGCTGCTGTCCATGTGCCAGATGCTTCTGTAACGTGGATGTTTCGATGCCCGCTTCGCCGAGTTTCTGCGCCGCGCGAGATGTTGGCGCGAAACCTTCCACCCTGTAGCCCTCGGCCTCCGCGCCTTCGCGGATAACGGAAAGGGTTCGTTGTCTTGCCCGCGCCTGCGATGCCGTCTAAGCCCACAACCTTCTCACGGGAAAGAAAGATTTCGTCCACCGCCTGGCGTTGCGAAGCATTCAGCTCGGAGTGGAGATCCTCCGTCGCGATGCGCACCTGCGGCGAGACCAGCAGCGGATCGCTGTGTCTCGTCGATTGCCTTCTTGCATCGCGACAACGATCTCCCGCTCCATCTGCACCATCGCCAAGGTTGTGTACTGTCTGCCGGCGCCAACGTGCGAGACTTCACGGAACTCCCCGGCCTCGATGCGGCGCTCGAACTCCCGCCGGATCTGGGCATACGTGGCTTCTCCCATGCCGCGCCCGAGCGCAGTTTCAAGTATCGCGCGGCGGTCCTCATAGCCGATCTCTCGAAGACGTGATCGCGCGCCCAGGTCACGGCCCGCTGCGCTTGCATCTCCGGGTCTTGCATCCGATACTGCCCGTGTTCGCGCGCTTGAGTGACCACGCGGTCCGCCTGATGCCCATACTGGGCGGCCAGCTCACGGTGCCGCTGTAAGACTTCTTCAGGAGGCAGCAGTTCCTTGCGGTCGCGCGTATGATGGGCCGCGATCTGTGCTGCCGCCGGCTCCGTTGATCCCTTGCTCCCGCAGATGATCTTTGATCTGTTCTCGTCGCGGACTGGAAACTTCCAGATATTCCTTCGAGTAGCCTCGGATTTCCGGCTGCCCATGCTTGCCGCGCTCCAGGTCGTAGCCCAGCTTTCCGAGACGCAGTGCCAACTCGGATCGGTAGACGGCCGTGGCGTAGCGCTGGCACGAACATCTCGTGCGGCTGCAAAGCTCGCATTTGTTTTCTGTTTTCGAAGCCGTTCTCCCGCTCGGTCATGTTGAAGATCACGGCATGGGTATGAAGCTGCGGCGCCGCGTAGCCATCGACGGGCCGCGCGGTATCGTGCTGAAAGTGGCGGCGATGAATTTCCCCGTCGTCTCGGGGCATGCACAGTGCCGATCCGCGCCTGCGTGTAACGCTCAAGTTCCCGCAGTGCCACGCGGACACTCTGGCGATGGGCTTCCCGGACCCGGTCATCGCCGCCCACAAGCGCGGTGAGCGATACCGACTTGGGCGCGGAAAATGTGGCGTCCCAGCCGGCGCGGTGCTCGGCGCTGGTCACTTCCCTGCCGAATTTCCCTTCGTACGTTCTCGAAACCTGATGCCGGACAAGCTGCTCTTCGCTGTCCGGATGCTGGCCTTCACTCAGCCGCGCGAAGTGCTCAGACTCAACCGCGCCGGTGAGCTTCCACTGCTCGGCGAGCCTGCCCTGCCACTCGCTATGGCCCTGCTGATCGCGGCTCCAGAGCTTTGTTCCTGCGCGGCAAACTCCCGCGCGGGGCAAGTATGCGCCTGGCTGGCTGACAGCGGTTTCGAGATCGTAAGCATGGGGAGTGCTCCTCAAACGGCGCGGCGGGACGATCCACTGCACCGAGGGTTAATGGGTTAGGACCGTATTGTTGGCAATTTGTCTTCATCGATTCCCTTTGTCTCCTCCGAGCGAAACTCTTCTTTGGGCTTGCCATTGAGCGTGCTGATCTCTGAACCAAAGAGCGCGAGCTCGACCTGGTTGGGGCTTCTTCGGCGGATCGGGGGGCGGTTGCTGGCTCTGGCGACGTTGGCTTTGGCCGAATTCCGCCATCTTCTGCTTTGCCAATCCGGCAGTTCCATCGAATTCTGCTCATTTGCTTCCCGGTCTCGTTCTTGTCCGCCATCTCTG
>CAVSWK010000033.1:0-38552 GCA_963731525.1 uncultured Acidobacteriaceae bacterium
GTGCGCCGTGAAAGGCGCTGGTTCACTGTGGGTGAAAGTCCCACCCGGGAACTGTTTCGCTCCACCCGGTAGCAATCAGAGCGGCGATAGAGGAAACGAAGTCGTCGGAGCCTCTGGTGTAGAGGGTCGCTTAGGCGACTTGGCGAGTATGCAGGCCGTAACGTGAGTGAACGCTGAGCAGGCCTCGAAACGATTAATGCAGGAGCCGACCCACCGTGTTTTTGGGGAAGGCCGACGTTGATGGAAATAGTACGAGCGAATAAGTTCCATCAAACCTGCCGGGGTAATGGCGACGGCATGTAAGCAAAAGGAACTGGCTGCAACACGGGAAGCCCCAGCGGTGATCGCCTCGGCGATCAACTGGCACCTCGCGAGAGTCAGGCCGGGCCGTTTGGGGTGACGGAGAGGCTCGTATGAGCGATGAAGCCGGGCAATGCCGGTCGAGCAAAGGGGCCTCAGTTGAAAGGAAACGCAAGAAGCGACGAAGACGGAGGGATTGGCGTTGAGTCTATCAACCCCAGAAAGCGTTCAGAAGTTGCAGACGGCGTTGCACGGTAAAGCGAAGGAAGCGCCCACCTTTCGCTTCTATGCGCTATACGACAAGGTGTACCGCAGAGACGTTCTGGCTTTCGCCTACGAATGCTGCAGAGCCAATGGCGGAGCGGCAGGAGTCGACGGCCAAACGTTCGAGGACATCGAGGCGTACGGCAGGGAGCGATGGTTGGACGAACTGGCGCAAGAGCTGAAGAACCGAACCTATCAACCACTTCCTGTCCGGCGGGTGTACATCCCAAAGCCAGACGGGAAACAGCGTCCGTTAGGGGTGCCCGCTATCCGTGACCGGACGGCGGAAATGGCGGCAGTTCTGGTGCTCGAACCTATCTTCGAAGCCGACCTGCAGCCGGAACAGTACGCCTATCGGAAAGACCGCAGTGCACTGGACGCAGTAAGACACGTCCATAAGCTGATCAACACTGGCCATGGAGAAATCGTAGACGCAGATCTCAGCTCCTACTTTGACACTCTTCCGCATTCCGAGCTTCTAAAGTCGGTAGCTCGCCGGGTCGTAGACGGGAACATGCTCCATCTGATCAAGATGTGGCTGGAAGCTCCGGTCGAGGAAACGGACGAGCGTGGAAATAAGCGTCGAAGCACGCGAAATCGGGATGAAGGTCGGGGTAGTCCTCAAGGTTCTCCGATCAGCCCGTTGCTGAGTAATCTGTACATGCGCCGGTTCGTGCTCGGGTGGAAGAAACTGGGGCACGAGAGACGTCTGAAAGCGTACATCGTTAACTACGCCGACGATCTTGTGATCTGTTGTCGGGACAGGGCCGAAGAGGCCTTGGTCACGATGCGAGACATGATGACGAAGCTGAAGTTAACGGTGAACGATACCAAGACGCGGGTCTGCAAGCTGCCGGAAGAAAAGTTCGACTTCTTGGGGTACACGTTCGGACGATGCTACTCGCCAAAGACGGGACGGGTCTATCTCGGCAGCACTCCGTCGAAGAAACGAGTGCAACGTATCTGCGAGGCAATCAGCCAGGAAACCGGACGGAACAAGACCCTCCTGGCCCAAGCAACAGTAATCACGACACTCAATCGAATTATGATTGGGTGGGCGAACTACTTCTGTTTGGGACCAGTCAGTAATGCCTATCGAGCTATCGAACGACATGCTCGCAAGAGGTTGCGACAGTGGCTGTGTGCCAAGCACAAGCTGCGAGGGCAGGCAACCAAGCAGTTTTCAATTACTGCCCTGCATCAGGCGCTGGGCCTCGTCGAGCTTACTCCTCGGACAAGCAGCTTTCCGTGGGCGAAACCGTGACCCTTTCTCCGAGAGCCGGATGCGCGAGATGCGCCTGTCCGGTTCGATGAGCGGGAACAGGAAACAGAGCCATGCCCAACCGGACTGAGGCGACGACGCGAAAGCCTCGTCAGCAGCCACCGGGAGACTACCGCTACTGCGCCTGTTCTCGACTCCACTTATTGATGGGTCGTGAGAACGAGTCGGTGGCCCGTCGAAGCTTCGCTTGTGGAGGCGCCTTTGACTTTTTTCATCACCTCCAACCTATGACTGCCATCACAGAATTCTAACCAACCGGGTGCAAAAATATCCCCTAACCTGTCGCGGGACCACGCCTAGAGAGGAAGTGATCGATGCCCATATTCTGCCCGAAGAGCTACCCCTTCACTTCGCCAAGATGGACACTGGCAATGGGATGTAGGTCATAGCCGTCGCAAACATCATGGAAACCCAGAGCGGTCAGGAGCTTCTTTTGAAATTGATATTGGAACCAACCGTTGACGACGAAACTTCTGGATCGCAGGAACTCTCTCGGATGGCGCCCGCGCGGCCCTGATCCTTGAAAGCTGAAACGAATGCCAAGTCATCGACCGAATTCAGAAAGCCGTCTCCCTCAGTTTTTTCGATCCAGCCACGATCTCGTCCGGAACTAAGGCGCTACTCATTCACAGAGCAGCTGCAATCCGCCGGCGGAACGTGCGCTTTCAGAAAGTCAGCCACGCGCTTATACGCGTCGATTTGATTTTCAACCCGAGCGAAGCCGTGGCCTTCGTTCTCATAGACTTTGTATTCGACCACGCCGCCGCGCTTCTTGACCGCATCGACTACCTGCTGAGCTTCTTCCTTGGGGCAGCGAGGATCGTTGCCGCCCGCCAACAGGTACAAGGGCGCTTTGATCTGATCGACGAAGTTGATGGGCGAACGATCTTCGTAGAGCGCTTTGTTCTTCTCGAGATCGCCCATGGTCGCAAGGTCCGACTGCTGCAGCACCGGGTCTTCGTTCTGAATCTCGGTGAACCAGTTCACAAAGGGCACAATCGGAACGCCCGCCGCCCACAGCTCTGGAGCCTTGGTGACGCCCATCATCGTCATGTAGCCACCGTAGCTGCCGCCCATCAGCATGAGCTTCTTCGGATCGACATAGCCCGTCTGTTTGATCCAGTCAGCGGCCGCGAGCACATCCTGCAAATCGCCGCCGCCCATATCGAAAAGATTCGCCTGCTGGAATTCTCTTCCGTAGCCGGTCGATCCGCGATAGTTGGGAGCGATCACAAAGTAGCCCTGGTTCGCCATGTACTGCACGAAACGATTGAAGTTGTTCATGGTCTGCGCCGTGGGACCGCCGTGAACGAAGACGATCGCGGGATGCTGGCCATTGCGCGGCAGGTTGTAGGGCACATAGACAAACGCAGAGATCGTCCACTTGCCATCTTTGCTCGGATAATGCACCAGCTGAGGTTCGACCATGTCCTCCGCTCGCACGCCGCCCACCAGCGAGTGTGTGAGTTGATGCGACTTGCCATCGGCGAGGTTATAAACCCACAAGTCGCCGGGAGCGGTCGGTCCGGTGTGGTAATAAAGCAGCCGCGAATTATCGCGAGTGAAAGGCGACGCCCTCCCCGCGGCGTGGTTGACCCCTTTGGGCAGGGTCAGTGCGCGCGCCTTTCCGGATGCGATGTCATAAAGGAAAATGTCGCTGTTGCCATCGACATTCGCGCTGTAGGTCAGAAGCTTGCCGTCGGGAGAGAAGCTCTCACCAGAAATCTCCCACTTGTCGTTCGTCAGCCAGCGGATCTTCTTGCCCGCGATGTTGAGCAAGCCAACGTTGTCATGGCCGGCGCCGGCGTTGGACGTGATCAGAACGCTCTTGCCATCGGGCGACACGTCATTTGCCGAGTAAGTGTGTTCGCCATCATGCGGGGTCAGCAGCGTGCTTTGCGCGCTCGCAACTTCGACCAGAAACACATTCGAGTCGGTTCCTTTCGACTGCTCCTGCGTATAAACGATGAACTTTCCATCCGCCGACCAGATGGGCGCGACGTTCATGCGGTCTTTGGCAGTGCCGGAAGTCAGGTGCTTCACTTCGCGCATGACCGTGTCGTAAACATCAATCTCGAAAACCGAAGACGTCTTAGGCTTGACGATGTAGGCAAGGTAGCGGCCGTCGGGCGACCATGTGGGACTTTCCTCCGCGATCTCGCGCGTGTTGGTCAGGTTCTTGACCTGTCCAGTCTTCGGCGACACCAGAAAAATGTCCCATTGCTCGTCGCCGTCGTAATCGGAGATATAGGCGATCCACTTGCCGTCCGGCGACCATGTTGGTTGGGTCTGGCGCTGATCGCTCACCGTGAGTTGCATTGGCCATCCGCCTTCGGAGGGCACCAGCCAAAGATTGTTGCGGCCGCTCAGGTTGCTGACGAAGGCGACCGTCTTCCCATCCGGCGACCAAGTCGCGCCTCCCACCTGGCGCGTCACGTAGAGCTTCTCGATGGAAAGATTCTTCTCCACGCGGGCGTCGGGCTTCGAGGTGATTTGTTTCGGGTCGGTAATTGCCTGGGCTGCGGGCAGAGTCTGCGATGTTGCGAGGGTGCTCATCATTATCATTGCCAGTATCAGTACGACCATAACAAACGGGATAAGGACGCGCATGGTGCCTCGAAGGGAATTCGTGTGTACGGAAAGTTTAGCAGCGTCGATCGAGATCCAGTTCTCAGATGAGGTTTCTCGTAGCCCGCAGCTTTGAGTTCCGAGCCGCGAGCGCTTCAAGTTACTCAACGATCACCTGGTAGTCTCGTCCTTCCCAGCGCCCACCGTTTTTCCAGAAGAACGTGAACGTGAGCTGTCGGCCTACGGGGAGAGTTTCCGTTGGCAGATCCAGGTGTTGCAGGTTCCAGCCACTCTCTTCGGAGTCGCTGTCGTGCGCAGTCTGCCAGTTATCAAAGCTCCAGTGCACCATCGCCGGTTCTATCAACAAAAGGCGCAGCTTCTTTCCGCACGGCATGGTGCGGGGCTTGTTGTTGAAGCGCCAATTGAAGTACTCCGCCGATTTCTTTTTCGTCAAGTAACGTTCCACTGTTTGTGGAGGCTGATCGAAGATCTTGCCGTCGAGCAACGACCGGCGCAGTTTGATGTATTCGGAGTGAGCCCACACCAGCGGGCACGCCGAGCCTGATCCTTTTCCGGCGAACAGCTCGCGCTCCGGGATATCGGTTGTGTCCCACACTTGTTCGGGGATCGGGCGGGTCGATCCCGTCGAATTCTCCATCACGCCCAACAAGGCTTCGGCGGAAGCGGCGCGACCGGCGGCCAATTCGTAGTGGGCTCGTTCACCCGCCAACAGCGGCCAGGGACGGCCAATTCCGGTACCGTCGAACGGAGATCCGTCCTCGTGCTCGCCGTAGCCGTCACCATTGTAGCGATACCATCCCGGACCCTGAGGAAGTTTTACGCGCAGCACGGCATCGATGACCTTGATGGTGTTCAGCATTCGCGGATCGTCGGGGGCGCGCAGGCCGAAGCGCACCAAAGCCAGCGCATCCGGACTGACAACCCCCACCGCCTGCGCATTCGAACTGCCGGGGGGACGATTCTTGATGGGAACGAATCCCTGCAGGGGCGAGGCGGCTCCATCTCCGTCCAGAGGCGTGATGCGGACGTAGTGGCCTTCGACTCCGACCTTCCGGGCGAGATCGCTGTTCACCGCATAGGTCCAGCGCTCGATGTTGTCGTTCCAGGTATCGGCCATCTCGCGCAGAAATTCGGCTGGCCCAGGCTGGCCCATCGACTCCGCAAGATCGGCGGCAATGAGCAGGGCGGAGACTTCAGCAGCCAGAGTGAAAGGTGAATAACCTCCATCCTCTTCCCAGCGGTCTTGCTGCGTCACCGGGCCGTTGGCCACTATGAACGACGCCGCTTTACGCACCATCGGCCACCAGCGATCATTCTGACCGAAGCAGCGGGGCGATTCACGGCGCATCAGATCGACCAGCAGAATCGGAAAGGCGGTTTCATCCATCTGCAAACCTTGCCAATAGGGACGACCGTCGAGCCACATGTTTTGCGCCCAGTGTCCATCGGCTTCCTGGGTGGCTTCAAGATAAAGCAAAACGCGTAGCGCGTCGCCGTCCGCGCCCGCGCCCAGCAAACCGCCCGCGCTCTCGACCAGGTCGCGCGGCCAGATAAGGTGATAACCACCGAGATCTTCGTCGCCCTTGTTGAAGCCCCAGGGGATAGAGAGACTCGCAATGATTCCCCCAAGGAAGTCCTTGGATTCGTGGGTGCGCAGAACGGACGTGCTGGACCGGTACAAGTCTTTCTCCCGCGGCTTCTCGTCGAGTTTTTTCAGCGTCCGCTGCCAGCTCTGCCAGTGCTGGACGTACTCCGTGCGGGTTAGGTCATAGGACGTGAGCAGGGAAGAGATTACTTGCTGACCGGCTTCGGCCCAGAGTGCACCAAAGCCGAGGGCGAGGATGAACTCGCCGTTACAGGCGGCCAGGTCAATTTCAGCGGTCAATGCGACGTTTCCATTTTCCGCGCGGTCATACTCCCACGTCATCTGGAAGTTTCGCGAGAGGTCTTGCCAGCCGTCCGACGTGCCAGCAAATCCAACGGAACGCTTCAGCCAAGGCGCGGAACAGGCCAGGGCGAGAGCACTGGGATCGCGCTGGGCAAAAAGCATCGCCTTCCCTTTGTAATCGCCCACCCAGGCGGTATTGCCATATCCCATATTTGCCAGGTGCGACGCCAACAGTGCGTAGATGCGGTAGTCGCCGAGCTTGCCCTGGAGCGGCACGAAGCGAATCTTCTGCAACACCACGTTTCGCCACGGATCGGTCAGCACTTCCTTTTCGATCCGGTACCGGCCTTCCGTGTGAGTATTAATAAGCTCGTAGGCAGGTACTCCGGGTTCGATCGGAACGATCTCAAAGGTACAATGGCGTTTCTCTTCGGAGAAGAACTGGTGGCCGTCGGTGACGATCAGGCCGAGGTCGCGAGTGCAGGCGTGGTCGACACGGGGAAAATAGATTTCATTGAGAATGCCATGACTGAGCGTGAACCAAACCCGGCTGTGGAGGTTCAGCGCGGTGCCTACGCCGGTCTTGGCGCTCGAGGTCCAGCGGGGGGCGATTCCGGGCGCGCCGGGCGCATAACGAAGGTCATTCCTGACAGCAGCATCGCTCACAGAAAGGCATCCTCACCGACAAGCAGTTTGCCAGAAGATACGGATCTGTGCTCGAAGTTTCGCCAAAACGCCGGAAATATGCATCTAATTTTGCATATGTCAGGAAGCCGCAGCATTGGTGCTTTACCTCGGCTTGGGCGTCAAGCGAAAGCAGTCCTGGCCGTTGCTGCTCTCGTGCTGCTGATCAGTATTCCCCAGGCCGTCGCCGAGCTGCCCTCGGCGGGACTCGATCGCGGATTTCTCCGGCTCTACAATCTGGATTTTAATGGCGCGCAAAAAGAATTCGAATCGTGGGAAAAACTAAACCCCGAAAATCCGATGGGGCCGGCCAGCGAGGCGGCTGGCGTCTTGTTTTCCGAATTCAACCGTCTCGGGGTGCTGGAAGCGCAGTTTTATGTGGACGACTCGGTCTTCGGCGCGCGGAAGAAATACGACGCCGACCCGCAACAACGCACACGTTTCGAGCAGCAACTCGCGCGCGCTGAAGCCTTAGCAAAGTCCAGGCTGAGCGGCGACGCCCGGGACCGCGATGCGCTTCTGGCGATGACCTTCGCCGCCGGCTTGCGCTCCGATTTCGCCGCGCTGATCGAAAAGCGCAATCTGGCGTCGCTGCATTACACCAAAGAGGCAACGACCTGGGCCGCGCAACTGCTCGCCGCCGATCCGACTTGCTACGATGCTCACCTGGCCGGCGGCGTCAGCCGTTACATCATCGGATCGATGTCCGCTCCCGTGCGTTGGTTGGTGCGCCTCGGAGGTGTGTCGGGAGACAAGGCCGGCGGCATTGCCGAGTTGCAAACCACCGCGACGGAAGGCTACTTGCTGGCCCCATTTGCGCGCATCCTGCTGGCCATCGCCTACGTCCGCGAGAAAGAACTGCCCCGCGCTCGCGAGCTCCTGCTCGCCCTGCAAAGGGACTTCCCCGACAACACTCTTTTTGGCCGGGAACTGGCGCGGCTCGACAAGAATGGCAGCCGCTAACAACCTTATGGTAGAGGCGCGGCTTGCCTCGTTCTTAACGGGCTAAGTTTGCGGCATCACCAAAGCGATTCCCTGATGCGAAGCTCGCTAAGTGCTTGGAAAACAAAGTGGGTTCATCAGAAATTCATCCTGTTGTAACCTTCCCTTAACACTTTGCCCATAAAAGAAGATTGCATACTTAAATTAAGCACGAGGAGGACTCGTCCAGTGATACTTCTGAGAGATCGCATCTTGCTGCTGTTGGCAGGTCTTGCATTGTCGCTGCCGGCCATGGGGCAGACTCAACTGAACGGAGCAGGGGCTACCTTTCCGTATCCGATGTATTCCAAATGGTTCAGCGAATACAACAAGCTGCACCCGGATGTGCAGATCAACTACCAATCGATTGGCAGCGGCGGCGGTATCCGCCAAGTGCTGAACGGCACGGTCGATTTCGGCGCTAGTGACGGTCCCATGACCGATGAGCAACTAAAGGAGGCTAAGACGAAAATCCTGCACATCCCCACCGTGTTGGGCGCTGACGTTCCTGCATACAACGTTCCTGGAATCAGCGGCGAAATCAAGTTTACTCCGGAGGCTCTGGCGGGCATTTTTCTGGGCAAGATTCAGAACTGGAATGATCCGGCACTCACCAAAGTCAACCCGGGCGTGAATTTCCCGAACCAGCAAATTATTGTCGTTCACCGTTCGGACGGCAGCGGCACAACCTACATCTTCACCGACTATCTCTCCAAGGTCAGCAAGGAGTGGGAAGCAACGGTAGGGAAGGGAACCTCGGTGAAATGGCCGGTCGGTTTAGGGGGAAAAGGTAACGAAGGCGTTGCCGGACAGATCCGGCAGTTGCAAGGATCAATTGGCTATGTGGAGCTGATTTATGCCGTGGAGAACAAGATCACTTACGGATCGGTCAAGAACTCGGCGGGCAATTTCGTGAAAGCTTCGCTCGACGGTGTGACCGAAGCAGCGGCATCGGCGCCAAAAATGCCCGCAGATTTTCGCGTGTCCATAACCAACGCACCGGGGAAGACGGCGTATCCGATTTCGAGCTTTACCTGGCTTCTGGTGCCGGAGCAGGCCAAGGACCCGAAGAAAGGGAAGATCATCGCCGATTTCCTCGACTGGATGGTCAACGACGGCCAGAAGATGACGAACCAACTCAGCTACGCGCCGCTGCCCCCGAACGTGGCGGAGAAAGTCAAAGCAGCCATCAAGCAGATCCATTAGAGCACTGCGACGAACGGGAAGTGGGTCAATATAATTTCCACAGCCCTTCCAGTCGTCCCTGAATCAGCATAACCACGAGCGGACGAAGCTATAATCAGGCTTGGGCAGAAGGTCGGAGGTTAGCTGCGATGAGATCAGCGTGGCAAACGGAGACAGGACATCTCGCCTGTCGCTGGTCTGAGGCGGGGCAGCGCGTCCAATACAACCCGCGTTGGATGCAAGAGACTTCACACATTCAGAGCGGTTACCTGACGCCTATTCCGGATATTGCCAGCCACAGTCCATTCGGGGGAGCCTCTTGGTTCCAACCCCATACGGCTGACCGTGATTCCGAATAGATCTGTGGATTCAAACTGACCCACTACCGACGAACGTCCTGATTTGAAATCTCGCCGTAAATTAAGTCAGCACCACCGGCCCGGAAAAGGAGAGTAGCCAAAACCGGGCCGGCAGTGTTTCTGAGGGGGGACACCTCTCAGGAAAGCGCCCCTCAGAAAGTTGAGTGGCCGTTGAACCTCGTCGGTTAAAACCTGGTCGGTTAAATTTGGTGGTCCCGCGTCAGCCGATGACGCGGGACCATTTGCGGCCTTACGGCAAGTAGTAGCGGAACGAGGTGAACACCATCCCGTCCACGCCGTTCGGTTGCCTGCCATCTCCCGACCAGGTATTGCGCGTCACGTAGGAGTATTGTGTGCCGTATTGGAACTTGCCCCTGGGCCCGCTGTAGAAGCGATACCAGAAGCCGACGGTTCCCTCGATCAGGGCTCGAGTGTCGGCCGTGCAACCGGAGAGGCTTCCCGGAGAGAACCCGCCGGAGCCCGGCGCAATCTCGGTGTAGCAACCGGCATTGTTGAAACCCGGCGCGCCGTAGCCAACCGCTACCGGCTTGCTGGGGTTTGTGTCATCAAAATCCCACGTCCGGCCCGCATATTCGACTCCGCCGTAGCTGTAGACATCAAGCTTCTTGCCGTGCCACTCGAGGGTGCCCAGGCCATGCAGGTTCTTGATCAAATGAAGGGTGCCGTCGGGGTTAATCGAGGTATCCGAGAGCCCTCCGGGAGCGTAGCGTCCGACTCCGCTGCCGCCGAAACCTTTCAGACCAAAAGTGACGCGCTTGGCAAGGGTCCAACGTGCGCTCGCCCCGAAGCCTCCGCCTTCTTTCGAGGCGTTGTAGGCTCCCGTCGCGGGAGTGGCGCCTTTGGCAGTGCACAAGGCCGAGCCGGACACAAATTCGACGCAGGGGAAGACACGGTCAGTGAAGCGATCGACCAGGCCGAAAATCTCGTAGTGCCCAAAGCCCGGATCGAAAGCGACCTTGGCGATGATATCGGGTGCGGGATTGAAAGAGTAAGTCCCGGTGGTGTTGTAGCTGTTGCTTGCGCCAGCTTCGCCGACCAGAAAATTAACCTGGTTATTAACAAGCGCGTTCCCGTGTGTAGTCACGGTGGCCTGAGGATTCTCCAGTGCGACCGCGAAGGCAACCTTGTCACTGACCTTCTTGGTCAGTCGAATTCCATACTGGCGCGCGAAATCGAAGCCGACGTTGTAGGACGGATCGATCGTCTTCGGCCGAACGTCGTTGGTTTTGCCCATGTCGTCGTCGGGGGCGATGCCCTTCGCATCCTCCGTCACGAGGCTCCACGTCTGGCCGCCGAGGAAACTCCAGCTATTGTCAAACTTGGCCTGCGCCCACGCCTGGCGGAGACGGAAGGTGTAGCCGTTGGTTTGGGTCGAGGTGGAGGTGACGCCGGCAGAGAGGAAGTCGCCGGAGATGTAGCTGGAAAGATCCACGTTCTTTACGCGGCCCTCAACAAACACTGTGGCCTTAGACTGCCGGCCCGAGCCGAAAAACTCGGACAACTGGCTCTGGGAAGCGCCGGGCATGGTCAGGGAGTTAAAGGGCGTAGGCAAGTCTGCACCCAATACGCGTGACCGCCGCACAAATTCGGCAGCGGCATATCCGCCCGGGGTAATGTTGATACCTCTGAAACGGATGGTAATCGGGCTCTCCATCTGTGAGTTGAGCATTTGCGTTGGCTCGCCGCCGGATGTCTGCGGTGAGTCCTGTAGCGGGAACACTGCGTTTTTCAATTCCGCGTTGTTCGGCGCCGCGTTATTCACCGTTTTGAGATCGGCTAGGTCGTTCTTTAGCTCATTCACCGTCCGCTGCTCTTGGAAGGCCTGGGTTTGGGCTGCGGCGGCCTTGCTGGCAGCGTCGGTTGCGGTGGCCTGCGCCTGCTGCCAGTTCTGCTGCGCATGCTGCAGTTGCTGGTTAAGCTGCTGGATTTGCTGCTGCTGGGCGGCGAGGGCGTCTTTCAAAGCCTGAACGTCGGCTGCGGTTATTGCGGGCGGCGCTGGCGCCGTTGCTGCGGGCTTGTGGTTCTTTTTCGGAGCGGGTGCCTCGGAATCCGAGGTTTGTGCCCAGGCGGCGGCTGAAAGTGCCGCCAGCGTCAGGACGGTGAGAAACAGGCGCTTGCTGGATTTCATAAAATGCAATTCTCTCCTTTTTGAGTTTTCAGTCGCACGACACCTTCGGGGGAGTAACAGAAAGCTTTGGCAATCGGAGGTCGCTGCTGGGCGATCTCAAGGGGCATTTATATCATAAAGTCTATCGGTCTAATCGACTTTATTTACATTATGGGAATAGCATTCGTTGCTCCATTTCATCAGACCCAGGCAGAATCCGCTAACGCTTTTCTATTTAGCAACTTACGGGAGTCACTGGAAGTTCATGGCGACGGAAAGTGTGCATCGACTTGCAGTTCGGGGAGGGAAAACTTCTCAGGTTTGGAGTTGGTTCACTTGGCGTGTGCCGGGTAAGGAGCGCAGAGAAACTCGGTCTCAACCTCACATTTTGACTTGATCTGCACTTTCTAATCGCAACCAGCTGCGAGCAAACCCCAACATCTGCCCGCTAGGACGCCGTAGCCCGTAGCTTGCCGCCAGCTTGGTATACTATTCCGGGTCGGATGCCTTGCCGGGCCCTGGTTGCGCTGATACTGTTCCTGGGCCCGGAGGCAGGTTTCGTGCGGTCGAAAGTGGTTATCTGGCGCTGACGATCGTCCGGGCTGAGCAGAAAACGCTTGATCGGGTCGTATACCCGCTGTAAACACCCCCATCTACCACGAATAGTCGACAAATATGGTTCGGCAAACTCTGAGCAATCGTGCCACACTCCTGAACCGCGAAGCATCGTGGCTGAAATTTAATTGGCGCGTGCTTGAAGAGGCGGGGGACCTCCGCAACCCGCTGCTGGAACGCGTGAAATTTCTGGCCATCTCGGCCAGCAATCTGGACGAATTCTTTGAGGTCCGGGTCGGCGGCTTGTTGCAACAGCTTGAAGACGGCCACAACTCGACCACTCCCGACGGTCTTACCATGGTGGAGGAGCGGGAACTGATCAAAGACGCCACTCACGAGTTCGTCGAAGAACAGTACTCATGCTGGAATGAGCGCCTGCGGCCGGAACTGGCGGAGCAGGGAATTCGAGTCCTCGGCATCGACGAACTGGACGAGGCGGGATTGGCGTTCGTGGACGACTACTGCGAGCGGGAGCTCGATCCACTGCTCACCCCGGTAACGGTGGACCCGGCGCATCCATTTCCTCGTGTGATCAATAAGGCATTGTGCGTGGCCCTGTTGCTGCGGCGCCGGCGGCGCTCGTCGCTCACCTACACCGGCGTCGTAACCGTTCCGCGGGCGCTACCGCGACTGGTCCGACTGCCTTCCCAGGGGACCATCGATTTCATTTTTCTTGCCGACCTCGTCGTTCACCATGCGGTGCGGATGTATAAGGGCTACGACATCGTCTCTTCCGCCGCCTTCCGCGTCACGCGCAACAGCAACCTCTACCTGCAGGAAGAAGAATCGCGCAACCTGCTGGAATCGGTGCGCGCGGAATTGCACAACCGGCGCAAGGGAGACGCGGTGCGGATGGAGATTGAGTCCGAGGCCGACCCCGAGATCATCGAGCGCCTGGGCACAGTGTTTGAAATTGAACGGTGGCAGATTTTCCCGGTCAACGGTCCGGTGAATCTCTCGCGGCTGTTCAATATTTACGACGAGGCGGCGCGGCCGGAGTTGAAGTTTCACACCTATGTGCCGCGGGAATTGCGCCTGACCGCGAAGTCCCACGATCTGTTTGAAGAGCTGCGGCGCCACGACGTTCTGCTGCACCACCCTTACGATTCTTACGAGGCTGTCCTATCCTTCATTCAGTCGGCCGCCGAAGACGAGCGCGTGCTCTCCATCAAGCAGACGCTTTACCGGACGAGCGAGCATTCGCTGATTGTTCCGTCGCTCATGGCCGCCGCGGCGCACAAGGAAGTCACCGCCGTTGTGGAGCTGAAAGCGCGCTTCGATGAAGCGTCGAACATCCGCTGGGCGCGCGATCTGGAAGACGCCGGGGTGCAGGTCTTCCACGGGCTGGTCGGTCTGAAGACACACTGTAAGCTTTCGCTGCTGGTGCGGCGCGATCCCGATGGCGTAAACCGCCAGTACGCGCACCTGGGCACGGGCAACTACAACGCGACCACGGCCCGCATCTATACCGATCTCAGCCTGCTCACGGCCGACCCGGAGATTACCAAAGCGGTTCACGATGTTTTCAGTTTTCTGACCGCCTACGCTGAGAACCCCAGCTACGGGCCGCTGCTGGTGGCGCCTCTGGATTTGGCGGAAAAGTGCATGCGCCTGATTGAGCGGGAGGCCGAGCATGCGCGCATGGGACGACCGGCGCGCATTATCGCCAAGTTCAACTCGCTGCTCGACGAGAATATTGTTCAGTCTCTCTACCGCGCTTCGCAGGCAGGAGTGGATATTGAGTTGCTTGTACGCGGCATTTGCTCGCTGCGGCCGGGGATTCGCGGCATCAGCGACCGCATCCGTGTGCGCAGCATCGTGGGCCGGTTCCTGGAGCACAGCCGCATCTACTATTTTGAGAACGGCGGCGAGCCTGAAGTCTACCTCGGCAGCGCCGATTGGATGCCGCGCAATCTGCACGAGCGCGTGGAAGTCCTGTTCCCGCTCAAAAGCCCGCTGCTGCGCGACCGCGTGGTGCACGAGATTCTGGCCACTTACCTGGCCGACAATGTGAAAGCAAGATTTCTGCAAAAGGACGGCCGCTACCTGCGCCCCTGGCAGTCGCCGCGCGGACGCAGCAAGCGGCCTCCGCGAGGCGCTGCTGCCTTCAGCGCCCAGGATTTTCTCATTGGACTTGCGGAAGGCACAAAGACGCCGGAGGAGATTCCTGCCGCTGTCCCGCGTCGATCCTCTCGAGCACGAGCTATGATGGGAAAGGAATAGTCACTCCGCAATGTTTCTCTATTTTTTGCGCCACGCCAGTGCCGGGCAACAGTTGAGCACGGCGAAGAAGGACGAAAAACGCGGCCTCGATAAAGACGGCATCGAGCAATGCGGATACATCGGCCGCGCCCTCGCCGCCCTCGGCGTGCAGGTGGAAATCATCGTCTCCAGCCCGCTGAAACGATCCACGCAGACCGCGGCCTTGGTGGGTAACGAAATGGGGCACGAAGGCAAGCTAGTGATGGAGAACGCGCTGCGTCCGCAGGCCAACTTCTCGGATTTTCAGAAGATGCTGGAAAAGTACGCTCGCCAGGATTCGGTGCTGCTGGTGGGGCATAATCCGAACCTGCGCGAATTTCTCGGACGCGTGATCAGCGACAGTGGATGCGAAGCGGTGGTTGAGCTTAAGAAGGGGGCGGTAGCCAAAGTCGAGATGCGGCGCAATTCCGGGTCGCTCAGTTGGTGCATTACGCCCCGCATCCTGCGCACCCTTCATACCGCGGCCACGGAGAGTTCGCGCCCGAAGACTTCGCGGAAGTAGGATCGGTCTTTTTCTATCGACCATACCTCCAGGTCCACGCTGGCCTTGCCGCGTGGAGTCAGCTTCATCGTGACTCTTCCGTTGCGCGCTGAGACGCCAACCCTCCCGACCGACTGGCTCCTTCCCATATTCAGAGCTCGCGCGATGCGAAGCAGTACCGACGCTTTCTCCACATTTTCCTGCTCCTCGGGGCTCAGGCCGTTCATGGGGCCGTCTCCGGGCGTAGGACGCGACTTGCCGAGGTAGCGCGCGATCGACCCGATGATGCGCCGCTGTTGGGGCGTGTATCCCAGAATTTCAGAGTTGGCGATGATGTAGTACGTGTGGCGGTGGTGTCCGTTGCGGTTCAGGTAGTCGCCGACCTCATACAGCATGGCCGCCGCTGAAAGCCATTCGCGATACTCCGGGGGAAGCTGGTGTACCGACTTTAACGAGGAAAACAGCAACAAAGCCGAGTCGCGCACGTGCAAGGCATGATGCAGGTCGACCCGGTAATGTTCCACGGCGCGTTTGATGGACTCCCACCGTTCCGATTCAATCGCCCGGCCCGATTTCGTGCTGCGATCGTAGTCCGCCGCCATTTGGGCCAGGATGCCATCACGCAGTCCGAGCGCCGAGTAGCGAAAGCCGGGGAGATGGCAGCGCTCCAGCAATTCCGCATACGCCACCGCGCCGGCGCAAATAATTTCAGCGCGGCGCGGACCGATGCCCGGGACCTTCCCGCGCTGCTCCAAGGACAGGCGCGTGATCTGCTTAGCAATACGGCGCATCATTTCGCGCGTAACGTAGGTCGCCGGGCGAATCTTTCGAGTGTTCGCGAGGTGCCTGCCGATGCTCACCAGTGCGGCGGCAGTTCCGGAGGTGGCGATCACGGCGCCTACGCGCGCGGACTTGACCCGATCTTGAATGCGAGTAATCTCGCGCGCCACAAATCCAGAAAGCCGTTTCAGTTCGCTCTTGCGCGGCGGATCGTGCTGCAGGAATTCGCCGGTCAGGCGCACGGCTCCGAGCGGCAAGCTCACCGTATCGCGGAGTTGTCCGTCGCGCGAAAGCGTGAGTTCGCAACTGCCGCCGCCGAGATCCACCAGCAGAACGCTGCGAGCGCCCGGGCGACTGGCGGAGACAATGCCCAGGTGAATCAGGCGAGCCTCTTCCAGTCCGGAAATAATTTCGATCGTCCAGCCGGTCGTGGAGCGCACCCACTCCAGAAATGCGCGTGAATTGCGGGCATCGCGCAGCGCCGCGGTGGCCACCACCCGCACGGAATCCGTGGCGCATTCCTGCATGGCGCGATGGAAACGCCGCAACACCTGCACCGTTTGCGTCATCGCCTCCGGCGCCAGCAGTCCGCTACTGAAGACGCCTCCGCCCAAGCGAGTGACTTCGCGGTCTTCATGGATTTCTTTCAGCCGCCCGGCGTGCAGGCGCGAAATCTTAAGACGGACAGAGTTTGAGCCGATGTCGATGGCGGCAAAGGTGGGCATCGAGTGACGATCGAAGGTGAACCATCAGTATTCTCACACACGGGTTGATTCGCGCAAGCTGGTACGCTTCCCGGTAGTGGGTCAGCTTGAAGAGGTTTCGACAAATGGTGGTACGACCGAACCCGGTATTTACTCTTTGGTACCCCCACCCCCTCCCCCCCTAGCTAATGGAATCATGGGCTTGGCGGGAATTTTCTACTTTGGTCTTTGAATCGAAAGGACTTATATCAAAGTATTCCGGAATAAGGACTTACCGGATTCCGTGCGGCGCTTCGGGTTTGGTCGGCCTCCGAACTGGGGTAAATCGTGTCAAGGGGAAGGATCCTTCGCCTTTCCACCCCATCGCGCCAGAAGACGGGCGCTCGGGATTTCGACAGCGGGGTCTCGTCCGCTCAACGCCTCAGGTTGTCAAAGGGCGATGAAAATGGAATCCGTCTCTGGAGACGGGCACAGTTCTGCCTTGGCCAATCCGATTTCATTTTCGCGGATGGCGCGTGGGATGTCTGTGAGGGTGATCACTGGCTGGATGTGATGAATCCGTGGGATGCGCTTACGATGAGTATCCGGTGTCGGCGGTTCGGAGAATCCCGCCCTTCGCTTCGCGATAGGGCGGGCCAGCCGCCGCGATCACAGTTGGGGGTGATGAATCGGCTGACATCCGTCCCCTGCGAAAAGCGTTCATTTGCTGATCAGTGAACCGGAGCGGGCAAAGCTTTCCGTTGCGCTGCAAATGCTCAAGCAGAATGTGGCGCGGCGCTTGCGCTCGCCGGAGGGCGGTGTGTTGTGGCAACCGCGCTATTACGACTTCAATGTCTGGAGCGAGGCCAAGCGGATCGAGAAGTTGCGGTATATGCACCGAAATCCGGTCGAGCGCGGTCTGGTGCGCAGTCCGGAGGATTGGGCGTGGAGCAGTTTTCGTCACTATCTCTCAGGTGTGGAAGGAGTGGTGGAAATTGAGTCGCAATGGACGGCGCGGAAGAGAGAAGAGATGGGAGTCGTGCTGGGGATAGGAAGTCAAAAGCCCCGCCCTGTCGCAGAAAACGCGACAAGAGCGGGGCACCCTCGGGAATGAGATGCGAGAAAGGGTGGGCCAGCCCCCTGTATCTTGGGTAGGTTCTTGATTCAACGCAGATTTCAGACACCACCCCTGCCACTTTTTAACCGATTTGTAACAACCGTCTGCTAACCTCAGCACGGAATGTCTAATCAAGCCCTGCCCCGGCCGCGTTTCAACGCTCCCGAACCGGAGCGGGGATCCAAGGCCGCCCTGAAAATCGAAGCCAGAACGACGCCGCTGTTGCACGGCAAGGTCAGCGAAATCCCGGACGCTGCCTTTGGCTGGGCGATGCGTCTTTGTGGCTTGGCGGTGGTGGCGCTGCTGGGCTTGATCGTTTACCAACTGGTGGTGGGCTCCGAGCTCTCCTGGCATGCGTTTGGCTGGAAGTTCTTTGGGCAATCGGACTGGAATCCAGTGGAGGACCAGTACGGCGCGCTGCCGTTCATGTTTGGCACGATCGTGTCCTCGCTGCTGGCGCTGGTCATCGCTGTGCCGCTGTCGATCGGCGTGGCTGTTTTCATTACCGAGATGTGTCCGATCCGGCTGCGCGGGATTCTTTCTTTTACCACTGAATTGTTGGCCGCCATCCCCAGCGTGGTCTATGGACTTTGGGCAATTTTCGTTCTGGTGCCGGTGCTGCGGCAGTATGTACAACCCTTTCTCGCCAAGACGCTCGGCTGGACGGGTCTGTTCAGCGGACCACCCTACGGCATCGGGATGCTGGCGGCGGGCGTGATTCTGGCGATCATGATTATTCCGATCATCTCGTCCATCACCCGCGAAGTGCTTACCGTGGTTCCGCAGCACCAGCGGGAAGCGGTGCTGGCGCTGGGTGCAACGCGCTGGGAAATGATCCGCATGGGCGTGCTGCGCAATGCGCGGGCCGGGATCGTGGGCGCCATCATTTTGGGCCTGGGCCGCGCGCTCGGCGAAACCATGGCGGTCACCATGGTGATCGGCAACCGTCCCGAAATTGCCAAGTCGCTCTTTGCTCCCGGATACACCATGGCCAGCGTGCTCGCCAACGAATTCACCGAAGCGACCGGCGATCTGTATCTTTCAGCGTTGATCGAAATCGGCCTGGCGCTGTTCTTTGTCACGATTGTGGTGAACGCGCTCGCACGGCTCATGGTGTGGAGCGTGACTCGAGGCCAACCGGCGAGAAGCCTTGCCTGAGATAAGATGCCTGACGCGAACTCCAATTCGGCAGCAGCCAAGATTCCGCAGATCGGCGTTCCCCAGGTGAACATGCCGCCCGTCAGCTTGCGGCGGCGTGTGATGGATCACGCGATGACTGGTGTCGCCGTACTCACCGTCCTTCTCGTGCTTTTGCCGCTCTTCGCCATCTTTGCCTATCTTGTCTATAAGGGCATCGGCTCGATCAACATCGCCTTCCTGACCCAGACTCCGAAGCCGGTGGGCGAGCCGGGCGGCGGCATGGCGAACGCCATTGTCGGCTCGATGGTCATTCTTGGCATCGCCAGCCTGCTCGGAGTGCCACTCGGAATCGGCGCTGGCATCTTTCTCTCTGAGTACGGACGAAACCGCTATGGCGACATCGTGCGCTTTGTTTCCGATGTCCTGAACGGTGTGCCCTCCATCGTGATCGGCATTGTGGCCTATGGGCTGGTCGTAATGCGCCAGAAACACTTCTCGGCGCTGGCCGGCGGTGTCGCGCTCGCGATCATGATGATTCCGACCATCGCGCGCACCACCGAGCAGATGCTGCTTCTGGTGCCACAGGCCATCCGCGAAGCCGCTTACGGTTTGGGCGTTTCGCGCTGGCGCACCACGCTCTCGATTACGCTGCGCACCGCCACCTCCGGCGTCATCACCGGCGTCATGCTGGCCTTCGCCCGCGTTGCCGGAGAAACCGCGCCGCTGCTGTTCACGGCATTTGGAAACCAGTTCTGGAATTGGAAGACGGACCAGCCGACCGCAGCCCTGTCGCTGCAGATTTTCACGTACGCCATCTCGCCCTTCGACGAATGGCACCGGCAGGCATGGGCGGGCGCGCTGGTTTTGATTATCCTCATCGTGGGCGCGGTGGCCGCGGTTCGCATTGCGGTACGGCACGGAACGTTATCAGGAGCTTAGGGCAGGAGCATAGGGAGTTATGGGCGTCGGAATTACGGTCGAGCACCTGAATGCGTTTTACGGCAAGACGCAGGCGTTGTTCGACATCAATATCATCGTGGCCGCCAACCACGCGACCGCACTCATCGGCCCTTCGGGCTGCGGGAAATCCACGTTCATTCGCTGTCTGAATCGCATGCACGAAACCATCCCCGAGGCGAGCGTCGAGGGCAAGGTACACATCGGCGACCTCAGCGTTTATAACGGAACCTCAGCCACCCAACTGCGCCGCCGCGTGGGCATGGTATTTCAAAAGCCGAATCCGTTCCCGACCATGTCCATTTACGACAACGTGGCTGCCGGGCTCAAGCTGAACGGCTTTCGCAATCGCAAGCAACTCGATGAAGTCGTCCACAAATCTCTGCACAGCTCGGCGCTGTGGGACGAAGTCAAGGATTCTCTGCACAAGAAGTCCGGCGCCAGCCTCTCCGGCGGTCAGCAGCAGCGCCTGTGCATCGCCCGCGCTTTGGCCGTCCAACCCGAAGTTCTGCTCATGGACGAACCCTGTTCGGCGCTCGACCCGATCTCCACCGGCAAGATCGAAGAGCTGATTTTTCAATTAAAAGAGCAATACACAATCGTGATTGTCACGCATAATATGCAGCAGGCAGCCCGGGTGGCGGAATTCACCGGGTTTTTCCTGCTGGGCAAAATGATCGAGTTCGATAAAACCGAGAAGATCTTCACCAATCCTTCCGACAAACGGACGGAAGACTACGTCACGGGCAGGTTCGGATGATGCGCACGCGCTTTCAACAGCAGATGGAGGAACTCCGGGAGAAACTGCTTCGCATGGGCGGTCTCGCGGAACTGGCGGTTGATCGCGCCACCCAGGCGTACACTGAGCGCGATCTCACCCGATGCCAGCTTGTCCTCGAAAACGAGAGCCTGATCAATGCCGCCGAACGCGAGATCGATGAACTGGCTTTCGACATCCTCGCTACACAACAACCGGCGGCCACGGATCTCCGCTTCATTCTCGCGGTCACCAAGATCAATGCCGACCTCGAACGCGTGGGCGATCAGGCGGTGAACATCGCCGAGCGTGTGATGGACTTGATTGAGTTGCCGGCCGTCGATTTGCCGGTCGATATCGCGCGCATGGCCACAGCCGTCAGCGCCATGGTGCGGCGCGCCCTGGAGTCGTTTGTGGAAGGCAAGGCCGAACTGGCGCAGGCCGTCCTGGAAATGGATCACGTCGTCGACCGGATGCGCGACGAAGCTTTTATTGTGCTCGTGCGAAAGATGAACGAAGAGCCGCAAGTGACTCAGCAGGCTCTAGATGCCCTCCTGGTGGCACGCAATCTCGAACGCGTTGCGGACCACGCCACCAACATTTCCGAGGACGTCATTTTCTGGGTGCTGGGCGCTGATGTCCGACATCATGCGCAGGCCGCGTCGGTTGCTCCGCGCCCGGAAAGACGCGAGCAATAGACGCTCGTCCCAGCCGGGCGAGGACGCCCGGCTCTCCACCGACAATTCGCGGTACACTGTTCGGGCCCATGAGCCCAAGAATCCGCGTTTTTGCCACCTGCGATATTGGAGGCGCCCTCAACATTCTTGACCACAAGGGATATGATCTGGAAGTCTATCCCCGGCCCGAAGCTCCGCCGAAAGACTTGATCGTCGAGAAGGTGAAGTCCGGCGTGGATGGGCTGATCACCACCTTGCGCGATGCGATCGACGCGGAGGTTTTCGCTGCGGGAGAAGGCACGCTCAAAGTGGTCGCACAGTTCGCCGTCGGCTTTGACAACATCAACCGCGCCGATGCCAACAAGTACAAAGTCCCGTTCACACATACCGCCGACGTCCTGACCGAAGCGACCGCGGAGTACGCCTTCTTCCTGATGGGCGCGCTCGCCCGCAAACTGTGGGCCGCCGAACATCTGACGCGCGAAAATCATTGGGGCTATTGGCATCCTTACCTTCCATTTCTGGGCGACGAGGTCACGGGAAAGACTGTCGCCGTCATCGGCACTGGACGCATCGGCCTCGCCTTCATCAAAAAGTGCGCGGGATTCGACATGAACATCCTGTGCTTTGATCCGGCCTATGAAAACCACGATTACGTCCGGGCCATACAGGAGGTGAAGGACCTGCGCTTCCAGCGGGGTATCAGCCGCGAGAGAGCCACAATTCGTTACACGACATTGCACGAAGCCTTGAGCACCGCGGATTTCATCAGCCTGCACATTCCGCTGCTGCGCGAAGGCGAGAGCGCCACGCCGACCTATCACTTGATCAACGAAGCCACGCTGCGCATGATGAAGCCCCACGCCATGATCGTCAACACATCGCGTGGCCCGGTTGTGGACGAAGTGGCGCTGGCCCGGGCTTTGCGTGAGAACTGGGTCGCGGGCGCCGCTCTCGATGTTTACGAGACAGAACCTCTGCCCGCTGATTCGCCGCTGCGCGATCCCGCCATCGCCGACCGGTGCCGCCTGATGCCGCATTTCGCCAGCGCCGCGCGCATCACGCGGCTTTCTTCCGATCCCAATAAAGGCATGGCGGGACGTTGCGTGCAGGGGCTGATTGACGTGCTGGAAGGGAATTATGGCGGCGATATTAGCAAGATGCCGTATGTGGTCAACAAGGAAGCCTTTGTGAAGTAAGTGGGCCTCTCCAAACTTGTCGCCGCACGATCTCACCTGCTACTCTCGGCGTTCACCCATGCCATGAACATCACCGCCATGAACATCACAAGGTGGATTACTGTGGCCTGCCTGGCCTGTCTGCCGCTGGCCGCTCACGCTCAGGTCAACGACGCCGTCCGCGCGCTCAAGATTCTGCCGGCGCCGAAAGAGGTGCGCATGGCCGAAGGCCGGATGGTGATCAAGCCCTCGACCGCCATCCTCATTGGTAATTCCGAAGACCGGATTGCGGCCGAGACGCTGCAAAAGGAAATTCACGACCGTACTGGTACAAAACTGGCGATCGAATTTGTGACTGCCGCTTCGAAAACCACGGGGAACATTTCGCTTGGACGGCTGACCGACCGCGGCTTGCGGTCTTATCTCGAATCGCAGGGAGTGAAAGTCGACGAACTTGACGACTATGACCTTGATAAACAAGCCTACGTGATCCGCGTGACCGACTTCGGAGTGCTGGTCGCTGGTCGCAGCTCACAAGGACTCTTCTATGGCGTGCAAACCCTGCGCCAGTTGCTCCGAGAAGAAGGGGGAGCGAGCGCGAACACCGCTGTCCTTGGTTCGCGGGCAAGAGTGCCCGCGCCACACGAGCAACTGGTCGTTCCTGCGCTCACCATCCGCGACTGGCCGAGCATGGAATGGCGGGGCGTGTCGGACGACATCAGCCGCGGTCCGATCCCTACGCTTGATTATTTAAAGATGCAGATCCGCACGTTGGCCGAGTACAAGATCAACCTGCTCGGGTTCAACCTGGAGAACGTTTTTGACTTCCGGACCCAGCCACTTGTTCCAGCTAAAGAAGCGGCCTTAACTCCCGCCGAAATTAAGGAACTGGTCGAATTCGCGAGCAAGTACCACATCACCATCCTGCCGGAACAGCAGGCTTTCGGTCATCTTCATCAATTTCTGAAGTACGAGATCTATTCCGACCTCGCGGAAACGTCGCACGGGCACGTGCTCACCCCCACTAATCCCAAAACCTACGATTTCATTCGCCAGATTTACGGCGAGGTTGTTCCCTTGTTTCCCGGCCCGTTTTTTCACATCGGTGCCGACGAAACTTTCGAACTTGGCCTCGGCCAGACGAAAGCTTTCGCCGCCCAGGAGGGCCTTGGCCGCGTTTATCTCGAACACCTGCAGAAGGTTTTCGAGATCATGCAGCCGTATCACAAGCAGCTCATGTTCTGGGGCGATATCGCGGTCAAGTATCCCGAATTGCTACCCATTCTCCCTAAAGACATGATCGCCGTTCCCTGGGAGTACAATCCGAAGCCCAGCTACGAGAACATCATTACCCCATACACCAATGCCGGCCTGCGCGTCGTTGTCGCGCCCGGAGCAGGCAACTGGGGCGCGATCTGGCCTGATCTCGACAGCGCGTTCGTGAACATTCGAAACTTTGTTCGCGACGGCCAGAAGCATCAGGCGATCGGAGCCCTCAACACGACCTGGAACGACGATGGTGAATCGCTCGTCGATATGACTTGGCCTGCTTTGGTCTTTGGCGCAGCTGCTAGCTGGCAGCCGGGCGAGTCCAATGTCGATGACTTCAAGAACAGCTATGACTGGGCCTTCTACCGCAATAATGATGACGACAGGACTTTTGCTGAGGTGATCGAGAATCTCGATCGCCCCAATACGCTGCTTGGCGGCTTGAAACTGGACAACGCGAGCAACGAGCTCTTCTGGTCCGATCCATTCAGCGAATCCGGCGCCAGCCTGGCCGCCAAAGCGCTGCCTGCCACCCACGATCTCCGCCTGAGCGCTGAACATGCGGCTGAATCGCTCCTGCGCAATCGAGATAAGGCACACCTCCACACCGAAACTCTCGACGACATGCTCCTGGCCGCCTGGCATTTGGACACGCTGGGCTTGAAGATTCAGTTCACCTCCGAAATCAGCCGCTACTACTGGGACGCCTATCAGAATCAGACCGACAAGACGCGGGCGCAAAATGACCTCGATGAAATTGTTGACATCAACGGGCGGTTGGAGAGCCTGCGGGACGCGATCACGCAGCTGCGCAAGATGTACGCGGAAGGCTGGGCGCGGGAGAACCATCCTTACTGGCTGGACAACGTTCTGTTTCGCTACGACAATCTGGCGTCGGAGGTACAGGCGAAAATCGTCTCTGTGCAAGCAGCCCAACGCCAATATCGGACGACCAAGACTCTGCCTGCGCCGGAGCAGTTGGGATTTTTCTTGAAGTAGGGATTGCTGGATAATGATGGAGCGACGGACGTCGTCGCCCGTCCTGCCGGGCGGGACGCCCGGCTCTCCACCGGAATCTATGTTCTCGCACCGCACAAACTGGCGGCTCAGTCCGAACGCTCTCACGCGCGCGATCGAGGAAGCACGCACTTCGGGACAGGAAATTCTGGATCTCACTATCTCGAACCCGACGGAAGCTGGTGTTCGCCCCGACCCTGAAATCGTACTCGCCGCGCTGGCGAATCCTGAAGCGATGCATTACGACCCACAGCCTCGGGGCCTGCTCGAGGCACGCCAGGCCGTGTGCCGCTACTATCGCGAGTCGCACGAGGTTTTCGATCTCGATCCCGAACGCCTGATTCTGACCACCAGCACCAGCGAAGCCTATTCGTACGTCTTCCGCCTGCTCTGCAATCCCGGCGACGAAATCCTTGTGCCAAAACCGAGCTACCCGCTGTTCGAGTTTCTCGCCGATCTTGCCGACGTGAAAGTCGTTCCGTACCCATTGCTCTACGATCACGGCTGGCAAATCGATTTCGATTCGCTCTACAAAGCAGCGACGGCCCGCTCGCGGGCGGTTATTCTCGTGCATCCCAACAATCCGACCGGCTCTTATGTCTCCGCTGCGGAAACCTCGGCGCTCAACGCTTTCTGCCTTGACTACGATCTGGCTCTGATCGTGGACGAAGTGTTTCTCGACTATTCGCACGACGGTACAGCGCGTCCCAGTTTCGTGACGAATGCCGAGGCGCTCACCTTCACTCTCAGCGGAGTCTCCAAGATTTCCGCTCTCCCACAGATGAAGCTAGCCTGGATGGCCACCACCGGCCCGAAAGAATTCGTCGCCGAAGCGGGAGCGCGCCTCGAAATCATCGCCGATACCTTTCTCTCCATGAACGCGCCCGTCCAACTTGCCGTGTCGGTGCTGCTCGATCAGCGCAAGCAAATCCAGCCGATTCTTCTCGATCGTTTGCGCGCGAATCTCGCGGAGCTCGATGGCCAACTCGCGAGCCGTCCTTCCTGCACAAGGTTGCTGGTCGAGGGCGGATGGTACGTCGTTCTGCGGGTTCCTGTGCTCGGAACTGACGAAGATCTGGCTATTGATATCCTGCGCAAGATGGGCGTCATTCTGCATCCTGGCCACTTCTATGATTTCCCAAACGAAGGCCATCTGGTTCTGAGCCTGATCACCAAACCCGCCGATTTTCGCGAAGGCATCGCTCGGCTGCTGCAGGTGGTGGAGTAACGGGCGTCTCGCCCGTGAAGTCTGAGGTGGCCGGGCGGGGACGCCCGGCTCTCCACCGACAGATCGATGTCGTGTTATTCTTCTCGCCGTTTCGCGAGCACGGAGAATTCATGTCGATAAGCCGTCGGGGATTTCTAGGTTCTGCAATCGCTGCATCGCTGGCCACGGGCTTGGATACGCCGGATTTGAGGGCAGAAGACAAAGCTAGCCCCCGCTCCACCGAACCGTTTGGCACGGGCAAGCGCCCAATCATCATCTGCGCCCACAATGGCGTCAACTACCTCGACGACGCCTTCGCTTTCTTGAAGAACGATGGTGACACGCTCGACGCCGCCCTCCGCGTGGTAAAAGGTCCGGAGGATGATCCCAACGACGACAGCGTCGGCCTCGGCGGCCTTCCCAACGAAGAAGGCGTGGTCGAACTCGATGCCTGCTGTATGCACGGGCCCACCCGCCGCGCCGGATCCGTGGGCGGCGTGCGCAACATCAAGAATGTTTCGCTTGTTTCCAAAGCCGTCATGGAGCACACCGGCCACGTCATGCTGGTCGGCGAAGGTGCCGAACGATTCGCCGTCGCCGTGGGTTTCCCGCGTGAAAATCTGCTTACCGAGCGCTCGCGTAAGATCTGGCTGCTCTGGAAGGAGTATCACTCGACGGACGACTGGTGGGGACCGGGATTGGCCGACCCGCAATGGAAGCCCCCATCACCAACGCTAGCACCGCAATCCGAACCTCATTCTGAATTATGGGAAGGACGTATCCACCGCCTCGAAGAAGCTGCCGCGCGGCTGGGCATCGAACCGGAATTCCGCATGGCCGCCGTCCGGCGCGTTCTGTCTCCGCCGACCGGCACCATCCATTGCTCCGCGCTCAACGACAAGGGTGAAATGTCCGGCTGCACCACTACCAGCGGCCTAGCCTTCAAGCTCCCCGGACGCTGCGGCGATTCGCCGATCATCGGCGCCGGCTGCTACACCGATCAGGACGTAGGTTCCGCGGGCGCTACCGGCAGCGGAGAGGAGAACATCAAGGTCGCCGGAGCCCACACCATCGTCGAGAACATGCGGCACGGGATGTCTCCGCTCGAAGCCGGCATAGACGCCCTCAAGCGTATCGTCCGCAACTACAACAACGACATGAACAAGCTCACGTTCATCGACATGACCTACTACATCCTGCGCAAGGACGGCGCCTATGCCGGTGTTTCTCTGTGGGAGGGCTATTCGGAGAAGCCACACAAGATCGCCGTGCACGACGGAACCAGGCGCTCCGAGGTCACAGTTTCCCTGTTCAAGGGCGCCTCGCATGAATTGGTACGTTAAATAGACACCTGAAAGAGAAAAGGCAGAGCCGCCGCAAACGTTGTTTCTGCCCTTCCCACCGGGTGTACAATTGTTTTGTAGGGACCGCAGCTTGACGGGGCTCTTGCCCCGCGTTCGAGGCGCGAAAATGAACGTTCACGTCAGTTATAAGGTTCATAAAACTCCCGACATCGAAAAAGAAATCAGCCACCAGATCGAGAAAGTCCAGAAGCGCCTTCACGTCTTCCGGCCCGAACTGGTCCATCTGAAGGCGGCGATTGAGCAGAACTCAGCGCGCGAGGGAATACTCGTCTCCTTGAATCTGCGCCTGCCCTCTGGGCAACTTGCCGCCCAAGCGAAAGCCCCCAGCCCAACCGCGGCCGTTAAGGCTGCCTTTGACGAACTCATCCAACAGATCGGGCGGCATAAGGAACTGCTGCGCTCCAGCCACAAATGGCGTCGCTGGCGCGGAGGGTCCCAGGAATCTCGCGAGCCCGGCGTCCCCTTCGAGCAGACGCTGGCGGCGGTGCTGCTGCCCACCATTTCCGCCGATGATATCGGCTCTTATGTGAATGCCAATCTTTCCCGCCTCGAACGTTTCGTGGACCGCGAACTCTATTTTCGCCGCGCCGACGAGGAAATACCCAGTTCTGAGGACGGCCTCTCCACCCCGGAGGTCGTGAACGAGGTCATCGCCCGAGCTCTCGGCGACCACGATCGTCCGGAAAAACTGTCGCTTGAGCCTTGGCTTTACCAACTTGCCCTGCAAGCGATGAACGAGATGACGACCCGCCTTCATGAACTGGAGGCTCCTATCCATTTGGAAGACAGTCGCCGCCGGCAAAATGTGCAGGCCTCCGACGAAGCCGCGCTGCAGTTCCATCAAGCCGACGAGGGTTGGACCCGCGAAAGCTCAATCCCCGATCGCCGCGTGTCCACTCCCGAACAGGCCGCCTACTCTGACGAAGTGATTGCCCTGGTGCAAGCCGCACTCCGTGGCGCCGACCGCACCGACCGCGAAGCTTTTCTCCTTTACGGGATCGAGGGTTTCTCCCTCGGCGAAATCGCCGCCATCACCGGGCGGCATACGGAGGCCGTGCGCGAGTCCGTGCAGCGGGCGCGCGACTGCGTTCGCAGCGCGCCTTCCATCGCCAGCGAGTTCCGCCATGAACTCCTGGTCAAGCATCGAAGCTAAGCATCGAAGCTAAAACTCGAACTAAACATCCTGCTCAGTACCAGCATCTCAGTATTTCTAAGGAGCGTCGAGATGATGACCCGGGACGAAATCCGTGAATTGGCGGCTTTTCAAGCGGACGAAACCAAAGGGGCGTGCGCCCTGAGCTTTTACTTTCAACCCGATCCTCCGCAGGATCGTTCCCATCGCCGTGAGGCAATCGTCGCCAAAGATGTGGTTAAGCAGGCTCTGAAGAGTGCTGGCGCTCAAGGCAAGAACGGATCCCTTCATGCCGACCTCGATCGCGTCCTCGATCTGGCCACGAACCTACGCGGCAGTGCCCGGGGAAGGGCAGTCTTTGGCTGCTCCGCTCAGAATTTCTGGAAGGAGTACGAACTGCCCCCGCATCTGGTAGCCACCCACATTTATCTCCAACCCCGGTTTCAGTTGAAGCCGCTGGCGGCGTTGCTCGGAGCGCAACCTGCGCTATGCGTTGCCGTGGTCGACCGCCAGCGCGCTCGCTTCTTTGATCTTCGTCTGGATGACTTGCGCGAACGAGGAGCGATTGTCCACATGCTCTCGCGTAGTGCTTCGAGCTACGGCTATAACGGCTACGAAGGCGGCCATGCCGAACGCCGCGTGGCCGAGGAAGCGCTCCAGCATTTCAAGGCAGTTTCCGAGCGACTGCGGACCGATTTCGAGAAGGGCATCTGGGAGCGGCTTATCGTCGGTTGCCAGGATGCCAACTGGCCCGAGTTCGAGTCCCACCTTCATCCTTACGTCAAGCAGCGCCTGATCGGCCGGTTCTCAGCCGACGTTGCCAGCGTCTCGAACGAAGAGATTCGCGATCGCGCCGGAGCCGTCATGAATCGATGGATCACGGAACGAGGCTCCAAAAAAGCCAGCGAAGTGCTGGACTTCGCCAAATCCAACGGACGTGGGGTCACCGGCCTTCGCCGCGTGCTGCAAGCACTGGAAACCGGGGAAGTGCAGAGCATCTTTCTCACCGAAAACTATTCTGCTCGGGCTGTCGAATGCCCGCACTGCGGCCACCTCGACGCTCACCTGGTGCCGTCGTGCGTCGCGTGTGGTCACCCCACCCGCGAACTCGCCGACGTCTGCGACGCCATCATCCCCATTGCCATCCGTCGCGACATCGAATTGTTCTATCTCAAGGATCACGACGATCTGGATCGCGCCGGAAATATCGCAGCCCTCCTGCGCTTCCGATCCGACCAGAGGACGGGGCAGGTTGCGGCGGCATCGTAGGGAGGTGCGTTCCGCTAGTTCCGAAGCATAAATCTACACTGTCATCCTGAGCGAAGCAGAACGATTCGCGAAGCGGATCGTTCTGCGGAGTCGAAGGACCCCTACACCTCCTGTGCCATCTGACTGCGTCAGGGAGTTCTGACCACAAATGTCGCTGGGGTGCCACTACCGACTCGGGGGGTGGTACCTCGGGTGAGCGAGACGGGTCCAGCGGAGTGGTGAAGTGTCGCGCCCTGGGTGAAAATGAGCGAAAATGACCTGATGATCCACAAGATCCTTCCCGTCGGCCCGCTGCAATGCAACTGCTCGATAATCGGCGATGAGACCACGCGCGAAGCGATGGTCATCGATCCGGGCGATGACATTGAAGACGTCCTTGCCATCGTCCGCCAGCACAAGCTTGAAGTGAAGCAGATCGTCATCACCCACGCCCACATCGACCACGTCGGCGGAGCCATGAAGCTGCGCGCGTTGACGGGCGCGCCGATCCTGCTCAATCAGAATGACTACGCGTTGCTGAAGATGCTCGACGTGCAGGCTTCGTGGCTCGGCATGGCAGCGCCGGGCGAAGTTGCCATCGAAGCGAGCATCGCGGACGGCGAGTCGCTGCAGACGGGTAGCTTAACGGCAAACGTTCTCCACACTCCCGGCCACACCGAGGGCAGTGTCTGCCTCTATTTTCCCGCGGAAAAATTGCTGATCGCCGGCGACACCCTGTTTGCCCGCAGCATCGGACGCACCGACCTCCCCGGAGGATCGTTCGAAAAAATCATGCGCTCCCTGCACGACCGCGTCCTGACCCTTCCCGATGACACCCTCGTGATTCCGGGGCATGGCCCGCGAACAACCATAGGAGAGGAAAGGGAAGAGAATCCCTTCCTGGTGGGATAGTCTAAGGAATTGTCATCCCGAACGGAGCGAGGGATCTGCCGTTCGCTTGATCTCTATTTCTGCGTTGGTGCAGGGTTCTGCGGAGCCGGAGTCGCCGGCTGCGACTTTGTCTGGGTCTGCTTCACACCCGAAAGCACGGACGTGGGTCCGGTTCGCCGAGCCGCAAAAATCGAAAGCGTGATCGACGTGATCATAAAAATGATCGCGGACCAGGTCGTCGCCCGGGAAAGAACCGATGCCGCGCCCCGCGGCCCAAATGCTGTCTGGCTACCTTGACCGCCGAAAGCCGCAGCCAAATCCCCACTCTTCCCGCTCTGCAGCAAGACGACGGCAATCAGGAAAAAGCAAACGATAACGTGAATTACTACAATCAGAATGGTCATTAAAAAAAACTCCGTCCGGGCCGCGGCCCGATTTAGATCCCGACCTTCCTTCGGCAACAAGCGTAAGCAACGCGCAGGAATCAGTACGATGGTGCGGAAGGGGGGATTTGAACCCCCACGCCTTTCGGCGCCACCCCCTCAAGATGGTGTGTCTGCCAGTTCCACCACTTCCGCACTTTGTAAATTACTTGTAATCAATAGCTTAGCAAGATCATCCGGTGAGGGCATTTCCAACTGCACCGGATTTTGCACCGACTTCTTGCACGCGATGCGCTCCTCCGGCCGCTGCAAGTCTGCCAGCCGCGCAAACAACTTATGGACCGCAGCCTCCCGCGGGTGTACATAGCGCATCGTGGTCTTAATGTTATCGTGACCGGCGACATACTGCAACGTAAAGGGGTCGGTGTACTCTCCCGCCTCGGTCAGAAAGGTATGACGCAGAGCGTGCAGGCCAGCATCGGGGTGAGTCTTGATCTTTTTCCGTATCTGACCTATCTGTTCTTCCAGCACCCAAGGCCCGAGAGGCTTTGTCCGATCTTGGGGACTCGTGAAGACATAGTCGCACTGGGACCCTCTCAAAAGCCGTTCGAGTACTTCCTTCATTTCCTGATCAATCACCAGCTTACGCTTTCGCGCTCGCCGTTTCAGACCGCGTTTGATGATTAGCTCTCCGCAGATCTTCCGATCTGCACTCTGCTCCGAGTGAAGGCGAACGCAATCTTTCATCAGCTTTAGCATCTCGTTACGACAGATACCGGAGTGGCGCGCCAGAATGGAAGCGGATCGCAAAGGTTCAGCGGCGCGCGAAGTCCATTGCGCATACTCCGCCGCGCTGAAGACGTAGTCCGTTTCACGCTCTGCTCCTTCGTCCTTCGTGTACTGTTCGACCGTCGGAACCTTGGCAATCAACTTAAGCTTGAGATGCGCATAGCGAAGGGCCTTGCGGAAAGTGGCCAAATAGCGATTCACCGTTGTCTTTCCCACCGGCGTGGGTTTTCCGTCACGCCGTCGTCCCGCGTGCTTCAAAGCCCAACCTTTGAACGCTTCGATGTGAGCTTCGTCGATCTGGTCGAGCGGGAGATCAGCCCAAGGACCGTAACTGAGCAGCTTCCGATAGCTCTCCTGATAAAACTTAACTGTGCCATGTTGTTCCGCTTTGGCAGTCGCAACCCACTCATCGAAAGTTGTTTGGAACTCCCTTAGCGTGGGAGTTTCCTTGGGCGTTTCATCACTCGTGGGAGATTTCCGCTGCGGCTCGGGTTTTTCGAGGCCAGCCGCCTGGCGAACAATGCGAGCCCGTGCCGCACCGGCGATAGCCTCTGCTTCACGCCGGTTTTCGGTCCCAGTCGAGCGGTAGTATTCCTTGCCTCGGTACTGGAATTTGTAGGCGTAGTACGAGCTTCCGCGTCGTTTGAATACTTTCATCAGCCTGCCGCACGTCGGGTGTTGCTGGTCACGAATTGACGGATCGTTTCCGGCCGAATCATGACTCTTGTGCCCACTTTCACATAGTCGATCCTACGACCCTGAATCCAGTCACGCAAGGTTTTCACCGAGATGCCTAGCAAATAGGCAGCTCTGCTCACGTCGAGCAAGGGTTCGATGGGATCGGATGCAAATGCTGGGGGCATCGCTTCGTGCAATGTGGACCTCGACTATGATCTCGCACTTGACAATATCCCAACTGTACACGTAGAGTCAATACGTAACGTTACATATTTATTCACTGTAACCTCGAGAAAGGGATTCATGGCAGAGAAAGCATCGACACCGCAGCAGCCGGTGATTTCCATCCGCATTTCCGAGGCGCTGCGCTCCAGGCTTGAAACCTTGAGGAAAATCATGTTCCTCAAGAGCGGCCAAACGGTCTCGACATCGGAGGTGGCAAAGCAGCTGCTTGAGTCTGCCCGAGACGACCGTCTTGAACTGGTAGACCTGCTCAAGGAGCCGACCGATTCCTTGCTGAGAATTCGTGGGAAGGCAGACTCAGGACTCTCGCTTTCGCAGGCGGAATGGACCATGGTGGCCCACTACTGTGCGCGGGGCGCCGAGTCATTTGCGAACATCGCACAAAGCCAGATCTCCTACGAGTCCCTGGCCGAAATCCTGGAGGCATTCCTTGCGGCTTACACCATCGCACGCAGACCGAAAAAGTCCCCAGTGGACTTTGTCTACCTGATGAGTCTTCCAGGGGACAAACAGGTGGAGGCAAAGGGTGAGGATGTTGGAAGCGATGACGTGCGCCGGGTGGTGAAGCACACCATTCGAATGCTGAGGAACCCGGCTCAAAAGCGGCGCAAACCGATCCTCGCCGTGCGGAATCTCTACCGACTTCTCGATGAGGAAACGTTCTCGAATATCGAGAAGCTGAACGAGGTGCTGTGGCCGCACTGGACGACCCTATGGCGGGTGTGCGCGCGCGGCCACTATGCCCTTCACCGAAAGCCCCTGCGAGAGAAGGCGCCTACGGAGACAAACGACGAGGATTTTGAGCTTGCGGTTCAGCCGGCATTGCCCTCCTTGGAAGAAGGCGGATACCGCCTCGATCTGGTGCGGGAAGAGGGGAATGAATTCTCCCCTCGTTTGGAGTTTCCCGGGCCACTTGCCCCGCACTATCCGGTGTGTGGATACCCGAGGATTGCGGAGTTCCGAAGGATGCTGGAAGAGCTTGATTTGGAGCGGGTCCTTTGCCAATGGCAAGGGTACTACTTCTATGCGCACACGGCGATCGCGGACAACGAGGGAAGGGAAGTGTTTTTCTTTGCGCGTGAGAACGGAATCACATTCCGATTCCCGATGGAACACTGGCAGTCGATCCGGAATCTGTTTCGACGCGCATGGCAGGCCCCCGAAGTGATCCATACGTGGGAGGCTCAGGTGCTGGAATACGGCGAACTGTAAGAGACGCGGTGCTTCGCACCGGAAGAAATGTGGACACGTCACCCCCAAGTTGGGAACTGCGGAACGCCAGACGGCGCTTCGATGTTTACGCAGGTTAACTTTCGCTGCGTCAACAGATTGGGTGAATCGCTCGATGAGCGTGGTATCGAGCGATGACGTTTGCTCGTGACAAGTTGCTTCTGAGCGCCGATCACGTAAACGCGTTGAAGCGCAAGAACTTCCTGCGAGGCCCGGTTCCGATGGTGAATAGCAGTGAAGCTGATCGCAGCAGAGGCGAACAAGGCGGTTTTCCCAATGAGTAGTCCCCGCGTTCAAGCCAATCCGCAGTCCAGTCTTCCATTCGGTGAAGAGGCGAAGCCTCGCTTTCGCACCAAGACTGTCGCCACGCGGCTGACTCCCGCGGAACTAGCCGAGATCGAAGCCGCTGCAGAAGGCGCGGGGCAGGCTGTCTCCGAGTGGCTGCGCGAGACCGCTTTGCGTGGCGCGCGCGAGCGGCCCGCCGATCCCGCCGAACTGGTGCTGGCCGAACTCTGGGCGGTGCGTTACACGCTCCTGAATCTTTTCCATGCCGCCGCTCAGGCAGCAGCGGAAGGCAGACAACTGCTGCCCGATTCCATCCTCAAGATTCGCGACCAGTCCGATGCGCGCAAGCGCCAGCAGGCTCGCAAACTGCTCGAGGACTTCCTCGCCCCGAAAGGCAAGGAGAGGAGTCAGCAGCGATGAATGCCATGCCCTTTCCCAGACGCTTTCCGTGGCTGCCTGCCCTGGGAATACTGACCTTTTCTGGAGCGCTCGTTCTGTGCAATTGGCTGGTCTGGACGCCCGTCGAACGCTACTACCTGGGAACCTATTTGAAGTGCACCTTGCTCGGAACTGACCGAGGTTCGTCGGCCGAGGTCCGATGGCTCTACAAGACCGCACCGCACGGGAAACAGGAACTGGCGCGGGAGGCCGACGTGGTTCCGGCATCTTCAGGCGGCGACCGTCGCATCCCGATGGAGCTTTCGCCAGCGGCACGGCAGTCCGGCTGGACCGGCCTGATGCAGGAAGAGGGCGAGTGGTTCCCGACTGCCAGACTGCAAACGTTTCTGCAGGCGCAGTTCTATGCCGGAGAGAGCATCTGGAGAGTGCTGCTGACGCCTCTGCTTTGGGGAGCCGCGATGTTCTTTTTGCTACTGGCGGGGTGGAGTATGTGGCAGAGCCGGTCGCCGTATAAACCGTGGGATATGGAGAGGATCGATTGGGGCAGACCTCCGCCAAGTTTGCTCCAGAGATGGCGGACAAGAACAAGAACCAAAACCAAGATGAGCAGAATTCGATGGAGACTGCCGGGGTTGGCGAAGCAGAAGATGGCGGAGATTCGGCCGAAGCCAACGTCGCCAGAGCCAGCAACCGCTCCCGCCGATCCGCCGAAGAAGCCCAACCAGTCGGTGCTCGCGCTCTTTGGTTCAGAGATGGGCGCGCTCAATGGCAAGCCCAAAGAAGAGTTTCGCTGGGAGGAGACAAAGGGAATCGAATGAGAGACAAATTGCCAACAATACGGGTCCTAACCCATTAACCCTCGGTGCAGTGATCGTCCCGCCGCGCCGTTTGAGGAGCACTCCCCATGCTTACGATCTCGAAACCGCTGTCAGCCAGCCAGGCGCGTACTTACCACGCGCGGGAGTTTGCCGCGCAGGAACAGAACTACTGGAGCCGCGATCAGCAGGGCCATAGCGAGTGGCAGGGCAGGCTCGCCGAGCAGTGGAAGCTCACCGGCGCGGTTGAGTCTGAGCACTTCGCGCGGCTGAGTGAAGGCCAGCATCCGGACAGCGAAGAGCAGCTTGTCCGGCATCAGGTTTCGAGAACGTACGAAGGGAAATTCGGCAGGGAAGTGACCAGCGCCGAGCACCGCGCCGGCTGGGACGCCACATTTTCCGCGCCCAAGTCGGTATCGCTCACCGCGCTTGTGGGCGGCGATGACCGGGTCCGGGAAGCCCATCGCCAGAGTGTCCGCGTGGCACTGCGGGAACTTGAGCGTTACACGCAGGCGCGGATCGGCACTGTGCATGCCCCGGAGACGACGGGGAAATTCATCGCCGCCACTTTCGAGCACGATACCGCGCGGCCCGTCGATGGCTACGCGGCGCCGCAGCTTCATACCCATGCCGTGATCTTCAACATGACCGAGCGGGAGAACGGCTTCGAAAACGGAAAACAAATGCGAGCTTTGCAGCCGCACGAGATGTTCGTGTCCCAGCGCTACGCCACGGCCGTCTACCGATCCGAGTTGGCACTGCGTCTCGGAAAGCTGGGCTACGACCTGGAGCGCGGCAAGCATGGGCAGCCGGAAATCCGAGGCTACTCGAAGGAATATCTGGAAGTTTCCAGTCCGCGACGAGAACAGATCAAAGATCATCTGCGGGAGCAAGGGATCGACGGAGCGGCGGCAGCACAGATCGCGGCCCATCATACGCGCGACCGCAAGGAACTGCTGCCTCCTGAAGAAGTCTTACAGCGGCACCGCGAGCTGGCCGCCCAGTATGGGCATCAGGCGGACCGCGTGGTCACTCAAGCGCGCGAACACGGGCAGTATCGGATGCAAGACCCGGAGATGCAAGCGCAGCGGGCCGTGACCTGGGCGCGCGATCACGTCTTCGAGAGATCGGCTATAGAGGACCGCCGCGCGATACTTGAAACTGCGCTCGGGCGCGGCATGGGAGAAACCACGTATGCCCAGATCCGGCGGGAGTTCGAGCGCCGCATCGAGGCCGGGGAGTTCCGTGAAGTCTCGCACGTTGGCGCCGGCAGACAGTACACAACCTTGGCGATGGTGCAGATGGAGCGGGAGATCGTTGTCGCGATGCAAGAAGGCAATCGACGAGACTACAGCGATCCGCTGCTGGTCTCGCCGCAGGTGCGCATCGCGACGGAGGATCGCCACCCGGAGCTGAATGCTTCGCAACGCCAGGCGGTAGACGAAATCTTTCTTTCCCGTGAGAAGGTTGTGGGCTTAGACGGCATCGCAGGCGCGGGCAAGACAACGACCCTTTCCGTTATCCGCGAAGGCGCGGAGGCCGAGGGCTACAGGGTGGAAGGTTTCGCGCCAACATCTCGCGCGGCGCAGAAACTCGGCGAAGCAGGCATCGAAACATCCACGTTACAGAAGCATCTGGCACATGGACAGCAGCCAGATGCAGGCGAGAAACGGCTTTATGTGCTCGACGAATCCTCGCTGGCATCGACCAGGCAAGTGCATGAGTTTCTGAACCGGCTCCATCCGAATGACCGCGTGTTGCTCGTCGGCGACCGGCGACAACATGAGGCGATAGAGGCCGGCCGGCCCTTCGCGCAGCTCCAGGATGCCGGCATGAGAACGGTGAAGCTCGAAGAGATCGTGCGCCAGAAAGACCCGGAACTGAAACAGGTAGTCGAGCAGCTTGCGCGGGGCGAGGTGCGCGAAGCAATACAAAATCTCGACCGGCAGGGCCGAGTCCATGAGATTCACGGCCACGACGAGCGCATCGCCGCCATTGCGAAAGAGTACGCAAAATCGCCGGAGAACACGCTGGTGGTTTCTCCCGACAACCGCTCTCGCACGGAGATCAACGAGCGCATCCATGCGGAGCTGCAACGGGGTGGTCTCGTCAGCACTGCGGAGCACCGCATCCCGACGCTGGTGCCGCGTCAAGACCTGACCGGAGCCGACCGCACCTGGGCCGAGCGGTATGAGGTGGGCGATGTGCTGCGCTACTCGCGCGCATCGAAGGAGACCGGCATCGGGAAAGGCGAGTAC
Source organism: uncultured Acidobacteriaceae bacterium (assembly GCA_963731525.1). Classification (GTDB taxonomy): domain Bacteria; phylum Acidobacteriota; class Terriglobia; order Terriglobales; family Acidobacteriaceae; genus Acidiflorens. The sequence continues at coordinate 37,516 of CAVSWK010000033.1, forward strand.
GCGCAGGTTAAGAGCATCGATGCTCCGAGCAACCGGCTGACGGTTGAACTGCAGGACGGCACGGAGCGCACTTACGATCCGCGCCGACAGCAGGGGGTCTCGGTCTTTCGGGAGGAGATGCGGAGTTTTTCAGTGGGCGACCGCATCCAATTCACCGCGCCGGCCAACGAACTGAAAGTTGCGAACCGCGAGTTGGGGACCATCGAGAACATCGACGAAGACGGGCGGCTGCGCCTGAAAATGGACGGTGGCCGTATGGTCGAACTCGATCCGCGCCAGCATCCGCATCTCGACCATGGATATGCAATGACCAGCTACTCCAGCCAGGGACAGACTGCGGACCGTGTCCTGATTCACGTGGATACGGAGCTGGGCGCTAAGGATCTCCTCAACAGCCGCATGGCCTATGTCTCCGTCTCGCGCGGAGCGTACGATGCGCAGCTCTTCACCAACGACCGCGAAAAGCTGCCTGCAGCGCTCGGTCACGATGTATCCCGGCAGAGCGCGCATGTGCCCGAGATCAAACCCAATCAGACGATTGCTCCTCAGCAGGAACTGTCCACGGGGCAACAGCGGGAGCACACGAATGAGATCGTTCAGGGTTTCGGCCTTGGTCTGTGACGCTGCATTTCCGAAAGACATTTCCCGGATAGCCAGAGCGTAGCCGAGGCCCGGCCAGTGTCAAGGCCGCGTTGCGCGCCGCATTCGCGGTCGAAGAGCCTTGACACTGGCCTCTGAACCTCGGCTTACTATTCAGCTATCCGGGGGATGTCAGATTCTAGTTCTACGAACCGGGCTCCGCCCCCAAGTCGAACCGCTGTTGGATGCCGACTCGCCGCGGCTGTCAATGAGCGACATCGCGATATTTTGCCAAAGAACACGTCGAAACCGTTACGCCAACTACACTTCGTCTTCGTCCCGGGGTCGGCCGCCTTTGGACTTGACGCCACCTGCTCAACACGGTGAATTATCAACCTCGCCTTGTACTCACCCATGTGGCCAAAACCATTTGACCCAAAAGAGACGACAGCCGATTG
>CAVSWK010000034.1:0-242062 GCA_963731525.1 uncultured Acidobacteriaceae bacterium
CGATTACACTCATTGGGAATTTCAGGCAAGTGCTTCCCGCGCCTCGAAAATTGTGGGGCAACTCCCGGCGAGCGGCTGAGCAAGAGTGAACATCTTTGGTGATCACCATTCTGACATAATTTATCGAGGCGTAGCTCCATGCCAGCAGAAGCCATTGACCCTCTGGCGTGTGCATCCACGGGCAGGTTTCGAGAGGAGAGTGGAATATGGACGAGAAAATTGTGCAAGAGATACTCCATGATTTGTTCGCTTCCCTTGAGGTCTTAGACACTCAGAGCACGGCTATTTTGCAATTCTTGAAAGATAAAGGGATAGCCAGTGAGGAAGAACTTGCCTCTCATTTGGAGCAGGCGGGAAAAGGGAGTAGCGTCAGATGGCTTGGGGTCCGGGTGAGGATGAATTATCTGTTGTCCTCCGCAATCAAGGCGGCTGAGCAGGATGCCAAGAAGGAGTCTCCGAAGCCTACGGAAAACAGGCAAGAAGCGAAATCAGCCACAAAACAGTTGGGCGAAAAGGAAACCGCTAAGGGCGCGGAGCAAGTTGCTGCCAACGGCAAACCTGAGGCGGACGAACTCGGTGCCAGTGTCGAGAAAGACCGGAATCAACCCGGCGAAGAGAATAATAAACCGAGCAAAAATGCTGCGGAGAACGTAGCCTGAATAGGGACTCTCACCTATTCTTCGTTCTGATCCCGGTCCTCCGACGTGGTCTCGGCGGCCGCCAAGGCGTGCGCCGCAACTAGACCGCAGATTAACGCCCTGTGTTCACGCTGTTTGATAGTTGACGAAACCAGGCGTCTCTGACAATGTCGGCGCTGTCAACCACTTTTTGAGCGTACTAACCCGTGCACTCCGAAGAGCGCGCCATTTCGCTCTCGTTGAAGATGTTGCTTTGCCATACCAACCAAGGCCCGCTCGTAATCAGTTTCAGGTCAGAAACTCAGTTCGACCCATGCATCTCTTCGGTCACACTTTCGATCATGATTACTACTTCGAACTCCCCCGTGAAGGGGAGCGGGATACCCAATCAATTACTCGGTGTTCTACCGCACACCATCGCCTGGTCCGGGCTTTCCCGCGTGCGAACCGAACTTTGTCAACTGCCCATAATCCCATCCCTTGCGTAGCATCCAGTACATGCGAACTGCCAGTTTTCGCGCCATAGCGACCTTGGCGATTTTCCGTCCTCGCCGCATCGTCAGGTGGACATACTTACTCCGCCATTCCGGGAGGCTGCGCGCCGTGACTTGCGCCGCTTCCACTAACAGGAAACGCAGCAGCGAGTTGCCTTGTTTCGTGATATGTCCCAGCCGACGCCGTTCCCCGCTCGAGTCCTCAAGTGGCACTAACCCCAAGTAAGCCGCGATCTGCTTGCCACACTGAAATCGCTCCGCCCTCCCGATGATCAACACGAAGGCCAGGGAAGTTAACGGGCCCACCCCAGGGTGGGTCATCAGTCGGCGTGCTTCGGCAGACTTCTCCACTTCCTGGTCGATGGCTTCGGTCAGCTCGGCAATCGTCGGGTTCAGCCCGTCCAGCAACTGCAGCAGATCCTCCCGCCGCCGGCTCGCCCAGGGAGCCAAGCGAATGGCTTCCAGTTGTTTTCGTCCTTTTTCCCGCCACAATTTCTTCTTGCAGCGTAAGCCTTCGTTCAGAGCCACCGCTTGTAATTGGTTCATCAGGCGCGTGCGCGCCTGCACCATCCGGTGCCGGTGCCACAACAGTTGCCGCAGATCGCGATTCTCCCCGCTCGGTACCCAGATCTTGGGAAAATCATCCTTCAGCATCAGCTTCAGAATGTGCTGGGCATCCTGCCGATCGGTCTTGGGCTTGCGCCCTCGCTTGGCGCGGATCACAGTGGCGTCCCCAATCCACAACTCAAGTTGCAGTTCCGCGAGCAGTCGTTCAAACCAGCGTGCATGCCCGCTCGCTTCCATCCCTACGCGCACCTTCATTCCTTGGGCCGCAAGATCGCGATAGAACTTCTCCGCTTCCTCACGGTGCTGTAGTCGCCTCTCTTGCAGTTCCCCAGTCTCGCTATCCACAAAAGCAATTTGTTGCAAGCTCGGGTGATAATCGCATCCTATAATGATCATTGTTCGGCTCCTCTCTCCCGAGCGCTCTTGGTTGGTTGGTAGCCACCAAAGTTTACTCGGGTACAGGAGCCGACATTGTCATGGAATCAATTACGCTCATTGACTCGACGCTGCATTCGGGTCTGCCCATTTGGGTAGGCCGCAGTGAACGCATTTCCGTGCGAAGTTATTGTGATACCACCATTTCGCAAAGAACCATTTGCCGCATCTTGGACAGGGAAACCGTAGCGCTAGGTTCCCAGCGACGACAAAGAAAATCATCCATGCAATCGCGACCACGAAAGCCGGAGTGAATGTAGAGAACAGACGCATCGAAAGCACCGCTACGAGGAAGCAAACTGGCACGTAGCCGAGGAACGCAAACCACGCCAGATTCCTTCTTCTTCGGTACTCGTCCCAAGGATTAGGTGTCACCATTTCAAAACAAGTCTAGCGCGGCTTTGTTGAATGTTGAAAGCAGGCGATAGCACTCATTGACCTAGCCCACGTCCAGCTTAGCCCTGACGCGCAAATAGACAGCGCGGGGAATGCGGATCATCCGGCGTCTGCGCTTGTGCAGGGTTTCGGGGTGCAACCGGATGAGGACACCTTGCTCATTCTCAAAGAACCGGATGACCGTCCACCGGCTGCAGCCGAGCAAGACGGCTACTTCGGCCACGGTGAAAACCGGCTTGTCCGGGTCAACCTCGGTCCTCTTGGGGATTCGCCGTGGATAGCGGGCAATCAGCATTTTTTGTCCTCCAGGATGCCCGTGGAGGGCCTTCCACAAGCTCCAGGCGCATCGGCGCGGCGGGATGGCACTCTGGCATGGGGTCTTTTCGCGTCTAGGCAGTGCCGTTGAGAACGTCTTCCAATGTCGGCCCGGCGTCTGTGTCTTCCGGGATGGGCTTTTGCAGCCCGAGCAGAGCTAGCGCCTTCGTCAGATCACGCCTCAGAACGTCAAGCCGCGCGGCTGCCGGGTGCAACTTTACCGCGCCCGTGCCAGCCTTTGTGTAAGCCCCGCCGTTGGCGCTGAGGGTTCTAGAGTGGAGGCGCGGGTCGGAATCGAACCGACGTATAAAGGTTTTGCAGACCTCTCCCTTACCACTTGGGTACCGCGCCCGGCCCCTTCACAGTAGAGCCTCCGCCCGGGTTTGTCTAGAATCGCCCGGCTAGGGATCGTTTATGTTTCCTTGCAACTGCATTTGTGCTACAACACCGGACATGAGGTCGACGCTTAATTCAACCGGGAATTCGTCCGGTTCCGCGATTGCACCCAGGCCGCTTGAGACACCGGCTGGCGTGCGTGCAAATCTCGCGCCCGCAAATCTGAAGAAGGATGTGGCTTCGATCTGTCCCAACTGCTCGACCGAGTTGCGCGGACACCGCTGCAAAGTGGTTTGCAAGAAGTGCGGCTTCTATTTGAGCTGCTCTGATTTTTACTGAGGCAGGCGATGGTCCTCGCGCGATTTCCTCCACGACCTTCTACAATGGACAAGACTTCGTTTTAATTCTCACCCCAGGAGATTGAAATGCAACGCAAAGCGAGTGCAGTGTGGAAGGGCGGTCTTAAAGATGGAAAAGGGACGGTGTCGTCCACCAGCGGCGTGCTTTCAAATACGCCGTATTCGTTCACCACGCGGTTTGAAAACACTCCGGGGACAAATCCGGAAGAACTGATTGCGGCGGCGCATGCGGCGTGCTTTTCGATGGCGCTCTCGGCGCAACTGGGAGGCGCGAAGCTGACGCCGGAAAGCATCAGCACGGCCGCTACGCTCACCATGGAGAACATCGAGGGAGGCTGGACCATCACCGCTGTGCATCTGGATGTGGTCGCCAAGGTGCCGGGCGCGAGCGCGGAGGCCTTCACCACGGCAGCGCAAAACGCAAAAGCGGGTTGTCCGGTGTCGAAGGTGCTCAACGCGAAGATTACGATGGATGCGAAGCTGGGCTAGGGCGTTCGTTTCCCCGTAGAGACGCGGCACGCCGCGTCTCCTGCCGCAGAGTGAGGCGGGGCAAACCCCGTCTCTACAGTTGGAAGAACCTGCTAACTTTGCGAGCGCAAGATCTGACGCAGCTTTTGATTGATCCTTACCGCTTCCTGCGAAGCCTGATCGATCAGTTCGACCCAGCGCCGGGCATTCTCGGGCGGACCTGCTTGCGAAATCAGGTAGGTGGCTTGCACGATGGTTTCAAGCGCATTACTGAGATCGTGCGCCAGGGTGCGGAGTTCGTTCGCCAGCTCCGCCGGGATTTTATCGGAAGCATCTCCCATGGTCTTGGGCGTTCCGGCGCCTCGCGCTCGTTTGACAGCCAGACGCCAGCCAGTAGATAGTAGTGTAGTCGCTCCTGTAGTCGTCCTAAACAGGTGCCCTGCCGATTTTTTCTCTTATGCGGATATGGCGGAACTGGCAGACGCGCTAGGTTCAGGTCCTAGTGGCCGCAAGGTCGTGGAGGTTCGAGTCCTCTTATCCGCACCAATAACAGCTCTTGGCCTTTAGCTCTTAGCCTAGCCTTTAGCTCGTAGCTCGCAGCTTTCTCTCACGCCCCAGCCGAGAGCCGATGCGTGCTGCGGCTTTGTGCAATGCCGTACTGGCGGATCTTATAGAGCAACGCTTTGTAGCTGATCTTCAGCAGCGCAGCGGCTTGCTTGCGATTCCAGTTCGTCTCTTCGAGAGCGCGGGCAATGGCTTCGGCCTCAGCTTCATCCTTGGCGTTGCGCGACAGCGACTTCAGGCCGCCGCCGGATTCAGCACCCGCGGTCCTGCCCGCTACTTCGGCATGCTGTCCTCCACCGCCATCGGGCCGGGGCTGTAATTCGGATGCGGCCAGTGTTTCGTCTCCCAGAACCAGGTAGCGCTTGATGAAGTTGCTCAGTTCCCGCAAGTTGCCCGGCCAGGAATGGCGCAAGCACGCCTCCATCAGCGGCCCCGAAAGTGGTAGCGGGGGACGCGCATAGGACTCCGACATGCGCGACATGAAGTGCTTCAGCAGGATCGGGATTTCTTCCTTGCGGTCGCGCAGCGGAGGCAGCGACATGGTGAAAGCGTTCAAGCGGTAATAGAGATCCTCACGCAAACGCTTGTTTTCGAGCGCTTCAGGAATGTTGATGTTGGTGGCGGCTAGGATGCGGACGTCGACTTTGACCATGGTGCGGCTGCCGAGGCGCGAGAACTGCTGGTCTTGAAGCACGTGCAGCAGCTTGGCCTGCAAGAGCGGCGGCATTTCACCAATTTCGTCGAGCAGGATGGTGCCCTTGTTGCACAGTTCGAATTTGCCGGGCTTGGCGTGGTTCGCGCCCGTAAAGGCTCCCGCTTCGTACCCGAACAGTTCGCTTTCCAGCAGGTCGGCGGGCACCGCCGCACAATTCACTTTGAGGAAGGTGCGATGGGAACGCGGGGAAAGTTTGTGGATAAGGCGGGCAAGCACTTCCTTGCCCGTGCCGCTTTCACCGAGCAGCAGCACCGGGATGTCGACGTTGGCCACGAGTGCGGCCTGCGAGCGGATCTTTTTCATCGCCGGGCTGGCCGCAACGAAGAACACGTCGTCGCAAAGTTCTTCGATGTCGCCCGCGTAGCTCTCCCCTTTGGCCGTGCCGACGCAACTTCCAATGACCGCATCAAGCTCGGCTTTCTGGAACGGCTTGGTCAGATAATCGATCGCTCCCAGGCGCATGGCCTGTACCACTTTGCGCGTGTCATTCACGCAGGAGAGCATGACCACTTTCAATCCGGGCTGGAGATGGCGGAGTTTTTCAAGAGTCTGTATTCCGTCGATGCCGGGCATGAGTAGATCGAGCAACACCAGGTCGGGACGCAGTCCTTTCTGGACCCGCTCCACCGCTTCTTCGCCGGTGCTGGCGGTCTGAACTTTGTGCTCATCCACTTCCAGCAGGGTGCGGATGTAGCGCAACATTCCCGGTTCGTCATCCACCAGCAAGATGTTGGCGGCTTCGCTCATTTAAGTCCTCTTTGGGCTGCTAACAATTGGTTTCAGGGGGATGAGAAAAGAAAACTTGCTGCCCGCGCCCGGTTCGCTTTCCACCCAGATCTTGCCGCTCATCCCCTGCAGCAGGCGCCGGGCGATCGCGAGTCCCAGACCCATGCCCTCGGCTGATTCGCTGCCGGGCAGGCGGAAAAAGTCATCGAAGATTTCCAGGTGATACTCCGGTCGAATTCCCAGGCCGGTATCGGCCACGCTTATTTTGACGGCGTTTGGCACGGTTGTCGATTGACGGCGGCGCTCCCCGGGCACTGTGGTCTTGCTCACGCCGCGACGCTCCCACATATGAGGTTCAGCGTGCAGCCAGACGGTGCCGCCCTGCGGTGTGTACTTGCAGGCGTTCTCCAGAAGATTGGAAATCACGCGCTGAATCTTGGGTGCATCGAATGCAAATGGCGTCAGCTTGTCGTTAGCCAGAAAATACAACGCCAGGCCGCGCTCTTGAAACCGTGCCGACCAGTGCTGGCAAACTTCAGAGAGACACGCGTTCATGTCCCCTTCCAAGTACTGCATGCGCAGTTCGCCGATTTCGAGCACGCTAAAGGTCAGGAAGTCCTGAATGAATTGCTGCAAACGCTGCCCGCTGGAAAACATGTCGCTCATCACTTCGCGCTGGCGCTCATTGAGGGGTCCAAGTTTCTGACTTTGCAGCAGTTCGATGTAGCCATTAAGGATCGCCAGAGGCGTCTTGAGGTCGTGGGCGGCGGATGCCAGCGCGTTCGTGGTCTTGCGAAAACGATCGCGCAATTGTTCCAGCTCGCGTGCCACCTCGTCCGCCGATCCGGACGCGTCAGCCTGCGCCACGGTCCTTGACGACAGGCCATCTTTCGGAGGCGTGCCAGTAGAAGCAACGGCTGGGCTTTTGTCGGACATCGAAGCCATGGCGAATCAATAACGTCCTGTATTGGGGAGGGAGTGCTACTACCGCTCGAACGAGGGGGGTACGTCGATCCTATTTCAGGCGTACCCCGCTGTCAATTGGAAACAGCCACGGAAAGCGAAAAACCTTGCACTCTCTTGACCTGACCTGTAGTCATTACGGAATTCCGGACCGGTCGAGCTACTCGGCTGATTCGCCTGTCAGTGGCGAGGTTTGGAGTGACCTCAGGCATTCTTTGCCCTCTCCGAAGTTTGGCCCATAAGGTGCGGTCTTACTGGTGTTAATACCCCTGGTTGGCGGACATTACACGTGCCTCGTAGCTTATCGAAGAAGGAAGAACGGAAATGGGCCCGGTTGCAACTTGCCATTCCGGTTTTCATCCGCACCCGCGACGGAAGCGGCAAGGATTGCCTGGAGTTTGCCACGGCCATCAACATCTCCGCAGGGGGTGCTTTGGTGGTAGTTCGCCGTTCTTTGCCCAGATCGGCCCTGGTTTCAGTGGAGATTCCGAGCGCTCCAATCGGGCCCACCAACGGGTTGAAGACCTCTTCGCGAATCATGCAAGCGAAGGCCGTGTGGGTCGGACACCTGGATGATTACCATCTTCTGGGTTTGAAGTTCGCCCGCCCCCTGAACACCGACGCGGCGGCGGTTTCCGGCAGGCATTTGAGAAAAGTCGCTACTGCCGTGTGAAATGTTTTTCCCTTCCGCATCCTCTTTCCGAATAGCACGTTGGTGCCATGACGTAGGTCCTTGCTCTCGGCGTATCATCTCTGTAAGCCGTTCATAAGCTGAGCGTTTAAGGAAATCGTTCCAGTCGCTCTGCCTTCTTCCCCAGTTTGGTCCTTCGGATGCACTTTTAGTGCATGCGGGTGAACACTCACCGCAAAGGGGTAACAGTCTGATGACGACACTTTCGGTAAGTTCTCTGGCACAATCGCTCGGCGAGGTTCCCCCTGACAGCATCACTTTTGGCCATTCGGAGGCCATGCAATCGGTTCGCTCACAATTGGTCAAAGTAGCCGCCGCCAATGTTCCGGTCCTGATCACCGGCGAGAGTGGCACCGGGAAAGATATCATTGCCCGGCTCATCCATGGGCTCTCTCCCTGGAAGATCGGCCCCTATGTAAAGGTGAACTGTCCGGCCATTCCCGGGACGCTGTTGGAAAGTGAACTGTTCGGCTACGAAAAAGGAGCCTTTACGGGCGCCTTCGGCTCGAAGCCTGGACGGGTTGAACTGGCCCATCGCGGCACCTTGTTTCTGGATGAAATTTCCGAGCTTGACCCTTCCTTGCAATCGAAGCTTCTGCAACTTTTGCAGGACGGACAGTTCTGCCGCATCGGCGCCCAGGAAGATAAGAAGGTCGAAGTGCGTGTGGTCTGCGCCACCAACCGCAATCTGGAAGCGGAGATCGAAGCGGGGACTTTCCGCCAGGACCTTTACTACCGCATCAACGTGGTCAATCTGCGCATGCCCGCGCTCCGGGAACGCCGTGGCGACATTGAAGATTTGTGCGTCTACTTTCTCGAATACTACAACCGCAAGTTCAACTGCCGGGCGCGGCCGCTGTCGAATGAAGTGCTGGCGGTGCTCCAGAAATATCACTGGCCGGGAAATATTCGCGAACTGGAAAACCTCATCAAGCGCTATGTCATCCTGGGCCATGAGGAAGTGATCACCAACGACTTGGTGGCGCGCGAGCCAGACTTTTTCAATGGCGAGATCAATCTGGACGGGCCGATTTCTCTGAAGAAGATGACGCGCCAATGCGTGCGCGAACTCGAGCGCAAGGTCATCCTGAAGGTGCTGCAGCAGCACCACTGGAATCGTAAGCAGTCAGCCCGCACGCTGGGCATCAGTTATCGCGCCCTGCTTTACAAGATCCGTGACGCCGGTTTGCCTTCAAACCGCGCTCTGCGTCTTAGGCAGGCGGAGAAACTCGCCGGAAGTCCAAGTAGCGGAGCGGCGGCCGACTGAAGCGGTTTCTTTCTGATCCGTAAGGTGATTGCGTAGGGATAGCCGCCTTCGGCTGTCCAAGGCGAGCGCAGCTCGCCCGCGATTCAGCTGTCCAAAGCTGCTACGAACGGAAGCAAGCGTCACGCACCAAGTCTTGCTTCCAGTTGACGAAGCGCGGCGCTCCATTCATTCAACCCCTCCGCCTCCAGCCACAAGTCTTTAAGTTCGGAGTTGCTTCGTACCCTCTCCACGGCGCGCCGGGCGAGGTCGACCAAATCGGGTGGGGCAGTGGCCTTACTCTTGCGTGTCCAATCGAAGATTTGCCGCGGCGTCGAGAGCGACGCCGTTTCCTCTTTTGCAGCAGCCACAAGCGCCGCAACGACCTCGGCGGCCGCGACTGTGATGCCGCTCTCCGACGCTTCGAGATAGTCCTGATCGGCAGCGTGCTCCAGTATCTGCCTCAGATCATCGATTCCCAGCGAATGGAGCCGTCCCAGGAAACTCTGCGCGTCCTCGTTTTCAAAGCTGCCTGCACCCCAGCCTGGCATGAAACCTCCGGGCTGAATTATAGAATGTGTGCCCACTCTGCTTCATCGAGCCACTTCCGAGTAGCCGGCAAACCGCCCAGGGACGACCCGATTCTGACCTTGTGAGCGGTATTGCGATATTTCAACAACAACCATTTCGAGACACCGCCCACTCCACACAATCCCTTGACGGGGCATCACGCATTGCGGGGATTTTGCTATCCCCCAACCCGAGCCAGGCCAGGGCGTACGCTAGCGGCGGTGGGGCCCAGGTAAAGCGATTGGCAGGCGGGGCGGGGTTGCGTGGGCGCGTGAGGCTCGGCGGGGCGAGGGGCAGGCCGATGACTTTCGTTACTATGAGGGCAAGTGGTCTCTACCTGCACTCTGTAACTATCTGCCACACTTGAGCGAGCAATTCTTTTCGGGACAGCCCCGAGGCGCGTCGAAACCGCGTGGTCAACCCTGATACAAAATGAGTCACCTATGAGCACTGGAGCAATGCCGGCCCAAGTTAGAATTCCTCCCCCAGAGACTGGGGCGGAACGAGCGGAAGAGTCAGCAGTCGCAAACCGCGGCCGCAGGTGGTATTTCTCCTTCTTCTTTATTTCCGGATTTTGCAGCATTCTCTACGAGCTGATCTGGCTTCGCCTTGCCATGGCGCAATTCGGGGTCACCACGGCTATGGTGTCGATCGTGCTCTCGAGTTTCATGGCAGGATTGGGGCTGGGCTCGTGGGCAGCGGGGCACTTTGTGCGCAAGTATGCCCCGCGCCTCACGTCTCCGCCTTTGCAGGTTTACGCCATCGCTGAGTTGTTCATTGGCTGTTCCGCCGTCGTTGTGCCAGCGGAATTCATGGTTGGCCGCCTCGTGCTTGAGCACGTGGGGAGCGGGCTGTCGCTCTCTTCATCTGGCTACTACGTTGCTGCTGGAGTATGGGCGGCATGCAGCTTAATTCCATGGTGTGCTTGCATGGGGGCTACGATTCCGCTGGGCATGTTTGCCCTCCGTAGCGAGACGGGACTGGAGTCGCGACGCTCATTCAGCTTTTTTTATCTCGCGAATGTGCTCGGAGCCGTGGCGGGGGCAGTGGTTCCCTTGCTATTGATCGAGGTCCTGGGTTTCACGGGCACGCTGCGCGTTGGAATGTTGCTCAATCTTGCGATTTGCGGTGCGGCTTTCGCACTCGCCAGCAAGCAGATGCCGCAAGCAGGCAGCAACCACGAACGGGATGACACTGCCAAAGCCGCCCCCGCCTGGCGTGAGATGTTGGGAAGCAGCACGATCTGGTTACTGTTCGCCACCGGACTCACCAGCATGGGGATGGAGGTGGTCTGGACGCGGCAGTACACCATCTATGTCGGGACCTTCGTCTATTCTTTCGCGACCATTCTGGCAGTTTACCTGGCCGCGACGTTCATTGGATCCAGCATCTACCGGGTCTGGAGCCGGCGGCACAGTCGCGAGGGATCTGTGATATGGCTGTATGTCTGGCTGGTTTCTCTAATTCCACTGCTGACCGCCGACCCACGCCTGGACCTGCTCGCGTGGCTGCGCGTGCCTCTGGGCATCGCGGCGTTCAGCGGACTCTTGGGATTTCTGACTCCGAGGCTGGTCGACCGCTTCTCGGAAGGCGACCCCGACCGAGCCGGAGTCGGCTACGCGGTGAACGTCGCCGGCTGTGTTCTGGGCCCGCTGCTTGCCGGTTTTATCTTGTTGCCACACTTTGATGAGCGATTCGCACTGGTGATGCTTGCGCTGCCTTGGTTGCTGGTTGGTTTATCGTTCATGTTGTTCGGAAAGACGGGACCGGCGCCTCGTCTCACAGCACAGCGGGCAATCGCGTCCGGGATGATTTTATTTGCATCGTTGAGTTTAATTTTCATGACGCAGAGTTATCTGCATTCCTTTCCGAAGGAGCAGATACGTCGGGACAGCACGGCCACCGTGCTCGCAACTGGCGAGGGAACGAAAAAGGGGCTTTGGGTTAACGGCGTGAACATGACCGAACTTACTCCCGCCACAAAAATGATGGCCGCCATGCCCCTGGCGTTCCTGGATCGTCCGCCCCAGAATGCCCTGGTCATCTGCTTCGGTATGGGCACGACGCATCGTTCCATGTTGTCCTGGGGAATCGACTCCACGGTGGTGGATCTTGTTCCCAGCGTTCCCGCACTTTTCTGGTACTTCCACCCGGACGGCCCGGAGCTGCTGAAGTCGCCGCGCTCACACGTCGTGGCTGATGATGGCCGGCGTTTTCTAGAGCGCACGACTGGACAGTACGATGTGATCGTCATCGATCCGCCCCCGCCCATTCAAGCAGCCGGCACAAGTCTGCTGTACTCGCGCGAGTTCTATTCCGCCGCCCGGAAACGCTTGCGGCCGGACGGCATCCTGCAGCAATGGTTTCCCGGTGCAGATTCGGTGACGACTGCCGCCATTGCGCGCGCGCTGAAGGAATCGTTCCCCTACGTTCGGGTTTTTCGTTCCATCGACGCCAAGGGCCTGCACTACCTTGCCAGCCGCCAACCCATCCCGGATCGGTCCGCAGCTGACTTGGCAAAACGCGTGCCGGCGAGTGCAGCCGCCGACTTGGTGGAATGGGGACCGTTCCCGACTGCCGAACAGCAGTTTGCGGCGGTCCTGGAGAAGGAGATTCCTGTTGACTGGCTGGTCTCCATGAGTAGGGATACGCTCGCCATGGAGGACGACCGCCCAGTCAACGAATACTACCTGCTGCGCGACGGGTGGCTGCACTAAGATTTTTTGTCGCGCCAAAGGGAAGCTTCAATCTTCCGTAGTGGCTAGAAGCGGTTGCCATTCGTGCTCGTCCCAACGATTACTTACACAACCGCATCTCGATAGTTGATGAAACAGGCGTGGCTGTTGAAAAACTCCCTTTTCGTCTCAAACAGCCAAAATTTGGGGGATAGAAAATGTCTACCCAACCCGAGAAGATCGATTGTGGGGCTTCCTGACGCGATTTTATTTTTGCGAATTTCGCGGGTAAGAGTTCTTCAACAGCCACAGGCGTTAGCGCTCAGACCCCTTCAAGAGGGGGCGGCGGCGGCGGCATTCCCAGGGATTTCGCCAACAACCCCGCCACATCCGATAACAACGTCACACATAACAATAGACACAGTGAGCCTGTTTGGCCCAACTCGTTGACGAAAAGCATGTCCACGAAAAATTCGCGAAAGAAGATCACCCCCAGTTGTCCATACCAAGACCCCTGCTTTATCCTCAAGGCTAGCGTAAATGGGGCAGTCGTTCCCTGACAGTTCCCCGTCGGGGAATTTTCGCAGCACAACTGATAGGCCTTCCGGAGTCGCATGACTTTAGCCCGCTTCGTGACCAAGAGCGCGTTTCGCAACAAGCGGCGCAGCATCCTGACCGTCTTGAGCATCACGTTCTCGCTCCTGCTGCTGACTCTGATGATGACCATCTGGCACACCTTCTACATCGACAAGGGCGATGCCGAGTCCGCGCAGCGCCTGGTAACCCGCCACCGTGTCTCCCTGACCGAATCCATGCCGTCGTTCTACCGGGAGAAAATCCGGACGATTCCCGGCGTGGTGGCCGTCGCCCCCACCAGCTGGTTTGGAGGCATCTACAAAGACGCCAAGCCGGAGAATTTCTTCGCCCAGTTCGGCACCGACCCCGAAGAAATCATGAAGATTTTTACCGACTTCCAGTTGCCCCCGGATCAACTGCTGGCCTGGCAGCACGATCGCGCCGGCGTCATCGTCGACGACCAACTCGCCAGGAAGTATGGCTGGAAGCTGGGCGATCGCATCGTGCTCCAAGGCACTGTCTATCCCGTCGATCTTGAACTCACCATTCGTGGCATTTATACCGGACCACAGCCCACTAACTCCGTTTACTTCAATCAGAAGTACGTTGAAGAGGCGGTCTCGTTTGCCAAAGGACAAGCGGGCACTTTCGATATCCTCGCCGATTCTCCGGATAACGTTTCCAAGGTCGCATCCGCGGTCGACAACATGTTCCGCAATTCTCCGGAGCCCACCAAAACCGAGAGTGAAAAGGCCTTCCAACTGACTTTCATCAACAGCATTGGAAACGTGAAAGCATTCATTCTGAGTATCTGCTTCGCGGTCGTGTTCGCCACGCTGCTGGTCTCGGCCACCACCATGGCCATGTCGATCCGCGAACGCACGCGCGAAGTCGCGGTGCTGAAGACGCTCGGATTCACCCGGCAATCGATCCTGAAGCTCTATATTGGCGAAGCGGTCCTGGTGGCTTTGACCGGCGGAGCGATGGGCTGCCTGCTGGCGCCCCTGGTGGTCTCGGGCTTGGCGCACGCGCCCGGCATGGGTCTGTTTCTTTCCGGTGTGAAGGTGACGCCTCCGACTTTACTGCTCGCCATCTTCGTCGCCGGGATGGTGGGATTACTGAGCGCGATCTTGCCGGCTTACCACGCCGCAAAGCTGGATATCGTGGAGGGCTTGCGCTACATCGGTTAGGCAGCTGATTTTGGGTGGCGCAGCGGTTTACCGCTGCGATAACAGGCTTGCTTTCAGAGCAGGCTTTAGCCGCTGCGGTCAGACCGTGGCGTGGAAAATACTTTTTCCGCAGCCCGTCAGGCCCTGAGGGACGACTTTAAACACACTCTAAAGAGAGGCCAGCATGGCGATTCCGATCAGCTATAACATCCGCAATCTGAAGCTGCGCAAGGGCCTCACCATCATGACGGCCCTGGGCATCGCGCTCACCGTGACCACTGCCGTGTTCCTGATGGCCCTGCTGGCGGGTCTGCAGAAAGCCTTCAAGTCTAGCGGCGATCCGGTGAACGTGCTCGTCATGCGCAAGGGCTCCACGGCAGAGCTTTCGGGAGGCTTCGATGCCAATCTTTTCCCGACGTTAAAAACGCTGCCCGGCATCGCCAAAGACGCTCAAGGGGATCCAATCGCCTCCGGCGAATGGGTGGTGGTCGTAGTTCTACCTCGCAAAGACGGCACTGGCGAAGTGAACGTGTCCGTTCGCGGCCTCATGCCCGCGGGCCTCACGCTGCGCCCCAACGCAAAACTGGTCGAAGGCCGCTGGTTTACCCCCGGACAGCGCGAAGTGGTCGTCGGGAACGCTATTCACAATCGATTTTCCGGCGCAAACGTCGGCGACACACTCGACTTTGCCAAGGGACAATGGAAAGTCGTCGGCGTCTTCGATTCCGGCGGTACCGCCTATGACTCGGAAATCTGGGGCGACGTCAACCAGATCGCCGCGGATTTCGACCGCCAGGGAGCCTACGCGTCCGCCTATCTGCGCGCAACCGACCCGGTTGCAGCCGACGCGCTGAAACACCGCGTCAGCGACGATCAGCGCCTGAAGTTAGAGGGCTCGCTCGAAACCGAGTACTACGAGAAGCAAACCAGTTCTGGCGGAGCGATCAAGTTCATCGGCATCGTAGTGGCAGTCATCATGGCGATTGGTTCCAGCTTCGCCGCCATGAATACGATGTATGCGGCGGTGGCGTATCGCTCGCGAGAGATCGCAACCCTGCGGGTCATAGGATTCTCCCGGCCCAGCATTCTCACCTCGTTCGTGATTGAAGCGTTGCTGCTTTCGCTGCTGGGAGCGATTGTCGGAATCGTATTGATACTCCCGTTCAACGGCATGAGTACTGGCATCGGCAACTCCCTCACCTTCAGCGAAACCGTTTTCAGTCTGCACCTGACTTGGGAAGTCGCGCTGGCCGCGGTTATCTTTGCCATGATCATGGGCTTGCTCGGAGGCTTCGCGCCCGCCTGGCAAGCGGCGCGGCAGGATATTCTAACCTCGCTGCGGGCCTAGTCGAACCCAGGAGGTTGCAGCGGAAGTGGAACTGGTGGATTCGGATCACAGTGGATTCGTATCGGGGCATCGCTTAGCGATGCCGCTAGTCCGAAAACGACTGCCCCTTTGGCAGGCTGCGGAAAAAATCGGTGTTGCACTTGATTTTGGGTGGCGCAGCGGTTCACCGCTGCGATAACTGGCTTGCTTTCAGAGCCGGCTTTAGCCGCTGAGGAGAGACTTCAGCGTGAAGAATGCGTTTGCCGCCCCCTTTAGGGGTCGGATAGCGTACGTAACTCGTACAATGGTTCTGCGATCGATTTTGAACCTGTGAAGGATTAGGCAAGCAATGCCAACGGACCTCGGACCGATGGACACTAAGCACGACGACCTGCGAAGTCTGCGCATCGATCATTCGCTGCGCAGCGGAGGCGGCGAACCACCCGCATGGTCGCGCCGCTTCATCCTGGGTGGAATCGTCTTGGTCGTCCTGCTGGGAATTGCCGCACTGGCATACCGCGCACTCGCCTCGGAGACACCTGAAGTCGAAGTAGCTCGGGCAACGGCGGAAGGCAGTGACGTGGCGGGCAGCACCGTGCTTTCGGCCAGCGGATATATCGTCGCTCATCACAAAATCAGCGTGAATTCCAAGGTCACGGGCCGAGTCGCCTGGATCGGCGTGGAAAAAGGCGACAAGGTAAAGGAAGGACAAGTTCTGGTCCGCCTCGAAGACCAGGAATTCCGCGCCCAATACGAACAGGCTCGAGGCGCGGTGGAAAGCGCCAAAGCGAGGCTGCTCGAACAGCAGAATGGCTCGCGCCCGGAAGAAATCGAGCAGGCGGATCACAATCTCTCGGAGGCAAGGGCTACCGCGGTGAATGACAAGCTGAATCTTGACCGCACCCGCGAGCTGGTTGCGCAGGGAGTGATGTCCAAACAGAACTTGGACGACGCCATCGGCAAGCGCGATGCTTCGCAGCAACGCATGAATTCGCTGGAGCGGGCTTTCAAGCTGATGCAGCTCGGACCGCGCTCCGAAGAAGTCGAACGTGCCCGCGGCGACTTGCTGCAGGCTGAAGGCCAGATGGCGTATGCCAAGTCTCAACTCGATGCCACCGTGATTCGTGCTCCGGTCAGCGGCACGATTCTCGAGCGCACGGCAGAAAAAGGCGAACTGGTCACCGCTCAATTCGCCAGCGGCGCCGAAGGCGGCCCGCGCGGATCGGTGGTCGCCCTGGCGGATCTCGACGATATTCAGGTCGAGCTCGATATCGCGCAGGATGACTTCGCCAAATTGTCTCCCAAGCAAGAGGGCATCGTCACCCTGGACGCATTCAAGGATCGCTCCTACAAAGGTGAGATCGCCGAAATGTCGCCGGAGGCAAATCGCCAGAAAGCCACTGTCCAGGTCAAGGTGCAGATTCTGAAACCCGATTCCTACCTCCGCCCGGAAATGAATGCCACCGTGCAGTTCAAGGCGAAGGCAAACGAAGTTGCGGACGACGACAAAAACGCCGGCACGAAACCGACTTATGTTTTCGTTCCCACCGCCGCATTGCGTGATAAAGACGGGACGAAGTTCGTGCTGCTCGCCTTCAACGGCAAAGCTCTCCGCCGCAATGTTCATGTCCAGGGCCAGCGTTCGGGAGGCTATCTGGTGGACTCCCTCGTCGGCGGCGAAAGCGTAATCACGGCAGGGCCCGCGGATTTGCAGGACGGGCAAAAGATTCGTATCAAGGGGCAATCATGAGCGCAATAACGACACAAACGCCGACCCAGCCGGCCGTGGGCAGCAAGGTCGTCCAGGCGCGCGGGGTCAGCAAGATATTCAAGCGGGACGCTTTTGAGGTGATCGCGCTCGACAACGTCTCCATCGACATCGCCGGTGGAGAGTTCCTGGCGCTGATGGGGCCTTCAGGATCGGGCAAGACGACCCTGCTGAACATGATCGCAGCCATTGACCGCCCCAGTTCCGGCGAACTGCTGGTCATGGGCGAGAATGTCTTCCGCTTGAACGACGGGCAGTCCGCCAAGTGGCGCAATACTCACGTCGGCTATGTTTTCCAGACTTTCAATCTGATCCCGGTGCTGACCGCATTTGAGAATGTCGAGCTCCCGCTGCTGCTGACGAAGATGACGCAGCAGCAACGCCGCGATCACGTGATGACTGCGCTCAAGCTCGTGGGGCTTGAGGATCGCGTCCATCATCTTCCCAAGCAGCTATCCGGCGGACAGGAGCAGCGGGTGGCCATCGCGCGCGCCATCGTCAGCGATCCGACGCTCATCCTAGCCGACGAGCCAACCGGCGACCTCGACAGTAATTCAGCGACTGACATCCTCGAGATTCTGAAACGGCTGAATGAGAACTTTCACAAAACGATCGTGTTGGTGACACACGACCCGCACGCAGCCCAGTATGCGCACGTAACACGGCATCTGGAAAAAGGACGCCTGCTGCCCGCATAGCGTTGCCCCGTATCAGACGGCTGAAAAGCTGACGCGCTCAGGGGTTTGTTTTTGCTTTCGGGTGGCGCAGCGCTTCAGCGCTGCGATAACTGGCCTATTTTCAATACCGGCTTTAGCCGCTGCGGGGACACAATCTCAGGCTGTCCTACGCGAAGCCATCGCGTCCGCCGACGGACCGCCGTCGCTGATCCACTCCCAGACGCGCCGCCCGCGCTCGTTGCTCAGACTGCGGGCCTCGCCATAATCCACCAGGCGATTCAAAACGGTCGTGACCGAAGCCAGCGGGTCCTTGTGACGCGCCAGGATTGCCGGGGCATATCGCTCCAGTTCCACACAAACCTCGCGGGCTCCAAGCGGACGTCGCACTTCCATGAGTACCCTTCGGCACGCCTTGGTGAATCCGGGCTGACGGCCATTGGGTTTGCGGTCGATCAGTTCGAGCAAGTCGTCATCGAGCACCTGGTCGCCGAAGATATTCGCCAATCCAGCGATGGTCTGCTTCACCGTCCCAATGCGCTTCATTACCTCGGCCCGCTGCCGCATGAGTTGGAGGAGTTCTTCGTGCGCTGCCTTCACCACCTGCTGCGCCGAAATACTGTTGGCTTGAGCGTCAATTAGGTGTGCGTGCAAGCCATCGCCGCTATTTTTCCCAGCCTCCATAAACTCCCCTCCGAAAACAGACTATGTCGCAGATCTTTCGAGTCTTGTCCTCCAATACGGAAAACGAGCCTGCGAAGTTCCATTGGAAGTTGGACTCGTTTGCGGAAGAAAGGTTATCGGAGAAGGTGGAACCAAGATCGGGAGAACTCAGCCCCGGAGGGGCGGCCTAGCTTAGCCCCGCGCTTCAGCGCGGGGTAAAGTGGAATGATGACCCAAGTCCCGGAGGGACGGCCGACCTCACGCACACTCTTAGGGGCTGTACATCTTCCCGCAACCTGTTACCCCATCACGGTAGTGTGCTCCGGCCGGATTTTGTAAAGCACGCGAACCTCTCCCGGCTGGCCATAAGGATACTTGTCGACTCCCAGGTACTTCTTCGCCATCTTGTCGATGTGCTGGGCGGCGCCGTCTTCAGTAATCTCAACCACGGTGCCGCGGATCTCCAGATAGCGATAGGGATTGTCGGGATCGACAATAGACAACGCAACCCGCGGATCGCGGCGCACGTTGCGATCTTTCTGACGTCCGCGCGCCGAGTTGAAGATGACGTGTTGGCCGTCGAAGTCGCACCAGACCGGAGTGACCTGCGGCCGCCCATCCGGCATCAGCGTGCCAAGATTGGCGAAAGCGCGTTTATGGAAGAGGTCGACGTATTTTTCAGGAATCACGTTGGACATCGCTAGCTCTCTCCTATATTGATTTATTGCCGCCCCCGATTATAGATGCCGCAAGCGAATGATAGCGCATCGTATTTTCTTTTCTATCGCCGAGTCCTAGTAAACTGGAAGCCTTTTCGGAGGTTCGACTCCATGCGGATCGCATTATCCCCAGCAGAAAAATCACAGCGAATATTCTGTTTCTGGATCGTTGCGGCGACCGTCTATTTATTTCTAGCCGCGAGCCCTCTGCGGGCGCAGCAATCTGCTGTACAACCCCCGCCCACGGTCGTCTTCATGACCGATTTCGGCATCGTCGACGATTCAGTCGCCCTCTGCAAGGGCGTCATGTACGGCATCACGCCCAATCTCCGCATTGTCGATCTCACGCATCAGGTGAATCCATTTTCGATTCGAGACGGCGCCCGCTTCCTGTTTGGCACCACGCCCTATTTCCCCGCCGGAACGGTATTCGTAGTGGTCATCGATCCCGGAGTGGGCAGTTCGCGCAAAGCTGTGGTCGTGAAATCGAAGCGCGGACAATTTTTCGTGCTGCCCGACAACGGCCTGATGACGATGGTCGCGGACCGCGATGGCATCGAAAGCATTCGCGAGGTTACCAACCCTGATTGGATGGTCGGCGCCAAAATCTCCTCCACCTTCCATGGCCGGGATATTTTCTCTCCCGTCGGCGCGCACATTGCACGCGGCGACAACTGGACCCAGGTTGGCCCCGCCGTCAAGGAAATGGTCCGCCTCGATCTGAAGGCCGCAAGACTGGACGACAAAGGCCTGACCGGAGAAGTGATCGCCCTGGATGGTCCGTTCGGCAACCTGATCACCAACATCAGTGCTGACGATTTTCTGAAGCTCGGCTATGAGCGCGGCGATAAATTGAAAGTCACCATCGCCGGGCGAAAAGTCGAGATGCCGTACGTCAACACGTTCAGCGACGTTCCCCTCAAACAACCATTGCTGTTCATCGATTCCCGCGGACGAGCCAGCTTTGCGCTCAACCAGTCAAACTTCGCGGCAGCATACAACATAGATCCGCCGCAACCAGTGTTCATCCCCCGAAAAAGCCACTGAGTTCGCCGATGTTCATGTGGTGACGACCTCTGGCCAAGCCGACCAAAGCTCGGCTTGGCTAGCCTGCCTTCCCCAACTCCTCCGCAATCCGCGGCAGCACCGCCCGCAGCAGCGCGATGAACTGTCCCATCACGCGTCGCCCCACTTCGAGCACTTCTTCGTGAACCAGCGCCCGATCCAGAATTCCGGCGGCCATATTCGTCACGCATGAGATTGCCAGGACGTTGATCCCCATGTGCCGCGCGACGATTGCTTCCGGGACGGTCGACATGCCCACCAGATCGGCGCCGATGGTGCGCAGATATCGAATCTCCGCCGGAGTCTCATAACTCGGCCCGGCTAGCGCCGCATAGACACCCTCGCGCGGCGGAATCGAAAGCTTCTTCGCTTCCTCCAAAGCGATCTCGCGATAGCGCTTGGCGTAGGTATAACTCATGTCCGGGAAACGCGGGCCAAAGCGCTCGTCGTTCGCGCCCGTCAGCGGATTCTGTCCTTGAAGATTAATGTGATCGCGCAGGATAACCAGCGCGCCCTGCCCGTATTCGACGTTAATGCCGCCGGCAGCGTTAGTGAGAATCAAAGCGCGTATGCCAGCTCGCCCCAGCACCCGCGTCGGAAAAGCCACCTCTGCAGCCGGATAGCCTTCGTAGAGATGCACCCGTCCCTGCATCACGGCAACCGGAACGCCGCCGGACTTGCCCACGACGAGTTGTCCGGCATGTCCAACCGCCGTCGAGCGCGGAAACGTCGGGATGTGAGCATAAGGAATGCGGACGGCGTCGCTAAGGTCGTCGGCAAATGATCCAAGGCCCGAGCCGAGGACAAGCCCGATCTGCGGGCGCAGCCCAGTCTGCGAAAGCACAAATGCCGCCGCCGATTCAGCGCGAGTAAAGAGATCCGGTGTCATAAACAATCAAGTAGGGACAGCCGCCCCGGCTGTCCAGCCGAGCGCAGCTCGGCCCGCTCTAGAATGCCTTCTCAAACTCGGCAAAAGCCCTCTCCAACTGCCACTGCACGCGAGCACGCTCACTCGCTCCAATAAGTTTCTGACATTTTTCAGAAGTGCGATCGCCCGACGCGCGATCATCCGCGCAAGCCGCCGCCCTCCGCAACGCGCGTCCATCGCTCCAAAGACTATCACCCGGAATAAAACTATGTTCCAGGCTCTCCCGCGCCATGCGCTTCAGATCGGCATACGATAAGCCATACGTCTCGACGGCCCGCAGATACTCGTGCGTCATATCGCTGCGCGAAACGCCCTCATCGTCGGTAGCGAGCGCCACTGGCACTCCATATCTCATGTACAGAGGCAGCGGATGCCGCTCGCCGCTCACGCCCAGAATCACATCATTCGACGTCAGACAAATCTCGACCAGCACATTCTTCGCAGCCATCTCCCGCAACAGCCCAATCGGATCGTCTTCGCTCATGACATCCACGCCATGTCCAATTCGTTCCGCGCGAGCGCGCTCAATCGATTCGCGAATGTGAAAACGCAAGCCCTCGGGCGGCACCAGCCCCATCCACAGTTCGCCGGCGTGCAACGACACATGCGTCGCCGGATAGAACTTGCGCAGAGCCTCGATGATCCGCATGTGCAGATCAAAGTCATGCATCGGCACATAATAGTCTTCGGGCATCACCAGGTTGAAACCGACGAATCGTGGATCGGCCCTGGCCAGTTCGAAGCCCAGCAGAATCTGTGCGAACACCTGCTCACGAGGCAAGCCCCGCAGCACCTGGTAGAGATAATGGATCGTAACCTCGCATCCCGGAGCAGCCTGCGCCGTCCCGCAATGCAGCACCTCTTTCTCGCGAGCTTCATCCGAGTCAACCTGGCTGCGGACCGACGCCGCAATGTCATGCATCCCCCCGGCAAGCAGTTCGTCGCGGAGCTTGCTGAAGCCGTCATCCGATCCGCCGTCCGAGACGGACGATGCAATGTCCCATCCCATCTTGTGACCAAGAATCGCGGCCTGCCCACCGTCAGCCGAGTGCATCACCTCCACATACTGCAGATGATCGGCCGCCGCCCGCGACGCCACCTCGGCCAAGGCCTCGCCGTGGTGCTTCTCCAAAGCCGGACCGAACTTTTCGAACGTGGCAAAGAAATGGTCGTGACCTGATTCCTCCTCGCGGTGCCAGTTGCGCATTGACCAGGCGTCCAACAGCTGGTCATAAAGAACGTGGTCCTGATAGGCGCAGCGCACCGACGGCTTGTTCGTGTAGGGCTCGCACGAATCGCACGCCGCGTGCATCAGCTTCGAAGTGCTGCGGTCCACGCAGAGAGCGTTCTCCGAGGCCCAGTCGATCATGCTTTCCGCATAAACCGCGCCACTCAGGTGGACGTGCAGATCACCACCCTTGGGCATCTGCTGCAGAAAGGCCAGCAGCAATCCCGGCTGATGCCGCACCGACTCAAGATACTTCGCCGTCGTCTCTTCGGCGCTCTGCGCCCGGGGGACCTGTGCCGACACAGGAGCCGAAAGCAGACAAACGACTGCCGCCAAACGCCAGCTTCCCATCACAAACAACGGCCTCCAGCCACGAATCCTATTCACATTGGGATTGTAGGGAAAGCACTTGGAGGATATAAGTACCCGCGTGAGAACAGTAGACAATCTGCGGAAAGATCAGGATCCATGCGGGTGAAACGCCGATTTGCACAATCACAGACGTAGGTGATCATCGTACAAGAGCGCGGGTTTGCCGCGGAGAAACCCAGACAAACCGCATGGATGCTGGCGCTTTCGAAGTCCGGCGCCGGCGATTGCACAATTTCCGCGTCACCCGCCTGTGCATGAGCTGCACTCGATTGATGAATAAGAAGTTAGAGACGCATGAATTCCATTGACGTTAAAAATAGGAGTGGTAAAAACATAATCGTTCTTTGACACGTTCTGAAGTTTTTCCGGTTGGTGCGGCGTCCGGGGCTCAAGCGTAGTCACTCAGACAACCGCGAGGTGAGTCTGGGAGGGCGAGCAAGGGTCTATAGCTAAGCGCTGGTCGAGGAGAACAGGAGCCTCTGTTAAAGGCAGGATAGAGTCCCGAGGCGTTGGACTGATTTATCCGGTTGGCGGTGAGCCCGGAGCCCGAGCAAAGATCGGCTTACAATGAACCCGCAAGGGAGTTGTAGGAAAAGGTCAGCAAGGGTCTAAACGCGAGCTACTGGCCGAGAGGAATGAGCCCAACATCACTTCGGGACTCTCTATTTTTGCGAAGTGTCTTCTTGATCGTGTAGGGACGGGCGCCCTCGCCCGTCCAAGCCGAGCAAAGCTCGGCAGCCGCCGCGAAGTCTAAGCCTCTTCCCGACCCGCTATCATCCCGTAACTTCGCCAAATAAAAATAGGCTGTCATCCTGAGCGAAGTAGCCGCTTCGCGAAGCGAAGCAGCGACGCAGTCGAAGGACCCCTACCCGTCCAAACACTCCCACCGAAGTATCAAGGCATTCTCCCCATGATTTCGGGTGGCGCAGCGGTTCACCGCTGCGGTAAATGCACTGTTTCTGAAACGGCTTTAGCCGCTGAGGTCCACAGCGCTGATGGGCGGCACTATGCGGTGAGTTGTACCAAGCGCTCCCTGAAACCCATTCCAACCGACTCAAGAAATTCTGACGCACTCTTCAGGCAGTTCACGCGGTCGGGCACCGAGCTAACCGCCCGCTCCGGATACTCATCATAAGTCCGTCCGTCGAGCAGTCGGCCATTCTTAGCCTTCCTCACCCCGCCCCACTGTTTAAAGAAGAAAGGCACTCCCTGCTCCCGACATTGTCGGCGAATCGATACCACCCACTCCCGCTTCATCGGACGCGCCCCCGGCCCACTCTCGCCGCCAACAATCACCCAGGAAATACCAGACAGATCGATGTCCCCAAGGTCTTCGAGCAAAGGCTCGACTGATAAAAACCGAACCCGAGCCGGAGCCAGTCGAAGGTCATCCACGCGCGGCAACCCATACTTCCGATCTTCGACACTAACGCCCCACCAGATGTTCTCCTGCTCCGCCGCAAATCGTAACCGGCCCGAGAGCAGCTGCAGCAACCTTTCCGACCGCTTCGTCAACACCTGATACGTATGCCAATTCGCCGTCGTCATCACGCGCGAGACGGCCTCGGCGTAGTCGTCCGGCACTCCCGCCTGAAACAGATCGCTCATTGAATTCACGAATACTAACTTGGGAGACCGCCAAGCAAAAGGCTCCGTCAGCTTCTCCGGCACCAGCCGCAGATCAAACCCCTGTTCATAAGGATGCCCCTTAACCCCGTGAAAGCGCTCAGCAAACGTCTCGGCATAGCAATGCTTGCAGCCGGGGCTGATCTTGACGCAACCGCGGACGGGGTTCCAGGTCGCGTCGGTCCATTCGATTTTGGAGTTGTAGGCCCGAGAAAACGCCCAAGAATGCACAGCCTCAGCTCAACAAATTCAATCCGCGGCGACTTGCACAGGAAGATGAAACAAGCTTCTCACAACCCGAATCTCCCGCTCGATGCGCCTAAGCACGACATCGTTCAACTGTTCGTCGGGCGCGGCTACCCTGCTCTCAAGAATGACGGGAACGTTCCTTGGAATCAGTTCTGCCACCACCTCAAAAGATCGTTCCGCTTCAAGCGAAATTAGGTCGTGCTTGCTTTCTGAATTAACCTCGCTGATGTGCAACTCGCAAAGCTTTCCACGGAATTGCTCTAGAATTAGAAAAGCTTCTGCCATGGTCGGGTCCACTTGATGAGCATGGCCGACGTCGAAACAAAAAGTTGCATCGGGTAGCCTGTCGAAAATCTCAAGAAGGTCTTGGCGGCTCTGGCCAATCGGCTTTCTCTTGTCCATATTTTCGATACAAATCCGCCGACCTAGTTTCTGCCACAAGTCCCATCTTTGAATCACGTCTGGATGCGTAACAAGCAGCCATCCGGCTGGGAAGTGCTCGACGAGATTGACAATCTCCTCCTCCGAGCCTGGATCAAACGAGCTAGGCAAATGAACGGAGACGTTGGAATACTGACTTAGATCAAGACTGGGAGCAGCCTCGACTAAGGGTTTCAACTCGGCAAACCGGAGAGCGGACAACTCAACAGCCGTGGTATCAGTGCGCGCGAGGAGATCCAGAGCCGCTCGAAAATGGCTGTAAGCTACGGCTCCCGTTGAAAACCCGATTGGGGGCATATCAAAAAACTCCATATTTCTGTGTTAGTACGCTCAATTTTGGGTGCTGAAAGAAAATCACTTTGAGAGCTTCCGAGAACCGCTCGCTGCATTCTCGGACTTGTTCAAACACTTTATCGTCCCGAGAGGCGTCCGCCTTCAGTTTCTTTAGATGCTCTCGCTTCTCAGTGTCGGCCATCAATCCCAAGAAGTCGTCGTACGCTGAAAACAAGTTTCCCGCGATCGACGCCTCAATGCCGTGTTGCCTAACTGAAAGAGCAACGATGTCGAGAGGCGTCTTGCTGACATACCGCAAGATATGGTCTTGAAGGTGAGCCAAATTCAGATTCCGCGCGGTCCTCGGATCACTCATGTCTCTTGAAATCTTGCTCTGCAGTGTCTCGTCGAGGCTGCAACTGAAGCACGTGACGAGACCGGAAACGAAAATCAGTTTTCGAGACATCCGCAGCTTGGCGTTTCTGAGGCCCCAGCCCTCGCCTCCGCGGTCGCGCTGCTTGCTGGCGAAATCCACGGCCATGGTGCGCCAAAACCGTACTATGTCATTAAGCAAGAATCTTGGAACCTTGAACCGAGATTGGTCTTTTGCAATCACGTGGGGCTCTTCTTCGAGGTATCGCTGAATGATTGCTTTCAAGACTCGTTGATGCGCATTCGGCTCGCTTATGGGCAGCGATTCGAGCAGCAAAAGAATCCGTTGAGTTGTGTTCTTGTTGGTGTCTTCCTGCCCGCCAATGAGATGGATCAATTGGTGGCTAAAGCCCATATTGCCGAACGTCCCGGTGGGTCCGGGCTCGGCAAAGCGGTATTTCCACTTTCCGTCCTGACCTTGTCTCCGCTCGCTCCTAAGCGCGTCTCGAATACCCTGAGCAATCCAGAAATGACCTGGCTTGCATTGGCCATCCACCAGAAAAGTCCAATCGAGGTCGCTCAGCCAGTCAATCCATTCGCCTCGCCCCAAGGATCCGAAGACAACTAGGTTCGCATCTTCCGATGCGAACTTCTCACCAACATCCCGCTGTAGAAGGGTGAGCAGGTCCTTTTTTGCCTGCTCAGTCTCTTCGTGCGCTCTCTCGATGTTTTTCCAATTGCAGCCGAGCGACGCCGACAACTGAAAAACGGGACGTGATTCCTTATCAACCATTCGCGTTCCAGAGTATCAGTTTTAGCCCTTCACAGCGGCGCATTCCCATGTTTCTTAGGCGGGTTCTTGTCGCGGTCGGCCAGCACATGGATCAGCTTCTTGGCGCCTCGGGCAGAGATCTCTGCAAAGTACCATCTATGTTACCATAATGGTTAAGGCACCTACCCATGCCATTAACCCGCAGTTTCAAAGAAACGATTCAAGCCCGGGTGCGGCGCGATGCCGCGTTCCGCAAGGAACTCCTGCGTGAAAGTGTCGAATGCTTTGTTCTCGGGGACATCGAAACCGGCAAGGCTGTGCTTCGCGATTACATTAACGCTACCATCGGGTTTGCTGAACTCGGAGAAGCCACAAACCACTCTCCGAAGAGCCTGATGCGGATGTTTAGCCCGTCCGGCAATCCGCAGGCCCGCAATTTGTTCGAGATCGTTGACTACCTGCAGCGCAAGGAGAAAGTTCGCTTCAGCGTAGTGGCGAGCATCCGCCGCGGCCTGGCGCAAGCCCGCAAAGGCATGGGCCGACCGGCGGACGCCCTGTTCGACGAATTGGAACGCGCACATGCGGGTAGATGAGTCACTGGGAAAATCCCGGGACACTGCAAGGAGGTAAACCTCTAACCTTCAAACCTCTGACCTCTAACCTCTAACCTGACTCCATCCCCCACCGCCCCTCCACCTCCAGCCCATCCCGCGCAACACTCCCCAAGCCCCAGCCGCGCAATACCGCACCCGGCACTCCCGTTCAATCAACTCCCCCACCCGCCGCACCGTCCACTTCCTCGACCGCATCACCTGCGGACCACGCTGCAACTGTTTCTCCACCCGCTTCAATTGCTCTGCGTGGAGCTTCCGTGGTCTTCCCAGCCGCCCCGCCTTCAGCGCCCATACCCCTCCCCGCCGAATCTTCTTCGCCCACTCGCCCACCGACTGCCGACGGACACCCAGTCGCCGCGCCACCTCCGCCTGCCACACGCCCTCCCGGAGCAGCCGCGCCGCCTCCATCCGCCGCCGCTCCAACCCAGAAAAGTTTCGCCGAACCGCCCGCATCCCGCTCATGGATTCATTCTGTCAGAGTTTCATGAATTTGTCAGTTATTTATTGATCAACTCAAGTAAAGTATTGACGAATAAAGACTTTACAAGCAAGTCCTTATTCTTCAAAGACCTGGCAAAAAAAAGGCCTCTAAGCCTTTGACTTCAAAAGACCGCGATCAGGGAGGGTTCTTACAGCGGTATGTTGCCGTGCTTCTTCGGTGGGTTCTTGTCGCGCTTCGTCTCCAGCATTTCCAACGCCTGAATCAGCTTCTTGCGCGTCTCGCGCGGCTGGATGACGGCATCCACAAATCCGCGATCGGCCGCCACGTAGGGATTAGCCAGCCGATCCCGAAATTCTTCGATCTTCTGCTGGCGCATTTCTTCCCGATTTTCAGCATGATCGAGTTCGTGTTTGTAGACGATATCCACCGCGCCTTCCGGCCCCATCACCGCGATTTCGGCGCTTGGCCAGGCGTAGTTCACGTCCGCGCGGATGTGTTTTGACGCCATGACGCAATACGCTCCGCCATAAGCTTTGCGCGTGATCACGGTCACTTTCGGCACCGTCGCTTCCGCAAACGCATACAGCAACTTCGCGCCATGCCGGATGATTCCGCCATACTCCTGCTGCGTGCCAGGCAGAAAGCCCGGAACATCTTCAAACGTCACCAGAGGAATGTTGAAGCAATCGCAGAAGCGCACAAAGCGCGCGCCTTTCACCGAGGCATTGATATCAAGCGTGCCGGCAAGCATGGCGGGCTGATTAGCCACGATCCCAACCGGCTTCCCGTTGAAGCGCGCAAATCCCACGACAATGTTCTTGGCATAGTGCTCGTGAATTTCGAAGAAATAGCCGTCATCCACGACCGTGTGAATCACGTCCTTCATGTCATAAGGTATGTTCGACTGGTCGGGAATCAGCGTATCGAGCTTGTCGTCCAGACGATCGATCGGGTCGGTGCAGGGCTTGCGCGGAGGGTCCTCCAGATTGTTCGACGGAACAAAGCTCAGCAGCTCGCGGACCATCGACAAACATTCGGCGTCATCGCGGCACATGAAATGAGCCACGCCAGAAGTTTCGTTGTGCGTGTGCGCTCCGCCCAGCTGGTCCTTGGTGACTTCTTCATGCGTCACCAGCTTGATCACGTCTGGCCCGGTGATGAACATGTAAGAAGTCTGATCGACCATCAGAATGAAATCGGTGATGGCCGGCGAATACACGGCGCCGCCCGCGCACGGCCCCATGATGGCCGAGATCTGCGGCACCACTCCGCTATAAAGTGTGTTGCGCAAAAAGATTTCGGCGTAGCCGGCCAGCGACATCACGCCTTCCTGAATGCGCGCGCCCCCCGAGTCATTCAGTCCGATAACCGGCGCGCCCATCTTGGCCGCCAGATCCATGATCTTGACGATCTTCAAGGCATTAGCCTCGGAGAGCGAGCCTCCGAACACGGTGAAATCCTGCGCAAAAACAAAGACCAGCCGGCCTTCCACGCGACCGTAGCCGGTGATGAAACCGTCGCCGTAGTATTTCTGCTGCTCCATGCCGAAGTTGTGGCAGCGGTGCGTGACCAGTTTGTCGGTCTCTTCGAAGGTGCCCTCGTCGAGCAGAAATTCCACACGCTCGCGGGCCGACATCTTGCCCTCTTTATGCTGCCGCTCGCGCCGCTGTGCGCCGCCGCCTTCCTGCGCCATCTGATCCCGTTTTTTCAGTTCGGCAATCTTCTCTTGGAGTTTCATAGGCAGATATTATAGGCGCGCACTAAAGTATTTAAAGTGTGACGACTGACACAGGATGGAGTGATGTGGGAACAGCGTCTCCTACGCCCGCAAGGTCGCGGCGTCAAACAGGTTCAGAAACTCGATTTTCTTTTCCGCCGGCAGGAATGAAGCCTCAAACGAATTGCGCGCCAATTCCCGCAGATGTTCGTCGGTGAAACCGAACGCCTCCTGCACCAGCGCATACTCCTCGACAAGCGATGTGCGAAACATGGCAGGATCGTCGCTGTTGAGGGTCAGCATCAGGCCCTGGTCGAAGTAACGGCGCACCGGATGTTGCGCCAGTTCGGCACAGCAGCCCGTCCGCAGATTGCTGGTCACGCAGATTTCAATCGGAACCTGGCTCTCGGCCAGCTCTTCGATCAATTCTGGATCCTGCCCGGCAGTAAGCCCGTGGCCGATGCGCTCCGCTTTGAGGTTCAGCGCACCCCAAATTGATTCTGGCCCGGCGCTTTCACCGGCGTGCGCCGTGAGATGAAGACCGTGCTCGGCGGCGCGCGGGTAAACTCCGGCGAACCATTCCGGCGGGCCGGCACGCTCGTCGCCGCCAATGCCGAACGCAACTACGTTGCGATCGCGAAACTGAATCGCGAGATCGAGCACGCTCTGCGCCTTCTCGGCGCCGAACTGTCGGATGGCGTCGAATATCCACAACAGAGAAATACCGAAGTCTTTCTCTCCGCGCGCGCGGCCGCGTTCCAGACCCTCGAAAATCGCGGCGAAATCCTGCTTGCACCAGAGGCAGACGCCGACGGAAATAATCACCTCCGCATGCAGAATGTTCTGCGTTTTCAGGCGCTCCATCAGCCGGTAAGTAATCAACTCGTAGTCTTCCGGAGTACGCAGGTGTCCCGTAACATCCTTGA
Organism: uncultured Acidobacteriaceae bacterium; assembly: GCA_963731525.1. Classification (GTDB taxonomy): domain Bacteria; phylum Acidobacteriota; class Terriglobia; order Terriglobales; family Acidobacteriaceae; genus Acidiflorens. Next base: position 30,077 of record CAVSWK010000034.1, read on the forward strand.
AAGCAATGAGGAAGCCCGCGAAGTCTTTGTAGTTGTAGATTTGCTCGACTTCGGCGAGCGACGCGCCTTCCATCCCGTGACGCTGACGCAGCACCAGCAGAGTGGACGGCTCGATTGATCCCTCGAGATGCAGATGAAGTTCGGCCTTCGGTAGCGAGAGGATAAAGCTGGACGGCTCCGAAGGCATACAGCGATTCTAAAGGATTGGGAACGGGGCTAGCCCCGTCACCACACAAAATCACCCGGGGACCCGATCTTTCTTGCTGAACTCGCTATGACGCCGGCTGTAGAAGATGTAAATGACCAGCCCCAGCGCCAGCCAGATAACGAAGCGCAGCCAGGTGAGGAGTGTGAGGCCTAGCATCAATCCGCCGCACAGAACGACGGAGATCAGCGGAAACCACGGCACAAAAGGCACGCGGAACACACGCTTGCGATCAGGCTGGTTGCGTCGAAGCAAAATTACCCCTAGCGAAACCAGCACAAAGGCAAACAGCGTCCCAATGTTGGCCAGGTCGGCCGCATCTCCAATATCCACGAGCCCGGCGGGAATTCCCACGGCAAAACAGGCGATCCAGGTGGACCAGTACGGCGTCTTATACTTCGGGTGCACCGCGGAGAACAACTTCGGCAGCAAGCCATCGCGAGACATGGCGTACCAGATACGCGCCTGTCCGTATTGAAACACCAGCAACGACGAGATCATCCCCGTCAGCGCCCCAATCACGATCACCGACCGGAACAGCGGGTGGACTCCCAGATACTTCATCGCGTAGGCAACGGGCGCTTCGGCGGCTTCGCCGGAAACGAAGGTCGTGTACTTCATCATGCCAAGCAGAACCAACGCGACGCCGACATACAGCAGTGTGCAGACAATCAGCGACATGATAATGCCGAAGGGCAAGTCTTTTTGAGGATTGCGCGATTCCTCCGCCGCGGTCGAGACCGAATCGAACCCGATATAAGTAAAAAAAACGATGGCGCCTCCGGTGACGATTCCGGCAAAGCCAGAAGGTGCGAAGGGCGTCCAGTTCGTGGGCTTTACCAACATTCCACCCACTACCAGGAAAGTCAGGATCGCGCCGATCTTAATCGCGACCATGACGTTGTTCGTCTCCGCCGACTCCTTCACTCCGCGGACCAGCAGCAGCGTGAGAATAAACACGATCAGGAAGCCCGGCAGATTGAAGTACGAGCCCGTCCACTGTCCCGAGGCCCACACGGGACTCGCCCATCGGTCCGGCAAGTTAAGACCGAAGGCTGCTAGTTGCGCTTTCGTATAACCGGCAAAGCCCACCGCGACCGCGACGTTGCTGACCACGTATTCAAGAATCAGGTCCCAGCCGATGATCCAGGCAAAAATTTCGCCGAGCGTCGCGTAGGAGTAGGTATAGGCACTGCCGGCGATGGGAATCATCGACGCCAACTCGGCGTAGCACAATCCGGCAAAGCTGCAGGCGATCGCCACCAGAAAAAACGAAATTGCAATCGAAGGCCCGGCCGGCGGACGGCCATGCATGAGCGCTCCGGCCGTGCTACCGGTGCGCAGGAAATTCACAATCAGGTCGAGCGCTTGCGCGTGCAGAATGGAAGGCGCCTGGAAATATTCTCCGGCCGCCGCCGTCCCCGTAAGCACAAAGATTCCCGAACCAATGATGGCGCCGATGCCGAGCGCCGTCAGCGACCACGGCCCCAGCGTTTTACTAAGCCGGTGCGCTGGGTCGTCCGCTTCTGAGATCAGTTTATCGATGGACTTACAGCAGAAAGCCTGGCTGTTGGAAGTACGGATGACGCCGGCTGCTGGCTCAGTGGTTGATTGCGACAAGAGTCGTCGTCTCCTCACAGCGGGAGTCGGGCATGGGCGCTAGCCCATGCCCGGCACTGCTACGGGTCAGGCTAACGGCCTACCGCTTCGCCTGACCACGTGCCAGCTTCTTCACTTTGCGCTTCTTCGACCCGCGCGCGTAATCGCGCGGCTTCTTCGGCTTTTCCGCTTTCATCTTCTTGCGGGCGGCTCGCTTGGTTTTCTTACGCTCCTCTTTGGTTAGCTTCTTTGTGTTTGCCATGATTGCGGCTTAAATCCTCTCCAGATCTGTCTCAGGATTCGTGGTGCGTTATCAAGGCTCGCCGCTCGAAGCCCGCGGCTCTAAGCCTTCTCCAGTTGCGCGTATCTCTCCACTAACTTCTTCAAACCGAAGCGAGGGAATTGTACCGTAATCTTAGCGTCTTCCCCATCCCCTTCGCGCTGATACACCGTACCTTCCCCATATTTCGGATGTTTAACCTTTTGCCCGGGGCGGAATCCCCGCCTGCCAGTGGGCTCCTCCGGCACCAATTTCGGAACATTGAACTTCTTGCCTCGCGACACAAAAAATTCGGCGATATTGTCAATGGAGTTGTAGCTTCGCAGCGGAGTCGCCGTTTTCGGCTTGACCCGCGCCGGATTCCAGATTGCGCTCTGGTCTTCGTCTTCGTAAGAATAGTGGGTAGATTCGGCCTGGTACATGTGTGGCGCGGGCGCCCCTGCCCGCGAAAGGCCCGCAGCGGAAGAAGCCCGCCGCCGCGATCCGCCCAGCTCTTCCACCAACTGCGGCGGAACTTCCTCCAAAAATCGCGATGGCACACTAGCCTCCGGCATATCCGTCCCATAACGCCGCCGATAAACCGCGCGCGACAAAATCAGCGTATCCATGGCGCGCGTCATGCCGACGTAGCAAAGCCGCCGTTCTTCTTCGATCGAATCCGGCTCAAGCATGGTGCGCGAATGCGGAAACAGTCCTTCTTCCATTCCGGCCAGCACTACCAGCGGAAACTCCAGCCCCTTGGCCGCGTGCAGCGTCATCAGCGTAATCTGCGCGTGCTCGTCGTACTGATCCGCATCGCTGACCAGCGCGGCGTGATCGAGGAACTGATCGAGCGTCTCCCCGCGATCGCGCGAGTCCATGGCCGCGTTCACCAGTTCGCGCAGGTTCTCGATGCGCGAGTAGGCTTCCGGTGTGTCTTCCTCTTCCAGTTGCTTGATGTACCCAGTGCGATCGATCAGGAATTTGAGAATCTCGGCCGTATTCGCCGCCGCGCCCGGAGCGCGGAATCCTTCGACCGCTTCGTCGGTCGAGAGACGGGCGCCCTCGCCCGTCGGCTCGTCCTCCGCAGAATCGCTAGCGGCAAAATCAAAGCTGAAGTTGCCAGGATCGAAATCGGTGTCGCCGCCAAGTTGTGTGGGGATAGGTTGTGTGGGGACGGGCGCCTCGCCCGTCCGAGCCGAGCGCAGCTCGGCAGCGCTCTCGTCGGACGCCAAACCAGCCGTCTCCTCCACCCGCTCCACAAACGTCCCAGTCAGCATCGCGCGCCCATCCTCGATCAGCGCCCGAAAGCTCTTCAACGCCGCCAACGCCCGCGCCGGCAACAACTGCCGCGTAATCGCCTCGCCAACCGCGCCCCACATCGACAACCCCGTTTCGAGCCCAAGCCGCTCGATCGTCTCGATCGTCGTCTTGCCGATCCCGCGGACCGGCGTATTGATCACCCGCAACAGCGAAACGGAATCATCCGGATTCTGAATGACCTTCAAATACGAGATCAGATCCTTAATCTCAGCCCGTTCGTAAAAAGAGAAACCGCCTACCACGTGATACTTCAGCTGATAGCGGCGCATCGCCTCTTCAAATAGCCGCGATTGCGAGTTCGTCCGGTAGAGCACCGCCGCTCGCGCCGTTTCACCGTTTTCGCCAGCCTGCCGCACATAGCGATTGATCGTATCGGCCGCAAACAGCGCCTCGTTTTCCCCGTCCGGAGCCTCGTAGTACCCGATCTTCGCCCCACCCTGCCGTGACGTCCACAAATTCTTGCCCTTGCGCCGGACGTTGTTCGCCACCACCGCCGACGCCGCGCCCAGAATGTTCTGCGTCGAGCGGTAGTTCTCTTCCAGCCGCACGATCTTCGCTTCCGGAAAGTCGCGCTCAAACTCCAGAATGTTGCGAATGTCGGCCCCGCGCCACGAGTAGATCGACTGATCTTCATCGCCCACCGCGCACACGTTGTGTCCGCCGCCCGCCAGCATCCGCATCAGTTCATACTGCGGCCGGTTCGTGTCCTGGTATTCATCGACCAATAAATACTGAAACCGCCGGTTGTAGTATTCGCGTACCGCCGCCGCCGACTTGAGCAGGCGCATGGCTTCGAGCAACAGATCATCGAAATCCATCGCATTCGCCTTGCGCAGTTCCTTACGGTACTCTTCGAAGATGTGAGCAATCTTCTCGGTCTTAGGGTCCGCCGATTGCAGATAGATTTCCTGCGGATCAAGCATGTGATTCTTGGCCCAGGAAATCCGCGAAAGCACGTTGCGCGGCGTCAGCTGCTTGTCGTCCAGCCCCAGCCGTCGCATGACGCCCTTGACCACTTGCTGCTGATCGCTTTCGTCGTAGATAACAAAATTTTTCGTGAGACCGATCGGCGGGTGTCCCGCTACGGTAGAAGGGATCCGCAAGGCCTCAATATCACGCCGCAGCACGCGCACGCAAAAAGAATGGAACGTAGAAATCGCCGGCTTAGCCACGCTGAGCCCGCCCACCAGCTTTTCCACCCGTTCCGCCATCTCCGCTGCAGCCTTGTTAGTGAAAGTCATAGCGAGGATCGCTTCCGGCATCACGCCCATCTTCTCGATCAGATAGGCAATGCGGAACGTGATGACGCGAGTCTTCCCGCTGCCCGCCCCGGCCAGGATCAGCACCGGCCCCTCGGTAGTCTCGACCGCTTCGCGCTGTTGCGGATTTAATTCGTCCAGAAACGACAAAAAGAATAGCTCCCACAGAATCGGTACTTAAATTCTACACGGTTGTATAATCAAAGATTGCGCTCATGAAAAAGAACACATTAGCAGCAACGGCTGCGGAAAGCGCCGCCGAGGCCTCGATTCGCCGCCGAATCCGCTCCACCACCGTCCTCTGCGTCCGTCGCGACAACAAAGTGGTCATGGCGGGTGACGGCCAAGTCACGCTCGGTGAATCCGTCATCAAGCACGGAGCGAAAAAGATTCGCCGCCTCTATCAGGACAAAATTTTAGCCGGATTTGCCGGCTCGACCGCTGACGCCTTCACTCTGTTCAGCCGCTTCGAGGCCAAGCTGGAGCAGTATCATGGCAACCTCGGCCGCGCCGCCGTCGAACTGGCCAAAGACTGGCGCACCGATAAATTCTTGCGGCATCTCGAAGCCCTGCTGCTGGTTTCCGACAAGGAAGCGACGTTTCTGCTCAGCGGCCAGGGAGATGTGATCGAGCCCGACACCGGAATAGCGGCGATCGGGTCGGGCGGCCCGTTCGCCCAGGCAGCTGCCCAGGCTCTGGCCGATCACACCCAGCTCTCGTCGCGCGAAATTGCCGAAGAAGCCATGAAGATTGCCAGCCGCATGTGCATCTATACCAATGACAAGGTTACGATCGAGGAATTGTAGAAGGAGTCGATGGACGTTGGTCGCTAGTCGTTCGCAGCTCGTGAATGATTGCGGCTTTTCCTAACGACCAACGACGAACGACCAACGACGAATTTATGGCCATTTACTTACCCGGAACCGCCGAAGAAGAACAAGTCACGCTCGACGAACTGACGCCGCGCGAAATCGTCACCGAGCTCGATAAGTACGTTGTCGGTCAAAAAGACGCGAAGCGCGCCGTCGCCATCGCTCTGCGCAACCGCATGCGCCGGCAAAAGCTCGGCCCCGAAATGGCCGAAGAGGTCATCCCCAAGAACATCATTATGATCGGCCCCACCGGCGTGGGCAAAACCGAAATCGCCCGCCGCCTCGCCAAGCTGGCCAACTCGCCGTTCCTGAAGGTCGAAGCTTCCAAGTTCACCGAAGTCGGTTACGTCGGCCGCGACGTGGAATCCATGATCCGCGACCTGGTCGAGATCGCCATCGAAATGATCCGCGAAGAAAAACTCGAAGATGTCGCCGATAAAGCGGAACTGAACGCCGAAGAACGCCTGCTGGATATTCTCCTGCCTCCGACTTCGCCGCGTCCGGCGGATTCCAGTTCGGGTGGCGTGGTCATCGACGCCAGCACCAGCTTGACTGAATCCTCCAGCCGCACCCGCGAGAAACTGCGGCAGCAGTTGCGCGAAGGCAAACTCGACGACCGCACCGTGGAAATCGAAACTCGCGAGCGTAATTTTCCGTCGTTTGAAATCATCTCCAACCAGGGCGTCGAGGAGATGGACGTCAATCTCAAGGACATGTTGCCCAACATCTTCGGCCAGCGCACCAAGAAGCGGAAGATGAAGGTCAACGAGGCCTTCGAGTACCTGATCCAGGAAGAAGAGCAGCGCCTGATCGACATGGAGCAGGTCACGCGCGTCGCTATCGACCGGGTCGAAAACTCCGGCATCATTTTCCTCGATGAAATCGACAAGATTGCCGGCCGCGAAAGCGGTCATGGTCCGGACGTCTCGCGCGAAGGCGTACAGCGCGACATCCTGCCCATCGTCGAAGGCACCACCGTCAACACGCGCTACGGCATGGTCCGCACCGATCACATCCTGTTCATAGCCGCGGGCGCGTTCCACGTCTCGAAGCCGAGTGACCTGATTCCCGAACTGCAAGGCCGCTTCCCCATCCGCGTAGAGCTGCAGTCGCTCACCATGGAAGACTTCGTCCGCATCCTCACCGAACCGAAGTCGTCGCTGACGCGGCAGTACATCGCGCTGCTCGAAACCGAAGGTGTAAAACTGGAGTTCACGCCCGACGCGCTCGAAGAAGTGGCGCGCTTCGCCTTCCGCGTGAATGAAGGCACAGAGAATATCGGCGCCCGCCGTCTGCACACCATCATGGAACGCGTGTTAGACGAAATCAGCTTCGAGGCACCCGAGAAGAAAGGCCAGCAGTTCGTGGTAGACGCAGCCTACGTGCAGAAGATGCTGAGCGAGATCGTGAAGGACCAGGACTTGTCGCGCTACATTCTGTAGATATTCCCAACCACAGGGAACAGAGAGCTCACATGAGAAATCGGAAAGAATTCCCCCTGTGCTCCCTGCGGTTGTCTTTTGCTCTTCTCGCGCCCCGCCGCCATCTGCTAAGCTCACGCCTTCCTGTAGCCTTTGATTTCGGCAATCATGACCGCCCTCGACCGCACCCGCCTAGCCTCTCTCGCCGAGCGCGAGCAAAAGCGCTTCGTCGACGAACGCCCGAAATCAAAATCCATCTACGAACGCGGCAAGAAGTCGCTGCTTTCCGGCGTTCCCATGAACTGGATGGTGAAGTGGCCCGGAGCATTCCCACCCGTCGTCCGTGAGGCCCAGGGCGCGCATTTCTACGATGTCGACGGCCATCGCTACGTGGACTTCTGCCTCGGCGACACCGGCGCCATGACCGGACATTCTCCCTTCGCCATCGTGAAGGCGATCGAGGAGCAGGTTAAGCGCGGCATCACTCTCATGCTGCCTTCCGAAGACGCCGTGTTTGTCGCCGAAGAACTGCAGCAGCGCTTCGGCTTGACCTACTGGCAGTTTGCGCTCACTGCCACCGACGCCAACCGCTTTTCGATTCGTCTAGCTCGCCAGATTACCGCCCGGGCGAAAATCCTCGTCTTCAATTGGTGTTACCACGGCACCGTCGATGAAACTTTTATCACGCTTCATCCCGACGGCACGCCCGGAGCGCGACGCGGCAACATCGGACCGCCGGTCGATCCTTCCGTGACCACGCGCGTCGTAGAATTCAACGACGTCCCCGCTCTCGAACAAGCCCTCGCCCACGGCGACGTCGCCTGCGTGCTGGCCGAGCCTGCCTTAACGAACGTTGGCATCGTACATCCCGCGCCCGGCTACCATCAGGCGCTACGCGAGCTCACGCGCAAGCACGGCACGCTGCTCATCATCGACGAGACCCACACCATCTGCGCCGGCCCCGGCGGCTACACCCGCGCCGAAAATCTCGACCCGGACTTCCTCGTGTTCGGCAAGCCGATCGCTGGCGGAGTACCCGGCGCCGCCTACGGCTTCACCCAAAAAGTCGCGGACATGATCCTGGAGCGCCACAGCCTCGAAGACTGCGACACCGGCGGAATCGGTGGAACCCTCGCCGGCAATGCCCTCTCGCTCGCCGCCATGCGCGCCACGCTCACAAAAGTTCTGACCAAAGAAGCTTTCGACCGCATGATTCCGATGGCCGAGCGCTGGACCGCCGGCGTACAAAAAGTCATCGACGATTTCGGCCTCTCCTGGCACGTCACGCGCCTTGGTTGCCGTGCCGAGTATCTGTTTGGCCCCAACGAACCGAAGAATGGAACGGAGGCCCACGACGCCATGGACTTCGAGCTCGAACGCTTCATGCACCTCTACGCCCTGAATCGTGGCATCCTGCTCACGCCCTTCCACAACATGGCGCTGATGTCGCCGGCAACCGCGCCCGAGGACGTCGACTACCACAGCAAGGTTTTCCGCGAAGCCGTGCGCGAACTGGTGGGGTGAGTCCGTGTGGCGCGGACACTCTTGTCCGCGTGTGGACACAAGAGACAAGTTGTGAGCACGTGAAACAAGTGGGGGCGCGGGCGACTCGCCCGCGCTGCCTCTGATACTCTTTCTTTTTCCGCATGAAAGTACATCCTGGAAAGTTCATCGCGCCGACCGCGCTCTGCCTGCTCCTGGCAAATTGCGCCCAAACCGGACCGCCCCTGCCGCCGTCGCTCGAACTTCCGAAGCCGCCGACCGATTTGCGCGCCAGCCGCAAAGGCAATCGCGTCACGCTGAACTGGACCGAGCCCAAGAGCACCACCGACCGCCAGAGTGTGCGCTATATCGGTCCGACCCTGGTCTGCCGCAGCCTCGATCCTGAAATAACCGCATGCGGGGATCCTGTCGCGATGTCGCCAGCACCATCCGCCGTCCCGCAGAAACCGAAGTCCTCGCGGGGCACGGCGCAGAAATCCGACTCCCAGCACCCCGCACCGCAGACCTTCACCGATACGCTGCCCTCGGCCTTACAACACCAAGACCCAGCTGCCGACGTGACCTATGCCGTCGAAGTCTTGAACCGCAATGCCCGCGGCGCAGGACTGTCGAACCGTGTGCACGTGCCTGCCGTCATGACCCTGCCTCCGCCGGGCGATCTCTCCGCCGAACTGACCGGCGATGGCGTAGTGCTTACGTGGACCAGCGCCGGCGAGTTACAGAATGTCCCCGTGGTTCAACGTCGTTATCGCATTTATCGGCACGACGAGAGCTCCGGCAAAGACGCGATTGCCGGTGAAGTCCCCTTGGGCGAGCCCGGTCCGGCACACTTCAGCGACTCAAGCTTCGAATGGGAACGGACCTACCTTTACCGCATCACCGCCGTGAGCATCGTCAAGCGGCCCGGCAGCGAAGTGCAGGTGGAGGGAGACGACACTCCGCCCGTGCGCGTCGTCGCCGATGACGTCTTTCCACCATCCGTACCCGCCGGGTTGCAGGCAGCATACTCGGGTGAGGGACAAAAGCCGTTTATCGATCTCATCTGGGCGCCTGTCACCAACGCCGATCTCGCCGGGTATAACGTTTACCGCTCCGAAGCGCAGGGTGCCGCAGTAGGGCAGATGCTCAAGCTGAATTCTGACCTGGTGAAATCGCCGTCGTATCGCGATAGCGCGGTCGCCTCCGGCAAGACCTACACCTACTCAGTTTCTGCCGTGGACGTGCGTGGGAACGAAAGTCAACGCTCCGAGGAAACCAGCGAGCCCGTCCCCTAGCTCGTGTGGCACGGGCGCCTCGCCCGTCCGAGCGGAGCGCAGCTCAGCCACGTTCTCGCAACAAGCGCTTAGGAGATACTCGCTCATGTACCCGTCTCGGATTTTTCGGCGGTGATCTTTGCTGCCCTGTATGTTTAGAAATTGTGTTTAGATATTGCTCTGATGAAATACTGCCGCTTCGAGTACAACGGTTCCGCCCACTACGGCCTGGTTGAGTCCGTCGCGGGCCACGACGAAATCACCCGCCTGCTCCTCCAGCCTCCGCAGGAAAGCGATGGCGCGGGTCTTCCCACCCTCCGCATCGACCGCATCCCGCTGGCGCAGGCATCGCTGCTGCCGCCGGTGCAGCCTTCAAAGATCGTCTGCGTCGGCCGCAACTATCGCGAACATGCTGCTGAACTCGGCCACGAGGTTCCGCAGGAGCCGCTCTTATTTTTCAAGCCGCCCTCTTCCCTGCTGCCGCCGGGCGGAACAATTCTTCGGCCCAAGGTTTCTGCGCGCACCGACTACGAGGGCGAACTGGGCGTCGTGATCGCCCGGCGCTGCCACCTTCTCTCCGACAGCGATGACGTGCGCGCCTATATTCTCGGTTACACCTGCGTCAATGATTTCACCGCCCGCGATCTGCAGAATAAAGACGGTCAGTGGACACGCGCCAAAGGTTTCGATACTTTTTGCCCGGTCGGACCCCTCGTCGCCGGCGGCCTCGATCCATGGGCAGGCGTCCAGGTCGAGACCCGGGTGAATGGCGACCTGCGCCAGTCCGGCAACACGCGAGATTTTATTTTCCCGCTCGACGTCGTCATCCGTTACATTTCGCAAGTCATGACGCTCGAGCCCGGGGACCTGATCGCCACCGGCACTCCGAAGGGTGTCGGGCCAGTGGTCGCGGGCGATGCCATCGAAGTGTCGGTCGCGGGCATCGGCCAGTTGCGCAATCCCGTAGCCGACCAACCATAGCGAGCTGGCGCCTTAGTCCCCGTAGGGACGCCCACCACGCCCGTGCAAGACTACGCAGGGACAGTCGCCTCCGGCGTCCAAGCCGAGCGCAGCTCGGCCCGCGCACGGACTCTCACTTCGTCCCGGCGGCCTGCCTCACGGCTCGCTCCATCAGTTCCGCCGCCTTCAATAGCGTGTCCAGTTCCGGCCCCCTCAATCTGCCGAGTGTCTCCGCCACCAGCCGGACTCTCCGCGCCCTTGCCTGCTGCAGCAACCGTTCCCCTTTGGCCGTTGCCGTTACTCGAATCCGACGCGCATCCCTCGCATCGGTCTCAATTTTGGCCAACCCGGAGCGCTTCAATCCCGCCACGATGCGGCTCATGGTGGGAGGCTTCACCTGCTCGGTGGCCGCCAGTTGCCCGAGCGCCATCGGGCCTCCGAATACCAGGACGGAAAGTGTCGACAGCCGCGCCGGACCCACGCGGGCAAGAACGTCCCGCTTGCGGGCATGGCGCAAGAGATGGATGGCGGCCGAGTGCAGGCGATCGGCCACCTCCAGCCGGAAGGGTTCTTGGGAACGCAGCATACGACACAGCTTAGCATTGCAAACGGTTAGCATGGCTAACATTTTTCTTGACAATCCGAGACGGAATTCTATAATTCGTTAGCAATGCTAAGTGATAAGGAGAAAGCACCATGGAGATCTTTCAGCGCGGTTTTGAGCTCCTGCAGGCAGGCGATGCCGACGGGCTCCGGCGGCTCCTCGAGCAGGACCCCGATGCAGCTGAGGCGCGCGGCGCGAACGGTGTCAGCTTGCTCATGCATTCTATCTATCGCGGCCGCCGCGACCTGGCGGATCTGATCGCGAGCAAGAAAAAGGTGCTCGACATTTTCGAAGCCACTTCGCTCGGCCGTATCGAGCGCCTGAAACAGTGTATTGGCGAAGAACGCAGTCGCGACGCGTACGCCATTAACTCCCATTCGAAAGACGGCTTCACGGCCCTGCACTTCGCCTGTTTTTTCGGCCAGCCCGAAGCCGCCCGCCTGCTGATCGAAAGCGGGGCGGCGGTCGATGCTGTGGCTGCGAATCCGACGCAGGTCATGCCGCTGCACTCCGCCGCCTCTGCCCGAAACCTCGAGGCTGCCCGCTGTCTGCTCGAACACGGAGCGCCCGTCAACACCCGCCAGCAAGCAGGCTGGGTTCCGATTCATGCCGCCGCGCAGAACGGCGATCGTCCGATGGTGGAGCTTCTGCTCAAGCACCACGCCGATCCCAAACTGGCCAACGATGAAGGCAAAACCCCGGCCATGGTTGCGAGAGAAAAAGGTCACGAGGAGGTCGCCGCCCTGCTGGAAGCGTACCCAGTTCTCATGGAAGGGGCTTCTTAACTTCTGCTGTCCGTGACACAGTTAACGCTCAAACGCCTTACCAGCTGTGGTTCGACCCGGCCAAGACACAGATTTCACGGAACTTAGCACAGAAATAGGTGAAACTTATGTCCCTCTGCCTGCAACCGCCTTCAGCTGCCTCACAGTTAGCTTCAGTAGCCGTGCAGCCTTCCTCGCTCACGTTACCGACGACAGTGCCCAAGCGAGCTGGCTCCTGGATCTGTGCACTAAACTAATGCATCAAACCGTCTATAATGAAACAATGTTGTCCTCGGAAGTTCCTTGGGGCTAGAGATCAAAAAGCGCTAAAGATCAAAAGAGCGAAGATCAAATTATGTCAACGAAGTTGAAGGTCACTATCATTGCCAGTTCGCTGGCTATTCTGCTGTTCACGATTGTAGGCGGTTTGGTCAACGTTCGCGCCTCTTCGAATGATGGCGCGTACCGGCAGTTGTCGGTGTACAGCGAAGTGCTGTCCCGCATCCGCCTGGAATACGTTGAAGAACCCAATATCGCTGGCGTCACCGACGGGGCGCTGCACGGACTGCTGGAGTCGCTCGACGCCAATTCCAGCTACCTGTCGGCGGAAGAGTACAAGCACTACAAGACAATGAAGACCGACGGCAAAGCAGATATCGGCGCCACCGTCTCCAAGCGCTTCGGATACGCGGCCGTGGTCGCGGTGATTCCGGGAGGGCCAGCGGATAAGGCCGGAGTAGAGAACTCCGACATCATCGAGTCGATCGAGGGCAAGAGCACGCACGACATATCCCTGGCTGAGATTCACGCCCTTTTGTCTGGGGAGGTTGGATCTTCGGTCACGGTGGCTGTGGTGCGGCCGCGGCGAGCGGAGCCGCAGAAGATTGTGATTGCGCGCAACCTGGTCGCCATCCCGCCCGTCGGCGAAAAAATGCTCGCGGACAACGTCGGCTACCTCCAGGTGGACGCGTTCCCCGAAGGCGAGTCGCAGGAGATTGCGGGCAAGATTCGCGATCTGCAAAAGCAGGGAGCGAAGAAGCTTGTGCTCGATCTGCGCAACTCGGCCAGTGGCGCGGAGTCTGAGGGCGTCGCCACCGCCAATCTCTTCCTTGACCATGGCACCATCACGTATCTGCAGGGGCAGAAATATCCGCGGCAGGCTTTCAACGCCGATCCCGCCAAGGACATTACGAAGCTTCCTGTTGCGGTGCTGGTGAATCGGGGCACAGCGGGCCCGGCGGAGATTGTGGCAGCTGCCATCCTTGAAAACGCCCGTGGAGACCTCATTGGAGACAAAACTTTTGGCGATGGTTCGGTGCAAAAGCTGATCGAGATGCCGGACAGTTCCGCATTGATTCTTTCGGTCGCGAAGTACTACTCGCCGAGCGGAAAAGCTATTCAGGATGCGGCCGTCACACCGAACGTGCTGGTCGCCGACAGTACGGAGGAAGACGGCGGATTGCCGGACGAGGACGAGCAGGCAGCTCCAGGCGAAAAACCCGGCGACAAGAAAGATGAGAAACCGAAGAACCTGCAGGACGACCAACTGAACAAGGCGTTGGAAGTGTTGAAGAATCGGGAATCGAAAAGCTGAACGGTTTCGAAGTTGCAAGGTTTTCCGCGCTTCAAGGTTTATGATCGCTCGCCTCGGCGGGCGATTTTTTTCGCCTGGAGAATCTAAGCTCTTGCCGAACAAATTTGTCATCCTGACCCTGAGCGCAGCCGAGCAGGAAGGACCTGCTGTTTGTCAGCACCATCGGAAAGCTCAAGGTCGTCTCGGCGGTGAAAGAGTTCTTGTGCCGACCCCCATCGGCCGAAACCTGGCCCTTGCGTTAACATTGAAACCTTGAAACTCCAAAACCTTAAACCCTGCATTCTCCGATGAAGGTTATCTATCAACATCTTCCGACGGTAGAGATCGGCGGGCGGAAGTTAGTCGGACGCGTGCTGTTTGGGTTGCTTGTCCTGCTCTCTGCCGCGGTCGGCGCCGCCGTCGGGCTGCTGCTGGTCTACTCCACGGACCTGCCGCAGGTTGAAGAGCTCGAACGTTACCGGCCTAGCTCGGTCACCGAGCTCTATGACGGACAGGGGCGAGTCATCGGCACCTTCGCACTGCAGCGCCGCGTCATCGCTGCGTATGACGATTATCCGGAAGTTCTCTGCAATGCGCTGGTCTCGATCGAAGATAAGGATTTCTACCGGCACTCGGGCATCAACATCTGGCGCATCGTAGGCGCCGCGTATCGCGATATTGAATCCGGCGGGAAGGTACAGGGAGCATCCACGCTCACCATGCAACTTGCCCGCAATCTATTTCTCTCTCCCGACCGCTCGTTTTATCGTAAGGTGCAGGAGTCGCTACTCGCCATCCAGATCGAGCGGCGGTTCACCAAGCCGCAGATCTTCACGCTCTATGCCAACCAGATATTTCTCGGCCACGGCGCTTACGGCTATGAGGCCGCGTCGGAATACTATTTCAGCAAACCAGCGAAGAAACTGACACTGGAAGAAGCGGCGCTGCTGGCGGGACTTCCGAAGGCGCCGCAATATTACTCTCCGATCAACCACCCGGAACGCGCGCTCAAGCGGCGCAACCTGGTGCTCAATGCCATGCTTGAGGACGGCAAGATCACGGCGGCCCAGGCTGCCGATGCCAAGGGCAAGCCCATTATGCTCGACCTGCAGAAAGATCCGAATTCGCTGGCTCCGCACTATGTGGAGGAAATCCGGCGTTACCTGGAAGCGAAGTATGGCAGCGACCAGGTTCACGAAGGTGGGCTGCGGGTTTATACATCGCTCGATATGGATCTGCAGAAATCGGCGCGGCAGGCGTTGCTCGACGGCCTCGCCGCCTACGAGCGCCGGCATGGCTGGCACGGCAAATTGCTGAACGTCATTGCCCAGGGTGAAAAGCTCGATAAATATGCGGATCCGGATTGGGATGAGGAGCCTGAAGTAAACGGATACACGCATGCGCTGGTGACACAAGTCTCGCCGGGCGCTGCCGAAGTCCGATTCGGCCAGCACACAGCCACGCTCGCACAGGCCGATGTGGCTTGGATTTGGATGAAGATGAAGACGAAGCTCAAACTTCCCGACATTCTCCGCGCGGGCGACATCGTCTACGTCAAAGTGGTGTCGCTCGATGCGGGCGGCAAAGCGCGCGTCAGCCTGGAGCAGGATTCAGGGACCGAAGGAGCGCTCGTCGCCATCGACAACGCGACCGGAGAGATCAAGGCTATGGTCGGCGGGCGTGATTTCAATCTCTCCAAATTCAACCGCGCTACGCAGGCGCTGCGCCAGGTCGGGTCGTCTTTCAAACCGTACGTGTATACCGCCGTGATCGACCAAGGCGGCAGCCCCGACGACACCATTGTGGACGCGCCGGTAACGTTTCAAACTGTGTCCGGTCCCTATTCCCCGCACAACTACGACAACAAATTTGAGGGCACCATCTCGTTGCGGCGCGCGCTCGCGCAGTCCAGGAACATTCCCGCCCTCAAGCTTGCCGACCGCGTCGGCATTAAGACCGTGATCGACTACGCGCACCGCTTTGGAATCACATCCAACATTCCCGCATATCTTCCGGTGGCGCTGGGCTCGGCGGAAGTTACGCCGCTCGAGCAGACCTCCGCCTTCAGCGTCTTTCCGAACGACGGAGTGCGCGTCGCTCCGCGCTACATCACCAGGGTGACCGACTACGACGGCCGCATTCTGGAGGAAGATTTCTCCGATATCAAGGATGTCGTCAGTTCGCGCACCGCACGCATCATGACCTCGATGCTGCGGGAGGTGGTGCTCCACGGCACGGCGGTCGCTGCCGCCAAGATGCCTTACCCTCTGGCGGGCAAGACGGGAACAACCAACGATTTCACCGACGCCTGGTTTGTGGGCTTTTCTCCGTCGCTCACCTGTGGCGTCTGGATCGGCTACGACGAAAAGAAATCCCTCGGCGAGAAAGAAACCGGAGGCCACGCCGCGCTGCCCATCTGGATGCAGTTTATGAACGTCGCACTGGCAGGCAAAGATCCGGGAGAATTTCAGCCCGCGCCAGCCCAAGGGGACTCAGTCGTGGCGAGGAAAAGAATTGACACTCCAGACGTCGCGCCGGGTGACGGCGAAACGCATTAGCGAGAGCCGGGCGTCCCCGCCTGGCGGACGGGCAAAACGCCTGTCCCTTCACCGCATGGCTCCTCACACGGTCGCGGTACCAGCGAATTTGAGTTCGGTCAGGAGAAGAACTTCCGCATCAATCGGCCCATCCGCACGACTCGATAAGCGGGAAAAAGTACTTCGGGCAATCGCACCGCCTCAACATCTCCGACGCCTGGCGTCCAGACCAGTCTCCACACATATCGCCAACGGTCGCTGCGCCGCTCGCGCAGTTTCAGGATCAGCCGAAAGTATTCGGTGGATTCGAAATCGTAGACCGCACCGCGAGCGAGACGCTCGGTGAATTCGCTGCCGAGCACGGGCACCCGAGGATCGGACGCAACCATTTCCTCCGCGAGCTTTGGGAGTTCCGAATGAAGCACGTCCTTCGCCAGCCAGAAACTAACACCTAGAATGCGGCCGATCCCCAGCGCGCGCGCCCGGGAGAACGCCAGCGCATAATCGATGGTTTGTGTTTGTAAAGTTTCCGCAATGTCCGAAAGCCAGATCAGCCGCGCCCACAGGTGCTTGGCGGCGTGCAGGCACAGCCCCAGCAGTGAATCCTCGGGAGACAGACACGGCACTTCGCACCCGCCGACGACAGTGCGGCCGGCGCGCGCCAGCAGATCATCCACGCCCAGATCGTTCAAGTGAAGATCGACGCCATAGAAATGTGGCAGTAACGCCCACTGCAATTCGACCAAGTGCCTTCCCGCCGCGCCGTCAAACGAGCGCTCGTAGCCTGTTCGCAGCCATAATTGCTCGACGGACGGCGGAAGATCCGCCGCGGGGCGATAGCCGATTTCGGCAAGAGTTTGCTTCGCTCGCTCGAAGTCCGCTGGAGCAATCAGGAAGTCGAGGTCCGAAAAACTTCGCAGCCCAAGATCGCCGTAAAGCGATTGCGCCAGCACGGGGCCTTTGTACGCCACCGCGCGCAGTTGTCTGCGGTCGAAATGCTGCATGACGCGCGCTAGTTCGGCAGTAAACCATAAGCTGCGCCGCAGATTCGCTTCGTAGCCAGATCGCAGCGAACGCTCGATTTCCGGCGGAAGACCGCGAGCGTGTTCGATCAGGTTGCGAGCCGCGAGCGGAAGAATCCCATGGTTCTCCCCTTGGCGAAGGAATTCGCTCCAGTCGACGGCGGAGAGATTCCAATTCGCAATGCGCTGGATGCGGTCCGGATCCAACTCCGCAACGGCCAGTTCGCAGAGGAGATCGAATTCTTCTTCTCCCCGCTGCGCGGTGCTCGACATGTGAGGCGAAAGTTCGATCATGAAAGTTCAGTGCCTTTCAAGGCGCGTAAAGTCAGAGCATTTGCGACCTGCGCGAAGGCACCGACAAGCGACCACAAGCCAGAATTCATAGGATCGCAGATAATCCCTTGCGAATCGCCACTATAATACGAGTCTTCGGAGCACGTCCGCAGATTCGCTAGCACTTTCATGGACCGAGTCCTCTTCGAATCCGTTCGCAAGATCTTTCGCCATCGTCCCGCGCTGTTCAACTGGCTGGGACGGGAGCGCGGCGGCGAAACCATTGCTTTGAAAGACGTTTCTTTTTCGGCAGCTTGCGCAGAGGTCTTAGTGCTGCTCGGCCCGAACGGCAGCGGAAAAACCACGGCCCTCAAGCTGATCTCGACCATGCTCCTGCCTGATGCGGGATCGGTACGCGTGGGCGGCTTCGATGCGCGGCGCGATGCTGGTGCAGTCCGGCGACAGGTTGGCATCGCGGTCGCCACCGAGCGATCGTTCTTCCCTCGGCTCTCGGCTCGTGAGAACCTTGAATTTTTTGCCGCCCTCGACGAAGTCTCGCGCAATGAGCGAGCGCCCAGGATCAAGGAGGTTCTGCGCGATACCGGGCTCGAAGAGCAAGCCGACACGCTGGTCATGAAATTCTCCAGCGGCATGTACCAGCGGCTGGGGATCGCGCGCGCGCTGGTCAAGCGTCCCAGCGTGCTTTTGCTCGACGAACCGACGCGCAGCCTCGACGCTGCCAACACGGCGCACTTCTGGACTACGATCCGCGCCTTGGCGGCGCAACAAACCGCGGTTCTGCTCGCCACCCACAACTTTGCCGAGGCCGCCGCCGTGGCGGACCGTCTGCTGCTGCTGCATCGCGGCCAGTTGCTGGCGAATCGCCCCGTGGACGACGGCGAAAGCGCTGACGCATTGCGCTCTTTCTACTTCCGCATGACCGGCGAGATCGATGAGGCTAGGCTCAAGGTCTAAGGATTTGTAATTGGCAACCGGTAATTTGCAATTATGTCTCGGAATTGATCGCTAGCAGTGCCCAGACTTGAAATTACAAATCACAAATTTCTTATGACTTCAACCCTCGACAAGCTCTACGCCATTCTGCGGCGCGATCTGCTCACGGCCATCCGCCATCGCAGCGGCTTTGTCGTGACCCTGGTTGGAGTATTCACAGAACTGGCGGCGTTTTATTTTCTGTCCCGCGCCATCGGTCCCGGCTTCCGACCCGGAGGAGTCGAGTACTTCCCGTTTCTTATGGTGGGCACTGGCGTCTACACTTTCTTCGTCATGAGCGCGCAAGCCTTTCTGAGCGCGGTACAGGAAGCGCAGCAGACAGGAACGCTGGAGGTGCTCATGACCACTTCCACAGCTCCCGCTGAGCTCGTCATCCTCAGTTCCATTTCTGCCTTTGCCGGAAACCTGGTCAATCTGCTGGTCTATTTTTTCGCGGGGGTGGCAGTTTTCCGGGCATCGATCCACGCCAACCTGTTCTCGTGCGTCGCGGTATTGATTTTCTCTCTGGCGATCGCTCTGGCGCTGGGAATCGCCGCGGCCACGCTTCAGGTCGCGTTCCAGAAAGGCTCGGCGCTGCTCTGGCTGCTCGGGTCCGGCCTCTGGTTTCTGAGCGGAACCATGTTCCCGATTCAGAGTCTGCCTCGCCCGCTCGAGCTTCTCGCTCGCGCGGTTCCTCTCACTTACGCCATCGACGGAATGCGGCGAGCTCTGCTGGAAGGGCAGTCCATAGCCGCGATGGCTCCCACGTTGGCGGCGCTGGCTGGGTTTGGCTTGGTCCTACTGCCGCTCGCCCTGGCCGGCCTGTCGCTGAGCTTGCGGCGCGCGCGGCAGGATGGAACGCTTTCATTTTATTGAGGATTTTGATTCGCTTCTTCGCATTGTGTCCAACTGATATTGGCACCGGGGAAAGCAGTGTAGTACACTTCCTTTACTCTAATCACACTGGGGGATAGGCCAGCTTTCTGATTGAACGATCTGGCTTGACCGACTATGACCGAAGATCGGGCTCCTCGCGAGAAACGCCAGCAACCGGGTAAAGCGAGCAAAGAAAAAAGGACCTATCAGAAGCCGGCATTCCGCTACGAACGCGTTTTCGAGACGCTCGCTCTATCTTGCGGCAAGACCGGCTCGACAATCGCCCAATGCCAGTTCTCACGAAAAACCTCCTGACGGTGGAAAACATCGCGAGTACGCCGCCATCGAATTGGAGCGCGGTACGTTCAGCTTTAGTGGCGGACGTTTTGCGCGGAAGTGTTCGTTTGCGCCAGGGCGTGCGCCTGCGAGTTCACGGGGAAAGCATGCTGCCCGCCCTTTGGCCGGGCGATCTGGTCGAGATCGAAAGCTGCTCGGTCGAAGACCTCCGCCCTGGTGAGATCGTGCTGGCGCTGCGTGAAGACCGCCTCGTCCTACACCGCCTGGTCGCCCCCTCCACTCCGAACGGCTTCCGGCTGCGGGGCGATTCCATGCCTGATTGTGATCCTCAATACCCTCCCCAAGCACTGCTGGGGCGATTGGTGCGCGGGACTGGCGAACGGCGCGGCTTATCTTCGGCCACTCTGTCGCGCGCGCTGGGAATGCTGTTCTGTCATTGCGCCGCCGCACGGCGTCTCGCTCTGAAACTTCTTCGCCGGCGTAAGGCATCGGCAGGCGCATTTCGAAGCGAATTTCGAAACTCGGAATCTATATGATGGCCGCCTCCCGAAAAGGCGCTTGTGTCGAGATTGGAGGGATCCCGATTGCTTTGTCGACCTCCGACGAGGGATTTCTGGATCTGCTCCGCCAGCGCTATGACGGGTTTCTAAGTTCTTCGCGGCCCGAGTTTGAGCTTGAGTTCGATGTCGCGACCACGGGATCGGTTTCCGATGAAGACGTTCGGGTCCACCGCCATGGTGACGAGTGGCTGATGGAGCGCGGAGACTTCCATGCTCGCTGGAACCCACGCACCGGACGAGGCAGCGTGCGCCAAAATGCCAACCCGTATTCTCTCGATTCCGTGCTGCGCATTCTGCACAGCCTGATTCTGGCCGAGCGCGGCGGATTCCTGCTGCACGCCGCCAGTGCGATTTGCGATGGCCGCGCTTATCTGTTCTCGGGCATATCGGGCGCGGGCAAAACTACGATGACACGGCTGGCGCCAGCGGACATCACTCTACTTACCGACGAAATATCCTACTTGCGACCGAGCGCCGACGAGTACTCGGCATTCGGCACTCCGTTTGCCGGAGAACTAGCCCGAGCCGGCGAGAACTGCATCGCCCCCGTGGCTGCCCTGTTTTTTCTAGAGAAGGGTCTGGATAACCGCGTTGAGGAGTTGACGTCCGCGGAAGCCGTGCGCCGGCTGATGCGCAACATTCTGTTTTTCGCCGAAGATAACCGTCTGGTGGAAAAGCTGCTCGCCACCGCTTGCGATTTTGTTGCCAGGGTTCCCATTCGCCGCCTTACGTTTTATCCTGATGCCAGGGTGTGGGACCTGGTGCGAAAATTCGACCGCAACTTCCAGGAGGTGCCTGAGCATGCCTGAGAATTGCATTTACATTGCGCGTAGTTCTGCCATTGCCGCGCGCGCTCTGGCCGGCGAAATGATGGTCATGAACTCCGCCGATTCAACGTTCTTCACGCTGAACGAGGTCGCAACTGCCATCTTTCAAGCGGCCGACGGTCGCACTACTCTGCGGAAAATTGTCCGCGACCGCGTCTGCGAGCAATTTGACGTCGATCCCGAACAGGCCCAGGCCGACGCCGAGCAGTTCGTCGCTGAGCTTTCCAGCCACGGAATTCTTCTGGTTTCCAATCAACCTCTGGCTGCGGAGACGCCCTGATGAGCCTGATGAGCGAGGTGGGCCAGAAGGCATTCAACCTGGGCGTGCCCATTGCCGTGCATATGGATGTTACCTATCGCTGCAATGAGCGCTGCGTGCATTGTTATCTCGATCACGACGACCACGGCGAGATGACGACCGCCGAAATTAAGGACGCGCTCGATCAAATGGCCGACGCTGGCGTTTTCTTTCTCACTTTTAGCGGCGGCGAGGTCTTCCTGCGCCGCGACTTTTTTGAGATTGTCGAATACGCCCGGCGTCTGATGTTCAACGTCAAGATCAAGACCAACGCGGTGATGATCCATGAAGAGGAAGCGCGGAGAATTCGCGAACTGGGCGTCGACACCATCCAGATCAGCGTCTACTCGCATCGCCCCGAAGTGCACGATGCCATCACCAAACTGCCGCACTCGTTCGAGCGCACCATCAAAGCCATTCGCTTCTTGCGCGAACAGGGACTGCGCGTGACCATCGCCAATGTGCTGATGACCGTGAATTCTTCCGATCATCTCGGCCTGCAGGAACTTGCCGCTGAACTCGGCGTTCATTACACGCTTGATCCGACGATCACCCCCATGATGGACGGCGACACTTCGGTTCTGTCACTGCGCATTCCTGGAGAAGAACTCACGGACGTTTTCCGCAATCCCGCGCTGGTCGCCAACCAGGAAGAGTTTTGTGCTCCTCCCAAGCCGCCCTCGGAGGAGGATCTTGAAGGGTACTCATGCAGCGCGGGGCATTCTTTCTGCTACATTTCGCCCTACGGCGATGTTTTCCCCTGCGTGCAGTTTCCACTTCCAACGGGAAATATTCGGCAGCAGAAGTTCCTGGATATCTGGAATTTTTCTCCGCAGATGAAAGAGGTCCGCTCGATTCAGGCGAAGGATCTGACCGTGTGCTCGTCGTGCTCGCACGTCAGCAGTTGTTCGCGCTGTCCGGGCTTGGCCTATATGGAAGGAAGTATGCGCGGCCCATCCACCGCGGATTGCGAAAGGTCGTTTTACCGGACGGGCGTGCCGACGGCGAATATGCTGCGGCAAGGGCTGTCGAAACCGCGCACCACTACACCGCTGCTACAGATTCGTCCCATCGCCGTTCCCGCGTGATGCAACGTTCGGTGGAGAAACGGGCGCCTCGCCCGTCCAGTCGGGCACCCCGCTCTCCATAAGTAGAAGCGGTTGCCGTGCTAGAGCTTACTCGCGGCGGCGGCGTTATGGCTACGTTTTAGGTCGACCGCGGCTTCGAGGACCGCCAACTGCTCCAGGATGCGCTGCAAGGCGGCACGGACCTCGTGCGACGCTTCCGTGAACTTCAGCGCCGCCCCAATGCCCATGTCCATGCGCACGACCTCGCTTTCAACCACAATCTCCGTATGTTCATGCGAGAAGGTAAGTTTCAACCGCGATCCAGGCATCAGGAGGCCGGGTGTTTCAACATAGCAACCGCCCAGGCTCAGGTTGGTCACGATGCCGAGCGTCGCCCGTTCCTGCCCGGTTCCAGAAATTTCGGTGGTAAGCCGGCCCCGCACTCGCGGATACAGACGGCGGTTCCGGTGAGTCGATTGACTCTGCTTCTGCAGATACATGCGTTTGTCGGCTTGCGAAAGGATCTTTTCGGCATCCATCCCGTCTTCGGGATAAACCGCCTTGCCGACGCTGAGCGATAGAATGTCCTCGTTGCAGACATCCCTTCCAGCTTGTTGAGCGAGTTCCCGCATCTGCTCCGCTTTGCGCACGGCAGCTTCCGGCGTGAGGCCAGGAGCGATGACCACGAATTCGTCGCCGCCCATGCGCGCGACATAATCGTACTCACGACTGGTCTCCTTCAGGGAATGGGCAAACAACTGCAATACGCGGTTCCCTTCCAGGTGGCCGAAGCGGTCGTTGATCTGCTTGAAGCCGTCCAGGTCGGCGACCATTACGGTCAGCATCTGGTTATCGCGCTTGCAGCGCGCCATTTCCCGGTCGAGTTGCAGGAACAGCGAACGTGCATTGGGAAGGCCGGTGAGAAAATCGGTAACCGCGGAACTCTCCGCCTGCTCGTACTTCATCGCGTTTTCGATGGCGAGCGCCATCTTGGAACTTACCGCCAGCAGAATGCGCAGGTGATCAGAGGTGAAGAAATCTTTCTCTGCGTGGTACAAAGCCACCACCCCGACCACACCCTGCAAACCCTCGAGCGGAACGGCGAGTGCTGAGTTCAATGTGCTGTACTTCGAAGCATCATTCAGATAACCCGGCTCGACCGAAGGATTGCCATTGAGGATTGGTTTACGATTTTGCGCCACCCACCCCGAGAGCCCTTGCCCAATCGGAATGCGCAGTGAAGCAAACAGCCGGAAGTTGTCGCCATTTACATATTCCGGCACCAGTTCATTATCGTGGCAAACATAGATCGCAATCGCGTCGTAAGGCATTGCCCGGCGCAGCTTCACGGCGAACACCGAGAGCGTTTCTCCCAGACTCAGCGAAGCCCCCAGATCCTGGCTGAGTTCGAACAGAGTCTGCGCTTCCTGACGCGCCGCCGCGATCGAACTCAGAAAACTGCGCTCCGGTAATTGGCGCGGGCCCTCCGCCTCGAAACCGGCTGCCGGCTGTATGGACGGCTCAACGTTCGCGTCCTGGTCTTTGACTTCCGTGGATAATCTCTGCTTGCCCAGGCTGTCAGTGCGTTGGTGGACCAAGTGTTCCAGCTCCACGTATCTTCGCTCGAGCACCTTGACTACTTCCGGGTCAAAGGCCCTTCCTGATTCACCGACCAGCTGCGCCATGGCTTCATCTAGCGCCAATGCCCGCCGATATTGCCGATCCGAAGCCAGCGCGTCCAGAAAATCGACCGCCGCCAGGATGCGGGCGCCAATCGGAATCTCGGTCCCCTTCAACCCCAGCGGATAACCAGTCCCGTCGAACTTTTCGTGATGAGCCCGTACGATGGGAACGACCGGGTAGGGAAAGCGCACCCGTTCCAGAATTTCAGCTCCCACCAGCGGATGAATCTTCATTTTCTCGAATTCTTCCGGCGTCAGGCGGCCCGGTTTCGAAATGATATGCTCGGGAATCGCCAGCTTGCCGATATCGTGCAGCAAGGCTGCGGCTTGCAAGGCTTCCATTCCCTCGCGATCAACCTTGAGATCCTTCGCAACTTCGACCGCGTAGACGCGCACTCTTTGTAAGTGGTCATGAGTCGTCTGATCCTTGGCCTCGATGGCCAGTGCCAACGCCTCAATGGTGCGCATATGCAAGTCGGCCATCTCTTCCACATGCCGCTTCTCGTCTGCCAGTTTGCCGAGGTAAAGGCGGTAGGAACGGTAGATGAGGTACACCACCGGCAGTGTCAGCAACGAAGTCTGCCAGTCGGCAAAGCCGTGCAGCCAGCTCATCATGCCGACCACACCCGCACCCACCAGGTAGTACGGAAAGCTCCAGAAATAGCACTGGGCCCAGATTTTTCGTAGCGACCTGCGCTCGGTCAAGGAGATGACGGTCGCGACCGGAAGCGTATTGGCCACGAAGTAAATGCACGCCGCCAGAAATAGCGATGTGGAGGGGTTACTCACCACACTACGCGTCATGGAATAGCGATAGGCGACGAAGGTCACCGCGATGGCCAGCGCGGTTGAGCAGACGTTAAAGGCGACTTGAACGGGAACCGGACGATCGCGGTCGAAGCACTGCACCACCACCGCCGCGCAGCCCAGCGCCATGGTTTCCGGCAAACTCAGTTCCACCACGCCGAGCAGGAGAAATAGGAAGTTCACCGACATCGTCCCGGTAATGCCGGGGAGGTTCACCTTGAGGCGCGAAGCCGCCAGAGCGACCACCAGATAGCAGAAAAACTTGACCGGATTTTCGCTCCTGCCGTGCAGGACCGAATAGGTCAGGACGCTGACTCCGCAGAGCACGACGACGGCAATGAAAGAGCGTGGCGCCGGGCTGATTTCCCTCCAGTATTGAGGGCGGGCATTCATCTCTGGCGTTCTCCTGCCCCGGAAGCCGGGTTGCAATTCCCCGGGGGCAAAATAAAGCGAATACCCATTGATAACAGGCACCGGACAGGCAGGAAAGGAGTCGGGTATTTGGCGCTAAACTTCCGTAACGACAAGCAGTGACCTCTGGCATCGCTTTGCCCCGGCACCAGCGGAAGCACAGCTCTTAAGCCATAGAAAACACAGTGCTAACCGTCGCTTCCGCAAACCCTGAACTTGGCGTGCCGCCGCTTCGTATAACCGGAAGAGACGGTAGGTTTGACTTGCCATAACCACCGGGCCTAACATGAACTACTCTCGCCCAGGAGTGTTCCCACCAATGATCGGCAAGACGGTCTCGCACTACCGTGTGCTCTCCCAGTTGGGCGGCGGAGGCATGGGAGTTGTATACGAGGCCGAGGACATCAACCTGGGTCGCCGCGTCGCGCTCAAGTTCCTGCCTCCCGAGACGGAAAAGGATCCCGTCGCCCTCGATCGTTTTCAGCGTGAAGCTCGCGCCGCCTCCGCGCTGAACCACCCGAATATCTGCACCATCTACGAGGTTGGCGAGGATGGCGGACGCCATTTCATCGCCATGGAATTGCTGGAAGGCGAAACGCTCAAGAGCCTGATCCATGGCCAGCCCATGGAACTTGAGCCATTGCTCAATCTCGGCACGCAGATCGCCGACGGTCTCGATGCCGCCCATGCCAAGGGAATCGTCCATCGCGACATCAAACCCGCCAACATTTTCGTGACCAGCCGCAACCAGGCCAAGATTCTCGATTTCGGCTTGGCCAAACGGACCGCCAAAGTTTCTCTTTCGGATGCTGCCACCATCAGCTCCGCTGCGTCCGCCGCGACAGTGGACGAACCATTCCTGACCAGTCCCGGATCGACTGTCGGCACGGTGGCTTACATGTCTCCGGAGCAAGCGCGCGGCAAGGATCTCGACGTCCGCACCGACCTGTTCTCTTTTGGCGCGGTGCTCTACGAGATGGCCACCGGCGCGGTGGCTTTCCACGGAGACACTTCCGCCGTGATCTTTGACTCGATTTTGAATCGACCGCCGGCATCTCCGCTTCGTCTGAACCCCGACTTGCCCCCGCATTTTGAAGAAATCCTGAACAAGCTGCTCGAAAAAGATCGCGACCTGCGTTATCAGAGCGCGGCCGATGTGCGCTCCGACTTGAAGCGGCTTAAACGCGACTCCGAATCGGGCACAATTTCGGTTGTGGCCTCATCCAGTTCCCCCATTCACAGCTCTTCCATCGGCAAAGCAGCGGCGCCAGCTCGCAAGCTGCCCCTGTGGCTGATCCCGGCTTTGATCGTCGCGCTGGTGGTCGCTGGCATTGGCTTCGTATTTCTGAAGCGCGGCCACGCGCTCACCGAGAAAGATTCGATCTTGATCACCGATTTCGTAAACACCACCGCTGACCCCGTCTTCGATGGCACGCTCAAGAAAGCCCTGGCCGTCGACCTGGAGCAATCCCCGTATCTGAACGTCTTCCCCGAACAGAAGATTCGCCAGACATTGCAGTTCATGGGCCGCAGCCCGGGCGACCGCATCACCACCGATGTCGGCCGTGAAATCTGCCAGCGCGATGGCATCAAGGCCATGCTCAACGGCAGCATCGATAGCGTCGGAGGCCAGTACGTCATCACTCTGGAAGCGACCAACGCTTCATCCGGCGATTCGCTCGGACGCCAGCAGGCCCAGGCTGACCGAAAGGAAGACGTGCTGAGTGCACTGCACAGCGCTGCGACGAAACTGCGCAGTCAACTAGGCGAGTCGTTGGCGATGGTGCAGAAATACGATATGTCGCTCTCCCAGGCCACCACTTCATCGCTCGACGCTCTGAAGGCGCTGAGCATGGGCGACACCAAGCACAACCTGGGTGACGAACTGGGCGCCATTCCCAACTATCAGCACGCCATTGAGATCGATCCCAATTTTGCGATGGCCTATGCCCGGCTAGGCACGGTCTACAACAACCTTGGGCAAACCGAGCTATCGGAGCAAAACCGCCTGAAGGCTTTCGAACTGCGCGACCGCGCCAGTGAGCGCGAGAAGCTCTACATCACTTCTCACTATTATGCTGACAGCGGCCAATTCGAAAAAGGCATTACCGCCTACGAACTTTATCGTCAGACCTATCCGCGGGATTCCACTCCCTACAACAATCTAGCGGTTATCTATAATCAGCTCGGACAATTTGACAACGCCTTGGAGAACGCCAAGCGCGCCGTGGAACTCGACCCCGACATGCTGAGCGGATATGGGCAAGTAGCGCAGGCTTACACCGGACTGAACCGGGTAGAGGAAGCACGCGCCACCCTCAACGCGCTGTTCCAGCGCAAGGGCTCCACCAAGAGCTTCCATTTGTGGCTGGCGGCGTTGGACTGGTGCGAAGGCAGAGACGCCGACATCGACAAGGAGTTGCAGATCGCTTCCGAGGAGCCCGATGGCGCTTTGGGAGTTCTTCGCTTCCGCTCAGGCATGGCTGCGGCTCGCGGACAAATGCGCCAGGCGCGGGATTACGCGCGCCAGGCCGAAGAGGCTTACGATCGACTGCATTTGCAAGGCCGAGCCGATGTTGAGGCGCAAGTTGCCAGCGCTGAGGCCCTGGCGCACAATCATGCCCAAGCCCTCGACGGCGCCACCGAAGCGCTTCGCCTGTCCCGAACGCTTCCCGTGATGGGGAATGTCGCCACAACGTTCGCTATTCTGCGCCAGGACCAGAAAGCGATCGCACTGGCTGACGAGATTCAGCGCGCCCATCCGAACGACACCCTCGCGATCAACGTGACCGTCCCGGTGATTCGCGCGGTCACGATCTTGCTCCCGGCAAATCCTGCCAAGACCGACCCGGCCAAGGCCATTGACTTCCTGAATACCGCCGCTCTCTACGCGCGCGCGGACGCCGGTGTGCTCTACGCGCGGGGCTTGGCCTACGAGCAGGCCGGACGCTACCCCGAGGCCCAGCAGGATCTTCAGAAGGCTTTGGACTTCAAGTCCCACAACGGGCCCGACATAATATTCCCTCTCGCTCAATTACAGTTGGGCAGGCTGTTTCAGAAGCAGGGAAACATTCCTCAAGCTCGCATTGCCTATCAAAACTTCTTCGCCGCCTGGAAAGACGCCGACCCTGACGTCCCACTTCTCCACGAAGCCAAGGCGGAGTACGCGAAGCTGCAATAGAGGCGCGGCCCCGTTCAGAGTGAATTCGCATCATGAGCAGCGAAGAACAAAGGGCTCGTTGGGATCTCAAGTACGAGCAAGGCCTGCCCTCGCTGACGGAACCCGATCCGTTCTTTATTTCGGCTTACGAGCGCTTTGTGGGCCCAGAGTTCCCGCAAGCGGGTAGGGCACTGGATTTAGCGGGCGGACTCGGGCGACACGCTCTCTGGCTGGCTGGCAGGAGCTGGCAAGTCACCGTGGTAGATGTTTCCGAGGTGGCGATTGCAAAGCTTAGTCAGGTTGCTCACGAACTGAGTCTCAAACTCGAACTGCTTGTAGGAGACGCCTCAGAGTACAGATTTGAACCCGTACGGTTTGATCTGATCGTGCTGTTCTATCACCTGGACCGCACTCTATTCTCAAAGATACTTTCTGCATTGACGCCAGGCGGTCTGCTCATCTGCAAAATGAGCCTGCGGTGGACATCAGTCGGGAGGTCAACCGTCGGCGTCGATCCTTTGCACAGAGATGAACTGCCGTCGCTTGTTCCGGATCTGCATGTTCTCCATCACCGGGAACGGCCGGTGGGCGATCGGGGCGTGGTCGAGTTTGTCGGAAGAAAGTAAGGAGTTTCCGTCTATTAGTCGCTACCGTGACCAGACGCGAGACCCAGAATCCATGGCTCATTGCCCAGCTTCAGAAGGACGCGGCAACAATCTGGTGGAGTTCAAAATGAAGGCCAATTCCGAAGTAACGTGAATAAAGGCCGCGAGCAGGGGGTTCAGCAGGCCAAAGGCTGCCATTCCGACTCCGATGCTGTCCACGACCAGCGTGCCGACAAAATTCTGCGCGATGATTCCACGGCAGCGTCTTGCGACTCGCAAAGTTTCGACTAACTTCGAGAGATCGCTTCCGATCAAGATCACATCCGCAGACTCGCGGGCAACATCAGTTCCCGATCCCATGGCGATGCCGACATTGGCCTCCACCAGGGCTGGAGCGTCGTTGATTCCGTCACCGACCATCGCGACATTACGCCCTTTGCTGCGCAGCTCAGTCACCCACTTTGCTTTTTGCTCCGGCAGCAGTCCTCCCACTGCTTCGTCGACTCCGAGATCGCGGCCAACCGATGATGTTGCGGCTTGTGTGTCTCCGCTCAACAGAACAGTTTTCAAACCCATCTGCCGCATGGCCGCAACCGCATTCTTGGCTTCCGGCCGCAAAATATCCGCAATTCGGATGCTCCCAAGAACTTGCCCCGCACGAGCCACGTAGACTTCCGACGCCCCACCCGCACCGTTACTGTCTTTGGGCAAACCCCTCGTCATGCCATGCTCCACGAGGAGCGCCAGACTGCCCACAAGGATCTCCTCGCCCCGATACCTCACCCTGACTCCTCTTCCAGGCGTGTAAGAGAATTCATCGGGCTCCAAGAGAGGAACGCCGAGTTC
Source organism: uncultured Acidobacteriaceae bacterium (assembly GCA_963731525.1). Classification (GTDB taxonomy): domain Bacteria; phylum Acidobacteriota; class Terriglobia; order Terriglobales; family Acidobacteriaceae; genus Acidiflorens. The sequence continues at coordinate 59,933 of CAVSWK010000034.1, forward strand.
CGTTGCCCGTGCCATAACCGCCTTGGCGAGAGGGTGTTCCGATTTGCGCTCCGCAATACTGGAGGCAGCTATGATCTCTTGCTCCCCGAAGCCATTGGCTGAAACGACTTCCCGGATCTGCGGAGTACCGAAGGTCAGCGTGCCCGTCTTGTCCAAAAGTACGGTGTCCACGGCAGACAGCGCCTCCAAATAGAGACCACCCTTGATGATGGCTCCCTGACGCGCGGCCCGGCCAATTGCACCAAGAATCGCCAGCGGAGTTCCGGCGGCAATGCCGCATGCCCCGGCAACGATTACAACCGAAATGGTTGACTTCACATTGTGAGTGATGATGAAGGTCACAACCGCTGCCCCCAGCGCAAAATACACGAGGTAGCCCGCCAGGCGGTCGGCGGTTTTCTGAATGGGCGCCCGCGACTTCTCGGCGCGTTCAACAGCCTCTACGATTCTTCCGAACGTCGTGTCGCGGCCGAGTTTCTGGGCGCCGATTTCCAGGGCCCCCGATTGATTGATGGTTCCGGCATAGACCACGTCTCCCGGTGCTTTCTCGACCGGCATGGCCTCGCCAGTAATCGCCGCTTGTTCCACAAAGGAACGTCCGCCAAGCACGACACCGTCCACTGGGATGTGCCCTCCCGGCTTCACAATGACCGTGTCTCCGACCAGAACCTGGTCGGACGGTATTTCGATCACCTGCGTATCGCGTCGAACCGTAACCGTCCTGGGCAGAAAATCAAGAAGGTCCTGAATTGCCCGCCGGCCTCGCCCAACCGTCAGACCTTCCAAGACCTCAGCGGCAAGCACAAAGGCAGTGATAACCAGGGCAGTAAAGAACTCCCCAATCGCCAAAGCAGCGAGAAGAGCAATGGTCATCGAGAGTTCCATCGTCATCTTTCGCTCGACGATGTTGTCGAAGGCTTCCTTGAAAATGGGATATCCCCCGATCAGCGCAGCCACAACGCCGATAACGCTGATGTGTGGAAACGGCTCCCAAAGCCTAAACCAGACCGCCGCCGCAGCTAAGGCTACAAAAGCAATGCGGGCCAGTTCGGTCCATTCGGGTCCGCGCTCGTGCTCAGACTCAGAATGTTCCGGGGCCTGAGGCTCTTTCATCTCCCGAGAATTCGACCTTTCGTGAAACTGAGGGCTGTTTGGAGGGTTTCTTTCGGTCAAATGGGAAGCGCTCATGTAAATGTCCCTTCTGTGGTGCGGGAGCCGATCATTTCAAGTAGGACTTGACCATGTCGATAACTTCGTCCGCGGCCACCACCTGTAGTGAAGTGGGCTTTTGTTTGCCATTCAGAACGTGGCTGCGGATATGACCTTCCAAGAGCTCCGCCATAAGGCTATTCATGGCTCCTCTGGCGGCGCTCATCACCTGCAAGACTTCGGAGCAGTCGCGTTCTTCGGTGAGCGCTCGCACCAGAGCCTGTACCTGCCCTTGAATGCGCTTAGCTCTTAGGATTAGCTTCTGTTTGTCGTGGATTGTATGACTCATCTTGGAGAAGGCATAATACCATACCGGGTATAGTATACAAAACTTTCTTGGAAATTTTGTCGGCTTGAGGTAATGCACGAGGAAAAGAGGGCAGGCAGCCTCAGCCGTACTGCCCTCACCAGGGAACGACATCCGTCAGAAGTGGAACCCGAGTTGCGCCGTCAGCGCGCGCGGCGTCACATAGTGCGTCCCGCTGAAGGTCGAAAGAAAGTTATACAGCGCCGTTTTGTTGGCTATGTTGATGGCGGTAAGCGTAAGACTCCATTTGTAATGGTCGCCTTTGAACAGGTTATCGTCGCCCACCGAAACATCAAACAGGTTGCGCGACGCGATGCGCGGCGGATTGTGATCGTCATTTTCGGTTCCGGGCGCCGGTATTTGCAGAAGCGACGACCCGTATTGTGACGCCGGGCACAGGTTAGTGACCCAGTCCGGAGCTTAGCGAAATACCCAATCGGATTTCCTGGGGTGGGTGGCGCTGGGTGGACTGCGCCGCAAAACAGTCCCGCTTCAGACTGTTGATCCGCGCTTAGTCCAGACGTATCCACGACCGTGTCGGTGCCCGATGGGCCGTTTGCACAGTTGCCTCCAGCACAAGGGGCCGGACCGGCCACCAGACCGCTGTCGTAACGCCAATTGAAGCCAAGCCACGGACCGATCTTCCACGGCTGGTACTGCACGTGACCCGTGAGGTTGAACTTTTCATCGTGATCGATCCGGAACGGCCCAGCGGCAGAGGGAACCGCCCCGGCCCCGCCGATCTGTGGAGTGAAAAAGCGGGCGGCCACACTGGAGAACACCATGAGCGCGGTAAATCCGTGGAGGTTCGGAACGCTCACGCGGCCCGCGTATCCTGGAATCTTGGAGCGGTCCCATTCAATCGGGAAGGTGATGGGTGTAGCGCCCAGCACGCTGAAATCGTAGGCATTGTGTGTGTACTTCCAGATGTACTCACCGGAAAAGACAAGGTACTTCCCGAAAGCCTGCTGCAGCCCCGCGTGGAATTCATTGCGCCAGCCCAGGACTGAACGGGGTTATGTTTGAACCGGTGCAGAGCAAGAAGTGGATTTAGCACGGGGTTGCCGCAACCCTCGTTGGAAAGTACCAGGTTCTCATTGAAGGGAGTCTCCATCGTTCGCGCGTACGAAACGCGAAGAACGGTGTTGGTACGCTTGATGTTATAAGCGACGCCAAGGCGAGGTTCGGCTTCCCGGTGTGTCGTAAGTCCGTTGTAGAAATCACCCCGCAATCCCAGGTTGAAGGCCCAGTTTCCTTTGGTGATCGAATCCTGGACATACAGAGCGAGTTCCTTGACGTCAGTGTGACCGTTGAAGGTGTAGAGGCCGCTCGTGGTCGTGCCCGGCGGGCAGGGGTCATTTGAGGATGGAGTTGGACGGGTCAGGTCGTAGCAGCCCAGCAGCCGATTGAACGCAGCGATATTCGGATTGTTGACACCGTCGTTTTGTAACAGGCCGAGGCCCGCGCATTGCGATGGATCATTGGGGTTGGAAGGACTATTACCAAACCATACCGGATTGCCGCCAGCGTCCAGACACGGCGCGTTCAGCGACGGATCGACTATGCCAAACGGGTCCTTCTCGTCAAGGAACGTCTGCTCGTAAGTGGCTCCTACTTTGAGGTTGTGAATTCCCTTTACGTAAGAGACATCCGAGCGCAGCCCAGCAGTTTAAGAGCGTGCGCCTCTGACTCACAGTTTCGCTCTGCAGACCCGGCGCCCCGAGATCTGCGAAGGGGTTGGCGCTGGGATAGTAGTTGTACGCATCCCGCCGTACAAAACCGCCCAGACTAAAGACGGTAGTGGGACTAATCAATCGAGTCCAGGTAGGGGCGATATTGAAGGTCTTGATCTGGGAACGCTGGTCGGCGAAGCCGACAACATTGCCATTGGGATCGAGGCCGCCGTTGGACACAATGACTCCATTCCACGGGGTTGCCAATTGCGAGTCGTAGGAATTTGGCGTTTGGAACCACGAGCGGGTGAATCCCAGATTCAAGTGAAGCGAATTCGCGCTCGAGAATTGATAATCCACCCGGTCGAATAGATTCTCTTCGTTGCCCTTGTCGTGCATCACGACAAACTCCGGAGGGTCAAGGAACCTGCCACTGTTCAGGCCGCCCACAGAGATAAAGTTTCCCCATTTTGCTCCTCCGTAAGCCAGATCGGCCGCCACGTTGGAAGATCCAAATGTTCCGTAAGAAGAGGTCACGCTGCCATGAGGCGTGGTTACGCCCTGGCCCGAGCGTGTAGTTGCGACAATCACCACGCTGGTCTTGCCGCCGTATTCCGCCGGCGGCGCGCCGGATATGACTTCCATCGACTGGACTGACTCAAGTGGAATCTGGTTGGAGAAAACTTTGCTCTGCTGGTCCGTGATGGGTTGTCCATCCACCGAAAACGAGTTCTCGGCGTGATCCCCCAGGCCGTGGAACAGACCGTTCGAGTCGGCGGCAATGCCCGGCGTGGTGAGCGTGACCTCCGAACTCAAAGACGACGACGCGCTTTCCAACGGAAGCTTATCGAACAACTCCTTATCGACGTCGGTATGGAAGGTGGGATCGTTTTCCACCAAATCGGCGCCGGCTTCAACCGTAACCGTGGTGGATGAGGCAGTCACTTCAAGAGTGACCTTGACACTGGCAGGCACCACCGACCGAACCTCCACATCCTGCGCGGTCTGCGCAAAGCCCGTAGCCGTCACTGTCATGTGATACGGATTAAACGGCACATTGGAGAAGCTGAAGTTCCCTTTACCGTCAGTAGTGGTCGTCCGGTCATACCTGCTGACTGGGTTATGAATCTCAACCGTTGCATTCGCAACCACTGCGCCCGAAGGGTCCAGGACGGTACCGTTAAGCGATCCCGAACCTCCGCCCGACTGCGCATTCGCAGCCCCGACACTCAACACCACAGACGCGGCCACAATAGCCACAGCCATCCAGCTCTTATGAAACAAATCCATGATTCCTCCAAGAAATGGGTGCTCGAGCGAGTCCGATCCTGCTGAAGATCGAAGATCGCGGTCCTTTGGAAAGTACCGATTGAACTGGGAGCGGAATCAGCGGGCAGGTGGAGGACGAATAAACGGGGTTGTGACCGGACGGAAGATCGGGGAAATTTCTGCGACCGGACTCGCCAAGGCTGCCGCAAATAAAACCGGCGCCGACGCACCGGTCTGGGTGCTAAGTCCAGCGTGCGCAGTTGCGCATATCGTGCAGGTGTGGTGGGATGCGGTCGAGTTCTCGGGATGCGAGTGGGTGGCCTGTATCGTCCCCATCACGCACACCAGCGCGACCGAGAGCACACACACAGCTCTGACGAATGCGCCCCGACTGGCCGAAACCTTTAACACGCCATCCCCACGTTGCCTTAGAGGTATTGTTCTTAGACGATTCTATCCTTAGATGGTCATCTGCGGATAGGCGGCACGAAAAAATGAGCCCAACCAGTACACCATGGGGATGGACGGTCTTCGGGTGCCGGGTGGCATCGGGCCGATTGACCGGTGGAAGCGAATCCCTTTCGTAAGTTATTATCCGATAGGCACTTAGAAATTCGTCACGTTCCCCGGGCCGCATCACCGGAGGTGAGAACCAACAAAAGCACTATCGCCGGCCCTCACATTCTCCGACAATCATTGGAGTCATCACCGACACTCGTTTATTGCAGCGCTACCTGCGTCTTCATTTGCTCTTTGCCAGTTGCGCCTGCTCCATGCGGCCGTTGGAAAGTCAGATTCAGGGAGAAGTACGTATGTCGGGACAAGTCATTCTGTATTTTGAGGACCAAGCGGACGCCTTGCGCTTCGCCCTGGCCGCAGGTTCTGTAATGGCGGGAGACGGAACTAGCGCCACCGACGATTTAGTCCAGGAAACGACGCGAGTTACGCGCATCCGGCTGGACGCCGCCAACCAGGGAAAACTCCGGCAACCCAACCCTCCCGAACGCCCTGCCTGAACCGCACCGCCGCCTTCAATTAGCGGCCTTCGTTTAGAATGTCCGCTATGCCCATCGCTGAACCGGCTTCAGCCCCTTCCTCCACCGCGCTCGATCTCGCATGGGCTCGCTCGCAGTTCCCGGCGCTTGAGCAAACGATCAGCGGACACCCCTTAGTTTTTCTGGACGGCCCCGGTGGCACGCAGGTGCCGCAGCGCGTGATTGACGCCATCGCGGACTATCTGGCACGCAACAACGCCAACACCGGCGGCGCGTACCCCACTAGCCGCAATACCGACCACATGATCGCCGAAGCGCGGTCGGCAATGGGCGATTTCCTGAATTGCGATGCCGATGAAATCATTTTCGGCCCGACCATGACGACGCTGACATTCGCCATGAGCCGCGCCGTCGGGCGCGAACTTACGCCCGGCGACGAGATCGTGCTCACGCTGCTCGACCACGATGCGAATTTCTCGCCGTGGAAAGCGCTGGAAGAAAAACGCGTGATCATCCGCACGGTGAAATTCAACAAAGACGATTGCACGCTCGACATGCAAGACTTGGCGGAGAAGTTAACCATAAAGATCGGCAAGCGCACGCGGCTGGTCGCCGTCGGATATGCGTCGAATGCCGTGGGCACGATCAACAACGTCGCCGAAGTAGTGCGCCTGGCGCGGCAAGCGGGAGCGCTGAGTTACATCGACGCCGTCCACTACGCTCCACACGGGCCGATTGACGTGCGTGCCCTCGACTGCGATTTTCTGGTCTGCTCGACTTACAAGTTCTTCGGTCCGCACATGGGCGTTCTCTACGGCAAGCGCGAGCACCTGAAGAGGTTGCGCCCCTATAAAGTCCGGCCCAACACCGACAACATTCCGAACTGCTGGGAATGGGGGACGCTGAACCACGAATGCATCGCGGGAATCAAAGCGTGCGTGGATTACTGGGAAGAACTCGGACGGCGCGCGCAGCCTGCAGTCACCACCCGGCGCGGGGCAATCGTGGCCGCGCACCAAGCCATTCATGCGCACGAGCGAAAGCTGATGGAGAGGATGATCGCCGGCTTGCTTGCGATTCCCGGATTGAAGCTTTACGGCATCAGCGACCCTGCGCGCTTCGAAAATCGGTGCGCGACTGTGGTTGTCCGCATCGAAGGACACACGCCGCTGGAACTGGCGACAAAGCTGGGCGAACGCGGCTTCTTCACGTGGGATGGAAACTACTATGCTCTGAACCTCACCGAGCAGTTGGACGTTGAGCGTCTGGGAGGCTTTCTGCGCATCGGCCTGGTGCATTACAACACGATGGAGGAAGTGGAAAAGCTGTTGGCGGCGCTGCGGCAGATTGTGGGCTGAGCTGACGAAGCCTGCCCGTCTCACGTAGGGCCAGCCGCCCTCGGCTGTCCAGTCGGGCGAAGCCCGACACCGCTACGGCCGCATTTCTTCCACCCGGTCTCCGCGTCCTACCAGCGCGATGCTCGCCAGCCCTATAAACAGGCCGTGTTCGGCGATGCCGGGGGTATTGCTCAGCGCAAGCGCAAGTGCCGGAGGATCTGCGATCTTTCCGAAGCTGCAATCGAGAATCTGGTTGCCGTTGTCGGTAACGTAAGGACTGGCGTCGGGTTTCGTGCGCAATTTAGGCGACCCGCCAAGCGCCACGATTTTCTTCTCAACCACGGCACGCGCAAACGCGATCACCTCGACTGGCAGCGGAAATTTGCCAAGCACGGGAACGACCTTTGCGGAGTCCGTGATCACGACCATCTTCTTGGACGCCGACGCAACGACCTTCTCGCGCAGCAGCGCGCCGCCGCCGCCTTTGATCATGCGCAGCTGTGGATCGATCTCGTCGGCCCCGTCGATCGTGATATCGATTTCCGGATGTTCGTCGAGCGTGGTCAGCGCAATGCCGACTGCGCGCGCCAGGTCGGCAGTCTTAACCGAAGTTGGAATTCCGATGATTTTCAGTCCCGCTTTCACGCGCTCGCCGAGAGCGATGACCGTGAAATACGCGGTTGAGCCCGTGCCTAATCCAACTACATCGCCGTCACGCACCAGTTGGGCGGCAGCGCGGCCCGTCAGTTCTTTTTCGTTTTCATTCGCCATGGTTCACCTGATAGAGACTCTGCCTGATCGACGCTGATCGTCAGGCAGTCATTCATTAAATATCGCGATGTACGCGAGATATCCCGCCAATATTAATCCGAAAAGACCAAGCAAGTAGGATACGAGGTCGATCACGAATCCGGCAGGCTCGAAGGTGTTCGAATCAAGTTGCACTTTGGTCCCCCGGTACCGCCTGAGACCGGCAAGAATCAGCATCACCCCACCGACCGTCGAAATAATGCCCAGCCAGGTTGTCAGGCCGGGGGTGCCGGAGTTGTAGCCCTGCATCTTCATGAATTCGCGCAGTGCAATCGAGAAGCGTCCGATGGCGAATCCGAACACGATGGTCGCGACCCCGGTTCGCACCCATGCCAGAAACGTGCGCTCGTTGGCCAGGTGATCGCGGGCGCGGTTCGGATTGGAATTATCGGGCATGGGATTCTCCGGGACGGACGAACAGCCCGCTATTATTCCACAGCCTTCTGAATCAGCCCTGCAATTCCGGCGATGTTTTTCAGGAGGTCGGCGGGAAAGCCGTGCCGCTGCTGCAGGTATTCCGCAGAATTGTAGGAGAGCCACACCTGGTCCTGCTCATCTTGCCATGCCAGCGCTTTCAAAGGAAGGTCGATCGCCAATCGGGGCGCGGCAACCATCAAAGGTGTGCCGCCTTTCGGACTGCCGAAGATCAGCAACTGCGTCGGGCGCATTTTAAGGCCGGCCTTCTCTGCTTCACCGCTGTGGTCGATGAGGGCAAATACCGTCACGGATTTCTCTTTCAAGATCGTCTGGAGCCGCGCCAGGGTCTCAGGCACGGAGTAGCGACTGGACACATCAACGATTCCACTAGCCATGGTGCGCCTCCCGGTTAAAGTGGAGAGCCGGGCGTCCCCGCCCGGCCCGGACGGGCGAGACGCCCGTCGCTCCGCCGTATGGCTGACGATGCAGCCGTATTCTAGTTCAAAACCATCTTGCCCAGCATCTCTTTGAGCAACTTGGCGGCGACCGCGGCAGTGATTTGGGTGTTGTCTTGCGCGGGATTATATTCCACGATGTCGGCGCCGGCAATTTTTCCGGTGATGGCGTGCAGGTGTGCGATCGCTTCTCTGACCGACATGCCTCCGGGCTCGCGATGCGAAATGCCAGGGGCAAAGGCGGGATCGAGCGCGTCCATGTCGAAGGAGATGTAGATGGGGCCATCGACTTTCATCCGGTCGAGCGCTGGCAGATGGCGCATTTCGATGACCTCGACGCCGAATTTCTGGGCTTGCTCGCGTTGGTGTCCCGTCATAGTCCGAATGCCGATCTGGATCAGGCGCTTGGCTGCGCCCTCTTCCATGATGCGGGCAAATGGGCAGGCATGCGAAAGCCGGTTGCCCTCCAGTTCGTCGTAGAGATCGGGGTGGGCATCAAAGTGGAGGATGGTCAGTCCGGGAATGCGCTGGCCGAAGGCGCGGAGGATTGGCAAGGTAATGGAGTGGTCGCCACCCAGACACACCGGACGCAAGCCCTTGTCCAGCAGTTCGCCGATTTTGTTTTCAATCGCGCTGAAGGGCTCATCGAAAGTAAAGTGCAAGTCGCCGGCGTCGCAGTACGTTCCCCGGGAGCTCAGGTCGACACCGGTTTCTGTCCATAAGTTCGACGAAATGGAATTGAGAGCCACGCGGATGATGGGCGGCGCTCCGGCCGCTCCACGCAACCAGGAAGAATTCGCGTCAAATGGGACACCGAGAATGACAGGGGTTCCCGGCTTGGCCGCGTCGGGACGAAGGGTCATGGGAATATTCCTCGTCTTTCAGAGTAATCGCGGCGAGCGCATCTTGCTGTGATCGGCGGCACAGGGCCTCGCCGATATTAGCAGGGCATGACCACCTGTGCTCCGTCTCTTCCGGCTGAATCGGCCACGCAGGGTGCGTCATCCGTTATTCTATAGAAGACTTCATATGCCTACTTCAACTCGGACCACCAGCGGGGGCAAGGCCCCTGCAATCATTCAAAACAACGAACGCGAACGTGTATTTGGGCTTTTCCGGCAATTTGGATATCTCGAGGCCGAACTGAACCCGCTCGGCCTGCTCCCTCCGCAACCGCATGCCGACCTGCAGTTTGATACAACGACCGATAACGAATGGGCCCCGGAAGCGCGTCGCATCTATTGCGGCAGCGTAGGCGTGGAGTTCATGCACATCGCCGACCCCGAGCGGCGGCGCTGGATTCAGGAATAGATCGAGGCGGAGCCAGCCGCAGTCGACATGGATAAAGACCGCGCCCTGGACCTGCTTGTACGCGCCGACCTGTTTGAGCAGACGCTGCAGCAGCGCTATCTGGGCAACAAGCGCTTCTCCCTCGAAGGCAACACGTCCTTGTTGCCGGCAATGGATGAGGTTCTGGACGTAGCCGGCGAGCGCGGTGCGGTGGAACTGGTGATGGGCATGAGTCATCGTGGACGGTTGAACGTCATTATTCATTTGGCAAACCGTCCGCCGGAGCAGGTGTTTGCGGAATTTGAGGATGTGGATCCACGCAGCGTATTGGGTTCGGGTGACGTGAAGTATCACATGGGCGCGACCGGCGAGTACGTCACCAAGAGCGGAAAGAAAATTCACATCCACCTGGCGTCAAATCCCAGCCACCTCGAGGCCGTCGATCCAGTGACGATAGGACGCACTCGCGCCAAGCAGGACCGCGCCGGTGAAGGCGGCAAGGCAAAGTATTTGCCGGTGCTGGTGCACGGCGACGCCGCGTTCGCGGGGCAAGGCATCACGGCAGAGACGATGAACTATGCCGACCTGCGCGGCTACACCGTGGGCGGAACCATCCACGTAATCGTCAACAACCTGATCGGCTTCACGACCAACGCCCGCGAAGAGCATTCCTCGCGCTTCTCGGCGCAACTGGGGCGGCGCCAAGCGATTCCCATCTTTCACGTAAACGGTGAAGACGTGGATGCCGTGATGCGCATCGCGCGCATCGCCACCGAGTACCGCTATAAATTCGGCACCGACGTGATCGTTGACCTGATCGGCTACCGCCGCCATGGGCATAGCGAGGTAGACGATCCCACGGTGACCCAGCCCCTTATGTACAAGGCGATCAAAGAGCATCCGCCGTTGTATAAGATTTACGCCAAACAGATCGGCATAGACGATGACAATATCGCCGCCCGAGCGCAGGCGGTCAAGAGCGAGTACGAAGCCGCGCAGAAGTCCGCAACGAAGTTCACCAAGAAGCCACTGATGCGCGATCTTCCCAGCTACTGGGACGATTATTTCGGGGGCCGCTATAAACCGGCTTATGAGCAGCCCACGGGCATCGCACGCGAGGAGTTGGCGGAGCTCACCGAGCGTTTGACCACGTATCCGGAAGGTTTTCATATCCATCCGAAAGTGAAGAAGTTACTGGAGCAGCGCCAGGAGATGGGAACGGGCAAGAAGCCGGTGGACTACGGCATGGCCGAGGCGCTGGCCTTTGCGAGCCTGGTGAAACCTAATCTGGGGAAGCAGGGGATTCCGGTGCGCCTGAGCGGGCAGGACTCGCGGCGTGCGACCTTCAACCAGCGGCACTCGGTGCTGCTGGATACTGAGGATGAGACGGAATACGTTCCACTGCAGCATATCGCGCCCGGTCAGGCGCCGTGCGATATCTACAACTCGCCGCTTTCGGAAGCCGGTGTGATGGGGTTTGAATACGGTTACAGCCGCGATTATCCCGAGGCGCTGGTTCTGTGGGAAGCGCAGTTTGGCGATTTCGCGAACGTGGCGCAGGCGGTGATCGACCAGTTTGTGTGCGCGGGCGAGGACAAGTGGAATCTGTTGTCAGGACTGGTCCTGCTACTGCCTCACGGCTACGAAGGACAGGGTCCCGAGCATTCCAGCGCCCGCATCGAGCGATTCCTGCAACTGGCGGCACGGGATAATATCCAGATTTGTCAGCCCTCGAATGCAGGGCAGTATTTCCACCTGCTGCGGCGGCAGGCGCTGCGCAAGTGGCGGAAGCCGCTGATCGTATTCACGCCGAAGAGCATGTTGCGGCATCCCGACGCCCTGTCTCCGCTCGAGGATCTGACGCATCAGAAGTTTCTGCCCGTGATCCCGGACACGGAAGCGCAGGACGCCAAACGTATTCTGCTCTGCACCGGGAAAATCGGACACGAACTACGCACGGAACGGCAGAAACGGAAAGACTTGAGCATCGCGATCGTCTTCCTGGAGCAGATGTATCCCTTCCCGGAGGCGGAACTAGCGGCGGAACTGGAGCGTCACCAGACAGCACGAGATATCGTGTGGGTGCAGGAAGAGCCGGCCAACATGGGTGCGCTTTCCTATATGCTGCCGCGCTTGAAACACATCGTAGATGACCGGCCGGTATTTTCGGTGAAACGTTCCGCGAGCGCGAGTCCGGCTACCGGTTCGGCAAAAGCGCACGAGGTCGAGCAGAAGACGCTGCTGGCACTGGCGTTCACGCAGGACTGAATAGGCGCGGAAAAAGTCGATGTTGCACTTGATTTTGGGTGGCGCAGCGGTTCACCACTGCGATAACTGGCTTGTTTCATAGCCTGGCTTGAGCCGCTACGTGAGACTGCGACGCGAATAATGCCTTTTCCGCAGCGCCTGTGAAAACGTTGGCAGCGAGAGAAAGAAAATGAAGCCCAGAAACGATTTTCGATCCTGGGCTCAGTCAAATAGCCGGTAGACGGGGCAAGCCCCGTTTCTACATCGCGGAATGCGATTGCCTTACGGCCAGCGCTTGGCGGCATCTTCCCAGCCCGCTACGCGTGCCGGAGTTGGTGCAGCCTGAGCAGCAACCACCGGCGGAATCCGGACCGGTTGCGGCGGCGTGGTGGCCGTTAAGGTCGGCTTAGGCGCTTCTGCCAGCTGTTCTTTTTCTTCCGAAAGCAGCGGGGCGGCAACGCGCAAGGCCTCAACTTCTTTTTCCAGCCTGGTCAGTTCAAGTTCCTTCTGCCGTAGAACTTCGTACACATTCTTCATGCTTGGGCACCTTTGTGTTGGAAGAAGCGATTAAGCGCAGAGTATTGGTTCCGTCGGCGTTTTGTCAAGGAAAACGGTGCTCGCGGTGCATGGATGGTTATTGAAGCTCGGTTACCGAAATATCACGATCGCAACCATAATGCCCAGAATCAGCACGACGATGGCGAGCAGATTGACGTGGTTCGCCATCCACGATTCTCGTGCGGGCGCGTAGTTTGTGAGGAAGGCCGGCGCGGATTCCCCCGGCACGGGCGCTGCGGATTCGGCGGCGGTAGACGATGTATCCTGCTCGGGCTGTTTGATCTCTTGCTTTTCGATCTGGCTCTGCGCTTTCTCGCGCTGCTTCTTCTCGAAATCCTTCTTCTCGCTATCTTTCTTCTCACAATCGAGGCAGAGCGCCCTCCCCTCGGAAACGGGGAATCCGCAGGATGCGCATTTTTGCAGGCGAAGCATGGCCTCAGGCACCGAAGCGGACGCCGGCTGCGGGTTTACGGGCGACTCGGCGGGAGGTGCCGCGGGCTCAGCGAACCCTGGGTTGGCGACTGAGCTAGCGAACTCTGGTTTAGGCGGAATGTTAATCGAAATCGCGGGAGCCGGTCGCGCCATCCTTGCCGTGGCAGATTCGACGGCCTTGTCCGGTTCTCGCCTGAGTCCTGACGCGGGTGCGGAGTTCTGCCGCTGCTCGGACAAATCGAGGGCCGTCAATGTGAGATCGGCCATGCGCTCGAGTGCGATCAGATCCCGCTCTTCGAAAGCGTAAGGGTGATCGGAGAATAGTTCGAACAGGCCGCGAATCTCGCCGTTCTGCCGCAGCAGCGGCAGCACAACAATGGATGCGATGCCCAACGCCCGGCAAGCTTCCAAATTCACGCGCGGGTCGGACTCCGCGTTGTCGCAGCGCAGCAACTGCCGGCGGGAGATACTTTCGCCGGTCAATCCGGAACGAACCTGCAGGCGCGCCCCGACTGGCGGCGCTGAAGAACCGGCGCTGGCACGGCAAACCATCTCCTCGGCCTGAGGCAAAGCGAGGGCAGTTCCGGTCGCGCCAGTGATGTACTGCGCGCGTTCCACCAACAACTGGAGTGCGGACTCCAGTTCCGTTTCTGCCAGCGCGCGGCTGGCACTGGCCATCGCGGGGGCTGCGCCAGTCGCCGCTGCGGAGCTTTGGCTCGTTTCCGTATTCGCTGGCGGGAATCGATCGTCGGGCTCGACGGATCCATGCATGAAATTGCTGTCCAAGTCACTTTCCGGTAATCACGGATAGACTAGAGAATTACACCGAAAAGAGATGAACCGAGTCTCGCCTTGAAGACTTCGTCTGTCAAGGGCTGGAGGCGATGCCTGAGTTACTGCGACTTTTCGTCTTTATGCCGCAGCCATTCGATAAACATCTGTTCTTTGGGCTTGTCGTACGCCATGAGGAGGTGGCGGATGCTGCGTCCGCTGACAAAGTGGCAGACCTCTTCCGCCAGGTTCTTGGCGTGGTCGCCAGCGCGCTCGAGAGACTGCGTCATGAAGATAACCTGCAGGCTGGAGTGGTGCGCCACATTCTCCGGATTCTCGATATGGCGCAGAAAAATGAGATTGCGCAAGCGGTCCATCTCGGCGTCGGCGCGAAGCACGTCGATGGCTTTCTTGACATCCTTTTGGGAAAAGGAGTGGCCAACGTCGGCCAGCATTTTTTCCAGAACTGTCGCCATGTGCGTCAAGTCGCGAGCATCCTGCGAGTCGAGGTGGCCTCCCGCAGCCTGCGCGCTGGTGGCGAAACTTAAGAGCAGATCACCGATGCGCTCCAGTCCAATCATGACTTTCATGCACGCCAGTAGTTGCCGCGTTTCGTCCTCCGGAACATGGGTGATGGTCGCGGTCACACCGGAGTCCACTTCCAGGTCAATGGCATCGAGTTCCTTTTCGCACTGCCGGATGGCGTTCAGGCGGGACATGGATCCGGTGGCAATGCCTTCGGCCGCGATCGCCGCGGCCTCGCGCGCCAGTTCGCAGGCTTCTACCGTCCGCTGCACCAGGACGGAGTGCGAGGGCTCAGGCGAAGGTGTCTTTACGCTGGCTGTGCTCATAAGCAAAACCACCCTACTTCGTTGGATGCCGGATCCGCTCTGCTGGACGCGAGCGGCATCATGCTGAGTGTGACACACTCCCAGCAAAAGCATAATTGGCGCCGTCGCCAGGCAGGTTACAAACCAGTGAATTTCTCGTCGCCGAAAGAAGAGGTCGGGTAATAGGTCAGTTTCCGAGTAGCTGACGATAGGCCCGGAATGTCCCGAGTGCGACCGGACGTTCTCCGTGTAGCGCGGCTACGGGTTACCAGAAACGCCTGGAGTTTCAAGCTACGCCGGCCCGGAGGGCTCGAAGACGTGAGTGTGGCTTATGAGTAATTTGCGCGCTATCTTCCAAACGGTGCGGATTGACAGGGTCTCACTCGGTCACTAGACTGTGCCCCGTGTCCTGAGTTGCGCCTTCTGTTTTCGATCTCAAAACGAGGTGTTTCATGCTGGAGCGTCATCGGATCGCACATAGTCTTGTTTGGCTTCTGCTGCTCGTCGCGCCTTTTGCCCACTCACAGTCGAATGCGAAGAAGAAAGTCATCAGCCAAGCTGACCTGCCTCGCTTCAGCTATCCGGTAACCGTCCCGGCTTCCCAGTTGGTGCAAGCGGACGATGCCACCTTCAACGCCTTCGCGGCCAAAGTCCGCGCCGACCTCGACACCGTCTTTCGGGATTACGAGATCGACGACAAAGCTACTCTGCGGACCCTGCTTTCCGCCATGCTCGATTTACAGGAACTGGCCGGCGACGACCAGGGCGCGCTGGGGACCATCGAATCCCTGCGCGCTTTGGTAGAGAAGCCGTCAGCGAAGCTGACCACCGGCCTCTTCGGGCGCGCGAGGTTGCAGGCTGCAATCGACACCAAAGCGACCCATGGTTCCGCCTTCACCCAGTCTTTCGTGAAGCATTATCATGAAGCGATCGACTCGCTGCCGTGGGATGTGGTTCAGGACTCGGTGAAGGCATCTTATGCGGGAGGCCGGCTTTACACGAAATCGGTTGCCGTCGGCAATGTACGGACCGAGCTTGATCCCGCGGTCCAGAAGTCCGGCGCGCTGGACAACCAGGAAGCGTTGGATCTGATCGCAACGCGAAATGCCTTGCAATCTGTCATTCCGCTGCTCCCAGCCCGCAGCGAAGTTCTAAAGCAGTACATCGTGGCTCACAACAGAGTCAAACCTGATATCTGGGCCATGCGTGAAGTCACCCTCACTAAAGATCAGAATCTATCTCCGGTGTTGGTCGCGATTTGGGACTCCGGCATCGATGTTTCGCTCTTCCCCGATCAACTATTCACCGACCCAAAGCCGACGGCCAGCGGTACGCATGGAATTGCATTTGATGATCGCGGAGACCCATCTGCAACCTGGCTGTATTCCCTTACCAGCGAGCAGCAAAAGGTTTATCCGGAATTCCGCGACGAGATCCAAGGGCGCTTGGACATTGAGAATGGCATCGATTCGCCCGAAGCGGATGCGCTGCAGAAAAAGTACGCTACGCTTTCTGCGGACCAGATACATCAACTCTTCGAGTTGGAAAAGGTGCTCGGGTTCTACGTCCACGGAACACACTGTGCCGGGATCGCGGTGCGAGGCAATGCTGCCGCGCGCCTGGTGGTTGCTCGCTTCAACGATCAATTGGCAGACCTGCCGTTTCCTCCTACGTCCGAATGGGCTCGCCATCTTGGCGCTGCATTTCAGCAGATGTCAGACTACTTCCGCACCCGCAACGTGCGAGTGGTCAACATGAGTTGGGGAGACGATCCGCAGGAGTTTGAAACCTGGATTTCCAAGACCGGCGGCGGTGTCGATCCTGCAGAGCGCAAGAAGCGGGCGGCTGAACTTTACGCCATCTGGCGCGATGCCATCGAGACGGCCCTCAAGAACGCACCGAACACTCTATTTGTCACAGCCGCCGGGAACAGTGACAGCAACAGCGGCTTTAATGAACAGGTCCCGGCCTCGCTGCATCTCCCAAACCTCATTGCGGTCGGCGCGGTGAACCAGTCTGGAGACGAAACTTCTTTCACCAGCTACGGAGACACGGTGGTTGTCGACGCGGACGGTTATAACGTGGAAAGCTATGTCCCTGGTGGGGCGAAGGTCAGGCTGTCCGGCACTTCGATGGCTTCTCCGAACGTAGTTAATCTCGCGGCCAAGCTACTTGCGCTCGACCCTTCGCTCACACCGGCGCAGGTCATCGAGTTGATCAAGCAAGGCGCAAGCGCCAGCGAAGATGGCCGACGCCACCTCATTGACGAAAAGCGGTCCGTCGCTCTTTTGCAGACGAAGAAGTGAATTCCGTTCCTCATCCAGAGTTATCGCAAGGCCGCTTCCCGAACGTGCACGGAGGGCCGACTGCATTTCAAGATCAGTCGGCGTTTAATCGTTTAATCGGCCAGACGACGATGTGATCCCCATTGTCATCTCCGCGACTGGGTAGGGGGCACGGGGCCACCCGGAAACTGTCCCACTACCTGCCTCTACGCTGAATCCGCCGCGGCAGCAGTCAGGATGAACAAAAAGCTAGAGCCGTGGTTAAGTTCGCTCTCGGCGCGAATCGTTCCCCCGTGTGCAAAAACGATATGCTTGGCGATGGCAAGTCCCAACCCGGTGCCGCCCGACTCCCGCGAGCGCGCTTTATCGACGCGGTAGAAACGCTCGAAAAGACGGGGCAGATGTTCGGAAGAAATGCCGGGCCCGAAGTCCCTGACGTAGAATTCGACGCCGTTCTCTGCCGCGCGGGCTCCGAGAACGACTTTCTTTCCCGAGGCCGCGTACTTCAGCGCATTCTCGATAAGGTTGGAAAAAATCTGATGAATGGCTTCGCGATCCGCATTCACATAAGCGGCGGGGACCGAGTTCTCAATCATCAGTTCGACCCCATACGACCGCGCCACTTCACGAAAGCTTTCCAAAGCGTCCTGCAGCAGTTCTTCGGGACTGACCCGCTGCATGTCGAACCTCTGCTCGCCCGATTCGACGCGAGCGAGAGTGAGCAGGTCCTCGGTAAGGCGGGACATGCGAGCCGCGTTTTTGCGGATGATTTCCAGAAAGTCGCGTACGTGATTGTCTGCCAGAGGACTATCCAGTAGCGTCTCGGTGTATCCCTGGATGGAAGTCAGCGGCGTGCGCAACTCGTGGGAAACGTTGGCGATGAAATCGCGGCGGCTCTTTTCCATCCGCTCGGTTTCGGTAAGATCGCGAAGCACGGCGACAGCGCCGCCTCCCGGCATGGGCGCCGCGGTAACATCGAAGGTGCGGCCGGAGGCGATGGTGTTCGAGCGCGCGGAAGTAACGACTTGGTCGCGCGCCGCTTCCTGAATCGCTGCAAGAAAGTCCGGGTCGCGCACGCTGTCGATCAAAGGCGCATTCAAACGGGGCGCGCGCAGCAGCAGACGGTCCATGCCCTTATTGGCCCACTGCACGCGTCCGTCGATACCGACGGCAATCACCGCGTCCTGCATGCTGTTGAGCAGAGTTTCCAGCTCGCGCTGGCTGGTTTGAACGCGGGCGTAACTCTCTTCTACACCGCGCGTCGTCTTATCGAGCGCCGCCGCCACCTGGCCGATCTCGTCGGTCGAAGAGGACGCGATTCTGGCGGTCAGGTCCCCACTGGCCACGCGCTCGGCAAAATTCACGATGCGTTGCAGACGCCGCCCAACATATTGGGAAGCGGTGGCCGCCACCATCATGGCGAAAACGAAAGCAGCCAGCGATCCCCAGAACAGGGCAACGGCCAGCGGACGATCCGTAATTTCCATCTCGGGCAACGGATACGCTAGCCGCACCGCTCCTCCCGAAACCGGCGCCGCCACAAATAAGAAAGGAACACCAAGCGCTTGACTGTTGTGTTCATCCACGCCGAGTTTACCGCCAAGAGCGGAAGCGAACTCCCGACGATACGACTGGTTCTCCATCGTGCTGGGATCGACTTCCGAATCGGCCAGCACCTTGCCGGTGGGATCGATAACGGTGGCGCGGGCTCCCGCCGCCTGGCCTTCCTGGGCGGTGATGTCAGCCAGGGAGTGCTGCCGGTCCGCCTCCACGCGATAGGCGAACATCAAGGTTTTCTGTTTGAGATTGCGCTCGATCTGCTCGCGCAGGGTACGTTCCCAGACCTTGTGCACGGTCAACTGCAAGGTGATCGCCGTCACGCCAATCACCAGCAGAAAGACAAACATCAATTTAACGAAGATGCGACTTCTCAACGCGCAACCTCAAAGCGGTAGCCCGCCCCCCGTACCGTCTTCAAGTAACGCGGGTTCTCCGGATCGGGCTCAATCTTTTCACGGATGCGCCGCACATAAACGTCCACCGAGCGCGGTGTCACATACGCCGTATCGCGCCAGACCGAGTCGAGCAACTGGTCGCGAGTGAAAACGCGTCCGGCATGCCGCATGAAGTGGTCAAGCAGCCGGAATTCGGTAGCCGTCGTCGGCACTTGTTTCCCGCGAACCGTCAACGTCATCGCGCCCGGGTCAATGTGGACATCGTCAATCTTGGTTGGTAGGGGTGGCAGCGGCCGCTCAAAACGACGCAGCACCGCCTTAACACGAGCCACCAGTTCGCGCGGGCTGAACGGCTTGGGGATGTAATCGTCGGCGCCCAACTCCAAGCCCAGAACACGATCCGCCTCCCCGCTCTTGGCGGTCAGGAAAATCACCGGGACCGAAGCCAGCGACACCGACTGCCGAATCTGCCGGCAAAGCTCCAGACCGTCCTTTCCGGGCACCATAATATCCAGCAGAAACAGCGCCGGACGCTGGCGTTCGGCATCGACCACGACCAGATTGCCGGTCGAGTAGAGTCGCACGTTGAAACCGGCCCCTTCCAGATGATGGCGAACCAAACGGGAAATATCCGGGTCGTCTTCCACTACATAGATTGTCGGCTTCACGCAAACTATTGTAGCTGGGAAATGTGTCGCTTCGATAACAAGGAAGGGTCGAATTACGAAGGTCAACCTGGCGGCCGTGATGAAAGTGAGATTCGTATCAGGGCATGCCTTCACACCTTGCGAATAATTCGATGTTGCACTTGATTTTGGGTGGCGCAGCGGTTTACCGCTGCGATAACCAGCATACCCTCAGTTCCGGCTTCAGCCGCTGAGGTTCGACGACGGCGCGCGAGATGCCTTTTCCGCAGCCTGTTCAGGCACGCCATAGGTGCCGCAGTATGAATGCGCCTTCAGGTGCCGGGGTCGGGGACTGGAGTTTCGCCACGGGTTATCAGCGCAGGGACATTCCGGCCTCCGCCGAAAAATCCATAGACACAAATTCCCCGCGCAGAAATTTCGGAAACGCCGCCGCCGCAATCATGGCGGCATTGTCGGTGGAAAGCGCGCGCGATGGGAAAAAAACGGGAAGCCCCTGCATCCCCGCTTCCCGCTCAAACGTGGTCCGCAATTCCCGGTTGGCAGCCACGCCGCCGCTTACGAAGAGCGTCTGAACCTCATATTCGCGCGCCGCCGCCAGCGTCTTGGTGACCAGATCGTTGACCATCGAGCGCTGGAAAGAAGCCACCAGGTTGAGGGTTTGCCGGTCGCAGAGTCCGAGAACGTCTTCCAGCGTCGGCTTGCCGATGCCCGCGAGCCCCCGCCGGCGTGCCTCGATCGCAGGCTTCATGTTCTCAATCTCGACGTAGCGCAAAACCGCCGTCTTGATTCCACTGTAGGAAAAATCAAAGTGCGGCCCTTCTTCTGCCCCTGGCTGCCCATGATCGCCCTGCCTGTGATCGCGCCGGTCGCGATGCTTGATCTGCGAAGTCTGGAACTTGACCGCGTGCGGATCGCCGTGCGGCGCAAGCCGGTCGATGATCGGTCCTCCGGGATAGCCCAGTCCCAAAAGCTTCGCGACCTTATCAAACGCCTCTCCGGCGGCGTCGTCGCGCGTATGGCCAATGTTCCGATAAGTCCAGAGATTTTCCTGCGACTGCGCAAGATAGAGATGCGTGTGGCCGCCGGAAACCACCAAAGCAAGCACCGGAAAATGAAGGTCGCCATTTTCGCTCTGCCGCTGCTCCAGCAACACGGCATGGATGTGTCCCTCAAGATGGTTCACGGCGATCAGCGGCTTCTCCAGCGCAAACGCGAGCGCCTTGGCAAAGCTGATGCCAACCAGCAGAGCGCCCGCCAGTCCCGGCCCTTGCGTGACCGCGATAACGCCGATCGACGCATAAGTCTGTCCCGCGTCGGCCAGTGCCTGGCGCACCACCGGAACGATGGCGCGCAAGTGCTCACGCGAGGCCAGTTCCGGAACCACCCCGCCATAAGGCTGGTGAGTGGCGATCTGCGAGGCCACCACGTTCGACAAAATCTCCTGCCCCGAGCGCACCACCGCCGCCCCTGTCTCATCACAGGAGGTCTCAATGCCGAGTATGTACGCGTCAGGCATCACTCTTCGAACATCGTAACCTGTCGGGCCTTGTCGGCTTCCACAATCTGGATTATCTTCTGGGCCACAAATACGCGGTAACGCTGTCTTCCGGTCACTTCCCTAAGTATTCCTGCTCGCACCAGTCGGTCGACATTCTGCTGGGCAGCGCGGGTGGTCACCTTCAATCGGTCCCGCGCCCCAGCCACTGTGATGACTGGCTCCTTAAACAGGTTCTCCATCAGTTCCAATGCCCGTCCCGGTGATTTCTGTGCCTGAAGTCTTTCCCGGTACTCTTGGCGTAGTGCTAACAATTGGTTCGACCGAGCTACAGCATCCCTGGATTCTTCGGAAACTCCATTTACGAAAAAGCGGAGCCAATCCATCCAGTTTCCGGTCTGACTGATATCGAGCAGAAGCCGATAATACTCTTTACGATTCCGCTCGAAATATGCGCTCAAGTAAAGCAGCGGCTGGGGCAAGAGGCGTTCGGAGCAGAGAAGTAGTGTGATCAGAAGTCTCCCGACACGTCCATTACCGTCCCAAAAAGGATGGATGGCCTCAAACTGATAATGGATTAGAGAAAGCCGTACCAAGGGTGGGAGAGTCCTCCGACTTTCATGAAGGTACTTTTCGAATCGTTCAAGGGCTTCTTTCATGTTCGGAACGGGTGGAGGAACATAGGTGGCGTTCTCCAACTTGCACCCCGGCGGCCCAATAAAGTTCTGCGCCCGTCGGAACTCCCCGGGAGTGAGAGATTCACCGCGAACATCTCTCATCAGCCGCTCGTGAAGCTCCTTGATGAGCCGCAAACTTACTGGGAGTTGCTTCAATCGCTTCAGTCCGTACTCCAGCGCGTTGACGTAATTGGAAATCTCCCGAATGGCTTCACTCGGTCCCTCCTTTCGAGCGCCGGCCTCGGCTGAAAATAGCTCGGTCAGCGTGGCCTGTGTGCCCTCGATTCGGCTGGAGAGCACCGCTTCACGACGGGTAAACGGCTCAATCAGCAGGTGGGGATTAGGGATGGTGCGCGCGACCCCGGCCAATTCTCCTAACGATCGGTCGGCATCGGAGATTCGTTCTGCAAGCTCCCATGTAATCTCCAGCCTGGGCGGAAGTGGATTGGGCGCGAAGGCCCACTGCTCCTGTCCAATCGCCAACAGTCTTCCCGCGCCTTCTTTTCTGAATTTTTCTGGGTTCATTCGATTCGTCTCGCTAAAGATACTCAGCTTCGCTACGCGACGTAGTAAATATACTTTGATGCCAAAAACTATCCTTATTTCCTAGTTCTATTTAAATATACTGTTTACAACAAAAGTATACTTGGTAAGCCCGTAAGGGTGCAAGAGTATCGTTACATCTGTCCTAAAGATACCGGGTTTCGCTTAGAAGAAGGCTTAAGGATACATTTGGGAAAGAAGACACTCCGCTAACTTTGGCGGAATTCCAGAAGCAACCCTCTTGCGCCATTTGCAGTAAAGTATGCTGAGATGCTTCAGTCTTTTGCCGCCGAAATCGTCCGCACCCTGCGCGAGCGCGGACACCAGGCCTACCTGGCCGGTGGCTGCGTCCGCGATCTTCTTCTCAGACGCGAGCCCGCCGACTATGACGTGGCCACCGACGCGACACCGCAGCAGGTCATGCAAATCTTCCCCGAGACCTGCGCCGTAGGCGAGCAATTCGGCGTAGTTCTCGTCCCAGGAACCAGTGGAGCGACAGGCGCCCTCGCCCGTCAAGGCGAACGTGGCAAGGGAGCAGTCGAGGTCGCGACGTTTCGCTCCGACGTAGGCTACTCCGATGGCCGTCATCCCGGCGAAGTCCGCTTCACCAAAGACCCGCGTGAAGATGTGCAGCGCCGAGACTTCACCATCAACGGCATGATGCTGGATCCAGCCACCAACGAGATCCTCGATTTTGTCGGTGGCCGCGACGATCTGAAAGCCGGAATCGTACGCGCCATCGGCGATCCCGAACGCCGTTTTACGGAAGACAAACTGCGCATGCTCCGAGCCGTGCGCTTTGCCGCGCGCTTTGATTACCAGATCGATCCGGCAACCACGGCCGCAATTCAAAAATTAGCCCCTAAAATTCGCCAGGTTTCCAGCGAACGAGTGCGCGAAGAACTGACCAGGATGCTAACCGAAGGCCAGGCCCGCCGGGCGTTTGAACTGCTGGATACAAGCGGCTTATTGCCAGAAGTCCTGCCCGAAATCGCCGCCATGAAAGGAGTGGAGCAGCCGCCTGAGTATCATCCCGAAGGCGACGTGTTCGTGCACACGCTGCTGTTGCTGGAGAAATTGCAAGTAGGAGGTTCAAAGACGCTAGCCTGGGGATCGCTCCTGCACGACGTAGGCAAGCCCCCGACCTTCCGCGTAGCGCCCGACCGAATCCGCTTCGATGGCCACGTAGAAGTAGGAGTGAAGATGGCCGCCGAAATCTGCCGCCGCCTGCGCTTCTCGAACGACGAGACCGATCAGATTCTGGCGCTGGTCGACAACCACATGCGCTTTGGCCAAGTGCAGCGCATGAACCAATCCACGCTGAAGAAGTTTTTGCGCCTGCCCGCCTTCGAAGAACATCTGGAGATGCATCGCATCGACTGTCTATCCAGCCACGGCCAGTTAGACGCGTATGACTACGCGCGCGAGCAGTTGCGTTCGTTGCCGCCCGAGGCGATTTGCCCCACTCCGCTGATTACCGGCCAGGATCTGATCGAAGCCGGCTATGAGCCCGGTCCGCGCTTCAAAGAGGTGCTGGCAGCGGTCGAGGATGCCCAACTGGAAGGCCGACTTACGTCACGCGAGGCAGCGATGGAGTATGTGCTGCGCGAATTTCCGGCGTAGCTCCGAGGCGCTGTGTAGCGCGGACACTCCTGTCCGGCCACTCTCGCGGATCCTAGCGCCCGTTGCCAGCCCCTCATGACCGCTAAAGTATTTATTCCTCAAAGACTTGGCGGGAAACGAATCTAATTGCAAGCCCGAAATTCGATCTGAACCATTGATTTATAAACACTTTACATCTAAGTCCTTATTTCTCAAAGACCTGGCGCCTCTCATGCGCTAAGTCCTTCATTCTGAAAGACCGCGGCCAGAGGGGTCCAAGCCGATTTGTCCGCGCCACACAAACCAGACGAGCCTATTCTTCGTTCTGGTCTCGGTCTTGCGCCCTTTCCTCGTCGGGTGTTCCCGAAACCGGCTTCTGCAGATCGATCACCGGCAATCCAGCTTTCTTCAGTTGCTCGTTCAGCACTGGAATGTCTTTCGCCTTGAGTTGCGCCCAAGCCGACAACTGCTCTTCCAGCGCCTTGTCCAGTTCTCTAAACATGGCGGCTTGCTGGGTCGTGGGCGCGGCGTCTGCGGTATCGAGAGCGCTGACGAGCGTGTTGAAGCCGTTGTTCAGCCGGGCCAGAGTGCGGCCTTCGGGAGTGCTCAGGTAGCGCGCACTATAGTCGCCTTCTTCGCCCTCGATGGACGCGGCTTTCGCGTCGAGTTCCATCGCTGCTTTCTTTATCGCTCTGAGCTTCGAGGTCACTTGGTCGATTCCGCCGGCGAGCATGGGCCCTTTCAATTGCGCTCGCAGGCTACGCACCTGTTGCAGCGCTTCGTAGTCTTTGTGAAGAGCATCGGCAATTTTCTGGTCGAGTTCGAATCGCCGGCGCAGATCCTCGGGCGAGGTTTTCACGCGCGGATCCATGCGGATGTCGAGCGTCTGCGTGTAACTCTCGCCTCCAACGGTGAGCACCAGTTTGTACTGTCCAGGCAGCACAGCGGCGCCGAGCGGATAAAGCGGCGTGTCGTGATAGATGGCCGAAATCGGATAGTCGCGCGTCAGCACATCGGGAGCAGGATAGGTCAAGTCCCAGATGAAACGATGCATGCCAGAACTGGCAGACAAAGTTCGCGCTGGGCGCACCCAGTACATCGGAACGTTGAACTCTTTTGGGTTCACGGGCTCGGGCTTATCGGCGCTCGAAAAGTGGCGCACGACGCGCCCCGATGAGGCATCGACAATTTCCAGAGTGACCGCACCGGAAGCCGCCGTTTTCAGCCAGTAGTCGATCATCGCGCCATCGGGAGGATTCTGGCCGGCAGGTTCTTCCGGTGGCAGCGGCGTGTCGGTGTTGTTGTTGCGGCGCACACGATAAGTGAGTTGCGGCGCAAAAAGATGCGCGGTCGAATCCGCAACCTCCGCGCTGAACTGCCGCAGCGGCGTGATGTTATCGAGGACCCAGAACGACCGTCCGTGAGTTCCGACAACAACATCGTCACGATGAACCACGAGATCGCGGATCGAAGTCGGCGGCAGATTCATCTTCAGCGACTGCCAATGATCGCCGTCGTCCCACGACACATACACGGAGCGTTCGGTTCCGGCAAAAAGCAGCCCCTTGCGCTCGGGATCTTCGCGCACCGTGTTAACAGGCTCGTTATCGGGCAGTCCGCTGACGATCTTCTGCCACGTGTTCCCGCCGTCGTGCGTGCGGTAGATATAAGGATGCAGATCGTCAAGCCGGAAGCGGTTCACTGCGGCATACGCGATTCCAGTATCGAAGTGCGAAGCATCCATCTGCGACACCTTGCTCCAAGACGTTAATTCAGGAGGCGTCACATTCTGCCAGTTCTCGCCGCCGTCGTGCGTTACTTGAATCAGGCCATCGTCGGTCCCGGCCCAGATCAGGTTGGCGTCCTTCGGTGACGGAGCGATGGAATAGATCACGCCGCGATGCTTGCCCTTCGCCGGATCGGCCTCGACAAACGGCCCTAGAGTCGCCGGAGAGCCCGGATCTTCGCGCGTCAGATCGGGGCTGATGATCTGCCAACTGTTGCCGCCGTCGCGGGTCGCGAACAGCACATTCGATCCGAGATAAAGCATGTGCGGATCGGCCGCCGAGAAAATTAACGGCGCGGTGCGATTGAAGCGATACTGCCCAGTGCGCAGAACCACGGGAGAAACGTCACGCGTCTGTCCAGTATTCCGGTCGAACACGGTAGCCTTGCCGCCGTAAATCAGATTGGGATGCAACGGATCGGGCGCAACGTAGCCGTATTCTTCAACCCCGACAGTGGTCCAGTCGCGAAAGGTGATTTCGCCAAAGTCGCTGCGGCTGGCGGTGCCGACGGAGCCGCTTTCCTGCTGCCCGCCATAGACCCAGTAAGGAAACTCGTTGTCGGTAATGACGTGATAAAACTGCGCCGTAGGCTGGTTGTACCAGGAACTCCACGTCTGTCCGCCATTCACGCTGATGGTCGCGCCCTGGTCCAGGGCGAGGGCGATGATGTCGGGAATCTCGGGATTGATCCAGATGGTGTGGTAGTCGTCGCCGCCGGGAGCGCCCTTGATGGCCGTGAAATTCTTGCCCGCATCGGTGGAGCGGTAGGTCGAAGTGTTGGCCACATAGATCACATCTTTATTTCGCGGATCGACGCGCACGCAGCCGAAGTCATCGCCGCGTCCCCAGACGCGTTTCTCGGTATTCACGAGTTGCCAGATTTCGCCGGCATCGTCCGAGCGATAGATGCCGCTTCCTTTCTTCGCGCTGACGTTATTCACGTTCACCCACGCATACATGCGATCGGGATCGCTGCGCGAAACCGCGAGGCCGATGCGGCCGAGTTTGTCGGCCTCACCTGGCAGTCCTTTAGTGATCTGCCGCCAGTTGTCGCCGCCGTCGGTTGATTTGTAGAGGCCGCTTCCCGGACCGTCATAAGAGTTATCAGTCGTCCACGGCGGACGGCGCGAGGCCCACATGTCGGCAAAGATGACCTGCGAGTTTCGCGGATCGAATACCAGGTCAATCGCACCGGTGTTGTCATCTTTATAAAGAACCTTTTGCCACGTCTGGCCGCCATCGAGCGACCGGTAAAGGCCGCGCTCGGTATTCGGACCATAAGGATGCCCAAGGGCGCCGACAAACACGCGGTTCGCATCCTTGGGATCTACAAGGATCGATCCAATCTGCTGCGCGTCGCGCAGTCCCAGATGCTGCCAGGTGCGGCCCGCGTCGGTCGATTTGTAGATGCCATTGCCTGTCGAGAGATCGGGGCGGCGCAGGCCTTCACCACTGCCGACATAGATCGTGTTCGGACTCGACGGCGCAACAGCGAGCGCTCCGATGGAGCCTGTGGTCTGGTCATCGAAAACCGGATTCCAGGTGTGGCCGAAGTCGGTCGTTTTCCAAACTCCGCCGTTGTTCGGCGCCATGTAGAAGACATTCGGCTGGCCGGGAACGCCGGAGATCGCCACAGTACGACCGCCGCGAAACGGGCCGATCAGGCGCCAGTGAAGTTCCTGGTACATCGCCGGGTCATACTGCTGGGCGGAAAGCGCGAAAGAGAAAAGCAAAACGCAGAGCGCGGCGGACAGAATCCATAAGAGTCGCTTGTTCACGGTTAGTCCTCGAAGAGAGGTCAGGATAAACCACGGCGGCGGAAGTTGGACAGGGCAGTCGCAGGGGACAGGCGGCTCAGTTTCCGGTTACCCGTGACTCGTTCACGAACAGGAAGGCATGCGAACCACGCGTTGGCTTGCGACGGCTTGCCACAGCGTTGGCGAGTGTCCTCACAAAGGCTCTCCTCACCGCTATTCCGCAAGTCGGTAGAATCGGGCCGTCAGAAATCGAATCTCATGCGGGCTTAAGAACAGGTCGCGGACATACTGGCACAAAAGAGCGTATCTGGATCCCAGGCGCTGTGCATGACACGGGGGGTGCACTCGTCAAGCGAAAAATCTGCTACCATGACCGTTCGGTGAGGTGGCCATGCCCCAATATGTGATCGAGCGGGAAATCCCGGGCGCTAGTAGTTTATCGGATGCGGAACTGCAGGCAATCGCCAGAAAATCGGTAGGCGTGCTGAAGGAGATGGGACCGGAAATCAAGTGGCTTCACAGCTA
The DNA here is from genome assembly GCA_963731525.1 of uncultured Acidobacteriaceae bacterium. Classification (GTDB taxonomy): domain Bacteria; phylum Acidobacteriota; class Terriglobia; order Terriglobales; family Acidobacteriaceae; genus Acidiflorens. The sequence goes on from CAVSWK010000034.1 coordinate 87,806, forward strand.
CGTCGCCGGCGATAAGTTCTATTGTGTGTACTTGGCGCCGGACGAAGAAACCGTTCGCGAACACGCACGTCGCGGAGGTTTTCCGGCGAATCGGGTTTCGGCTGTGCGACGCCTGATCGATCCCAACACCGCAAATTGAGTTAAGCAGAGTTTCGAGTCCGAAGACCTGGTTCCGCGTCGCCGTCAAGCGCCTCACGGACCGCTTGCTCGACCGGCATCGCCCAGCCTTCCATCCACGCCGTCAGACCTGCAGTATTGCCAAGCGTTCGGCGCGCGAATTCCAAGGCCTTCTCCAGCCTTGGTTGTTCGGTCGGCGTGAGCGGCGCGCCCAATCGTTGGCGAAGTGCGGCGGCGGCTCCTGCCAGGTGCAGCGATTGCTCGGCGTTCGATTGCGCCGCGGCACTTGCAGCGAGACATTCGAGCGCCCGCGCGATGCCGCGTTTGTGACCCAACTCCTGGAACATCCGGATGCTTTCGCCGTAAAGGCGGCGCGCTTCGGCGTCGTTCCCCTGATCGCAGCTTAGGCTTGCCAGATCGGAGAGGGCGCTGGCAATTCCCCAGCCGTCCCGCAGTTCGCGGAACGCTGCCAGACTCTGTTCGCAAAATGAGCGTGCGGCGACCAAGTCCGTTTTTTCCCGCGCGACGTCGCCCTGGTAATTCAGTGTCCAGGCGACACCGGCGCCATCTCCGGCCTTGCGGAACATGGTCAGGCACTCGTCGTAAAGCGAGGATGCGCGCGCATATTCGCCCTGCAACTTGGTCACGTTGGCGAGGTTGCTGAGGGCGCGGGCGATGCCGGCGGAATCGCCGAGGTCCTTCCATATGGCCACACAGCGCCCGAAGAGCAAAGCTGCAACATCGAATTCGCCGCGATCACGAGCGTTGACGGCCAAGGCGTTCAGTGCGACGGCAACGCCGCGGTTATCGCCCAGCTCGAGACAAGTGTCGAGACTTTCTTCGAGCAGTTGCCGCGCAGAGCCGTAATCGCCCTGCCCACCCGCCAGAACTGCGGCCGCAAACAGCAGGCGCGCGCGGAGTTTCGGATGCGCCGCAGTTCCTTCCAAAGCAAGGATCTTGGCGATGCCATCACGGCCCTCCGTGAAGATGTTCCCGCGTTTCCCAGAAGCGAAACAGGGCGGTGCCGAGGCGGAGGCCCCACTCGGCATCGCCGGTTTTGATCAGATAATCGAGCGCCAGGCGGAAGTTGTCGTGCTCAATCTCAAATCGGTCGAGCCATTCGGGGTGAGCGACCACGTCCTCGGCGCCTTCCTCGGCAAGCACGAGGTAGTAAGCGGCATGGGCGCGGCGAGTCGCAGATTCATCGTCGCTCTCGGCCAGGCGTTCGAGTGCATACTCGCGGATGGTGGAGAGCATGAGGAATCGCGTTTCCGCATCGACTTGCTCCACCTGCTGCGCCAGGCTCTTGTCCACCATGGAAGCCATGCCGTCGAGTATGTCGAGGCCCAAGTCGCTCTTGGTGTCGCACACGGCTTCCACGCCTTCCAGCGTACAGCCGCCGGTAAACACGGAAAGCCTCCGGAAGAGAGTCTGTTCAGCGGCATTGAGCAAGCCATGACTCCAGTCCACGGTGCTGCGAAGAGTTTGTTGCCGGGTCGGCAGGTCGCGGGCACCGCCGGTCAACAGGTTCAGACGGTTTTCGAGGCGGACCAGCATGGCGGACGGCGGAAGCAGCTTGATGCGCGCCGCCGCCAGTTCGATGGCCAGAGGCAGGCCATCAAGGCGAGCGCAGATGGCCGCCACCGCGGGTGCATTTTCCTTGGTTAGCGCGAATTCGCGCTTTACCGCCTGCGCGCGTTCCACAAAAAGCGCAACCGCTGGAAGACGCGAAAGCACTTCCAGGGGCGGAATGGATTTGAGGTCGGGCAGCGCAAGAGGTGGCACAGGGAATTCATGTTCGCCATAGACGTGAAGCGGCGCTTGGCTTGTGACCGCGACCTTGAGCTTCGGGCCGGTCGTGAGCAGCTGAGTTATCACCGGCGCGGCGGAGACGAGGTGCTCGAAGTTGTCGAGCAAGAGAAGCATCGGCTGATCGAGGCCGCTCACGTACTCTTTCAAGCTTTCCTGCGACGACTGATTCCCGGTTTCGCGCACCCCCAACGCTTGCGCAATCGTGGAAGCGATCAAACCACGATCGCTCACTGCCGACAGAGGGACGAAGCAAACACCGCCTGGAAACTCGGCGGCGGCTTCGGCCGCTACCTGCAAGGCGAGTCGCGTCTTCCCGATGCCGCCCGGACCGGTGAGGGTCACGAGCTGCACGTCCACGCGGCTCAAGAGCTGACGGAGGGCAGTCGCTTCATGTTCGCGTCCAATGAATGCGGTGCGTTGCACTGGCAGGTTGTTGGGACGAGACTCCGAAGGGCGCGTGGACGCCTCGGCGAGACGGTCGCGCACTGCGGCGAGGTCGCGAGCCAAATCCTGGGTGGAGGCGTAGCGCTCCTTGGGGTCCTTGGCCAGGCAGCGCTCCACGATCCAAAGGAAGGGAGGGGGCGCTTGCAGCATTCTGGAACCGAGACGCTCCGGCTCATCGCGAAGGATCGCGGCCGTGGTCTCCGCATGAGTCTTTTTCCGGAATGCAGGAAATCCGGTGACCATCTCGTAGAGCACCGATCCGAAAGAAAACTGGTCCGAACGAAAATCAACTTCGCCGCCTGTGGCTTGCTCCGGTGACATGTAGCCGACCGTGCCCAGCACCGTTCCATGCTCGGTGATGCAGGTCGAAGCATCCGAATCCGCGGTAGGCTTAACCCCCAGCAGTTTCGCCAGGCCGAAATCCAGAATCTTGGCGGTAGCGTCGCCAGAAACCATCAGATTCTCCGGCTTCAAATCGCGATGAACGATTCCAATCGCGTGCGCTTTGGCGAGAGCGTCGGCAATCTGTGCCGCGATTGCGACTGCTTTGCGGAATGGAATCGGACCAGAGGCCAACAATTCTCGCACCGTCTCCCCAATCACCAGTTCCATGGCGATGTAGCGCGTTCCGTTCACGTGACCGAGTTCATAAATTGTGACGATGTTTGGATGATTGAGCGCGCAGGCGGAGCGGGCTTCCTGCTCGAAGCGCGATAAAGCTTCCGGTTGAGAACAGCGCTCCAGAGAAAGAGTCTTGATGGCGACTTCGCGTTCGAGGCGAGTGTCCTTGGCGCGATAAACCTCGCCCATGCCGCCGGCGCCCAATCGCTGTAGAATCTCGTAGCTGCCGAAGCGCGTACCCGGCGACAAGGTGGACGGCACCGATGATGGAGTTTCCGGCGGATTCATGGACCTCGTTGTCGCAGCTATCGCCCTGCCAAAGCTGATTGTTCGCCGCTGCGTGATTTACTTCGACTTTTGACTCGCCGCCACGATCAGCTTCGCAGCAGCACCCCAGAGTGCGTTTATAATACCCCAGATCTCAGGAGACGATTCATGGATGTTCGATCGCTACAGCGCCCGCTGAAAGACCGGTACCGGCAAGATCCGACGAGTTCCCGAATCACGCTGACCGCGCGCGGCAGTCAGGCCGACGCGCCCATCGCCTGCTCGGTCGACTTGGGGCGGGCAATCTACAATGCGCAAGCGCACCAAGGCGTTGGCGGAGCAGGTACCGGAGCCTGCTCCGGAGACCTGCTGTTGGGTGCGCTCGCCGCCTGCGCTCAGATCACTTGCCAAATGGTAGCCGCTGCGATGGGAATACCTACCGAGGGCATTGATGTCACGGTCGAGGGCGATCTGGACCTGCAAGGAACGTTGGGAATATCGAAAGAGGCCCCTGTCGGATTTCAGAGCATCAGAGTCATTTTCGACGTCCGCGCACCGCAGGCAACGGAGGAGCAGCTAAGTGCGTTGCAGGCGAAAACGGAACAGTATTGCGTGGTGATGCAAACCTTGCAGCGTCCACCGAAGATTGAGCACACCTGGGCGCAGCAGTGATCGTCAAAGGTCCAGAACGGTGCCGGCCTATGTCTCGTTAAAAAAGAAGACCCGCCCTCCGGCAACCGAAGGGCGGGCTCAGTGCTTTACTAAGGTCAAATCTCAATGACTCTCAGCCGGCTTATCCGCTGCTTTCTTGCCAGCCGCGGGAGCAGCGGCAGCTTTCGGTTTCCAAAACTCCGGATCTGCCTTAACCCACTCGTCAGCCGGATAGCTCATCCGCGGATTAATCGCGAACAGGTTCGTCTGGCTCATCTCAATCGCCGCAGCCGACAACTCGGCGAGCTTCTTCATGCCTTCTTCACCCATGGCCGTTTCAAAGTCCTTGTTTGCCGCGAAGTTCTTGTCAACCTCCGCCAGCGACTTCATTGGGTTGAAGATGATGTAGGTGGTGTCTGGGAACCCATAGACCGCCAAATAGGCCGCCCAGTGTGCGTCGGGGATCTTCTTGTAGGCGGCGGTTACCAGCTTTACGATTTCGTCCCAATCCTTGTCATGTCCCTGCTTGACCTGGAAGGCTGAGATTTCGAAATAGCGCATGTGGGCTATGTCCACTTCGGGACGCAGGCTGTATTCCTCGCGGAATGCGAGCACGGTACCGTCGGTTTCGCTCAAGAGATCACCATCTACCGCCCCGGCATGGTCAAGGGCAGCCATTAGCGCGGCATTTTTTTCGGTTGCGAGCGTGTCCTTTTCCCACGCTGCAAACGATTCGTAACCGGTAAAAAAGAGCGCCCGCGACTTGCCCGAAAGAGATTCCACAGCCAGATAATGGGTTGGCCATTTCGCATGCATCATTGCCTGAACAAACAAGCTTTCGGTCTTTTCATGTTGCATGCCCGATTTTCCCGGCTTGGTGTACTCCCGCGACACCGCCAGTACCTTGGGTGGCATATGGCCCATGGGGTTGTCCTGGGCAGCAGCGATCACGGACATTCCGATAGGCAGCAAAACAACCAGGGCGAGCATCGCCCCCGCGATTCTTTTCATAGTTGACCTCCTCGGTCGCACGGATAGGGTTGATTTTTCTTTCTCGTCTTGGAAAACGGATCATTGTACGCCGCTCTCGCCTTTTCGCAAGCTTGGGAAGCGGTTTTTCGGCGGAGTACTCCCTGCCGGGTGTCGGACACTGCAGCGGGAGCACTCGCGAGATAGCGCCGCAGCCCATCCTGTCGTGGTTTCCGAGATGCAATGGATCGTGCCTGGCTCGGACACGAAAGGAACCGCTACAGTACGTCGGAAGGTTGTGCCGGAAACAACCTGAATTTCAGACTTCGTTCGCGGCGGCTCTCTTCTTCCAGGTGCCGCGAACGCGCTTTCAGCAAATCATTGAGCGAGACCAGACCTAGAAATTTTCTCGTGGCCCGGTTCACTACCGGCATTCGTGTGCAACGCTTTTCAACCATGCGATAGACGACCACGCGCAGCGGCTCGTCGGGATAGGCTTCAGCCGCGCTCGTTCGCACCAGATCCCCAATCGGCCGTCCCAGGGCTGCATCGCCATTCTTCTCCAAACGCTGGCTTATATCGCCGCGTGTTACCACACCAACGAGCTGGCCTTTGTCGTCCACAACAGGCAGCAAGCGCTGCTCCTGGCGACGGTCCGCCCGCAACGAGTGCGATAGATCGCCGAGCGTACTCGCAGCCGGCAATACCACAACCTTGGTCCGCATGACCTCATGTACAAAAAGAATTTCCAGCGGATCGACAGCATACTCGCGGCTGAGGTGGAAGCCCCGCCGGGCAACTTTCTCGGTCAAGATAGACCGCTTCAGCGTCAGGACCGTGAAACCGTGAGCGATGACGCTACCTACCAGCAAGGGCAAAAACACATTGGCGTCGTGCGTCAGCTCGAAAGCAAAAACAATACTCGTAAACGGAGCGCGCATCGTGCCGCCTAGAATCGCTCCCATGCTGATCAATGGCCAGAAGCCCGCACCTTCGTTCGGAAGAAACATGGCTTCGAGGCCGCCGAGCGCGCCGCCCATCATCAGCAGGGGCGCTAGAACGCCTCCCGATGTGCCGGAGCCGAGCGATACCGCCCAGATGAACCATTTGACGAGCAGGACTCCGAGAATCACTTTTGTGGTGACGCTTCCTTGAAGCAATGCGCCAATCGTGTCGTAACCTACGCCCAGTGCTTGCGGGAAGACCAGACCTCCCAAGCCTATGGCCAGGCCGCCGATGGCGGGCCACCACATCCAGTGGATCTTCAGGTGTTCGAAAGCGTCCTCGGCCGCGTAAACGGATATGGTGAGCAGGGCCGATAGGATTCCGGCCAGAAGCCCGACCAGGGCACATCCGAGCAGCCCTTTTGGTCCAATGAACAAGGGGTGCGCCGGCACGGGAAACAACGGTCCGAATCCCAAGATATATCTTCGTACGACTGCAGCCATCGCGCTGGCTAATGCCACTGGAATCAGGCTTCGCGGTTTCCATTCGAAAAGCAGTAACTCGACCGCCAGCAGCACGGCGGCCACCGGCGACGCAAAGGTTGCGGACATCCCGCCAGCAGCGCCGGCCACGAGCAGCGTTTTGCGCTCCGCGCTGGTCAGGTGAAACAGCTGGGCGATCATCGAGCCCACCGCGCCACCCGTCATGATAATCGGCCCTTCGGCGCCGAACGGGCCACCGGACCCGATCGAGATTGCAGAAGAGATTGGTTTGAGAAGCGCAACTTTCGGTTCGATCCGACTACCGCCTAGAAGAATCGACTCAATCGCCTCGGGTATGCCGTGACCTCGGATGCGCTCGGAACCGTACCTCGCCATGACACCGATAATCAGTGCGCCAGCGATCGGAACGAAAACGCTGTATACGCCGAGATGGTTACCCACCGGCGAAACCATCGCTGTGCTCCAACGCCCAAAATAGAACAGATTGGTGAATAACCCGATTAGACGGAGCAAGGCTAGCGCGACAAATGCGCAGACCACTCCAATCACGGTGGCCAATAAGGAGATCGGAACGACCCGCCAAGTGGTTGTGAAATCCCCCAACTCATCGTTGCGGTCCTTCTTGTTGACAGCCGTCTTTTTGATAACCTTCGCGCTGTCCTGCAATTTTGTTTTGCTATCCTTGCTCACGATTGCTTCCGCGCCCCTTCGTTCGGTCACGCTGAGCGCTCTTGTTCACCCTTCGTTTGTTCACTCTTGCTGATTTCGGTTCGCGTCCCAAAAGCGTATCCAGGACATTAGCCAGCGCTACGCCTCCCGCACGCAATTCCGTAAGCCGTTGCCGGGCTACTTGTCTAACCAATTTTTCTCCGCTCGGAAGCAGCTCCACCCGGACGCACCGCCGGTCATTGCGGCTTCGGCTTCGGTGCACACAGCCGCGCTTCTCCAGCCGGTCGATCAATTCCACCGTGCTGTTGTGCTTCAGCATCAGCCGCTCCGCCAATGTCTGAATGGTCGCATCGGTACCTTCTGGGATGCCCCGAACCGCAAGCAACAGCAGATACTGCTGCGGTTCGAGCCCCACGCGGCGCGCCGCGTCATCGCCTTCGGACAGAAAAAGGCGTATCCGGTGGCGCAGTGCGGCCAGTGCACGGTAATCGGCAGTCGCAATCCTTATGGTCTTCATTACTGGGTTATTGTATCGTAACACGACATATTATCGTGCCACGTTTGGATGATCTCGGGAATCATCAGGGCATCGGCCTACGGCACAATGGGGGCGGGAGCGCTCCCCAGATAGCGCCGCAACGCATCCTGCCACTCCGGCATGTGGACGTCGTAGGCGTGCAGACTGTCAGGCGACAGAACGGAGTACGGGGGGCGACGCGCCGGACGTGGGAATTCGGCTGTCGTCACGGGTTTGACCTTGGCCGGCATTCCGGACGCGCGCACAATTTCGGTGGCGAACTCGTACCACGTGCAGTTGCCGGAATTGGTGACGTGGACGATGCCACGGGCGGATGCGCGGCATAATTCAACGAGCGCGGATGCGAGATCTCGCGTGAATGTGGGGCTGCCACGCTGATCGTTCACCACGGAAATCTCAGGGCGGGTTGACGCGAGCTTCAGAATCGTTGCGGGAAAACACTTGCCTCCGTGCCCGAACAGCCAGGACGTCCGGGCGATGCATACCTCGGGCAGGATCTCTAGAAGCCGCTCCTCGGCCCGGGCTTTACTTTCGCCATAAACGCTGGTCGGATTTCTTGGATCACTGGTTTGGTACGGCGATCGTTTGCTGCCATCGAAAACGTAGTCCGAACTCAGGAACAGCAAGCGCGATCCGGCTTCGCGGGCTGCTTGCGCCACGTTGACGGCGCCCTCGCAATTCACCGCGAAGGCCAAGTCGCGGTTGGACTCGCAGCCATCCACGTCGGTGTAGGCAGCGGAGAGAAGAATCCAGTCCGGACGGGCATCGTGAATCACATCGCGAACGCGCGCGCGGTCTCGCAGGTCGGCGTCTTTGGAGGACAGCGCGGTCAATGGATCGCCGCTCAGCTCATTACCGCTCAACTCGTTACCGCGCAACTCGCGAACCAGTTCCTGGCCGAGCAGTCCGGATGCACCGAACAGGGTGACGCGCATAGCGGCATTGTATCTGGGAACGTGGCGGACGGATTGAAAGCTGCGTTTCCGGCGACTGCAGCCGCGCCCTTCAAAGCAAAATCAAAACCCTAGTCTTCCGAGCTTGCCTACTCGATCACAGTTGGTTGCGGTGTTCGTCCCCGCCGCCGTAGTGCCTGCAGGATGAGCGATCCGCTGATGCCGAAGCAGACCACGGCGCCAAACGCCACCAGATCCAGCATGCGGCGGGTCATGCGGAGGTAATCCGCGAACAGCGTGACCATGGCACAGAGAATACCGAGGACGTTAAGCCAGAGGGGAGAATGAATGTTCGGCAGGTCCCGGCGAAACCATACCTGCAGCAGCAGCGCGGCCAGCCCGATCGCAGACACCACGACCAATGCTACTGGACTGAAAAAGGCTTGCGGCCCGGTATAGATCACAACCAGCGCCAGGGCCAGAAGGAGCAGACCTGACGCAATCACAGTCCATCGACGTGCGACCCGAGACTGGGGTTGGGGCCCGGAACTCATTACCGGGCGGTCTCCTGGCTTTTCCGCATATTGCCATTGTATCCGTCGGCCTTTGGTTCTGCGCTCAGGCGTTGCTGGGCATCCATTCCGCTGGGCGATTCTCGCCGTGCGACATGGCGTAGAGGACGAGTTCCACCCGGCTCGAAGTCCCCACTTTGTCGAAGATGCGCAGGAGATATTTCTTGATCGTGTGTTCGCTGAGTCCCAGTTCGGCGGCGACCCCGCGGTTGGTCAAGCCATCCGCCACGAGCGCAACCACCTGCTCTTCGCGAGGCGTCAACAAAGACCTCCCATTGGAGTTGACGACGCGCAGCGTGGGCACCTCCGACAGAGCATCCAGCACGTAATTCATCTGCTGGCTGTTGATCCAAACCTCTCCCCGAAAAACGCAGTGGATGCATTTGCAGAGCATCGAAAAAGGAGTGTGGGTAAAAAGAAAAATGCCCTTCGCTCCTGCCCGCAAGGCATTCACCACCAGTTCGCGGTCATCGTTCTCGGCCAGCAGCACGGGAGCAACCTTCGGATAAGAAACGCGCAACCAGCGCAACAGGCCCAAATCCGGCAGGTGGTTCCCCGCAACCAGGATCACGTCGGCGGGGTTTGATTGCATGAAGTTGTCGAGCGCAGATGTCTCCAGAGCGACCGCGGAAACCTGAAAGTCGCGCCGGTTTTTCAAGGCCCGCGTCAAGAGTTGAGATTGGATGGGACTTGAATCGACGACGACGACCTGGACTGCTTCGGTTGCGGCCAGCCGGGCTCCCGTGGACTGCTTCGCGGAATGAATGGTTTTCACCTTACTATCATGCCCCAAAGCGGAGGGACCAGATGTAGGCCCCATCACACTGCGTTGGTGATGAATTTCTCCCTCCCTGTCTACTTTCGAGGGGGCACTATCGCGCACAACTTTCCCGGCCACACTCTGCCACGCAGTCTGCGCTCGGAGCCGGGAACCCAAGCCTGGCAGCCCGTCTGCTGATTTCATCACCTTTCCGATCGCCGGAACGAGCCCGGTACCGCGGTGGACAGTACTTTCCAAGTCTTGTTGTGCTTGGGACGCAACGATACCTTCGTGCCAACAGCTCAAAAGTCCGAGCTGCTTAGTTCGCCGTTCGGAGCAACGGTGAGAGTCCGGAGATGAATGTATTTACTAAGCGCGTCGTTTTGGGAGCTGCGGGCATGCTCATCCTGCAGCCAGCCGTGGTCAGCTCCGCTCAGACTGTACCGTCGCCTGCTTCGGCCCCTGGATCTGCTCCGCCAACCGGCAAGATTGCGGCGGCGGAGAGCTCGCTGAGCCAGGTCCAGCCCGGCAGCGGCAGTTCCAGTAACGGAGCGATCACACAGCCCGGAAAGGCGGGTGGCATGGGAGATCCTGCATTCGGAGGGGAACGCCACCCGCTTTATCGGCTTGCGAAATCGGACACCGTGGACGTGATTTTCACTTTTTCTCCCGACTTCAATCAGACCTTGACCGTGCAACCCGATGGCTTCGTGGCGCTGAAAGGTGCGGGCACGCTGCTGGCGGAAGGACTCACGATCTCCCAAATGCAGCAGGCGGTGGTCTATGCCTACCGCGGCTTTCTGCACCAGCCCGAGGTCACCGTGACCTTAAAGGATTTTGACAAGCCTTACTTCCTCGCTTCGGGCGAGGTGGCGCGGCCCGGAAAGTATGAGCTGCGAGGGGATCTGACGGTAAATGAAGCGGTGGCGATCGCCGGTGGCTTCACGCAGCAAGCCCGTCATTCGCAGGTCGTTCTGTTTCGCCGGATTTCCGCGTACGTAGCCGAGTCTCACGTGATTGACCTGAAGAAGATGCTGGACTCCCGCGATCTTCACGAAGATCTTCACCTTCAGCCCGGCGACTTTATCTTTGTGCCGCAGAGCCGGATTTCAAAGATCCGGAAGTATGTTCCGACCAACTCTATGAGTTGGTACATGAACCCCTTGCAGTATTAGCAGAAAGGAGTGGCAGCGTTCCCTTTGCGTCCCCAAAATCTGGCGGATTCCCTAAGATCTCGCCGGGTCTGATCGCTCGCTGTATGACCCATGTCCGCCGAACTGCTGCGAAACTCGAGCACCAATCTTTCCCCCACGCCTCGTGAACTCGCGGCCACGCTGTTCCGGCGTCCGCGGCTCGTAGCTGCTGCTTTTGGGGCGGTCTTGGTGGCAACGATGTTCTTCGTGGTCTTTTCGGCACGCTATGAATCGCACTTCAAGGTTCTGCTGCGCCGGGGCCGCTATGACCCCGTCGTCTCTTCCCAGCCCGCCAGCCCGATGGATTTCACCCGGCCCGACGTTACCGAGGAAGAACTCAATTCCGAAGTCGAGCTCCTGCGCGACGAAGATCTGCTCAAGCAAGTTGTCAAAATGGCACGACTTGTGCCCGCGGACACCCCGGATCTCGAACGCTCGGCCGAGGTAGAAAATGCCATTCGCATGCTGGCGCGCCGTCTGGCTGTCGATGCTCTGAAGAAGTCGAACCTTATCCAGGTCAGCTACAAGGACACGAGTCCGGAACGAGCCGCCCGCATACTCGCAGCACTTTCTACTCTCTACGTGCAAAGGCACACGAATCTGCAGCGGCCTCCGGGGGAGATCCTGTTCTTCGATCAGCAAACCGCAGCCTACGAGAAGAGACTGCATCAGTCCGAAGCCGAACTGGTGCACTTTACGCGTGCCCGGGGCGTGGTTTCGGCGGCGCTGGAACGCGATATCGCGCTGCAAAAGTTGGGCGAAGCCGACGCGGGGTACCGCCAGCTCGACCAGGATCGCGTCGAGACCGAACGCCGGATTGCGTCGCTGCGCGAACAGCTCAAGTCGTTTCCCTCCCGGTCGGTCACCCTTAAGCGCTGGGCCGATAATCCGGAGGTTCTCGAAAAGATGAAAACGCACCTGCTGGAGCTCCAACTCAAGCACACCGAGCTTCTCAGCCGCTATGAACCGTCCTACCGGCTGGTGCAGGAGGTAGAACAGGAAATCGCGGAAACTCGCGCGTCGATTTCCGCCGAAGCGCTCACCCCGGTGCGCGACGAAACCACCGACAAGGATCCCAACTACGAGTGGGCCCGCATGGAAATGGAAAAGGCCGAGGTGCAGTGGGACGGCTTGCGGGCTCGGCAATCCGATGCCTCCATCCAGGTTGCATCCTTGCGCGCATTTGCCCAGCAGTTGCAATCCGATTCGGTGGATCAGCAGGATCTGTTGCGCAACGCCAAGGCGGAGGAGGACAACTATCTGCTTTACCTTCACAAGCGCGAGGAAGCACGTATCGGCGATGCGCTCGACGAGCGTCGCATCCTCAATGTAGCCATCGTGGAGCCGCCCGTAGCCCCCGCTCTACCTGAGCACTCCGTTCTCCTTTATCTCCTGCTCGCTTTCGGACTGGCCCTGGCGTTCAGCGTCGGTATCGCCTTTACGGCGGAGTATTTTGACCCTACGATTCGCACCCCCGCCGAAGCTCACGGCCTGCTGGAAGTGCCGGTGCTGGCCTGGCTGCCGGCGCCTGGGGCCGCGATGCCTTCTATTTCTCGGATCGACCGGGCCAAGGAGGTGGTCCAGTGAACCGCCTTCTTGGGCTTCTTGCCGAAACACCAACCGCTGAGCGGCCGCGCGTAACTCCGATTCGCGAGCAATTCCAGCGAAAGGCATTTTCTCCGGTGGCCTCGGTTCACGATCAGCAGATCCACGCGCTGGTTCAGCGACTTTTCTTCCGGCACGAATCGGGGCCGGTGCGGCACGTCGGGTTTTCCCCGGTTGAAGGATCGGTTGTGACTGCGACACTATGCCTCGAGGTCGCCAAAGCTCTGGCTGCGGAAGAGAGGTACGACGTCGGTTTGATCGACGCCCACTCGGACTCGATCGTTCTGCAAACCCATCTGCAGATTCCGTCCTCCCAGCGTGCGGAGCCAACCTGGCCGATCGCACCACGGCTCTGGATGGTCCCTCGCCAGAGCTGGCTGCCGGACACCTGCGGGCAGCGGATCACCGATCAGAACTTATCGCGGCTTCGTGAACTCACCACGGAGTTCGACTTTTCCATTCTGTGGTGTGCTCCGGTCTCCTGGCTCACGGCGAGCATTGGCCAGGCCTGCGACGGCCTGGTGCTCGTACTAACCGCCAACAAAACAAGACGTCTCGTCGCCGCTCAAATCAAGGACCAGCTGAGCAAGGCACAAGTTCCTCTGCTCGGAACTGTGCTTGCGGAACGCCGTTTTCCTGTGCCGCAAGGTTTGTATCGGAGTCTGTGAATCTTATGGGAGAACTGACCACAAACCGACAATGGGACACCGGGCGCAAAGACTTGCCCTCGCAGTATGCCCGTATGATTCCCGGAACCTCTGCAATATTACCTTCCAGGTCCGCGCCGGCGACGTCCGAGCCGGCGGTTGACGCCGTCCCCACCGATGCAGTGAACGCGATCGCCGAAACCAACGTGAGACACGCGCCGGCGCGGCCGCTAACTCAACCACATCTAACGCAGCCTGCCGTTGATCGATTCACGCTTTGTGAGTTGGTCGCAGCCGACTTGATGGTTCTGACGATAGTGTGCGGTGCGTTAACGCTCTTCTCGCCTGCCTGGGGCCTACCTTGGCCTTATCTGCCAATCTTTGCGGTTCTGGTGACGCTCTTCGGCTTGCGTGAGGGGCTCTACAAACGCGCCGGGGATCCGTCTCCCGCCCGCGTCGTCCCAGCGCTGGCGAGGTCAACCCTGTTCGCGATGGCATTGGTGTTCATCGCCGCGTGGGACGGAATGCATCCTCTCGGCGCCGCCAGAATATTTGCCAGCAGTCTGGCCGGGCTCGCTTTATTACGCCGGTTGAGGCAGGTTGTGTGGAAGCGGCGGCGGCGCGAAACAGAAACGCGCAAGATTCTCATCATTGGCGGGGGGCCGGTCGCTCGCTCCATCGCTCGGGCACTGCGCAATGATCCTCTTCACCGCGCAACCGTCTGCGGCTTCGTGGATGACAACCAGCCTCTTTCCCCGGTGGTCTTGGGGCGCCTCGCGGACCTGGACTGGCTGGCTCGCGCCGAATTCATCGATGAGGTAATCCTCGCCCTCCCCGGTCAGCCCGCCCAGACGCGAGAAGCCGCCGAGGCCGCGTTCCGCAACCATCTGGACATTCGTGCTGTACCCGATCTGCCGCCGGGTCCGTGGCCCGACTCAGGAATTGATCGCATCGGAGAAGTGCCGGTGGTCACCCTTCATCGCGAGCCATTGCCCAGCGCCGCCTTGTTTCTGAAGCGTTTCCTCGATGTCGCCGGTGCGACGCTCGGTCTGGTGTTGGCGAGTCCTCTAATGGCGATCGTGGCACTGCTCATCCGCATCGACTCGCCCGGCCCGGTCTTCTACTCCGCGGAACGCACCGGCGCCAAAGGCCGCCGCTTCTTTTGCTACAAGTTTCGCTCCATGGTGACCGATGCCGCACAACTCAAGGAAGACTTGCGTGCCCGCAACCAGCGACAAGGCCCGATCTTCAAAATCGACGACGACCCTAGAGTCACGCGCATTGGACGCACGATCCGCCGCTACAGCCTCGACGAACTTCCTCAGCTCTGGAACGTGTTGTGCGGGGAGATGAGCCTGGTCGGACCGCGACCGCATCCGGTCGACGAAGTCAACCATTACGAACTTCACCAGTTCCGGCGCCTGGACGTAAAACCGGGCATTACGGGTCTTTGGCAGATCACGGCGCGCGACTGTCCGTCGTTCGAACTCAACATGCACCTTGATCTCACTTACATCGAGAACTGGAGTCTGCGTCTGGACCTGCGCATCCTCGCCAACACGATTCGCGTGCTGTTCGCGCCGGAAGGAGCCTGACCGTCGCCATGAGCACACTAACCACGACCAGCCGCGCCCTGGCTTTAACGCCCGACAGTGACGACAACCCGCTTTGGCGCGTTGCCGGTCTGCTGCTTCGCCCGCTTCACCTGGGATTGGCTTTTCCCTCCGTCCTTTACGTGTTTGCGATGACTGTTTTCCTGTTTCGTCCGCCGGACCTTTTTTCTTTTTACGCCGACCGAATCGCATTCGGCATCCTGGTCTTCTTCGTTGCTCTGCGCACGATGGCACTCCGCGATAAGATCCCATTCCTTGCCGGACTCAGTTTGCCCATGCTTGGTCTGCTAGCGCTCGCCGTGTTGCGTGCGCTTCGGGAGCCGTTCGATGCACAAAACTGGAGCATTATCGCCAGCAAGTACATCGTCCCTTTTGCGTTGTTTCACATCGCGGTGCTGGTCTTCCGCGGCGCATCGCAACGCAGACATTTTGAAGTCTTCGTCATCGGTGCGCTCGCCTACCTCGTGTTCATTGCCATCGCCTTCCTGGTGGATGCCCGCTCCCTCATCTTTCCACGTTTCATTCTTGACGAAAGCCTTGGTTTTCATCCCGACCGCGCTCGCGGCCCATTTCTCCAAGCAGTGGCCAACGGCGTTTCGTTGAACATCCTTGGCATTCTGGTCATTGCGCTCCCGCAAAAGGGCAAAGTTGTCGCCCGGTTGCTGTGGCTGGTTCTGCCCCTGGCCGTGCTCGCCACCATGACGCGCGCCGTTTGGATCGCGTTCGCCGTCTCCACCATCGTCCTCGGATTGCGCCTGGTCGAACGGCGTGTGCAAGCGGTGGGCGCCTTGTTGACGGTTGCGGGACTGATGGCTGGCATGGCAATCGGCCTCAACAACCATTCCCTGAAGACTGCTCTTTGGGACCGCACGGGAGAACGCGGTCCGGTGGAAGCGCGTCTGGCCGTTTACGAGGCCGGCTGGTCGATGTTCCAGGAACGACCATTCACCGGTTGGGATGCCGGCATGTACGCCGAACTTGCCCGCCGCATGGAGGGCTACCACCTCCGCACCTTTTACGTACACAACACGTACCTTGCCTTGCTGGTTGAGTTCGGAATGCCGGGGCTGGCCTTGTACGGCATTCTTTTCTTCAACCTCTTCCGCCTCTCGCGGCATCGTCCGCCCGGTGAGTCCAGTCCTGTCGCTTCCCTGCGCAAGGTCTGGCCCGTCTTGCTCAGCGTTTATCTATTCAACGCCTTCTTCGTCGACATGGCGTACCAGTTCGTTATTGGACTCGTGTTCACCATTGCCGGGATGCTGTGCGCGTCCGAGGAGTCCGCTGCATGACCACCATCGCCTACATCGCCAACGAGTTTCCCTCGTCCCTTGAACCCTACGTAATCGATGAAATCACAGAACTGCGGCGGCGCGGGGCACAGGTGATTTGCTGCAGCGGCAAACGGGTTTCGCCGAACGATCTCAGCCTGGCGGAAAGAGCCGTCTGGAAAGAGACGCGTTTTTTTCAGCCGCTCTCCGACGATGAGCTGGTAAGGGCGATCCGTCGGCTCGCCTCCGATCGTCACCATCTCTGGCAATTGCTGTGTCCCCTGCTGTGGGAGCGTGGCGCCTCCCCGGCACGCCGTGTTCGTGCGCTGGGCCACACGGTGATGGGCGCCGCGCTGGCGGAAGAACTTGCACCACTCCAGGTCGAGCACATCCACGCTCATCACGGATACTTCGCCTCATGGATGGCCTTAGCTGCCGCTCGTCTGCTCGGCATCGGCTTCAGCTTCACCCTGCACGGGTCCGATCTGCTGCAGCGCGCGGATCTGCTCGCGGCCAAGCTGCGGGCTTGCCAGTTCTGCATCACGGTCTCCGACTTCAACCGCCAACATATTCTCCGCAACTACTCTTCCACGCCCTCCAAAAAAATCATCGTGCAGCGTCTGGGGGTCGATCGTGTGCTCCCCTTGCCCGCACCCGTCGCCGTCGCGGCAGGCGATGAGAACCACCGCCGCTTCTGTCTCCTCTCCGTCGGACGCCTGCATCGCGTGAAGGACTATCCATTCCTCATCCAGGCCTGTGCCGCACTTCGCGGCCAAGGTGTCGACTTTCTCTGCTGGATCGTCGGCGAGGGACCGGAGCGCCTGGCTCTCAAACGCCAGATTATGGCGTCGGGGCTGCAAGGACATGTTTATCTGATCGGCCGTGTGCCCCGCACCGACTTGCCCGGCTATTACCGCTACGCCGACTTGGTCGTCATGACCAGCAAGAGCGAAGGAATCCCCGTGGTCCTGATGGAGGCCATGGCGCACGAAAAACTGGTGCTGGCTCCTGCGATCACTGGGATTCCTGAACTGGTCGAGCACCAGCGCACTGGATTTCTCTACCAATCTGGCTCTTTGCCCGATTTCGTCAGTGCTGTCCGTTGGATTCAGGCCAACAAAGCGTCTCTGGCCGGAATCCAGCATGCAGCCGCGGCCAGTGTCGCCGCTTCCTACAATCGCCAGCGAAATCTGCACGCTTTCGCGGAGCAGTTCCTGGCTCACATTCAACAACCGGACGGTGACCATGCGCATCCTCTATTGCAACAAGTACGACTATCCGTTTAGTGGCACGGAAGCTTACCTTTTCGACCTGATCCACCGGATGGATCAGCGCGGTCAGGAAACCGCTCTGTTCAGCATGGACCACGGCCATACCCCTGCTTTCGCGGGGCGCTGTTACCGCATTCGGCATATTGACTTCAAGGATCCGAACGCCGGTTTGTTGAAGAAAGTTAAGATGGCGGCGCACGCCCTTTATTCACCATCGGCCCGGCGGGCCATGCGCAGTTGCCTTGCCGATTTTTCACCCGATCTGGCGCACGTTCGCGGCATCTACCACCATTTGTCGCCCTCGATTCTTTGGGAACTGAAGCGCCAGAGGATCCCCGTGCTCTATCACGTGAACGATTTCAAAATCTTGTGCCCAACCTACAACTTTGTGGCCGATGGCCGTCCTTGCGAACTGTGCAGTCACGGCGCTTTCCACCACGCCGCCACGAAAGGCTGCTATCACGGCCCGCGTTCCAGCGCGGTGGTTCTTGCCGCCGAAGCGTATCTGCACAAATGGTTGCGAACTTACGAACGCTGCGTGGACATGTTCCTGGCGCCCAGCGAATTCGTGCGCAGCAAGTTGGCTGCCAGCGGTCTCCCGGCGCAGCGCATCGAAGTCCTGCCGCACTTCCAGACCCTGCCCGGCGACGAAGAACTAGCCGCCGACGAAGGATACCTGCTCTACTTCGGCCGGCTCTCGCCAGAGAAAGGCGTCTATGAGCTCTTGCGCGCCATGGTGCGGCTGCCACACGCTCCTCTCGTCATTGCGGGAGACGGTCCCGACCGTCCCCGGCTCGAGGCGCTGGCGAAAGAATTGAACTTGCACCAGGTCCTGTTCGCGGGCATGGTTCATGGCGAGAAACTCCGGAAACTCATTGCCGGTTGCAGTTTCTCGGTGTTTCCGTCCCACGCCTACGAGACCTTGGGGAAATCCATTCTGGAATCGTATGCCTGGGGACGGCCCGTCGTTGCCTCCGATCTGGGCTCGCGCCGGGAGCTCGTGCAACACGGGGTCACCGGCCTCCTTTATTCCGACGGGGACCGGGAACAGCTCGCTCATTCCATCGGATTTCTGTTTGAGCGCCCCGATCTTATCGAAAAAATGGGCGCCGCAGCTCGCAGTCGCGTGAAAGCAAGACACGACCCCGATCAACACATGGAGAAGCTATTCGAACTCTACTACCGGCTCACATCCAGCAGAAAACTTGTTTCCTTTCCCGCGCCGGAGCCACTTCGCCGACGCCGCGGCGTCCGCGTCGCGTTCATCGGAGGTCGCGGCCTGGTATCCAAGTACAGCGGCATCGAATCCTATTACGAGCAGGCGGGCCACCAGCTGGCCCGCCTGGGGCACGAAGTCACGGTATATTGCCGAAGCTATTTCACGCCTCCCATGAACACCTACAACGGCATGCGTGTGCGCCGGTTGCCGACCATCCGCTCCAAGCACCTGGAAACTTTCGTCCACACTCTGCTAAGCACGGCGCATGCCATGGCGTCGGACTACGATGTCGTCCATTACCACTGTCTGGGACCGGCGTTGTTTTCTTTTCTTCCGCGGCTTGCCGGCAAGAAGACCGTCGTCACCGTGCAAGGCCTCGACTGGCAGCGCGGCAAGTGGGGTCGGATCGCGTCGCGCGTGCTGCGCTGGGGAGAAGCAGCAGCCGTTTGTTCTCCCAACGCCACCATGGTCGTCTCGCGCACCCTGGAGCAGCATTACCGCCAACAGTACAATCGCGACACCATCTACGTCCCGAACGGAGCCACGCTGGCGCCCCGGCGCCTCCCCCGGCAACTGATTGAGTGGGACCTCCTTCCGGATAACTACGTTCTTTCCCTGGGCAGATTTTCGCCAGAAAAGAATTGCCATCTCCTGATCGATGCCTTCGAAAGCCTGCACACTGACATGAAACTGGTCCTCGCTGGGGGGTCGAGTCACTCCGATTCCTACGTCAAGAGATTGCGCCGTCACGAGTCCGAACAGATCCGTTTTCTTCCCTGGGTTTCTGGACGCGATCTTGAGGAGATCGTCTCTAACGCCGCCCTGTTCGTGCTTCCATCTGAAATTGAGGGCCTGTCGTTGGCTCTTCTGGATGCCATGGCGGCCGGGGTTTGCGTGCTGACCAGCGACATACCGGAAAACAATGAAGTGGTTGAGGGCGCCGGCTTCACCTTCCATCGCGGCGACCAGGCAGATCTTGAGCGCATGCTCGACTTGCTCATCCACAATCCCGAACTTCGCCGCCAGTCCGCAGCCCGGGAACGCGAACGGATCCAGAGCCAGTATCTCTGGCCCGCCATCGCTCGATCGATCGAAGCGGCCTATTACAAGGTGCTGGGCTGGAACATGACCGAGAACAGGACCCGCGAGCAAAGAACTAGTGACCAGATTCAGATTCCCACTTCCGCAGCGCCGTCGCCGCTGAGTCGAGCGTCGTCCTCCTGAGCTGGATAGGCGCCGCCGAGGCTGGGCGCGACTTCGCGCTCGGCTGTGATTATGATTAGAATCGGAACGCGGCGTGTTGCAAGACGCCGTCTATCTAGCATGGAAGATCTCATCCTGGTCACTGGTGGCGCGGGCTTCATTGGCTCGAACTTCGTTCTCCAATGGGTTGCCTTGGAACGGGCACGCGTCCTGAATCTCGACAAGCTGACATACGCGGGCAATCTGAACAACCTGCGTGCGGTCGAAGCCCATCCGCGCTATCGCTTCGAGCAGGGCGACATCGTCGACCGCGAGTTGTTGCGCGCCTTGTTGCGGCGCGAACAGCCTCGCGCCATCGTTCACTTCGCCGCTGAGAGCCACGTCGACCGCTCCATCCACGGCCCCGACGATTTCGTCCGCACCAACGTCAATGGCACATTCAGCCTGCTCGAAGAAGGGCGAGCCTACTGGTCGGCGCTTCCAGAACCCGAGCGAGCGTTGTTTCGTTTCCTGCACGTCTCTACCGATGAAGTCTACGGATCGCTCGGCCCCAGCGACCCGGCGTTCAGCGAGACCACAGCTTACGCGCCTAACAGCCCGTACTCCGCGTCCAAGGCGGCTTCCGATCATCTGGTCCGGGCCTATCACCATACCTACGGCTTTCCCGTGCTGACCACCAACTGCTCCAACAATTACGGACCTCACCAGTTTCCCGAAAAACTGATCCCGCTCATGATTCTGAATGCATGCGCCGGAAAGCCGCTCCCGGTGTATGGCGATGGCGAAAACGTTCGCGACTGGCTCTACGTCGAGGATCACTGCCGCGCCGTCCGCACCGTACTCGCCCACGGCCGCGCCGGAGAGACCTACAACATTGGCGGGAGAAGCGAAAAAAAGAACCTGGAGATTGTCGGAACCATTTGCCAACTGCTCGACGAACTGCGCCCGAACGACCCCGCCGTTCCGCACAGCAAGCTGGTCACGTTCGTCAAAGATCGTCCCGGCCATGACCGCCGGTACGCAATGGACACGCGCAAAATCGAGCGCGAACTAAGCTGGCAACCGCTGGAAACGTTTGAGAGCGGCATCCGCAAAACTGTCCTCTGGTATCTTGAACACGAAGACTGGGTTCGTGATGTCACCAGCGGCAGCTATCGTCAATGGATGGCGAAACATTACGCCACCGAACATTAAGATGGAAAGCTGAGAGGGAAAGCCGAGACTGAAACTCGACATGACCAAAACCGCGCCACCGAATTACAAAGGCATCATTCTGGCGGGAGGGTCGGGCACGCGCCTCTATCCCGTCACCCACGTACTTCCCAAGAGCCTGCTGCCGGTGTACGACAAACCGATGGTGTACTACCCACTCTCCACTCTGATGCTGGCCGGCATCCGCGAAATCCTGCTGATTTCGACGCCTGAGGATCTGCCCCGCTTTCAGCACTTGCTTGGCGATGGCTCCCGCTATGGCGTCCACTTCCAGTACGCGGTTCAACCGAAACCCGAAGGCATTGCCCAGGCATTTCTGATCGGGAAGGAATTTATCGGCTCCAGCGGATGCGCGCTGGTGCTTGGCGACAACATTTTCTACGGACACGACCTGGTTAAGGAATTGCGCGAGGCTACACTACAACCAAAAGGCGCCCGCGTTTTTGCTTACCCCGTCAATGATCCCGAGCGCTACGGCGTGGTCGAGTTCGATCCGCATGGCAAGGCGCTCAGCATCGAAGAGAAACCGAAGCGGCCAAAATCCCGCTACGCGGTCACTGGACTTTATTTTTACGATCGGCAGGTCGTCGAAATCGCCGCGAGTCTCAAGCCTTCGCATCGCGGCGAACTGGAAATCACCGACGTGAACCGCGTTTATCTCGAGCGCAATCAACTTAACGTCTGCGTGATGGGCCGAGGCACGGCCTGGCTCGACACGGGTACGCACGAAGCCTTGATGGAAGCCTCTTTATTCATTCAGACGCTGGAGAAACGCCAGGGCCTTATGGTCGCCTGCCCCGAGGAAATTGCCTATCGATCGGGCTACATCACCGCTGCGCAACTGGACGCGCTGGCGCAGCCGATGCGCAACAATGGATACGGCGCCTACCTCTTGCAACTGCTCCGGGAGCGCGTCTTCTGATGATTAAAATCTGCGATTGACGAAAACTTGCCGATGAAAAAAATCGCCACCAGCCTCCCCGGACTTCTGCTCCTCGAACCGCGCGTCTTCGGCGACGACCGCGGCTTCTTTCTGGAAAGCTACAACCAGCAGACGTTTGCCGAGCTTGGCATTCGCGAGCCATTCGTACAAGACAATCATTCCTATTCCGAAAGGAATGTCATCCGCGGCTTGCACTACCAGATTCAGCAGCCCCAGGGAAAACTGGTGCGCGCCATCACCGGTGAGATTCTTGACGTCGCGCTCGACCTGCGCTGCATGTCTCCCACCTTCGGCAAATGGGAATCCATCAGACTTTCCGGGGAGAACAAACGCATTTTATGGATTCCTCACGGATTTGCTCACGGCTTCCGAGTCGTGTCCCAGAACGCTCATGTCTTATACAAGACCACGGATTTTTACGCGCCCGAGCACGAACGGACGGTGGCGTGGAATGATCCGGCGTTGAAGATCGACTGGCAACTCGACGGCGACCCGGTCATCTCCGCGATCGTCTCTGCAAAAGACCAGCGTGGTACACCTTTCCAGCAAGCAGAAAAATTCAAATAGCGCAGCGTCAATGCAGGCGGAACTCGACTGCAATCGTGGTTTCAACCTCAACCGTTTTGCCGCGGGATTGATCGACGTACGGCTTAAATTTCCAGGCTTGCACCGCCTGCGTCGCCGACTGCACCAGCAGGTCGGGTCCGGACACAGACCGCAAGCGTTTCACGCTGCCGTCTGCCGCAATCACCGCATCCAGCACCACCAAGCCTTCTAGGCGCGCGGTTCGCGCAGCCTCTGGATACACCGGCTCGACCTCAGTCACAATCCGCTTCTCCATGGTTTCCGGAGAGACTCGCAACCCCTCTTCCCCAACCGGCAACCGCTTTTCCAGTTCGTTCCAGGATCTCTGCCACTGCCACCATCCGAGACCAGCCAAAGCGAGCGTGCAAACGATCAGTCCAAAAAATCCGCGCCGCCCGATGCGAATTCTGCGCTTTGGCCGCGCAGCCAGTCGCGCGGCGGCGACGGGCGCTTCTGTCTTTGCGGCTCCGCCGGTCTTTTCTCTGGAATCCACCGGCTGGGAAGCGGCGCGGTAAACCCAATACCGGATCATCTCCCGCTGCTCCAGCGACAGTCCCACAAACTCAAGCCCGCAACGAAGCCGTGACTGATAACGTACCAGGGCGCGTGCGCGGACCGGCACACCGACATTCGGAAGGCGCAGTTCGACCGCCACCTGCTGGCCCGCGGCCATTTGTCCCGCCACCACCGCGCCCACACCGACTTCGCTGATATCGGTGCAACGCCCAGGCAGGTTTTCGGGAACTCCGGATCGCAATGCGATTAAGTCCACGCGTACGTTGATGGGATAGCGGGGGAAATTGCGCTGCGGCGTGGTTTCTAACGCCAGCGCTGTAGCTGCACTCATCAGACTGCCTCCGCAGGATCGAATATCTTCGTCATGCGGCTGGAATCAACGACGAACGCGGCACTTGCGAGAACCGTTCTTTCGAGTATATCGAAAATGCTGGAATAGTTTTCCTCAGCATCGGGCTTCATCATTTACTATCTCGATGCGTTTTTCTACTCCATGTCCCGCCAGTTTGTCCCCACACCGATTTCCACCAGCAGCGGGACGGCGAGCACATGCGCTTCCTCCATGTGCTGCCGTACCAGCGGCTTCATTGCTCCCACTTCACTCTCGGGCACCTCGAACACGAGTTCATCGTGCACCTGCAAAGTCATCCGCGACTTCAGCCCGCGCTTGCGGATTTCCTCATCAATCCGGATCATAGCCAGTTTGATCAGATCGGCGGCCGTTCCCTGCAACGGAGTGTTCACCGCCGTGCGCTCCGCAAACCCGCGCTGGGTGGCGTTCTTGCTGTTGATGTCGGGAATCGGCCGAATGCGCCCAAACAGCGTCTTCACCTTCTGATCGCGCCGCGTCTGCTCGAGTGTGGCATCGATGAACGCCCGCACTCCTGCATATTTTTCAAAGTAGGCTTCGATGAATTTCCTGGCCTCGCCCGGTTCGATACCCAACTGTTGCGACAGCCCAAACGCCGACAAGCCGTAAACAATACCGAAATTGACCACCTTCGCCTGCCGCCGGTGGTCGGGCGTGACCATCAGCGGCGGCACGCCAAATACCTGCGACGCGGTTAGGGTGTGAATGTCATCGCCGCGCCGAAATGCCTCCACCAGGAGCTTGTCCTTCGAAAAATGCGCCAGCAGCCGCAGTTCGATCTGCGAATAGTCCGCCGCCAGCAGTACGTGCCCGGGCTCGGCGATAAAAGCTGCGCGAATCTCTCGTCCAAGTTCGGTGCGAATCGGAATATTCTGCAGATTCGGGTTAGTTGAGGACAGCCTCCCCGTCGCGGTTCCGGTCTGCCCAAAAGTCGTATGCACACGGCCGCTCTGGCTGCGAATGAGCGCAGGCAATGCGTCCACATAGGTCGACTTCAGCTTGGTTAGTTGCCGGTACTCCAGCACCAGCCGCGGAACTTCGTGATCCGCAGCCAGTCCTTCCAATACATCCACCGCCGTCGAAATCTTTTTTCCTTTCCCGTATTTCACCGGCATCGGCAGCGCCAGCTTGTTGAACAGCATATCGCCCAGTTGTTTCGGCGAATTGATGTTGAACTCTACGCCGCAACGCTCATAAATATCACGCGCCTTGGCTGCGGCCTCGCGCTGCAACTTCACCGACATCTCCTCCAGCGCAGCGAGATCGATCTTCACTCCCGCGTCTTCCATGCGCGCCAACACCGGCACGAGCGGTGCATCGATCTCTTCGTACACCGAGGCCAGTCCCTGATCGTCGACTTCTTTGCGGAGCGCGCTCGCCAGTCGGCCGGTTACATCCGCCGCTTCCGCCAAGTTCCCGCTCAACTTCAAATTGAATCTGCGCAGCGCAACCTCCGGCAACGAATGCGACGAGTAGGTCGGATCGAGCAGGTAGGAATAGAGCATCGGATCATGCTGCACTCCGGCCAGCGCAATGCCATGCTCGGAAAAATGCTCGCCAAAATGGTGGAGCGCAGATTTGAGATCGTGAACCGTCTTGGGCACAGCGGCATTTTCGAGCACACTTTTCACGCGATCGGCAAGCGCTCTGTCTTCCAGCACGACCATCGCGCCAGCCCCTGGAGCATTCGAGACGGCAATACGCTGTACTTCACTCTGACCATCAGCATCTGCGGGCTGCAAAGCCAGAAACCCCGACTGCGCCGGCTGAGGCTCGTCTTCTTCTGCAGCGCTCTCGGTGTAAAGGCTCTCTGTGTGTTCCGTCGCAATTGCGAGCGCAAGCGGCGTGCCCTCTCCCAAGCCTCTCAAATACTCCTCGAATTCAACCTTCGACTTGATTTCCCGGTAGTCGCCCTCTTTCACTTCAACTACGGGAAGCAGCTCTTTCAGCAAAGAAGTGAATTCGAGCTCGGCAAACAACGCGCGCAGAGATTCAACGTTCGGTTCGCCCGCTCTCATCGCCGCAACATCCAGGTCGACCGCCACGTCGGTATCGATGGTCACCAACTGTTTGCTGAACAGAATGTTGTCGCGATTGTTCTGCAGCGATTCGCGGTATGTCTTCTTTTCCACCTCGGCAGCATGATCCAACGCGTGTTCTACGCTGCCAAAGCGCTGAATCAGTTCCACTGACCCCTTGTCTCCGATTCCGGGCGCGCCCGGAATGTTGTCGACCGAGTCGCCGCGCAGCGCCATTACATCCACCACTCTCGACGGAGGCACTCCCAGAATTTCCTCTACCTTCACCGCATCGCAAATCAGATTGTCCTTCGGCGGATTCAGCACCTGCACTTTGTCGTTCACCAGTTGCAGCATGTCTTTGTCACTCGACACCACAAACACCGGATACGATTCTGCCGCCGCTTTCCGTGCCAGCGTTCCGATCACATCGTCGGCTTCGTAGCCTTCGAGCTGCAGAATTGGGATGCGATACCCCTCCAGCGCCCGCCGAATGTATGGAATCTGCTGCACCAGGTCGCCCGGCATCTCGGCGCGGTTCGCCTTGTAGCCGCCATACTGCGATTCCTTGAATGTCTGCGTCTTGATGTCGAACTTGCGGATCGTCGTGATCGCTTCCGCCTGCTGATTGCGAATCGTCGGCGCGCCTACATCGAACACCGCCGCCAGGTACTCGGGCGAAAAATCGTCGCGCAGCTTGCGCAACATGTTGACGAAAACGTACGTGGCCGCGGTCGGGACCCCGGTTTTTGTCGACATCGGCCGCTGTCGCGCCATCGCGTGATAGGCGCGAAAAATGAAAGACATCGTATCGATCAGGAAAATCCGCCCCTTAGCGTTAGCCGAGGCAGACGAAGGCACAGGCGCGGCACTCACTTGCGGCGACGATTTCTTCTTGGGAGGCAATGAGCCAAGTTTAGCAGCTAAGGAATTGTTCACCACAGGGGACACAGGGGAAGGCGCGTGTTTCGATGCCCCTGTGGTAAAAACCCTGGGCGAGACCTAATCCAAACTCTGCCCGCCGAACCGCGAGCCGTCACTGCGAAAACACGGTAATCCGCGTATGATATGGCGTCTTCGGTGCTTAACTCGCCGGGTGCTGAATTCTGAGTGCAGCATGCTGCCATTCAAACTCGTCTACAGCGACGACTACTATCTACCGATCGGCTCCCACGTTTTTCCCGCGGAAAAATACAAGTGCATTTATGACCGGCTGCTTGCATCTGGAGTTGTCGAACCTTTCGATTTTGTCACTCCTCATCCCGCAACCGACCAGGACGTACTGTTGGTGCACACTCCGCAGTACGTCCACAAATTGAAGACGGGCACGCTCACCGCACTGGAAGAGTTAGAGCTCGAAGTCCCGTATTCGCCGGAGTTGGTGCGCGCCTTCTGGCTCGCCGCAGGCGGTTCCGTGCTGGCCGCCGATCATGCCCTCGACGACGGCGTGGCGATCAGCATTGGCGGTGGATTCCATCACGCTTTCCCTGGTCACGGCGAAGGCTTCTGCATGATCAACGACGTGGCCGTTGCCATTCGCTGTATGCAGCGTGACGGCAAGATTCGCACCGCGATGACCGTCGATTGCGACGTCCATCAAGGCAATGGTACGGCCGTGATTTTTTCCGGCCCGCGTGTCCCCAGCGAACCGCAGCCCCCGACGTTTGCTTCGGTTCTCAATCCCACACACCCGGCTCCGCCCGGGACGAGGCCGCGGAGCAGCCCCGTCACGGATGTCTTCACCATCTCGCTCCATCAGTTGAACAACTACCCGGCGTTTAAGCCCCCTTCGTCGCTTGACCTGAATTTGCCCGACGGGCTCGGCGACGACGAATATCTGGCGTGTGTCGGCAACGCGCTCAGTTTGGGATTGGGCAAGCTCAAGCCGGACCTCATCTGTTACCTCGCGGGAGCCGACCCTTATTGCGAAGATCAGCTTGGCGGATTGTCGTTGACGATTGAGGGATTGAAGGAGCGAGACGCTCTCGTGTACCAAATCGCCAAAGCCGAGGGCATCCCCGTGATGGTCACCCTCGCCGGCGGCTACGCGATGAATGTCGAAGACACAATTACCATCCACTGCAACACGGTAGTGGCGGCGAAAGAAGTGTTTGGCGGGAAGAGCTGACTGAGTGGTAACAAAGAGCAGAAGATATACTCGACGCTATGGACGTCGTCCCTTCTCAGCTTGCGCACCGTGAGTTCTATAACATTCTGATCAGCGCCGTGGTGCCGCGTCCGATTGCGTGGGTCTCGAGTCTCAGCGCTTCCGGACAACCTAACCTGGCGCCCTTCTCGTTTTTCAATGCCGTATGCGCCAAGCCTCCGCTGTTGGCGTTTGCCCCGGGGATGCGCTCGCCGAAGAAATCGGGAGCGGCGGCAGGAGAGCCCGGTGGAACGCCCGCCGGAGTGCCTAAAGACACGCTGCGGAATATTCGCGAGACCGGAGAATTCGTGATCAACCTGGTCACTTACGAACTGGCCGAGGCCATGAACCTGACCAGCGGCGACTACGACCCGTCCATCAATGAATTCGAGGTGGCAAAGATCGCTTCGGCGCCTTCGAAAGTCGTGCGGCCGCGGCGCGTGGTGGAGTCTCCCGTCAGCTTTGAATGCAAGCTGCATCAGATTCTCGACTTCAATCCCGCTCCCGAGGGCGGCAGCCTGGTGATTGGTGAAATCGTCTCGGTTCACATCAACGAGCAGCACATAAAAGACGGATGTTTGGATCGGGATTCGCTCGATCTGATCGGGCGCATGGGCGGAATGCAGTACACGCGAACCACCGAGCGCTTTGAAATGGTGCGGCCGAAGGTGGAGTGAAGGTGAGTGATTATTCGCGACCCGTAGCTCGATGCTCGGAGCCGGAAGCGCAGAGCATACGCCAGACGTTCCCGCTGCTAAAATAGAAAATTGCCCCTATGTTTGAGAATCTTCAGGAAAAACTCCAGCGCGCTTTCAAGTCTCTCCGCGGACAGGCCGTCCTCACCGAGGAGAACATCACCGAGGCGCTCAAACAGATTCGTCTGGCGCTGCTTGAGGCCGACGTCAACTTTAAGGTGGTCAAAGAGCTCATTGACCGCATCCAGCTCAAGGCGGTTGGTCAGGAAGTTCTGACTGCGCTTTCGCCGGGCGAGCAGGTGATCAAGATCGTCCGAGATGAACTGGTCGCGACTCTTGGCAAAGATACGGCTAAATTAAAATTCGCTTCACAACCCCCGACCGTCGTGCTTATGGCGGGGCTGCAGGGCTCCGGCAAAACCACGACCTCTGGTAAGCTCGCCAACTGGCTGAAGAATGGCGGACACCGGCCGCTGCTGGTTTCGGTCGACGTTTACCGTCCCGCTGCTCGCGAGCAACTCAAAGTGGTTGCGGCGGCGATCAAGGCCAACCTCTACGAAGGCGAGGTCGGCGAAGCGAATACCGCTACCGTCGAGCGGCTTGCCAAAGAAGCTCGGCGCGAAGCGATCAACACTGGCTGCGACGTGCTAATCGTCGATACTGCTGGACGTCTCCACATCGATGACCAACTTATGGACGAGATGCAGTCGCTCAAGCGGCTGCTCAATCCGCAGGAAATTTTATTCGTCGCCGATTCGATGACTGGACAGGACGCCGTCAAGTCAGCCGACGAATTTCATAAGAAGCTAACCCTTACCGGCGTTGTGCTTACTAAGATGGATGGTGACGCTCGCGGCGGCGCAGCACTCTCCATCCGTCAAGTTACTGGACAACCAATCAAGTTCATCGGCGTCGGCGAAAAATATGATGCGCTGGAGCCCTTCCATCCCGATCGCATCGTCTCGCGCATTCTGGGTATGGGCGACATTCTTTCGCTCATCGAAAAAGCCGAGTCGCAGATCGACAAGAAGAAGGCCAACGAACTTGCCTCCAAGGTCCTCGCTGGCGACGGCTTTTCGCTCGAAGATTTCCGCGACCAGTTGCGACAAGTTCGTAAAATGGGATCGCTGCAAAGTCTCATGGGCATGTTGCCCAGCGTCGGCGCGTTTTCCGGCCTGCAAAAAGCTGCCGACAAGGTTGACGAGAAACAGATTAACCGGGTTGAGGCCATCATCAATTCGATGACCGGATACGAACGCAATCATCACGAAGCCATCAACGGCAGCCGCCGCAAGCGCATCGCCCGCGGCTCCGGCACCAGCGTGCAGGAAGTCAACAACCTGCTTCGGCAGTATGCCCAGATGAAAAAAATGTTCAAGCAGATGGGCAAGCCGAGCTTCGCGCGGCGCATGGCGGGAATGAAGTTTCCGGGGATGTAGCTGGTCGCCGGTTCGCTAGCCCTTGTAACCCAGTATCAATCGATACGAGCGTAAATGCGAAAAGTGTTTCACGTGGAACATTGTACTTGTATTTGTGTTCGTATGATTATATACGTACATAATGATTCAAATGAAACGACGGAAACGAGTTACGAAGCGGGCGAGAGCAGCGCGAAAAGTGACCGGAATTGCGGCGTCGGCGGGGTCGAAGAGGCGTCCGCGGTACCTGCCGGAGGAGTGGGCTGGCATGTACAAGCCAGTGAAGAAGCCGGTGACGCTCCGGCTGGACGCCGACGTGCTGGCGTGGTTCCAACGGGGCGGGCGGGGCTACCAGACACGGATCAACCGGGCTCTGCGGAAGGTGATGAGCGACGAGAGAAAGAAGGCGCGGGCGTGAGGAAATCCCAAGACTGAAACGTCTGAAACGTCCGTGGAATCCCACCCTTGCGCACAGAACATGCAAGGAAGGGGGCACCCGACATGGTTGTAGGTCTCTGATAGCGCTCAGGGCCGAATGTGGTTAACGAGAACACAGGCGAGCACTTGTTACTCTGTAATTATTACAGAGCCCCCTATTTAGTGAGCCGGCACGCCGGCAACTTCTCCTTAAAATGCGGGTTTACCATTGAGGGGATTTATGTGTCGAGGTGTTTCGCGATCGCTCGTTCACCGGTCTATCGCCCACATTATTTCGATGAAAACTGTCTTCGTTACGTTTGCCGTTCACGTTCTCCTTGCCAACTCGCTCGCGGGCGCTGCGCCGGTCGGCCCGCTGGTTGTCGACGGCGACAGCCGCGTCGTTGTCATGGAGTACGAGGCCTGGTTCGGTCCGCGCGCCGTGACCTTCCAAGGCTTCTCGGCCATGCCGCTGCTGCAGTCGGCAGACATGCAAGCCGTGGGAGGCGGCTATGACAGCGCCGATCCGGCCGTCATCAAGCAGCACGTCGCCTGGCTGGAATCCATGGAAGTTGATGCAGCCATCAGCGAAGTAACGAATAATGTCAGCTGTATCTTCAACAGCGAATGGTTCGTCAAGAAATACGTGCCGAACTGTACTCCATCTTTCCGTTCTTACAACCAGACCATTCGCAACAATACGGGCAACCTTTATCCCGCATGGTCGGCGCTGGGAACCCGGCTCAAGCTGATTCCTCTGCTGGGCGGTATCGACGGCAATGTTTTGATCAAGGATCAAGACGGGAAAACTGCGTTCGAAAAAGAAGTGGACTACTTTGGCGCGCGTTTGCAGCACTATCCCGATCTGAGCGTGATTTACGAAGGCAAGCCGCTCATGCTTGTGTTTCTGGGCGCGGCGCAGGATCCGAATCCCGCCGATCATCCTCTCTGGTATCGGATCGAGCAGTTTCTGCAACGGCATCCTGAAATTGGCGAGAAATATACTTTCAGGCTGATGGCCGGATATCTCGACAGCCAGCCCGATCTGTGGGCAAGGCAGGGCACGCCCGACGGGCCGGTGGAGATCAATCCTGCATATGGGTTCTGGAGTTGGGTCGACCGGCTCAACGCTTGCTGCACGGAGCCGTCATGTCCTTACTATCCCTCGTACAACCTGGCGGGATCGAGAGTGGAGAATTTCACCGCTTCCATCGCCACCGCCGGGCAGGACGGATGGGGCTGCCCCAATCCGGAGGCTCTGCCTTATTGTCCCGACGACGCTCTTCGTTTTGGACCTGGAGGCGGCTACATCACCTTCGAATCCTTTATGAGCTATGCGAAGCAACTCGATCCGATCTTCCTGATCATTCACCAGCTCAATGAGTTTGGGCCGCCCGACGAGGGATTCGATGCCAACACCCACGACGATATCGAGCCCGCGAATCTATGGGGCAAGGGCGCTCTGAAGGCGGTGAAGGACGAGATCCGAGCCTATCGGCTGGCGCAGCGCTGAACCCGACTGGTTGAGGTACCCCTCCCCCGGTCTTTTGGAATCAAAGACTTAGAGGGGGACCAACTCCAGGTCTCTGAAATTAAAAGAGTTACCGGTAAAGTCTTTATTTGTTAATAACTTATGAGCGCTCCGGCTTAGTCAGTCGTTCCGTCTGAATCCTCTGGCTGCGGACACCGACCCATTCAGTGACCGGAGGGCCACGCGTGCGAAATTAATTGTCGGCGATACTTTTAGTATACGAGAGGGTGTCAAGGGCTTGGATCGTAAATGTGAGATAGCTGCGGTGATTGCGGCACCCGCGTGAGGAAGGTCGCCCCGGCCGCCCGCCACAGAACGAGCAAGGTTGAGGCACCCGGGCCGAATCAAAACAACTCGATTGACGCGGCGTGACCGGATGCGGAGGCCAGCCGGCCGTCACGCGTAACCAGACTAGCGCCCAGTTTTTCGGCGAGCACGACATAGGCCGCATCATATGCGGACAAATTGTGACGGAGCTGCCAAATCCTGGGCAGCAGAACGAAGTGGGGATACCGAGTCATGCGCAAGTCGAGCAAGTCCTCGATTGCCTGATTAGCGCGGTCGCTTGAGACAGAGCCTTCCCGCAGGAGACGGCGCAGTACCTGGCCGACCTCAAGATCCAGGAGGTGAGGAGCATGCAGGGATTCGTTATGCGAGTAAATCCGCCGCTCAATCCGCTTTCCCGCAGCGGTCTGCAACAGCCAGTCAATGGCGGCCGACGCGTCGAGAACGATCACGGGTCACCGGTCATTAGTGTCTACGTTCATCGTTCCTGCGACCTTCCTGCACGTTCTTCCTGCACGAGGCGGGCAGTATCAAGATCGACGGCAACCGGCTTGCGTTTGTGCAGACGCGCGCGTAACTCGGCCAAAGTTGGGCGCTCTGCGACTTCTCTAATTTCTGCTAGTAAATAATCCGACAATGACATGCCCGCCAAGGCGGCGCGGGCTTTCAGAGTGCGGTGGAGGGCGTCCGGCACATTTCGAAGCTGAATCATCTTCGACATGTGATGAACATACTTTCATGTGAAACACATGTCAAGCCCGGCTCCGGGAAGGGCACAGAACGAACGTCCTCGGTGCCGACCGTGGAAATGAGAGCGGCGCTCCGTAAGATCGTTTACTCGGATCAGGCGGCTAGGAAAGAGGTCGAATTGGTCGAGAGGTGCGCGGCGGGCGTCAATTTCTTGCTGGCCGTTTTCCACCGTGAAAAGATGGCTCGATTTGAAGTGGAAGACCGGAGGACTATCTTGCGCACAATGCCTCCCAAGGCGAGGCAGGTGTGGAGACAGATCGTCTGACCCGCCCGCCGCGGCCGACATCTCGCAGACACGATTGAGCCGCATCCACCAGCCGCTTCCCCGCATCTAAAACTTGACAATGGTTCGCTCAGGTTATAGCATGGCCTAGAGCGTAATCATTATTGCATTGATTATAAAGCACTTATTTTAGGAGGATGCGTTATGGGGAAGATTATTGGAATTGACTTGGGCACTACCAACTCCTGCGTGGCGGTTATGGAGGGGGGCGAGCCGAAAGTTATACCGAATGAAGAAGGTGGGCGGACTACGCCTTCCGTGGTTGGTTTTACCAAGACCGGGGAACGGCTGGTGGGGCAGGTCGCCAAGCGGCAGGCTATTACTAATCCTGAGAACACGGTGTACTCGATCAAGCGCTTTATGGGACGGCGCTATGACGAGGTTAGCGAAGAATTGAAGATGGTCCCTTACAAGGTTGAACGGGACGGCGACAACGTGGTGATCGTGGCGCAGGGGAAGAAGTTTACTCCGCCCGAGATCTCCGCGATGATTTTGCAGAAGCTGAAGAAGGCGGCGGAAGACTATCTTGGCGAAAAAGTCACCGAGGCGGTCATCACGGTGCCGGCTTACTTTAACGACGCGCAGCGGCAAGCTACCAAAGATGCCGGGCGAATCGCTGGGCTCGACGTGAAGCGCATCATCAACGAGCCAACGGCGGCCGCACTGGCCTACGGGCTCGACAAGGGCAAGGACGAGACGATCGCCGTGTACGACTTTGGCGGCGGGACTTTTGACATCTCGGTGCTGGAAGTTGGCGAAGGCGTGATCGAGGTGAAGGCCACCAATGGCGACACGCATTTGGGCGGCGACAACATCGATCAGCGGCTGGTGGATTGGCTGATTGACGAGTTCAAGAAAGATGAAGGGCTCGACCTGCGTGGCAAGGGCAACGAGATGGCTTTGCAGCGTCTGCGGGATGCGGCCGAGCGGGCGAAGATCGAGCTTTCTACCACCATGGAGCACGAGATCAATCTGCCGTTCATCACGGCGGATGCTTCCGGGCCGAAGCACCTGGTCAAGAAGCTGACTCGGGCCAAGCTCGAATCGATGGTTGAGGACATTTTGCAGCGGTCGGTAGGGCCTTCGAAGCAGTGCATGAAAGATGCGGGTGTCGATGCCAGCAAGATTAATGAAGTGGTGCTGGTCGGCGGACAGACGCGGATGCCACGCATTCAGGCGATCGTCAAAGAACTGTTTGGACGCGAAGGGCACAAGGGCGTGAATCCGGATGAAGTGGTGGCGGTCGGCGCGGCGATTCAGGGCGGCGTGCTTGGCGGCGAGGTGAAAGACCTGCTGCTCCTGGACGTGACTCCTTTAACTTTGTCGATCGAGACGCTGGGCGGCGTGGCTACGCCGATGATTCCTCGAAACACTACGATTCCGACTAAGAAGACGGAGACGTTTTCCACCGCGGCCGATAGTCAGACTTCGGTTGAAGTGCATGTGCTGCAGGGGGAACGTCCATTGGCGGCGCAGAACCGGACTTTGGGCAAGTTCCATTTGACGGGGCTGCCGCCGGCGCCTCGCGGCGTGCCGCAGATCGAGGTGACCTTTGACATTGACGCTAACGGCATCCTCAACGTGACGGCAAAAGATATGGCCACGGGCAAGGATCAGAAGATCACGATCACTTCGTCTTCGGGCTTGTCGAAGGAAGAAGTCGAGCGGATGGCTAAGGAAGCCGACGCGCACTCGTCCGAAGACAAAGCGCGGCGCGAAGAGATCGAAGCCAAGAATCAGCTCGACTCGATGGTTTACAACATCGAGAAGATGCTGAAAGAGCATGGCGACAAGATCTCGGGCTCGGAGCGCGGGGACGTAGAAAACGCACTGGCGGACGCGAAGAAAGCCATCGAAGGCGGCGACAAGGCGGCGATGGACTCGGCGCGCGAGAAGCTGACTGCGGCTTCGCACAAGCTGGCGGAGCAGATGTATAAGGCTACGCAGGCGACTGCCGGCGGGGCACCGGGGGCGGGCGGCGCGGGGCCGACTGATGGGCACGCGGCACCTGGCACGAACGGGGCGGGCTCGAAGAAGGACGAAGGCGTGATCGACGCTGAGTACGTGGACGTCGAGGACAAGAAGTGAAGGCGCTTTGCGGGCATGAGCGAAGCGGGGAGCCCGCAGCCGTCATCCCTCGCGTACCGAGGGATCTACTCGCTCTTGACGAGTGGCACATCAGTGGGGGCGCGAATGCGCCCCCAATTTGCATCACACTCAAAGGGCTTGTAATCCCGGTTGCAGGAAAGAGGAAAGCGAATTGAGATTCGAAGTCAATGGACAGATGTTTTTTGTGAGTTTCGTCCCGGAAGAGGGGCGCTGGTATTGCTTCGCGCCCACCGCTACGGGA
Source organism: uncultured Acidobacteriaceae bacterium (assembly GCA_963731525.1). GTDB lineage: Bacteria > Acidobacteriota > Terriglobia > Terriglobales > Acidobacteriaceae > Acidiflorens. Next base: position 123,105 of record CAVSWK010000034.1, read on the forward strand.
ATGCAGAAGATCCCAGTCTCATTGGATGCCTCGCCGTTCGAGGCGTTCACTGTGGCGTTGGATGAGCAGGCCAAGGAGACCGTGAATTAAGCTGTGGAGGTAGAGGTCCTTCGACTCCGCACGGCCCTCGGCTTTGCCGAGGGCCGTGCTACGCTCAGGATGACAAAGCGTAAGATGACGGAGAACGACAAGCTGAAAGCTGACCCTTACAGCTAGGACATGGCCACCCAAACCAAAGACTATTACGGCGTTCTCGGCGTGAAGAAGTCCGCCTCCACCGACGACATCCGCAAGGCGTTTCGCAAGCTTGCGCGCAAGTATCATCCTGACGTCAACCCCGGCGACAAAGCGGCGGAAGAAAAGTTCAAGACGCTCTCCGAGGCCAACGACGTCCTGAGCGATCCCAAGAAGCGGAAAGTTTACGACCAGCTCGGGTTTTACTCCGACAATATCGATCCGGCTACAGCGGATGCCTACGCGCGCGGCGGCGGACAGCCTGGAGCCGGCCCCGGCGACTTTGGCGGCGGCTTTCCGGGAGGCCATCGGGCGGGCGGACCTAGCAACGTTGATTTCGGGGGCTTTGACTTTTCCGATCTTTTTGAAGGCGCGCGCGCGGGCGGGCGTAAGGGTTCGAGCGGCGCGGGCGGCGGCTTCCGCGACATCTTCTCCAGCATCTTCACTGGCGGCGGGCACGGCCAGGCTCCCGAAGAGGGGCCGGAGCCGGGCAGCGATCTTGAGTACCAGGTCAACGTGCCGTTCTGGACCGCGATCCGTGGCGGGGTGATGAAGCTGAATATCGCCCGGCGCGATGTCTGTGGAAACTGCCACGGCAATGGCTTCATCGAAGCTCCGGGGCAATGTCCGCAATGTCATGGCAAGGGAACCATCGAACAGACGGGCGGCCGGATGAAGTTTAACGTCACCTGCCCGCGCTGCCATGGGACGGGCAAGAATATTTCGACCTGCCCGGTGTGCCATGGCGAAGGCAGCATCGAGCGCACCGATCCGCTCGAAATTCGCATCAAGGCCGGAACCCGCGATGGGCAGCGCATTCGCATCGCCGGCAAAGGCAATGCCGGGCTGCGCGGCGGCGGGGTGGGCGATCTTTACGTGATCATCCGCATCGGCGAGCATCCGCTGTTCCAGCGCGAGGGTGACGACATCCACATCACGGTGCCGGTGACGGCGGTCGAAGCGGCGTTGGGGTCGAAGATTGAAGTGCCCACCATTGATGGCCGGAGCATGCTGAAGATTCCTCCCGGGACGCAATCGGGACAAAAGCTTCGGCTGCGGGAAAAGGGAGTGCCGTCGGCGACTAAGGACGGCGTGCGCGGGGATGAAATCGTCGAGGTGAGGATTACCGTGCCTATGCCGCGCGACGAAAAGACTAAAGAACTGCTGCGGGAGCTGGCCAAACTTAACCCCGAGGACCCTCGGGAAGAGCTTTGGAGCAAGGTCTGAGTCAAAATCTTTACCACAGGGAGCACAGAGGAACACAGGAAAAAGTCGGTTTCCTCTGTGCTCCGGTGGTAAAGGACTTTCCCGGCAATGAAGCAGCTCCTGACGCCATTACCTCGGTACCGCCCTCCCTGACAAAAATTTGCACAATAACTCAAAAATTTCTTGCATCTGTGGAAAATTCCCGTAATCTCACACATGCGAACTAACTTCGCCGAAAATGCCCGGGAATCGCTGTCCACCCTGGGAGCCGCGTAACGAAAATCAAGGGAGACGCGGTGGTGAGAGTGAGTCGCCCGAGGAGGAAGCCATAGAAATTGGCAACAGCTACCGCAACCACTCACCTTTCGCAGCCTAGCGTCGTTCCCGCCGCCGCTCCAGATCTCAAGAAGACGAAGAAATCTATCCGCCTCACCCTGTGGCCTCTGGTCGCCGCGACCTTCTTTATGGTCTCGGGCGGAACCTATGGCACCGAAGACATCGTGCACGGCGCTGGGTATGGCAAAGCGATTCTCATCCTGCTGCTGACCCCGCTTCTCTGGAGCCTGCCGACCGCGTTCATGATCGGCGAGCTTTCGAGCGCACTGCCCTTTGAAGGCGGCTACTACGCCTGGGTCCGCCGCGCCATGGGAAATTTCTGGGGATTTCAGGAAGCATGGCTGTCGCTGGTAGCGTCCATTTTCGATATGGCGATCTATCCTACGCTGTTTGTCGCCTACCTCACGCGGATGTTTCCCTGGTTCCAGGAAAACCATCGCGGCGTGGCCGTCGCGCTGGGCGTGGTGATCGTCTGCGCGATCCTTAATATCATGGGCGTGAAGGTGGTCTCGACGACTTCGCTATGGCTGTTCTTCGCCCTGTCGGCGCCCTTCGCCGCCATTTTTGTGCTGGCGCCTTTCAAGATTCACGCGCTGGCGAATGCGGTAACCAAGCCGACTACTTCAAATGTCGACATTCTCGGCGGCTTGCTTATTTGCATGTGGAACTACATGGGATGGGACAACGCCTCCACGATCGCCACTGAAGTGGAACGCCCGCAACGCACTTATCCGCGCGCCATGCTGGTCGCGGTGGCCATTGTCTGCGTCACTTACGTTCTTCCGTTTGCCGCCATGTGGATCACCGGCCTTCCGGCCAGCGCATGGGAAACCGGCGCGTGGGCAGACGTAGCGCAACTGATGGGTGGACCGGTGCTTCGAATCGCGCTCGTGGCGGGTGGCATGATGAGCGGCTTCGGCATGTTCAACGCCCTTGTCATGAGCTATTCGCGGCTGCCGCTGGCCATGGCTCAGGATGGCATGCTGCCGAAGGTTTTTGGCAAGCTGCATCCGAAGTCGCGCGCTCCCTGGGTTGCGATTGTGGCGCTGGCGGTCGGCTGGGGACTCGCTCTGAACCTTGGCTTCGAACGGCTGGTCACGCTTGACATCATGATTTACGGGGCGAGCCTGTTGCTCGAATTTGTGGCGCTCATCTGCCTGCGCATTCGCGAACCGGAATTGAAGCGTCCGTTCCGCGTGCCGGGGGGCATGTTTGGAGCGATTGCGGTTGGCATTCCTCCAGTTCTGCTGCTGGGATTCGCCATTATTCGCAGCGAACATGAGGTTGTGCTCGGCATGAGCTCGCTCTTATTTGGGCTGCTCGTGATTGGCGCAGGCGTCGTCGCCTACCTGATCAACCATGCGCTGAAGCCGGCGGGCTGGGCGGCTCCGGAGCCGAAACCAGAGATGGCAGCGTAGCGCCTGTGTGGGGACGGGGCTTTGCCCCGTCCTGGCGGGGCGGAGCCCCGCCACCACACAACCTGTTTCCGAACTTCGTCGCTGCATCACCACCGGCCTGTTATACATTAGGGAACGGCGGCCGATGACTAAGCGTAAATCCAAGGGCGCATACATGATCTCGGCGGTGGCTGAGATGTATGAGATTCATCCCCAGACTTTGCGCCTCTACGAGCGCGAAGGGCTGCTCAAGCCGAGCCGCACCGAGGGCAACACCCGGCTCTACACCGATGAAGATTTGCAGCGGCTTGAGTTCATCCTGTCGCTGGCGCGTGATTTGGGCGTCAACATCAGCGGCATTGCCATCATTCTGCAAATGCGCGAGCGCATGGAAGAAATGCAGCGCCAGATTCAGGACTTCGTGCAGTACATCCAGCACGAGGTGCTGACGCGGGCCTCTGCTGCCGCCGATCCGTCCAAGGGCGCGATGGTGCCGTTGCGGCGGGCGATCGTGCCTGCTGTGGATTCCTCGCGCCGCAAAGATTCCAAATAGCCTCGTTCCCTTTTAGCTCCCGACACTTAACCACAGAGGTCACGGGGGAACACTGGGGCAACGCCACGAGTTCGTTCGGCCGGGTGGGGGCGCCCGACGCTCCACAAACAGAAACTACTTTTCGCGCTGAAAGCGATAACGGCCACCTCTATTTTTTGCCACCTGCTCCGCCACTTTCAAAAACGCTCTCCCGGCGTGCGACAATCCAGATTCCTGCCGGTACACCAAGCGCAGTTTGCGCTGAAAATGCAGATCGCGCACTTTAACGCAGACCAGGTCTCCGCGCATGATCTCATTTTCTACGCTCATCTCCGGCACTAGCGCCACTCCCTTCCCCATGCATACGAAACGCTTGATGGCCTGCAGCGTGGGCAGCTCAACATCCATGTGTAGGGGAGTCTTGTGATGGCGGAACGCTTCGATCACTTTATCGCGATAAGGCGACGCGACGATGTGGGCCACGAACGACTCCGCGCCCAGTTGCCGAATGCTGACTTCACCCGCTGAGGCCAGGGGATGACCCGGAGGAACAATCAGGGCCAGCTCGTCCAAATAAACCACCGCCGAGCTTAACTGTGGCTCCTGCGGATCGTAAGAGAGTATTCCGAGCTCCACGTTGTGCTTGAGCACATCGTCGGGAATGTGACTGGCCAGCGAACGCCGCACCGTGATCTTGATGGTGGGATGCAGGCGGCGAAACTCGCCCAGTACCGGCAACAGGTAGAGCGCGGTAAATTCATTGGCCGCGATCACTAGCTTGCCTTTTTGTAATTCGCGCATCTCCACCAGCGCGGTCTGCGCGTCCTGACGCAGGTTGAGCAACTTCTCGGCATATTCCTGCAAGACACGCCCTGCATCGGTGAGGACTCCCTCACGGGAAGACCGGTCGAACAGCGGCTCGCCGATCTCCAACTCAAGTTTCCGGATGGTCTGGCTGACCGCCGATTGCGTGCGAAACAGCTTCTCGGCTGCCCGCGAAAACCGGCGTTCGCGCGCCACGGTGAGAAACACTTCGAGTTGCGAAAGGTCCATGGGGATCAGGTCCCAAGGTGTCAGTCTCGAGTGTCTGCAGCGGGTCCTGACACCTGAGACCCACGACCTGACACTGTTATCAATTATAGATATTGCATAAGCTGCTCTAATAGTATCACTGACGCTAATGCTGCTGTTACTATAATAACCTTTTCTTTAGCCCCAATCCGCCGATAGAGTGTAGACTGATCGGATTTTTCGGAGGTACGGAATCAATGGATCGGCCGCGCATCACCATCTTTGACACCACGCTTCGTGACGGCGAGCAGTCGCCGGGCTGCAGCATGAATGTTCAGGAAAAGCTGCGACTGGCCCAGCAACTCGACCGCCTCGGCGTGGAGGTGATCGAGGCCGGGTTCCCGATCGCCTCCGATGGCGACTTCGAAGCCGTACAACGCATCGCCGCCTCGGTGCAGCGTCCCATCATCGCTGGCCTGGCTCGCGCATGTACCGGCGACGTGGACCGCGCCTGGCAGGCGCTGCAGGGAGCCGCGCGCCCGCGCATCCACGTTTTTCTGGCAACCTCAGACATTCATCTGAGGTACAAGCTGCGCATCACCCGCGAGCAGTGCCTGGAGCAGGCGCGGGAGGCGGTTCGGCACGCCAAGTCTTTATGCGCCGACGTTGAATTCTCGCCTGAAGATGCTACCCGTACCGAGGTCGCGTTTCTCTGTTCGGTTGTCGAAGCGGTCATTGCTGCCGGGGCCACCACCGTCAATATTCCCGATACGGTCGGTTACAGCATGCCCGAGGAATACGGCCAGCTCATTCGCACGTTGCGGGAGAGAGTCGCCGGTATCGAAAGAGTAACGATCTCCACGCACTGCCATAACGACCTCGGACTGGCGGTGGCGAACTCACTCGCCGGAGTGCAGCAGGGCGCGCGCCAGGTGGAGTGCACTATCAACGGCATTGGTGAGCGCGCCGGCAATGCCTCTCTGGAAGAGATCGTCATGGCGATGCGGGTGCGCCCCGACCGCTATGCTTACCAAACCACGGTCGCCAGCGAGCAACTCTACGCCTCCAGCCAGATGTTGGCGGAGATCACCCGGGTTCCCGTACAGCCTAACAAAGCCATCACCGGGCGCAATGCGTTTGCGCATGAGGCCGGAATTCACCAGGACGGCATGCTGAAGAATCCGCTGACCTATGAAATCATGACGCCGCAGTCGGTGGGTGTGCCCGATTCGCGGCTGGTGCTGGGCAAGCACTCCGGCCGCCACGCACTGGCTCTGCGCTGCGAACAACTGGGACACCAGTTTGAGCGTCGCGAACTCGATGAAGTCTATCGCAAGTTTGTGGTTCTGGCCGACCGCATCAAGAAGGTCCAGGACGGCCATTTGCTGGAACTGATTCAGGACGTCATTAGCGGCAACGTCAGCAACAGCGATGTGGCTGGCAGCCAGGCCAAGAAGTTTCCGCCCGCTGCAGTCGCTTTGCCTTTCCCGCGCGCCGCTGCCGCCGGAGCGAATGCCAACTCCAGTGACTCGCATCCCGCGCACCTATCCGGCAGCGCCGGCCAAGCGCAGGTGTCGATTCCCTTCACCGATCATCACAGCGAGCAAGAAGACTATCTTTGGGGTGTCTAATTTTTGAACGTCGGCGTGTAAACACTGCCGCCGATGTAAACAAAATGTAAAACGCCCGAAACAGGCTACCACTGCCTCCAGTCCTCATTTATCCTTTCGGAAACGAAGGGAGGTTCCATGCAACTCCGTGTCACTTCCCTACCCGGAGACGGAATCGGTCCTGAAGTTACGTCCCAAGCCATTTGTGTCCTGGAAGAAATGGCCAGCGGCTTTGGCCACGATCTCGAGCTTGACGAAAAGGAAATCGGCGGCGCTGCCCTGGAAGAGTTCGGCAATCCCTTGCCGGACGCCACTATTCAGGCCTGCATGGCCTCACAGGCCGTACTGCTGGGAGCCGTCGGCAATCCTGCCTTCGATCGCAATCCTCGCGAGCTTCGCCCCGAAGCTGGACTGTTGCGACTGCGCCAGGAACTCGGAGCGTTCGCCAATCTCCGTCCCGCAGTTTTTTATCCGTCGCTGGCTGCCTGCTCGCCTCTGCGTCAAGAAATCGTCAAAGGAACCGACATTCTCATCGTTCGCGAGCTGCTCGGCGGATTGTATTTCGGCGAACCTCGCTCTATCGAAGGCGACCCCGGCGCACGCCATGCGCTCAACACCATGCGCTACACTGAGCCGGAGATTGAGCGTATCGCTCGCGTTGCATTTGAACTTGCCCGCACCCGCCGCCAGCGCCTGCTCTCCGTCGACAAGTCGAATGTTCTGGAGTGCTCGCGGCTGTGGCGCGAAGTCGTTACTCGCATCGGCCGTGATTTTTCCGATGTTCAGCTCTCCCACATGTACGTGGACTCGGCCGCGATGTCGCTCGTCCTGAAGCCCGCCGATTTCGACGTCATCCTCACCGAAAACATGTTCGGTGACATTCTGTCCGATCAGGCTGGAGGAGTCGTGGGATCGCTCGGCCTGCTCGCTTCGGCCAGCATCGGAGGCCCGGTCGGTCTCTACGAACCGGTTCACGGATCGGCTCCCGACATCGCAGGGCAGAACATCGCCAATCCGCTAGGCGCCATCCTCTCGGTGGCTATGATGCTGCGCCATACCTTTCATCTGCCCAAGGAAGCGGAGTGCGTGGAGGCGGGCGTCATCTCAACGTTGATGGGAGGCTTCCGCACCCGCGATCTGGCGCGTCCCGGTGAGCGCACCGTTTCCACTGAAGAGATGGGCGCTCAGATCGCCGATTTCGTGCGCCTCGCCGCAAACGCGAACGATCGGACCGCGTCGTAGGAATTGGCGGAAGTGGGGCTTCGCCCGCTTGGACGGGGCAAAGCCCCGTACCACACAAGAGATGGTCAGACTTACAATTTTCCTGGGGAAGGCACCGCGCCCGCCGTGTACTCCCCCGTCATCGCGTACCACCGGATCCGTAAGACTTCCACAAACATGCGCATGCCGTCGCGGAAAGGGTGCAGGCGGGTTCCCTCGCTATGCGCCCACAGCACCGGAACCTCTTCCACCGGCAGGCCCGCGCGCCGCGCCAGAAAGAGGATTTCCGGATCAAACCCCCAACGCTCAATTTTCTGCAACGGAAAAATGCATTGCGCGGCGTCTCGCCGAAACGCCTTGAACCCGCATTGTGTATCCGCGAAACGCAACCCCAAAATCACCCGCAATACCAGATTGAAGATTCGTCCAAATGCCTGCCGGTACAGGGGCTGCCGCTCGGTCTGCAGGTCCGACCGCAGCCAGCGCGACCCGATGGCGATGTCTGCGCCTCGACTAATGGCATCGAACAGTTTCTGGGCTTCCGTGATCGGCGAAGAAAGATCGGCATCCGTAAACAGGCAAATATCGCCGCGCGCGTGCAGCATCCCGTTGCGCACACTGTAACCTTTGCCCCGGTTGCCCGGGTTCTCGAGCAGCAGAACCTGCGGATGCAACTTGCCATACTCGCGCACGATTTGCGCCGTATCATCGCTCGAGCCGTCATTCACAACCAGGATTTCGGCGTCCCAATCTTGTTCCTGCACATAGCGGAGAATCTCATGCAGCGTGGGCCGAATGCGCACGCTTTCGTTATAGGCGGGAATGACGATGGAGTAAATCAAGGTCATTGAATCATTGAGTTAATGAGTCATTGAACGATTGAGCCCTAGCCAATGACTCAATGATCCAATGACTAAATGACTCACGCCACTTGCCGGCGCTGGTCGAGCATGGCGAAGAACTCCGACACCAACTCCTCGTCCCAGAGTCCGTTTCGCGCCTCTGCGCGCATGGTCACCGCGGCCTGCTCGTGGCCAAGCGCCGGCTTATACGGACGCGCCGTGCGCAAGGCATCGTAGATATCCACCACCTGCAGAATGCGCGGCAGGAGCGGAATCTCGGCCGCCCGCAGCCCATCCGGATAGCCGCTCCCATCCGAGTGCTCGTGATGATGCCGAATGATCGGAAGCACCAGCCGCAACGATTTCAACGGACGGCAAATCTTCTCGCCGGTCACCGGATGCTGCTTCATGATCTCCCACTCCGCCGGCGTCAGGTCGCTGCCCTTCTTCAGGATTTCATCCGGCACGGCGATCTTTCCCAGGTCGTGCAGGTAACCGCCCCGCCCTAGAGCGACAATACTTTCTTCGTCCACCCCGAGAAAGCGACCCAAATCCGTGGCATTGCGTGCCAAACGCTCACAATGGCCTTCGGTGTGAGGATCGCGGGCCTCCACGCTTAGCCCTAATGTGCATAGCACTGAATCCGCAGTCTCCAGTTCGTCGGTGAATTCCTTCAACTTGAGCAACGAATTCACGCGCGCGAACAATTCCTCGGAATAGATTGGCTTGGTCAGAAAATCGTCGGCGCCGGCTTCAATTCCCTTCAGGCGGTCTTCCTGAGCGCTCAGGCCGGTAATCATGACGATCGGAATCAGCCGCGTCCTGGAATCCTCTTTGAGTTCGCGGCACAGCTCGTAGCCGCTTTTGCCGGGCATGATCACGTCGAGCAAAATCAGGTCGGGAGCCTCGCGCCGGATTTCCGCCTCCGCGGCAGCGGCGTTTTGCACCACAACTGTGGGATAGCCGTGGCTCATCAGCATCTCCTTCATGAGCGCCCCGTTCACCACATGGTCGTCAACCACCAGAATCGATTGCTTGCGGCGGCCTGCCAGGAGATCACCCATACCCGCATAAGAGTTCGCCTGCAGGGAAAGGGTTGTCCGGCGCGGTCGTAGCGGAAAGTTCATGAACCCAGTCTCCCACACTCACGGAAACCGCGCCACCACCCGCCTTAACCACGGCCCGCGTAGGGCGGCCGCCCCCGGCGGTCCAACCCTGTCCACGGCGCCGCAAGAAAACCGAACATTTTGCCTGTTCAAACGTCATTGCAAAGCCTTGGGCGCTCATGCCAGTCTGCCATCATGCCGCGGAAACTCTCGTTGATATTGATATTCATTATGCTCTGCCTGGCGTGGAGCGAATGCGTCGCCGTCTCGAAACGGCATGTCATCGCTTTTGGGAAATGGACCTCCGCCAAGTGGCCCAACGCCACCGGACAGAAGCTGCTCGACTTGAAAGTGCGTCCGTTGTTTGTCGATACGCGACTCCGGGAGTACACCACCGGAACTCCGCATGAGCTGACCGACCGCCTGTTCGTGGTCCGGCGCGCTTTTCGTGTGAACGATGCGCTGCCCACGGAGAGCGCTAACGCTAACGCCACGCGCTGGCAATGGCAACGCGGAGGCTGGCTGCTGGTTGACCGCCTCACCGGACGTGTTTCCCAGCTCAACCTGCCCGAGTTCGATCCCTTCTATTCGACGGCGAGCTGGTATCGCGACTACATCGCCTACTGCGGCGTTTCCGAGGACGGCAAGAAACTCTATGCTGTCGTCGCGCAGGTGGGACGCCGCAAGCCGATCCTGAAAAAAGACGCAGGCGAACCGGGCGGGGGCGACGATCCCGACTCGGAGTGTCCGGCTCCAGTCTGGGAGCGCACGCCGCTACGAGTTACGTTCCAGCCCGACGACGATCAGAAGCTGGTGTTCTCTATCCGAGGCCGCGTCGTCGACGTCGTCAACGACGCCGAAGAACCAGAAGAATAGTCGCAGTCGTGGAGAGACCGGCGTCCTCGCCCGTCCAAGTCGAGCGTGCGGCGAGATTGGGAGTTATGAAAACAAAGTCCCAAGCGGGACGCGACCGTGGAATCCCACCCTTGACAAAAGAAACGTCAAGGAGGGGGCACCCCCACTTCAATCCCCCGCAGTTTCAACCACCGGAAGTTCTTCCGTCGCCGTCCGAGTCGAGACCTTCGCGCTCGTCACCAGCACGACCGACGCCACGATGATTGCGCTCCCCATCAAAATGTAGCGGTCGATGCGTTCGTGCAAAACGAGCCATCCGAGAAACACCGCAACCACGGGATTGACGTAGGCGTAGGTGGAAACCTTCGAGGTCGGAACATGCTGCAGCAACCAGATATAGGCAGTGTAGCCGATCCAGGAACCACACACTACCAGGTACAGGATCGCGGTCACTCCGCGGAAGGTCCAAGTCACGCTGGACGATCTCTCGACGAACGGTCTCTCGACGAGCAGGGCGAAAATCAGATTCGCGATTCCCGCGAAGACCACCTGCCACGCGATGGCGCTGAAGGGATCGGCGGCCGCGGTCTGCCACTTCCTGGAGAGCACCGACCCGAGCGCCCAACTGAACGATCCGAGTTGCAACGCCAACGACCACCAGAGTTCGCGATGGCCAAGGGAACTCGAGTGTTGAAGGTCGGGCCAGATGAGCACTACGACCCCCGCGATCCCGATCACGAGCCCGACTTTTCCTCGCCGCGAGATGTGATGGTCGCCCAGCAACAGGCTATCCAGCACCAGAAACCATAACGGCGTGACCGCAACCAGCAACGCTGCCAGGCCGGTGGGAACAATCCGCTCCGCGTAAGACAGCGTGAGATTGCCGCCCATCAATAGTAGAATGCCGACTGCCGCCAGATGGCTGAGTCGCCGCGCCGAAAAATGAATGCGGCGTCTGGTCAGCGCACAGTAAGCGAGCATAATCGTGCCCGCGACTAGAAAGCGCGTGGCGCACACGACCGCCGGAGGAATGTGCTCGACCGCGATGCCAATGCCCAGATACGTCGAGCCCCAGAAGACATAGACCAGCCCGAAGGCAACAATGATCTTCCATCGGCTTGCAGGCGCAGCAGTGGTCATCGGATTGGGAGTAGGCGCGGGAAAAACTCAGAATATCAGAAGAACATCGGGTCATCAGGTGATCGGGTAATCTAAGGATAAACGTCTTTGACCTTCGATTACCGATGGCCCGAGGTTCTCAGTCGGCGTGCTGGCGATCGACCGACCAGATCTGCGCTGCGTCTTTCTCGAGCGGATAGAGATGCACCATCCAGTTGAAGATGATGGGATGGAACTCGCCGCCATTGGCGTCGCATTCTTCCTTGGTGACGATCGATCCCCTTAGCCCGAACTTGGGATGCGGCCCCAGCATCTCCTGCCTGCGGCCCTCGGGCGCCCGGCAGAAGTTCACGTGCTCATGCCACTGCGCGATGCTGAGCGGAATGCGTTGGTTCAGATCGTCCTCGGTGAAACGCTTGGGAGCCGTGTACATCAGACCTACCAGCCGGTAACCTTCGCCATCCTTCTCATAGAGCAGCGAGGTCGGATGCTCGGGATTGAAGTTGAATGCCGCTTCGAGCGCGTAGCGGTAATTGGTGAAGTGATATTGCTTTTGCGGCACTTCGGGATGGAAGATCTTGAAGCCTTCGTTGAGCGCGACGTAGTAGTCCTTGTACTTTTCCATCACTCCTCGCGCCACCACCACGACCTGCTGAGCCTTCTCCGCATCGCCTGTTTGCGAAGTGCGAAGCGCGGTCATCTTCATGTGCGGACCCATGTCCATGTGATGACCTTCCATGGATTGCATGGCATGCGCGCTGGCATCCGTGTCTTCTCCGGAATCTTGGGCTGACATTTTCGACATGTCGTGACCCGGCATGTTCATGCCCTTCATGTCCTGCGGCGAATTTTGCTGTGCGAAGCAGAGCGCTGCTGTCAGGCAAAGCAGAGTCAACAGAGTTCTCATAATGGTCTCCAAAGCTTAATATGCTGATTCTACTAACACTGCCTGAGGGTCGTAGTTTCGCGCAACAACAGAGCTCGAAGAAGACGGTTACTCCGGTAATCGAACGCGTAGGGCGCAAAGCAGGTCCTTCGCTTCGCGAAGGATGACAAAGTGCGGTGAATACGCGTGGAGAGGCTAGGCCGCCGACCACATCCCCATCTCCGCCAGGATTTTACCTGCCGCTTCATTGCCGGAGCGCACGCAGTCGGGAACGCCGATGCCGTTATAACCGTTGCCCGCGAGCGCCAGACCAGGAAGTTTCTGACGAAGGGATTCGATGCGCTGCAGGCGTTCGAGGTGACCGACCGAATACTGCGCCATGGCAGACTTCCATTTGTAGACGCGCGCAAACAGGGGCTCGGCAGTCAGGGCGATGATCTGCCGCAGTTCGGTGCGAACGATTTCGAGAATTTCTTTTTCGGTCGCTTGAAGAATCTGCTCGTCGCGCGCGCCGCCGAGAAAGCAGCGGACTATCGCTCGATTCTCCGGCGCACGGTGTGGGAACTTGTTGTGGACGAACGTGGCCGCGAGCATGCGATGGCCTTCACTACGCGGCACCAGGAATCCGAAGCCCGGTGGAAGCGAGCGGCGCACTTTTTCGTCGTAACCGAGCGTGACTGTCACCGAAGAACTGTACTGAATCTCGCTCAGATCTCGAGCCAGGTTCCCATCCGCAGCTTCCAGCAGCGCCGCAGCGGCATGGGTTGGCACCGCGATGATCACTGCGTCGAAGTGGTCGGTCTTGTATCCGGCACAAACCGTCCAGCCGTTATCCTGCCGGATGACCGACAGTACGGGCGAAGACGTCTTGAGTGCTTTCGCATCCAGACGCGCGACCAGGGCATCGACCATCTGTTGCATGCCGTCTTTAAGCGAAGTGAACAGCGGCCGCGCTGGGACTGGTACCGCCGCGCCCATTTTCCTGCGGGCTTTGAGCATGGCGCGGCCCAAACTGCCGTGTTTCGATTCCATGTCGGCGAAGCGCGGCAACACGGCGCGCACGCTCAACTGCGAAGCTTCGCCACCGTAGACTCCGGAGAGCAGCGGATCGGCGAGCAGGTCAACCATCTCGGACCCATAATGGCGAGCGACCATCTGGGCAACCGTTTCGTCCTTGGAGGCCTTACGCGGCGGATGGAACCATTCGGCAGCCATACGTATTTTTGTACGCAAGGAGAAAAGCGGCGAGAAAACCGTGGGCATGATCTTGGTAGGCACCATGAACATGAGCCCGTCCGGCATCACCACCAGTTTGCCCTTGGCTACGATGTAAGTCTTGCGTTCGGAGTCGTTCGAGCCAATGAGCTGGTCACCCAACCCGATTTTGGCGCAGAGATCGGCAGCCCAGGGCTTCTCGGTGAGAAACGAATCGGGTCCAGCCTCGACCAGACAACCGTCGACGCGATCGGTGACGAGCACACCACCCAGACGGGGGCTGGACTCGAACAAAACGTACTGGACGGGGGTGCCCGACCGGCGTTTTTCGTCGATCGTGTACGCGGCCGAGAGGCCGGAGATTCCGCCACCGATGATGGCTATGCGTTTCATCAGTACTTCGCTCTTGGCTACTAGCTAAAGGCCCGGCGCTTTCACTCGGTTCCTTATTACTTCTGCCAGGGCTGCCGTTAACGTCTTTGAGCCATTCAACGACTCGGCTCGCCACAGGCGCATGCCTTCTTTTTCTGCGAACTGTTTGAAGGCGATGTCGATATCGTAAAGCACTTCTACGTGATCGCACAGAAATCCAATGGGGTGCAGGAAGACGCCGCGATGGCCTTTTGCCTTTAAATTCCTGATCGTGTCTTCTACCGTGGGGCCGATCCACGCGCCTCCGGACATGCCCTGGCTCTGAAAGGCGAAGTTCCAGTCGGTGGCGGCCAGGTTCGCCTGTTGCGCTACCAACTGGGCCGTTTCGTTGGCCTGCCGCTCGTAGGGATCGCCCTCGGTGATGGTGCGCTGCGGGACGCTGTGCGCGGTGAAAATCACGGGCAGTTTTGCTCCGTTTTCGGCGCTGGCTTTTTCCCAGCCTGCGCGCAGTTTTTCGGCGAACGCTTTGACGAGCAGCGCCTGATCGTGCCACTCGTCGACGAAGTCCATCTTGAAAGGAAGATTGCCGTCGTCGACAACCGCGCTGCGGTAGAGTCCGACGCTGGTGCGCGAGTTCTGTGGCGCGAGACAAATGGCGATTACGCGCTCGTATCGCTTGCTCGCAATTGCTTTCACCGCGTCGGCGATGAAGGGCTTCCAGTTGCGCATACCGACGAAGACCGGCATCTGCAACGACTGCGAAAGCTGATCGGCTTGCAAAAGAGTCCAGCAAGCGAGCGGTGAGAATCCGATCAGCGAATAGCGATGACGGATCTCTTCGACCACCGCCGGCGGCAGAGGCCGTCCGCCGGTGACATAACTTAGAAATTCGGGAATCTGGCCGGGGTTCTCGGGGCTGCCGTGGGCCAGCAGGAGCACCGCGGTTTTCGCGGGCGATTGCGCGGACACAAATGAACTCACCTGATTCGCGCAATAGCACTGGCTGGCGAGGCCCAGCGGACAGGACATTTTGCGGCGAACATCAGGTCCTTCGCTTTGCTCAGGATGACAATTCATAGAGGGTATCGACCACGCAACGATGCGGACCTCACTTTTACCACAGGCCCCTCGGCTCCTTTCTTGAAATCTGCCGAGTGCTCGCGGATGAAATCGCAGAGCGCTCTTACATTCTCCACCGGAGTTTCGGGGAGAATGCCGTGGCCGAGATTGAAAATGTGGCCGGGGCGTCCACCGGCCTGGCGCAAAATGTCCTGGGCCCGCGATTTGAGTTCTTTCCAATCGGCGAAGAGCAGCACCGGATCGAGGTTGCCCTGCACGGCGCCTCTGAAACCTAGGCTCTTCCATCCGGTATCGAGCGGGATGCGCCAGTCGAGGCCGATTACCTCGGCGCCGGTTTCCTGCATCGAGGGGAGAAGAGTCGAGCTGTCGGTGCCAAAGTAGATGACGGGCACGCCGGTCTTTTGCAGACGTTTCACCAGGTCGGTCACATGCGGCAGAACATGGCGGCGATAGTCTTCGACGCTCAGGCAGCCTACCCAGCTATCGAAAATCTGGATGGTATCAGCGCCGGCGCGTACCTGCTCGACGGAATATTCGGCCGTCACCGCGACCAACTTCTTCATCAGTTCATTCCACGCAGCGGGCGCGGAGTACATCATCTTCTTGGTGAAGAGATAATTGCGAGAGCCTCCGCCTTCGATCATGTAGCTGGCGAGCGTGAAGGGCGCGCCGCAAAAACCGATGACCGGGAGTTGGTCGCCGAAGTGCTTGCACACCAACTTCACGGCTTCAGAAACATAGCCGAGATCGGCGGCGCGATCGGTACGCAAATGGGCAACGTCTTCGGCGGTGCGCACCGGCTTTTCGATCCTCGGCCCCTCGCCGGCGGCGAAGTGAAAGGGCAGCCCCATGACTTCGAGCGGGAGAAGAAGATCGGCGAAGATGATGGCCGCATCGACCTTGAGGATTTCGGCTGCTTCGATGGTAACCTGAGCCGCGACCTCGGGCTTCTTGCAGATCTCAATTAGCGAATATTGCTTGCGAACGGCGCGGTACTCGGGCATGTAGCGTCCGGCTTGGCGCATAAACCAGACCGGAGTGCGTTCGGTTGCCTGAGCCTTGGCGGCACTAATAAAGAGAGAGTTTGGGGCCGACATGAATCTTCTAATTTAACATCTTCGAGCGAACCGTGGCCGGATTGGGACTTGTAAGTACCCGGCGCAGGTACATGCGGGACAGTATCGGATTGTGGCTTAGCTGAGGCCAGCACTGCGTCCTACAAAGAGCAACCAAAAGGTTGCTTTTACAGTGCGACTTGCGTTAATATGCAACCTGGAGGTTGCTTAACATGAATGACCGGATTGAGAAGCGTATTGAACTCAAGGCGTCCGTTTCGCGGGTCTGGCGTGCACTGACGGATTACCGTGAGTTTGGCGAATGGTTTCGCGTGAAACTGGATGGCCCGTTCGTAGCGGGTCAGGTGTCGCGTGGCCACATTACCTATCCCGGCTACGAGCACGTCAAATGGGAGGCTGTCGTCCAGAGCATCGAGCCAGAGCGGCTCTTTTCTTTTACTTGGCATCCCTATGCCGTCGACCCCAAAATAGACTATTCGAAGGAGACACCTACGCTCGTCGAATTCAGGCTCGAAAAGACCGTGAGCGGCACTTTGCTTCTGCTCACTGAGTCTGGCTTCGACAAGATTCCCAGCGACCGTCGTCTGGAAGCATTCCGCAGGAATGACGGCGGCTGGGCGGAACAAATGAAGAACATCCGGAACCATGTCGCACAAACGCCGTAACCGCATGGCCGCCAAACGGCAGGCTCACGCACCTGTTTTTGCCGCGCTGGGTGATGAGACGCGGCTGTCGCTGGTTGCGAAGCTCTGCGGCGGCCGGCCATATTCGATTTCTCAGCTGACCACGGGTTCCAAGCTGACCCGGCAGGCGATCACCAAACATCTTCGAGTGTTGGAGAGTGTGGGAATCGTGCGCTGTGTCCGTACTGGTCGCGAGAACCTATTCGAATTCGTTCCGGGGCCGATGGAAGAAGTTAAGCATTACTTGGATCTCGTTTCTGAGCAGTGGGATCAGGCGCTGGCCAGGCTAAAGGCGTTCCTCGAAGATTGAGTGGACGCAGGCAGAAGATCATTATTATTGGGTCGCGAGATCGTGCATGGGAACCCGGCCATCACCCGCCTGCGGCTATAATGGCAGCCCTCTAACAAAGGAGTTGCATGCGACCGTTCTCCGCGATTCTTCTGACCTTCACCCTGGTGTTCTCATCTTTGTTCTACGGCGCTGACCAAGTCGGCTCGAATCAACCTGCGCTGGCGGGATATTCGCCACGCGCCAGTCAGAGTGAGCGCGGGTGGGAGGCGAAGTTCCGTGCCATCCCCGATCCTGCAAACTTGCGGGGAAACATGCGACGGCTGAGCGCGCGTCCGCATCATGTGGGCTCTCCCTACGATAAGGACAACGCTGAATGGATTCTTGCCCAGTTCAAGGAATGGGGATTGGACGCGCACATTGAAAGGTTCGACGTGCTGTTTCCAACGCCCAAAGTTCGCGTACTGGAAATGCTTGCGCCTACGAAGTTCACGGCGAAACTTGAAGAGCCCGGGCTGGCGGTGGATCCGACCTCGAATCAAAAGTCGGAACAGTTACCCACGTATAACGCCTACTCGATTGACGGCGATGTCACCGGGCCGCTGGTGTTTGTGAACTACGGCTTGCCCGAGGACTACGAAAAGCTGGACCGGCTGGGCATTTCGGTGAAAGGCGCGATTGTAATCGCCAAGTACTATCACAGTTGGCGCGGCGTGAAACCTAAGGTTGCGGCCGAGCATGGAGCACTTGGGTGCCTCATCTATTCGGAACCGAAGGACGACGGCTACACGCGCGACAACGTCTTCCCGTTGGGGCCGATGCGCCCTGCGGAGGGCGTTCAGCGCGGCAGCGTGATGGATTTTGCTTCCAACAGCCCCGGAGATCCGCTGACGCCGGGGATCGGCGCTACTCCCGATGCCAAGCGGTTGGCGCTGAAGGATGCTAAGAGCATCACGAAAATTCCGGTGCTTCCGATTTCTTATGGCGACGCGCAACCTTTGCTGGCCGCACTGGCGGGACCGATGGCGCCCGAGGAGTGGCGCGGCTCGCTGCCGATTCCGTATCACGTGGGACCAGGGCCAGCGCAGGTTCATTTGAAAGTTGCGTTCAACTGGGACATCAAACCGGTCTACGACGTGATCGCGAAAATTCCGGGCAGCGTGGCTCCGGACGAGTGGATCATCCGTGGCAATCATCATGACGCTTGGGTGAACGGAGCCGAGGATCCCCTCTCCGGACAGTCTTCCCTGCTGGAGGAAGCGCGCGCACTCAGTCTGCTGCTGAAGCAGGGCTGGAGGCCGCGGCGCACGATCATCTACTGCGCGTGGGATGGTGAAGAACCCATGCTGCTGGGCTCGACTGAATGGGTCGAGACACATGCCGATGAATTGCGGGAACATGCCGCCGTCTACATCAATACCGATGGCAACGACCGCGGCGTTCTGAATATGGGCGGATCGCACAGCCTGGAACAGTTCATTAACGGAGTTGCGCGCGATATCGAAGATCCGGAAACGAAGATGACGGTGTGGCAGCGGGCTCAACTGACCAAGATTGCCGAAGCAAAATCCGAAGATGAGCAAGGCGACTTGCGGAAGGACGTGCGGAAGAAATTGCGCCAGCGGGCGGATTTGCGCATCAACGCGCTCGGCTCGGGAACCGATTTCACGGCGTTTCTCGATCATCTCGGCATCGCCACCCTGGACCTGGGATACGGCGGCGAGGACGAACAGGGAATCTATCACTCGATTTACGACGACTTTTACTGGTACACGCATTTCTCGGATACCGACTTCGTCTACGGGCGGGCGCTGGCGCAAACCGTGGGAACTTCGGTGATGCGTCTGGCCGATGCCGAGGTGTTGCCTTTCGACTTCGTGAATTTGGCCGATACCCTGGCGATGTACACGAAGAATCTGGAGAAGTTGCTCGCCGACAAGCAGGAGGAGATTCGCGAGCGCAACCAGGAACTGGATGAGGGGATGTTCAAGGCAACGTTTGATCCAAGGCGTCCTACGGTCGCGCCGGTGCGGGAAGATGTTCCGCCGCACCTGAACTTTGCGCCGATGCAGAACGCGGTGGACTCTCTTACACGCAGCGCTAAACACTACCAGCTGGCGCTATCGCAGAAGCAGGCAAGTTTGGGAGACGACCCGGCTGCGGTAAAGCTCGGCGCCCTGAATCGGGAACTGATTGAGAGCGAGCGACGGCTCACCAATGCTGACGGATTGCCACGGCGGCCGTGGTACAAGCATTTGCTGTACGCTCCGGGTGTTTACACGGGCTATGGAGTGAAAACGGTTCCGGGGGTGCGTGAGGGGATTGAGCAGAAGAGATATGCGGAAGCGGAGCAGGAGATTGTGCGCGCCGCCAAGGCGCTCGAGGATGAGTCGGCGCTGATCGAGTCGGCGGCGCGGGAGTTGGAGGAAGCGGGGAGATAGTCGACCGAGTGATGACTTATACCGTGGAGAGACGGGCGTCTCGCCCGTCCAGCCGAGCGGGGACGCCCGGTTCTCCACCAACCAACGCCATCGTTTTCGTTCGCAAGTAGGCATCAACACTGGCCGCCGCCTTGCGGCCTTCGGCGATTGCCCACACAACTAATGACTGGCCGCGGCGCATATCGCCCGCCGCGAAAACTCCCGGCACCGATGACATGTGGTTATGGTCCGTCGCCACGTTGCCCCGCGAATCGAGTTTCACTCCCAACTGCTCGATCATTCCATTCCGCACCGGCCCCAAAAAACCCATTGCGATGAGCACCAGATCCGCTTCCATCGTGAATTCCGTGCCCGGAATCAGCTCGAATGTTGGCGGCGGCCCGACCCGCACGGCGTGCAGTTGCTCAATATGACCGGCATCGGACCCGGTGAATTTTGTGGTCGCTATGCTCCAGTCGCGGATGCCACCTTCTTCATGTGCGCCTTCCGTGCGCAGTTGCATCGGCCAGAGCGGCCAGGGAGTAAGGGGTGAGCGGTCGTCTGGAGGCTTCGGCATGATTTCGAACTGGTGCACTGAAAGAGGCTTTTGCCGATGGCAGGTGCCGAGACAATCGGCACCAGTATCGCCGCCTCCTACGATAACGACGCGCTTGCCGGCCGCCAAAATTTCTGTTTCGGGTTCGATGGTGTCGCCCAGATTGCGGCGGTTTTGCTGGGGCAGGTACTCCATCGCGAAATGAATTCCCTTCAACTCACGTCCGGGGACGCTCAGATCGCGTGGGTGCTCGGCTCCGCCGGCGAGCGCGATCGCGTCGAACTCGCAGCGCAGTTCCTCGACCGCAACATTCTTGCCCACTTCCGCGCCGGTAACAAATTTCACGCCCTCGGCGGACATCTGTTCCAGCCGGCGATCGATGATGTGCTTCTCCATTTTGAATTCCGGGATGCCATAACGCAGCAGGCCGCCGATGCGGTCCGCTTTTTCGTAGACCACTACGGAGTGTCCCGCGCGGCACAATTGCTGGGCGGCAGCCAATCCCGCGGGGCCTGAACCTACGATGGCCACTTTCTTCCCGGTGCGAACTTTTGGCGGCTCGGGATGGATCCAGCCTTCGTGAAATCCTCGCTCCACGATATTCTTTTCGATTTGCTTGATCGTGACTGGAGGCTGATTGATGCCCAGCACACACGACGCTTCACACGGAGCTGGACAAATCCGGCCAGTGAATTCAGGGAAGTTGTTAGTCGCGTGCAATTGCCTTACCGCTTCTTTCCAACGCCCGTGATAAACCAGATCGTTCCAATCGGGAATCAGGTTGTTGACGGGACACCCCGTCTGGCAGAAGGGCACGCCACAGTCCATGCAGCGCGCGCCCTGGGTTCGAAGCTTTTCTTCGGGAAAATCGAGATAGATTTCGAACCAATCGTTGACGCGCTGGGTAACCGGACGCCGCGGGGCAAGTTCGCGCGCGTATTCCAGGAATCCCGTGTCCTTACCCATGTTGCACCTGCTCGGTCGGGGCTGGGACGGTCAGCGGCGGACTTGGGATATAAGGCTGCCGGCGGCGGCTCACACCAAGGACTCGCTTGTGCTCGTGGGGGAAAACTTTGATGAACCGGGATAACGCCTCAGACCAGTTCTCGAGAATCCAGGCGGCACGCGGGCTAGCGGTCAGTTCCAGATGCCGCGCCACGAGATCTTTGACCAGCTTCGTTTCCGCCAGTTGGGCATCCTGCGTTTCGAGAACCGGTTCGAGGTCGACCGAGTCCAGATTGCAGCGCTTTTCGGTGAAATCTCCGCGCTCGTCGAAAACGTAGGCGATGCCGCCGCTCATGCCGGCAGCAAAATTTCTCCCACAGGCCCCCAGCACCAGGACTAAGCCCTTGGTCATGTATTCGCAGCCATGGTCGCCGACTCCCTCGACCACCGCGGTCGCTCCGGAATTGCGAACGGCGAAGCGTTCGCCAGCGACTCCGTTGAAAAACGCTTCACCGCTGGTAGCGCCGTAGAGGGCAACGTTTCCAATGACGATATTTTTTTCGGGAGCGAAGCTCGACCGTCGCGGCGGGTACACAATCAATCGTCCGCCGGACAGTCCCTTGCCTACGTAATCGTTGGCCTCGCCTTCGAGCGTAAGAGTCACTCCTTTGGCCAGAAACGCTCCCAGGCTCTGCCCCGCCGACCCGTCGAGGTGAATCCGGATCGTATCGTCAGGCAGGCCCGCGGATCCGTGGCGGCGGGCAATCGCTCCGCTCAGCATGGTTCCTACGGAGCGGTGAATATTGCGCACTGGCAGCTTGATCTCAACCGGCGTCAGAGTTTCCAGCGCTGCCTGCGATTCGCCAAGAATCTTATGATCGAGCGCCTGCTCCAAGCCATGGTCCTGGGCCTGCACGCAGCGGCGTGCCACCCGCGACGGCATGGACGGGTCGTGAAGAATTGCCGACAAATCAAGGCCTCGCCCCTTCCAGTGATTCACGGCGGGATGCACGTCGAGCATGTCGACGCGCCCGATCATTTCGTCCATGCGGCGGAAGCCCAGCCCGGCCATGTACTGCCGCACCTGTTCCGCCAGAAAGAAAAAGAAGTTGATGACGTGCTCGGGCTGTCCTTGAAACCGCTTGCGCAGCACGGGATCCTGGGTGGCGATGCCGACCGAGCAAGTGTTGAGATGGCACTTGCGCATCATGACGCAGCCCATCGCAATCAGCGGCGTGGTCGCGAAACCAAATTCTTCGGCACCGAGCAGCGCGGCGATCACGACATCGCGGCCGGTCTGCAGCTTGCCGTCGGTCTGCACGCGAATTCGGCTGCGCAGGTCGTTGAGCAGGAGCACCTGCTGCGTCTCCGCTAAACCGAGTTCCCAGGGAATGCCGGCGTGCTTGATCGAACTTAGAGGTGAAGCACCGGTGCCTCCGCTATCGCCGCTGATCAGGACAACGTCCGCATGCGCCTTGGCAACGCCCGCCGCCACCGTGCCCACGCCTACTTCCGCCACTAACTTCACCGCGATGCGGGCTTGCGGATTCACATTCTTCAGGTCGTAGATCAGTTGCGCGAGGTCTTCGATGGAATAGATGTCGTGGTGAGGCGGTGGCGAGATCAATCCCACGCCGGGGATGGAATGCCGCAGTCGCGCGATGACCTCGTCGACTTTATGCCCAGGAAGTTGCCCACCCTCTCCGGGCTTTGCACCTTGTGCCATCTTGATCTGTAACTCGTCCGCATTGACGAGATAATTCGCGGTAACTCCAAAGCGCGCCGACGCGACCTGCTTCACGGCACTCCGTCGCAGGTCTCCGTTCGCATCCGGCTTGAAACGCTCTTCATCCTCGCCACCTTCGCCGGTGTTCGACTTGCCGCCGATGCGGTTCATGGCAATGGCCAGAGTTTCGTGCGCTTCTTTGCTGATTGAGCCAAATGACATCGCTCCCGTTGTAAAGCGCTTTACGATTTCTTTGGCGGGCTCGACTTCTTCAATCGGAACCGGGTGGGCGCTCTTCTTCAACTTCATCAAACTGCGCAGCGTCGCCATGTTGCTGCTTTGATTGTCGATGAGGTCGGTGTATTCCTGAAAAGTCTGGAAGCTATCCTGCCGCACTGCCTGCTGCAGTTTGCTGATAGTTAGCGGGTTCAGCAGGTGATACTCGCCGTTGACGCGCTGGTGGTAAGTGCCTCCGACCGCGAGTTCTGTCTCAGAATCGGTCAAAGGACGGAATGCGTGCTCGTGTTTCAACTGCGCTTCACGGGCAAGAACCTCGAGGCCGACGCCTTCCAACCGCGACGCCGTGCCTGCGAAGTAAGAATCGACCAGTTCCCTGTTCAGACCGATGGCTTCGAAGACCTGTGCGCCCTGGTAACTCTGCAAAGTTGAGATACCCATCTTGGCGAAGGTCTTCAATAAACCTTTATTCACCGACTTGATGAAGTGCTTCACAGCGAGTTCGGGACTTACTCCGTCAGCTAACTCTCCACGCCGGGACAGGCTTTCAACGCTTTCTAATGCAAGATACGGGTTGATGGCGCTCGCCCCGTAGCCGCTAAGAAGCGCGAAGTGCATCACCTCGCGCGGTTCGCCCGACTCCGTAATCAGGGCGACCTGGGTTCGCGTCTCCTCCTGCACCAACAGGTTATGCACGGCGGCCAGCGCCAGCAGACTGGGGATGGGGGCGAAATCCTTATTTACGCCGCGATCAGAAAGGATGAGCAAAGTGTAGCCGGCTTTACCCGCGAGCGATGCACGCTGGCACAGCTCTTCGAGCGCGCGCTTCAATCCAGCTTCTCCTTCGCTGGCACGAAACAGCGCGGGCAGCGTAATGGCGAGCAGATCTCCGGTGGAAATGCGGCGCAGTTTCTCCAGTTCAACGTTGGTCAGAAGCGGGTGGGCGAGCTTCAGCATGTGGCAGTTCTCGGGATTTTCCGAAAGAATGTTGCGCTCGGCCCCGATGTAACTGATGAGCGACATCACAATCTCTTCGCGAATCGGATCAATGGGAGGATTGGTGACCTGGGCGAAGAGCTGCTTGAAGTAATTGAACAGCGACTGCGGCCGGTCCGAGAGACACGCGAGGGGCGTATCCGTCCCCATCGAGCCCACCGGTTCCTCGCCCTTCGAAGCCATCGGGCCGAGGATCATGCGCAAGTCCTCATCGCTGTAACCGAAGGCACGCTGGCGGCGGAGCAGAGTTTCCGCATCCGGGTGGTGCATGCGCGAGGGCTTCGGCAACTGATCGATGGTGATCTGATTGTCCTTGAGCCACTGCGCATACGGCTGTCGCGAAGCCAGCCGGTGTTTGATTTCTTTGTCCGGCACGATGCGGCCTTCGACCGTATCTACCAGGAACATCTTCCCCGGCTGCAGGCGGCCTTTCATCTTTACCTGTTCCGGTTCGATGTCGAGCACTCCGGCCTCGGAGGCCATGATGACGAGATCGTCATTAGTAACCACGTAGCGTCCAGGCCGCAAGCCGTTTCTGTCGAGGATCGCGCCGATGACTCTGCCGTCGGTGAAGGCGATGGCTGCCGGCCCATCCCACGGTTCCATCAAGCACGCGTGATACTCGTAAAAGGCGCGCTTTTCCGGCTTCATGTGGGAATTCCCAGCCCAGGCTTCCGGAATCAGCATGGCCATCGCGTGCGGCAGGCTGCGCCCTGCCTGAAACAGGAGTTCGACGGCGTTGTCGAAATTCGCAGAATCGCTGCCATCCGACGCGATGATGGGGAAAAGCTTCTTCAGGTCGTCGCCGAACAAGGGAGACTTCAGCAGCGACTGGCGGGCGTGCATCCAGTTGATGTTGCCCTTGAGCGTGTTGATCTCGCCATTGTGCGCAATGTAACGATAGGGATGCGCTCGTTGCCAACTCGGAAATGTGTTGGTGGAGAAACGCTGGTGCACCAGACACAACGCGCTGGTCACATCAGGATCGGAAAGCTCCTTGTAGAAATTGGTGATCTGCGGGGCGAGCAATAGCCCCTTGTAAACAATGGTGCGGCAGGAGAGCGAAGGGACGTGGAACACATTCGCATCCTGGATGCCGGACGATGCCATCTCACTTTCGGCGCGTTTGCGCACCACGTAGAGCTTCCGCTCAAAGGCGTCTTCGTCGGTGAGGGCCCCGCACCCTACAAAGATCTGCTGGATGTAGGGCTGCGACCCTCGCGCCACGCGGCCAATCGCGGAAGCGAAGCAAGGCGTATCGCGCCAGCCGAGTACCGTCAGTCCCTCCTCGCGCACAATACGCTCCAGAATTCCTTCGCATTGCAGGCGCTCGTGTTTCTCCACCGGCAAAAATGTCATGCCCACGCCATAAGCGCCGGGCAGAGGTAGGTCGAACCCCAACTTACGGCACTCGCGAACAAAGAACTGGTGGGGAATCTGGAGGAGAATGCCGGCGCCATCTCCGGTTTCAGGATCGCATCCGCAGGCCCCGCGGTGTGTCAGGTTGAGCAGTACCTGGATTCCCTTGCTTATGATCTCGTGGCTTTTGTGGCCGCGAACGTTGGCCACGAATCCGATCCCGCATGCGTCGTGCTCTTGCGCAGGATGGTACAGTCCCTGGGCGGGTGGAAGGCCGTTCGTTCTTTGGCCAGTCGGTTTTTTCAGATGCGCCGTCATGGACATCATTCGCAGCGTGCTCCGCCGCTTCCCGATCAGTTGTTCTTGAGTTGGGACTTTGCCCGCCAAGGCAACGGGGGTGTCGCACACCTCGGCTCAGGAACACAGCTCTGCAACCTATTAGTTACCGTCATTTGGGCGGGAAAGTACAATTCGGAATTTCGATGCGAAGGATGCAAATTTCCGAATCTTGCGGTTTCAGGGCGATGGCAGGCTAATTTCCCACGAGACCTGCGGCGTCCGTTATAATCCCCGCATCAACCGCAATGGATTTCGATCAGCTCACTACGTTTCTGGAAGTTGCCAGACAGGGCAGCTTTTCGCGCGCTGGAGAGAAGGTTTTCCGGTCGCAATCGGCGGTTAGCGCCCAGATCCGCCAGTTGGAGCAGGAGTATGGCGATCGACTGCTCGACCGCTCGGGCAAGACGGTAAAGCTGACCCCGGCCGGACAAGTGTTCTATGACTATGCAGAACGGCTGAAGAAGCTGCGCGAGGAATCGCTGATCGCAGTCGCGGACCATAGCGGCACGCCCCGCGGCACGCTTCGCGTCGGCGCCAACGAGGCTACCTGCCTGTACGTTCTGCCGGAGGTGTTTGCGGAATACTGCCGGCGCTACCCGCCGGTGCAGATCAACATTTACCGGAACTTCAGCTACAAGATCTCGGAAAAGCTGGAGAACGGGTCCATCGAAGTTGGGTTTCTGACTCTGCCCATCCAGTCTGCGAGCCTGGAAATCCAGCCGATCTTCCGCGACAAGCTGATGCTGATGGTGAGCCCCAGAAATCCCCTGGCCAAGCACAAAACGGCGGCCGTCCGCGACATCGTCAAACATCCCGTTCTGCTCCCCAAGACGGGCCACACCCGCAGGATCATGGACAAGCTGTTCCGGCCGCATCGCGACGAACTGCAAGTGCGAATGGAGTTGCCCAGCATCGGCATGATCAAGAGCTTTGTGGCCGCAGACCTCGGAGTGTCTATCATCAGCGCATCGTTCGCCCGCGATGAAGTGGCGTCCGGCAGCGTCAAACTAATCGATCTGGAGGATGTGGAACTTTTTCGCGAACTGGGACTGGCCTACCGTCGCGACCGAACACTTTCCTGCGCAACAACTGCATTTATCGATGTTTTGCACCAATTGGCCAAATCACTGAAAGAGGCGTGAGTCACGGCATCATTGTCTCTCCCGCCTTGTGCGTCGCGAACTTCGGACATAGCATAAGCGGTGGCGAAAACATCCTCCGA
This sequence comes from uncultured Acidobacteriaceae bacterium, assembly GCA_963731525.1. Lineage (GTDB taxonomy): Bacteria > Acidobacteriota > Terriglobia > Terriglobales > Acidobacteriaceae > Acidiflorens. The sequence continues at coordinate 149,975 of CAVSWK010000034.1, forward strand.
AACGCGCTCGCGAATCGACGCATTCCTGCCCAATTGCGATTTCTGTGCGTCCTATCAAATTCACATCAACGCGCCACGTTCGACGGTGTATGAATGTCTTGTACACTCGGACTTCAATGAACTCTGGTTGACGCGCCTCCTGATGACCCTCAGAACCGGGAAACGAATGCCGCGCCATCGCAGGCCCGGCGACCTGCGTCAGCGGCTCCAGGGCACGGGCTTCGTTATCCTGGAGGACGTGCCTGAAGACGAGCTTGTGATTGGGATTGCGGGACGATTCTGGCGTCCGGATGGTGGGCGCTGCATGGATCTCACGGAAGCCAACTTCGTCGAGTTCTCGCGTCCAGGATACGCAAAGGTGGCGTGGAATTTTAAGTTGCGGGCGGAATTGTCAGAGACAGAGCGCACAACTCTTTCCACCGAGACCAGGATCCAATGCCTCGGCCGGGCGGCGTTGTGGAAGTTCGGCATCTACTGGAGTCTGGTAGGACCGTTCTCCGGACTAATACGGAAAGCAATTCTGAAACAAGTGCAGACCAAAGCGGAATCACAAGCGTGAAGAAGCTTCGCAGAAGAAGCGCCAGATCTCCGCGCTGGCACTGGGGCCCTTCGGGTCACCGTACCTGCTGGGTTTAGGAGAACCCGACCAGGCGTGGCCAAGGCCCAGGATTAACCACTTTTCCATCAGCAGGCGGGCATCGGCCTCCACGTAGATATGCCGTAGGTATGAGTAGCCGTCCGGCACTCTGCCGTCGCTGATTTTCTCCGTCAGGGCAAACCCGCTGTCTGCATACTCCGCCGCCAGACACGCATTCGTTTTGCCCCATTGGGCAATGGCCTGCTCGGCATTGATGGGACTCACGCGGATGTCCGCGGTACCGTGAAACACAATCACAGGCATGCGCCGCCTGTTCTTGCGTGCGAGGCCGCTGCGCATCGCTTCAAAGGCCAGTTGGCCTTGCCGGACCGGATCGGGCCCGCCTCGTTTCATCGCGGAGAGTCCTTCGGAGGCACTCGTGGCGGCCTTGAATTCTGTTCCAGCAAACACAGCAACGGCCGCGAAGATATCCGGATAGGTCGCTGCCAGAATGGCGGCCATCGCGCCCCCGGCCGAAACCCCCGCCACGTAAACGCGATCTGGATCGACATTGTGAGTGGAGCGAACCTGATCGACGACCGCTGCTAGAATCGAAGGTTCACCAGCATGGCGCGCCTGGTGTTTGGGATGAAACCAGTTCCAGCACTTCAGCAGATTGGCTAGGAGCGACTGTTCGGGATATACGACAAGGAACTGGTTTGCTTCGGCGACCCCATTCATCCCGGAGATCTCCGCCATATCCTGCGCGTTGTGTGTGCACCCGTGCAGCAGCATGACGAGAGGCCAAGCGCGCCCCGTCTCCAGCGATCTTTCCACCGTTGCTGGCACCCAGAGCTTGAATTTGCGCGAGCCCGCAACAGCGCGAGCGGTCCCGGCAATCCATGTTCCGGCGATCGATGTTCCGGCGATCGATCCTCGTTCTGCCATGAGCGTAAGGGCACTGACACGCGCCCGAACTATTGCGCCCCGTGCCGGTTGTAGTTTGGATACTCCGGCTTATGCGGTTCCGGCACAGGTTGCTTTTTCAGTTCGTCCAGCGCCAGACTCACGGCTTTTTCAAGCTGCGGATCGTGGCCCTCGCTGACCGGCTTCGGTTCCATATCCACTTCGTAATCCGGCTGTACGCCGTGGTTCTCCACATCCCATTGACCCTGCGGATTGAAGAATCCAAAGCTGGGTGAAGTGACATGGCCGCCGTCCATTAACACCGGGATCCCACCGATTCCGACCAGTCCACCCCACGTGCGCTTGCCGACCAGCGGGCCCAGTTGCGCTTCACGGAAGTACCACGGCATCGCGTCGCCACCGGAGCCGGAGAATTCATTGGTGATCATCACCTTTGGTCCCAGGATCGAGGCCTGCGGAGTGCGGTAGATCGCTCCGTAGCGCGGAGCCCACCAGCTCATTAGCGTGCGCTGCATGGCATGGATGATGTAGTCCGCGGCCTGTCCGCCGCTGTTGAAGCGCTCGTCAATCACCGCCCCCTGCTTGTCGAGCTGCGCGAAATAGTAGCGGTTGAAGTTTGTCAGACCACCGAGCGCCGTGTCCGGCAGATAGACGTAGGCCAGCTTTCCGCCGCTCAGCTCCTGCACCTTGCGCCGGTTTACCTCAATCCACGCCAGGTTGCGTAGACTGAGATCATCGGGGATCGGCGTCACTGTAATTTCATGCGCATCTTTGCCGCTCGCGTCGGTGGCAATCTTCAGCACCACCTGCGTTCCCGCCGTGCCCTCCAGCAAACGCTGAATGTCATCGGAGCCGCTCAGGTCCTTTCCACCGATGGCAAGGATGAAATCTCCTGCTCTGATTTTCACTCCCGGCTCCGCCAGCGGCGCATGCGCCCTTGGATTCCAATGCTCGCCGGTGTAGATCCGTTCGATCCGGTACCGTCCGTTGACGATCTCGTAGTCGGCGCCCAGCAGACCACCCGGCACGCGATTTGGGCGCGGAATTGTTCCGCCAGTGCCACGCAGATGGCCGATCGAGAAATCGCCGAGCATCTCCTGAAAAAGATAATTTAGATCGCTGCGCGAGCCCACCTCGTCCAGATAGGGCCCGTACTTCGCTTCTTCCGCCACCGTGTCCACGCCGTGATAATGCGGATCGTAGAAAAAGCTGCGCTCGATCTGCCATACCTCATGAAACATCTGCCGCCACTCGGCACGAGGATCCACGCGGACTTCCATCCGGGACAGGTCCAGTTTGCCTTCGCCGGGTTTGACCGGAACATCGGCGGGAACGATCACAAACGTTGGCACTGGACCGTTGGCCGCCGGCGGGCCTTCAGGCTCGTCACGCTGTGCCATCTCCAGCAGCATCTTCTCGCCGTCGAATGAAAGATCGAATCCCGCGACATGATCGGCCAGCTTCTCGGATTTCTTCGTCTTCAGCACGAAACGGGTCAGCGTCTGGCCGCGGCTTGCCCCAAACCTTCCCCCACCTTCGAGCAGATAAAGGATGCCTTCCTTGCCCGCCGCCAAACCTGTGTAACCGCTTGAAGGCAACGGAAGCGCGGCGGCACGATTCTCCAGATGTTCGAGATCGATCTTCACCGGATTCGGCTTCTCGGGCTTTTCCGTTTTCTCCGGCTTGCCTGCCTCATCCGATTTCTTGGCATCTTTCTTTGCGTCGTCGGGTTTGTCCTTATCGGCGTGCTCATCGCCGGAGTCCTTCGTGTCCTTTGTGTCCTTGTCCTTCGCGTCCTTATCCTTATCCTTATCCTTATCCTTATCCTTCGCGTCCTTGTCCCTTGCTTCGGGCGTCTTCTCGTCTTCACCTTGCGGCGCAACGGGAGAAGCCGTATCCGCCGCCAGCGCCAGCCCGTAGACGCTGCGCGTGACGTCAAAGGCGTCGCTGCTCATGTCCAGCCCGCTCGTGGAGGTGCCGTAATTCGTGCTTTCCGTGAAGTAGAGATACTTCCCCCCACGGTCAAAGGCGGGGGAGCGAACATCGCTCATGCCATCGGTGATCTGTGTGCTCTTGCCCGACGCAACGGAATACAGGAACAACGCATGGAACCGGTTCGAGACGGTTTGAGTGTAGGCGAGCCACTTTGAGTCCGGCGACCAGGATGCGTCGTAGTCTCCGTCGTCGACCACCGCCTTGTCGATGACCGTGGCCTTGCGCGTCACCGTGTCCAGTAGCCAGATCTCCATCTTGTTGTCGTGGAAGGCGATCAGCTTTGAGTCTGGCGACCATGTCGGCTGGAAATAATACGTCGCGTCACTCGCCAGCGGATACTTCTTCACTTCGCCCGCGCCCCTCTGGCTGCTGATGTGCAGCGCATACTGGCCCGACTCGTCGGAGAAATACGCAATGCTCTGTCCATCCGGCGACCACGCCGGCTCGCGCTCCATCACCCCGGGAGTACTGGTGATATCCCGTGTCGTGCTTTCTTTGGCGGGGACAGTGAGGATGTCGCCATGCGCCTCAAAGACCGCGCGCAGCCCGGTGGGCGAGATGCCATAGCTCTGAATATCGCGATCTGCCGGTGAAATGCGTGCGCGCACCTCCGGCAGGTCGGCGCTCACGTCCACGCTGATCGGGCGTGTCTGGCCGCTCGCCGTATCGTACAGGAAGAGCTCGCCGAACCGGTCGTAGACGATGCCGCCCGGCCCCGCGCTCGCCGAACGAATATCCGCGCCGTCATTTTTCACGACTTCAGTTACAGATTTCGTCGCCGGGTCGAAGCGAAACAGCGATATCGGCCCGTTGCGGTCGGAAAGAAAATAGACCTGTTTCTCTACCCAAACAGGATTGAAGTCATTCGACCGTTCACGCGGGACCTTCACCACATCCAGCGTCGCCATGTCGGCAATCCATACCGAGCTTGCCAATCCGCCACGGTAGTTTCTCCAGGCAACATAGGCGGAATAATTGAAAGGCGATGCGCCGCCCACCGGCGAGTAGGCAAAGTATTTCCCGTCCGCGGAAAACTTGCCGGAGAAGGCCATTGGCAGTGGCAGCGCGGTGGCGAGCCCGCCATTCAGCGAGACCTTGAACAGCTTCGTATAGCGTGGGCTGCTGCTTTCGCGATTCGACCGGAAGATCACATACCTTCCATCCGGTGTCCACCCCACGGCAGAATCCGCCGCCGGATGATAAGTGAGGCGCTTCGGAACTCCGCCGATTGCCGGGACGACAAAGACATCCGTATTGCCGTCGTATTCTCCGGTGAAGGCGATCATGGTGCCATCGGGCGAAAAGACCGGGTCGGTCTCAATGCCCGTACCTGTCGTCAGGCGAGAGGCGTGGCCGCCATTACGGTCCACGGTCCACAAATCGCCAGCGTAAGAAAAGACAATCAGATTGCCGTTGAACGACGGCCGCTGCAGCAAAGGGTGCGAAGGCTGAGCGATGACGGCGAGCGGGCAAAGCACGGCGAAAATCACGGCAAAAAATGGACGAATCACTCTCATCTCTTCTGCTCCGTATTATGGCGACGGCAGACGACCATTCGCGCACGTCAGCCCTGCGTTGCCGAGATAGCAAATGTTGATTTGGTAGCGCTACCGGGAATCGAACCCGGGTTTGAAGATTGAGAATCTTCCGTCCTAACCCCTAGACGATAGCGCCACTCGGGTGGATGCGACGAAATCCGATTATAACAAAAGCTTTGTCCAACCAAACTGGATGCCGGATCTGGCGGTTTTCGAGACCCAGGATCAGCCGCAAAGTATTGTAGGTCTTCAGGTTGCACTTCTGGCTCATGATTATGACCGAACCGCCTTGACAAAAGCACACCACGGAGCGATACTCCCATTGGCGAATAAAAAGCGAAACTAACAGCCCTCGCTCGAACTGATTCTGCCGCGTTCCCTGACAATTGCGAGAAAAGTATGTCTGCCTCTCCGGTTTTTTCATCGGCGGCCATGGGTCGCCCTTTTATTTTTTCTCCGCAGTCTTCTCCGCGCGCAATCACGGAAAAGACCGCCAAGAAAACCTCGGAGATTCTGGCCCAGGTGGGCGCACTCTCCAAACTGGCCGCGATCGTTCCCGCTTCGCGCCTCGATGTGCGCCCGGCACCGGAAATGGTTTCGAGCGGGATTCCGCAACTGGACTCGCTGACCGGAGGTCTTGCGCGCGGCTGCCTTACGGAAATCTGCGGTACGGCCTCATCGGGAAGGACCAGCGTGTTGCTTTTCGCGCTGGCCCGTGCCACTCAGCGAGGAGAAGTTTGTGCGCTGGTGGATGCCAGCGATGCCTTCGATCCGGTATCAGCCGCGGCTGCGGGCATGGAGATGAGCCGTCTGCTATGGGTGCGATGCGGAGAAAAATATCCCCTGCGCAAACCTCCTTCGGCTGCATTCGCAGGTCGCGGAAAAACTGGCGATTTGTACCAGAGTTTACCCCCAGGCGATTTGTATCAGGGTATGCCTTCAGGCATACCGCAGGTCGCCAAAAAACACTCCGGCTTTAGCCGCTGGGAGTCGCAACTGGCGCAAATGCTGAAAGTCTCCGACCTGCTGCTGCAGAGCAATGGTTTCGGAGTGATTGCTCTCGATCTCGGCGATGTTCCGGCGCAGAACGCGCGGCGAATTCCTCTGGCCTCGTGGTTCCGCTTCCGCCGCGCGGTTGAGCACACGCCGACGGCACTGCTGGTTTTGGAACAGCAGCCGATTGCAGGAAGTTGCTCGTCGGTGCTGGTGAAAGTGTCAGGCTCCAGGTCTCAGGTCTCAGGAAAAAAGCTGTCAGCTGTCAGCTGTCGGCTCTCAGGAAATCCGCCGATGCATTCGGAATTGCTGCATTCGGAATTGTTAGATCAATTCGAGATCACTGCTGAGTTGTTGTGCTCGCGCTTGGAGCGCAAGCCGGTGCAATCGACGGCAAGTTTCAAAAGTCGAGCCGCATGGGCGGAATAGTCATTCAGTTTTCAGATTCGAGCTCCTGGTCCTCATCATTCAATAAATGAGCCTTTACTGAGAACTGAGAACTTTTTTGGTGTTCCATGTTTGCCTGCATCTACATCCCCGATTTTTCCGTACAAGCGATCCTTCGCCTTGAGCCAGAGTTGCGTGCCTGCCCGGTCGCGGTGCTCAACGGACGGCCTCCGCTGGAAAAAGTGGTGGCGCTCAACGAAAGAGCGCGGCAAACGGGCGTGGAGGTAGGCGCAACCAGATCGCAACTCGAAGCATGGAAAAACCTGGCGCTGCGCGCGCGCTCGGAGTCGCAGGAGACATCCGCACAGGCTGCGCTGCTCGATTGTGCACAATCGTTTTCTCCGGAAGTGGAAGACACGTCACCCGGCACTGTGCTTTTGAATCTTGCTGGCCTCGAGCCATTGCTCGGTCCGCTGCCGAAGATTGCGCGCGATTTGGTGCGGCGGGTTTCTCAGATGGGACTGGAAGCAAACCTCGCTGTGGCCGCGAATCCGGATGCTGCTTTGCTCGCAGCCCGCGGTTTTTCCGGTATGACCTTGATTCCCGAAGGCCGCGAGGCCGAGCGATTGGGAGACTTGCCGGTGGATGTGGTGCTGGAAAGTTTTTCTTCTAGTTTTTCTTTCGATGCAGCGGAGACCGCACGCTGGGCTGAAACGTTTGATCGCTGGGGCATCCGCAAGCTGCGGGCGCTGGCGGCTCTTCCCGAAGTTCCGCTCATCGAGCGGCTGGGGCAGCCGGGACTCCGTCTGCAAAAGCTGGCGCGGGGCGCGGCGACACGCAACTTGCGTGTACTCGAACCGCGGCTGATTTTTGCCGAAAGCGTGGAGCTGGAATATCCCATCGTGCTGCTGGAACCGCTGGCGTTCTTGCTGAACCGCATGCTAGAGCAAGTGTGTGCGCGCTTGCGAGCGCGGGCGCTGGCGGCGCAGGAGCTGCACCTGAATCTGGACCTCGCAGCGGCGCAGTCGAATGGTTGCGCATCATTCACCCGCACGCTGCGGCTACCGATGCCCATGCTGGACGCGAAAGTGTTTCTTAAATTGTTGCAGCTTGATTTACAGGCGCATCCGCCGGGAGCGCCCATCGTGAAAATTTATTTGTCCGCCGATCCGGCGCGCCCGCGAGCTCTGCAGAGTGGATTGTTTCAGCCGGTTTTTCCCGAGCCCGAAAAACTGGAACTAACGCTGGCGCGCATTGCAGGAATTGTCGGTGAGGGAAGAGTGGGATCGGCGGAATTGCTGGATACGCACCGCGAAGGCGCGTTTGCAGTGCGGCGCTTTGCGCCTGTAGAGTTCCCCCCCGCAGATCCCCAAGCGAAGCAGTCGGGAAATCGAAAGAAGGATAAGTCCAGGCCAGAAAATGACAGTGCCTGTCAGGTCGAGGAAAAGTTCGAGGAAAACGCAAAAGAAAAAATGAGTGCGGTAATTGCCCTGCGCCTGTTTCGTCCGCCGCTCGGCGCGAACGTTACTTTGCGTGAAGCGAAGCCGGTATGGTTGCGCTGCCTGCAACGCGAGGACATTGCCGGCGAAATCGTCTGGACCGCCGGCCCCTGGCGTTCTTCCGGCGACTGGGCGGAACAGGAAGGCTGGTCGCGCGAGGAGTGGGACATCGCCGTGTCCGCCGAGTCTGGACTCGTGTTATATCGCTTAGTGCAAGACAAATTAAGTGGAAACTGGTTTTTGGAAGGAATGTATGACTGAGAGAGCAGTTCCGGTTCTCAGTTCTAGTCTTACAAGAGCTAACTGAGAACTGAGAACCGATGTACATCGAACTCCATTCCCGCTCTGCATTCAGTTTCCTCGAAGGGGCTTCGATTCCCGAGGAACTGATAGCGGTGTGCGCGAACCTGGGAATGCCGGCGATGGCATTGCTCGATCGAGATGGGGTGTACGGCTCGCCGCGCTTCCATCTCGCCGCAAAGAAGGCGGAGATCAAGGCGCATATTGGTGCGGAAGTAACGTGTGCCGCTTTTTCTCCGAGTCTCCGGGGTGAATTTCGTCTTCCGCTGCTGGTTGCTTCGCGCGCCGGATATCAAAATCTCTGCCGCCTGATTACGAAAATGAAGCTGCGTGTTGGGCGCAAAGAAGGAGCCTGCGCGTCTGACATCGATTTTATTGAGCATGCCGACGGTTTGATTTGTTTGACTGGCGGAGAAGAGGGACCATTGGCTGCGGCGCTTACGAAAGGTGGACCGCAAGCGGCGTTCGAAGCAGTGAACCGGCTCGCGGAGATTTTTGGCAGGTCGAATATTTATGTCGAATTGCAACGGCATTTTCATCGCGAGGAAGAATATCGAAATCGGATCGCGATCGAGATCGCCGAAGCTTTGCAACTGCCGCTACTCGCTACCAATGGCGTGAATTATGCCGCGCCTCGGGAGCGCGAGTTGGCGGATGCGTTCACCGCGCTGCAGCATCATCGCACGCTGGCCACTGCCGGACGTCTGCTGGCACGCAATGCCGAACGCTATCTCAAATCTCCCGCGGCCATGCGAGCGCTTTTTGCGGATGTTCCGAACGCCATCGCCAACACAGTTGAACTTTCCGCACGGCTTGAGTTCACGCTGAACGATCTGGGATACGAGTTTCCGCGTTATCCCGTGCCCGAGGGAGAAAGCATGATGTCATTTCTGCGAGAGCGCACGCGGGAAGGAATGCAGAACCGGTATGGGCGGGCGGATGCAGAACTGAAGAAGCGGGCGCGCCGTCAGATTGAGCGCGAGTTGAACTTAATTGAACATCTGAAACTCGCCGGGTACTTTCTGATTGTCTGGGACCTGGTGCGCTTCTGCCGCGGACAGAACATTCTGGTGCAGGGCCGCGGATCGGCTGCCAACAGCGCGGTTTGCTACTCGCTCGGCATCACGGCAGTGGATCCGATCGGCATGGAATTGTTGTTTGAACGATTTCTTTCCGAGGAACGGGGTGAGTGGCCCGACATCGATCTTGACTTGCCGAGCGGCGACGAACGGGAGCGCGTCATTCAGTACGTCTATCAGCGTTATGGACAACGCGGGGCGGCCATGACCGCCAACGTGATCACGTATCGAAACCGCATGGCCGCGCGCGAAATGGGCAAGGTGATGGGATTCGATCCGGACACGCTGAAGCGAATTTCGGCGGCGGTCGCGACCTGGGAATTCAAGGACGAGAATGATGCGCTCGACCGCCGTCTGCGCGATGCCGGGCTTGATCTTGCACATCCGCGAATTCGGAAATATTTCGAGTTGTGTCTGGCCGTACAGGACCTGCCGCGGCATTTAGGGCAGCATTCGGGCGGCCTGGTCATTTGCGAGAACCGTCTGGATTCGGTTGTCCCGCTGGAGCCGGCTTCCATGCCGGGCCGCGTGGTCGTGCAGTGGGATAAAGAAGACTGCGCCGACATGGGCATCATCAAAGTCGATCTGCTGGGCCTGGGCATGATGGCGGTGCTGAAAGATTCTCTTGAACTGATACGCGATCATTACAGAGAAGAGGTGGATCTGGCGCACCTTCCAGCGGACGATCCTGTCGTATATTCCACACTCCAAAAAGCCGACACGGTGGGGATGTTCCAGGTCGAGAGCCGAGCGCAGATGGCGTGCCTGCCGCGCCTGAAGCCGAAGAAATTTTATGACATCGTCGTACAAGTGGCGATCATACGGCCGGGACCGATCGTGGGGAATATGGTCAATCCATTCCTCAAACGGCGGCAGGGTCGAGAGGCGGTCACGTATCCGCATCCGTCGCTTGAAACCGTGCTGGGCCGCACGCTGGGTGTGCCGCTGTTTCAGGAGCAGTTGCTGCGCATGGCCATGATCACCGCCAACTTTACGGGTGGCGAAGCGGAAGAGTTGCGCCGCGCCATGGGCTTCAAACGTTCCGAGGCAAGAATGAAAGTGATCGAAGAGAAGCTGCGTGCCGGCATGACGCGCAACGGAATCCTCGGTGAAACGCAGGAACAGATCATCCGGTCGATTACTTCGTTTGCTCTTTATGGATTTCCCGAGTCTCATGCCGCGAGCTTTGCCTTGATTGCCTATGCCAGCGCTTATTTGAAATGTCATTACCTGGCGGCGTTCACGGCGGCGCTGCTGAATAATCAGCCGATGGGTTTTTACCATCCTTCTACGATTGTGAAAGATGCGCAGCGGCACGGATTGAAAGTTCTGCCGATGGATGTGACGCGGTCGGATTGGAAGTGCACATTAGAAACAGTACCCAGTTCCCAGTGGCCAGTAACCAGTAAAAGCGATGCTTTGCCGGGCCTCGAAAATCTTGCTCTGCGTCTCGGCCTGAAATATGCGCGCGGGTTACGCGAGCCGGCGGGGCAGGCTTTGGTTCGGGAGCGCAGCCTGGGACCGTTTGCTTCGGTTCAGGATTTGGCTCGTCGCGTGCCCGAGCTGCGCAAGGACGAGTTGACAACGCTGGCGGAGATTGGGGCGTTGAATGCGGTGGCTGGGGAAGGTCGCCGTGCAGATGCTGCTCATCGCCGCGATGCGCTGTGGCAGGTGGAGCGAGCGGTGCGCTGGTCGGGGCCGTTACTGGATGAGTTGCCGGAAATTGATGGCGAGTCTCCGCTGGTGGCCATGACGGACGAAGAGCGCTTGGTGGCGGATTTTCGCGCTACCGGGCTGACGGTTGGGCCTCATCCCATGCAGTACCGGCGGGCGGAGATGAAAAAGATGGGGATTTATCGCGCTTGCGATCTGGCGCACCTTCCGAATGGACGGCGATTGCGCATAGGCGGATGCGTAATCGCCCGGCAGCGTCCCGGGACGGCCAAGGGAATGATGTTCATGAGCCTGGAAGATGAAACCGGAATCGCCAATGCGATCTTCGCTCCCGATCTGCTGCAAAAGAATCGGGTGCTGCTGATTTCCGAGCGGTTTTTGATGATTGAGGGGATTCTTCAGAATCAGGACAATGTGATTCACATTCGGGCGGAGAGAGTTTCACCGCTCAGCGTTACACGAGCAGAGACGGTGTCGCACGACTTTCATTGAAGCGGGGCCGGGCCGCAGACTTTCCTAGGCGGTCGAGAGCTTCCGGGCATTGTGGCGCAAGGAGCGGCCTTCGGATAGGCCGTAGAGTTCCTCGGCGAGATTCTTGGCGTGATCGCCGATGCGTTCGAGCGCCTGGGCGGCGAGAAGGATGTCGAAGTTCTTCTGGCCGCTCGGGCTGTTGGGCTCGGCTAGATGGCGGTGAAACAAGGAATGGCACAACCGGTCCACTTCCGGATCAGATTGCAAAACGGTCTGCGCATGTGACACGTCACGCTTGAGGAATCCCTGATGCACCTCCTCCAGCATTTCGCAAAGCCGAGAAGCCATTTCCACTAGTTGACGGGAGTCTGCCGCCGGCAATTTTTCGCGGCGCGCCTGCAGTTGCATTACCGCACTGTAAGCGAGGTCGCCGATGCGTTCGAGGTCGGTGATGAACTTCAGACACGCCAACAACTCACGCGCCTTGGCTTCCCCTACGCGCGTGATGGCTTCGGGGAGTTGGTCGTCAATCTTGCGCTCGATCTGGTCGAGTTCTTTCTCGCAGTCTTTGATCGCAAGAAAGGCCAGGCGGGAACCGTCCGCGAGAAAGTCCCTGACGTTGAAGACCGCGTCGCGGGCGATTAGACAGCCGCGAACTACGAGGGACGTCAGTTCGTCTTCCGCGAAATCTTCGTGGCGGGCTTCGGCCGAACGTGGGCGAGGTTCCGTGGCTCGAGATCGCGTCGAGGAAGAGCGGCGCTTCGCGCGTGAGGGCGGGTAACGTTGTTTTCGGGCCATGGTGAACTCGCGCAATCGAGACGAGGTGCCAACTAAAGAAGCTAGCATAGATTGCGAATGTGAAAGGAATATGAATGAACGGCGCCGGGCGATGTCTGAAATGTGCGTTGAACCAAAGACTTTCTCGCTACTCCAACCGCCAGCAAAGTAAGTGCAATCACGGGGGATTGCCAGAAGGTGTTTTTTATTTTTTGTGTACTTTGGCCCGAATCCCGCGAGCATCTGCCGGGGTCTTCCCCTTCAGCCCGGCAAGATTGTGAGCCATGGCAGCATGGATGAGATTTTTCAGAGCGCGCTCATTGATTCTGTCACCCTCGTGGAAATCAATCGCTCGCCATCTATTGCCTTCCAGGCCGGCGTTGAAGAGCTTGTCCGGATCGGGAAGGCTTGCGCCCTGAGAAAACGTCAGTTTTACCTTATCCTTGTGAGCGTTGCCCACACAGATTAGTCCATCGTGAGACCAACACGGACTGCCCATCCATTTCCATTCCTCGATTATCTCGGGGTCAGCATCATGAATGACTTTGCGAAGATTGGCAAGCGTTTTGCCGCGCCAGTCCGTAAGATCCGCGATTTGCTTGTCAATAAGTTCGGATGGGTTCATTGAAGGGCACACCACGCTCGAGGCGTCCTGGATTTAAATAGATATTGGAGCATTATACTGTTATGGGCAGTTCCTGACACGGTGGCGAATACCGGAAAGCAAGCGTTCGCTGTTTCCATTACACGCACATCTCAGACACGACCACGCTGCTGCTGGGCTAGGCGCGGCGAGCTTAGCAGGTCGATACCCAGCCCTGAAGGGCGGTGATTTTCCGTAGGGACGTGGTTTGCCGCGTCTGGGACGGAGCAAGCCCCGTCTACAGGCGATCCCGTGATACGCCGCTACTTCTTTTCGAGGGCTGCGGCCTGGCCTTCAGCTCGTTTGGCGTCTTGCTCTCGGCCGAGTCCACGATAGGCCTGCGCGAGCAAACGCAGGGCCACGGCATTGTGTGGATCCGATTTGGTGAACGCTTCGAGATCGGGCAATGCACCGGCAAAATTCGATTGTTGAATTTGCGCTTCAGCCAGTCCCAGACGGCCGTCACTGTTGTTCGAATCTACCAGCAGCGCCGCCTCGAACTGGTCTTCCGCGTTCTTCGCGTCTTTCAGTTGCAGGTAAACGTGCCCGAGCAGCAGCCGCGCCGACATTTGGCTGGGCGCGATCTTCAGGCTCGATTCCAGCGCATCTCGCGCCCCGGGCCAATCGCCGGACTTTTCCATCGCCTCGCCCAATTCGAAAGCGGCGGTGGAATCATCGGGACGCAGTTCACAACCCCGCTTCAGGTGGACGGTGGCTTTGGCGAAATCTCCAGCAGCGAATTCAAGCTCGCCGAGTTGGCGGAGCGCGGTCGGCGAACTTGGGTCGAGTTGCAGTGCCTTTTCCAGGAACTGGCGCGCGTCACTCGATCGATTGTCGTCACTGGCGAGCATGGCGTTGTGCAGCAGGTTCTGCATTTCGACTTTGTCTTTGGGGTCGGGTAAAGTTTCTCCGGTTTTGGCCGAAATGCTCTGCGGCGGGAGCTTGGCCTTCCATTTCGCCATCTCGGCCTGCAGGCTTTGCACCTTTGCGTTGTCGGGAACATAGAGATTCTTCAACTCCTTCGGATCGGCCTGCAGGTCGTAGAGCTCGGGCCGGGGAGCTTCGATCAGCTTCGTGTTGTCAGTGCGCAAGGCGCGCAGAGGGGACCATCCCCAGCGGAGGGGATAGTCGGTCTCGCCGAAGAGAGCGCGATTGGAAGGCGCTGACTCGTTTTTAGTTTCTTCGATCAGGGGAAACAGCGACTCGCCGTTCAGTTCTGCCGGTGCCGATATGCCGATTGCCGAAAGAATGGTGGGAAGAATGTCGGTGGTACGCACCTGGGCATCGATCACCGCACCGTGATGAGCGGTTCCCGATGTTTTGAGAAGGAGTGGGATATGCAGCGTCGAGTCATAAAGAAACAGTCCGTGAGTGTCTTCGCCGTGCTCGCCCAGGCCTTCGCCGTGATCGCCGGTGACGACGATAATGGCATTGTCGTAGACGCCAGCTTTTTTCAGAAATGCGATCCAGTGGGCCACCGCAGAATCGGCATAGGCGATTTCGCCGTCGTACAGATGGTCCTTATACTTCTCCGAAAATGGGGGCGGCGGCTCGTAGGGATCGTGCGGATCGAACAGGTGCACCCACACGAAATGCGGTCCAGTCCTGTGTTTGTCGAACCAATTTTCGGCGTGCTCGACGACTTCCATGCCACGGCGCTCGACGCGATTCCAACGCTCTTTAGTAGCGGCCTTGGCGGGAAAGTTGTCGTAGAAATCGAAGCCGCGATCGAGGCCGGGAGCGAGCGTGTTGCTGTCGAGAATCACGGCTCCGATGAATGCTGCGGTTTGGTAACCGCGCTTCTTCAACAGCTCGGCCGCGGTCATATGCTGTGGCGAAAGGGGGACTCCAAAATCGGTGACGCCGTGCACGCTGGGTAGCAAGCCGGTCATGATCGTAATGTGCGAAGTGTTCGTGATCGGGCTATGCGTGAAGGCCTGCGTGAAGCGGACACCGTCGGCGGCGAGTGCATCGAGTGCTGGCGTTTCGACTTGCTTGTATCCGTAGCAGCCGACATGGTCGGCGCGCAGCGTATCGATGGTGATGAGGTAGACGTCGGGGGAGGAGCTACGTGGGGCAGACGTATGGGCGGAGGTCTGGCACCAGGCCGCAGTGCCGAGCATAGTTCCGAGCAGTGTGATCCCAATGAACCTCCTGATGAGGATGATCCCGAAAGAAATAGCAGGCCGTCGCATAAGCGCCAGCCTATCACAGTCCTCCGGCAGAGTTGAGCCACCGCCAGCGGCGTCCACGCCCGCGTCCGCGTCATTCTTGCGATAACATGCGATAAACTGAACGCACCAATGCCGCCTACTTTTCGTCGACTGATTGTCATCCTAATGGGCCTTGCCGCGCTGCAAGTGGCGGCGCAAACCACCGCAAAGCCGGCGCTGAATGTGGTCCTGATCACGATTGATACGCTGCGCGCCGATCATGTCGGCTGTTACGGATACAAGCAGATCAAGACGCCAAACATCGATGGCCTGGCTGCGGATGGTGTGCGCTTTGAGCGGGCCTTTGCGGTGGTGCCCGTGACCCTGCCGTCGCACACCTCGATGCTGACGGGGACATATCCCATGTTGAGCGGCATGCATGATTTTAGCGCCAACAAACTCAGTCCGCTTCAGCCCACGCTCGCCTCAGTTCTGAAGCAGGCGGGGTACCAGACGGGAGCGGTGATCGCTGCGGCGGTACTGGACTCACGGTTTGGACTGAACCAGGGGTTCGATTTTTACTACGACCACTTCGACTTCAGCCGCCTGGATGAAGCCAATCTCGACGAGATGGAACGCCCGGGCAATGTCGTGGCGGACGTGGCGCTGGACTGGCTGGCGAAGAATTCGCGGAAGAAGTTTTTTCTTTGGATGCATCTTTATGATCCGCACTTTCCCTATCATCCGCCTGAGCCGTACAGTCGCGAATATGCGGCGCAGCCGTACGACGGCGAGATTGCTTTTGCGGATGACCAGGTCGGGCGGCTTCTCCGGTTCTTGAAAGAGAAAGGGATTTATCAGAACACGGTGATCGTGCTCTGTGGCGACCATGGCGAAAGCCTGGGAGAGCATGGCGAGAAGACACATGGCTTCTTCATCTACAACGCCACAATGCATGTGCCGTTGATCATCCGCTTGCCGGAGAATGCCGCGGCGCGGACGGTGTCCGATCCGGTTGCGCTCGTCGATCTAATGCCTACGGTTCTGGGCGCCGTAGGACTCGAGGTTCCATCGCAGGTACAGGGACGCAGCCTGCTTCCTGAGCTGCGCGATGACGGCGGCCGCGAAGATCAGGCCGAACGCGACCGCGTCCTCTATGGAGAGACTTTCCTGCCGCGGATTCATTTCAACTGGAGTGAACTGCGGGGCTCGGAAAACACAAAATATCACTTCATCGATGCACCTCGACCCGAGCTCTATGATCTGGTCCAGGATCCGGGAGAGGTTCACAATCTGTTCACCGAAAAGAAGGCGGTAGCCGAGGAGATGCGCGCCAAACTCGCCGGCATGATCCGCGATTACAGCGCCGGCAAAGAACTGGCCGAAAAGACTGGTCTGGATCCGGCGCTGATGGAGCGATTGAAGGCTTTGGGGTATGCGGGGTTTTCCGGAGGCAGCGATCCGACCATTAGCAGTCGCGACCTGCCGGATCCGAAAGACCGCATTGTCACGTATGAGCTGATCTCCGCTGCCATCGCCGACAGCCAGCACGGCCGCTATCAGGAGTCGATCGATAAACTGAAGAGTGTGGTCAAAACCGAGCCCAACTCGGTTCCGGCTCATTATATGCAGGGCCTGAATTACTATCGTCTCAAGAGGTTTGCCGAGGCGGTGGACGAACTGCAGAAAGCTGTTCAGCTTAGTCCCGACTACGCGCTCGCTTTTTTTAACCTGGGCATGGCGCAGGCTCACGCCGGGCAGATGGACGCCGCCATCGGCACGCTGCAGCGGACCTTGCAACTAGATGCCACGAACTTCGAAGCTGCCTTCAATCTGGGAGTGGCGTTCCTACAGAAAAAGCAACTGGAGCCGGCGGCCGAAGCGTTCCGGCAATCGGTCACGATTAATCCAGAGTTTGCACGTGGACATCGCGCCCTGGGCGAGACCCTGCTCTACCAGGACAAGCTGGACGATGCGATTGCGGAGTCACGGCGCGCCGTGGAGTTGGCGCCGCAAGAGCCCACCATGCACGAATCGCTAGCCAAGGCGCTGGCAGCGAAGGGACTCACGGCGGAGGCAGACGAGGAGACGCGGCGCGCGCAGCAGTTGGCGCCGCAATAGACGCATGTTTCGGCGCTTCTCAACTTTACTATCCAATTTACTACCAACGCTCTTTTCCACTCTCCCGCTCGCGGTTGTGATGACGCTGACTGTCGCTGTCACGGCTCTTGGGCAGACCACTGCGAGCAAGCCAGCGCAGGGGGAAACACAGCCGCGAACCCGTGCTACGCGATCTAGCGTCACGCGGCCCAGCGTCATATTGATTACCATCGATACGCTGCGTGCCGACCATGTGGGATGCTATGGAGCGCAGACGGTCAGGACTCCGACGCTTGATGCGCTGGCTCACGACGGTGTGGTGTTCGAGCGGGCGATCTCGCAGGTTCCCCTGACTTGGCCCTCGCACGCGGTGATCCTGACTGGAACATACCCTTTTCAGAACGGCGTACAGGATTTCACTGGGCAACCGCTGGCGCAGCAATTTCGCTCCGTGGCCCAAGCCTTCCAAAAGACGGGGTATGCCACCGGAGCCGTGGTCAGCGCCTTCGTTCTCGACCGGAGTTGGGGGCTGGCGCGCGGGTTTGACTTTTACGATGACGCGTTTTCAGCGGCGACGTTCGAGAAAAAAGATGCCGGTCTGGTGGACCGTCGCGCCGGGGAGAGTGTAGCGCACGCCATCACGTGGTTGAGGAAGACTCCGCGACGCCCGTTCTTTCTCTGGCTGCATCTTTACGATCCGCACAGTCCGTACGATCCTCCGGAACCCTACCGCTCCGAGTACCGCAGTCACCTCTACGATGGCGAGATCGCCTACGCGGATCACGAACTCGGCAACCTGATGGCATGGCTCAAGCAGAACCATCTTTATGATTCTTCGCTGATCGTCGCGCTCAGCGATCACGGCGAGTCTCTCGGGGAACACGGTGAAGACGAGCACGGCTTCTTCGTGTACAACGCCACGGTGCATGTGCCGCTGATCGTTAAACCGCCCGCCGGAAGCGGCATTGCGGCTGGCCGGCGCCGCGAACCGGTGGAGACCACGGCCGTGGCTCCGACACTTTTGCAACTGGCCGGGATGAAGGATGCGTCCGATTCGATCTACATGCAGTTCCAGTCGCACGCTCTGTTAGGCACTAGCTACGAAGGCTTAGCCAAGAATGAGGCAGGGAATCCGCGAGCCCAAGATCCGGCCTACAGCGAGACTTTCTATCCATTCAGTTCTTTCGGTTGGAGTCCGCTGCACGCTCTGGAGAGCGACCGTTTTCATTTCGTCGAGGCGCCCCAGCCGGAGTTGTACGATCTTGAGACCGACCCTGGAGAAACCCGGAACATTGCCGCTGAGCAACCTGCTACCGTCGCGGTGCTTCGGGAAAAGATGCAGGCACTGCTGATCCACAACCCCTTCACTCGGCAGGAAGCAGGTGCGGGAAATTTGAGTCCCGACGCGCAGGAAAAATTACGCGCTCTGGGCTACTTTGGATTTCGTGCCGCAGTTTCTCCCGAGTCACTCAAGCAAGGGCTTGCCGATCCGAAGGGCAAACTGTGGGAGTTTAATTCCATCCTGAAGGCCACGGACGCTTTTCAGCGCAAGGAAGACGATCAGGCAGAGGCTCTTCTCACCGTGGTTCAGCAAAAGGATCCACAAATCTACGTGATCCCTTTTTTGTTGGGCGAGTCGGCCTTGCGACGGCGGAACTGGGACCGGGCGGCCGAGCAACTGCAGCGCTGCCTCGCATTAAATCCGAACTTCGACAACGCCATGACCGGGCTGGCGCGGGCCCTGGCGAAGCTGGGCCGCGCGGACGAGGCGAAGAGCTGGCTCCAGAAAGCGCTGCAGAGCAATCCGGAGAACTACCGGGCATGGTATGAGCTGGGTTTACTGGATGCGAGGAGCGATCCTTCAGCGGCGCTATCTTCTTACCAGAAAGCGATCGCCATCCAGCCCAATTTTTCGCTGGGGCAGCGGGAGACGGCCATGTCGCTCTATCAGCAGAAGGACTATGCCGGCGCCGCGACCCATCTGGAAAAGGCGCTTTCACTCGGCCTGGACGACGCGCGCCTGCATAATTTCCTCGGAATCTGCTACAGCCAGACCAATCGAAGGTCGAAAGCCGTCCGCGAACATCAGCGCGCCATTGAACTCGACCCCAAGCTGGCGGAGGCGCACCTCAACTTGGCATACGCCTATCAGCACGTCGGGAAGATCAGCCAGGCGCGTGCCGAGTACGCAACCGCCTGCAAGCTTGACGAAACTCTCTGCAAATTGGTGCCGGCAAACTGACCACGCTTAGTGCTTGCCGTCTGCTCCCAGTCGCTGGGCCGCGGCTCGCTCCCGTTCCGCATCGGCCTGCTTTCCCAACTGGGCGTAGGCATCGGCCAGGAACGAGTGTGGCTCGGGTGATTTGGGCTGGAGCTCAGCCGCTACAGCGAGGTTGGGCACAGCGGCCGCGGGGTCCCCCGTGAGAGCCAACGCTCGCCCCAGAAGCAAGTGCGCGCCGTAGTGCTTCGGCCTGAGTTCGATGACTTTTTTGTACTCTTGAATGGCGTCCGGCAGGCGGTCCGCTCGCGCATATGTAGTCGCCAGCGAGAAGTGCGCTTCCGGCCAGTTCGGAGCGCGAGCTATGGCGGTCTCGAACTGGATCGCCGCCCCCGCGAAATCTCCGGTCTCGAACAGCGCTGATCCCAGCTGGTATCGCGGGACAGTCAAGTCCGGACGCATTTCTACCGCTTTGCGCAACACCGGCACCGCCTTCTCGTAACTTTTCAGCGAAGTCAAGGCTGTCCCCAGTTGCAAGTAGGCGATCGGCAGGTTAGGTTCGAGCGCGATCACTTGCTCGAGCAGTGGCGCCGCTTCCTGGAAACGCATTTCTTCTTTGAACATTTCGGCCCGGTGCAGCAGATTCACGACCTCAACCTTGTCCTTGGGATCAGCGCCGGTTTCCTTGATGCCAAGCATGGCCGAAGAGCTGCTATCGGACGCCACGTATCCCAGCGCATTTAGTCTTTCCTGAAGTTCAGGATCGGTGCTCACTTTGGGCGCTTCTCTTGCCTGTGCTCGTCTTCTGCCGGAACGCATCGAGCTGACTGGCCAAAGTGTTGGCGACGGCCACGGACGCAGCGGATAGATTGTGCTCCGCCTTCGGATCGACTGATTGGTCATAGAGTTCTTTGTGCGGCGCCTCGATAAACAGATAGTTGCCGGTTCGCAGCGACCGCAAGCGAACTCCATCCAAAGGTTCGGTGCGGATAGTCGCTTTCTGCGTAAGCTGGACGATCGCGAGAAGTCGTCGTCTTCTGCATCGACAGAAGCGACTCGCCTTGCACTTCAGGTGGAATCGCAATTCCCGCCACCTGCAAGATGGTCGGCAGGACATCGACTAGACCGGCGCGGCTATCCATTCGCGTTCCCGCGGAACGTTCTTGCGGCATCTTAAACAGCAATGGCACATGGATGGTTTCGTCGTAGAGAAAAATCCCGTGCGTAGTTTCTCCGTGATCCCCCAGGGCTTCGCCATGATCGGCCATGACGGCAATCAGCGCGCCGTCATAGAGCCCTCGCACGCGCAACTGGCTCAGCAATTTACCCACTGCGGAATCGACGTACGCAATCTCGCCGTCGTAGGGCGCAGAAGCATAACGGCTCTTGTACGGTTCGGGCGGATCGTAAGGGTCGTGCGGGTCGTAAAGGTGCACCCAGATAAAGAACGGCCCTTTCTGGTGCGTGTTCAACCAAACCAGCGCGTGCGCTACGACCTCACCGCCGCGGCGTTCAATGGCATGGTAGCGATCTTCTCCCATGCGCCGCCGGTGGAAACCGGCGTCATAGGTGTCAAATCCGCGCTCAAAACCAGGGGCCGACTGCGCTGCTGGGTCGAGGACCAGCGAGCCGACAAACGCCGCCGTATGATACCCGTTGCCTCTGAAGATATAAGGAGCGTAGGGCAGGTCCTGCGCCAGCGGCACGCCAAAATCGTTTACCTGGTGAAACTGCGGATACGTGCCGGTGAAGATGGTAGCGTGGGATGCCGTAGTCAGCGGTACCTGGGAATAGGCGTGTGTGAAGACCACGGACTGATGCGCCAACGCATCGAGGTTTGGCGTCAGTCCGCGCTTTGAGCCCATGAAGCCCATACGGTCGGCGCGCGTCGTATCCAACGTGATTAGGATGACATTGGGAGGCTGAGGCTTGCGAGGCTGAGGCACTGGGGTGCCGGCCACTGCAGTGGTAACCAGGAAAAGAAGGCACAGCAAGCCGCGAGTCAGGAGCATAGCGTACGAAAAGTTTATCATCGAGAGTTCCGGAGAGAGTCCGGGCTGGGACCAAGTGAGGAATCCGCGCTACATGCATTACGGCTGCGGATTTGTGGACGCAGCCGCGTTCGCGTTCCCCTGGAGCCGCTTCAACAGGTCCCGCGCCTTCGGCGAAAACGGAGAATCGGGGAAAGCCTTGAGGTAGGTTTCGAGTTCGCCGATCGCCTCCGGCGTGCGTTTCTGTTGCATATACAGATTCACCAGTTGCAGATACGCCTGCGACATCTTGGGATCAAGCTGCAACGCGCTCTGCAGGCTCTTCTCGGCCAGTTCGGTCCGGCCGGTGTGCGAATATACCGATCCCTGCAGAAAATGTCCGAAGGCGGAGTCCGGCCGCCGCTGCAATCCGTCTTCAATCTCGTGTTCGGCGGCGGGGTAGCGCTGCGTCAGCAGGAACACGTTGGCGAGATTAAAGTGCGCTTGCGCGTCATTCTGATTCGCTTTGAGGGCGGCTTCAAAGTGGCTTTCGGCGGCCTCGAAGTTCTGGCGGGCCAGATATCCGGAGCCGAGGTTGTTGTGAGCTGGATAAAAATCGGGCGAATAACTTAGAGCCTTCTCGTAGTGCTGGATTGCCTCGTCCGTTTTCCCCTGGTGCTCCGCGTCCACGCCCTTGTCGAACTCCTTGAGCGTCTTCTTTGGAAATTGCCGTTTATATTCGGCGGGATCGATTAGGTACGGGTTGCTGCCCTCCACCCGCCCCGGCAGTGGATCTTTTTGTGGCTTTACACGCGGGATGAGTGTGACGTACACGATGTTCATCACCAAAACCTCAGGGTTGACTTCCACCGTGTGACTGAACGGCTCGTAAGCGTCATCGTTCACCGTAATCTTGTATTCATTCGGGACTAGATTGTAGAAGCCAATGCTGCCCCGGTCATCGCTGTAGACGCTTCCAATAGGGGAACCGCGCATCTCGAGCGAAACCAGGACCGCGGGGGAAGGAGCGTCGCCGCGCGATACTCTGACAACGCCAATGATCTTTCCTAGCGGGTTCGTTCCCTGGGCATGGAGCTGGCGGGCTAGGAGGAGGGCGATCAGAAGCGCGAACCAAACAGGAAAGCGGGAGCTCCTGCCCATGACATCACCCGGACAAATCATAGCACCGACGACGAAAAAAGGGCTTGTTCCCGAGGTTCGGGAACAAGCCCCTTGAAGCCAAGCGCAGCTCCAGTTAGAAACTAACCTTCAGGCCAAACTGCATCTGGCGAGGACCGAGGGTGCCAGCCGCCTGACCGAAATTGTCACGCGTGAAGTTATTGTGCGCCTGTCCGCCCGCCGTGGCCAGGATGAAGTTGGTATGGTTAAAGACGTTGAAGCCGTTGGCGTCGAACTTCATGTTTACGCGTTCGGTGATCTTGAAGGTCTTCGACAACGTCATGTCGGCGTACCAGGTCCCCGGGCCTACTAACGAGTTGCGGCCCAAGTCGCCTACGCACGCCAAGCACGGCGCCGAGAAAGTAACCCCCGGAGACGCATACGTGTAGCTCTTGACGTGGTTCGAATCCACATTCACTGTCTGACCCCAGCCGCTCGCCCACGAATCATGCGAGACACCACCGATACGCGAGAGGGTTGAGCTGGGCCGGTCGTTTTGACCACCGTCCAAGTTGAAGTCACCACCCTCATTAAAGCAGGCTCCGTTTTCTACGTCGGCCACGCTGCAGTGTGTTATACCGTCCGCTTCCCTAAGTTTTGACCCCGACGTAATTACAGGCTCCCAATGAGGGCCAGACTGAAAAGCCCAGATGCCGTTATACGACCAGCCGCCGAGAATGTAGCCCGCCGCGCCCTTCAGGTTCTGTCCGGGCAACTGGTAAACGTAGTTGAGCACCAGGCGGTGCCGGATGTCGAAGATCGAGTCGCCGCGATCCAAACCAGGATCCGTGTTAGTGGTGGTGTAACCCTCGCCGGCAGCCGTCCCGTTGGCGGATGTGGCTCCGCTGTGCCAAGTCGAGCCGTTATCAATCGAGTGACTGTAGGTATAGTCGACGTTGAAGAGCAAACCGTGACTCATCTGGTGCTTCACGGAAGCCTGCAGCGAGTTGTAATTGGAGTTAACCGCATTCTCCCAAACCCGCAGCTTGAGGTAGTTTGGGTTCAAACGGCCACCCAAACCCGTCAACGTGTTGCCGAGGTTGTCGACCACCGTGGCGCCAGCGGGCAACTCAGTACCGGGTTCCCGGTTGACGTCCTCAGCACGGAAGAGCTTATGCCCAGCAGTACCAACGTACTTAACGTCGAGGACGGTCTTGGGCATGATTTCCCGCTGAACGTCGAGGAAGAAGTTGTACACGTAAGGATCGCGGACACCCGAGGGAAAGATGACTCCGGTCAGGTTTGCCAAATTGGGGTTAGTCGGATCCCAGCCCGTGATATTTCCTGTGGCTTGCGGTTGTCCGGCAGGTCCCTGGTTGGGGTTGCCCGGAGGTCCGGAAAAAGTAACCGGTACATTGGAAACCTGGTGACAATTTGAGGCCCCCGTACCGTCGCAGACCGACGGGCCATAAACGATATCATTCCCAGGGACATTAGTTCCGCCGCCGAGTATCTCGTCGAAGGAATAGTAGGGGAGGTTCCAGCGAGAGTTGGAGAGCGGGTTGTAGAGGGTGCCCTCGTAAGCTACGCCGAAGCCGCCGCGCAGCGAGGTTTTGCCATCGCCAAACACGTCCCAGGCAAAGCCCACGCGCGGTCCGAAGTTGTTGTGGTCGCCTTGTCCAAGGGAACTGGAAGGAGCGAAACCACCCGGTCCGCAGACTCCTGCCAGCGGAGCCAGGTTCATGTTGCCCGTTATCTCTGTCGTTCCATCGCAACCCGGCTGGCCTGCCGGGACATTGGCATTTTGAATCTGCTGTACAAGATTCGAACCGGGGCCGACAAGGAACGTGGTAGCGTAACCAGCCTCTTCAGTGTGCCGCTGAAAGAGGTCATAGCGCAAACCAAGATTCAGGGTGAGGCGCTTGCTCACCTTCCAATCGTCCTGGAAGTAAGACCCAAATTCCAGATTGCGCCAGTGGCGGATGTTGTCACTCAGTTGCGACTGAGGATTCGGGTTGTACGACGAAGGCGGACAGGGCGCACTGCAGATCCCAGGATTGACGCCATTGACTTGCAGGTAAGGCGCGTCAGCGGCGAAGTAGACCTGATCGTAGAAGTAGTACGAGGGGCGGGCAATGTTGAACTCGCTGTTCTCGATGTTGCGGCGGAAATCCACGCCGATCTTCATATTGTGATTTCCGTGGCTGATCGAAACCATGTCGGAGTAGGAGTAAATATTTTCCTTGAACGCTTGCGGATAGCCGTTGTAGGAACCGAAGAAGGCAGTACCATCGGAAAAGCCGACCGCCGGCACCCCGGAATCTTTGACCGTAATTAATTGGTTATTTTGCGTGTAGCCGACCCGCAACTCGTTCAGGATGGTCGGGCTGAAGGTGTGCACCCAACTGAACGAACCGGTCGGGTAGAGATCTCGCACGGGATTACTGAAGCCGCGCCCGCAGGACGACGTCGGGCACGGCCCAAAGGTGTCGGTTTCGCGAAGGTAGTTGACACTGAGGTAGGCGCGGTTGCTGGCGTTCCAGTTGTAGTCGAGGCGCAGTGAACCTTCCTTGCCGTTAAACAAATTGCCCAGAGCATCGGTCTGGGTCTTTGCGCTGCTAACGCTGGATTCCTGTATCGAGGCTGAACGATCAAGAGTTCCCGTGATCAGGCCGGGGATATTGTTGCAGCCGGCCGCCCCCATCGCCGCCTGATCCGCTGCCGTGACGCCGAAAATGTAGCCGAGTTTCTGGTGCTGCAAAGTGGTTAGTCCACCGAAGCCATTGGGCGGTCCACCAGCGCCAGCGTCAAGGCAGAGGAGGGAGCTGTAGTTCGGATTGGGGGCCGTCGGGTCAGCGCCGTTGAGAATGTTCACGTAGGTGTTGGCCGTGGAAAGGACGCCCGGCTCGACGTCTACTGGAGCGCCCGGGTTCGTAGGGGCGAAATTACCGTAGAGAAAAGCCGCCGTCGAATTCAAGGCTGAGTTCTGGTCCGCCTGGACAACTGCGGTGCGCCAGGCACCCGACTCCTGCAAAATGGTTTGCGGTGGGCTGATCGATGTGAACCTGTCATCTTGCAGTGCGAGGAAGAAGAACAGTTTGTCCTTAATGATCGGCCCGCCAAAGGTAATACCGAACTGATTGAAGTGCAGTCCGGGCCGGGCGACATTATTCTGGTTTAGAAAGAAATCGTTCGCATCCAGTGCGTCATTGCGGAAGTATTCCCATCCGCTGCCATGCCAGGCATTGGTGCCCGGCTTGGTGACCAGGTTCACTACGCTGCCGGCGCTGTTACCGTACTGTGCCGACATGTTCAACTCCAACTGCTGGAACTCCTCAACCGTGTCCTGAATCGGAGTGTTGACGACGAGGCCGCTCAAACCCTTGTTCGATACGCCATTGATGAGGTAGCCGTTGAAGTCCTCGCGCAAGCCGTTGACCACGGTGAAGTGGCCTTCTTCAAAATCGGTCCCCTTTACATTCACGGCGCCGGTGTTGAGCTGCATCAGATCAAACACGTTGCGGCCGTTCAAGGGCAGGTTGCTGATCTGCGCCGAGTTCACGAGTTCCGACAGCTTGGAATCGTCGGTGTTCACGGCGGCAGCTTCGCCGGTGACTTCGACCACTTCCGAAGCTTTGCCGATTTGCAGCTTCACATCCACGTGGGAGATGGTACCCGCGTTGGCGGTTACCCCCTTGTCCGTGTAAGTCTTGAATCCCGCAGCCTCAACCGTTATTTGGTAGACGCCGTACGGAACCTCCTTCACCGTATAGTTACCGCTGGAATTGGTCATGGTGGTGAGGCTCAGGTTGGTTGCCGCATTCGTAACGATAATCTTGGCGTTGGCAATCGCGGCGCCGGTTGGATCGGTCACGGTACCGGTGAACTGGCTGTTCTGGACCTGCGCGAAGACGCTGAAGCTGAGAGCCAGCACGGCAAACACTGCGAGGCAAAACTGCAATCTTTTCATATACCTACCCCCTGGAAACTGTGGCACGTGGTTTCGTCATATACCGGATGACTTAGCGAACCTTGGGCACAAACACTACAGCTAGTGCTTTTGTGGTAGGAAGGCACTTCATTCACCAAACAACAGTGCCTTATGTTTCAAATACTTACGATTGCGCTAACCGCTATACCTATGAGTAACTGAAGATCAAAATGCGCTAAACTACTAATTTCCGTAGATTCATCACACTTCTCAGTGGCTCTTGCCGCTCTGGTTTGTGGTGATCCACGCGCCGACAGACCGCTGCAGCGACCGCGATGCTCAGTGCTTGGCGGCTAGCGGCCGCGCTTCCGGATTCCTTTCAATGACACCGCTGCCCTCTCGGACAATAAGCTCCTGGTCTGCCGCCTGCGGTCCCAGTTTGTCGACCTGCCCGCTCGGCCAGCGAATGACGATCGCATCGACTCTTGTCGCCGCACCCAAGCCGAAATGGACACGCGGGTCGCTCGAACTCTCGAAACTGCCTCCCGCGCGCACTTCTTCATAGCGGGTCGATCCCTCGACCGTGATCTCGACCTTTGCGCCGAAGCCATCGCGGTTCGATTTGCTGCCGATGGTCTTGATCCGCAGCCAGTGGCCGGGCGACGGAACTTCGTTCCGCAGCAGAACGGGAGAAGCATCGAGGCTGGTAATCAGCAGATCCTGACGGCCGCGATTCCAGAAGTCGGCGGTCAAGGCGGCCCGGCCCACGTACTTTTTCGCCAGCGCGCCGCCCGCCTTCTGGCCGACTTCTTCGAACTTTCCGGCCTTTGATAGGAAGCCCAGATTGTGGAACAGAAACGGACGTTCGGCGTAGCCCACGCCGAAGGACTGCCCCTCCACCTGCGGATCCACGTGACCATTGGCGATGAAAATGTCCGGCCAGCCGTCGTTGTCGTAGTCGAGAAACTTCGCGCCAAAACCCAGATAGGGATTGCTGATCGCTCCAATCCCCGCGGCGCCGGCGACGTCGGTGAACTCGCCATTGTGATCGTTGTGA
Source organism: uncultured Acidobacteriaceae bacterium (assembly GCA_963731525.1). Classification (GTDB taxonomy): domain Bacteria; phylum Acidobacteriota; class Terriglobia; order Terriglobales; family Acidobacteriaceae; genus Acidiflorens. The sequence goes on from CAVSWK010000034.1 coordinate 177,383, forward strand.
TAGAGATTGTTGTCATCGTCGGAGAAGTTGGTCTTCACTATGTCAGGCCAGCCGTCGCGATCGTAGTCGGCCGAATCAATGCCCATGCCGGCCTGTTCGCGCCCGTCGGAACTGTAGGCCACGCCCGCCTCGGCGCCGACCTCGGTGAATCCACCCTTGCAGTTGTTGTGATAGAGCAGGCTCGGCGAAGAGTCGTTGGCGACATATAGATCGAGGCACCCGTCTTTGTCGTAATCCAGCCACAACACGCCGAGGCCGTAGTAGCTTTCGGTATCGATGCCGAGTTTCTCGGTGACATCGGTGAAGGTGCCGTCGCCGTTGTTGTGGTAAAGACGGTCGCGCGCGCCCTTTAACCCGCGCGGCCCGCAATTGACTGGAATGCCCCGATACTGGCAGAATTTGCTGCTGCCGAACTGCGGTAGGTTGTTGATGTCAACGTCCACGTAGTTCGCGACATAGAGATCCAAGTTGCCGTCATTGTCATAGTCGCCGAAGGCGGCGCTGGTTCCCCAGCGATCGGCGTTGGCGACGCCGGCTTTCGCGGTGACGTCGGTGAACGTGCCGTCGTGGTTGTTGTGGTAAAGAGCCGAGCCGTGGAAGCCGGTGATGTAAACGTCTTCCCAGCCGTCGTTGTCGAAGTCGCCGATGGCCACCCCGTATCCCCAGCCGCAAAAATTCAGGCCTGACTTCGCCGACACGTCGGTGAACGTGCCGTCATGATTATTGTGGTAGAGGCGCGGCGGATGGCACTTGCCGGCGCGGTAGTCCGCCAACGTCGAGCCATCTACCAGCAGAATGTCCATCCATCCGTCGTTGTCGTAGTCGAACGCGGCCGCGCCGCCGCACTGGGTCTCAACGATGTAGAGCTTCTCCAGGCTGCCGCAAGTCAGGCGAAAGTCGATACCGGCTGCGTGCGTGACGTCAACGAACAACGGTGGATTTGTCGCGGGAGTCTTCGCGAGCGCTTTTTGTGCGGCCACGGCAGGTTTCGCCACCGAGCTTTTGCCGTTCGGTGCAGTGTTCTGCGGCGTGGCCGTCTGCGCCGCTCCCCACAAAATCCAACCACCGTTAAGTGCAATCAACAGGACGGCCGCCGCAACTGTGACGTGCAGGTCTTTCATGCGCTGAATCGGCATCACTGATCGCGGCATCACTGATCGCGCCCGGTGGCCATTCCTGCCGAAGCCGGTTGCGCCTTCTTCAGTTCCGCGAAGCGCTGCCGTTCGCTTCGGGCTTCTTCGGCCTTGCCAAGTTTCTCCAGGACGCGCGCCAATTGGTAGTGCGGGCTCGGATCCTTAGGGTTCAGTTCCGCTGCCTTCCGCAACGAGGACTCAGCTTGAGCTGACTGCCCCGAGAGCGCCTGCGCCTTGCCCAAGCAGTACCAGACATCGGGATTCTGCGCGTCCAGTTCCGTGCCCCGCAGCAGATAGGTCACGGCTGCATCATATTTTCCGGTGTCCAGCAGCGATCGTCCCAATTCGTACACCACTGCGGGACTCTCGCCCGACCGGCGCAATTCCTCCTTATATTCGCCGATGGCTTCGTCGGTGCGTCCGAGACTGAAATAGGCGAATCCCAGATGGTAGTGTCCGAGCCGTATGGCCGGGTCGAGCTTCAGAGCGGTCTTGAACTCGTCGACCGCCTGCAGGCTGCGATTCGAATTCAGATACGCTCGCCCCAACAGCACATGCGCGAGCGCGTTCGGAGGACTGAGTTTGATCGATGCTTCGAGTTCGTCCGCGGCGGCCGTGTAATCCTGCTCGCTCAGTAACACCAGAGCCAGATCAAAATGTGTCGCGGAGTCTTTCGGGTCCAAGTCTCGCGCACGCGTGAGCTGATCCTGAGCCTGCTTCAGATCGCCGGTTTTGAAGTAGGCCACGCCCAGATAGTGCCGGAATTGGGCATCGCGCGGCCAGCGCGAAGCCGCTTGCTCACCAAGCAGTATTGCGTCCCGCAACTGGTTTGAGTCCAAGTCTTGCAACAACTGCTGGCGCGTTTGGGCTGGGGTCAGATCTTGCGTTTGCGCCAGCGCGGCCGGGCAGGGCAGGCAGAGTAAAATCGCCCTAATAATAATGAGAGGAGCCAGAGTTAGGACGCGCCGCGTGCTCGCCATGGCACCGTTTGTCATCGTCGCCTCTGTCATCGTATCGTCTTTGCGCAGCCAGTCGCAACGCGCCTGCAAGCCTCGTCGCAGCGCGTCGCGGCGAAGGAGCTTCTATGCACGTCAAAGATTTTCTTCGGATGTTTGCCTACGATCACTGGGCGAATCGCGAATGCCTCGCCTCGATGCGTGCCGCCGGGTCCGTTTCCGCCGACACAGTCGGTCGCATGGCTCACATTCTTTCGGCGCAAAAGCTCTGGCTCGAACGTATTCTGAAACAACACCAGAGCATGGCGGTATGGCCCATGGCAACGATTGAGGATTGCATGGCGCTGGCCGACGAGATGTCGGCGGCATGGCGAAATTATCTTAATCAGCCCGCGGCGCGGCTTGGAAATCAGTTCGCGCCCGGATCGCTCGACGACAAAGTCGAATACCGCAACAGCAAGGGCGAGCCCTGGTCTAGCCGGGTGGAAGACATATTGACGCACGTGCTGTTTCACTCGGCTTATCATCGCGGGCAAATCGCTTTGCGGATGCGCGCCTCCGGCATGGAGCCCGCATACACCGATTTCATCCACGCCGTGCGCCAGGGGTTCGTGGAGTAGGGTGTCAGAAATGGATCGTGGAACCATATGGCGCGTCTGGTTGCCGTTGGTCGGGGGCCTGTGGTCTTTTGGCTGGATATTTCAGTACGGACCGGGACCGCACGGGCTGGCGCGCTGGATCGGTCTGCTGCTCGCTCTGATCGGCCTCGCGGGCGTGATTCTCTCCCGCTACATGCTGGGCCGATCGTTCTCCATCGTTCCTAAAGCGACAGCGCTGGTCACCAGCGGCATCTATTCGCGGATCCGCAATCCTATTTACGTTTCCGGAATGTTTTTCGTGGCCGGGCTGCTCTCATTCTCTGGCGATTTCAATTGCTGATTGTTCTGCTTGTGCTTATTCCCATTCAGATCATCCGCGCACGTCGCGAAGCCGCAGTCCTGGAAGCAAAGTTCGGCGACGCCTATCGCGAATACCGCAAGCACACCTGGTTCTGAGCTTTGTTGCTTGCGTCCGTCCCTACACGAGCAGGGCTGCTATCATTTTGACAATGAAATCAGCCTCGACCAAGCTCCTCCCGGCGTCGCTCTATTTTTTTCTGGTGGCTGGCCTTCACGCCGCCGAGGAACCCAAGCTCAGCCCGCTCCCGGCGCCGGTTTCGAATAATGCAGTTGCCATTTCGCACGACGAAGGCGGAGCCAGGATTTTTTCTTTCATGGGCATCGGTCCGAAGAAAACCTGGGATGCAACCACCACCAGTGCTTACGAAATGGATCCGGACAGCGGCAAGTGGACAGAAAAGCGTCCCGTGCCGGGCGTGGCCGGACGCTTGGCGGCTTCGGCGGTGGCGTTGCACGACCAGGTCTTCATCTTCGGAGGCTATGTCGTCGATGCCCAGGGCGGAGAGACCACCGTGTCGGACCTGAATGTCTTCGTCCCGGTTGAAAACCGTTATTATCGCGGGAAGGATATCCCTGTGCCGGTCGATGACGCGGTTGTGGGCCTGTATCGCGACCGTTACATTTTTCTCATCGGCGGATGGTCAACGTCGGCTGGAGGAGGAAAGGGCAACGCAGTCCGCAACGTCCAGGTGTACGACACCGACAAGGATACCTGGATGCAGGCCACGCCAATGCCCGGCACGCCCGTGTTCGGTCATGCGGGCGCCATCATCGACGACACCATCGTTTATGTGGACGGCGCGTACAAGAACCCGTACGGCACAAATCCCAAGTACGTCGCGTCCAGCGAATGCTGGATGGGCACAATTCCCAAGAAAGGTGACTTCACGAAAATTGTCTGGAGGAAGCTTGCCGCTCATCCCGGCAGCGCGCATTATCGCATCGCGGCCGGTGCGGGACCGCTGGAAAAAAGGGGAGGCAGAATTTATTTCTCCGGCGGCACCGACACTCCCTACAACTACGACGGAATCGGCTATAACGGCCGGCCCGCCGAACCTTCGCCGGTGACCTTCGCTTTTAACGACTATAGCGGCGAGTGGGAGACCATCAGCGAAGATACTGCCGAGCCCACCATGGATCATCGCGGCTTGCTGGTGACGCACCGCGGCCTGATCATCGTCGGAGGCATGGAAGAAGGCCAGCAGGTAACCGCCAAAGTCACGGTTGTAAAAGCCGCCCGCAGGAAGTAACCTTAATACTGCGCTAACGGACGCGTTTTGAGGGGTTTACTGTGTCCCGCGCATGGTGTCCTACGCACAGAGCTTTACGCGGAATCATCACGAAATACGGTGATGCCCATCACGGCAGAGCCTCTCCTAGCGGCATCCAATCACTATAGATGCATTTCTGTAACGTCCTTTATTTTGACAATCCGCTCTAACGCATAAAATTCGGAGGCAAGCCTATGAGTCATGTCATGGAACCGCCCAAGGGAACTCCTGCGGCGGACTATACCAATCAAATTCTTAACCTCGTCAAAGCCAAAAACCCAGCCGAACCAGAATTCCACCAGGCTGTTCTTGAAGTGTTCGAGTCCTTGCGGCCCGTGTTGGAACGCCACCCGGAGTATCGCGAAGCCAAGATCCTGGAACGTATTACGGAGCCTGAGCGAGTCCTCATGTTCCGCGTTCCCTGGTTCGATGACCAGGGCAAAGTGCAAGTCAATCGTGGCTTCCGCATCGAGATGAACAGCGCCATCGGCCCCTACAAGGGCGGACTGCGCTTCCATCCCTCGGTGAATCTCGGCATTCTGAAATTCCTGGCGTTCGAACAAGTCTTCAAGAATTCGCTTACCACGCTGCCCATGGGCGGCGGCAAGGGCGGAAGCGATTTCGATCCGAAAGGCAAGAGCGATAACGAAGTGATGCGCTTCTGCCAGAGTTTCATGACCGAGCTCTGCCGCCACATCGGCCCCGACACGGACGTTCCCGCCGGCGACATCGGCGTGGGCGGACGCGAGATCGGATTCCTGTTCGGCCAATACAAACGGCTGCGGAATGAATTCACCGGCGTCCTTACCGGCAAGGGCCTGGCCTGGGGCGGCTCGCTGATTCGTCCCGAAGCCACCGGCTATGGCTGCGTGTACTTCGCCAAGGAAATGCTGAAGAGCCGCAAAGACACGCTGGAAGGCAAAGTGTGTCTCGTCTCCGGCAGCGGCAACGTCTCGCAATACACGGTCGAGAAGTTGCTTGACCTGGGCGCGAAGCCGGTTACCTTGTCCGATTCCGACGGCGCCATCTACGATGCCGACGGCATCGATCGCGACAAGCTCGCTTTCGTCATGGAACTGAAGAACAATCGCCGCGGTCGCATCAAGGACTACACCGACAAATTCAAGAAAGCCATCTATAGCGCCACCGACAAGAAGCTCGACCACAGCTGGCTGTGGGCCATCAAGGCCGACTGCGCGTTCCCGAGCGCCACTCAAAACGAGATCAACGCAAAAGACGCGGCAAATCTCATCAAGAATGGCGTAAAGGTAGTCAGCGAGGGAGCGAACATGCCCAGCACCCTCGAAGCCACCAAGGCGTTCCTCGAAGCCAAAGTCCTCTACGGACCGGCCAAGGCCGCCAATGCCGGCGGCGTTGCCACCTCCGGACTGGAAATGGCGCAGAACAGTATGCGCATCTCCTGGACCCGCGAAGAAGTCGACGATCGTTTGCACAAGATCATGATCGCCATCCACAGGAACTGCTACGAAACGGCCGAGAAGTACGGCACGCCCGGCAACCTGGTGAACGGCGCGAACATCGCAGGCTTCCTGAAGGTCGCGAACTCGATGCTCGATCAGGGCCTGGTGTAAGTCCTCGTCGAAGTGACAATGAAGCGGGTGCCCCACTCTTGTCCCTGCGCTCTTTGCAGGGACAGCGTGGGGATTTTGACTTAGAACCCCCCAACAGATACGCGGCGAAGGATCCCTACACCCTATGTGCCCTCAGCTGCATTCGCTGCACTCAATAAACACGACGGATCTTCACACCGCAGAACAGCTCTGTTCGCTCACCACGAGATGTAGGCTTGGAAGATGGTCCACGCGTTGACAACGACACTGCCATAGAACTCAAAACGATATATGAGCTGACCTTGTTCCAGTTCGATCAGGCCGTACTTGGAAACTTCGGGTTCCGAAACAGGCATAGCTCTAAATTGGGACGATTCAAGTTGGCGGCGAAGATCTTGCCACGGGTCCGGCCGACCATACCGAACTGTACCCGCATAACGGAAACTCGGTGTAAAAATCCGCCACCCGCCACGATGCTTTTCCCCGTAGTCGTGTAAGTAGAGCGCATAGGCAATTGCGGTCATTACATTCTGGTGTCGTCCGAGGTCTACAGGAAATGTTCCTGTTTCGCTACCATCTACCAGCACCGGATGTATTTCGCGGAAAGTCCGCTCCATAAGTTTAGGTCTGTAGTCGAACGAGCGCTTCGTTACTTCGAAGGTTTGTGATGCCACATCATTTGTCCCGTGCTGCGTCGAGATGACGTTCCGCACGTACTCGACATCCTTGGAGTTCCTCGAATTATGGTTGTCGCACGCTGGCACGGCTAACAAGTTAGTCCGATGACCGTCAGGGAAAAAACATAATGGAGGTGTGTGTTCCCTTCCGACGGCCCGCGCGTCGGACATGTAACACTCAGTGTCCATAAGGCCAATCCTGCGCCGTGATAGATGCGGGAGATTTCAACTGCGTGCTCCTTTACCTGGTAGACGGCAACGTAGGGAGAAAAGACTCAGCCCGGCAGTCAATTCTCTTTGTCGGAGTCCTTCTTGCTCTCGTTGCTCTTGCCGCCCTTGCCCACGATCTTCTTGCCCAGTTTCCCGACACCCTTGGCGCTTCCTTTGCCGATCTTGGCCGCGCCTTTTCCGGTGCCGACTCCGACTTCCTTGCCGGCGCCTGCGGCCCCTTTACCGAGATCGGCGGCGTGGCCAGGGTGCAAGGTGACGAGATTGCCGGCAGCTCCGGCAGTGCCTTTGCCCAGGCTTACCGCCCCCTTGCCTGCGCCTTTGCCAATGTCCTCACCGCCCTTGCCGATTTCCTTACCGGGGCCAGGCTCGACCTTCTATTTCTCGCTCTTCTGCCCGGATTGCGTCTGCGTAGCCCCCTGATCCTGAGGTGAATGATCCTGAGGTGAGTTCGCGGAGCGCGCAAGCACGGGTAGACTCAAAAACAACAAGGAGGACACCGCCACGAACATCGCGAATTTGGCTTGGATTTTCATTTTTTTCTCCCGATAATCGCACCCTCACGAATTATTGATGATTCCTAGGGCGAGACGGTTACCGGGTAAGGCCACACATTTCGACGGGCGCCTCCCCTCTGGTGGCCTCACTTTTGTCAAGCTTGACTTTTTGATCGGGACGAAACGGGGGTCCAACGCCGGGAGCAAGTAAAAGCCGCCCATCCCGGAGCCCGAACCGCCGGCGGAACGCCCCCAAGTGAAAGAAAAATAAAGACCTTACCTCTAAGTCCTTATTCCTCAAAGACCTGGCGGCAGAACCCAGCTAAAGTATTGATTCCAAAAGACCGGCCATAGGAGGGGGGGTACCCCGTTACCGACCAGTAAACACCAACCCAAAAAAATACTTTCCCAAAACAACCACCCAGAAAATTTATTTTCGGGGAATTAACCGGGACAAGACGGGACGTTTTCCTTGGTTCAGACGCGATTACTCCTTAGCACTACGCAGCCACATCGGCAGCGTCGGGTTCCAGGAGTGGACTTCCTTCTCAAAGCTCCGAACCTTCGGTCCCACGCCCGCCGTTTCAGACGCTGCCAGAACCTCCGCTATCCGACCATCGAGCCGCTTGCGAAGCTCCGGGTTTGTAAATTGGTCCGCGATTTCCGAGCGCAACACTTCGCCCCGCCCTTCGCAGAGTGGGCATTTGAACTTTTCAGTCTGGTCCGCCATGGCGGGATTCTCCGGGTTCGTTGCAGAATTAGATTCTGATCCAATTTAATTAAACTCTCGAAATCGCAAATCCTCAGTGACCTGCGCTACGCGCGGGGGTGAGTTCACTCACAAACTCATGTGTTCAAAGGTTCGCGGGAATGGTATGCGCTGACCGGAGATTGCTCTCCGCTACCGCGCCCGCGCCAGCACCAGCGTTATATCGTCGGGCTGTTCGTTGTCGCCGATCCAATCGGCTACAGCGGTGGTGACAATTTCGGTGATGCGTTCCAACGGCAAATGGCGATTCTCGCGCACCAGTTGGATCAGCCGCTCCTCGCCGAACTCGCCATAATCGTTTTCCGGCTCGGTTACCCCGTCGCTGTAAGTCACCAGCACATCGCCGGGCCGGAGTTGCACGGTTGCTTCCGGAAAACTCACGTTGTCGAACAAGCCGACCACGGTTCCGCCGCAGCTCAGCAACTGAGACGACCCATCTTTGGAAATCAGGATCGGCGGCAGGTGACCGCCGTTCGCGTACGTAAGTCGGCGCGTCGCGCCGTCATAAAGTCCCAGGAATAAAGTCGCGTACTTTGCCGCTGGAGTGCTTTCGTAAAGCTGATGGTTCAGCAGTGTCAGGAGCGTTGCCGGAGACGTGTCCGCACCCCTCGACTCAGAAGCCAGCATAAGCCCCGAGCCGCCCGAAGCTACCGCAACCGGTTCGCGCGTCGTTAGTTCGCGCAATGCAGGCACGTCTTCGATGGTGTAAGCCCGCACCGCCGAGTGGATCGTCGCCATCAGCAGCGCTGCCGAAATTCCTTTGCCGCTGATGTCGCCGACCGCCAGCATCAGCTTGTCGGAATTCAGCGCCAGAAAGTCGTAGTAGTCCCCGCTCACCGTCCGCGCCGGACGGCAGAACCCGTGCACTTCCAGCGTCTCCAGCTGCGTGATCAACTTGGGATAGAGCTGCGCCTGTACTTCCTGCGCGATCGCCAATTCGCCTTCCAGACGCTGCTTCTCCTGCTGCTCCTGAATCAATTTCTCGATCGAGGTAGTCATCGAGTTGAAGGAAGTTGCCAGGGTTGCCAGCTGGTCGCTCGACTTCACCGTGATCCGGTGGCCGAAGTCGGCCCGATTGATGTGCTTGGTCGCTTCGTAGAGTTGGTCTACCGCCAAGGTGATGCTGCGCGTTAGCTTGGTTCCAACGAAAAGCGCCAGGAGCACGATGATCGCGAACACAATCAGAATCGACAGCAAAATATATTCCACGCCCTTGGCGTAATCTCCGAGCGCCGCGAAGAGTCGCGCATAGAGCACCGAGGGCCGCGTCTCGACCTCCGCAAGCGCTCCCGCGCGCCGCCGTTCTCCCGTGGCCCAATCCACAACCTGCAGCGGGATCGGGAAACGGACCTCGTGATCGAAGGTGCCGCTCGCCGGCGGAAGCGTTCCGGAAGAGAAGGTTTGCTGGCGCTGCTGCCTGGAGTCATCGAATGTCAGAAGGGGCTTCGAGCCTATCTGCTGTGCCGGCGCGTTAGTAGTCGGGCTCTCGGTTCCATAGACCCCAATCCGGCCGAGGTCGCCTGCGATCTGCTCGACAAAGTCTTTGTCGAGGGGCTCACTCAAGATCACGCGCAAGGATTCCGGCTCAGCCGTGAGCACGGTCGCTGTCCGAAGATAGAGTTTGCCGTGGTCGCTCACAATATCGCGGAAATCCCCGGTGATAAACGAGGGAGAGTCAAAACCAGCTACGCCCTCCGGCCCCGAGCAGTACGGCTGTGACTGGTTCCGGTACCACGCGCACACCTGGCGCCGCGCCCACTCCGGGCGACGCGGCCTTGCCCGGCCGAGGATTCCTGCATCCAGCCTTCCACTGTCCGAGATCTGCGTCGCCAGGTGATGGGCGATAGCCCGGTTGGCTGCCTCCATGCTGCGCAAGTGAGTGGCGATATCAGAAGTTACAACAAAGCTGGCGAACTGCCCGGCAAAGAGATAGAGCGTGATCAGCGAAATGACCACCAGCAGAAAAACCGGAATCACGCCGATAAAAACATAGGTAACGATCAGCCGGTTTCGCAGCCGCCACAGAAGTTGCGAGCGCAGCCAGCGGAAGCCGGCAATCGCGAGCAACACAATCGCCAGCGCGCTGAGAAAAGTCACCCAGCCCGTCAGGCTGGCCGACGTTGCCGGACTCGCGCGCCGCGTCAGCCACTGCACCGCGAACAGAAGCAGGTCGAGCGCCAGCACGTAGAGCGCCGCCCACGCGACCCAGTTCTGCGGCCAGAGCCCCTTGTCGCGCAGCGTGCTCTCGAGTTCCAGAGAGATGAGTCTCATCCCGTTGCCTGATTTGCCGCCTTGCTATAGGACATCGCGCCTGGGGTCATATCTCAGACGTCATATCTCAGGATAGATGTCGAAAAAGGCCGCCAGACTGGTTTTGAGCTGTTTCTCGATTTCGTCTTTGCCGCCCTCGAGAATGTGCATGGCGACGTGCGCATCCCGCCCATTCTTGAGTTTGATCGTGGCCGCGCCAACCTCCGCCACCTCGTCGGAAGGCAGCAGACGCAGACCATATACCAATGTCAGGTTTGCCATCCCACGATTGTAAGCCAGAGGATGTGCGTCAGAAGAGTGTGAGAATTGCCGGTGGAGAACCGGGCGTCCCGCCCGGCCCGCCTAGCTGTCCTAAGGACGGGCGAGGACGCCCGTCGCTTCATCGAATGACTCGCCACGATGCCAGTCCGAGATCTATCCCGGTGGCCACTGCAGCGAGCGCCCGCCGATCAGGTGCACGTGCAGATGAAAAACCGATTGACCGGCGCGCGCGCCCACATTCTGCACCGTGCGGTAGCCATCTTCAATCGAACGCTGACGCGCAATGTGGGCGGCGGTCAGATAACAGCGTCCGACCAGTTCCGCGTCTTCTGCCACGGCTTCCTTCAAGCCGGCAATATGTTTTTCGGGACAACCAGCACGTGGGTCGGGCCTTGTGGGTTCAGATCCTCAAAGGCAAATGTGTGCTCGTCTTCAAAGACTTTCTTGGATGGTACTTCGCCGCGAATAATCCGGCAGAATAGACAATCCGCCATCGGTTAGTCTCCCCCTCACCTGGGATTACGATCTCCCGGCAAGTCAACACGGAGATAAGTTCTTTATATCTCTGGACGAAACAATACTCCTTATAAGTAACGGCGTCCTATAAGAAATTGTCAGTCGAGCCGTACCAGGAATACCGATCCCTCCGTCGTCTCTGTCTCCTGGGCCAGTGTGGTAGCACGCCGGCGGTCGTCGTCGAGCACGCGCACTCGCACCCACCAGTCGCCCACGGGACTCACAAACTTCAGGACTTTGGCCGTCTGGTAACGCTTCTGCAGGTGTTCCGCCAATTCCGCGGCCGCATTCTGTCCGGTGAAGGAGCCGATCTGAACCGCCCAACGTCCGCCGGCATCGAGGGGTTCAGGCGACTGAAGTACCTCCAAACGGACTTTGGCAGTGCCTGGCAAGTACACATCCAGCGCCTTCGCGGCGGCGAGCGAAAGATCGACGATGCGTCCCGGAACGAAGGGCCCGCGATCGGTGATCCGCACCACCGCGGAATGTTCGGTTTTCAGATTCGTGACGCGCACGATCGAGCCCAGCGGCAAAGTAAGATGTGCGGCCGTCATCGCATTCATGTTGTAAATCTCGCCGTTCGATCCGCGCCGATTGTGATACGGAGCGCCGTACCAGCTCGCCGTTCCGGTTTGTTCGAAGATCGGTTTCGCGCCGGGAGGAACTTCGATCTTTCCGTTTGCGCTCGTGGTTCCCGGCGGCGGAGTCGCGACTGGTTTTTCCTGCGGAAGTGACGGTGGCGGTGGAACCTGCGCCTGCGTATGCTTGTGTCCACAGCCGCCCAGAAGGGCCGTGCCCAACAAGAGAAGGAATAAAAGACATGGCGGTGACCATGCCGTCGGCCACCGCGACCGCAGCCCGCTTCTGGGCCGGTAGCTGGAAGAAAGACTGTTCAAGAACTCTTGCGATGCGTTTCCAGATAGTCCGCGAACTCGGAGAGCTTTCCCGCCGCGGTGCGCAGCGCCTTGGAGGAATGCGTTCGCACCGCCGGCACAACCTCGTCGTTCAGATACGTCACCAGTTCCGCCGTCTCTTTTTCCAGAGTCTCGGCGATATTCGCTACCGAGCGGTTGAAGCGCGCGGAAGCCTCTTCCACCTTGCGGTCGAATTCCGTCATATCCATCCTGCCGGTTCGAGTTAATGTTCACGCGTGCGTTGCGGTTACCAGGCTTCATCATTATCGTGGGCCTTCTCCCCGCGGTCAATCCGCTTCGTGTGCAATGTGGCTACTCCCCGTGTGGACAGGGGAAAGCCTCGTCCCCACACAAGCCGGGTCGCGATACAATCACGCCATGCGTCCGAGGATGGCTGTTGAATCTCCGCCGGTTTCTCTGATTTTGATGCTGACTTTAGGTCTGATGTTTACGCCGGGCTGTACCTTTTACGGCGATCATCCAGCGCGCGCGTTGTCGGAAGCGACCGGAGGCGAGGGACTGGAGCGCGTCTTCTGGAAAGATATGCAAGCTGCGAACTGGGTAGAAGTGGAGCGCGCTCTCGCTTCGAATTACTCAGGCGTAACTCCTGGCGGAACGCTCGATCGCTCCGCCACGCTCGAGCAATATCGCCAGTGGCAGTTGAAAGACTATGCCCTCGGCGATCTGAAGACCGAGTTGAACGGAAACACTATTGTCGTGACCTACACCATCACTCTGAACGGCAGCTTCAATGGAACGGGTGGCTCGCAACCGCTCCCCTCGGCACCTCAGCACATGATGACCGTGTGGCAGCAGCAAAAAGCGGGATGGGTTGCCATCGCGCACAGCGTCAGCCCACAATAATGCGCGCATCCGGCACCAATGCCGTAGAGACGAGGCTGGCCGCGTCTCCAGGTCCACTGACCAGCAATGGCCTGGCCGCCTTTCGTCGCGCTCTTCTCCGCTGGTACGACCGGAATCGCCGCGATCTTCCGTGGCGCGAAACGCGCGATCCCTACCGCATCTGGCTCAGCGAAATCATGCTGCAGCAGACGCGCGTAGCCGCCGTGCTTGACCATTACCGGATCTTCCTCAAACGTTTTCCGAATGTGCAGGAGCTGGCCGCGGCTTCTGAAGATGCTGTGCTCGCAGCGTGGAGCGGCCTGGGCTACTATCGGCGCGCCCGCATGTTACATCGCTGCGCGCAGGAACTTGTGCAGAAGCACGGTGGCCGGTTCCCGCGGAATTCCGAAGCCTTGCTCGCACTGCCTGGAATCGGACGCTACACCGGTGCAGCCATCGCCAGCATCGCGTTTTCCGAGGCCGTAGCCGTCGTCGATGGCAATGTCGAGCGCGTGTTGCAGAGACTTGCCGGCATCAATCTCACCGGGCCGCAAACCTGGCGACGTGCACAAGCGCTTCTCGATCACTCCCGGCCCGGGGATTTCAATCAAGCCATGATGGAACTCGGTGCCACCGTGTGCGTGCCGCGCGAGCCCCGCTGCCTGGCCTGCCCCGTTCGGAAATGGTGTGCAACTCGGGGAGAAGTTCCGCGACCGGTATCTATCGAGCACATGCCAGCTTCGCGCCAGAACAAGAAACAAATCTGGTGTGCGCTTGATTGGCGCGATGGCAATGGCAATGACAGTGCCCGCGGCAATGGTGAAGTCCGGCTGGTGCAACGCCCGCGCAAATCCGCGCTCATGCCCGGCATGTGGGAACTGCCGCAATCGTCCGAGCCTCCGCGGCCGCTGCCGGCCTCAGCGCCTTGGCGCACGTTTCGTCATTCCATTACCGTCACCGATTACACTGTTCATGTGCTGCGGAATACGACGTTGCGGAATATGCCGTCGCCCGCTGCTACGCCTGCTGCCAAAGGCAAGTGGATTGCGATTGATCACATCCCGCAGATGCCAATCACGGGGCTGACGCGGAAAATCCTGAAAGCCGGCGGCATCATCTAATTACTGAACCAGTGCTTCTATGAAGTGGCTCGATCGCTTGTTTGGAGGTCCGAAAGACATGGCTGCATTGCCGGCCGGAACCAAAGCGCCTGACTTTTCCCTGCCCGCCGTGGCTGAGGGCGGCAAATTCTCCTTGCAATCCGCTCTCAAACAAGGGCCGGTGCTTGCGGCCTTCTTCAAGGTTTCCTGTCCGGTCTGCCAATACACGTTTCCCTTCCTCGAACGCATGCATAAAGCTCACGGCGACAAGAAAGTCAAGATCGTCGGCATTTCGCAAAACGACCAGCGCGACACCACCGCTTTTCTGAAAGAGTACGGCGTTACCTTCCCTACTCTGCTCGACGATCCGAAAGGCTATGCTGTGTCGAATGCTTACGGATTGACCAATGTTCCCACTTTGTTTTTGATTGGACAAGACGGCAAGATCGAAATCACCAGCGTTGGATGGGTCAAACAGGAAGTGGAGGACATCAACCGCAAGCTCGCTGCCGCGCAGCAGACTAAGCTTCCTCCAATTTTTCTGCCCGGAGAGGACGTTTCCGCTTTCCGCGCTGGTTGAGGCTCCAAGAACTAATCCCGCGGTCGCGGGACCAAAAAAGAGGCGGCGCCGACGTTTATCGCGCGCCGCGGTTGCACTCAGAGAGCCTTGGATCCTGCCCAGCTTCGCGCTACGCACTTCGTCTGTACCTACACCGTGGTAACTTTGGCCCCTTCCGCCGGCGTGCTAGCCTGCTGCTTAGTTGTGCAATTTCAGTAATTTGCAAGCAGTGTCCGAGACTAGAGGCGATGCCCAAGCTCCCGATTTTTCGGCTGCGCAATTCCGCACCGCTTAGCCGCCCCGATCTTCGATACCACGGGGTCAAACTGGCGTTCAGCGATTTGCAACTGGGCGTCGACAATCTCCGCTACGACGTTTTTCTGAGCCCGCGTATCACCTCGGATTTAAGTTTCCATCTGGCGCGGTACATCTGCCGCTTCGGCCAGGTGGAATCGCTCTTCGAAATGGATGTCCCGGCCGCTACCCAAAGCAAATTCATACGCGCCGTCGAGGGCACGACCAAACTGAGCAAGCCCGGCCCCGCCGACCTGAAGAGTCTGCTGATCTCGATTCATCTCGCGATCCTGAATCGCGCCAAGGCGGAGGGAAATCCGTCGGTTGATATGCTCGGACGCCTGGCCGTGCTCAAGTTCATACGCACCGAACTGCAAATGCAGTTTTCGAGGATTCTGGAACAGTGCCGCGCGAAGTCGAAGTCGCTGGAGGGTGTGCGGCAAGCGAAAATGGTGCAGACGCAGGAACTCGTCTCCGGCTTTCAGGTGCGCAAGAAGATCATCCTCCGGCGCGCCGGACAGGAGATGTTTCGTCTGCTCCGCGAAATCGAAAAAGAGACTTTGGGCCGCACTCGGCGCTCGCTGCTCGGCGAATTGCCCGCCGACTGCTATCGCCTGTTCCTCAATCCTCTGGTTCTTACCGAAGATGGCCGCGACGATTATCTTTGCGCCGAGCACTATTACATGTTCGGCAACTTCGACCGGGATCCCGACCGTTTCCCCAGTCTCCGCCAGTTCGCTTTGGATTTTCTGCGCGAACTGGGATACGGAGAAGCGGATGACGATGAGCATCTGGAGCAGGCGTTCAACGTTCCCGAAAACGCCGCCGCCCTGGTGGGCACGGGCAACGGTGAAGACTTGACGCCGGAGGATCGCAACCGAAAAGACCGCCTCGAGATCTGGACCCGCATGCTGCAGCGCGAAGGCGTTCTCGCGCACGTGGTTGCTACCTATGAAGCCGTTCCCCTGCTCGCCGAATATGCGCCGCGGGTGAACCCGCAGCAGATCAAAGGGGCGTTGCTTTTCCGCGAAGAATCGGAGCGCGTGGAAAAAATGATTGCCGAAGGCCGTCTCCATTCCGACCGGCTCTTTGCCGCCATCGGACGCGTCGCCTCCTGCCGCGGCTCGGAGCGCAGCCGCTTTGCCGCGCGCCTTTTGCACGACTTATTTTGTTATCATCGTGATCTGCGCGGTCTGGAAGCCCTGAACTCCGGTTTTGACAGTATCAACCTGGTGACTGACGAGAAGGTCCGCCAACTCTCCACCCTCAACGGCATGCTCTACGAGTTCCTGCCTCCCGAAGAGCAGAAGCCGGCCGAGGATAGGGTGGTTCACCACGTGATCCTGAAGGCCGACGTGCGCGACTCTTCGCGCCTGACGCGCTCGCTGATGGAAAAGGGCATGAACGCCGCCTCATATTTCAGCCTCAATTTCTACGATCCGATCAACAAGCTGCTGGCAAAATACGGCGCCACGAAAGTCTTTCTCGAAGGCGATGCCATCATCGTGGCCGTGCTCGAGCGCGAAGGCGAAGACATGCTCAGCGTCGGCCGCACCTGCGTCCTGGCGTGGGAGATTGTGAGCCTGCTGCGCGACTACAACGAACTTCTGGAGAGCTCCGGTCTGCCGCAGATGGAAGTCGGTTTGGGCATCGCCTATCAGGATTCGGCTCCACTCTACCTGGTTGATGGCGAACACCGCATCATGATTTCCGATGCCATCAATGAGAGCGATCGTCTCTCCTCCTGCAGCAAGCGGGTCCGCAAGAAACTGGCACCCGATGCGGGAGTCTTCCAGGTGTACTCGGTGCAGATCGGAGGCGGCGGCAACAACGGAAACCGTGGCAATGACAGTGCGAGTGCCGACGCCGGAGCCGAAGAAATGCGACTTAACTACAACGTAGGCGGAATCTGCCTGAGTGAAGCGGCCTTCCGCAAACTGCAGCAGGAAATCTCGTTGTCGGCTTGGGCGCCGGATGCCAGCGAGTCTGGGTTTAATAGCCCATGGATCGACGAGCAGCGTGAGATCTTCGTGGGGACCGTTCCCCTTCCCAATGGACTATTTCGCAAGATTGCCATCCGCAAGAACCGCATCGCCCAAGTGGATGTTCGCGACTTGTCTATCTTGCACTGGACCAACCGCTGGTATTACGAGGTCTGCGCCAATCCGGCCGTATACGCCGCCCTTCCCGGAGAAAAATCCGCGTCGGCCCGGCGTTAGAATTCAAACGTTCTGGTGGAGGAAGGGCGTCTCGCCCGGCTCTCCACCAGCAAGCTCCGATCGGATCCCTTCAGAAACTGCGCCGAACCCTGAACGGAATCTCCACTACGGCTTCGAGCGCCACTGGTTTCCCCGCTCTTTCCGCAGGCACGAATTTCCAGCGAGCCAGTGCGCTCGCGGCAAACGCATCCAGACGTTCGTCCGGGCTGTTGAGGACGCGAATGTCGCCCACCTTGCCATCCGAGTTAATGATCGCATAAAGCGTGACCATGCCGTGCACGTTGGCGCGAATCAATTCCAGCGGATAGCCGGGGTCCGATTTTTCCGTAGCAACCGGCTCCAGCAGTTCCCCGTCTTTCCGGCCCCCGTCGAGTTCCGCAAACTTTATCACCCAGCTGCCCGTCGAGGAATTCAGATTCGGCATGTTCAGCGTCCGCCCATAGACGCGCTTACCGCGAAACACCTTGCGGTCCATGTCGGTAATTTTATCGTCCGAAACCGGAGAGGCAACGCGAGCGCTCGAACGGTCGCCGGGCCTGGTCTCCGACTTCGAAAGGCCGGCCACTTCGCGTGGGTCGTCCGAGTTCACCGCGCCGACGTGGAGGCCAGAAGGCAGAGAGCCGTTGGTTCCGGTGTTGAAACCGCCGCTCGATTTCGATCCCGCCAACTCCGGGGTTCCGGACGCGCCCGGTTTTCCCTTCGGAGTTGCGGCAAAGGTTCCCCGGCGGTTGCCTGCGGGAACTGCCACGGGACCGGTGGGCGCTACGGGATGAATCCCCAACGCGATCAACCGTCCACTGGCACCGGTCCCGCCCGACGAGGCCACGCTCGGCGGAGGGCCCACCGGCTGCGCGCCACCGGGCAAACTTCCTCGTCCGCTGCCGTGCGCAGCCAGAGAATGCTGTTCGGTCAGCGTAAGCTGTGGAGCCGGCGCCACCACTTCACTCGGCGCGATGTTCACGGGCCCGATGCGCCCTTTCGTTGTTGGCGTTAACTCCGGAGGCGGTGCGATAACGTCCGACTTCATCGCCGCTTGAACCACACGGTCGCGTGCAAACTGCACGTCCGGCGCGGGCGCGATGACCTGCGTCTCGGGCGCGACAATTCGGGACAACGAGGCCCGCGTCGCATCCAGCGGAACCGCCGGCACGATGACGCCAGTGGCCACGATATTAGGCAACGGGACATCGTGATTGAGCTTGAGGTCGGGCGGCACTACGATGGTTTGGGAGCGGTTGTCCGCTTCCCGCGGAACCGAAAGGATCGGCTGCTTGGCGTAGGCGGGGTCTCCTTTTTGCGGCTTTGGCGCTTCAGATGCGCCGGTGTCGAGCGGAGGCAGATATTCTTCCGGCGTATAGGTTACCAGCGACGACCGGTCAAACACGGGGCGCTCCAAAATTCTCTGCTGTCGAATCCACGCGAACGATATCGTCCATATAAGGGCCACTGCCGCCGTGTGCGACAACGCGGATTGCAGGAAGCGTCCCCAGGGCAGCCTTTGCTGGACGAAGACATCGCGCCACATGTCGAATTCGAAATCGCCGGGAAACTCCGCCCGGTGGAGTACCGTGCGAAGCGCGGCGCGAACTTCACCGCGGAATTCCGGGCTCGCGGGATCTTGTTCCACCAAAAGTCTCAACAGTCTCTGCTCCGGGGATTCCATCTCTCTCCAAGTTACCCCTTAGCCGACTCCCACGACGGTGCCCCCGGAAGGCGGGATCCGAGGCGTCTTCGCTGGCTCGCCCCGGACGGCTAGTCTTTTCCAAGATTATAGCTGACCTTGAGGGATTGCCGGGCGGGCGTCGCGTTTTACCCGTGTCCCGATCATGACCGCTATACTGACTGTTCCGAGGTGAGCATGTCGATCTACGCCAACCGCTTCCGGGCCCACCATTTCCACGCGCTGCAACTTGCGTGTTTTGTTCTTTTTGCTTTAATGTCTGTTGGCGCACAAGCGAACCCCGATCGACAGAACAATAAAGATCGGCACAGCCCAGCAACGCCCGATACGGGTTACTCTGGTATGTACAGTTTTTTGCGCGACGGGGAGTTTGTGCAGTTCACGGTCGAAGACCAGGGGCACGTCATCGGCTTTGTTTCGCGCTATGCCGACTCGGAAGGCGATGGCGGGTTTCTCGATCAGTTTTTTAAGTCGGGTAAGCTCGATGGCAATCAACTCGCGTTTATTACCGAGACCGTGCATGGCGTATCGTTCGAATTCAGGGGGACGGTTGAGCGGGGCGAGGGCAAAAGCCGGGGCGACGAAGCGTATTACGTGCTCAAGGGAATTCTCGTCGAGAACAACACCGATGCAGCGAAGAAAACTTCTTCCCGGTCGATCGAGGTTGGGCTGAGGAGCTTCCCGCAGGATTTGGCGCCCCCGCCGGTGGAAAAGAAGTAGGCGGTGAGTCGGATTATCAAACCATTGTTCAAACTGTCGATTGTCTGAACTATCGATGAATTTATCTCTCGAACCATCAAAAGGAGCGGATATGAACAACAAGATGTTAGTGGCAGTTCTCATGCTGGTCTGCGTGCTGCCGGTTGTGGCCGAAGACAAGGAAGAGAAGGTAGACGAGCGCATCAACCAATCCGCAAACGTGTTCAAGGAAATCCTCGGCATGCCGGATGGGATTCCGAAGGATCTGCTGAATAAGGCGTATTGCGTCGTGATCTATCCGTCGGTAAAAAAGGCGGCGTTTGTTGTGGGCGGCAGCTACGGGCGGGGACTGATCACGTGTCGTAAGGGGCGGGATTTCTCGGGCTCGTGGAGCGCACCGGCGATGTTTGCGCTGGAAGCCGGAAGTTTCGGTTTCCAAATTGGTGGGCAGGCTACGGACTTCGTGCTGCTGGTAATGAATGATTCGGGCGCAAGATCGGTGATGTCAAGCAAGGTGAAGCTGGGAGGGGACGCATCGGTTGCAGCCGGGCCGGTGGGACGCGACGCTGCCGCGGCAACCGATATCGTCATGAAAGCTGAGATTCTGTCGTATTCCAGAGCACAGGGGCTGTTTGCGGGAGTGTCGCTGGAGGGTTCGACGCTGCGCTCCGACGACGGAGCCAACAAGGCCCTGTATGGAAAAGAACTGAGCGCCAGGGAAATCGTGCGCGAAGGCAAAGTGGCGCCACCGGCGTCGGCACAGCGGCTGCTGGCGCTCCTCAGGAGAGCTTCTCCAAAACACGTGATGAAGTAGTACCCACGGAGTAATTTCGCGAACAACCCCCCGGCTGGGCCTCCTAGTCCAATCGGGGGGTTGTTTTTTCCCTGCTTATAGGTGAAAAATTAACCCCAGTGTCCGGTTTCATTCTTCGCTCGCCTCCGCCACCAGCGGTGAGCGGGCGTTGGGGGGTTTGCTCGTATGTCCATCGACGTTCCACTTGCCAGCGTGGCCGCGCGCGTGGCCGTGATGACCACGGACGAGTCGGTCATGCTGGCCGCCCAGGAAAGTCTCGCTTCGGACTTTCACATCACCTTGCTGGACGCGAGGGAAGGCGTCCTGGCTCTGCAGAATGAGGTTCCGCTGGAGGCGGTGATCCTGGATCTGGATGCCTCCGAGGGATCGGCCGAGCCGATGGTCGAACTGGTCAGCCAGTTGCGCGCGAGCGATGAGGACCTGGTGCTGATTGGTCTGATCCGGTCGCTGACTAAGGTGTGGCGGCGCAAGTTCCTGGCGGCGGGAATCGCACAGTGCTTCGTGGCCCCGGTCGATTTCACCGAGGTGCAGGGATTTCTGCAGAGCGCGCTCGAGCAACGCCGCCGCGAGATGGAAGGGCGAATCGTCCGCCAGGACGCGATGAGCCGGTATTCCTTCGGCGAGTTGATCGGCGGCAGCGAGGCCATGCATCGAGTGTATGACGCGCTCAGCCGCGTGGCGCCCGGCAATACCACGGTGATGATCCGGGGGGAGAGCGGGACGGGAAAAGAACTGGTAGCGCGCGCCATCGTAGCCAACAGCCCGCGCAGCGAGCAGCCATTCATCAGCGTGAATTGCGCGGCCCTGCCGGAAACGCTGATTGAATCGGAGTTGTTCGGCCACGAGAAGGGGGCGTTTACCGGAGCGCACCAGGCGCACGCCGGACACATCGAGCTGTCCCACGGAGGGACGCTATTTCTCGACGAGATCGGCACTTTGGGCCTGGCGCTGCAGAGCAAACTGTTGCGGGTTCTGGAACAACACGCGGTGCAGCGTCTCGGGGGGCAGGTGCTGAGGAAGATCGACTTCCGGCTGATCACGGCGACGAATGAAGATCTTGAGCAGGCGGTGCAAGCGGGAAGATTCCGCGAAGACCTTTATTACCGTATCAATGTGATTCCGATTGTTCTCCCTCCGCTGCGTGAGCGGGAAGGCGATATCGCGCTGCTGGTGGATCATTTTCTACGTTATTACTGCGCCGCGAACAGCCTGCCGGTGAAGACTATCGACCTGGAAGCGCTCGAAGTGCTGGAAGACTACCACTGGCCGGGCAACGTGCGCGAACTGGAAAACCTGATGCAGCGGCTGGTGCTGATGGTTCCAGGCTCGAACATCGCGGTCAAGCATCTGCCGCAGGGGATCCTGTACCAGAGCTCGGCGAAACAGGAGTCTCTGTTGATTCCGGAAGAAGGGATTTCCTTTGATGAGGAGATGGCGCGGATCGAGGTTGCGTACCTGCAGGCGGCGCTGCGGCGGACCGGGGGCAAGAAAACGGCGGCGGCGGCGCTGCTGCGGATCGACGGGCAAAAGATGAAATACCTTTGCCGCAAATACGGGCTGCAGGGTTGAGGATTAGGTTAAAAAATAACCTTCCGCTGGTTAATTATTGACCCATGCAGTTGACCTATGCAGCGAAGCTCTTCCCGTTTGGGGAGCCGCTCTCTGTATCTTATTGAAATAATTCAGAGTCGCGCGCGCGGGCGTTGCCATTCGGGAGCTGTGGCGTTTGGCATGGCTCGTGCACTAAGGCATGGCAGACAGGGCGGGACGAGGAAAAGTTCCCGCAGTCAAAGCATCCCAGACTCAAAAATTTCAGGAGGAAAGAGAACAATGAGCGTCGAAAAGAAATCGCTGATTAATAACATGACGGCCACCAAGAAGGCCCTCATCGCCAGCAACACCACGTCCGCCAGCCCGGTAGTTTCCAACAAGACAGCCAGCAAGAAGTTCCGCGGCATCGAAGCGAGCAAGAAGTTTCACGGCGTTGTAGCGAGCAAAAAGTTTCGCGGCGTCGAAGCAAGCAAGAAGTTTCACGGCGTTGTAGCGAGCAAGCAAGCAAAGTAGGTGCGTGGTCGGTAGCACTGGGATACACGCAAAATCGTCTAAAGGCCGAGCGGGAAACCGCCCGGCCTTTTGGCTTTTTACCAGAGTTTCCGCCTGACGAAATCGCTGGCGGTTCGCCAGACCATGCCGGCGATGCTGCGGCGCACGGTGTAGATCTTGGCCGTGCCGGTCATTCCATACATCAATTTGCCTTCAGAGTTCGGTTCCGGGACGGTAACCGGGTAGTAGCGTGGTGCAGCCAGCCCCTTGTATTCGGATTTCGGCTCCAGTCCGGGCTCGATCTCCGAGGACGCAACAGCGATCTCGCCGACCGCACCTGAAATTGACCGGAAAGAAGAATCTGGACGAAGGCTAACTGTCTGCCCGGGCCGCACCTCGCGCATCTCAGATTCTGGAACGTAGAGGCGTGCCCGCAGCGAAGAAAGGTCCGCGATCTCAACCGCGGTGACGCCGGCGTTGAGATGCGAGCCTAGCAGATCCGCAGGGCGCGAACTGACTACGCTGCCGGCGATTGGACTGCGCAATTGCAACCGGCTCACTTCCTGAATCAGCAGTTGACTTTGCTGGCGGTCGCGCTGAAATTCCTGTTCCATTCCGCCCACAGCGGTGTAGTGCATTTGGGCCTCGGTGTTGCGGGAGCGAGCCAGTTGCAGATCGGCCTCCATCAGCGCCTGTTGCGATTCCAGGTCAAGATTGCGCAGGCGCAGGAGCTGACTGCCGCGCTCCACCTTCTGTCCCTCATGTACGAGCACTTCGACCACGGTTCCAGGCACTTCGGCGCGGACCACGGCGCGTTGCACCGGTTCGAGAATGAAGCGGGCACGTACCGTGTCGCGAAGAAACGGAACCCCGAGCAGAACAAACAGAACGATGCCAAGAACGGCGGCGGGCGCGGGGGTTATGTAACGAGCCCAGGAGGAGCGGAGCAGTCGGTCGCGTTTGTCCGTATAGACGGTTTTCATAAATTTTCCCAGCTTGATTAGTCTGGATTTGAAGATCAGGAACGCCACCGCAATCGTAGGAAGGAACGCCCATTCCGGGCTGTAGTGGCGGCATATGTTTCCCACGAATCTGGCGGCGGCGTACAGAAGCAGATAGCTGTAGATGCCGGAGAGGATCGCATAGGGCACGAAAAACCAGCGGAGTCGCGGACGAACATAGGGGACTTCCACGGGAAGTCGGAAGATGCGGTTCTGCACCCAGCCCGACATGAGCGCGGTTGAGCGCTCCTTGATCTCGTCAACGCCGACAATTTCCGACAAAACATAGTAGCCGTCGAGCTTGATCAGCGGGTTGAGATTCATGAGCACGACGGCTACTCCGGTGATTAGGATCACCTTGTAGGCGAGATCGTGGATGGCGCCGCCCGGCGGCGTTCCCCACCAGACCACAGTGGCCGCGGCGCAAATAATTAACTCCGTCCAAATGCCGGCCATCATGGTCACCACGCGCTGAAAGCGATTGGCATAGACCCAAGCCTCGGTAACGTCTACGAAGAACGCGGGCGTCAGGTAGATCAGATGAAAGCCCGTGCTGTGGACACCGCCTCCATAGTGTTTGCAGGTGACGGCGTGCGACCCCTCGTGAAAAAACGCCATGATGAAGAATAGGATCCAGAACTCGGCAACATCGGCGGCCGACTTATCGGTGAATGTGTAGTATTCGAGCGTATCGACGCCGATCTGGGACCAGTGCGTGACGAAGATGTAAACCATGAAGGCAAAGAAGGCGAGCGTCAGGACCGTGAACCATGGTGTGTAGATGAAGCGCAGTTTGCGGGTGGCGGCATCGATCCATATATCGGCGTCCCAATGAGCAACCGTGATGTGCGCCACGTCCCCGGCTCTCGCCTTCTTCTGCTTCTTGCGGCGCTCGCGCAGCTTCTGCATCAGCGCTATGTTCTTTTCCTGCGGAGACTGGTACCAGAAGTCGGAGTCCTGCATCATCTCCGCAAAGGTCCGAACATCTTCGGCGCTCACCTGGATCGAATTCTCCGCCAAGAACAACTCGGCAATTTCCGCGTAGGAACGCTGACCATCGAAAAGGTGCGCGAGTTTCCATTGTTCTGGGGTCAAGCGGAAGATGTTTGTCGATCCCGGCACATGCGCGAGGATCATCGGCACGCCTTCTTCGATGTGCTCGCGGCCCACCAGCTGCGGATCCATCTTGCAGATCCGCTGGCTCCTGGTGGGCGTGGTTATCTCGGGAAGAACGTCAAGCGCTTCGGCAAGGTTCATGGCAGGTCGGGAATGCGGATGCTGGTGGTCATGCCGGGCCGCAGATCTCTCGTGGCTCCGAGGAGTTGGGCGAGGACTTCGATGGTGCCGCTGGAAGGATCGATGACCGGACTGATTTCCATCACCTTGGCGGTGAATTTCGCGTCTCCGCTGTCGACCGAGGTGACTTCAAGCGTTTGGCCGCGCTGGATCTTGCCTGCGAAGCGCTCGGGGAGAGTAAATTGCACGCGCAGCGGCGAAGTTTCGGTGATCCAGAACATGCGGTCGCCGCGGTTGACCTGTTGCCCGGCGCGAACGTAGCGGCGCGCTACAATTCCGGGAAACGGAGCACGGATGCGAGTTTTCTCCAACTCAAGTTCGAGCGAGCGTTCGGTCTGTTGCGCGTTGACGAGCATCTCCTGGACGCGCTTGACGTCCCACTGGTCCGATTCGGCTTTGAAGCGGGCGTGGTCGAACTGCTCCTGGGTGATGAGCTGTGCTTCCCACATTTTTCGCGCGCGTTCGGCGTCGGCTTCAAGCACCTTGGCTTCCGCCTCCCAATTCTTAAGGTCGGCTGCGGTACTGCGGGTGCGGGCGCGCGCCGCATCGAGATCGGCCGTAACTTGGCGATCGTCCAGTTGGCCCAGAAGCTGGCCGGCGCGAACCATGAGACCCGGTTCAGCATGAATTTCAGCGACGACGCCCTCTCGTTGCGCGGCAACATCCACCTGGTGCTCCACGATGAGCGGACCGGAAGCAACGAAGAACGGCTCACGATCGGAGGGAGGAACAGCGGCGGGCACGTTCGCGACGGGGCGAGGCGCAGCTTTGACTTCGGTGGGCCTCGAGTCGCTGCAGCCGGATTGCAAAAGGGCAAGTGTGAGCGTCAGCGTCAGCAAATTCTTCACCACGGTTTTCAAATTCATCATCGCTTGTTCCTGACTTCTTGCCTTGCTGGTGGAGAGCCGGGCGTCCCCGCCTGGCCGCGTTGATGTTGGACAGGCGAGACGCCCGTCGCTCCACCGTCCCTTACTTATCATCCGACCTTCCCCAGCCAACCTTCACCAGCCGAACCAATACCACAACTTGGAATAGAGCCACATAAACGGACTCCGGAAAAGTACGAAGCCAATGGGATGCCATCCGACAGAAAGTTTCCCGCGTCCCTGCATGCCCGGACGCAGGCGGCCGTCGGGATTCGGGACGTCGACGCGGGCGTAAAAGAATCGCGCATCGCCCTCCGCCTGGCTTTTGGGACTGACGACAGCGACATGGCCGCGAAAAGTCTGCATCGGGAGGCCCTCCACTTTGATGGCAGCGGCGGCACCGGGACGAAGCAAAGAGATCTCGGACTCGTCGATGGCAACATCGACCCGGGCCTCGGAACTGTCGGCAACTTCGGCGAACGTGTCTCCGGCAACTAGGTGGCGGCCGGTCAGGTCTTCGACGTGCGGAGTGGTAACCCAGCCATCCAGCAATGCCCGCAGGTGCGTTCTCTCCAAACGCTCGCGGGCGCGTTCGACCTCGGATGCCCAATACCGCGCTTGCACGCCCTGGATGCCGGCTTCGGCACCGTCATTAGCAGCGAGAGCGCGGTTCATCTCCATAGTCGCAGTCTGGTACTTGGCTTGTGCGCCGGCAAGAGCTGAGCGGTAGTCCCAATCTTCGAGGTCAGCCAGCACCTGGCCGCGCTGCACGTGATCGCCTTCGCGAACGTAGACTTGTCGAACCACGCCGTCGAGTTCCGGCTGCACCTGGACCGAGCGCGCGGAAGCTACGGTGGAAGTTCCATCCACGCGCATGGGGATGGGGAAAATCGCAAGAAACAATGCCGCCGCAACCGCGCCCGCCACATAAAGAGCGCGTCGCCGTTTTCCCAGCGCCAGAAATTTCGTTTTCTTTTGCAGGATCGGCCCCAGGAGCCCGATGAACGGAACTTCCTTATAGAGCGAAGCATTGCGCACGGCGACGGTCGCCTGCCCGGCAAGAACCCGGATCATCTCCAGATGGGCGGCGCTGAGAAAGTCAGGGTCACTGCTTTCGAATAACAGGAGTCCGAGCCGTCCTTCATCGTCGGCGAGGGGGAGCGCATAAAATGCCCGCATCCCGGTCTCGGCGAAATACTTGCGGAACGGCGCTTTCATCGCTTCTTCCGGAGCGTCGATCCGAGCTTCGATCTCGTCGCCGCGCTGGGTAATAAAAATGGCGTCACTACCGCCGCCAGCGACGACGGGTATCACCGCTTCGAGTTGGGTAATCTCGCGCGCTCCGGGATTGATTTGTTCCATGCCGGAGACCGCCTTCAGGCGCAACCTGCCGCGTTCGTCGAGCGCAACCGAGGCCCGTTCGTACGGAATCACGGCGCTGGGCGTGTTGACGACGGCCTGCAGAACCCGGTCAAGGTTGAGCGTGGAGGTGATCTCGCCGCTCACATGCACCAGTGTTTGCAGAATTTCCACCTTGCGTTCGGACTGCAGAAGCCCCGCATTATTCAAGGCAATGGCGGCGGTTTCGGAAATCGAATTCAGAAGAAACAGGTCGTCCTCGTCGAACGGACTTCCGTCCATTTTGTTGATGGCTTCGATGATCCCGACCTGTTTTTCATGGGCAACAAGCGGGCAAACAATGACGGAAAACGGTCCACCCTCGACTGCAGACGAATTGCGCCGGGCGAGACGTTCGTCTTTCTCGTCATCGATAATCAGAGGTTCACCCGAATCGGAAACGTCGGCAACGTAGCCCTCGCCGGTTCGCTGCGAGGAGTTGACCGATGCGGTGGGATCGTTTCCGGATTGGCGCATGAGCAGTAGCTCGTTTTCGTCTTTGACCAACCACAGGTTTACGGCCTGGACGTCCAAGACCTCGCGAATTTTGGAGGTGATGAGCGGCTGCAGTTCGTCCATTTCGAGCGTGGAACTGAAGACCTTCTCCAGATCATAGAGTTGAGTGAGCCGCGAAACGGATTCGAGCAGGGAGTTACGCTCGTCTTCATAAAGGATCGCGCTGACCAATCCGGGTCCGGCATGCTCAACGAGATCCACCAGTATCTGCAAGTCCGATGAGGTAATCGTGCCTTCGAATGAGGCCACTTCCAGCGCGCCAATGAGAACCTCGTTCACGACGATCGGAACGCAGGCCAGAGATACCAGGGTGCGTC
The DNA here is from genome assembly GCA_963731525.1 of uncultured Acidobacteriaceae bacterium. Classification (GTDB taxonomy): domain Bacteria; phylum Acidobacteriota; class Terriglobia; order Terriglobales; family Acidobacteriaceae; genus Acidiflorens. The sequence continues at coordinate 205,052 of CAVSWK010000034.1, forward strand.
GTGCATGGAGATGCGCGTAGTCCTCGCGGGTCAACTCATTGCCGGAAAACACGAGCGGTTGCTGCTCTTGCGCCAGAGTTCCCAGAGTGCCGGAGTCGGCGGGGACGGTCGGATCGTCCAGGCTAATCTCCCCGGCCGTGGCTTTGGCGGTCCACGTTGAGGGGACGGCAGGGGGGTCGCCAGAATCCAGCACATACACGATGGCGGCGCCTCCGGAGACCAATTCGGCAGCCTGTTGCGCCAGCAGCGCGGCCCGCGGAGCAGACTCGCGTTCTCTGAGCATCGCGCTCAGTAACCGGGCCGACACCTCGACGTGTCCGGAGGGTTGCATTTTTGAGGCTGCTTAACCGCTCAGAATATCGCGAACAACCGGGGGAGAGGTCCGAAACTGTGCAAGTTGCGGGCCGCCCCCGTAACTTGAGCGGCCCACTCTAGCAAACGGGTGGGGCGCTGTCAATTGATTGTACGGGTCGGTTTGAGTTTTTCACCTGGGTTCAAGGGATTTTGAAGCGACAAGCAACCGAGGAAGTGCATCACGCGGAAATCCAGTTTGAAAGTAATCTCGTCTCTCCTGTAGCTTGGAGCTTGTGATCCTCGACGCCCTCCATCGCATCGCCAATCACCGCCAATCGCTCTCTCGCGAAGAGGCGCACGCGGTGATGACCGAAGTCCTCACCGGGCAATGCTCGGATGCGCAAATTGCCGCGTTGCTGGTGGCCTTGCACATGAAGGGCGAAACGGTCGAAGAGATCGTCGGATTTGCCGAAGCCATCCGCGCCGCTGCCATTCCACTTGAACTTCATGCCGACTCCGTTCTCGATGCCAGCGGCACCGGGCGCGACGCACTCGTCGATACCTGCGGCACCGGCGGCGATGCCAGCGGCACCTTCAACATTTCGACGGCCACGGCCTTCGTGGTCGCCGGAGCCGGCGTGCGCGTCGCCAAGCACGGCAATCGCAGCGTGACCTCGAAGTGCGGCTCCGCCGACGTGATGGAAGCGTTGGGCGTGAACATCCACTTGCCGGCAACACAAATCGCCGCCTGCCTGGAGCAAGTGGGAATCGCGTTTCTGTTTGCCCCCGCCATGCATTCGGCGATGAAGCACGTGCAGACCGCACGCCGCGAACTGCATCTGCGCACGGTGTTCAACCTGCTCGGTCCATTGACGAATCCCGCGCGCGCCACCTGCCAGGTCGTTGGCGTCTATTCCGCCGACCTTGTGGAAAAACTTGCAGAGGCGCTCAGCATGTTAGGTTTGCGCCGCGCGCTCGTCGTCCACGGCAGCGACGGATTGGATGAAATTACGATCACCGGCCCCACGCGCGTTGGAGAAGTCCGTGAAGGCCAGGTGCACAGCTACGAAGTCACGCCGGAAGAATTCGGTTTGCAGACAGCGACGTTAGAAGACATCTCCGGCGGAGACGCCGCTCTCAACGCCATGCTGATCCGCGAAGTGTTGGCCGGGAAGAAATCCGCGCGTCGCGACGTGGTGTTGCTCAATGCCGCCGCCGCCCTGGTTGCGGCGGGACGAGCCGATCATCTGCGCGATGCAGTGCCGCTGGCCGCGAAGGCGATCGATTCCGGGGCGGCGCTGGTAAAGTTGCAGGCGCTCATAGCCTTCACCGCAGCACACGTGCAGCGCTCAACTTGATATCGCCGCTCGAAACTACTTTCTGCACGCCGCCGCTTTCAGTTTCTCAATCTGCTGCAGATGTCCCGCACCGTGCCCGGCCATTCTTTCGACGAGGTCCGCAACGGTCATCTCCCGTTGCAGTTCCGGGTGAAAGGCTGACTTGGAGAGATCAGAAGGCTTCAAACTTCGCAGCAAACGCAAGTTGTGATGCCGGCCCAACCCGTAAAACGCGACCAACTCGGAAGGAGGCGAATCCAGGTAGTTCAGATTGCGAGTCCATGCGTCCTGGTCCAGAGGCGCGATGACAGGCTTGGTGTCTGCCAGCATCTGCCGCAGACGGTATCCGTAAATGATCTCGACATCCGCCAGATGGCCGAGGATTTCCAGCACGCACCATTTTTCGGGGGAGGGCTTGTAACATAGAACTTTCTCCGACAAGCCAGAGACAGCCGCGGCAATCTCTTTCGGGCTCTTCTCCGCTGCATCGAGATGTTTCTTTAACTCTGTTTCCGTCATAGGCAATACTCACCGGCAATTCGTCGCCGGAGTGTCAAATTACCAGATTACAAAATTACTTCACGTCCACCCTCTCCATATACTCCGCCACCTGCACGTTCCATCCCAGTTCTTTCTTCATCCGGTCGCGCAATTGCGACGCAGCGGCAGGCTCGCCGTGGACAAGGTAGGTTGCGCCCGGGTTGTTCTTAAACGTCCGCAACCACTCCAACAACTCTGGCGGATCGGCATGATCGCTGAACTGTTCGAGTGCCGCGACCTGCGCGCGGATGGGCACGAACTCGCCGAAGATCTTCACCTCGGGCGCCCCGTTCTTGATCGTGGCGCCGCGCGTGCCCGGCGCCTGGAAGCCGATAAAAATCACCAGGTTTTTTGGATCGGGCAGGCGCTGCGCCAGATGATGCAGAATCCGGCCACCAGTAACCATTCCGCTCGACGAAACGATGATCGACGGATAGTGGCTCTCATTGATCTTCTTCGACTGCTCGGTGGTTAGCGCAAAGGTGAAGCCCGGCCAATCGATGGGCGAGCCGTAGGTCCCGATCAAATCGGCGGCCCGCGGCGTGTATTCTTCGGTGTGTTTCAGGAAAATTTCGACCGCCTTGATCGCCATCGGGCTGTCGCAATACACCGGCAGGCGCGGAATTTGTCCGGTCTCCATGAGTCTTTTCAGGATGAAAAGAAATTTCTGTGTCCGCTCGACGGCAAACGCTGGGACGATCACGCTGCCACCGCGTTGCGCGGTCTCACGAATCAGGCGAGCGAGTTCGGGTCGAGGATCAGTATCGGGATGCTGTCGGTTGCCGTAAGTCGACTCCATGACCAGTACGTCAGCGGTCTCGTTTTCCTGGGGCCCGGAGTGCACCACTTTGCCGGGCGCAATCAGGCTATCGCGAACCCGGCCAATGTCGCCGGTGAAGAGTAATCGCCGGCTCCGCCCGTTCGTCTGCAGCGCGACTTCTGCCATGCAGGATCCCAGGATGTGCGCGGCGCGCACGAAGCGAAACGCCAGCTCGGGGCTCAGTTGCGTGGTCTGCCCGACCGCGACGGGCTTGAAGTACCGCAGGCACTCCTGCGCTTCTTTGAGCGTGTACAACGGCAGCGCCGGATCATGCTTCGAAATTTTCCGTTTGTTGTAGTAGGCGGCGTCCTCTTCCTGCAGGTGTCCGGAATCGGGCAACACAACGGAGCAGAGATCGATGGTCGGTTGCGTCGCGTAAATCGACCCACGGAAACCTTCTTTCACCAGGCGAGGAATCCAGCCGCAGTGATCCAGATGCGCATGGGTAAGCACAACGGCATCGATTTCATGCGCCGGGACGGGAGTGTCCTGCCAGTTGCGCTCGCGCCATTCTTTCTGTCCCTGGAAAAGTCCGCAGTCGATCAGAACCTGAAATCCCTGCTTGCCGCTCGAATCATAAGTAGTGTTGATCAGATGCTTCGAGCCAGTCACGGTGCCGGCAGCGCCGAGAAATTGAATGTAGGGCAAACGTCCTCCTCCAAAATTAAGAAGTCAGAGGTCAGATTGCAGAAGTGCACCGGCGAAGTCCGATTTTACCTCTGCAATTCCGTCACTTCTGCTGAGCACCGATCTGAAACACGTTATTTGTCAGATCGCTTTCCGGGACACTGCCGTCGTTGATCACGATTTCGCTAGCCGTGCCTGGCATTTCAACTCGCGTTGTCGCCGTGCTTTTGGCGCGCACCTCGATCCGTTTCGTGATCTCGCCGCCTTCAAAGGAAATTGTGAAGGGAACCTCCGCCCCCGCATTGCCTAAGTTCTCCAGTGTTACGGTAAGAAACTGCACCCCTTTTTCCGTTGTCCACGGATGCACCGACTGCACGTGGAAATCCGGCAAGCCGCGATCCTGATACACCCAGTCGTCGAAGAACCAACCCAGGTCGCGCTTGGCGGCGGCTTCGATCAACCGCTCCACATACCTTGGATCTTTGTCGTCCTCGGCCCGATACTTGCCAATGGCCTGCTTCAGCGCATCGTCGCCGATCATGTCGCGTAACATCCACCACACATACGCAGCTTTGCTCCGATAGTACGTTTCGTCGAACGTGGCGGCCAGCGGTTGGCCAACGCTTTTCGGTACGGCCAATACTTCTTTTTCCGAATCAAGAAATGCCGCCCGGTGCAGTCCAAGAAAACCGAGCGCTGCCTGACGTCCGCCTTGCTCTTGCCGATACATCGCCTCGGCAAAGTGAGCCAACCCCTCGTACACCCAGGGCCGCGACGATGGCAAAGCGGAATGAACCAGCTCGTGAACCAGGTTGATGCCGGCGAGCTTCGAATCCTCCGCCGCCAACGACACCATCAACAAGGTGCCGCTTTCGAACGGAGCAGAATTCGGATCGGCAAAGTCAGCGATGGCAACGGATGCGCGCGGCTGACCAAACCATCCGCTTACGAATTTCATTGCTGGCTCGAGCGCGTTGGAATATGTGGAAGCGCCCGCCTCATGCCCCGGCAAACTGAATAGTTTCAAGGGTGCCTTGGACTGGTCCAAGTATTCGGCCATCGCAAACGTCGGAGTGACCATCCCAAGCGAACTCCATATGCAGTCTGCACTGACCGCCTGGTTTCGCCCAAACTCTGCGGAATAATTGTCACCATGGCCGTCGCATATCAGGATCGCCGCTTCTGAACCCGATTGCGAAGAATGAAGCCTGACTCTGAATTCGCCCCACGCTTCGCGTGCCTTCCACCGATCGGCAACTTCAAACAGACTGTTCCCTTCCGAGAAATCTGCCGACTCAGTCGTAATCGGATACCACGCGACATATCCCGCGCCGCGTACCGCCGTGAACGATGGACTGATCTGATCCCAACTCGAATGTTTGGCGATCTCTTCCGGCACTCCGACCCGCGTCAGCCGCGTCGTGTCTAGCGGAATTACACCCTCGTAGCCGATTTCGAGCTCCAAGGAATCCTTGGGCTTGATTTCAGCGGGCAGCGTAACGATGGCCTCTGAAAGTGCCCCCGTGTGGTCGATGTCCGAAAGGTAGGGCTGCGAAACAAACTGAACCGCGTTGCCGTCCACCCGAATCGATCGCCAATTGAGAGAGGCTGAGATCTGCAGCGCAACCACCTTCTGGGGCTGGCCGGAATCGTTGCGTATCGTAATCTTGCCGCGCGCGCCGAGCCTTTGTTGTTCGGGCTCCAGGCGGACTTCCAGGTCGTACCTGGTGATGGTGAAAGCCTCCCGGTTTATCGCCGCTGCGGGAACAATCAGGCTGCAAAGCAGAGCAAGACAAAGCAGTCTCATGATTACCAGCTTCATGATTCTTAGACTCATTCTTACTTCGATGCACCCAGCCGTCTCTGCCGCACCACTTCATACAGCACCACACCCGCCGCCACCGACACGTTCAGCGACGGCACTTTCCCCAGCATCGGAATCGACACCAGGAAATCGCAGTGTTTGCGCACCAGATCGTGCAGTCCCTTGCCTTCGGCGCCGAGCACAATGGCGCAGTGCATCTTGTAGTCCACCGCGTCGTAGGTCTGCGGGCCGCGCTCGTCTAATCCAACAACCCACAGGTCCTTTTCTTTCAATTCCTCGAGCGCACGCGATATGTTCGTCACCTTGGCAACCGGAAGATGTTCACTCGCTCCCGCCGAAACTTTCGCGACCGCGCCCGTGACCGCGGCGGACCGGCGTTCGGGAATCACCACTCCATCCGCTCCGGCGGCGTCGGCTGTGCGCAGGATCGCTCCCAGATTGTGCGGATCTTCGACGCCATCGAGCACGACGATCAGCGAACGCTCGCCGCGACGCGACGCTACCAGGTCATCGAGATCGCTGTACTGTTTTGCCGAGGTCGCGGCCACCAGCCCCTGATGCGCGGCATTGCCGGCAATTTCATCAAGTTCCAAACGCGACAAGACGCGTACTGGAACGCCGATCTTGCGGCACTCGTCAATCACCCGCCTCAAGCGAATGTCTTTTCGTTCTTTGGCGACACCGACCCACTCGAAGTTGCGCCCGCGCGCCTTGAGCGCTTCCGTGACCGTATTGATTCCGTAAAGAATATTCACGTCGAGTAGTTTACCGCGCGCAGCACCGCCGCTTGTGTGGGGAAGGGGCTATGCCCCGTCCAAGCGGGGCATAGCCCCGCTTCCACACTAGTTCCCCAGCTTTTTCTGCGCCGATTCTCAAAATGCTAGACTCAAATATTTGGGAGGCTATGGTGAGCTTGGCCTTGGTGAACAACGTGTACATCCTCTCCGCCGTACGCACGCCCATTGGCAAGTTTGGAGGGTCGCTCGCCTCGCTCTCCGCCGCTGATATGGGAGTAGTCGCCGCGAAGGCCGCGCTCGACCGCGCTGGGGTACACCCCCAACAGGTGGAAGAGACGATCTTCGGCAACGCCCGACAAGCTGGAGGCGGTCCCAACCCCGCACGGCAGATCTCTATCCGCAGCGGCATTCCTCAGGAAGTTCCGGCCTATACAGTGAACAAGGCGTGCGCGTCGGGCATCAAGTCCATCGCGCTTGCCTTTCAGGAGATCGCTACCGGCAACCTCGATTGCGTGCTGGCGGGCGGAACCGAATCGATGTCGCGGCTTCCCTATTATCTTGAGGGCGCTCGGTGGGGATATCGTCTCGGCCATCAGGAACTTGTCGATGGCATGTATCGCGACGGATTTTTCTGCCCGCTGGCAAAGATGCTGATGGGCGAAACCGCCGAGATTCTCGCTCGGCAATACAATGTCTCGCGCGAAGAGCAGGATCAGTTCGCGCTCATGTCGCAGCAACGCGCTGCCGCGGCACAATCCGGTGGGCGCTTCGAGGCCGAAATTGCTCCGGTTACGATCGAAGGCAAGAAGGGCACAACCGTTTTCTCACGCGATGAACACTTGTTTCTCGATGCGAGCATGGAGAGACTGGCCAAACTGGCTCCAGTATTTTCCAAGGCCGGCACAGGCACCATTACTGCCGGAAATTCTTCCGGCATCACCGATGGCGCAGCAGCAGTGGTGCTGGCGAGCGAAAAATTTATCCAGCAAAACAACCTGAAACCGCTGGCACAAATTCTCGCCGTGACTTCCGCGGGCGTGGACCCGCGCCTCATGGGCATCGGGCCGGTGCCGGCCATCCGCAAAATGGAACAGAAACACGGTCTCAAGCTCGGTGATTTCGATCTTGTCGAACTCAACGAAGCCTTCGCCGCCCAGGTGCTGGCCTGCGATCGCGAGTTGCATTTCGATCGCGAAAAACTCAACGTCAACGGTGGCGCCATCGCGCTTGGCCATCCCATCGGCTGCACCGGGACCCGCATCACGGTGACGCTCCTCCACGAAATGCTCAGGCGAAAAGCGCGCCGCGGTCTGGCCACGCTCTGCGTCAGCGGCGGCATGGGCATGGCGCTGGCCATCGAAAATTCTCTGTAAAGGAACGCGACTGGCGGCTTACCCGCTGCGGTAGATATACTCATTATTAAGAACATGGCAATCGCCGCCGCAACCACCGGTTTTACCAGTTCGGCTCGAAACCCTATGCCCCTCTCCGCGGTCATCGTCGACGACGAACAACTCGCGCGCGACGAACTGGCCTACCTGCTCAAGAACCTCGGCGACGTCAACGTAGTCGCGCAAGGTAAGAACGGCCTCGAAGCTGTCAGCCTGATCCGCGAACACAATCCCGACCTGCTGTTTCTCGACGTGCAGATGCCGGGACTGGACGGTTTCGGCGTCATCAAGAAGCTACTCGACCGCAAGGTCCCGCTGCCCAAGATTGTGTTCGCAACGGCTTTCGATCAATACGCGGTGAAGGCATTCGAGGTGAACGCGGTTGACTACATTCTGAAGCCATTCGACAAAAAGCGAGTCGCCCAGTCCATCGAGCGGGCTCGGGCCAAGATTGAAGCGGGCGCCGGGCCGGAAGAAAAATTCGAGACGCTGGTGCGGATGTTGGAATCGCAGAAGCCGCAGACGGCGAAGATTCTGATTAAGGCCGCGGGCAGGTTGTTCCTGACTGACCCGAAGGACATCTGTTACGCGACTATCGAGGATGGCGTGATCACCGTGGCCACCAGCGGACATGCGGGCATGGAAGGCCAATCGAACTGCCGCACGCTGGAAGAGCTTTTCGACAACCTCGATCCCAGTTCATTCTGGCGGGCGCACCGGTCGTTTCTGGTCAATATCCATCACATCCGCGAAGTCGTGCCCTGGTTCAAAAGCTCGTACCAGTTGCGCATGGACGACAAGAAACAGACGGAGATTCCGGTGAGCCGCGCGCAAACCCGCCGCCTGCGGGAGCTTTTCAACCTCTGATGTTCAACCTCTGGGGAGAAAAAAATGGGCGGACGCGGAGACCGCTTCGTCCGCCCGGGGGAGGGATCTTCTCAGGCCGCAATGGCTTGCAGCGCGATCCGGTTGGGAATCACCAGGGTCGCGCCCTCGAGCCGAATCAAGTCTTTCCGTTTCATATCGCTCAATAAACGGGTTACCGTTTCTCGCGACGATCCAATCATTTGGGCAATTTCCTCGTGGGTGAATTCCGTGGCTACGCGGAGTTCTCGGTTGCGGTGCTCGTCCGAAACCCAGGAAAGCAGCAGGCGGGCGAGTTTCTCCGTCGAACTGCGGGCGAGCAGCAGATCGTGCACGTCGTCAAACGAGGTCGTGACCTCGCGGGCGAGCAGGGTGGCGCACGCGAGGGCGGCGTGGCTGTCGCGCCCGATCATCCGCAGGAAGCTTTCGCGTTCGACGAACTTGATCTGGCAAAGCTCGATGGTGGTGACCGTAATCGGAGAGGGCCCCCCGGAGACGACCGCGCTCAGCCCCAGCACCTGGCGGTCGCCGGCAATTTTCAGGATGATGGTCTTGCCATCGCGGGCTTCGACCGAGACCTTCACGCGGCCGGAACAGGCGATGTAGACGCCGCGCGGGATTTGCCCTTCCGTCATCAATGTGGCGTTGGCCGGATAAAGAGTCAAGTGCCCCATCCCGTTGAACACAGTCATTAGAGGCTGAGGCAGATTGCAGAAGTCACAGCTCTGCCTCAGGGTGCAACTCAGACAGTCCTTCGGAATCGTGAATCGCCGGGGTATACCCATAGCAAACACCTGGCTGGTCGAAGAACCCTGCCTGGCGGAATCTTTCGTGGGGGAATGGAGAAAGAGCCGCGCAGCAAAACAGTGCACACTGGGGACCATACACTCGATATTGGGCTAAGTAGATGCAATTTCAGCGTTTAGGGATGGTTTGAAAAGAGTGGCACGCCGCAGAAGATGCCAAGCCACTGGCCAGGCTGCCGACAGTTCGGCAGATTTCACGTAGTGACAGCCGCCCTCGGCTGTCCAGCGAGCATAGCTCGCCTAGTTTTGCGCTTCTCCAATTCCGGCCTCCGGGGTGCAGCGGAGCTTCGCCCGCCTGGGCACCCGAGGGCCGCTGTGGTTACGCCTAATGCAGATAATCCGTACGTGAGATTCCCAGCCGCTGCATCTTGTACTGTAGCGTAGTGCGCTTGAGTCCAAGCCGGGCCGCCGCGCCCGCCGGACCCGACAGCGCGCCTCCGGTCTGCCGCAGAATTTGGATAATGTGTTCGCGTTCTCGGTCGCGCAGAGTAAGGTCGCAATCCGACGGTTGCCGGGAGATTTCCTCACGCAACTCGGCGAGGGGCGGGCTCAACCGGTTGCCTTCCGAAAGGATTACCGAGCGCTCGATAAAGTTTTCCAGTTCGCGGATGTTTCCCGGCCATCTCCAGTTCGTCATGGCTTGGACGGCCTCATCGGGAATCACCTCGAGCCTCTTGTGCAGCCGGCCCGCGCACCTTTCGACGAAATGGCGAATCAGCTTGGGGATGTCCTCGCGCCGTTCGCGCAAGGCGGGCAGATGCAGGGGAAACACGTGCAAGCGGTAGAACAAATCACCGCGGAATTCTTTTTCTTCGACCGCACGAGCCAGATCGCGATTGGTGGCGGCGATCAGGCGCACGTCCACATGGATGGTCTTCGTGCCCCCCAGACGCTCGAACTCCTGGTCCTGCAGAACGCGCAGCAACTTGGGCTGCAACTCCAAAGGAATCTCTCCAATTTCGTCGAGCAACAAGGTGCCCTTGTCGGCTAATTCCAGCCGGCCAAACTTCTGGCTTACCGCTCCGGTGAACGCTCCCTTTTCGTGGCCGAACAGCTCGCTCTCCAGCAGTCCAGTGGGAATGGCGGCGCAGTTCACCTTGATGAAGTTGCGGTCTTTGCGCCGGCTCATGCTGTGAATCATGCGGGCGATGCGCTCTTTGCCAGTCCCGGTCTCGCCGGTAATGAGGACGGTGGAATCGGTGTCGGCAACGATGGCAGCATATTCCAGCACACGTTTCAAGGCCGGGCTTGTGCCCACGATGTCGTCGGTCTGGTTCGCATTCCGGATTTCGTATTCCAAATAGCGCTTTTCCTGGGCAAGGCGGTCCTTGAGTTGTGCGATCTCGCGATAGGCATGGGCATTCTGCAGCGCAGCCGCGATCTGGTTGGCTACCTGCTGCAGGTATTCAACCTCCGGCGGTCCGAAGGCGCTCTCGATCATGCTACTTGGATTAAGTGTTCCCCAAACCCGATTGCCCGCGATCAGGGGCACACTGCAAACCGACCGAACCCCGGCCTCGTACATGGCTTTCGCCAGCGGATCGTTCATGTCCCGCAAATCGTCGGCGGTGAAAAATGTGACGACACGGGTCTGGATCGCCCGCGCCGAAAGTGATTGCTCGAGCGGTACCGTATTTCCGTGGTTGAGGAAAGTCTCCCATTCCAGAGCGTCGCCATAAAGGTGCATGTTCCTGCCCTCCTCGTCCAGCAGAGAGAGCACCGCCCGTTCGTAGCGCGCGATGCTCCGAATGCTGGAAAGAATGACCGGCAACAACTCTTCCAATTCAAGGCTTGCACTCAATTCACGACTGATCGCGACCAGGCTCTGCTGCTCCTCAAAGGCGCGGTGGGCTCTCTCCTTCTCCAGCGCCAGCGCTCCCATGAGCGCGACGCGCGAAAGGAATTCGATATCTTCTCTCTCCAGAACCCCGGGGACATTCTTGCCCAGGCCAAGCGCTCCAAAATGGCTGGAAGCCGTGCTCATAGGAAGGACGGTGTACGATCGCACACCGTGATCAAGTAATGCCGGCACGCAGCCGGGAAAACGCTGCTCGCGCTCGGTATCGGGAATGGCGATCGGCTTCCGATGTTTCCATGCCCAACCGCTGGCCGCTTCGTCCACGGGAGAAGCGGCAAACTCTCCACTTTCCTGGTTCTTTTTCCAGTAGTGAGTCTGCATGCAATCGCGGCGCGGGTCATAAAGGGAAAGGTTCAGCAACTCGCCTCCCGTCAGGGCCAGCACTGGGGGAGCGAGTTCCTTGAATGCGTCGGGCAGGCTCTCGGCTCGCGCCACCACGTCGGTGATCTCGAGTAGCAGTCGATAGCGGTTGCGTTCAGACGAGCTAACTCCCTCGAGGGCGACTCTGCTTTCTGACATCCAGACACCTCCTACAATGCCGCATGCAATATTTGGAGCAGCTTGTTTTGAGCAGGAACTGGGGGCCATCGCAGCTTGCCGAGCCGCGGGACTCGAGTTCAACATCGCGTCGCAGGCGTCGGTTCCTTTACGTGGGAACCAATCTCATCCTCCCCGGTCGGGGAGCCCCCTCAGGTTCTGCGACACCGTTTTCTCGGGTTAGTATCTTCCCGGAAAGATAGTTCTTACTTACTCCATGTCCCGGTCATAGTCAAGGGTCGCGAATTTCTTCTGTTACGAAAACCGAACAAGCCCTCACGGCCAGCTTCCCGCTGGTGCGACCTGTGCTGTCCGTCTGGAATCATTCGGAAGGATCTGCACTGTAACCACGTGCGCTTTTCTGTTCCAAATCCAGAAATCCAGATGGGAGTTCGCGCTCATTCCACCCTGAACCGATGATAGAATGTTCGCGGGGCGGGCGGTTGTGCAACTTATTAGTGGTGGACAAAGGCTGCGAGCGCTAAGAGAAACCCTCGGGTATCGTATGAGGGAAGTGGAACTTGCCAGTCAACAGATCGCGCGGAGATTCGAGAGTGAGGAATTCTTAATTCCTCCCAGCCGCTTGTCCGACATCGAAACCAAAGGCATTATCCCGAGTATATTTCGGCTCTATTCGTTTGCAGCTATCTATCGGAGAGAATATCGGGAGTTGCTATCCTTCTATGGGCTCGAACTTGATGGCATCTCGGCGGACATTGGCTTTGGACATCCGCAGAAGTCTCACGTGTCCCAGGCGCTGAGCAACGTAACCCAAGTGCGGATGCCGACCAGGCTCGACCCAGGATTCTCGTTGGAAAAAACGACAGACTTGAGACGTGTAATCGAGCAATGGGGCACTGTGCCCATGGCTTACCTGGAGCTGCTTTCAGATGATCGATACACCTATGGGTACATTGGTTCGGAAGATTTCACCATGTATCCCATTCTGCCGCCCGGCAGTTTCGTGCAAGTGGACGAAGCAAAGAACAAGGTAGGGGAAGGAGTATGGCGTTCGGAGTTCGAGCGTCCTATTTATTTTGTGGAAATGCGCGAAGGATTCACGTGTTGCTGGTGCTCAATCAAGCGTGATTCCATCGTCTTGCAACCGCATCCCCTGTCCCCGGTTTCGGTGCGCGTACTTAGATACCCGCAGGAGGCCGAGGTTCTGGGGCAGGTTGTCGGAGTTGCGATGCGCCTCGGAGATTGGCATCATTTTGACTTTCTACTAACGCCGAAAGTGAGCTCAGTACTGACCTGAGATGGGCCAGGGCAGCTGAGGAGAGCAGCTTAGGTGGAGGGTGCGGCAGCGGCAGCGAAGTCAGGAACTCCCTTTCCGTTAGATGCTCGTTCGCGCATGACGTTCGAACGTCTTTGAGCAGCACAGCCAAGGGTTTCTTCAGGATCTCGGAGAGTAGTATCCGATGAGACGCGCGGATTGCGCTTTGCGCGGCAGCGTCGCCATACACCTTCGCCAAACCCCAGTGATCGTACGTTCCCTTGCCGTCCTGCAATCTCCCCACGTAGGAAAGTCTGCCCAACAGCCCCGGGACAGCGCCTAGGGTATTTGTTTCAAAGTCCTCGAGAGCGGATTTCAGTCTCATCGAACTTACGATTTCCGAAAAGACATCGCAACCTAACTAACTACTGAAAAGCCTTCTACCGCCTGCAATGTATCACGGTGCGAATTCCTTCGCAAAGGAGTACGAACCGTGAAACGACTCATGCTGGCTTTGGCTGCAATAGCTTTGTTTCTGACAACCACCGCGCTTCCGAGTCTGGCCGATGGCAATCCCATGCCAATTTGTACTAAGACGGGCTGCCAAAAACCGCCGCTGCCGGACGTTGCTTCCAGCACGTCCTGGCAAAACCTCTTCGACTGGGTAACTTTGAATACGCTGGCCTCGCAGTGCTCCACGAGTGGGAGCATCTGGACGTGCGGGTTTACGTCACCTTCCGGCTCGCAACTCTTGATCGTCGAGGATACCAGCCAGACTTGCACTTCCAACGGGCAGTGCACCTACAGTTCTTACACCGTCCCAACCGGTCCTGGCTATACGCAGTACTACACCCTGGACGGCACGAGCCACTCGCTCGGCAGTACCGTGAACATCGGCTGCTATCCGATTATGCTTAGTCAGTGACCGCGGCGCTCCCGAGTCTGGCCCGAGACAATCCCGAGGGGGTTTGTGCCTCCAAGGGCTGTGCCAAATTGGGAGAAGAATGTCGCCTAAGTTGAGATTGCGGCGTCTCCATTGAAAAGGAGCAATGTCAGAGTTATAGTGCTCTGCAATGCTCCCCATGAATTGGCCTAGGCTGCTGCCGCTTTTGCTGTGGATCTCGCCGCATGCGCTTCTCGGTGTGGTTGCGGCTATTCTTTGCAAGCGCCGCTTGCACCGCGAGTTCCCGTGCTTTTTTGCCTATGTACTTTATGAAATTGCCGAGTCCATTATGCTGTTCGCGTTGCGTTCCATTCCGAGCGTGACTGGAGAGCAGTATGCGTATGCTTACTACGCCACGCTATTGCTTAGCATCGCTCTGCGTTTCGGGGTCATCGAGGAGGTATCTAGAGACCTGTTTCGTGAATCAATGTTTCTGAGGGTGGCAGCGAGGCGATCGCTGCGATGCATCACAGCTTTGCTGCTTGTGATGGGTGTACTGCTTGCTGTCTATGCGCCCGGGGATAATGGTGTCAGGTTGGTTGCCGGTTCCGTCGTCAACCGGGGAGCGGCCATGGTTCAATGTGGCCTGCTCCTTTCCTTGTTGCTCTTTTCCCGCTTCGTAGGCCTGTCCTGGCGTCGCCCCGCATTCGGAATAACGCTGGGTCTCGGAGTCCTGACAAGCGTTGATCTTGCCATTTACGCTATTCGTACGGAATTCAGCAGTGCCGCATGGGTGCCATATTTGAATCTGGCGATGACCGGCACCTACTTCGTTTGTGTCTTGATCTGGATCGGGTATCTGCTGGCGCCCGAACTTAAACCTGCGTCCCTCACGGATGTTTCCCGTGATGAGGTGGAAACTTGGAACACGGAGCTTCAACACTTGGTCAGGTAATGATCGTTTCCTGGACTCTTGTCGCGGTTGCGTTCTTCGCGCTGGGAATCCTGGTGTATGTTGCCCTCCGCAGCCGCACGCATCGAGTTGATTTAGAAAAAGCTGTGCAGGCGTTCCGGTCTTTCGACATTGAGGCCTTCAGAAACCTGGTCGACTCGGACGAGGAAGCGTTTCTTCGGGATAATTTATCGCGCAGGAAGTTCCGTGAGATCAAGCGACAGCGTGCGTGGGCCGCACTTATCTATGCCTGGGAAGCGGGAGGGGTCGCGACGGCGCTGGCAAAGGTTGGTCAAGCCGCGCAACGGAGCTCCGACCCACAGATCGCAGCGTCCGGTGTTCAGCTTTCCGAGAATGCTTTTCGGCTTCGATTGCAAACCATCAGGGCTTGCCTCCGCCTGCTGACCGAAATCCTGTTGCCTGATCTGCAAAGCCGATCACTTCCTCCCTTGGTAGATCAGTATGCGCGGGCGGCGGAAACACTTCTTCGCCTCGGCAGAATTTCATCTGGAGCGCACGGGTTAGTGCGCAGATAACTGCCGGCGCCCCGAACAGCAATCGCGAGTGCGCTACTGGAGTCAAATGGCACGCGGCTGGGAGAGTAAGTCTGTAGAACAACAGCAGGAGGAACGGTCGGCGCAACGGGAGACCGTGCGCGCACCACTGTCGCCCGACGAGCAGCAACGTAACCGGAAACGCGAGGGCCTGCTTCTTTCCCGCGGACGCCTCCTCCAACAACTGCAGACAGCCGGCAACCCTCGTCACCGCCAAATGCTGGAGCAGTCCGTCGCGGAGCTGGACCGTCAACTATCATCTCTTGAATAGGTTACCGACTCGATGTCACCAAAGTGAGTGGCCCGACCGCATACTCCCTATAACGAAAACCACGGTCCTGTCCGCGGCCACCTGACGTATAATCGATGAGTTGATGAAAGCCTACGTTTACGTGTCGTTGAAGAAGAGCGTTCTGGATCCGCAGGGAAAGACCATCCACGGCGCCCTTACGAAGATCGGCTACAAGAGTCTGCATGATGTACGGCAAGGAAAGTATTTTGAAATTACCCTCAACGGCGGCATTTCAAAAGATGAGGCGCAAGCGGAAGTGGAGCGGATCGCGCGCGAAGTTCTGACGAATCCGGTCATCGAAGAGTTTCGTTTCTCCCTCGAAGACTAGCATTCGGGTTTGACTTTGTTTTGAAGGGGCGCGGCTTCAGCCTCGCCGCATTCGTATCAGGCATCGCTTTAGCGATGCCGAAAGTTGTGAGATCGACCGCCCCTTCAGGGGCTGCCCGAACCATCACCGGTTCCCCCACCGATAGATTCGTCAAGGAGCAAATTATCCAATGTGCGGCATCGTGGGATATGTGGGTAAGAAGCAGGTGGTCCCCGTCATTATTGAGGGGCTAAGAAAGCTGGAATATCGCGGCTACGACTCGGCAGGAATCGCGGTGGCCGGAAACGGCGCGGGCCTGCAGATCCGCCGCGCCGAAGGAAAGCTGCGTAATCTGGAAGAAGTGATCCGCCTCAAGCCGCTCGATGGCACCTACGGCATCGGACACACCCGTTGGGCTACGCATGGCCGCCCCACCGAGGAAAACGCCCATCCCCATCGCGACTGCAGCGGTCGAATCGTGGTTGTGCACAACGGCATTGTCGAGAACTATCTCTCACTCAAGAAGAAGTTAATCGCCGAAGGACACAAGTTCACCACCGAAACCGACACGGAAATCATCGCGCACCTGATCGAGAAGTACTACCTGCCGACCGGCAACGGTCATCGGCCGTCTTTGAAACTCGAAGAAGCGGTGCGCAAGGCGGTGAAGGAACTCACCGGCGTGTTCGCGCTGGTGGTGGTCGCGGTCGACGAGCCGAACAAGATCGTCGCGGCGCGCAATGGACCACCCGTCGTCATCGGTCTCGGCAAGGACGAATATTTTGTCGCCTCCGACGTGCCCGCACTCCTCGATCACACGCGCGACCTCTTCTTTCTGGCCGATGGCGATCTGGCCGTGATCACCCAAGACGGGGTGAAGGTCACTGATTTCGACGGCAAACCGCTGGAGCGGAAGGCGCAGCGCATCACCTGGGATCCGATCATGGCGGAGAAGGGCGGCTTCAAGCACTTCATGCTCAAAGAGATTTATGAGCAGCCGCGCACCGTACGCGACACCACCCTCGGCCGCGTCTCGCAGGACACCGGTGCCATCTTTCTCGACGAGATGCAGGTCAGCGAAGCCGAGTTCAAATCATTGAAGAAAATCAATATCGCCGCCTGCGGCACCAGTTGGCATGCCGGGCTGGCAGGTAAGTTCATGATCGAAAACCTGGCCCGCGTTCCGGTGGAAGTCGATTATGCCAGCGAATGGCGCTATCGCGATCCGATCCTCGGGCCGGACACTATGACGCTGCTGATCTCGCAATCCGGCGAAACCGCCGACACCATCGCCGCCCAGCGTGAAGCCAAAGCCAAGGGCTCGAAGACGCTGGCTATCTGTAACGTGGTCGGCTCCATGATCACGCGCGAGGCCGTAGGAACTGTCTACACGCACGCTGGCCCCGAAATTGGCGTGGCCTCGACCAAAGCATTCACAGGACAACTAACTGCCCTCTATTTATTCGCGCTGTATCTGGCGCAGGTGCGCGGCGTCATGACACCGGAACAGGCCAAGGCTGCCGTGCAGGAACTTATGCTCATCCCCGGCAAGCTGGAGCAGATTCTCACCCACGACGAAGCGTGCGATGAACTGGCGAAAACCTACGTCCGGGCGCAGGACTTCCTTTTCCTCGGACGCGGCATTCACTATCCCATCGCCCTCGAAGGCGCGCTCAAGCTCAAGGAAATTTCCTACATTCACGCTGAAGGTTACCCGGCGGGCGAGATGAAGCACGGCCCGAATGCGCTGATTGACGAAAATCTGCCCGTGGTCATCATCGCCACCCGCGACGTGAACAGCCCGCAGTCGATGGTCCGCTACGAAAAGACGATGTCGAACCTGAAAGAAGTAAAAGCGCGTTCCGGCATCGTGATCGCGCTCGCCACCACCGGCGACAAGGAAATCTCCGAGGAAGCCGATCACGTCCTCTTCGTTCCGCCGGCGCCAGATGAACTGTCGGCAATTCTGGAGATCGTTCCGCTGCAACTGCTGGCCTATCACATCGCTGTCCGCCGCGGCTGCGACGTCGATCAGCCGAGGAATCTGGCGAAGTCGGTAACGGTGGAGTAACAGCCGCAACCATGCTATTTCGGCATCACGACAACTTCGTCCTTCGGCATAGCGTCGAGCGTAGTCCTATCAATGCCCAGATGCGCCATCACGAGCTCCGGTGGTGTGTGGGTGAGCCATTCCGAGAGCGCCAGATCCTGATAGAAGCTGCTCTTGAACATCTCCAGAAATTTCAGATCGGTGTCGCCCGTATTCTGAACGTAGTGAGGCAGCGTCTTCTGGACATAGCCGACGTCTCCGGCTTGAAAGTCCATGGTGCGGGCGCGGCCTCCGGTAGCGAACACGGTCATTCTTCCCGAGCCGCTGATGTAGTACTGCCATTCGTCGGCATTGGGATGCCAGTGCAGTTCGCGTATCCCTCCCGGATGAACGGTGACGATCGCCGCGGCCATCGTCGTGGACACCTTGAACTTGCTTGAATCGACGATCTTCACCTCGCCGCCCTTGGTGCGCTTGGTAACCGGCAGCTGTGCCGTACGAAAAGCGAAATCCTGCGACGACAAGCCCAGCGCGCCAGCCGTCGCCTTCTGGTCGTCAGCCAGCGGGCCGGGTACCGCGAGCCTGGAAAATAAACTTCTCCCGCCGCGGCATTTTTTCCATTGCCTGCTGGCTCACGCCAAAGTTTGCCGACAGCACGTCGTGGGGCGTGTGCGCCATCCAGTCGGTGAGCAACACCGTTTCGTATTCCGAGAAGTTCCCATCGTCGAACACCAGTAGAAACTCGGCACCATCGGGATTCAGTCCTTGAATCGAATGGGGAATCCCCGTGGGAAAGTACCAAAGATCGCCCTCCGTCACGTCACTGACAAAGCTCTTGCCGTCCGCATCGAGCCCCGTGATGCGCGCGTTTCCGTACAGCATAATCGCCCACTCGGCAGCCGTATGCCAGTGCAGTTCGCGCACGCCTCCTGCTGTCAACCTCATGTCCACGCCCGCAATCGACTTGGAAACCGGCAACTCGCGGACTGTGACCTCGCGCGACCATCCTCCCTCTTGCATCCGTTTGTGAGAGATCCCGAAAGGGTACTTGAAGGCCTGGACACCGCCCGCGTCGGTAGGCGGCGGCAAGAAAGAATCCGGATTTTGGGCATCGAGCGCGGGATTGCCTGGACCGGGAGCACTGGAGCTTCGATCGTCTTTCGTCGGGTACGAATGCTGCTCTTGGCCCGCCGCATCGGCCACCGATAGCATCCCGGCGGCCGCTAGCGCCGCCGACCCCATGCCCAGAAAACCACGCCGAGAAACCATGTCCTTCTTCGCATCGTCGCTCATGAGTTCTTCCTTTCGGATCACAATTGAATGAGACTTTCCGGCTTGCTATTTCCGCAAAACGATACGGCAGCCCCCTGGCGGTGTCAATCCGCAGGGCAAACGGCCTCGCGCGAGACCAGAACACGAAGCTGCAGCGTCCTGCGATCGCTTGCCATCATCTAAAAAGACAATGGCTCAGTTCAAGACTTTCGTGGCACGTTTGCGGTGCTCCGTCGGGCTCTCCGAATTCACCAAGCACCTCGAACTCGAAGTGGACGGAGTAACCCATTTCGGTTTTGTCCCCGGCCAATGGCTCTCGGTGAAGGTCAACACTCCCGATGGCGAGGAGATGACGCGCGCGTATTCCATCGCGTCCCCGCCGTCCGGGAACGGGCACTTCGCCTTCTGCCTGAATCGCGTGCAGGATGGATTCATGTCGAACCATCTCTGCAGTCTCGAAGAAGGCGCGAAGATCGCGTTCCAGGGGCCGTTCGGCGATTTCATCCTGCGCCCGCCGTTGCGCGACACCGTGTTCATTGCCACTGGAACCGGGATCGCACCGTTCCGCTCCATGCTGCATTGGCTGCTGGCGGAGCGCGACCGTCATCAGGGACGCCGGTACTGGTTGCTCTTCGGCGCGCGCCGCGAGCAGGACATCTATTATCGTGGTGAGTTTGAGCGTCTCGCCGCCGAACACGCCAACTTTCACTTTCTGCCTACGTTGAGCCGCGCCGCAGCGGAATGGAAAGGCCTGCGCGGATATGTGCAGGAACATCTGCCCGAAATCGTGGGAACCCGCACCGACATGCATGCCTACATCTGCGGTCTCGACAAGATGGTCAAGGCGAACCGCGCGCTGCTGAAGAGTCTGGGCTGGGATCGGACTTCGATTCGTTACGAGAAATACGACTGACCTCGTAGAATGGTTGCCGGTCTTGCCCCGGTTTGGGTGGCGCAGCGCTTTCGTGCGCGAAAACGCCGTTGCTTTTGGGTGGCGCAGCGCTTCAGCGTTGCGGTTAGCGCATCATTTGAACGCGCCTTTAGGCGCTGAGGAAGAGCGATCATGTACGTAGCAAATAACAAGCGTTACAACTCCATGCAATATCGCCGCTCGGGACGAAGCGGCATCCAACTTCCCGCTGTGTCGCTCGGACTGTGGCACAACTTCGGCGGCGTGGATAACTTCGAAAATTCCCGCGCCATGCTGCGCCGGGCCTTCGATCTCGGCATCACCCATTTCGATCTCGCCAACAATTACGGACCCCCATACGGATCGGCGGAAGAAACTTTCGGGCAGATTCTGAAGAAAGATTTTGGTCCCTACCGCGACGAGCTGATCATCTCGACCAAGGCAGGCTGGGACATGTGGCCCGGCCCCTACGGGAACCTGGGCTCGCGCAAGAATCTGCTGGCGAGCCTGGATCAGAGCCTGAAACGCATGGGACTCGAATATGTCGACATTTTCTACCATCATCGTCCCGATCCTGACACGCCGATGGAAGAATCGCTCGGAGCGCTCGATACGGCGGTGCGCTCGGGCCGCGCGCTCTACGCGGGCATCTCCGCTTACAACGCCAAGCAGACGGCCGAGGCGGTAAAGATTCTGCGTGATCTGGGAACGCCCTGCCTGATTCATCAGCCGAAATATTCAATGTTCGTGCGCGATCCCGAGCAGGGATTGCTCGACGTGCTGGAGAACGAAGGCGTGGGAGCGATCGTGTTCAGCCCGCTGGCGCAGGGACTGCTGTCGGATCGCTACCTGCAGGGAATTCCCAGCGACTCGCGCGCCGCGCGCGACTTCTTCCTGAAGAAAAAAGACATCGGGGAAGCCATGCTCTCCAAAGTTCGCGCGCTGAATGAAATCGCCGCCCAGCGAGGACAGACGCTGGCGGAGATGGCGGTGGCGTGGGTGCTGCGCGATCCGCGCGTCACCAGCGCGCTGGTTGGCACGAGCAAAGTGTCGCAGGTGGACGACAACGTGGCCGCACTGCGGAACCTGAAATTCTCCGCCGAAGAGTTGCGCAGGATCGATGGCATTCTAGAAGGCAAGAAAGCCGCGTGACCCGTCAAAAACGGCAACCAAGAACGGCGAACGGCCGCGGTCGAATTAGTCCGTAGCGTCTCGAGCTGCGGGCATTCCCAGCCGTTCGCTGCTGACATAGTGTTCCAGCGATTCGTGTTGCCGCTTGATTTCCTGCATCTGCTCATGAAGCAGATCACGAATCGAGAGAACACCCTTCAGCCTGCCTTTTACATCCACCACCGGCATATGACGAAAATGATGTTTCAGCATCGAGGCCAAGGCTTCGCCGGGAGTGGTTTTCGGCGAGGCGTTTTCCACCGGGCTGGTCATCACCTCACTGACCAGGGTTTTCGCAGGATCGTGCCCGCTCAGCGCCACCTTCTTCAGGACGTCGCGTTCGGTGAAGATGCCCGTCACAAATTTGCCCTCCACAACCACTACGGCGCCCACGCGACGTTTCAGCATGAGCTTTATGGCCTCGGCGACAGTGGCGTCAGGAGAAACGGTTACCGGTTCGTGATCGCACAGGGTGAGAATGTGCATGACTTGCCTCCAGCTGGATTTCACTTAGGAAAAGCGCCCCGATTGTAGCATCTTCAGTTTTGGGCCGCAGTGTTTGGCCGCACTTTCGGTCTTTGTCCGCGCTTCCTTATGATAGCGGGCGGGCCGAAGCCAACCCTTCAAAGAGCCATTGGAGACGTGTTCTAATCAAAATGATAATGGGGGCAAAAATTTGCGACCAGACCAAGGGTCTCCTAAGAAAGATAAAGATGCGGTTCGTTGCACCTGGGCCAGCAACGATCTGTCAATTCTCTATCACGACCGCGAATGGGGTGTCCCGCAACACGACGACCGGTTTCTGTTCGAGTTCCTGATTCTCGAGGGCGCGCAAGCCGGTCTCAGCTGGGACACGATTCTACGGAAGCGCGAAAATTATCGCGCGGCTTTCGACGGGTTCGACGCGAAGAAAATCGCTCGCTACGACCGGCGGAAGACACAGCGGCTGCTGCGCGATGAGGGCATCGTCCGCAACCGGCTGAAGATCGCTTCGGCGATACGAAACGCCAGGGCGTTTCTGGCGGTGCAAGAAGAGTTTGGCTCGTTCGATCGTTACATCTGGCAGTTTGTCGGGGGCAAACCGCTGGTCAACACTTGGCGGTTGGGGAGGAAAGTTCCGGCGCGCACACCTCAATCGGACGCGATGAGCAAGGATCTGAAAAAACGCGGCTTCAACTTCGTCGGCTCGACTATCTGCTATGCCTTCATGCAGGCCACCGGCATGGTCAACGACCACGCGGTGGAGTGCTTCCGGCATTCGCAGAGCCGGGATACAAAACCAAGGTACTCTACTAAGGGCACAGGACTTGCAAGCACAAGTCGTTGACAAGCGCTTCGGCGCTGGGCTATCCTATAACTCTTTGGAAGTCCTGCGGCTGCCCGCCTGGAACACACCTAGCGCGCGTTCTGCGTGGATAGATTTGGGCATTCAGCGGTCTTCATAGCGTTCTTTAAGTTCTGGGAGATTTCCGATGTCAACCTATTTCCCTAAAGAGGGAGATATTGTGCGCAAGTGGTTTGTGGTGGATGCTACCGGGCTTCCGCTCGGGCGCTTGGCCTCGCGCGTGGCCCGCATTTTGATGGGCAAAGAGAACCCCAAGTACACGCCGTTTATCGATACCGGCGACCACGTGGTCATTATTAATGCCGAAAAGATCAAGATCACCGGCATGAAGGCGGATCAGAAGGTCTACCACCGCTATACGGGGTATCCCGGCGGTCTGCGCTCCGAAGAAATGAAAAAGCGCATGGTCCGGAAACCGGAACTGGTGATTGAAGACGCCATATCACGCATGCTTCCCAAGAACAAGTTGGGCAAGCAGATGTTTACCAAGCTGAAGGTTTACCGCGGCGACAAGCACCCGCACGAAGCGCAGAAGCCGGAAGCGAAGGTGTTTGCGTAAGAGGCTGCTAGCTACTAGCCACTGGCTTCTCGCGATCAAGTTGCAATGAGAGAGAGATTTCTAAGATCTTTTGGAAAGGTTGATTGGTGGACGGCGCTGTCTTCGCCCTCAGGTGGCTAGAAGCCGGAAGCTAGAAGCCAGAAGCTAAACAATGGCAGAAACAGTTCAATACTACGGAACCGGACGCCGCAAGGCGGCGATCGCGCGCGTTTTTCTTCGTCCTGGAAGCGGCGAGTTCAAGGTCAACGGCAAAGCGTTCGAAGAATACTTTGTGACGCCCTCGCAGCGCATCAGCGCGAAGTCGCCATTGGTTTCGACCGAGACTACGGCCAACTTCAACGTGCTGGCGAACGTGTGCGGCGGCGGAGTTGCCGGGCAAGCCGATGCGGTGCGCCTGGGCATTACGCGCGCGCTTATGGAGTTCAACGCAGAACTGCGCAAGAAGCTCAAGGCTGAAGGCATGGTCACTCGCGACCCGCGCGCCAAAGAGCGCAAGAAGTACGGACAAAAGGGCGCAAGAAAGCGCTTCCAGTTTAGCAAGCGGTAAGGATTGGACTGATTGGTAGGTTTTACTGACAGCTGAGAACTGAGAGCTGACAGCTGCTGTTAGGTGTTCAATTCATCCCCCCACCTCCCCTGAGGCGGGGTGGACGGGAATGGCAATTCGGGGCCTTTAAGTGTCCGGATGCAGACCAACTGAGGAGGTTGATTGGCAAACATTACGATGAAGGAGTTGCTCGAAGCAGGCGTTCACTTCGGGCATCAGACCAAGCGGTGGAACCCGAAGATGAAGGAGTACATCTTTGGTGAGCGCAACGGTATCTACATTATCGATCTGCAGAAGACGCTGAAGATGTTCAAGGAAGCGTCGAAATTTGTGCAGGACCTGGCCGCCGAGGGCAGAATTATCCTCTTCGTGGGCACCAAGCGCCAGGCACAGGACGCAATCGCCGAAGAAGCGCAGCGCTGCTCGATGTTCTACGTGAACCAGCGCTGGCTGGGTGGCCTGCTGACCAACTGGGTCACCGTGCAGAAATCCGTAAAGCGGCTCAAGGAACTCGACGAAATGGCCACCGATGGCCGTTACGATCTGCTTCCGAAGAAAGAAGTGATCAAGCTCGAGCGCGAGCGCAAGCACTTGCAGGCGAATCTCGCCGGCATCAAG
Organism: uncultured Acidobacteriaceae bacterium; assembly: GCA_963731525.1. Classification (GTDB taxonomy): domain Bacteria; phylum Acidobacteriota; class Terriglobia; order Terriglobales; family Acidobacteriaceae; genus Acidiflorens. The sequence goes on from CAVSWK010000034.1 coordinate 229,363, forward strand.
AACATGACGCGGTTGCCGGATGCGATCTTCGTCATCGATTCGAATAAAGAGCAGATCGCGGTGCGCGAGTCGCGCAAGCTGGGCATTCCCGTGGTCGCCGTGGTCGACACGAACTGCGATCCGAGCGAAGTGGATTATGTAATACCGGGGAACGACGACGCGCTGCGGGCGATCCGATTGTTTACCTCGAAGATCTCGGAGTCGATTGCCGAGGGTGTCCATGCCCGGGACGACAAGCAAACGGCGGACATTCAGGCGGCAGCACAGGCCGAACCGGTGGCTGAAGCTGCAGCCCCGGACGCCGAGGAACTGTTCGCCGCAGTCGCCGCGGAAGGAGCAACCGCTCCTGCTGCGGGAGTCGACGGCACAGGCGAAGAGATCCGCATGGAAGACGTGCTGGGCAAGGGCACGCGCAAGCGTCCTTCAGCCGCTACGGAAGACGTCGACGAACTGCAGGCCGAGACGCGCCGGTTCTAGCCCGAGAGTTTCGTATCAGGGTATCGCTTTAGCGATACCGCCAGCTTTGCGAAATTAGACGCCCCTTCAGGGGCGGGGCTTGTGAATTCGCAATGACATCTGACCCGCGCAGCTCGCCTGTGCGCGGGTCGCGTTTTATAACGGCAAGTTTCAAAAGGAAGAATTCTTAATGAGTACCACTATGGCAAATATTTCTGCTGCACAAGTAAAAGAGCTCCGCGAAAAGACCGGAGCGCCCATGATGGATTGCAAACAGGCCCTGACCGAAGCCAAAGGCGACATGGAACAGGCGATTGTCGTGTTGCGCAAAAAAGGAGTGTCCGTGGCCGCGAAAAAAGCGGCGCGTGTGACCAGCGAAGGCTCGGTGGCCCACTACATTCACGCCGGCGGCAAGATTGGGGTGCTGGTCGAGGTCAACTGCGAAAGCGATTTCGTGGCGCGCACCGAAGACTTCAAGGAACTGGTGCACGACATCGCCATGCACATTGCGGCGAGCGATCCGAAGTTCGTCCGTAAAGAGGATGTCACGCCCCAGGACTACGCGCGAGAGAAGGATATCTACCTCGCGAAGGCCATCGCCAGCGGCAAGCCGCCGCACATCGCGGAAAAGATGGTCGCCGGCATGATGGAAAAGTTCTACGAAGAGGTCTGCCTGCTCGAGCAGCCCTTCATCAAGGACCAGACCATCAACATCTCGCAGCTGATTGCCGCCAAAGTGGGCAAGCTCGGCGAGAATATCGCCGTGCGCCGCTTTGCCCGGTTCAAAGTAGGCGACGCGACCGCTACAGTCGCTTTCGTCAGCGCCAAACCGGACGATGGTGGCGCGGCGTCTGCTCCGGTTGCCAAGTAGCAGCCGAATAATTCAGGGGCGCTGCGCCGCCTCTTTTGATTTATGCTTCCTTGTAGCTGATTGTCATCCTGAGCGACCGGGGCCCCCAACCGGCCGCATTTGCCGGATGGGGTGGGGGAGCGAAGGACCTGCTTTTTTCATGGCCTCTCCCATCTTCAAGCGCATCTTGCTGAAAATCTCCGGCGAAGCCCTGGCCGCCACTCAAGGCTTCGGCGTCGACACCGCCCGCATTCATGAAGTCGCGGCTGAACTGGCCGATGTGCACAATCTCGATATCCAGATGGCCATCGTCGTGGGCGGCGGCAATTTCTTCCGCGGGGTCGCCGACCAGGCCAGGAACATGGATCGTGTCTCCGCCGATCACATGGGTATGCTGGCCACGGTCATCAACGCACTGGCATTGCAGGACGCTCTCGAGAAGCAGAACGTTTTCACGCGGGTGCAAACGGCGATTGAGATGAATCAGGTGGCCGAGCCTTTCATCCGGCGCCGCGCCATCCGGCATCTTGAAAAAGGACGCGTCGTCATCTTCGCCGGGGGCACTGGCAATCCGTATTTCTCGACCGACACGGCCGCCTCGCTGCGCGCCATGGAAATCAAAGCCGACGCCATCCTCAAAGCCACCAAAGTGGATGGCATCTACGACGCCGATCCAATGAAAGTGAAGGATGCCAAGAAGTTTACACAACTCACCTACATGGACGTTCTGAAGCAGGGCCTCAAGGTGATGGACTCGACCGCGATCTCTTTATGCAAGGACAACAATCTGCCCATTATCGTTTTCAACCTGAACCAGCGCGGCAATATTCGGCGAGTCGTGCTCGGAGAGAAGATCGGGTCGCTGGTAAGCGCGTAGGAAATGTCAGAGGTTAGAGGTCAGATTGCAGAGGTGAGAACCCAAAGGTACTTGACGGTTTTACCTCTGCAATCTGACCTCTGACCTCTGACCTGAGTCACGGTTTATAATCTACGGTTTTGATTCTCATGTATCCTAGGAGCCCCAAGCTATGGCTCATCCTGCCCTGAAAGACGTCTTCGCACAACTCAAGACGCGGATGGACAAAGCGGTGGAAGACTTCCGCCGCGAAATGGCCGCCACGCGCACCGGGCGAGCGAATGTTCACATGCTCGACACGGTTTCGGTTGACTACTACGGGTCGCAGATGCCACTCAATCAAATCGCTCAGATTCACGCGCCCGAGCCGCAAATGATCACGGTACAGCCGTTCGATCCGTCCCAGTTGGGGGCGATCGAAAAGGCCATCCGCAGCGCCGATCTCGGGCTCAACCCGATGAACGACGGCAAACTTGACGAGCCAGGTGGCCACCGACCAAGACGACCTCACCGTCACATCAACAACATCCGTCCTCATCGAGGGGGCCGCGTCATCCGCCGTGTCGTCTAACGCGGCAGCTACGACAACAGACGCAACCTCGACCGCTCAATAGAGCCACCAAACGTGCGCAGACCTTCCAGAATCCGTGACGTGAATTTCATCGTCTGGCGCGCGCTTTGCGGCCGAGCCGACCGAGGGCGGCGGTCCCGGCATTCTTCCCTTGATCTGCCGGTATAGGCTCTCGATCCTCGACCTCGCCGCTAGCAATGTCGATCATGAGCTTGGCGAGTTGGGAGGGATCGCGAAGGCGTTTGAGATGGCTTGTCATGCCCTCATTGTGCCACTGAGAGAAGACTCGCGCACCATCGGTTTGGAGATGGGCCATATTGGCCTCCATCCACGATGCCCCCACGTGTACAGGTTGCGTCCGCCGGAAAATATAGTCTGAGCAATTTTGAACACTGCTGCCTGATTTCAAAGGAGCCCACTACAAACTCACGAAACGTTCTTTTGCGGCCCAACAGGTCGATGAGATGTCTGCTCGGCCCCCGACCCCGGCCGAAATTGCCGCAGCGCAGCGAACCGCCACTTCGGCTCAGCGGACATTTGACGCGTCGGGTGTGAGCTGTTTTGCTCAAATTCCTGGCTGACAAAGGCGTAAGCAAATCATAATCGATACGCCATCCCAAGGCGTTCGGTCTCCAATTCAAGCTGAACCGGAAACCCATCCGGGTGTCCGTGGCCTCGCTCCGAACCATGTCGGGCGAAAGGATATACCATGCAAGTACCTTCAATGCTTCAAGGAGAATCGCTGAAGCGTCTGCTGCAAGGCGCAGCCGTCGGTGCCGTCGCAACGATCGTTGTTGGCTTTAGCTTAGGCGGCTGACCTACGTCGTCAACGAGAGCTGCATTCGGTGCAAAACTATGGACTGCGTCGAGGTGTGCCCCGTGGATTGCTTCTACGAGGGCGAGAACATGCTCGTGATCCACCCGGACGAATGCATCGATTGCGGTGTCTGCGAGCCGGAATGCCCGGTTGACGCGATCAAGCCGGACACCGAGCCGGGGCTTGAGAAATGGCTGTCGCTGAATGCGGAATACGCGAAAATCTGGCCAAATATTACGCTCAAAAAAGCGCTCCCGCCCGACTCTAAGGAGTGGGAGGGGAAGCCGGATAAACTCCAATACTTCTCACCAAATCCTGGTGCGGGTGATTGAGGTGGAGAGCGCCCGCGCCGTATCAGTGCCGGGCCCGAGATCGGCCCGATTGATCCAACCGGGCGCAGCAGCGGCCGCGATCACGCGCTCTTCAGTGGCTTAGCTCGCGAAGATCGCAACATTACTTTCGCAGTTTGCCAGCCTTAGTGCGGGCGACGGTTTCTTGCTCATCGTAGCCTATTCAAGGAAGTTGCTGCGACTGATATTGAAGAAGGGTAGTCGGGCCGCGCTTTACGTGAAGCTGACGCCCCCCTTTGGTTGCTGGTGCAAACATCCAATATACTAAGGAGACGAAAGCGAAAAAGGCTCCGACGTCATGATCACCCCGAAAAATCCGCAAAAATCTCCCTCAGCTGCGATAGGGCATATGAATGACCTGCTTGACGAGGCGCTAAAGGGAATGTTTCCGGCCAGCGATCCGATCGCCATCAGTGTTGAGCTCGAATCACCCGGACACGGAACAGCCATAACGCCCCGGGCTTCACACTCCGCTCAGAGGCACACTGCGCCGCGGACGCGGTAGCGGCGACGGGAGGCCACGGCGGGCCTGAACCTGGAGCCGACGCATGAGCAATCCATTCTCTCGCGTTACGACGCGAGTCGCCTATGGCGCTAGCCAGTTGCCACGCATCGCTTGGTATGTTGGGCACAGCCTCGCCGTACGCCGGCTATCCGAAGCGGCGCCGCGACGAGATGATAACAAAGCGCGGCCGCGTGCCCATACCAAATCGCCGGTGCCCGACCGCAAACGTCTCTACGCGGATATGGCCATCCTTCTTCAGCAGGACCTCGCCAATATTGAGGCCGGCCTTTACCCGCTGCCCGCCGATCATGACGGATCGTTACTGACACTCCTGCATCGCTCGCGGCTTTTTTTCGATGATCTCCCCGCAATCCATCGGCGTCGCGAGAACAGCTCGCACAACGATGTCCTAACCGCGGAGATGCGCGGGAAGCGGCCCCGCTACTATTTGCAGAATTTCCATTTCCAGACCGGCGGCTGGATGACGGACGATTCGGCCAGCCGATATGACACCCAGGTCGAGGTGCTCTTCAACGGGACTGCCAATGCGACGCGCAGGCAGGCGCTGCCCCAGCTCCACGAAGTCTTCGCCGGACGAGACCAACGCAAACTAAGCCTTCTCGACATCGGCTGTGGGACAGGACGATTTCTCGATTCTCTCAAACAGGCTTGGCCGCGGCTCGCGACCCTCGGGCTCGATATGTCTGAGCCATATGTCAAACACGCCAGGAGTCACCTGAAACGCTGGTCGCGAATAAACCTCACCGTCGGAAACGCGGAGTCGCTGCCCGTGCCCGATGAAAGCCAGGACGCGGTGACAAGCATTTTTTTGTTCCACGAGTTGCCACCGACGGTGCGCCGCACCGTTCTTCGCGAATGTGCACGGGTGCTAAAGCCGGGCGGGCGTCTGGTCCTCGTGGATTCGCTCCAACGCGGCGATCAGCCAGATTATGACGGGCTTTTAGAACTCTTTCCGCAGAATTATCATGAGCCGTATTACAAGAGTTACGCCACCGAGAACTTTGGCGCTCTCGCGAGAGGCTGCGGTCTGACGCACATCCGAGATGTCAACGCCTTCGTCTCCAAGGTGATGGTATTCGACAAGCCAGCATGGGCCTGACTTTGTTCTGGCTATGCGGGCCAGTGCCTCCAGCAATAAGGTGCGTCAGCGACCGGAAGTTATGCTTTCCGGCCTCCTACACGTGGGGCCGGTGAAAAAAGTAGGCCGCTTCCTAGGGCGACCTATATTAGGTCTGCCTCAACCGTCAGCCCGCGTAGGTGACGCGCTTCTGGGCATTCGCCTCAGCCGTGGTCGCTGGCCGCGCGGGCAGTTGAAGCACTGTTACCGCCTGATCTTCGCTCAGGGCCGTTAGCAACACGATCTGCCCATCCGGAAATTCGAGCGCATCGTGATGTGCCGCCAACTTGTCTTTGTTGACTTGTCGGAAGATTGCCGTCTGGTGGTTGATTGTCTTTGTCCTCCACCCGAGCAGGCCAGCAGGCAGGCAGGCAACTTCCCCGGCGAACGCCAGTTCGGTTCCCGGCAGCACACAAACGGCAAGTCCGAAATCATCCGCAGCGGCGAAACCGCGTGTCCCGGTGCCGAAGTCACGCGTCACGAGCTTATCGTCGACCTTCGCGGGCCGTGAACGTACGCTTTGGAGGCTAAAGTCACACATCTCTAGAACTCCCTTGTTGGAAGCCCCTTCAGCCGACCAGATTATTAGCGCATCTGCGATCCTCCCGCATCACACAAAATCTTACAAATTCAAAGAGGCGACGAGTGGGTTCATTCCCTGACCCCCAAATTCGTAGTTTTTAGGGACCAATTCCGCCTGGTTCGCGACAGTTCGCAGTCCGGCGCCTTTGCTTTCCTATCCCATTGATTCCCGAAGAAAAGCTAACCATTCTGCACCTCACGCTAACCTTGACCCTAAGATTTTTTCTATCGCCGAATGCCTAGTGTACCATGCAGATGCCATGCAGAAAATTGGAACTGCTTTGTCATGGGCAACGCCTCAAGACGCGCGCTGATTACGGATACCAGCGTTGCTCGAACTCGCGCTAGCCAGAGACGAAGCCGGCTACGTCGTTCGTGATCGCGACGTCCGTGGTTTCATCGTCAAGGTCGGCATGCGCCGCAAAACCTACAGATACGAAGGCGAGCAGCGCCATGGCAGTCGTCGCAAGGTCATCAGCCGCAAGCTCGGCGAGTACCCCCATACGAAGGCCGGTGATGCCCGCTCAGCGGCGCTAGACATCATCGGGCAACGTGCTCGCGGAGAAGTCCTTGGCGTCAGTCAGCTCGGACATCACGATGTCACAGGCGTGGGCGCGGTATGAAGTGTACCTGAAAAGGGAAAACCGGAGCAGCCGTACAATCGACGACTATCGGCAGAAGTTCGAAAGGCACCTAGCGTTGTGGCACGGAACGCCGCTTCGCAAAATCACGCGGGCAGAGGTGCTGACTTGGCACGGCAAAGTGACAAAGGACGCTGGCGAATACGCCGCCAATGGCGCGGCCCGCCTTGGCCACGCACTGTTTGCCTACGCTCGGGACGAATTGGAAGCCCCCGACATGCCCGGACGAAATCCCTTCCGTGGCAAAGGGCTCCATAACGAGGAACAGCCGCGTGAAACGGGGATGGGCACGCGTGACATTCGACCCTGGTTCGATGAACTATTAAAGTTGCAAAGCCCTGTGATGCGCGAGTTCCACTGGCTGAGTTTGCTTTCAGGGCTGAGACGCAACGACCTAGCGACACTGCGATGGAGCGACGTGCGCATCCTTGAGCGCGCCATCACGCTGCGCGCTCCTAAAGGAGGAAAGAAGCGCCGCTTTAGGGCGCCGCTTTCGCACGCAATGCTGCGGTCTCTTTGCCGTGCTCGCATCGCCGGTCGCGTGATGCACGACCGTCAATCGCATGAGTGGGTCTTCCCCGCCGCTTCTCGATCCGGCCACGTCGAAGAAATCAAGGGATCGTCGTGGGTCAATCGTAAGAATGGTGAAAAACGAAAGATCATTCGTCTGGAAAAAGTTGGACATAGCCTCAGGCACTCTTATCGAACACTGTGTGCGGCGGCAGGACTGGACCGGCTACGCACTAAGCTGCTTATGAACCATCAAGTGAGCCGAGACGTAACCGACGCCTACCTCTCGACGCCTGCATTGTTTGATCAACTCCGGGAGGCACAGAAATCGGTCTCCGATCTGATTGTCCGCAGCGCCGGACAAAACTCGGATAGGAGATTAACGCGACTGCTGCTCGGTGGGGTAATTGGTAAACCGAATTTGGTCGTATTCCCCACGAGATAGCGCGCCAGGCGCCCCTCGACGTTGACCAACCGGCGCGTCGCGGATTGTTGTTTTGATCGTCGTGCGCGGGGCGCTGACCCGCCGGATATCCGCAATTGAGGGGGAAACCGGATTCCGAGCCGGCCCCGCCGCGGAATCTAGGTAGGAAGCGGCAACGCATTGAGAAACCCAACTGCACTGAGACGCGTCATACTCAGTTGCCGATGGTGTGGGGAGCTGTCGCAGCAATACGGCGAACTGCAGCGACTATGCGATGTCCGCGCCGGATCAATCCCGCCCATATCGAACGCCGGTCGCTTCCGCTGTGACCTCAACTTCGGACATTCCGCGCGGCTCGCTAAGTGTCGCGAAGGTAGAGTCGAGGATGGGCGCGGTAGCTTGGGGCCTGCGGCCAACGCCCCGTTTCTCATCCTCGCTCATCGAACCGGACGTGCCGATCTCCGGCATCCGGCTCTCCGACTGGTTTCACCGTGAGGCACACGGCGAGTAAGCGAACCGCACGCGGCTTGGGCACGGTGAGTCACTCTCCTTCGCCCCTCGATACAGCAGTCTCGGACAGCGCCTGTCTTTGATGGTGTTTCTCAGGCTCATCGCCAATCACCACGACCTCTCCATCTTCGAATGCGCACCAGAAGTCAGGGCCCTTTGCTCCGCCGGCATTACCCGGCCTCAACGCTCTTACGACCCTGTCCGACTCCCGCCATGGCCACCGCCTGTCGCGATGTTGAGGCCGCTACCCTCACCGTTGACGGGTCTCCCCCGATTACCCGAATCACCTTTCCGACGTGCCATGCCCACTACCCCGGCGGATCAAGCAGGTGCGCGTGTCGATTGCTTCCCCGCTCATGCAGCCTTCCCCAAATGGCCGAAGGGTCGGCATCCGCATTGTCACTTTCGAGGCCTGCTCAGACTTCACGCTCGTTACGGCCCATCGGATCGCTCAGTCGCCCAAGGCGACCTTTGTCACGAGGCTCCAGCCCTGCCGGTTACCCGACCAAGCCGCTCGTCAGCTACCAGATCAATCGACAACTCTCTGGGTGGATTCTTCCTCCACTGATGATTCGCGCCTTCGGGGCGCACGGTCAACAGGCGACATATGCGGGCCGTTCGCGTCCGCGATTTTCACCACCGGGCAATGAATTGTTCTGCTTGGCTGTTCGGTGAATTCTCGTTGCGGTTCAAGGAATTTGGCATTACCGGGCCTGGACCGGTCCAGTGGCCATATCCTGCTCCTCTGCCCGCTTCCGGAAAACGGTACGCGCGCGCTTTACAAAACTTTACCAGGCCGAGACAGGCCGGAAAATCGGCGCGCCTATGTTGCGGTTGGCGGGCAGCATCGCCTGCGATTGCGACAGGAGAGCTAGATGACTGATCAGGACACCGGAGCGCCGAGTTCGAACGAGATTCCGCGGCGGGATTACCGCCGGCGCGGCGCGAACGTATTGTTGGTGGTGCTCGCGCTGGCCGCCGGGTTGGCGGGAGGCCTCTTGTCTGCCGCATTCGCGCGGGGCTATGGCTGGCATCATGCGGGCTTTATGAGTGGGACGTTCAGCGCCGACCAAATCGACGAGCGGATCGACCGAATGACCAAGCACATGGCGATCGAGCTGGATGCGACGCCGGAACAGCAGGCGAAGATCGCGGCTGTCGCCAAGTCGGCCGCGCACGATCTCTTGCCTTTGCGGGACAAGGCACGAGCCTCCCGCGGCGAAGCATTGGCGCTACTGACCAGGCCCACCGTCGACCGCGACGCGATCGAACGCCTACGAGTTGAGCAGGTGGGGCTTGCCGAGGCTGCCAGCAAGCGCATTGCGCAAGCGCTGGCGGACGCCTCGGATACGTTGAACCCGGAGCAGCGCAAAAAAATCTCCGATTGGGCAGCATCGTTTAACGGCCCATCGTTCGACGGCCAATGGACGCCCTGGCGTCGTGATTGATGGCAGCACCGGCTTACCGCATCCTGCTGATCGAGGACGATCTTCGCCTTGCCGGCATGCTCGAAGAGTATCTCGGCAAGGCGGCATTTCACGTGGTCCACGCCGGAACCGGAGCGCGCGGTCTCGCAATTCATGAGACCGAGCCGATGGACGCCATCGTTCTCGACCTGATGCTGCCGGACATGGACGGCCTCGATATTTGCCGAAAAATCCGTAGTCGCTCCGACACGCCCTTGCTCATGCTCACGGCACGCGGCGATGCCACCGATCGCGTGGTCGGCCTGGAGCTCGGCGCCGACGATTACCTAGCCAAGCCATTCGAGCCGCGTGAGCTGTTGGCTCGACTGCGCGCGGTACTTCGGCGCGGGCGCGGCGGCGCAAAGCCCGATGTTCTGCGCTTTGGACGGCTCGAGATCGATCGGGGATCCCGCGAGGTGCGGCTCGACGGAGCGCCGCGCGTTCTCACGAGCTACCAGTTCGCGCTGCTGCTGGTGCTCGCCGAGCATGCCGGCCGGGTCACTTCGCGCGAGGCGCTGATGGACCTCACCAAAGGCGAAGCGCTGGAGGCCTTTGACCGCTCGATCGACGTGCATGTGTCGCGCATCCGTGCGGCGATTGAGGACGATCCGAAGAAGCCGAGGCGCATCATCACGATCCGCGGCGCCGGATACGTGTTTGCCAAGGCGCAGACGTAACGCAGGGATTCCGATGCGCCGGCTCTATCTTCAGATCTACTTCACCATCGTCGGCAGCCTGATCCTCGTCCTGCTCGCGGCTGGCCTGATGTGGCGCTTCACCGTCAACATTCCACCGTTCGGCCAGTCCGTCGAACTCGCCGGCGCGATCGCGGCCGGATTGGTTCCGCCGATTAACGCGTCGCGCGAGCAGCAGCAGCAGGCTATATCGCAGCTAGCCGCGCGCTTCGCCACGGACATCGCGCTGTTCGACGCCACCGGCGAGCGGATCGCGTCCGCGGGAAGACCCGTTCCGACTCCCAACGTTAACGGCCGCCCCGGTTGGCTATCTGGAGGCTCGCGTCCCGCCTTTTCGATCCATCTCCTGGACGGCCGATGGCTGGTTGGGCGCATACCGGGACCGCAGCGCCCGCCCGCGCTCATGCTTATCGTCTTTCTCGGGGCTCTCGCGGTCGCGGTGGCACTCGGCGCGCTGCCGGTGGCGCGGCGGCTGACACGGCGCCTCGAGCGATTGCAAAATGGGGTGCAATCGCTAGGCGCCGGCGACCTGAGCGCGCGCGTCGAAGTCGAGGGACGCGATGAGGTTGCCCAGCTCGCCAACAGCTTCAATCAAGCCGCTGCCCGGATCGAGGCCCTGGTCCAGTCCCACAAGATGTTGCTCGCCAATGCATCGCACGAGCTGCGCACCCCGCTCACGCGAATCCGACTCGGCATCGAGCTTGCCAAGGGCGATCCTGCCCGCAAGGCCGAACTCGAAAAGGACATTGCCGAGCTCGACCGGCTGGTCGACGAGATCCTGCTCGCCAGCCGGCTCGATGCTGTCGAGCATATCGACCATGCCGAGGACGTAGATCTGCTCGCGCTCGCGGCCGAGGAATGCGCGCGATACGACAGTTGCCACATCGAGGGAAGATCGATCCTGGTGCACGGGGATCCGATGCTGCTGCGCCGCATGATCCGCAATCTAATCGAGAACGCCGCGCGTCACGGCCAGCCGCCCGTCGAGGTCGGTCTGGAGGCGGGCGAGGGCCGCGTGCTGCTGCGCATCCGCGACCAGGGGGCGGTGATCGGTGAGCCGGAGCGCGCCGGATTGTTTCTGCCGTTCTACCGGGTCGCGGGAGCGTCCGGCCCGCAAGGAGCGGGCCTTGGGCTGTCGCTGGTGCGGCAGATCGCGCGCGGCCACGGCGGCGACGTTGTCTACGACCCTCAGCGCGGCAGCTGTTTCACCGTGAGCTTGCCGGCGCTCGGGAACGACGCCAGCCGCCCGGGTGCGCGGTCAACTTCCCCGCTGCCTCAGGCTCGATGAGGATCGAACCTTGGTGCGCGTCACACTCAAATCGGCGTCTCTCAATAGGAACTGAAAATGAAACAGGTGTCCCGCTATCATCCACTGCTGGTGACGCTGCATTGGGTGCTTGCCGTCCTGATCATCGCGGCGTTGGCCATAGGTTTTTTCGTGCTCGCAGCGATGCCCAATGTTGATCCTCAGAAGATTGGTGTTCTGCGGGTACACATGGCGGGCGGAATGCTGATACTCGCCTTGATGGTCATTCGCTTCGCCGTTCGAATGTGGACATCGCGTCCGGCAGCTGCGACGACAGGTTATCCCCTCCTAGATCGGATCGCGCCGATCACCCATTACGGCTTTTACGTCCTGGTCCTCTTGATGGTGGGCAGCGGCTTCACAACGGCGATTCTTGCGGGGCTCCCGACGATCGTTTTCGGCGGCTCAGGCGCCCCGCTACCACCGACCTTCAAGATTTATCCGAGCTTTCTAGCACACGGCTATATTGCGACGATCCTGGCCGGCTTCATCGTTTTGCACGTGCTTGCCGCGCTCTACCATCAATTCGTTATGAAAGACGATCTGTTCCGGCGTATGTTCCTCGGGCGACGTGTCCACAATCGCTCGGCCCCGACGGAATGATTCCGCCGAACAGCGACTGTGCCCTGTGAGGGTCGATGTCTCGGCTATTCGACTCTGCTCTGTCGCTTTGGGTCGTGTCGCTTTGGGTCTTGGTTGTGTCGAAACGCTTGCCGGCGGTGGCGAAGCGTCACGAGTGGGTGGCGCTGAGGGAGCTTTGTGTCGGGGTTGGCTAGGCCCTCATCGCGGCCATGAGCGGCTGAATGCCCATGATGTTCATGACACGGGTGAGATTGTAGGCCAGCACGTGCAGCGCCATCTCTGAGGCAACCCGTGGCAGCGTCTTCATCAGGAAGTGGGTTGCTCCCATCCGGGCTTTGATGGTGCCGAACGGATGCTCGACCGTCTCGCGCCGCTGCCGCATCTTCTGCGGATGCTCATCGAGCCGGCGTTGCACGGCGTCGAGAATGTGCTCGTGTTCCC
>CAVSWK010000035.1:0-8144 GCA_963731525.1 uncultured Acidobacteriaceae bacterium
CTACGCTCCGCGAGCTCACCGCGCGGGAGTCCGTATGCCGCGCGTGCCCCAGGCTGGTCGCCTGGCGGGAGGAGGTGGCCGCCTCCCCGCGCCGTGCGTTCCGCGGCGAACGCTACTGGGGGCGGCCCATCCCGGGCTGGGGATCGGACCGACCGCGCCTGCTGATCGTCGGCCTGGCCCCGGCGGCGCACGGCGGGAACCGTACCGGCCGGATCTTCACCGGCGACCGCAGCGGGGATGTCCTGTTCGCCTCGCTGTACCGGTGCGGCCTGGCCACCCAGCCGACCAGCGTCGCCCTGGACGATGGCCAGCGCCTGGTGGACGCCAGGATGGTGGCAGCCGTCCGCTGCGCCCCGCCGGGCAACAAGCCGGAACCCGGCGAGCGGGACGCGTGTGCGCCGTGGCTGGTCGCCGAGCTCCGGCTGGTAGCCGCGGACCTGCGCGTCATCGTGTGCCTCGGCGGGTTCGCCTGGCACGCGATATGGCCGGCGCTGGGCCAGTGCGGTTTCCTGCTGCCGCGACCGCGTCCCGCGTTCGGCCACGGTGCCGAAGTGCGGCTCGCCACCACGGGAGGGCCGGGCGGCGTGCTGGTGATCGGCTGTTACCACCCGAGCCAGCAAAACACGTTCACCGGCCGCGTCACCCCAGCCATGCTGGATGGCATATTCACCCGCGCCCGCGCGGCCGCAGAGTCCGAAAACCCCGGCGCGATTACTTAACGCTAATGTCGATCATGAACTAGTTACTCTCCGCATTTCTTGCTGAATGCCATACCCGGCTGGACAAGAATTGTCCTTGTTAGCCTCCTGTTCAGCAATTGAGCGAGCGGTATTATGGGGCCGCCCCCGTAGCCCAAGGGAAGAGGCCGACCCCCTAAAAGGGTCCCCAGTGTCGGTTCGACTCCGACCGGGGGCACTATTGGTGATCATGCCCCTATCGGGCAATTGCCCAAAATGCCCGATAAGGGAAACGATGCGGGTTTCCTGATCATGTATAGCGGCCGGACCGCAGATAATCCGTATGACGGTTCCGGCTCATTTTTTGTACGGGCAAATCAGGATATATCCGATGTTGCCCGGTGACGCCTCCGGCCGCGTCGGGCCCGTGATCGGCATCCCCGCGCGACGGCGCACGACAGGACAGGCCCGCCGACCTGTCCGCGGACACGGGACAAGGACCGACTCCGGCTCCGCCCGAGCCGGTAATGGCGTGTGGAGTGCGGTTACGCTCCGTTAAGGCGTAGGCGCCTGCGCATCTCGTATTCGTGCACGATCGCGTAGGCGTACCCGTGGGAGATGCCGGCGTCGTCGGCCAGCCAGACCGCGCGCTCTTCGCGGCGGAGGAACGCGGGGCCAGATTCGAGGCGATGGAACCACTCAGCGAGGTCACGGCCGGTGACGACCGGAATGCGGGCGATCAGGCTCTTGTGCATATTCGGTGAGTGGCTCAGGGACACGGGCACCTCCAGGAAGCTCCTCTTGTGCTGAGAGTGCCTTATCCTAAGCCGCCTGGCAACCCCCTGATGGCAACCAAATGTTCAGCTAAGCCGCTCGAAGATCATCGCCATGCCCTGCCCGCCGCCCACGCACATGGTCTCCAGGCCGAGCGTGGCGTCGTGGAACTGCAGGCTGTTGAGCAGGGTCGTGGCGATGCGGGCCCCGGTCATGCCGAATGGATGCCCGACCGCGATGGCCCCGCCGTTGACGTTGAGCCGGGCGATATCGATGCCCAGGTCGCGGTAGGACGGGATGACCTGGGCCGCGAACGCCTCGTTGATCTCGACCAGGTCGATGTCGCTGATCGCCATCCCGGCCCGCCCGAGCGCCTGCCGCGACGCCTCCACCGGCCCCAGGCCCATGATCTCCGGGGACAGCGCGCTCACGCCGGAGGACACGATCCGCGCCAGCGGCGTGATGCCGAGCTCGGCGGCCTTGACGTCGCTCATCACGATGACCGCGGCGGCGCCGTCGTTGAGCGGGCAGCAGTTCCCCGCGGTCACGGTGCCGTCCGGCCGGAACGCGGTGCGAAGAGGGCGGTCGTCCTCGTTTGAGTGATTTGCGGGAGTCCGGTTGGATGCTCGAACAAGATGCCGACTTCGTTGGACTGCTGGTCAGATCCGATTACTATGAGAACACGACGCAGATGAGGCAGAAAAACAGGAAATAGCGGGCGAAGCAGAGCTAATTATAGCGAAGCAGCGGAATGGTCCAACCGGCGACGTTGCGTTGACATTCCTGAAAAAATACACCCCATTCGAACCTCGCGAAACTCGAGCCCGCGAGCAGGCATAGTTTTGGTAGGTATGCACCCAGCGCAGGCGTAGGCGAAAGCTCCAGCTTTTGCTCCCCTGCCGACGATCGGTGCAAAGGCTGGAGCCTTCGCTTACGCATGAGCCTGAAAAGCGTGTACGGCCCCGTGCCCGCCCTGCCAAAACTTAGCCTTGTATTTTTGCGGTAGAGGACCACTATATCTTGTGGTCGGTTCTCGGATCTCATTCAATCATGCGGTGCCCAAAATGCGGTAACCTTGAGGACAAGGTCATCGATTCTCGTTCAGCTAAAGCGGGGGCAGCTATTCGGCGCCGTCGTGAGTGCTTGGCATGCCAACATCGTTTTACGACTTACGAGGAAATCGAGCGTCGCGACCTGAGGGTCATCAAAAGAGACGGCCGCCATGAACCGTTCGAGCGGCAGAAGCTTTTGAGCGGAATGGTAAAGGCCTGCGAAAAGCGACCGGTCGGTTACGATGCCTTAGAGCGCGCGGTGGAAGAAATCATCCAGGAATTGGAGCAATCCTTCGACCATGAGGTGCCTACGAGCGCTATCGGTATACGCGTAATGGAACGTTTACATTCGATGGACGAAGTGGCTTATATCCGGTACGCCTCCGTTTATCGCCAATTTCAAGACATTGGAGAGTTTATTAACGAGATCGAATCACTTGGCCGAAAAACCAAACGCAACGCCCTTCAACCAGATCTGTTTGCCCCGTGATAGCGCTACGCGACTCCTTACCTCTACTTCGGCAAGATGAAAATGAGGACTCACAGATTCGACAAGACTGGCTCTGTTTTTGCCTTTGTCGCGCTGCTGAGAAGGCCGGGTACAGCCATTGGTGGCTCGCTGAACATGTCGCTGCGAGTGTGATCTGTTACCTTTCATCAACGTACGAGAAAAACCTCATCACTTTGAGAGAGCTGTGCAACATCGTTATCTCAGTGCTGCAGGCCGTCGGTTACGCCGAAGTGGCCCTCTGTCTGGATACGCTCCATCCCCAATTCGAACTTTCACTGAGCGAACTAGCCAAAGAGGCCGGTCCGGGATACGAATTGGCTTTTTTCCGGCTGCTGAAGGAGCGCATCCAGCCTGCATTATCCAACCGAGCCTCGAATCTCGATATTTACGGACTACAATCCTGTGTCCGGCATTTGCAAGCAGTTAAAACCTGGAGTCGTAACTGCACTCAATTGCGAAACGAAATCGTAGAATTCCTTCGCGCACAACTGGAACGAGCTAATCTGAAAACCGATCTCCTACTTACAATCAGATGACACTGTTTGAAAAAATCGCGGCTGGCGAGATTCCTGCAAAGATCATCCAGCAAGATGAGGACCTCATAGTTTTCCACGATATCAACCCACAAGCGCCGATTCATGTTTTAGTGGTTCCGAAAAAACCCATACCGCGTCTCACCGGCGCAACAAAAGAAGACGGAAAACTGTTAGGCGATCTCCTGCTGAAGGCCCAGGAGATCGCTAAGTTGCTCGGAATCGCGGAGTCTGGATTTCGAGTCGTGATAAATACCGGACGCAATGGCGGAGAGACGGTACCCCATTTGCACGTTCATCTGCTCGGAGGGCGTCCGTTAGCTTGGCCGCCTGGGTAACCGGTCACGTCCGGCGCCGCCCATGCGCGTCAACATAAGAGAGCCGTGCAAATCTCTTCCCACCCTATGGTAGGGACGCGCTCCCGCGGGAGCCGCCGTAGATTGTCCGATAACGACATCCGGTGGAGCGCCTCTGATCGTCGATGGTTTCCGGCGCGTCCGGCCCAGCACGTTCACAGAAGGTGCAATAATGGAACGGGCCCAATACAATCGGCACTCGCGAGCGCGCATGGCAGAAACGGCAAAAGAGGCGTCGAGACATGCAACGCCGGACGCGCTGGAGCGTATCGACCCTCGGAGGCGCTGCACCCGACACGATCATCGGACGTGCTGCCGCGGATCGTGCGGGAGCGCGTCCCTACCGTGCCCAAGTTGCGAAAACGCGTCGAAATGTGCCACGCCGGATCGCGCGGAACGCGTCCCAACCATTGGAATAGACCTTATACCTTATGTTGACGCGCATGGGCGGCCGCCGGACCAAAGCGACGAACTCAGCCTGCATCGCGCACAGATCTCTAAGGATTTGTGCGCGATGCAGGCTAAAGATTTTGCCCCACTGATGTCGTTTAGGCGAAGCTCCCATTCCCCTCGAAACAAGGGCGGATAACCGCTGACGTGAACGCTGACTTCCAATCAAGGCCTGTCATTATCACACGCGCAGCCTGGCCTCCTTGGGATTGGTAATATCGGGTTTGGGGCATTAGCCTTAAATCCCGAACATCGCAGGGCAAATTCTAAAATCTTTTCCGCGTTCCAAAGAACTACTCGCGCAACGTCACACCCAGACGCTCCACGAGCTGCGATTTCAAGCGGCCATGTGCCGCGTTCGCTTCTTCCTGTGTCAAAGTCCGGTCGCTTGCCCTATATGTCAAACTGCAGGCCATCGATTTCTTGTGGAGGGGCACCTTTTCCCCACTCGGATCAATAAAAAGATCGAACAAGCGAATGTCGGTTAGAAGCGGCTCGTCGGCGGAGGCAAAAGCATCAAGCACCGCCTGGTATTTCAATTCTCGATCGGCGAGAAATGCAACGTCTCGCGTCACAGTCGGAAACCGGTCTAGCGGTTTGTATCTGAACCCTTTGGCTGTCTCACCCGCCCGCAGAGTCAGTTCAGCGACCAAGACGGGGTCACGCGCTCCGATCTCTTTCGCCAGCCCGGGCCGTACCTGACCGACCTTACCCATCAAGCGTCCCTCCGTATCGACTACATTGCAAACGAGCGGAGCGAAAATCGTCGGCTGCACCCTCGTTAAGGCAAACTCCTTGCGGAGCGCTGTTTTCAGCATGCCCTTCAGATCGAACAGATCGAAGGCTGCAGCGTCCTGATTCCAGCTTTTGCTTTGGCGCTCTCCGGACAGAAGAATCGAAAGACACATGGATTCTTCCGATCCCGCGACTCGGAAAACGCGGCCTATTTCGAATATTGCCACGCTACTCAATCCACGATTGAAGTTTCGCTCGGCTGCTCTAACCAGGCCGGGTATCAATGGAGCCCTCAAAATTTTCTGATCTTCGACCAGCGGATTTCTCAATTTCAGAGCCTCTGGTCGTGGTTCGACGAGAAAATCCAAACTGTGCTCGTCCACTAACGTTAAGGTTCGCGCTTCGAAAAGCCCAAGACCCACGAGCCGTTGGCGAAGTTGGATGAGTTCGTCGTGAACACGATCGGCAGCCGAACTTCGGGTTGCCGAACCGTAAGCACGTGACGGAATTCTTTGGATTCCAGCCATCCGGCACACTTCTTCAATCAAGTCTGCCTCTCGGATCAGGTCTTGCCGGAAGCTTGGTATCTCCCAGCGATTTCCTCCGGCGTGCTTGAGCCCCAGCCGGCTCAGCAGTTTGGCGGAATCAGGGATCTCCATGCCCAAGAGCATATTACAACGTTCAGGACGCATCTCGACTACACCGGTCAAGTTCGGCATGGAACCACCAACCACGATGCCTTCGTCCGCCTTTCCGCCGGCAACTTCCAATAACAGATCGATTGCACGGGCAAGAGCCCCATCAATACCGCTTCCGGATCCACCCCACGCTCGAACCGAAAACTGGAATCCGAAATCAACCCTAGCCGGCGACTGGTTCGGCGAATAGAACCTGGATTGAAATAGGCTGCCTCCAGAAGCAAATCGGTCGTAGTCGCGGCAACACCGCTTCCCTCCCCACCCATCACTCCGGCGATCGCCAGCACCCTTTCGTGGTCAGCGATCACGAGATCATTAGGCCCAAGCTCATAGACTTTCCCATCCAGCGCCAGCAACTCTTCGCCTGGATTGGCAAATCGAACAACTATGCCTCCTCTGATTTTTGCGGCGTCGAACGCGTGAAGTGGCTGACCAAGCTCCAAGAGCACGTAGTTCGTCGCGTCGACCACATTATTGATCGAGCGCAACCCTGCCGCCTCCAACCTTTGTCGAAGCCATCCTGGACTCGGTCCCACCTGAACACCACGGAGAAAGCGTGCGGAATAAAAGGGGCAAACCGGAGCCTCGAGCCGAACGACGGAGGAATCTTCACGAGCAGATCCGGGGCTCGCTATGGCTTGCGGCGACTTTGGCTCAGTAAGATCAAGCAACGCAGCCAACTCCCGCGCAATTCCAAAATGACTCAACAAGTCAGGCCGATTCGGCGTGACTTCCACTTCGATGATCGTGTCAGGTGGAAAAATCTCGGATAACGGACTTCCGACGGACGCATCAGTGGGCAAAATCAGCAACCCCGAGGCATCATCCGCAAGATGAAGCTCACTTGGACTGCAAAGCATCCCCTCGGATTCGACGCCTCGCAGCTTGCTTGCTTTGATTTTCACTCCGTCCGGCAGTACTGCGCCTGGCAATGCCAGCGCTACCTTATCTCCCAGTCCGAAAATTCTTCGCGCCACAGACGATTTGTCGCGGCAGACTGGAGCCGTCGTTGACGCGGCGGAGCACGCTTCGATCCGCATTGGGATGCGACTCGAAGGATTCTATTTGCGCCACGATTACTTTATCGAGGTCTGCACCGCGTTGTTCGACACCCTCGACCTCAACTCCGGCAAAACACAGAGCTTCGACGATCTCCGCTACCGAATGTTTAACCAACAAAAATTCTTTCAGCCAACTCAGAGACAATTTCATGTCGCAAACTGGGCTAAGAATCGTTGGTCATTCTTCAATAAAATGTATCCGAGTCGTTGCGGGCCGGATGATTCGCCGGTGTGTTCAACGCGTCGAAACAATGCCATTCGGTTTCAATGTCAGGCCCGTCGGCCAGCGCAAGTCCCAGACGCCGCAGAATTTGCACCGCTCGTTCCTGAAGGAGTGTCAACGGATGTATGCTCCGACGCGAAACGGCGTTCCCGGTAGCGTCTCGTCCACATCGCTCAAATTCTGCGCCTCTCCCTCGGACTCCAGGGCGACCAGCCGGCTGTCCAAGGCGACCGTCACTCCGTTTCGGATCTCATTTAAGAGTTTACCGATTCGCGGACGGTCCTCTTTCGGCACGTTGCGCATGTTTTCACTCAACCGAGAAACTGCGCCGGCCTTCCCCAGAAATTTCACCCGAAGATTTTCAAGGGCGATTTTGCTGTGTGCCTGTTGGATTTCGCCAAGCGCCGTTTCCTGCAATCTTTGAAGATCACTGTCCATCAGGAGACTGGGCGTGCATGAGGCTGCGTTCTTCCGGTCCAGCGCCGCAACGGCTCTGTCCAAAATTGCCTTGAATGCCGTTTCATCCGCTGACCACCAGGTCCGCCAATACCTTACGATCAATTTCGATTTTGGCCGCAGCTAAGCCTTCCATAAAGCGGCTGTAGGACGTGCCAAATTGGCGGCAAGCTGCATTGATTCGCTGAATCCAGAGGTTGCGAAAATTGCGCTTTCGTGTTTTCCGATCACGGTACGCCCAATATTGGGCTTTCATCGTGGCATCTTTAGCATAGCGGAAAAGCTTGGATCGACGCCCGCGATATCCCTTAGCTTTGTCGAGAACTCTTTTACGGCGCTCTCTGCTGGCATGCGCATCGGTTGCTCTAGGCATATACTTTACTCTCTGTTCTTCTCGTTCAACGCTAGCCCGAGCACCCGCTCGAGCATTTCGCGTTCCGAACGTCTGACGAAGCCGGAAAGGCGTCCAGCAAATCCAAGATTGGCGAGTGATGCTCCACGATCACTGTCGGTTCACGACTCGAAAACTTCGGACACATAACCTTCGTGATCGCGGCAAGTTTGCCAGCATCTCAGCTAGTTCCAAAACCGTCTGCCCGTGCAGCCTCCGCATGTACT
>CAVSWK010000036.1:0-207741 GCA_963731525.1 uncultured Acidobacteriaceae bacterium
TTGCACGCGGCGGTCGGCGACCGGGCTCTCTTGATGCAGGGTGTGCTCTATGACATCACCGAGCACAAACGTTTGGAGGAACAGCTCCGCCACTCCCAGAAGCTGGAAGCCGTGGGCCAGTTGGCGGGCGGCGTGGCCCACGACTTCGACAACCTTTTAATGGTCATCCAGGCTCACAATGAACGCCTTCGCGCCCGGCTGGCTGAGAGTGATCCCGCGTCGCACAAGGACGCCCTTGAAATCGAACGGGCAGTCACCCGTGCTACGGCCCTCACCCAACAGCTCCTCGCCTTTAGCCGCAGGCAAGTACTTCAGCTTAAGGCACTCGATTTGAATACCGTCCTGACTGAAGTGGCGAAAATGCTGGATCGCCTCATCCCCTCCAACATCGAGTTGAAGATCTTGCCAGCCGCGTCCCCCCTTCGCATCAAGGCCGATCCCGGGCAAATGGAACAGGTGATTCTGAACCTGGCAGTCAATGCGCGCGATGCCATGCCCCAGGGCGGTCGGCTGACCATCGGGACCAACAACGTCGAACTTCACGAAACCTTTGCCGGAAGCCATGCCCAAATCCCACCCGGCAAATATGTAATCCTCACCGTCAGCGACACTGGTGTTGGAATGCGCAGCGAGATTCAAGCCCACATTTTTGAGCCCTTTTTCACCACGAAGAATCCCGGCAAAGGAACCGGCCTGGGCCTGGCCATTGTCTACGGAGTAATCAAGCAAACCGGCGGTTGGATCACCGCCAACAGCGAGTTTGGAAACGGAACGACCTTCGACATCTATTTCCCTCAGGCGCAGGAGGAAGAGGCCAACGCCAAATCCAATTCCAACTCCAAAGCCGAGCCCGTCTCCAAAACAAGAATGTCGCCCGCGTCCGCTGCTTGTGGAACCGAGAACATCCTATTGGTGGAAGATCAGGACGGAATCCGCGATCTAGTCCGTGAGTTCCTTCAGAAAAGAGGTTACACCGTCCTGAATGCGGTGGACGGTAACGAAGCCCTTCAGATTGCAGCCAATTACCAGAATTCCATCCACCTATTGCTGACCGATGTCGTAATGCCCAACTTGGGCGGACGAGAGTTGGCACATCGCCTCACCCAGACAAGGCCGCAAATGAAGGTGCTGTTCATGTCGGGCTATCCCGACCACGCCACCTGGAGTAGCGAACTGGTCGATGACACTGCCGCCGTCCTGCAAAAACCATTCCCCTTAGACACCTTGGCGCGCAAAATCCGCAACCTCCTTGACGACTAAGCTCGAAAGCACGTGTGGGGACGGGCGCCCTTGCCCGTCCAAGACGAGCGCAGCTCGGCTTCTCCTCTGCTGTCATTACCCTTCATGGCATCTAGTCTTGCCAACGAAGACCGAATCAGACAATCCCCAAACGTGCGATGATATTTCGACCCTCAAAAGGAGCCCGTCCCCATGGCCGAATCATCCCCCCAGAATTTCTCCAATCACACCCGATATGATCCGCTCTTCCACTTTTTCATCCTGCCCATATTTTCCCTCCTGCTGCTCGCCGCCATCGTCCATCTGGTCATGCGGCCAAGCCTGCACTCTGCATTGTTGGTCGTAGCCGCAGTCGGGTTGTCAGTCGCCATCTTCAAGACCCGCCTTTATCCCCTCAAAGTGCAGGACCGCGTCATCCGCCTGGAAGAAAGATTGCGCCTCGCGACCTTACTCGACCCAGCCCTTCGCCCACGCATAGCGGAATTTACTGAATCGCAGTTAATAGCACTGCGTTTCGCCTCCGACGCGGAACTGCCGGCGCTAGCCGCAAGAGCCCTGAACGAAAAGTTAGCCGCCCCCGAAATCAAGAAAGCAATCCAACAGTGGCGCCCCGACAATTGGAGAGTTTGAATTAACCCGTGACTTTTGAAAGGTTGCGTAGGGACAGCCGCCCTCGGCTGCCCAAGCCGAGCACAGCTCGGCAGTTGCCGCGGCTCAAATCAACTTTGGATTCGCGATAGACGCTGAGACGCCCACTGCTTACGCCTTCAAATACCAAGGCACATTAACAATGTTGATCCGCTCATCCCCACCGAGCAGCAGCAGCGCCGTCAGCATCTGCCCGCGCTGATTGTGCAGAAAATAGTGATACCAGTGCCGCTCCACCATTGACGCAATGACCACCGCGACCGTCCGCCCCGGATTCTCCTTCTCCACCTTCAATACGTAGTCCACAATCGGATGCACCACCAGCCGAAACGGCGACGGCAAGGTCACCAGCTTCGGAACCCGCGTCCCCGTCGGCGGATTCTCCGCCCACTCCCACTTCGGCTTGTCTTCATCCGCATCGCACGTCACATGCACCGCCTGCACATCCGGAGACAGCGTCAGCGCAAACTGCAGCGCCTTCTCCGTAGCCGCATTCCATCGGTCCACCGGAACCAGCACAATCGGCGGCGCCAGGTTTTCCGCACTCAAAACTACGCCACCCTTCAGCGCCACTTCTTCATTCGCCCGCTCATAATGACGCCGCACTCGAGCCATAAACAGCAGCGCCGCCGGCAGCAACAGCACCACCACCCAAGCTCCCTCGACAAACTTAGCTACCACCACCACCAGCACCGTGATGCCAGTAGCCAAAGCTCCAACCCCATTTACCAGGATGCTGTGCCAGGCCCGCGCCCCTGATTCCGATCGCAGCCAATGCCCCACCATCCCCGCCTGCGACAACGTGAATGCCAGAAACGCGCCCACCGCAAACAAAGGAATCAACCGGTCGGTCACCCCTCCAAACAAAATCAGCAACAGCCCAGCAAAAATCGCCAGCGCCCAGATCCCCTGCGAGAACACCAGCCGCCGTCCGCGCGTCGTCAAAGAATGCGGAAGATAATCGTCGCGAGCGATCATCCGGCACAGCCGCGGAAAATCCGCAAACGAAGTATTCGCCGAAAGACACAGCACCAGCAAAACCGAAAACATAGTCAGATCGTAAAAAATCCCCTTGCCCGCCACCGCCGCCGTAAGCATCGACAGCACGCTCTGATACCCCGGAGCTCCCGGATCAGTAGCCATAATCCCGTAGTACCGCACCAGCAAAGCAATTCCTCCCAGCAGCACAATCAGAATCGCGATGATCGCCGTCAATGTAGCCCGAGCTGCCGGAACCACCGGTTTCCGAAACGCCTGCACTCCGTTACTAACCGCCTCGACGCCAGTCAAAGCTGTGCATCCCGAAGCAAATGCCCTAAGCAGCAACCACAATCCCACCGCCTGCAACGCCCCCGGAGCCTGCTCCGGCGGAGGCACTACCGCGAGTGGATGCCCCCCCGACGCCACCACCTTATAAAGCCCAATCACGATCACCACCCCAAGCGTCCCCACAAACAAATAGGTAGGAGCTATAAATGCTGTCCCCGCTTCCTTCACGCCCCGTAGATTGACCACCGTCAATATAATCAGCACCGCCAAACACATCGCCAAAGTGTGCGGCAACAACGAAGGCACCGCCGATACCAGAGCTCCGATCCCCGCCGAGATTCCGACCGCCACATTCAGCAGGTAATCGATCATCAATGCCGCACCCGCCAACAATCCCGCCCCGTTCCCCAGGTTCTCCTTCGCAACCGTGTACGATCCCCCGCCATTCGGATAAGCCGCAATCGTCTGCCGGTAACTGAAATACACAATCACCAGCAGCCCAATGATCGCAGCAGTCAACGGCACAATGTACCGGACTCCCATCAACCCCAAAGACAGCAAAATCGTCAAAGCCGCCTCCGGTCCGTAGGCCGCCGAACTCAAGGCATCCAGTCCAAACGTAGGAATCCCTTGAGCCGGAGAAATCCGCTGCCCTTCATCCTCAGAGGAAGCCAACGGCCGCCCAAACAAAACATTAATCAGTCCCATGTCCCCTCACACCCCAGCGAAAATAACACCTGCCACATTAACTAAATGTGAAAAACATGTCATCCTGAGCGAAGTCGAAGAGCCTGCCCTGAGCGAAGCCGAAGGGACCCCTACTCCGCACGAGCCGCCAACCCAGCCGCAGGGGTTCTCGCGAGGAAGCGTCCCGTTGGTTGACGGGTGTATACGACACGAGGGGATTTTGCTACACCCCCCACTACCACAAACTTGACCCAGGGGCCGGGGCGCGCGCGCTAGGCGAGAGGGAGAGCGCGGGATGGAGGGGCGGGGAGTGCGAGTGGGGCTGGGCGCAGGAGCGAGCGGGGGATATTTGTGGAATCATCATGCTGCTACTTGCGGCTTGCAACGGTACGCATCAGGAGTTATTCTCTTTGGCTAAATGTGGGGTTGGTTAGAGCACATACGCGAGATATTAGCGACTGGATGCGTTGTTTGCGCAGTAGGGTCGTGGGTTCATAAAGTTGGCGACGCCTGGGAAAAGGAACACAGGCGAAGAGCGTTCTTCATTTTCTGTGTGCCGATCGCCAGCGTAGTCTTTTGATGCTAGCGTCTTCATGCGCTCCCGCAGGGCGTTGGCATGTTTCTTCAGGTGTTCCTTTCGGTCCGTATCCGATGTAGCCGCCATAGCATCGAGGTATTGGTCGAGAGGTACTTTGGAATCGACCGGCACTATAACGCCCCGCGGAAGATGGACTGTCATGTCGGGCCTTAAACTACTGCCATCGTCGGTTTCAATCTTCGTCTGCAAGTTGAAGTCGCAATGCTCAGACATCCCAGTCAACTCGGCGACGCGCCGTAGCGTCAACTCGCCCCAACGGCCACGCACGTTTGGCCGACGGAGTGAAGAAACCAAATTCTGAGTTTCGCTCTTCAATGTTTCCTGCGTCTGATTCACCTGGTCAAGTGTCGTGGTGATTTCACCTCCCGCAGAATCTATTCAAGTCTTCAGGCGGAGGCGAAGGATTTCGATCATTCGAGATCAAGGATAACTTCATGCTGAACGTACGGGGGGTGGATGATTTAAACGATCTAAATGCTTTTGGCATAGGAAACAAGCCGGCAGTATTCGTTGCTCAAAAAGGTAGCCAAACGCATTACCCCGTTCCGTATTTTAATTGGTCAAGGCCAGCGGGGGTCAAGATTACGGCACATCACAGTCTCGCGTCGGTCAAGCAGCTATGTCCCGTACTTAACGAAATTGCCACTCCGATAGACGCTGCGTCTCTCACATCTCCATGGATGACAGGTGCCCCAAAGTTGGTGGAGGGACTTCGAGCGATGGTTGGACCGTCGGCATATAGAGCTCGTAAAGGTGTAGATACAAGTTTAAATGCAGTCTTTTGGGTAAGAAGAAGGTCCTACAAGAACGGCTTAGTCGAGGTGCAGAACTGTCAGAGTCGATCGCGCTCAGCGGTCCGACAAAAAACATTGTGGCTTGAGAAAAAAGCAGTATTTCCGCTGCTTCGAGGCTCCAACTTTACCCGGTGGAAGTATTTAATCGAGCTTCATCAACTTCTTCTTTACGATCAAGACTCGGGTAAAGTACTTCCGAGTAAGATAGCAGCTCGAAAAATGCCCAAGGCTTGGGGATACTTCGCGGATAGAGAGTATCAAAGATTACTTCGGGCGCGTGGAATCTATACAAAACACCTAGAGGGACAACCCGTCTACTCTTGCTTTGATATCGGTCCATATTCGTTTGCTCCTGCAAAAGTTGTTTGGAAAGCGCTGGCATCTGGGCTTGAGGCGGCTGTGGTGGAGAATCATGAATCGAGAGTTATCGTTCCCGACCACAATGTTTTGATGGTTCCAATGGACGATGTTGACGAAGCACATTATCTTTGTGCAGTTCTCAACAGTGATATTGCGACTAAGTTTGTAAACGCTTACGTGGAATGGTTTTACTCAACTCACATTTTGGATTATTTCAAGATTCCGAAGTGGACTCCGACTGCTCCTATTCAAACTCAGCTGGCTTTGCTAAGCAGGAGTGCGCACTTGGCAGCAGCCAAAGATGACACGAATGAGGTCCGCACGATAGAAAGAGGAATCAACGGGCTTGTCAGAAAATTACCTGGATTCGGCAAAGTGCCATGATTAGACGAATCTTGGTTGAGATATGGGGTGACACTTCACATGTCTTAACCCTTCACACTCCTTCAACTCGTTCGCCTCTACTTTGCTACTCTCTTTCATTCAGCCCTCCGATCTGGGAAAGTGCCAAGACTCGTTGGTGTGATGGTGACAAGTGCTGCCAGCGCTCGCCAATGCCTCGGATGTGGCCGGTAGCCTTCACGAATCCGACCCGCGTACCAGCGGGAAACTCCAATCCGTTTTGCGATGACCGTTGCCGATGCTTGCGCGAGTGCTGGCTGAATGTTCTCCGAAAACACCTGTTCCGTGAGCCATGTCGGTTGCTTCGCGGGATTCCAGGCAGCTCGCGCCAGTGCGTGCTTGCGGTGCGTTGCCGCTTCTTTAGCGATGGCTTCTGGGGTATGTCCGGCGATGCGCCCTACTTGCGCGACTTCCACGAGACGCCGAGTAGCAATCTTGAGATCGCACTCTTTACAGTGTTCCGAATCGCGTTGCAGGCCCTTACCACATCCACGGCACACCCTTTCGGGTTTCGGAGCCTTGACCGTTGGAACATGACTGTCCTTCACTTCACGCTTGTTCCGCTGAGTGAGACGAGTCGCGATCCGTTGGCGAGCAGGAATTGATAGGGGTCTGGAAATCGACGCCCAAAGCGCTTGCACAACGTATTCCGCTATCGGAGCTACGAGCTTGCTCCATGTACGCGAGGTTTGCGCCAGTTTGATTGCTAAGGCGGAAACCAACCGGCAGTTCCCATTGCGATCTTCCCAAAAATCCGATTTGCGAAGAGGCTCATTCTGAAGCCAATCAAGAACGAACGCGTCAACCTTGGGACGGCAGACTTCCATCAGGTCGCAAGCGAGGGAATCTCTGTTAGGTGTATCCACATGGAGCACACCAATACCTGGATCAAGTCCCATTGCAGCTGCCGAAAGACGCGACTCGCTTTCCAAAAGTGCGTAGAGAAGATTGAGCATGGCGTTGGACGGACTAGCGGCAAGACGCGGGCTGTGGGTCAAGGGTGAGACGCGAGAACCAAAGCGTTTCCAATGTTCGGGCACATGGCGCTCGTCCTTGCGTGGCCAGCAAATCGGCACGTTAGTCCAGGATTGCCAGTAGCAGCGGGCAGCTTGTGCTTCGATTAGCTTCAAAACTTCTATACTCTCCGTGTTCGGTATCTCAGTCCCGAATTGAGCAATCGCGTCTGCCGTGGCGGAATCTTGCAGCATATCCCGCACGAGTAGCTCCTGCCCAGTGAGTTTCTGGGAGATGAGTTCCTTGGAAATCTTGAGCGCCATCCCGTTGCTGAGCGCGAGCGCCTGCGCTCTGCGGAGCTTGGCATCCGATGAAGAGACAGGGCCAGTGACGGCGAGCACCTTGCCGCGTCGGTCAAGCATCACGAATGCTGCGCCCTGATCTGCAAGCCAGCGAAGGGCCTCAAACGTTACGAAACCATCGCTCCCGATCATGACTAGTCTCTTTAAGCCATGATTTACACGGGGCAGTCGGATGGTCCGTCGCTCGTCTGCAATTCCATCGTGCAAGAGCAAATGACCGGCATTCACCTGGACGCGAATACCGAAGCCGTTTAATACGAGAACGCCAGATTTGCCGATGGCGTGTGAGTGCGGTAGGGTGTGCGAAGCTGCCATTGGAGTATCCTTCCGATGGTTGTTAGGGCTTGTCGGCTGCTTCGAACAGTCGGCAGGCCCGTTCTGTGTTCTTAACCATTATAAATCAATAGCATAGCTATGTTTTGGCCAATCGGATTTCAGGGAGCACCAGGAATGCTAAGATTTAGCCTCAGAATGTCCAGCCCAGCGTTCTCTAAGTTTTCGGATTGCATCCAGTTGATGGACTTTCCCACACGGGCACATATCTTCTAGGAATTCCACAATTCCTTCGTCGGTTAAATCATTTAAACCGCATAACTCGGCTAGCTCCAGGAGGCTTCTGTGGAGGAAATGTACTCTCGGTGGTCGAGCCGCTTCTGCTCCCCGTTGACGGATAACATACGCACTATCGACAGCTTTGAGAATCTTGCGGAATATCTTGTTGTCCCCACGAGCCGCCCGTCGAAGCGCATCTTTGTACTGGCCTGCATTTTGGTCTTCGTACACGCGTTTTATCGCTAGTTCTTTTACGAGGTCGGGAAAAGTCTTAGCAGAAGGTGGACCTATCAGTAATTTATGCCCGTGTCGCTTTTGCGGCTCTTTTTGCGGTGATTGACTGTCCGCAATTTCGTTCTTAATCTGATGAAAGGCAAGTCCCGTATTGTGCGGGTACGATTTCTGATCTTGCTTATCTAGTCCCCACGCCCATGCAAGTATTTCACTAAATTCCTCAAGCAGGCGGCAAGTTTCGGTCGCCAGCGACAACTTCCAACGGTGTTGATTTTCAGCCACATACAGCATTTCAGACCCGACTTCCAGGTCAGTCAAGTTACCCTTGGGATTTCGGTCGGACATGAAATCGGGTTTTCGTGTCCGGTGGGAAATTCAAGAATTGGTAATGTGCCATTTGAATGGCACGCCGGGATAACAGGTCGCTTAAACGGGAAGGTACACGGACAACTCGCAAACTGACCGGTGCTAAGCGGGCAAACAAACCTCGCTCCCGCCCTATATCTGTCCCACTCTCCCGCCTTCCACGGCGCTCATCTGAGGCTCGGACCAAGGCCCTGCACGTCAAAACTGCGATGGCCCGCGATCCTAATCTAAAACTCTATCCCACAGCTCGTTCGTTTGGAGTCAAGCCATCTGTAGTCAAGAAATATTTTGGGTCTGCATTTGAAAAGGTCAACGGACATTTTCGCGCAAGCAAATCGGACAGATTCCGCGAGACCATGTATGTTCCCGATGCACAGGGGAACCCGGTGCCGGTACCTACTAGAAGCTCCAAACAGCGGGCGCAGGTCAGCGCATTTCTGCGAGATATCGGTAGGTTCTACCGAGGCGATACAAAAGCGCTGGCTAATTGGCATGGAAAGCGCATTGCCGGAGTCGAATTGGTAACGTCCAGTCACACTCTAAAAAGTGTTGAGGCACAGCTCTCCGATTTTGCAATCTATAGCACGTTCAACGGCGGTGCCGAATGAGCGGCCTTCGTCAAAAGTGCCGTCACCTCAAGCGCCCGCGCTCACGAGTCTCGCACTGCGCTATCTGCGGAAGTACCGACCGGGCGCAACAAAACCACATTGGAGGGCGGCGACATCTTGTTTGGATTACTTCTCCATTGTGCCATAAGCATCACGTCGAATTTCACCTTAGACTTAGAGTGGCTGGAATCGATTTACGTTATACGAGCGATCAGCAGGAGCGGCATAGACGAGTAAGGCTACAGCATCGCGGCAAAGAGGTACGCGATATATGAAAAGAAACGGGGTGAGATAAAAATCATTGAACCCAAGGCGCACGGCCTGGGATACTTTCATCCGCCCAAGGATTCGCCCGAAGGATGGGAAGAGGATCACGATGTACCCGAATGGATATTCGACCTGTGGGACTACATCATGCGCGGCGCTTTGAAATTGAAGCGCAAGAAGCCGTCCTGGTTCAATCTCCCCGTCATGATGAAACTGACTCTCAGCACACCGCACAATGCCTTGCAGAATCTTGGAAAGTGCGACCTCACCCGCCCGCACAATTTCATGATGATGCCGAAAATAGCGCCGTTCGGATACCCCGTCGGTGTGAATCCTGCCAATCCAAGCTTCACGCTGATAACTTCGTTCACATCCAAACGGGAAGAGTGGATCAGATCGAAGTGCATTAATATTCACGATTGCGACTCTCCGGAGTACAGATTGAAGTTCGACTATACCGACGATGGCGTTTCAGTTTCGCCGGTCAACTTTTATCAGCTCGTAGAGTCCTATCAGACTCACCCCGAAGCCAAAAGCCTGGGGCCGGACGGTAAGCCATGCGAGTTCGACACACGAGGGTTGCTGCAACGGGCTCACATCGTCGCCGGAGAACATATCCCCATCGGCAAGGAATCCGACCGCCATTGGGAGCAAGGCTGAGGATGTGAGTTTGCTGGAGTTCAAAGCTGTCCAATACAAGCGCCGTGGAAAAGCGATAGCGACCGACGAACAATTGCCACGCATTGCAGAGGTTCCCAAGCGGGAGTTCATGCGCCGGGGGATCAATCAGCACACGCTAGAGAAAATCTGTAGAAAAGAACCTGTGCGGGCGTCCGGGCTGGGCAAAGTCTTGAAAGTGTTGCAAAAATGGGAATCAGAACAGCGGACAGCGGATTCGTAATTATTTAAAACCTGTTCCGGCTCCGTGGCTGCAATTGTAGTAATGTTGCCCCAACTGAACATGCCCTGAATTTGCCACAAATTAAAAAAAGGCGCGCCGGGCCGGGTAGCGGAGGCAACAATCAGATTCAGGCTGCCACGTCATCGCGGGTGACTTATGTCAATATATCCGCCATGTATATATCTTAGCTTCCACGCGGGCAGTTCTGCAGTGGTCAGCGCTTACGTTCCAGTTTCCCAATTGCGACAATCTGGGGAACGAGTCTCTCTGTGGACTGCATGTGTATATTGATTCATAGAAAGGCGGCCTTTATGAGGGGCGGAGCCCTACACTTCAATCGGTGGAGCCCAGCTATCGGTAAGACCTGGGCGTTCAGGCTTTTTGAGCGACATCACACCGAAATCAACGACCTCTACTGGGCTCATGCGGCGGCATTACGCAAATCATTTTCTTCATGCAAGAAGAAGCAGCTTTCTGACCCTTGCGACAGTGTTTTCCATTTACGGTCGGAGCATGCTAGACATCTTCCTGCAAGCCTCAAGGACTGGGCCGATAACTACAACTCGTTTGACAACTGGACTCGATTGAGCTGTTTGGTTGCTGCAACTGGTTTAAGCGCGAGCACGCCAAGATCCTCGACTTCGGACTCGCCAAGGTCACGCACACCGCTCGCCCATCGTCACCCTCCGGCGAAACCGTCGAGGCCACCATAGCCGAGGAGCACCTGACCAGCGCCGGTTCCGCCATCGGCACCGTCGCCTACATGTCTCCCGAGCAGGCCAAGGGAAAGGAACTCGATTCTCGCACCGACCTCTTCTCCTTCGGAGCCGTGCTCTATGAAATGGCCACCGGCATGACCCCGTTTCGCGGAGATACCTCGGCTCTGATTTTCCAGGCGATCCTCGATCGCGCTCCCACCCCGCCGATCCGCCTGAATCCCGACTTGCCCCCGAAGCTGGAAGACATCATCAACAAAGCGCTGGAAAAAGATCGCAATCTCCGCTACCAGCACGCTGGCGACATCCGCGCCGACCTGCAGCGACTAAAACGCGACACCGACACCAGCCGAGCGGTAGCCGCCAGTTCCGGTTCCGTAGCAGCGGCACAAGACTCGGGATCAAGGCCCGCAGTTCAGTCGCCGGCGCAGCCGATTTCGCAGCCAGCCTCGCAGCCGATCTCCCAGCAGACGCCGCAGCCAGTATCGTCCCCCTCCGCTGCGGCCGTTGCCGTCGGTTCATCGGGCGCGGTGCCACCCGCGACCACAATTCCGGCCGTCCCGAAAAAATCCTGGAAAATCCCCGTCATCGCCGCCGCCGCACTGATCGCAGCCCTAATCGCCGGAGGCCTTTTCCTCCGCTCCCGCCACGCCAACGCCCTAACCGAAAAAGACACCGTGGTCCTCGCCGACTTCGTCAACACCACCGGCGATCCCGTGTTCGACGGAACCCTCAAGCAGGCGCTCGCCGTCCAACTCGAGCAATCGCCTTACCTGAACCTGTTGCCGGAATCCCGTGTCCGCGAGGCTCTGCGCTTCATGGGGCGTAAGCCCGACGAACGCATCAGCAACGACGTCGCCCGCGAGATCTGCATGCGCGAAGGTGCCAAGGCCATGCTCGCCGGCTCCATCGCCAGCCTGGGCTCGCACTACGTCATCACCCTTTCCGCGCTGAATGCCCAGACCGGTGACGTGCTGGCTCGCGAAGAGACCGAGGCCGAGAGCAAAGAGCAGATCCTCAAGTCGCTAGACCAGGCCGCCTCCAGCCTGCGCGGCAAGCTCGGCGAGTCCATCGGCTCGGTGCAGAAGTTCGACACCCCCCTCGAACGAGCCACTACCTCGTCGCTCGAGGCGCTGCAGGCCTTCAGTCTCGGAGAGTCCGAACATCTGCGGGGGGAAGATGCGAAAGCCGCTCCCTATCTCAAGCGCGCCGTCGAGATCGACCCCAACTTCGCCATGGCGTACGCCACCCTCGGCACCGTCTACAGTAATCTGACGCAGCAAGAACAGGCGGATAGCTATCTCACCAAGGCCTTCGACTTGAAGGAGAGAGCCAGCGAACGCGAACGGTTCTACATCTCTTCGCATTACTATGACATTGCGGCCCGAGATTTCGAAAAGGGTATCGAGATTTACCAGCAGTGGGTACAGACCTACCCCCGCGACACAACGCCTCGCGACAATCTCGCTTTGCGCTACCAAAGCATCGGGCAGCAGGAAAAGTCCATCGCCATTTCCACCGAGAGCCTGCGCATGCAGCCCAATGACGGATACGCCGTTCAGAATAGCGCCGACGCCTACGAACGCCTCAATCGTCTCGACGAAGCCCGGGCCGTGGCCGAGAAGGCGAACTCGCATCCCTGGTCGGTAAACTTCACGCTCTACGAACTAGCCTTCATTCGCAGCGATGAAGCCGCTCAGCGCCACGTACTCGAATTGGTCGCCGGCAGACCGGAAGAGCCCATCCTGATCTGGATGCACGGCCGAGGCGAGTACGCATTGGGCAAGCTCCAGTCAGCTCGCGCCATCTATGACCAAAGTGTGAGTGCCTCGCAGCGGCTGGGTTACAAGGAGTTCGCGGGAGTCATTCTCGCTGACCAGGCCACGAGCGAGGCGGAACTAGGCAACCTCCCGGAAGCTCGCCAGAAAATTTCCGATGCTCTCGCCGCCTCGCAAGACCGCGGCACCCGCTCCATCGCGACCAGTGTGCTGCCCCTCACCGGAGACATCGCGCGCAGCCAGAGGATTGCCGAAGAATTGGTCCGCCAGAATCCCACCGATACCCTGCTCAACAAAGTCGCCATCCCGCTCGCCCAGGCTACCATCGACCTGCAGCGCAACCAGCCGGCACAAGCTGTAGCCCACCTCGAAATCGCCGCACCCTATGAATTCGGGAGCGGTCCCGCTTCCGCCGGTTACTCGATCAACTACCTTCGCGGCGAAGCCTACCTGCGCATGAAAGACGGCGCAAAAGCGGCGGCCGAGTACCAGAAAATTCTCGATCACAGAGGTACTGATCCTCTGGACGTGAGTTACGCCCTCTCCCATCTGGGACTGGGGCGCGCCCAATCCCTCCAGGGCAACACCGCCGCGGCCAAGTCCGCCTATCAGGATTTCTTTGCTGCCTGGAAAGACGCCGATCCAGATCTTCCAATTCTGAAGCAAGCGAAAGCGGAGTACGAGAAATTGCACTAGCAATTTGATTGGGTGGCGCAGCGCCGGGGTGGAGCGGTTCACCGCTGTGAAAGCCGAGCTGTTTTCAGAGTCGGTTTTCTAGCCGCTGAGGGAGAACGCAGCGCAGGGAGTTACTCTTTCTGCAGCCTCTCCGGGCGTTATTGCGAACAAATCAAGCCCTGCAGCAAGCAATTCGCAAATCCAGGCGGGCACCGCGTCCCACTTGTTACTACCCAGATTCCCCCGTCTTCCGCGCCACGGCGCACTCCGCGCAGGGACAAAATTCCCGCAAGTAAAACCACGAATAAATTCCCAGATCGTGCTTATCGTTGAACGAAAACTTCAGTGCATACTTGCCCACTGCCTCCGCCGACAGCGCTTTCACCGCCGGCTTGAACATAGGCAGAGCACCGGGCGCCAGCTTCGCCGGCTCGCCGGCCTTGCGTCCCGACTTCGACCGTTCATCTCCGCAAAGCGCGCAAGGGCAAGCGTCCCGCAAAAACGCAAACGTATAGACGGACCGGTGCCCATCCTTCCACTCGATCTCCATCCCCGTCCCAGTCGTCAAATGAATCACCACCGACTTGGGATCGTTCCCGATCCGAGGCGTTAAATCCGGCAGAGCCATGAACTTCAGTATCGCACGCCGCCTGCGCTTGGTGATCAAATGTGGGGCAAATGTGAGGCAAGAACATGATGCAAACCCGCGGGCGCGGGCAGGAGCTGCCCGCGCCCCGCGGAATCCGGCCCAGTTCCCCCAGGAAGGGAACCGAGGATTAGCCGGCGAGTTGGACCAACGTCAAGTTACCGCTCAAACAGCTTGCGGCGGATAGTTCCGGCCATCGCGATCAAGCCCGTGCCCAACAATCCCAGTGTGCCCGGTTCAGGAACGTTCAGGTGACTATTGCCGAGACGGATCAAGCCCATGTGATCCTGGCTCCATTGGTTTTTGTACAGAGTAATATTTTGCGTTGTGGTTCCGGTTACGTCGCGGCCCGTATACAACATGCCATAGATCGTACCCGAAAGCGTAAAGTTGTACATGAACTTGCCAGTCTGGCTGACCAACGTCCAGCTAATAGGTCCGACAAAGGAACCAGAGAAGATAGTTCCTTTGGGAGGTTGGCCATAGTGGCCGCCACCACTGGTCACGATAAAGGTGGAACCGACGCTGGAAAAGGTTCCGCCGCTGAAGATGCTGGCGCCCGTGAAGGCACCGGTCGAGAAACTGACCGAGCCCAGGGACCTTCCGTGAGGCGCCACAATTCCGTCGTAACTCATAAGCTCCGACCCTTTGGATATGACTCCAGCATTGGTGACGTTAACCGAGCCAAACTGGTTAGTTAGATTAATTCCGTCTGCCCAGGCTGCCGCTGGCAATAGCAGCGCTAACAGACCCACTATAACTGCCACTCGCCTCATATTCCCTCCACAGAACTCAAGCGACCCTTTCGGACAACCCTTCGGGGGTGGATCGCCGGGATCACGATGTTTGAACCGTTAATGTCGGCGCACTCTCACCGAACGGAGTGCAAGAGATCCTACAAGCAATCAGTTGAGGGGAGGTTGAGGGGGATTCGACAGCCAACAGCTTACCCTCCTGGGAGGAAGAAAGCTGTGAGTTTTGTCACCGTCTTTTGTGACAAAAAGCGGGGACAGCCAACTGCCAAGGCGCAGACCACTCCGGCCTAGGTGTTGGACGGGGTGTTAGTCAGTCACCAACTCGACGGCAGGTGCCTGACTAACGGCATAGCGATCTTGATTACCATACGGCGCGATTCATTGATTCGCCGGGAGACTCATCTTGAATAGGGGCTAGGCAGGGCTACCCATGAAGACAACGAAGTTTACTCTGCCAATCCGCGTTCTCAGAACCGTGATGTTCTGGTGAAGGTAAATCCACACGTGAGCCCGCTACAAACTAGAACATGTTCTTGAACCCCCAGAACAGAAACCCCGACAGCACCATCGAAGCCGGCAGCGTCAGCACCCAAGCCATAGCCAGGTTGCGCACCGTCGACCACTGCAAGCCAGAATGATTCGCCGCCATCGTGCCCGCGACGCCCGACGACAGCACGTGCGTGGTACTTACCGGCAATCCAAACCAGTCCGCCGCGCCGATCGTGAACATGGCAACGATCTCCGCCGACGCCCCCTGACCATAAGTAAGATGATCCTTGCCGATCTTCTCTCCGACCGTAACCACGATCCGCTTCCATCCGATCATCGTGCCCAATCCCAGCGCCAGCGCCACCGCAACCTTCACCCAGTTCGGAATAAATCGCGTCGACTTGTCCACGTGCTTCTTGTAATTGGCCAAGCCTTCCCAATCGCTCGCGCTGATCGCCGGTTTCCCGGTCTTCTTCATCAGCCGCAAAGCTTCGCTAGCCACATACATATCGTTGCGGAAGTTTCGCACCCGGTCATTTGGAACCTTCGCCAGTTCCCCAAACAGCGCCGTCTCGTTGCCTATATCGCTAACCAGCTGCCGCAACGCCAGCATAGTGTTGGGAGTGAAGTCCTTGGTACGAATGTAATCCGTGACTTCTTCGCGGGCATCGCTGATCACCGCGTCCGGGCTGACATACTTCGACAATATTCCAGCCGCCTGCTGCGAAACGGCAATGAAGTCGTCCGAATCTTTTCGAGTGATCGCGTGGTTCAGAGCCTAGGCCGTGGGCACAGTCCCCACCAGAATCAGCATGATCAGCCCCATGCCCTTCTGTCCGTCATTCGATCCATGCGCGAAACTAACTCCCGTGCAAGTCAGCACCAGCAGCGCCCGAATCCAGAACGGCGGCGGTTCCGTTCCCACCGGAGCCTCGTACAGCGCCTTGTTCTTGATCACCGCCTTCATCAGCCACAACAAGAGAAACGCGCAGACGAATCCCACTATCGGCGACAACAGCAGCGACTTCCCGATGTTGGTGGCTTGCCCCCAATCCACGCCGCTGGTGCCCGTTTTCGGAGACATCAGCTGATTCGCGATGCCCACTCCAATGATCGACCCGATCATGGTGTGCGAACTGGAAGCCGGCAAGCCAAAATACCAAGTGCCAAGATTCCAGATAATGGCCGCGACCAGTAACGCGAAAACCATTGCGAACCCAGCCTTGCTCCCGACCTGCAAAATCAGTTCGACCGGCAGCAAAGAGACGATTCCGAAAGCCACCAACCCACTCGAAAGCAAAACGCCCAAAAAATTCCAGAACCCCGACCAGACCACGGCAATATGCGGCTCCAGCGAGTGCGTGTAGATCACCGTAGCCACGGCATTCGCCGTGTCGTGAAACCCGTTGACAAATTCAAACCCCAATGCCACCAGCAATGCGATACCCAGCAGAACGTAAGGCAGGATCGATCCGCTATGCACATTGGAGAGATCCGAGAGCAGGTGATACGCCGCGTAAATGACCCCGATAACCAGCACGATCCCAAAGCCCAACATTCCGATCATTCCGGGACTGCGGTTGAGCTTCGCTTCCAGTGCAGGCCTGGATGATGCGACATTCAACAATCCACCCTGGTCGCCAGTAATTTCAGGATTCGGTGCTGTTGCCATGAGAAATCTCCTGTGTTCGGTGTAGTTTCAGGATTCGGAACCCAAGAAAAGCCCAACCCCAAATGTGGCGAAACTATACGAAACAATTGTTAAAGAGGTGTGAATGCCGAAGCCCAAGTAGCGCGGATACTCCTGTCCGCGTGCCGCCAGCGAAATTGCTCGTGGGAGGTACTAACGTAGAGACAACCGCCCGCACGCCCGGTCCCCGCAGCTGTCATAATCCATTAACAATGCTGCGCTACCATCTCCGAGCCGTAAGGCTTCCCCAGCTATGCCGCGCCCAGCTCTAGCCGATTCGCGCTTCTACTTCAACCGCCATGAGTCCTGGCTGGCCTTCAACCGTCGTGTCCTCGAAGAAGCCCTGGATGAGACCAATCCCCTCCTGGAACGTGTAAAGTTCCTGGCCATCACCGCCAGCAATCTCGATGAATTCGTGGAAGTGCGCCTCGCCGGCCTGCTGCAACAAGTCGAGCACGGACACCAGGAAGCCGGCCCCGACGGCCTCACTCCCGGAGAATTAGTACCCCGACTTTCCGCCGAGCTGCACTCCTTCGTGGCCGACCAGTACGATTGCTGGAATCGCGTTCTTCTTCCCGCTCTCGCCAAGGAAGGAATCCGCGTCCTGCGAGTCGCCGCCCTCGATCACGCGGGCAAAGATAAAATGGACCTCTTCTATACGCGGCAGGTCGATCCCCTTCTAACTCCAGTAACCATCGACCCGTCGCATCCCTT
This sequence comes from uncultured Acidobacteriaceae bacterium, assembly GCA_963731525.1. Classification (GTDB taxonomy): domain Bacteria; phylum Acidobacteriota; class Terriglobia; order Terriglobales; family Acidobacteriaceae; genus Acidiflorens. The sequence continues at coordinate 17,705 of CAVSWK010000036.1, forward strand.
TCCGCACGCGATCAACAAAGCGTTGTGCGTAGCCTTCTCGCTGCGTCCGCGCCGCCGCCCGTGTAAGAGATCCAACTCTTCGCGAAAGAGTAACTGCAATCCTATTCGACTACCTGAGAGACAACGCAAAAAGTCGCATGTTACACGCGAACGGTAAGTACCTGCGAGCTTTCCACGGCGACTCCTCCAAAGCAAGCCGCAACGGCCAACGCTTCAGCGTCCAGAACTTCTTCATTGAACGTCCCGAAGGCAGTTACGTGGCAAAAACCGATTCTGCCCAACTGCTGCAGCCTGCAATGCTCGCCTAGAGGCAGCCATCGTATCCTATAAGAACGACGCTCCATGAATGCCGCCCGCATCGCCGCCCTTCTCGAACCGTTCCTCGATCAACCGCTACTCCCCTCCCAACTCGATCAAATATCGACATACATCGATCTATTACTTCGCTGGAACGCCCGCATCAACCTGACCGCCATTCGCCGTCCCGAAGAAATCGTAACCCGCCACTTCGGCGAGTCCTTCTTCCTCGCTCGCCATCTCTTCCCCGCAATTTCAAAACCTTGTCATCCTGAGCGTAGCCAAGACATGCGTGAAGCGGATGTCTTGGCGGAGTCGAAGGACCCCTGCGTTTCCTCCCTGTCAGCGCTGCCGCAGGGAGTTCTGCCCGCGTCCTCCAATCCTCCGCGCGTCCTCGACATCGGCTCCGGCGCCGGATTCCCCGCCCTTCCCCTGAAAATCTGGGCCCCCAACATCCACCTCACGCTAATCGAATCAAATCACAAGAAGACCGCCTTCCTCCGCGAAGTGGCCCGCGCACTTACATTGACCAACATCAATGTAATCACCGACCGAGCCGAAACCCTGGCCGCGCGGCAAGACTTCCCGCGCGCCGACGTAGTTACCCTCCGAGCCGTCGAGCGCTTCGAAACCATCCTCCCCCAAGCCGTGACCTTCTTAGCTCCACACGCAAGCCTAGCCTTATTAATAGGAGCCTCCCAGATCCCCCACCTGCCTGCCCTAGCCACCATAAAATGGTGCAAACCAATACCGGTCCCTCACTCACATGAAAGAGTGTTGTCGATTGGTGTACGTCGCTGAAGTGGGAATACATTTCTTCCATTACGGTGAGAGTGGGACCGGCCCCATTAATCCTTTATCTTTTCGGTATGAAGTGGTAACTATCTAGCAAGTCTCATTATGAGACAAGTGCCGGTAATAAGTGTTCCACGTGAAACACTTCTCCAAAATGAAAGCTCCTTGTATATCTTGTCATAGACAAGACAAATATCATGACGTGTTTCACGTGAAACACATCCAGCGTGATCACGCGTGGCGGCAAGTCTGGAGGGGAGAAGAGGCGTCGCAGCGGCTCACCGCTGCAAAGAGGCTAGTTTACAGAGTCTGATTCAGGCTTTGGACTTCAGTGTTTCACATGGAACACTCCCCGTCACGGGTTGCACAGAAACCTGGCATTGATTTCAAGAACGCGTTCGCATATTCTGACGCGCAAACAGAAAATAAAATCATGGGACGTGTCATCGCAGTTGCCAACCAGAAGGGTGGCGTCGGCAAGACTACGACTGCCATCAACCTTGCCGCCTCACTTGCGGCTGCTGAGGTCAATACATTGCTGGTGGACTGCGATCCGCAGTCGAACTCAACCAGTGGTCTGGGACTGGTGAAAGATCCCGAGCGCATCAGCATCTACGACGTCATCATGGGAGTGGCCTCCGCCGAGGAGGCGCTGCAACTCACCGCGCTCGAACAGCTGTGGCTGATCCCATCGCACAAGAACTTGATCGGAGCGAACCTTGAGCTGGTGGCAGCGGAGCGGCGCGAGTATCGTCTGCGCGATGCGTTAGCTAGTTTGCTCGACCGCTTTCACTTCATCGTGCTCGACTGCCCTCCGGCGCTTGACCTGCTTACTTTGAACGCGTTGGTTGCCGCGGATGGGGTGCTGATCCCGATGCAGGCGGAGTATTTTGCGCTCGAGGGTGTGTCCGAGTTGCTCGACACCATCGAGAGGATACGATCGGAGTTGAATCCTACGCTGGTGGTTGAGGGTGTGGTGATCACGATGTTCGATGAGCGGACGAACCTGGCGCAGCAGGTGGCGGAGGAGCTTAGGAAGTATTTTGGAGAGAAACTGTGCACAACTACGATCCCGCGGAACATACGGCTGGCCGAGGCTCCCAGCCATGGGCTGCCGGCGCTGATGTATGACGTGCGGTCGCGGGGAGCGGAGAGCTACATACGGCTGGCGAAGGAGATCCTGGACCGGCAAGCGCGAGCAGCGAGCGGTTCTGGAGAAGCTGCTTAAATTGATTGATATAAATATTTATTATTATCGATATATACTTGGGCGTCACAGGCAAAAACAGGTACTTCGCTTCGCTCAGGATGACAGGTCTTAAGTAGGGTACAGGCAGACCAGGAGACTAGTTGATGACTACATCGAATGCGGCGGTTGATCCTACCGCGAAAACCGGCGCGGAGAAGGCTCACGAGAAGTTGGCGGAGAAGCGGCGGGCTTTGGGGCGGGGGCTGGAGTCTCTGTTGCCGGGGCCACGAGTCGTGCCGGCGGCTCCCACCCTTCCGCAAAGTGCGCGGACGGATGCGGGACCCGATGGGGCTAGTCCTCAGGTCTCAGTTCTCAGTGCTCAGGGACCCAACTCGTCGCTTCTTTCTTCTCTTCCTTCCTCCGGCGTTGCGGGTGGACTCTTCGACTCCGCTCATGGCAGGCTCGCGGGGACGGCCGTCGCTCCACCTTATGCGGCTATTCCTGGGACGGTTGACGCACTGCAGGCGGCGGCTTCGGGGCAGTCTCCGGATGGGGGGACAGTGTTTCTTTTGGGGATGGATCAGATCGATGAAAATCCATACCAGACGCGACGGGAGTTCGATCAGGAATCACTCAAGGAACTGGCAAGTTCGATCCAAGTGCAGGGAGTGTTGCAGCCCGTTACGGTGCGTCCAGGGAAGGAGGGTCGGTTCATCCTGATTCTGGGCGAGCGGCGGTTGCGGGCTGCGAGGATGGCGGGGAAGACGACGATCCCGGTAATCCTGAAGCGGGTTTCGGAGCAGCAGGCGGCGGAGATGACGCTGGTGGAGAACCTGCAGCGTCAGGACCTGAATTGTGTGGAGCAGGCGGAGGCGTTCGCGAACTTGAGCACGGAGTTCAAGCTTACGCAGGAGGAGATCGGGAAGCGGGCGGGCGTGTCGCGAGAGCAGGTATCGAATTACATGCGGCTGCTGGCGCTGCCGGAAGGCGTGATCGGGGCGCTGCAGAGGGGAAGGTTGATGTATAGCCATGCGCGGGTGCTGTTGCAGCTGCGGGATAATGTCCAGATCTGGAAGTACGCGCAAAAGGCGATTGAGGAAAAGATGTCGGTGGCGAAGTTGGAGGATCTGGTGCTGGGGCTGAGTGCGCCGATCGGGCTGGGCCAGGGGAATAAGGGAGGCGGGGCGCGGTGGGTGGATCCGAACGTGAAGGCGGCGCAGCGGTCGCTGGAGGAGGTGCTGGGGATGCGGGTGCGGATCCGGGACAGAAAAGGGCGCGGCAAGATTGTGATCGAGTATGGGACGCTGGAGGATTTTGACCGGGTGGTGGGGATGTTGAAGGGGAAATAGAGGCCAGTCAGGTCAGCGGAGTCGGGTCATGGCACGACGAACAAGTGTGAACTAGCTGCCAGTGTCGCTGCTCTTCCAACTGATTCGCTTCGGTTGCTTCACTCTAGGCTCATGTAGCCGAGAGCCTGCCTTTCTGAGTCGCTGAGGAACCGTGACAAGATATCGGGCATAGGATCTACTGCTTCTGCGGCGTTGCGAACCCGGCCGGCCAAGTCGAAGGCACCGAGCTGAAAAAGATCCCGCGCGTCGGGGGTGCTTTCGCGACTAGATTTTGGTTTTATCCGGTGATCCGCGCTTCTAGATGGCTACCTTATCCCACTTGTTACTCTGCTGATTCTCCCAGCCAGCGGTGAGGTTTTCGGCTCGCTACGGTTTCATTTTGCGCTGACAGTGAGCGTCGCTTAGTTTAGGATTCGAGCGCGAATCCGGAGTTGCCGTGACCGCAGGCGGCTGCCGAGCTGCGCTCATCCCCAAACGAGCCGGCTACAGCCTCTGAGTCCTCTTTGGTGATTTGTGTCTGATTCATCGTCCAGGCCGACTGCTAAGCAGACGCTGCTGCTGATCCTGCTGCCGATGCTGGGGACGGTTTTGTGTCTTCGGCTTTATCTTCACCTGGTGCGGGTGCAGCATGTTTATCCGGGCGGATATCTGGTTCATCATCTGTTTGTTGGGGTACTGATCGAACTTCCGGCGGCGTTCGTTCTGGCTTTTGGGGTGCGTAATCGGGTGGTGGCGTTCCTGGCTCCGGCGGCTCTCGGGGTTGGCAGCGGGATGATTCTGGATGAGATGACTTATCTGGTGGCTACGAACGCCACCGATCGCGATTATGTCTCCCGCGTTTCGCTGGGTGGTTCGATTGCGCTGGTTTCTGTGGCGGCGATCTTGTTGCTAGGGATTTATTGGTTCCAGCGGGATTGAGGATGCACCGTTTCTGAGTGAGAGCCGTGACCTCAGTGGCTAAAGCCATATTCAAAACAACGCAGTTACCGCAGCGGTAAACCGCTGCGCCACCTAAAGTCAACGAGATTTATTGGGCTCGGCGATTGAGGATGCCAGACTGGGCGGCTGAGAGCTGCACGTACGTATGTGAGCATCTCCCCACGAAAAAGTTGTAAGCTACCGGCATGATTCTGGTCACCAACCACGGAGCAGTCCGGGAGCTGCGGCTGAATCGTCCCCCGGTGAATGCGCTTAACCTGGAATTGATGGTGGCCCTCCGGCAGGCTGTCGAAGCGGCCCCACAAGACGGCGTCCGGGCTTTGGTTCTTTCGGGTGCGCCGGGCAGGTTTTCCGCAGGTCTCGATGTGCCTTTGCTGCTTGGCTTGGATCGCGTCGCCATCGCCGCGCTTTGGCGCGAGCTTTATGGTCTGCTGAAGGCGCTTGCCAGGTCGCCGATTCCGATTGCTGCTGCCATCACTGGTCATGCACCGGCGGGGGGAACGGTCTTGCCTTTGTTTTGCGATTGGCGCGTGGCCGCACAAGGAGATTTCAAGCTCGGGCTGAGCGAAGTGCAGGTGGGGATTACTTTGCCTCCGATCGTTCTGTCTGCGCTGCGGCGGCAGGTTGGCCCGCGCCAGGCAGAACGACTGGCGGTTATGGGGTTGCTGATCTCGCCACAGGAGGCTTTAGATATCGGCTTAGTGGACGAAGTGGTTGCCGTCGACCGCGTTGTCAGCCGTGCCTTGGACTGGTGCGACACGTTGCTGGCGCTTCCGGCGGAGGCGATGACAGTGACGCGCTGGAATGCCCGCGCCGACTTGGTCGGTCTCTTCGACAATATTGAGCGGGAACTCGCCGCCGTCACTGAAGGCTGGTGGAATCCTCAGACGCAACTTGCATTGCGCGCCATGGTGGAGCGCCTGGGGAAGAAAGCCGGCTAGGGTGTCCCGAATTCAACAGAAATCGTTATGAAGATACGCATTCGGTTGGCCGAGGCTCGCGATATTCCGGCTCTGCGGGAGTTGATTGAGGCTTCGGTGCGGGGATTGCAGTTGGGAGATTATTCGGCGGCGCAATTAGAGAGCGCGTTGCGGACGGTGTATGGCGTCGACACGCAACTGATTGCGGATGGAACTTATTTTGCCGCGGAGGAGACGGAATCTTCGGGAGCGGCGCTGCTGGTGGGATGCGGCGGATGGAGCCGGCGGAAGACTCTGTACGGCGGCGATCGTTGGAAGGAACTGGTTGCGGGGCGCGAGGATTCGTTGCTGGATCCCGCGACGGAGGCGGCTAAGATTCGGGCATTTTTTGTGCATCCGGATTGGGCGCGGCGCGGCATTGGGGGGATGATTCTGGAAGCTTGTGAGGCGGCGGCTTGGGCGGCGGGGTTCCAGCGGTTGGAGATGGGAGCGACGCTGACGGGGGTTCCTTTTTATAGGAAGAAGGGGTATGTGGAGTTGGAGGCTGTGGAGGCGCCGCTGGGGGATGGGTTGACGCTGCCGATTGTGCGCATGGGGAAGGTACTAAGGTCAGAGGTTAGAGGTTAGATTGCAGAGGTGAAACCGCCGGTGGTCCTTATAGGTTTTTACCTCGAGGGTGTAAATAAAACTGTGTAAACGGCCATGGGCAGAAGAAAATAGGAGGCCCCATGGCAATCGACAAGGAGCTGATCGACCAACTGCTGACCAACTACAAGAAGCCCGAGGATATCATCGGGGAGAACGGTCTGCTCAAGGAACTGACCAAAGCCATTCTGGAGCGGGCCTTAACCGCCGAGATGACCGATCATCTGGGCTACGAGAAGCACGATCCAGCAGGGCACCACCGGGGCAACACGCGCAACGGGAAAAGCCAAAAAACCTTGAAGGGCGACTTCGGCGAGTTGGAGCTAGAGACTCCGCGCGATCGCCAGGCGACGTTCGCGCCCAAGATCGTGGCCAAGGGGCAGACGCGGTGGACCGGTTTCGACGACAAGATTATCTCGATGTATGCGCGGGGCATGACGACGCGCGAGATCCAGGGCCACTTGGAGGAGATGTACGGCATTGACGTTTCCCCGGCGTTGATCTCCAACGTGACCGATGCGGTGATCGAAGAAGTGAAACTGTGGCAAGGGCGGCCGCTGGAGGAGTTATATCCCATCGTGTATCTGGATGCGCTGATGGTGAAGGTGCGCGACGAAGGACACATCCAGAACAAGGCGATTTACGTGGTGCTGGGCGTGGACCTAGAAGGGCAGAAGGAAGTGCTGGGGCTGTGGGTGGCGCAGACGGAGGGAGCAAAGTTCTGGCTGCAGGTGCTCACCGAGTTACAGAACCGCGGGGTGAAGGATATTTTCATCGCCTGCGTGGATGGGCTGAAGGGATTTCCGGAAGCCATCGAAGCGGTGTATCCGCGGACCGAGGTGCAGCTCTGCATCGTGCATCTGGTGCGGGCGGCGCTGAACTACGTGCCCTGGAAACTGCGCAAACAAGCGGCGGCGGACTTGCAGTTGATCTATCGCGCGGCCACGGTGGCCGAGGCCGAGCAACAATTGGCGGAACTGGAAGCGAAGTGGAAAACCTATCCCAGCGTCAGCCAGGTGTGGCGGCGAAACTGGGCGCGGATCACGCCGTTTTTCCATTACCCGCCGGATATCCGCAAAGCGATCTACACCACCAACAGTGTGGAGTCGCTGAACCGGTCGCTACGCAAGATCATCAAAACCCGCGGCGGATTTCCGAACGAAGAAGCGGCGCTGAAGTTGCTGTTTCTGGCGCTGCGCCAGGCCGCGAAAAAGTGGACGATGCCGATTCATCACTGGCGCGAAGCCTTGAACCACTTTACGATTCTGTGGCCAGAGCGCATGCCGACCCTGGAGAGAGTTACGCAATGAAAACGGGGGCTGCTTCTAAAGCGCTGGGCCAGGGAAGGGGAACTGCCCCCTTCCCCGGCACCCCATCCCCAAAAACAAAACCTGGTTGTTTACACAAAAGAATTGACACACCTTTTACCTCTGCAATCTAACCTCGAACGTCTGACCTTACGGGTCCTGTCCCATCTCTCGTTGTCTCCTGGGGGGAATCTGGATTGTAACAAGTGGGACTGAACCGCTGTCTTGGACAATGCGGATTGGTGAGTTAGTGCTTAATCTGTGCGTGATTCTACGTAGCGATGGCGTCCAGGTATCGTTTCAGCAGGGCTTCTCCCTGACCTTCAAAATCCACGAACATGATGCCATTGCCAAATTGGGGATGGCGGGTGACGGTGAGGCCTCGGATGACGATGGGACAGTCGTCGAGCCAGAGGGTGGCATGAAGACGGCGGCCGACTGATATGGGAATCATCAGTTGGACGTAGCAGCCACCGAGACTGAGGTCGGTGGTTTCGAGGCGCAAGGGGACGTCGTCGCCGTCCAGGCGCATTTCGATTTGGACCTGGACGGTGTAGCGAGCATGGAGGCGGCGATCGGGTTGGTGTAGAGCGGGCGTGGTGGGCGGAGCGTCGGGCAAATTCGGCGAATGCTTCAGCGAACACATGGATCGGCTCCGGGGGCGAGTGGCATTTAGCCGAACTTCGCGCGGCCGGACAGCCGAGGGCGGCTGTCCCTACGTGAGCGCTTGCTTGGCCCCTACGCTAATCATCGGCGTTGAGGTTGGGCGAGATTAGGGCGGGGCCTATGTTTTTCGCGAAGGAGGAGTTTTCCACGAACCTATGGCGTTACTCCCAGTTCGGTGTAGAGTTCGGCGGGTTTATAGAGGACTCCGTCTTTTACTACTAACGCGGTCTTTCTGATGTCGCTGATGTTGGCGGCGGGATTGCCGTCGACCAGGACCAGGTCGGCTAGTTTGCCGGGGGTTATGGAGCCCAGATCTTTGTCCAGGCTCATGATGCGGGCGGCGTTCAGCGTGGCATTTTGGAGAACCTGACTTGGCGGAATGCCAGCCTGGACGTCGAGTTCGAGTTCGCGGTGCAGGGCGAATCCGGCCATGGAGTCGGTGCCGGCTTCGATGGGAATTCCGGAGCGATAGAGAAGGCCGGTGAAATCCAACATTTTGGCGAAAGACTTTCGGTAGGTTTCGTCCATACCGGCGGGCGGAGTAAGACCGCTCGAGAGCAGGCCGCGGCGAACCTCGTTGGGCAGGCGGCTGGCGATGGGTTGGAAGCCGCGGGGAATTTCTCCAGCGCGGCTCAAGTACATGTCTTCGAAGATGCTGAGCGTGAGATCAAGCTTGGTGTGGTGATCCTGCAGCAACCTGATGAAGGATTGCACCTGAGGCGAGGTGAGGTCGAGGTCGGCTCCGAGCTTGGCAGGGGCGGTGAGACGTACGGATGTATTGGTGTCTTTGACGTCAGGGAAGAAATTCAGCACGAGGAAGTTGATGTGCTGGATTTCGTCGTAGCCGAGCTGGACACATTGTGCGGCGGTCATTTCAGCGGGGATGTGTCCGCTGACGCGAAGCCCGTTTTTGTGGGCTTCGTCGATGATCGCGGGAACAACCGCGGGCGGAACCGAACTGTAGATTTTGATCTGCACGTAGCCGAGCCGCTTGTAGTTGTCGATGGCCGCGCGCGCTTCGGCTTCGGTTGAGACTAGAACCTTGGTTGGACCTTGGTAGGGGCCGCGGCCGTCGATGATGCCGGCGAGGACGATGCGGGTGCCGATTTCTTTTCCGTCGGCGATGCGCTGGCGGCGGGCTAGCAGGGAGTCGGTGTCGTTGGCCAGATCGCGGACGGTGGTGACTCCGGCGGCCAGGTTCAGGAGGCCGTCGTCATCGCCTACATGGGCGTGCATATCCCAGAGGCCGGGGAGCAGGGTCTTGCCGGTAGCGTCGATGATCTGGGGATCGCGGATTGGGTCTGGTTCGATCGGAACCCCGGGAGGTCCGAGTCGTCCAATGCGATCGCCGACGGCGGCGATGCGATTGCCCATGATCAGGACATCTTGGTTGGGAATGATTTTTCGCGTCTCGGCGTCGAATACGTTGGCGTGGGTGAAGAGGATTCCGTTGGACGCGTGATGCGAGAGATGGGCGGCGAGATCGGCGGCGCGGGACTGTTTGACGTCATTTTGAGCGGCCAGCAAGGTGGGTGCTGAGGATTCCCATCCTTCGGGAACGACAGTGCGCCAATTGCCGACGGTAGCGAAGAACTTGTCGGAGTCCTCGAGCCAGAAATAGGCGGGCGAGAAATCGAGTCCGGTGGCAGTGTAGAGGGCGACGTGTTTTTTGTGTCCGGAGGCTTCGATGTCAAGTTCGGTCATGCGCTGGACGCGAGCCTCGCCTTCAGGGAGCAGGGCGATTTTCCCTCCGTTCTGGAGGGCGGCGTGCGCGAGCAGAGCAATCTCGGAGGGTCCGCCGTTCAGGGATGAGTAGAAAGCGGGGGCCGAGATTTTCTTTTCGCCTTGTTCGTCGTTGTTTTTCCAGCGCGCGGTGCCGGCTTCGAGCGAATAATTTTCGGTGACGGGCGATTTCAGGTAGTCGTTGCCGGTGATGACTTCCGACAAGGGGACGCCACTCGCATCGAGCTTGAGGATACTGGTGGTTTTGGGGCCGCGCCCACGGTCGTTGAACTGAAAAAAAATGTGGAGCGTACCATCGGGAGCGGTCCAGACGGCTTGTTGTCCGGCGAGATTGCCCATCATGATGAGGGAATAGCGGTCGGCGGTCGAGGGAATGTCGGCGGGGAATGCGGGGACGGCGGACGGCTGGGGCGTTTGAGCGCTCAGTTGCGGGGCGGCGAAAACAATCAGGAGGGTGAAAACGATGACGTTACGGAGGCACAATTTTGGGGCGTTCATGAGGATCCTTCTTGCTTCGACTCGCGACCAAGCTCATAGCAAGGTGCGCTACAGTATAATCTTCGCCTTGATTGGAATGGCATGACCGACACGACACAGATTACGGCCGAAGAGCCGGAGCCGGCGAGAACAGGGATGGAAATTGGCGATATTCTTAAGATCCTGCCCCATCGCTATCCATTTCTCTTGATCGACCGGGTGATCGAGCTGGTGCGGATGAAGAGCATTGTCGCGTTGAAAAACGTGACCATCACCGAGCCCTTTTTTCAGGGACACTTTCCCGAGAAGCCGATCATGCCGGGCGTGCTGATTGTGGAAGCGATCGCGCAGGCGGGTGGGCTGCTGCTGCTGACGGAGGTCCCGAACCGCGACGAAATGCTGATGGTGTTTACAGGGATCGAGAAGGCACGATTCCGGCGTCCGGTGGTGCCGGGAGATCAGTTGCGGATTGAAGTGGTGGTGCGCGCCTGGCGAATGACGGCGGCTCGTCTGGAGGGTAAGGCGTACGTGGACGGCAAGGTGGCGGCCGAGGCTACGGTCACTTGCCGGCTGGTGCCCCGGAATGCGGGCGCTGGAGCGACGGATTCTGCGGGTGACGACGCGTAAGGTCTGGGTCGTCCCTCCGGGACTTTGATCATTCGTCGATATTTTCCCAGCGCTGAAGCGCTGGGCTAAGCTGGTTCGCCCCTGCCGGGGCTGGATATGAGAGCAACTGCCATTTGACGATGTCCACTCATCCTACGGCGATCCATTCTACGGCGATCATTGATCCGAAAAGTAAGATACATCCGTCGTGCAAGATTGGGCCTTATTGCGTGGTCGGGCCGGAGGTGGAGATCGGCGAGGGTTGCCATCTGCTTTCGCATGTCGCGGTCGAAGGGCCAACGAAAATTGGCGCTGACAACCGCTTCTTCCCTTTCACTTCGATTGGCCTCGCGCCGCAGGATATCGGCTATGCAGGTGAACCGACGCGGCTGGAAATCGGCAACCATAACGTGATTCGCGAGTTTGTCACCATCAACCGCGGTACGGTGAAAGGCGGCGGATGCACCAGAGTCGGCGACCACAACCTGATCATGGCCTATACGCACATTGCGCATGATTGCCAGATTGGGAGCCACATCATCATGGCGAATGCGGCCACGCTGGGCGGGCACGTTATCGTGGAAGACTGGGCGACGGTTGGGGCGCTGTGTCCGGTGCATCATTTTGTGCGGATCGGAACGCATGCTTTTATTGGCGGGGGCACGACGATCACGCGCGATGTTCTTCCGTTTTCGAAGACTTCCGCCGAACGCGGGACGCGCGCTTATGGATTGAATGCGGTGGGGTTGGAGCGGCGGGGCTTCACGAAAGAACGGATTCGGAAGATTCATCATGCGTATAAGGTGCTGCTGGCTTCGAAGCTGAACACTTCGCAGGCGATTGAAAAGCTGAAGTCCGAGGCCGATCTTGGGCAAGATGTTGCGATGCTTATCGAATTCATTGAAGCATCGGAACGCGGAGTGATTAAGTAGTGGGTAGTGGAGAGAAACTCGGCCTCATCGCTGGCAATGGGAAGTTTCCTTTTCTGGTGCTGGACGCGGCGCGGGCGCAGGGGTTTGAGGTGGTCGTGGCGGCGATTCGCGAAGAGACTGCTCCCGAGATTGAATCGCACGGCGCTGCCTCCGTGCATTGGCTTTCTTTGGGCGAGTTGTCAAAGCTCATCGACACTTTTAAAACCGAAGGCGTCACCCGCGCCGTCATGGCGGGGCAAGTAAAGCACAAGCAGATCTTTTCCGCCATCAAGCCGGACTGGCGGCTGGCGAAGCTGCTGCTCTCGCTCGGCACACGCAATACGGACTCGCTGCTGGGCGCGGTCGCGAAGGTTCTGGCGGATGAGGGCATCATGCTTGAGAATTCGACCGCGCTGCTGGAACCGCTGCTGGCGAAAACGGGCGTGCTCACGAAGCGGGCTCCGAGTGCGCAGGAAAACAGAAATGTTGAATACGGACGTGCGGTGGCGCGGCAACTGGCGGAGTACGACATTGGACAAACGGTGGTGATCGCGGAAGCGGCGTGCGTGGCGGTCGAGGCGATGGAAGGCACGGACGCGACGATCGAGCGGGCGGGCGAACTGATGCGGTCTTTAGAAGGAAGATCGGAAGCAAAGGACGATGCTTCGACGCTGAGCCGTGCGCTGACGGTGGTGAAGATTGCCAAGCCGAAACAGGATATGCGCTTCGACGTTCCAGTGATTGGCTTGAAGACGATCGAGACGATGATGCGCGCCGGGGCGAGTTGTCTGGCGGTGGACGCGGGACGATGTCTGCTGCTGGATGGCGGGGCGATGACGCGGGCAGCGGATGATGCGGGGATCGCCGTGTGCGCGGAGTGACCAGATATACGCACGCGTATAAGACTAGAAGCGCCAACTGCATTAAAAAAATGCAATGGAGATCTATTTTATGTCCAGGCTTCGCGTCCACAGCTTCGCGATCTCCCTCGATGGCTACGGAGCCGGTCCCAATCAAGATGCAGATAATCCACTTGGCGTCGGCGGAATGGCGCTGCACGAATGGGTCTTCGGCACACGCACCTTTCGACAGATGCATGGCAAAGACGGCGGCGCCGCGGGTATTGATGATGACTTTGTCGCACGCGGCTTCGACAATATCGGGGCGTGGATCATCGGTCGAAATATGTTCGGACCGATCCGAGGACGCTGGCCCGACGATGCTTGGAAGGGATGGTGGGGCAACAATCCGCCGTTCCACACTCCTGTTTTTGTGCTCACCCACCACCCGCGTGCGTCGATCGATATGAGCGGAGGCACGACCTTCTACTTTGTTACCGATGGTATTCACGCCGCGCTGGAACGAGCGGTTGACGCTGCGAACGGTCAGGATGTCCGGCTCGGCGGCGGGGTTGCCACCATCCGGCAATACCTTCGCGCCAGGCTTATCGATGAGATGCACTTAGGCGAGTCGCCGATCTTGCTTGGTTCAGGAGAATGCCTTCTGGAAGGGATTGACGCGCCGCAGCTCGGCTATCAATGCACCGAACATGTTGCCACCGCCAACGCGACGCACTTCGTCATCACAAAACGCGCGTAGCTGATTCACGATCGTAGCTATTCACAATCAGTGCCCCGGCTGAAACTGTAAGATCAGGGTGAGGCTTTTATGTCTGAAGCGGCTCGCATCGCCGACCAACTTCGCCGCGCGTTCGATGGTGAGGCGTGGCACGGCGATTCTGTGTTTGAGATTCTGGAGGGCGTCACGGCGGCGCGGGCGACGGCGCGTCCGATTAAGGGTGCGCACACGATCTGGGAACTGGTGCTGCACATTGCGGCCTGGGATGGCGCGGTGCTGCGTCGGCTGGGCGGCGCTGCGGTGGAGCTCTCCGATGCGGAGAATTTTCCGCCGGTTACGGACGCGAGCGATGCTGCATGGCGCAGGGCGCTGGCAGAGGTGCGGCGCGTCCACGAGAAACTGGTCGCGGCCGTTGCTGCTCTCCCGGACTCACGGCTTGACGAGATCGTTCCCGGTAAAGAGGGCGCGCACTACACTTTCTACTACATGCTTCATGGCGTGGTGCAGCACGAACTGTATCATGCAGGACAGATCGCAATCCTAAAGAAAATGTAGGCGTCGAAACCGCCGCTGGTTTCACAGTTCGATTCCCGCCAACGTTTTTTCACTTCCCTGAAACTTTCCCTTCCTCCGTGGATACTCTCTGTGGACGCTCAATGACCGACTTTGAGGCGCTGTATCAGAAATACGCGCAGGACGTCTTCCGCTTCGCCCTGTTCCTTAGCGGGAATCGGGCGGATGCCGAGGACATTGCTTCGGAAACGTTTGTGCGCGCATGGAACGCGTCTGATGGAATCCGGCAGTCCACGGTAAAGGCATACCTGCTGGTGATTGCGCGCAATTGCTACTTGCAAGGGCTGCGGCGCAGCCGCCGGAACTTGTCGCTCGAAGATGACTTTGCCGACCGCCGGCAGGCGCCGCACAACTCGGCCGAGCAGCGGGCCGAACTGGCACACGTTATGCGCGATCTGCAGCAACTGCCAGAGGTGGACCGTACGGCGCTGCTGATGTCGGCAGCGGAAGAAATGTCCTACGAACAGATCGCAGAAACGCTGGGCCTGTCGCTGGGCGCGGTGAAAACAAAAATCCATCGTGCCCGGCTCAAGCTGGAGGCGGCACGGAGCAACCGGAGGTGAAAGTGGAGATTACACGCAATGTGATTCGGGATCTGCTTCCGCTCTATCTGGCGGGAGAGGCATGTCCGGAAACGCGCGCGCTCGTGGAGGAGTTTCTGGCGCGCGATGCAACGCTGGCGACCGAAGTCGAACGGTTGAAATCGGATTCTTTGAAACAAACACTAACCGGAGGAAATATCATGACACTACCGAAAGATCACGACGTACAAACTCTGGAACGCACTCGCAGCACGCTCGCCCAGCGCAGCTGGAACCTCGGGCTGGCCATTGCCTTCACCTTGATGCCGCTGTCGTTCGTGTTCGACAAAGGGCATCTTCAATGGATGATGGCGCGCGATACTCCAAGCATGGCGATGGCATCATGGGCGGCGGCGCTCGGCTTTTGGGTGGGATATGTCATCCACAATCGACGGCTGCGGTCCAGCGGACTATAACACCGAACCACAACTTGAGGCTTTCCCTTCCAGCTCCGGAACTGCGACAATATCCGTTTTTAGGGCGTAGTTCCGGAGCACTCATCTGAGCAACGAATTTCCCATCAATGTGGCTGTGATTGGCGTGGGCGTTTTCGGGCGCAATCACGCTCGTGTCTATCGGCAACTGCAGCAGGCGGGCAGCGTGCGGCTGGTGGGGGTGGTCGATCCGGATACGGCGCGGGCCGATGCGATTGCTCGCGAGTTCAGCTGCAAGGCGTTCGGCTCGGTCGAGCAGATGCTGACTACGCACGGCGAGGTGCAAGCGGCTTCGGTCGCGGTGCCGACGGTTCTGCATCTGGAGGTGGCGCGCAATCTGATGGAAGCGGGAGTTGACGTGCTCATCGAAAAACCGCTGGCTGCGACACTCGGCGAGGCGGATGAATTGATTCGCCTGGCGTCCGCGCACAAGCGGGTGGCGCAGGTTGGGCATCTGGAGCGTTTCAATCCGGCGGTGCGGGCTACGCTGCCGCTGATCAACCGTCCGATGTTTTTTGAAGTGCATCGGCTGAGCGTGTTCTCTCCGCGGGCGCTGGATGTGGACGTGGTACTGGACCTGATGATCCACGACCTCGACGTGGTGCTGACGTTCGTGAAGTCGGGAGTGAAGGAAATCCGGGCGGTGGGGCTGCCAATTCTTTCGGGCAAGGTGGACATTGCGAATGTGCGCGTCGAGTTTGAATCGGGTTGCGTGGCCAATTTTACGGCCAGCCGGGTTTCGACGGAGCGCGTGCGCAAGCTGCGGTTTTTCCAGCCGGGGCAGTACATTTCGATCGATTATGGACGGCAGGATGTGCTGGTGTTCTCGGTCGGCAATGCGGTTGGAAGCCCGGCGGGCGAGCCCAGCGTGAATCCGCAGATCTCGATGGCTAAGCCGCCAATCACGGCGGGGGAGCCGCTGCTGGCGGAGATCAAGGCCTTTCTGCAGGCGGTGCGGGAGCGGTCGCGTCCGATGGTTTCACTGGAGGATGGGCGGAGAGCGCTGGAGCTTGGATTGGCGATTCTGGCCGAGATTGGGAGGCATGCGGGACGGATCGGGGTGGGGGAGAACTTAGAGGTCCGGTTGCAGAAGTGAAAGATATCGCGAACCCCGAGTTGTTCTGACCACAGACAGCCGCCCGGACTTCGCCCGGCTTGGACAGGCGAGGGCGGGGCGCCCGTCCCACACGGGCGTCCCCACACGATCGCGTTACAGATAGCTATTGCTGAGGCGGCGGGCTCTGCTGGTCGCCACCGTTGGGTGGGCCGTGGTGATGGCCTTGTCCCCACTGCTCACGCTTGGCCTGCATTTCGTCCCATTTCTTCTGCTGAGTCGAGTCGAGGAGCGCGCGGATCTGCGTGTCGGTGGTCTTATGGATGTCCATCATTTTGGCGCGGCGATCCTGTTGGGAGAGAGAGCTGTCCTGGTGCAGGCTCTCCATCTGTGAGTGTTCGGACTGAAAGATGTCCTGTACCTTGGCTTGCTGATCGGAAGTAAGGTTGAGTTTCTTGGTCAGTTCCTGTGTGCGCTGGGCGGCGTCGGGTGGGCCGTGGCGCCAGCCACCGTTACCCTGCGAGGCCTGATTGCTGGGCGGGCTGTCGTTGGATGGTTGGCCGGACGATTGGGCCGAAGCGAACGGCGCGGCGATCGAGATGAGGCTGGCCGCGAGAAGAACGAGAAGACACTGCTTGAGCATTGGAGATCTCCTTTTCAAAGCAAACTTTCTACATCTATGAATGGAATTATGAGCCGGAAGTTGCGCGAAGAACAGGATTCGGACAAATCTTTGCGTAACTTTACAAAGCCGTAACGCCGATTTGGGATTTACTTGGGTGTCGTTCCTTGTGCTGCCAGGCGTTGTTTGAGTTGGGCGGCAAACTGTTGGGTTTGCTCGTCGGAGAACTGCAGTTGGCCGTCAAGAACCAAGCTCAACTGGTCGGCGCCGTCATCCTGGAATAGCGCTTTCTGGAGGGTGGCGGACTCCTGGGCGATGGGCGGGAGCGTGGCCTTGAGGTCTGCGCCCTTTTGCAGGGCGGAGAGGATCGATGCGGCGACTTGCTCGCGCAGCGTGGCGCCGAGATCGCCGGAGCGGAGCGAGTCGCGGAGCAAGCCTTCGGCCTGGACGCTGGTAATTTCGGAAACGAGATGCAAGCCAGCGCTTGGTTCGACCGATGGCGTGAGCTTGATCTCGATGTTGGCGTCGCCGCTTGCCACTTCCATCGGGCTTTGCTGGCCCGGCAGGCAGACCCAGCGCTCGAAGTGCAACTTGGTCACTACCTGGCTGGCGGGCTCGAGCGGGGTTAGCGTGGCTTGTTGAACCTCAATGCGCTCGCCGCAACGGGGAGAGCGGGTGAGTTCGGAGCGGAGAATGCCGGTGATATTTTGCTGCAGGTCGGAGAGATCGACGACGAGCTTGAGACTGAAGAGGTTGTGGCCGTTTTCGGTGGAAGCGCGGGAGACGACGGCACCCGACGCCGGGATAGAGATGGACTGGCCGGAGATGTTGATCGAGGTTGTGACCGTTGGAAGAGTAAAGGTGAGGCCCGGGCCGGCCGGGTCAAAGAGGATGCTCATTTCTCTGCCGAGGGCCAGTTGCTCGTTTTGGAAACTGACTAGAGCTTTGTCGAGACCGGCGGCGGAGCTGGAGACCTGTTCGCCGTCTGGCTTGGCGGTCTGG
The DNA here is from genome assembly GCA_963731525.1 of uncultured Acidobacteriaceae bacterium. Taxonomy (GTDB): domain Bacteria; phylum Acidobacteriota; class Terriglobia; order Terriglobales; family Acidobacteriaceae; genus Acidiflorens. The sequence continues at coordinate 35,393 of CAVSWK010000036.1, forward strand.
ACGATCTGATGCAGCGTCTTTATCTGTTTGTCGAGCTCGGAATCGGCTTTCTCCAGTTTCTTGGTGGTGTCCTGCAAACCGGATTTTTGTTTGGAGGAAAACGAAGTGAGAAAATTCTGGTTGCTGCCACGAGCGTTTTCAATGGCCTGATCGAACGCGGTTAGGCGATCCCTGGTTGCACGATCAAGGAGCGGTGAGGCCGGGACTTTCTGCAGAGATTCGCGAAAGACTTTCAGCTGATCGATGGCGGCCTGAGCGTATTGTGCGATCTTGACGAACGCGGCGCGCTGCTCAGCGGTTGCTTGGATGGCCATGGCGCGGTGAAAGTCCTTGAGATCGTCCTTTTCGCTGATGCCGTCGGGACGGCCCGCGCCGGTGCCGACGCCCGTGCCCATCATGCCGCGTCCGCCACCGCCGCCACCGTGCTGGGCGAGTATTTTGCCCGGACCGATGAGCAGAGCGAGTCCGACAAAAAGCGTGGCTACACTGGGCACGGATAGCCGAAATGTAGATAGCCGAAACGCAGACAGACGAAGGGCGGAAACATCATGGGCGGATACGCCATGAAGGCGAGTTCCTTGGTGGAACATAGGCCAGATCTCCAAGAACATTTTACGGTTGGAACGAGATCGCAGGACCAACGGAGCAACAAAAAGTTCTGATGCAGACGGATTCAAATTGGTGATCCGATCTCGCCGGTCAGTGGTTCGGGTACGTAATTCGGTCAACGGGCCGGTTGCCGGCCATTACTCAGGTACTCACTGGTTGGGCACAAAAAATGCGACAATAGAAATGGCGGTCGCAACTCCATAATTTACGTAACTTTACGTAGAGAACTTTCCGTAATCTTACGCAACCTAAGGAGTCTGCCCGTGTCTCTAAGCATTATAGTCTCTGCCTGATGCCGGTTACCCAAATTCCGCCTCGCGATCCCTTGTCTCGCGATCCATTGTCTGGAGGATCATCGACTCCGCCTGCCGACCAGCCGGAGCAGCGCGATTTGTTCGAAGCTGAGCACTGGGAAACGGCTTACCGCGGCTTCAATCCTGACGATGTTCCGCATCTTCTAATCCAGTTGCAGGACGATCTCTCGCGGGCGCGCAAGCGCGAAGCGATGTGGCTGTCCGTTATTGTGCATTTGTTCGCGATCATTCTGTTGTGGAACAGCGAGAAGTTGATGGGACTGTTGCCGCACCGGACGCTGGATCTGGCGATTTCGACGAATGCAGACCAGTCGAAAGACGCGACGTTTTTAGAGCTGCCGCCCGACGAGCAGAAGCTGACACGGCGTCCCGATGCGAAGGTAATTTCGGATAAGGACCGCATCGCGACCAGCAAAGCGCCGCAGATCAATCGGGAAGATTTGAAGAAGATACTGCAAAGCATGCATCCGGGGCAGCCGGGCGCGAATGTGCCGCAACCGCCGGCGCAGGGCCAGCCTCCGCAGAACCAGGTTGCGCAGAATCAACAACCGCCGGCGCCGCAGCAGAATTCGGGATTCGCGCAGCCGCACCAGAGCGATCAGACCGCGCAGTTGCGGATGCCTCCGCAGAACAGGCCGCCGCCGAATTTTAACGCTCAAATGACGGCGGGCTCGGCAATCGAACAGGCGGCCCAGGCCGCCGCCGCCAGCCGCGGGCACTACGGCGGCGCTGGGAACGCGGGCGATTACGGGCTGAGCCAGGGCCGGACCGGGGCGAAGGCATTGGATCAGGCGGAAATCCTGACCGATACGATGGGCGTGGACTTCGGGCCTTATCTGACGCGAATCGTGCAAATCGTGCGCCAGAACTGGTACGCCATCATGCCGGAGTCGGTGGGTCCGCCGATCTATAAACAGGGGAAGCTTGCGATTGAATTTGTCATCCTGAAGGATGGCAAAGTAAGCAACATGGCAATTCGTACCTCGTCCGGCGACGTGCCGCTCGATCGGGCCGCGTGGGGGAGCATCACCGCGTCCACTCCGTTTCCACCTTTGCCGAAGGAATTCCCAGGGCAGATCCTCGGCCTGCGTTTCTATTATTTTTACAACCTCGAACCCGGCGCCGATTTGAAGTAAGGTCGCAGATGGCCAACTCCTGAAGGGGCGGCGGATTTGGAACGGCTTTCGTCATCGCTAAAGCGAGACCCTGATACGAAACACGAGTTCCTCCTCTGCCGTCACTTCACATATTTGGGCGTCTCACCCTTCGACCAGGGATCGTACGTGGCTACGAAACGCACACGCTCGGGCCGGGTCGGATGATCGAAGAACCACACTTCGATGAACGCATTCGGATCGGGATCGGCCAGGTTCCTCTCGCCACTTTTCTGGAAATAGTGGGCAGCGACCTGGTTCGGGTCGGACACAATTCCGTGGATTACTTCGAGGCCATAGCGGTCCGCCTCGTGCTCAAAATGGCGGCTCACGCCGTTGAACGCAGGGGTCGCAAGGAACGCCAGCACAGTAATCACGAAGAGCAAGGCCGGCAGCGACGCCCAATCCTGCAGGTCACGAATGCCCCACTGCGCGCCCCATCGCGCCAACATCCCGTTCGACAACCGGTAGCCCACATACAACAGGAAGAGCAGAATGGCCGCGTCGATGGCAATTATTTTGGGGATGTGGTGCAAAACGTAGTGCCCCATCTCGTGCCCGAAGACAAACAGCGTTTCCGGGACGGTCGCCTTGGCAATCGTGTTGTCCCAAACCACGACACGCTTGGACGCGCCAAAGCCCGTGACATAAGCGTTCAGACCAGTTTGCTTCGAGCTGGCATTCATGACGAACATGCGGTCGGCAGGGATTTCCATTCCACCGCGATGGACCACTTTCTGCATCTCCGCGAGCAGGACGGGTTGCACGGTCTCAAGCGGCTTGAAAGTGTAGAACAGGGGATCGATCACGATCGGCTGTAGAAAGAAGATCACCAGTTGGATAGGAATGGACGCGAGCCAGAAGTAGAACCACCAGCGCCGCGGGCTGCGCCGGATCACGAAATACAGGATCCCGACCAGCAGAGTTCCCACAATCAGCATAATGGCTTGATTCAAGATCCAGTCACGGGTCCACGCCCCCCAGGTTTGGACGGAGAGCCCGTAAGCGCGCTCCAGCGATTGATCCCAGATGTCCGAGGCAATTCCGAGGACGGCAATCGTCAGCAGGATCAGGGGTGCAAAAATAATCAGCTGCACGAAACGGCGCGACGAGACGCGTTCGGCCAAGTCGCGAAACACGGACGCCACGCGCCATCGCAAAATGACCAGCAATACCAGGAACCCGTAAAACGCACCGATGAAGATGTGGCGATAGCGGGCGTTCGAGTAGGCTTTGGCGCGGGCGTACTCCGCGGGAGGAGGCGCGTACTCGACAATCGTGTTCTGCGCGGGCTCAGCCGCTTTGGATTCCGCCGCCCCAGAAGAACTGCCCGCTGTGGAGGCAGGCGCGGGAGAATTGGCGGGATTGGTTTTTGCGTCATTGGTCTGCCCAGCGAGGATCGCCGGCAGCACGCTCACAAAAAGACAGAAGAGAACAAGTAATCGTACTCGCTTCATGGTGGCCTAGCCCCCGGGGCCTGATTATTTCAGACTTCCCGCAGAAAAGCGGGAAAGAAACAGCACAGTTGTGCTGTGTGTGGCGGACAGGAATTCAGTTCTGCCGGGTGGCAACACGGGGTTGCCTTCCGTCCAGCGCGACGCAATGCGACATTACTTCGGATAGGTTGCTCAGGTGCGCGAATCGGCCGAATTCGCTACCATAGGAATATTCTGAGTTCGGTGCGCATCCAAGTAAAACTATGAAGATTCAACGACTGTTGCCGCGCGTGGTGCTGTTGTCAGTGGTTCTGGCTTGTCTCGTTCTGCTTTGCTTGCCGCTATTTGCGGAGGATGTGCCGGAGGCGCTCCGTCCGCCGAAGGGGGCACAGGTTGCGATTGTGGTTTTCGAAGACCTGCAATGTCCTTCGTGTGGTTTAAAGGCGCCGCTGCTGGTGCAGGCGTCGCGGACCTACAAGATTCCCTTGGTGCAGCACGACTTCCCGTTGCCGGCGCACAACTGGTCATTCGAAGCGGCCGTGCTGGCGCGCTACTTCGACACGCAGTCCAAGGAGATCGGGAACGCGTTCCGGGAGTCCGTGTTCGCGCACCAATTGGAGATCAACCCGCAGAACTTGCGGGGATTTGCCGAGAAGTTTGCCGCCGATCACAAAATCGGGGTGCCCTTTGTGGTGGATCCGGAGGGCAAGCTGGCGGGACTGGTGAGGGCAGATAAGGATTTGGGCCTGAGTTTGCACATCGATCACACCCCGACGATCTGGCTGGTCAGCAGCAAACATACCGGCAAGCCTTACGTCGAGGTAACGGACACTAACCAGCTGTACGTGATGATTGACGCTATGAAAAAAGAGTAGGAGAGGTCAGAGGTTAGAGGTCAGATTGCTGAGGTAAAAACCTCTAACCTCTGCAATCTGACCTCTGGCCTCTGCAATTGCTTGGTTCTTATTCCGTCCATCTGCGGAAGAGCAGGGCCCCGTTGGTGCCGCCGAAGCCGAACGAATTCGACATGGCGTATTCGAAGTCCGTTTTGCGCGCGCAGTTGGGAACGAAATCCATGCCCTCGGTCCCTGGGTCCTGATTGTCGAGATTGATGGTTGGCGGCAGAATCTGATCGCGCAGTGCCAGCACCGTGACTCCGGCCTCCAGTCCTCCCGCTCCACCCAGCAGATGACCGGTCATGGACTTCGTCGAACTGACCGGAACTTTCTTCCCAAATAAATTTCGGATGGCGTGCGCTTCGAGCGTGTCGCCGATGGGGGTCGAGGTGCCATGCGCGTTGAGGTAGCCGACGACGCTGGGATCGAGCTTCGCATCGCGCAGCGCGTTGCGCATGACGCGGAATCCGCCTTCATGCTCGGGCGCGGGTTGGGTCATGTGATACGCGTCCGCGGACATACCGTAGCCAACTAATTCCGCCACGATGGGAGCGCCCCGGCGGCGGGCGTGTTCGAGCTCTTCGAGGACCACGATGCCGGCACCTTCGCCCATCACAAAGCCGTCGCGATCCATGTCCCAAGGACGGCTGGCGCGGGCGGGATCGTCGTTGCGCGTGGAAAGCGCGCGCATGGCGGCAAATCCGCCGACGCCCATGGGAGTAATGGCGGCTTCGGAGCCTCCGGCGATCATTACGTCCGCATCGCCATGCTGGATGATGCGGAAGGAATCGCCGATGGAGTGGGCGCTGGTAGTGCAGGCCGTGGCCGTCGCTTCATTCGGGCCCTTGGCGCCAAACCGCATGGAAACATGCCCGGCGGCGAGATTGACGATGGCGGCGGGAATAAAGAACGGCGAGATCTTGCGTGGTCCGCCCTCGAGGAGCGCGGTATGTTCGCGCTCGATCACGTCGAATCCACCGATGCCCGAGCCGATATGCACGCCGACGTTCTCGGCGATATCGGGCGTGATCTGGAGCTGCGACATCTTCATTGCTTCATCCGAGGCGGCGATGGCGAAGTGGATGAAGCGGCCCATCTTCTTCACTTCTTTTTTCTCGATGAATTGGAAGGGATCGAAGTTGCGGACCTCGGCTGCGATCTGGCAGGCAAACGCGGAGGCGTCGAACGCGGTAATACGGTCCACGCCGCTCTTGCCTGCGAGCAGGGCCTGCCACACCGCGTCGGTGGTGTTACCCAGCGAACAGATCAGGCCGATGCCGGTGATGACGACCCGTCTTGCCAAATTACTTGCCTGCCTTCGCGTGTTTGCCGATGTAGTCGACGGCATCGGACACGGTGCGAATCTTCTCCGCATCCTCGTCGGGGATTTCGATATCGAAGGCCTCTTCGAAGGCCATCACGAGCTCGACGGTGTCGAGCGAATCGGCGCCCAGGTCATCCACGAATGAAGCACTGGGCGTAACCTCGCCCTCGTCCACACCCAACTGCTCGACGATTATCTGTTTCACTTTTTCATCAACGGCTGCCATGTTTCTCCTCGTTTCCAAGTCTGGGAATCGCGGGTCCGGATTGCGGACCGGCGTTTGCTGAATTACGACTGCGTGTTGCTCAATCGATCGGATGAAGTCGAAACCAGTAGTCTAAAAGGGAATGGAAAAGTATGCAAAGGGAAGTCGTGTAGGAGATCACTACGGAATCCTAACTGGCAGCGGGGAGGCGGTCAAACCTCGCGTCTCCTCTTGGCTAAATTCCCCGTCATCCCGAGCGAAGCGAAGGATCTGCATCTCGCGGCGAACAGCAAGTCCTTCGCTTCGCTCAGGATGACAATTCAGTTCAGGATGACAATCCATAAAAAGGCGACAATGCATCCCGTCATTTCGAATACTCGTCCCGCAGCTGAGTCTGGCGGTCAGTCATCGGGATTGCTCGCCCTTGAATGAAGACCTGCTTCACATCGGTTTTCACGTCCAGCGGATCGCCATTCGCGATAACAACGTTGGCGGTCTTGCCGACGTCGAGGGAGCCGAGCTGGTCGGCGACGCCCCAGATCTCGGCGGCGTTGAGGGTGATCGCCTTGAGCGCTTCGTCATAGGGAAGGCCGAAGGCGGTGGCGAATCCGGCCTGATCGGGCAGGTTGCGCACGTTGTGCGCCGAGTAGGAGGCAAAGACGATTTTGACGCCGCGCTGGTAGAGTCGTGCCGGAAGACTGTAGACCGTGTCGTAGCGCTCGTCTTCTTTCGGAGCTTCGTAGATAGGGCCGACAATCACCGGCACCTTGAGGCTGGCCACGTAGTCGAGGACGGGCTGGGAGTGGCTGATGTGGTTCAGCACGAACTTCAGCTTGAACTCGTTGGCAAGATTGACGGCAGTTTCAAGATCGCTCGGGCTTTCGGCCGCGAGCACGATTGTCTTCTTGCCCTCGAGATAGGGGAGCAGCGCTTCCGACTTGAGATCGTGCTTGGGGGCGAGCGGCTCAGACTTCTTGTCTTTATTATTTTGATTCTGGGCAGCGTCGGCTTTTTTGCGATCGTATTCTGCCCACTTCGTTTTGTAATCTTGCGCATCGATGAAGGCCTGGCGCAGTTGCGCAGCCAGCCCCATGCGAGTCGACGGGTACTTGCGCTTTTCGAAACCGCCTTTATTGCGGCGCTGATCACCGGTGAAGTTGAGAGGCATGGCATTATCGCGGATCAGGAGCATCTCGGTGGCGTTGGCTCCGGCCAGTTGAATAAAAGAATCCTGGCCGGGCAGCGTGTCTGCGCCTTCCGGAGCGACGACAGCGTTGGTGATCCCGTTCATACGGGCCACCGGGATCAGGGCCGACTCCGCGTGGAACGCTTCGGCGGTATGCATGTGCGGCATGATCTCGTCGCTCAGTTCGACCAGATCGTTGGTCATGGCTTCGGCGGAAATTTCCGTGAGGCCGAGGTTGGTCTCGGAGTCGATCAGACCGGGATAGATGGTCATGCCGGTTGCGTCGATTACCTGGGCGTTGCTTGGGACATTGACTGCACTGGCTGCTCCTACTGCTGTGATCTTTCCGCCTTGCATTACTACGACGCCGTTTTCAATCACTCCGTGCGTGATCGTTAACAGCTTGCCGCCTTTTAGGGCTACGGGCTTGTCTTGGGTGAAGGCTGGCGTCGACAGAAGCAAGAGCAAGATCACAACCGAGATCAAAGGCAGCGGGCGGGGGCGCCCGCTCCACACGGGCTGGTTTGCTGACGGCTGCATCATTCTCCCTCCTTGTAGTGCGTCGTTCCCAGGCCTGGTTGCGCTCGGTCGAAGTAGACTTCGCCATCGATTAGAACTTTTTCTGGCACTCCGTAGCTTGAGAGCGGATAACCATCCCAGATCACCAGATCGGCATCCTTGCCGACATCGATAGAACCTACTCGATCGTCTACGCCTACGATCCAGGCGGGATTCAGCGTGATCATCTTTAAGGCTTCTTCTTCGGTGGCTCCGCCGTAACGCATGGTCTTGGCGGCTTCCTGATTGAGACGGCGGTCGTAGTCTCCAGAATCGCTCTTGATCGCCACGCGCACGCCTTTACGCATGGCCATGACGGCGTTCCACGGGATCGCGTCCCACGCCTCCTGCTTATAGCCCCACCAATCGGAGAACGTGGCAATAGCGATATTGTTGGCCGCGAGCTGGTCGGCCACCTTGTAGGCTTCAAGCGCATGGTGGAAGGCGCGAATCTTGTAGCCGAATTCCCTGGCCATCGCGATTTCGGTCAGCATTTCATCGGCGCGATAGATGTGGATCTGCACCATGAGTTTGCCCCGCAGAACGTCGGCGAGAGCTTCGAGCTTCAGGTCGTGCTTGGGCAAGGTGGCGTCTTTGGCATCTTTATCGCCGCGTTTGACCTTCTCGTTGTAGTTATCCCACTCCCGCATGTAGTCCTGCGCCTGGACGAGGGCCTCGCGCTGCACAGCAAAATTGCCCATGCGGGTCGAGGGCAGTTGATCGCGGCCGCCGTAGACTCTTTTGGGATTCTCCCCGCTTGCGAACTTGATCGACCCGGGCGCATTTGGGAACAGCATTTCATCGCGCGCGGCCCCGTACTTGTGCTTGATGACGACTGCCTGCCCGCCGATCATGTTGGCCGATCCGTGCAGCAGCAGTGACGTGGTGACGCCGCCGGCCAGCGCGCGGTAGATGGCCTTGTCTTGATAATCGAAGGCATCTTTCATCAACATGTGCGGCGTGATGGGGCTGGTGGCTTCATTGACGTCGTCATCGAGAGCGATATGCGAGTGCGAATCGACGATGCCGGGTGTCAGGTATTTTCCTCCCGCATCGATGACGGTGGCGTTCGCGGCCGCGTTCACGTTTTCGCCGACTGCTGCGATCTTGCCGTCCTTGATATAGATTGAGCCGTTCTTGATATTGCCGTGGGTCACTGTCATCACGGTGGCGTTCTTGATCAGGACGTCATGATGGGCGGCGCCCGCGGATTGCCCGAAGGATAATGCGGAGACCAGCATCACCGCCAGCCCGGAACAGTGAAGCGCAAATGTCTTCATCGACGTTCGTCGCATGAGCGAAACTCCGGAGGAAAAGTTCGTTTGCAGAGAACTCCGGATTGTAGGAGGGAGCAGCGAAGAGGGTCAATCTGAAAGTGGGTCAATGTGAAATCTGGAATATCCGCGCAGTTCTTGCCATTTGATCTTGTGGAAGCGGGCCTACTCCTCGCTCGAACGGGGCAAGGCCCCGTCACCACACTTGCTCACTTCGCCAAACTCATGTCACGATCTGGACGTGAAAATCCTGATCCTGCTTTTTATCCCATGGGCGCTCGCGTTTTCCGCATTCGCCGGCGATTGCCCCAAGAGTCAGCCGAAGACGGAGGCCGCGCTCATCGAGCTCGAACAGAACTGGGCAGCGGCCCTCAGCCGCAAAGACACGGACACCGTGGCCTGCCTAGTGGCCGACGAATTCGAAGACGCCGACGTCGATGGCTCGCTGCATACCCGCAGCCAGATGCTCGAACACATTCCGCACCGGAAGCCCGGCACAAATCAACTCTCGGAGATGCGCGCGCACGTCGAGGGCAACTCCGGATTTACGCGCGGACTCGCCACGCTGGTGGACGCTTCCGGCAAGGTCGTGGCCCGCGTCCGCTTCACCGACGTCTTCACCTACCGCGATGGCCGCTGGCAGGCGCTAGTCGGACACGAGTCGCTTCTCAGCGAGGCCAAACGTTAAATGCGCGCCGTGGTGCAGCGCGTGAGCCGCGCCAGAGTAACGGTCGGCGGCAAGACCACGGGGGAGATCGGCCTCGGGCTGCTGGTGCTGCTCGGGGTGGGCGCGGGAGATACGCTCAATGACGCGGATTATCTTGCCGAGAAGACGATTGGGCTGCGTATTTTCGAGGATGCCGGTGGCAGGATGAATTTGTCGGTCGCCGAGGTTGGCGGCGCCGTGCTGGTGGTCTCGCAGTTCACCCTCTACGGAGATGCCCGCCGCGGCAAGCGTCCATCGTTCGACGCGGCCGCTCCTCCCGAGCAGGCGCGCGAACTCTACGAATATTTTGTGGAGAAAGTCCGCGCCGCCGGCCTGCGCTCGGAAACTGGGCGCTTCCAGGAAACCATGCAGGTGGAACTGGTCAACGAAGGGCCGGTTACGATTTTGCTGGATTCGGCGAAAGCATTCTGAGAGAAAAGTCCCCGTTCACTCTTTGTAGCAAAAAATTCCCAAACTTTGAACGGGTGTTTGCCGACTATCTATCTGTTGACAACACCATACCTTGTAATACATAGTATACAGCATGAAAGGGCGCGACGCGCGCGAGCAAGAAACCGGAGACAAGTGGGAAGTTCAACTCCGAAAAGGATGCCTTGAGCTGGCCATCCTGGCTGCATTGTGGGATGGAAGACGGTATGGGCTTGAGATTCTGCGACGGCTGGAGAGCGATTCCGATTTGATCGTCTCCGAGGGAACGGTTTATCCGCTGCTCAGCCGGTTGAAGCTGCTCGGGCTGGTGCGCAGCGAATGGGTGGCGTCCGATGCCGGACATCCGCGGAAATACTATGCCCTCACGCCGGCCGGAAAACGGCGGGCCCTCGAGATGGCCAGGATCTGGGCGCAGTTCTCGTCCAGCATGAGCAAGCTGCTCGCGCCACTCACGAAGGGAGAATGACGAAGGGAGAATCAATGACCATAGCCGGCGATGCGCAGCAGAGGATCGAAGCGTACCTGGGCAGGTTGCGCGGGCGACTGCGCGGTGTCAACCACGAAGAAATCCGTGAGATTGTCGAAGAGCTGCGCAGCCACATTATGGATAAGGCCGCCGCTCCCGGAGAAGCGAACGGAGGAATCACGGCCGCTGGAGTTGACGCGGCGTTGGCCGCACTGGGCTCTCCGGAAGAGCTGGCCAGCCAGTACATGACCGATACCCTGCTGGCGCGGGCGGAGGTCAGCCGGTCTCCGGTGCAGATTCTCAGGAGCCTGTTCCGCTGGGCAAGCCTGAGCGTTGCCGGCTTTTTTGTGCTGCTCGGCTCCATCCTCGGGTATTTCTTCGGAGTCGTTTTCATGCTGGTCGCGGTGGCGAAATTATTCCATCCGCACACTGCGGGACTGTGGTTTATCCCAAACAGCGCGGGCGACTCCGAAATCTCGTTTCGAATGGGCTTCGGGAGTGTTCCGGTGGGCGGCAAGGACGTTCTCGGCTGGTGGATCGTACCGATCGGATGGACGGCGGGCTGCGGGCTGGTGATGTTGACCACACACGTTGCGGTCTGGTTTGTGCGGCAATACCGGAGATCGCTAGTACTCCCCTAACGCGATCCAGGGCGAAGCAACTGCGGAAGGAGGAGCAAATGAACGGATCGACCAATGCAAGCGAGACGTTGACGCCCAGTGCGACTGAGTCCGGTCCATTGCGAGGCAGCCGATTGCGCCCTGGTCAGCGATGGTTTTCCCTCGCGGAGTTTGTGCTCGGCGGCGCGATTGTGATCGGCCACAACGTCTATCACGTGATTCCCAATGAAGTGCCCATCCTCTTCGTGATCGGTCTGATTTCGCTGCGGGTGCGAGACGGCGGCTGGGGCGTAATTGGCCTGCGTTGGCCTGACTCGTGGAAGCGAACCGTGTTGTTCGCTCTCGCAGCGGCTGCCGTAAGACTCCTGCTCGGTTCATTCGTGGTTGATCCACTCACCGCCCACTTCTGGCCAGCGGCAGTCGGGCCGAGCGGCTTTAACGAAATTACAGGCCATGCAATCGTCGCGCTGCGCTGGCTTCTTATCGTCTGGACATTTGCAGCGTTCGGAGAAGAGATCGGCTACCGCGGCTACCTGGTCACGCGCGCGGCAGACGTGGGCGGGCGATCAAAGACAGCATACTGGGCCGGCGTTCTGGCTGTCTCCGTGCTCTTCGGAATCGGACACTACTACAAAGGCCCGTCGGGAATGGTGGACTCGGGCATGGCCGGCCTCGTTCTTGGAGTCGCTTATCTTCTTTCTGGACGCAACCTGTGGGTGTGCATTCTGGCGCACGGGTTCATTGACACCGTTGGAGTGGTCGCTCTGTTCTTCGGATGGGCAAATTAGGAGTGTCTTGTCTACATCCGCGCCGGCGGATTTTTCTGGAACTCGGCAAAGCACGCTGAAAGAGTATTCTCGAAGGAAACACGATAGAAGCGCTTCGGCTGAGGAACTCTGCTTATGGCTGTTGCTGATAGTGCGCAGTCGGGCTCCGATCACCTAGACCAAGATCACCTGGACCCGGAGCGCGGCAATCCAGCGCTTCCTCCTCTCGCCGTGGGCTTTCTGATTGGACTCTGTGCAGCCAAACTGCTGCTACACATCTTCACCAGCGTCCGTCACTACGGCTACTTCCGCGACGAACTCTATTACCTGGACATGGCCCGTCATCTCGACTGGGGCTACGTCGATGCCGCGCCGCTCATAGCCGTATACGCCAAAATAGCATTGTGGATGGGCGGTTCGCTGGCGGCGCTGCGCATTCTGCCGGCGCTGGCAGGCACGGCACTCATTGCCCTCACCATGCTCATTGCGCGCGAACTTGGTGGCGGACGTTACGCCCAGTTCCTGGCGGGCCTTGCCATTCTGCTCACCCCCGCCGTGCTGGTAATGGACAATTTCCTCAGCATGAATGCCTTCGAGCCGCTGTTCTGGATGGGCTGCATTTGGGTCGTCGCTCGCATCTTGCGTACCGGAGACTCGCGGCTTTGGCTGTGGTTTGGCGTGCTCGCCGGACTTGGGCTTGAGAATAAACACTCCACGCTGTCTTTTGGATTCGCGGTCACCGTTGCTCTGCTCTTAACGCAGCATCGGCGCGAGTTCGCGAGGCCGTGGATCTGGATTGCCGGCGCGATCGCGGTCGCGCTCTTCCTCCCCAACATCATTTGGCAAATCCGGCATCACTTTCCGACCATCGAAGACCTGGCGAACGTCCGCCGTGAAGGCAAGAACGTCGTGCTCGGACCGCTCGCCTTCGTCAAGCAGCAGATTCTCGCCCTGCAACCGATCCTGTTGCCGGTGTGGCTTTCGGGCCTAGTCTGGTTTCTGCGCGACCGCCGGTGGCGGGTACTGGGGTTGACCTTTGTCGTCTTCTTCGTATTGATGGAGGTCACGCACGGCAAAGACTACTACGTGTTCCCGATCTATCCCATGGTATTGGCCGGTGGCGCCGTCGTGTTTGAAATGTGGCTGGCGAACTGGGCCAACTGGGCACGAGCCGCTGTCGTCGCCGTCATCGTGGTCGCGTCGGTTCCCGCCATCCCGCTGGCGACGTGGATGCTGCCGCCGGAGCGGCTTCTCGCCTATCAAAACGCTCTCGGTTTCAAGCCCGCCAAGTCCGAGGTGCACCACGAGTCGCTGTTGCCGCAAGCGGTTGCCGACCAGTTCGGATGGCCCGAGATGGCGAATGAGGTCGCGGGCATCTACAACTCGTTGCCAGCGGACGAGCGCGCCCAGACCGGCATCTGGGCCGGCAACTACGGCGAAGCGGGGGCGATTGATCTGTTTGGTCCCAAGTTGGGCCTGCCTCGCGCCTACTCCCGCCACCAGAATCACTGGTACTGGGGTCCGCCGCCGCAAGTCTACAAGAACCTCATCGTGATCGAGTGGAGCCTCGACGATGTGCGCGACAACTGCACCTCATTTCAGGCCTTCGACCACTACCAGCGCTTTGGCATGGGCGAGGAAAACACTCCGATCTATCTCTGCCGCGGTGTTCTCTTCGACATCCAGAAGATCTGGTGGCACTCGCATCACTGGAATTAACGACTGGTCGGAATCGAGCTATGCGGAAAGAAGTCGCTCCCGGCCAGTTCCGTTTGACCGATTTCCACAGCGCACGATAGACTGGATGAGTTTGCCTGTACTTGCGGACCCGTTCTGGGGCCGCGCCGCGTTTCCGGTCAGAAGCCGCAGCGGGAAAACAGCAAGCACAAGATTGTATCTGCCGAGCTGCGCTCGGCTTGGACGGGGCAGAGCCCCGTCCCTACACGAGCAGAAGGAGAGTCTATGTACGCGGTGATCCGCGCAGGTGGAAAGCAGTATCGGGTGACTCCGGGCGATGTGATCCGGATGGAAACGCAGGAAGATAAGGAAGGCAAGGTCGAGTTTGGCGACGTGCTGGCGGTTTCGGCCGAGGCGGGCAGCGTTGTGCCTCCGGGGTCGGGAGCGCTGGTGACGGGCGAAGTCGTCGAGCAGGGACGCGGCGAGAAGATCCTGGTCTTTCACTACAAGCGCAAGAAGCAGTACAAGAAGCTGCGTGGACACCGGCAGGACTATACCGCGGTCCGCATCACCGAGATTGCTTTTGATGGGCAGTCGTTCAAAGCGCCGGAGCTTCCGAAGAAAGAGAAGAAGGTGAAGCCGGCGCACGAGGGCGGCGCAGAAGTGAAGACTTCGAAGCGGCCGGGGAAAAAGGCGACGCAGCCCGCAGCGCATGCGCACACCAAGAAATCGGCGCCGAAGAAAGCAGCGGCGAAGAAAAAGAAGTAGCAGATCCTTCGCTTCAGGACGGCAGTTTTGGTTTGGGGCGGCGGGAGATTGGGATTTACTGGCAACTGGCCACTGAGAACGGGAACGGATTTATGGCGCATAAAAAAGGACAAGGCACTTCACGAAACGGGCGCGATTCCAACGCGCAGCGGCTTGGGTTTAAGGCTTTCGGCGGACAACTGGTGCCCGGGGGCACAATTATCGTCCGTCAGCGCGGCACGCGGGTGAAGCCCGGACTGAACGTTGGCCGTGGCAAAGACGACACGCTCTTCGCCAAGATCACGGGACGCATCAAGTTCCTCGACAAGGGGTCGATGGGGAAGTTTGTGATGGTCGAGCCCGAGGCTATCGAAGCGAAGTAAGGCCGTGATTTGTTGCAGAGACGGGGCTTGCCCCGTCTTTTTGGACACGGCGGGAGACGCGGCAAGCCGCGTCTCTACGGGAAATTTTCCAGCCTCGGCTTCGCGTCGAGGCTTTTTCGTTACGGCGAAACCTCTGAGCTTTGCTCCGCTGGACAGCCGAGGGCGGCTGTCCCTGCGTGAGTTTTTCTGGTCCACCTACATGTTTATTGATGAAGCCAAGATTCGAGTCAAAGCTGGCGACGGCGGCAATGGCTGCATGGCGTTCCGGCGGGAGAAGTTTGTTCCGCGCGGCGGACCTTCGGGCGGCGATGGCGGCAAGGGCGGCGACATCTGGATGGAATCGAGCGAGCGCCACAACACGCTGGTGCATTTCCGTTTTAATCCTGAATACAAGGCGGAGCGCGGACGGCACGGCGAGGGCGCGAAAAAAACTGGCCGCGACGGCGAGGGGATCGTCTTGAAGGTGCCCGTAGGCACAATCGTTTACGACGAGGACACGGGCGAGGAAGTTTACGATTTCTCGCGCCCCGATGAACGCGTCGTGATCGCGCGCGGCGGACGCGGGGGTCGCGGCAACGCGCAGTTTGCCACTTCCACGCACCAGGCGCCGCGCGAGCACGAAGAAGGACGTCCGGGGGAAGAACGCAACTTCCGCCTGGAGTTGAAACTGCTCGCCGACGTTGGGCTGGTGGGCTATCCGAATGTAGGCAAGTCGACGCTCATCTCGCGCATCTCGGCGGCGCGGCCGAAGATTGCGGATTATCCCTTCACCACGCTCGAACCGAACCTCGGTGTGGTGCTGGCGGGGGACAAGGGAAAAGAAGAGAGTTTCGTGGTCGCCGACATTCCGGGCTTGATCGAAGGAGCGCACGCCGGGTCGGGGCTCGGCACGCAATTTCTTCGACACATTGAGCGCACACGCTTGCTGGTGCACATGGTGGATGTCTCCGACAGCAGCGGGCGGGATGACGTGGTGAAGGACGTTGATGTGATCCGGGGCGAGCTGGCGAGTTTCGGAGCGGGCTTGGAAAAGAAGCCGACCCTGATGGTCGCATCCAAAATCGACGTGGCGAACCCGGAAAAGCTCAAGAAGCTGAAGCAGTGGACGACGCGCAGGAAGCTGAAGCTTTATCCGATTTCGGCAGTGACCGGCGAGGGGATTGAGAAGCTGAAGTACGCTATGGCGGAGGAAGTGGATAAGGTACGAAAGACGCTGGCGCCATCCGAGGAGAATCGATTTTCAAAATCCAGCGCCTGATTGCGGGCTGTAGAGTCCAGCGGTGGCCGCAGGCAACTGCCGAGCTACGCTCGGCTTGAACGGGCGAGGGCGCCCGTTCCCACACGAGCAGGGCTGGCCATAGCCCCGATCGTGCTAGAATTTCCCACAGCTTCGGACTCTACATCCAGGACCATCCAGGACCCTATTGTGATCGATCTCGCACCCTCGATACTCTCAGCGGATTTCGCCCACTTGGCGGACGATGTTGACCGCGCAACGGCGGGCGGCGGCAGCGTGATTCATGTCGACGTCATGGACGGGCATTTTGTGCCTAATCTAACAATCGGGCCTCCAGTGGTGAAATCCCTGCGTCAGGCAACTCGCCTCCCGCTGGACTGCCATCTGATGATAGAAAACCCAGACCAGTTCATTTCCGAGTTTGCGGATGCGGGAGCGGACTGGATTTCGGTGCATCAGGAGGAGTGCCGGCATTTGAACCGGACGCTGCATCTTATTAAGAGCCATAACTGCCGGGCGGGGGTCGTGATCAATCCGGCGACGCCGGTGGAGACCCTCCGCGAGGTACTCGACATTGTGCATCATGTGCTGGTGATGACGGTGAATCCCGGGTTTGGCGGGCAGAAGTTTCTCCGGGAACGCTGCATAAAATAAAGAAGCTGGCGGAGATTCGGGCAGAGCGTGGATACCAGTACCGCATCGAAGTAGATGGCGGCGTTGGAATGGACACGGTGTCGGAGGTGGTGCGCGCCGGGGCGGAAATTCTGGTGGCGGGGAGTGCGGTGTTTGGCAAGGGCGATGCGAAAGTGAATGCGCAGGCGCTTCTCGAAGCGGCGCGGAGCGCGAGTTTGCAGCGGGTGTAAGAATGGCGGAAGTCAGAGGTCAGAAGTCAGATTGCAGAGGTTCTTAATGCGTCGGAATTTCATTTTTATCCTGCTTGCGTTGCTGCTGGCGTTGACGGTGGCATGCACCAACAAGAAATCGGTGAATCCGCTGGCCAACGTGGGGTCGAAACAGCCCGACAAGGTGCTGTTTGATCGTGCCATGGATGCCATGAAGCACAACCGCTTCGACGTGGCGCGGATGACGCTGCAGACGCTGATCAACACGTATCCGGATTCGGAGTTTATCGCGCGGGCGAAGCTGGCGGTGGCGGATTCGTGGTACGCCGAGGGCGGTACGACGGCGATGCAGCAGGCCGAGATCGAATACAAGGATTTCCGCACGTTCTTTCCCAATATGCCGGAGGCGGCCGAGGCGCAGTTGAAGGTCGCGAACATCCACTACGAGGAGATGGAAAAGCCGGACCGCGACTATACCCACGCCATGCGGGCAGAGGAGGAATACCGGGCGCTGATCCAGGAGTATCCCGACAGCAAGCTGGTGCCGCAGGCGAAACAGCGGTTGCGGGAAGTGCAGGAAGTGCTGGCGGACCGGGAGTTCGGCATCGGGCGGTTTTATTATCTGCGGCTGTCGTATCCGGCCGCGATTGCGCGCCTGAAAACGCTGGTGGACCGCTATCCGCTATATAGCGGCGCGGATCAGGCGCTGTATTTGCTGGGGCAATCGTACGAAGGCGAAATCGAAATAATTCGGAAGAACGGGCGCATAGGTGAAGTAGCTAAGGGGAAGATGATCGAGGAACTAACACAGGAGGCGTCCGAGGCCTACGGGAGGATCATCAAGCGGTATCCGGCAATGGACCGGGCGCTGGATGCGAAGGCGCGGCTGGAGGCGCTGCATCAGCCGGTGCCGCGGCCCACGCGGGCGGCACTCGAACTGAACAAGAAGGAAGTGGCGAGCCGGCATGAGGCGGGCATCATGTCGACCATGCTGAATGGTTTCGAGAAACATCCGGACGTCGCCCACACCACCCGGATGGGCGACCCGACGATGGTGGATCCTGCGCCGACCAACCCCGGTGAAGTGATAAGGAAGGTGGCGGCAATGGCGGGCGGTGACAATAAGGTCAGCGCGGAAACGATAACCCCTGGAACGGTGGCGCCGAACCAGGAGGCGCCGCGTTCGGATGCACCAACGGCGGCGGGGGATCCGGCGGCGGCTCCGGAACGACCTGCGGCCGCGGCAGCCGAATTGAAGCCGAATGTGGCGGATCCGAATGAACTGAAGCCGAACGTGCAGCCGGATCCCAACGCGCTTCCCCCGCTACAGCAGAGCAATCAACTCGACAACAGCGGTGGGGCGCCGACGGCTGTCTCTTCGAGTGGGCCGGCCAAAACCGAGGAGATGGCGGATATTTCTTCGAGCAAGAAGAAAAAGAAGAAGGGGTTGGGGAAGCTGAACCCGTTCTAGGACGAAGCTCACGTGGGGACGGCCGCCCCGGCTGTCCAGCGAGCGCGCAGCTTGCAAAGGGTTTGGTTTGTCCATCATCAACTCATGCGCTCCCGCGCCGGACAGCCGAGGGCGGCTGTCCCTGCGTGTTCGGAGAGCAAGCTTGACGTCACCCATGGCGGCACGACCCACAGATGGGCCAATTTCCAACAGACTAGGAACCGTCGTAACCGGTTACTTCCACGGGAATCGTTGACTTAGATTAGGGGACAAGGTAGTTTCGCGTTATCTCCCCTTATTTGCCAAAGGACGACGCTTGGCGCGGAAAATACTGCTGGCCGATGACAGTGTGACAGCCCAGAACATGGGGCGAAAGATCCTGGCCGATGCCGGGTATGACGTCGTCACGGTCAACAACGGATCTGCCGCCCTGAAGCGGATCACCGAGCTCAAACCGGACCTGATCGTGCTGGACGTGTACATGCCCGGCTACAGCGGGCTGGAAGTGTGCCAGCGGCTGAAAGATGCGGCTGAGACGGCGCGCATCCCGGTGCTGCTGACCGTGGGCAAGCTGGAACCCTTCAAGGCGGAAGAAGCGCGCCGGGTCAGGGCCGATGCTCATATCGTGAAGCCCTTCGAAGCCAGCGAGCTGCTGACTGCGATCGCGCGACTCGAAGACCGCATGGTGGCGCAGTCCCTGGAAACAGACGTGTCGGCCGATACGGGATGGACGAGCCGCCTGAGTTTTCCGTCGAAGAAAAAGAAAGACGTGACGGAACTGGAAGATGTCGCGACAGAAGCGGGCTTCCGGGATTTCCGGAAGGGGAAGAGCAAGGGCAAGACTAGCGCGGGCGGACCACTCCCCGTGAAGGCGGCGTCGCCGGGACAAGATCCAGTTCCGGTTCCGGATATTCCGCGCGACATCACGCCGGAGGAGCTCGACGCACTCAGTGAGTTGGCTGCGAAACTAGATGGGCCGACCTCGGCGGATGAAAATACTGCGCCACCGGCGAAGTTTGAATCCCCGGCGCCGGTCGTTGAGCCCGCCGTCCAATCGGTTGACGCCGCAATCGCAGTCGAGCCCGCGTCATCAGCGGTCGAAGGAAAGAACGAAGTCGAAATTCCGGCTGAAAAGGCCGAAACCGTCGAAAGCATGGAGCCGGTGGTCGAAGCTGCTGCGGTCGTCGTCGTGAATGCCGCGCACCTGGCGCAGGAACCAGCTCCCGTGGACAAGGACGATGAGCCGATGTTCGCGTCGGCTGCGAGTGCGGTCGAGCAGGCGGCGGAAGAAGGGATGGCAGGCAAGCCTTCGGAAGCGGAAGAGCCAGCGCCGAGCGACACGGAGCTGGCCGAAGCGTTGCGCTTGCTGACACCCGCGACCGGACATGCGGATGTCTCGACGATTCCGTCGCACGGAACCCTGGTGGCCGCTGGCCAACTGCTGGCAGAAGAAGCGGCACGTCATGCGGCAGCTATTCCCCGATGGGTAGCGGAGCCGGTAGCGTTGAGCTCGGAGGAAGCGGCGATTTCGCTGGAAGCGGAAATGTTTCGCACCTTCGCAGCCATGCCCGCGACCGTGCCCGTGTCCGCGTCATTTTCGAGCGGCGAATTTGAAGCGGCGCCGATCACCGGAGTTTCAGCGATCGCGGCTGCGGTTGAGAACAGACTGGCAGAAGCAGGGCTGGCGGCCAATTCGAAAGCTTTGCCGGGCGGAGCTGAGAGTTGCTCGGAGACCACAGCCAACGAAGCATCGGCCGAGGGAGCACCCGCAGAGGCGGTGGCGGCGGTTTCCGAGGTCGCAAGTCCGGTGGTTGAAAGCGTCGAAGCCGAGAAGACGGAGCACAACGATTCCCCGGTGCCGGTCGCGGAGCGAGTTCCTGCGGAAGAGACTTTGGCAGCGGTTCAGGAGGCTCCAAAGGCCATGGCAGCCGCGGCGGCAGCAGACGGTGGAGCGTCCGCAAGCGACGCCAGAGCGATTGCCAATATCGTCGACAGCGTGCTGGCCGACCTTCGCCCGAAGCTCATGGAAGAGATTGCGAGAAAGATGGCAGGGAAGTAACGATCATCCTACCACCCACCCTTCACCAAAAAGCCGCCCACCGTGTAGTTTTCCCAGCAAAGGGGTAATCCGGTGCAGGTGTACGTACAACGTTTCAGTCCCACGAGTTTTTCAGCAAACGGCTGAGTCCTGGGCTTGCTGAGCGGCTTCGAGGAAGGCTTCAAGCGCCTTCCGATCCTCGGCGAGCATCCGGATGAACCTTATCCCATTTCCTACCTGGGGGTCGCAGGTAACCACGGTGGCGGCGACCAAGACGGTGGTCTCGATGGAGAGCCGCAAATCCAAGTTGGCCCCGATTGGGAATGGGAAAATTGTCTCGATGTAGCAGCCGCTCAAGCTCAGATCGGCAGTAGCGCCACGAATCGGGCTGCCGCTCGCGTCCGTCTGTATCTCAACCGGCACACTCACCTTTACGCGTGCGTGTTGGCGACGGTTGTTCGAGTTGTTGCTCATGTTGGCGGCCTGCTTTGGCGGAGTGCATATCCAACTTTTTTATTATTGCCTTTATTTTCGCGCGAACGGCGAAGACTGGATGTGACCCTCGTCACTCAGGACCGTCGTCCTCAAGAACCGAAGTAATCCGTGAGTATGTTACCGGCGGACGGATACACGAACTTTACGAAATCCGGTATCAGACACGCGATTCCTCTAAAGCCTGGTACGACCACGTTGTCAGTGTGATGGCGATTTATCGATATTTAAACGAAGTACGCTGGAAGTGGGATAGCCGTCAGTTTGCGAGCATGTGAATAGCGACAATCGTGAGGACGGCTGCGGCGGTCAACGTCGTCGCGGCGACGAATAGCAACGCCCGGTCCGCGTGAATCCGGGCGAGCGTCTGCTGCGCGGCCTGCAGCAGTTCCACGTCATCGCGCCAGATGCGCGCCAAAGTGACGCAGCCGGTGACCAGCACGGCAAAGGGCAAAGTGATGAGGAGCACCCAGAGAGTCCACATCCGCGCCGAGTACCACATCACAACCCGCTGCGCGGTGTGCGCCGGTTCGTTTTGCAGCGGCTGCAGCTCCCGCACGACGAGCGCGCCCATGAAGAGGACGGCCGGGAAGATGAGCAGCAGTTGTCCGGCGGCGACGGCGCGCTTGGCGGTGTTCATGACGATTACGTTATAAAACAAAGCTAACAGCACCGCAATCCAGTCGGAGGCGGGGGCGGCGAGTGGCGGCAACCCTTTTCCGTGTTGCATGTTGGTCGTATAGACCCTCATACCGCAATGCGCTCCCCATTTACTGGGCACCTCGGCCCAACAGAACCGTCTTGACGGTCTGGAACATGATCAGTAGATCCAAACCAATCGAAGCGTTCTTGATGTAGAAGAGGTCGTACTGGAGTTTTTCTCGCGCATCCTCGACCGTGCTGCCGTGCTTGTACTTGATCTGCGCCCAGCCCGTGAGGCCGGGCCGCACCGTGTGCCGCACCCCGTAATAGGGAATCTCTTCGGAGAGCAACTCGACGAATTCCGGGCGCTCGGGCCGCGGGCCGACCAATGCCATATCGCCTTTGAGCACGCACCACAACTGGGGAATGTCATCGAGGTGCAAGGAGCGGAGAAACTTGCCGACGCGGGTCACGCGGAGATCGTTGGCGACCGCCCATTGCGGACCGCTCTCCGCTTCGGCGTCCTGGCGCATAGTGCGGAACTTCACCACCTGGAAGAGGCGTCCGTTCTTACCCACTCGCGTCTGGGTATAGAAGACGGGCCCCTCGGAATCGAGGCGGATGAGGAGCATGATCAGCGGCAAGAAAGGCAGCGCGAGGATAAGACCGATCAGCGAGATCACGAAAGACAGCTCACGCCGAATCACGATGAAGACGTTGCTGCGGCGAAAGCCCTCGCCAAGCACCAGCCAGCTGGGATCGAGACTCTCGACCTCGATCTTGCCGGAGATTTTCTCCAGCCAGGAGGTGGCTTCCTCGACCTTAACTCCCTGCAGGCGCAGGTCCAGGAGTTCGCGCATGGGAATGGTACCGCGGCGATCGGACATGGCGAGGATGACGCGATGAACTTTTTGCTTGTGGACAACTTCCATCAGGTGCGCCGCCACCGACTCGCGGGTTATCGCGCCTTCCATTTTTCCCGTCCAGCTCGCGATCTCAACCCCGAGTTCCGGATTCTGGCGCAGGCCTTGCACCACACGCCGGGCGCGCTCGCCGGTACCGAGAACATAGACACGCTCCACCAGAATGGGCAACTGGACCAGCCAAGTGAAGATGAGCCGCCATCCGATCATAGCGACCGTGAGAATGATCAGGCCAACCATCGAAGACTCGCCCCCCAACAATAGCTCGGGCTTTACCCAGGCGACGAACGCCAGAATGAAGGCCGTCACTCCGGTAAGCAGCAGCAGGCGGAAATACAGCTCACCTTTGGTGTTGAGGCGCGCCGTGTCGTACAGGTCAAGCCCGTGCGAGAACAGCAATACCAGCACCGTGAGTCCGAAGAGCTTGTAGAAGCCGTTTTTGTATTGGAGCTCAATGTAGCTGTCCGGACCGAATGCGTACACCGCTCCCAGCAGGAACGAGGTCCAGACGATCAGGGCCCCTCCGATCAGTAGAACCAGGGTCCGGATTGGGTAATAAACATTGAAGAGCCGGATCATCTTGGCCTCGGTTCAAATTCATCTCGCTGCTGGGCTTGGCTGTTCACGGCCTCGCCATAGTAGTGCTTCGGCTGCAAGCTCTGCCGAGGGAATTCCGTTAAGCAGTCTACGCCTAGACTTGCCTCGCTTCCAGATAGCTGTTGCAATCAGCGATTACACTCACTGAAAATTGTCTGGAATTGCGATCCGCTGGTCCGACGTTTAGCCCCGCTAGCGAGCGGGCCCCGGCCTCGACAGATCAAATTTTATGTGCGGAGTAGGTCTGGAATCGGGGTGGGAGCATTTTGCCGTCGCCATACACTACCCTCCGCACGTTTGACCCTTCTTTTCTTGCGCCTGTAAGATCAATAATTCCTTCCTTAGAGCCGGGAAATGTGCCGAGCTTTGCTCGGCGGGGACGGACGAATGCGTCCGTCCCTACGCGAGCGCTGGAGCTGCCAACACAAGATGCCGCACGAATTGCCGAAAGCTTACGAGCCGGGCGCTATTGAAGCGCGTTGGGCGGAGTATTGGGTCCGGGAAAGATTGTTTCACGTCGAGACACCTCCGGCTGGAGATTCGCGTCCGGTGTTCACTTTGCTGTTGCCACCGCCGAATGTGACGGGGCGGCTGCACATGGGGCACATGCTCAACCAGACGCAGATGGACATGCTTGTGCGTTGGCATCGCATGCGCGGGTTTATCACGCTCTGGTTGCCGGGCACGGACCATGCCGGAATTGCTACGCAGATGATGGTCGAGCGCCAGTTGGCGAAAGAAGGCAAGAAGCGGCGCGAGATGGGACGCGAGAAGTTCGTGGAGCGCGTCTGGGAATGGAAGCACGAGTATGGTGGCGCGATTCTCGACCAGATGAAGCGGCTGGGCGCGTCGGTCGATTGGGGACGCGAGTACTTCACCATGGACGAAAATCTTTCGCGCGCGGTGCGCGAGGTGTTCGTCCGGCTGTATGAAGAGGGACTAATTTATCGCGGGAAGTACATCGTCAACTGGTGTCCGCGATGCGAGACGGCGATTTCGGATCTTGAGGTGAAACACGAGGAGGTGGCGGGGAAGCTTTGGGAGATTCGGTATCCGGTAGTGGGAACGAAGCCTGGGGCGGATGAATTTATCACCGTCGCTACTACGCGTCCGGAGACGATGCTTGGCGATACGGCGGTTGCGGTGAATGCGGCCGATGAGCGGTACACGCACCTGCACGGCAAGAAAGTGTTGCTGCCGCTGATGAAGCGGGAGATTCCCATCATCCTTGATGACATTGCTAAGCCGGAATTTGGCACGGGCGCGGTGAAGATTACTCCGGCGCATGATCCGAATGACTTCGAGGCGGGGAAGCGGCACAATCTGCCGCAGATCGACGTGATGGATCTGCACGCTCGCATGAATGAGAACGCGGGGCCTTATAAGGGGCTGGATCGTTACGAGGCGCGCGAGGCCGTGCTGGCGGATTTGAAGGAACAGGGCTTTTTCGTCGCCGAGAAGGATTACACGGTGCCGCTGGGCAAGTGCGACCGGTGCGGCACGGTCGTCGAACCGCGGCTGTCGGAGCAATGGTTCGTGAAGATTGCGCCGCTCGCCAAGAAGGCGATTGCGGCGGTGGAGTCGGGCGAGATCACGATCACTCCAGAAAACTACAAGCAGATTTATTTGAACTGGATGTACAACATCCACGATTGGACGATCTCGCGGCAGCTGTGGTGGGGGCACCGGATTCCGGTGTGGCACTGCGGCGATTGCTCGGAAGTGATTGTGGCGCGGGAGACGCCGGCTACGTGTCCCAAGTGCGGCGGGGGGAAGCTCGAGCAGGATACGGACGTGCTCGACACGTGGTTCTCATCGGGCCTGCTGCCGTTTACGACTTTGGGCTGGCCGGAGAAAACGCGCGATCAGGCGGTGTTCTATCCGACGACGCTGCTGATTACGGCTTACGAGATCCTGTTCTTTTGGGTGGCGCGCATGATCATGTTCGGCTGCCATTTCATGGAGGGGCACGAGCAGGACGCGGACATCCGAGAAGAGAACAAGAAGGCCTACGGCTGGGCGGAGAAGAAGAATGACAGCGTTCCGTTCCGCAATGTCTATATTCACGCGCTGGTGCGCGATGCCGACCGGCAGAAGATGTCGAAGACGAAGGGGAACGTGCTCGATCCGATCGAGGTGATCGAGCAGTATGGGACGGATGCTACGCGATTTACTTTGGCGTCGATGGCGGCTCCGGGGACGGATATTGCGTTCAGCGAGAGCCGGACGGCGGGGTATCGGAATTTTGCTAACAAGATATGGAATGCGGCGCGATTTATGTTCATGAACGTGGATCGGATTGAGCCGGCGCTGCGTCCCGCCGAAGCTGGTGTGGGGGCGGGTCTCCGACCTGACCTGGACGGGGCAGAGCCCCGTCACCACACGGGGGTTGCCGGGTTCCAGACTCAGACACTTGAAGACCGGTGGATTCTTTCGCGCTTCAATCGGGCGGCTCGTGACGTGAACGCGTCGTTGCAAACATATCGTTTCGATGAGGCGGCGAATCGCATCTACGATTTTTTCTGGGGCGAGTTCTGCGACTGGTATATCGAGCTGGTCAAGCCGCGACTGCTTTTCGAGGAAGGCACGGATACGAGGCCAGCACGAGTCGCATGTGCAAATCTGGTCAATCTGTTCGAAGCGTCGTTACGGCTGCTGCATCCCGTGATGCCGTTCATTACCGAAGAAATCTGGCATGCGATCTACGACGGCAAGCCTCCCCTGAGGTCGATTGCACTGGCGGCGTATCCCGCAGCAGACGAGAGACAGATTGATCTGGGCGCGGAGACGGAGATGGCGATTCTGCAGGACCTTATCGTTACCGTGCGCAATCTGCGGGCAGAACTGAAAGTTGAACCCAAGGTCAAAGTGCCGATTGAGGTGTTTGCACACGAGCCGGTGATTCGCGCGATGCTCGAAAAGAATCTCGACGCGGTTCTGCTTGATCGTCCGGCTAATGTGGAGAAGATTGCGTTTGTGGAAAGCTCGCTCGAGAAACTGCCGGGTGCGCGCAGCACGTCGCGGTTTGACGTGCATGCGATCTATGAAAAAAAGATCGACGTTGCGGCCGAGCGCGAGCGTCTGGCGAAGGAACTGGAAAAGATTGAAAAAGAACAGGCCAATGGTCAGCGCCAGCTTTCCAACGAACAGTTCTTGGCGAAGGCTCCGGCGAAAGTGGTGGAAGGGCTGAAGGCGCGAGCGGAAGAACTGAGAGTGCTGCGGGAGAAGACGCTGGCGAAGTTGAAAGAGTTGGGGTAGGCGGGAAGCACGCAGGCCCGGAGGCGATCGTCCGGGCAGTCGGAGCGAAGCCCGACGTCCTATCGAAGCGGCGGCTCTTCGAGCCGCTGGACAGCCGAGGGCGGCTGTCCCTACACAGACACGACTATGGACTGGAGTTCACGACGCATTACGGCGATTCTGGAGAACGCGCTGAACGAAGATCGAGCGACGCGCGACGCGACCAGCTATGCCTGCATCGATCCCAACCAGCGCGCCTCGGCGACGATTATCGCCAGGCAGGAGTGCATCCTGGCTGGGCTTGGGTGCGTGCCGCGGATTCTCGATGTCTACGCGGCGCTGGATGGGGCAGTCACTTCGCATTACGAGGTGACGAGCCATCCCTCGATTTTTGATGGCATCCGTGTGCATGCGGGGCAGCAGATCGCGGTGATCCGGCATAACGCGCGGGTCATTCTGTCGTGCGAGCGGGTGATCCTGAATTTTCTGCAGCGGATGGCCGGAATCGCGACCACCACGCGCAAGTTTGTGGATGCGGTAGAGGGCACGCACGTGCGGATTCTCGATACCCGCAAGACGGCGCCGGGGCTGCGCGTGATTGACAAGTACGCGGTGCGCTGCGGCGGCGGGCAGAATCACCGGCTGGATCTCTCCGAAGGCGTGTTGATCAAGAGCAATCACGTTGCACTGGCCGGGGGCGCGATTCCCGCGCTGGAGCACGCGATCCGTAACCGGCGCGGCCGGCAGCCGATTGAGATTGAGGTGCGGTCGCTGGAAGAACTGTACCAGGCGCTGGACCACGGGGCGGAGGCGATCCTGCTCGACCACGTCAGCGTCGAGCATGTGCGTAAGGCGGTCGAAATTTGTTCGAGCCACCAACGGCGAATTCCGCTGGAATGCGCAGGCGGAATCAATCTGGAGAACGTGCGGTCATACGCCGAGACGGGCGTGGATTTCATCTCGGTCGGGGCACTGACGCAGTCGTCGACAGCGGTGGATATGAGTTTGCGGGTGACGCCGGCTTAAGAAGCGGTCGCCAGTCGTCGGTCGCTGGTCGTTTTGCGAGCCGACACGCCGTGGTGGCTTGTTCATTTTCGACGGATTCGATTTGCTAACGACTAACGACTAATGACTAACGACTAGCGACTAACGACCAACGACTGTTTATAATTCCCTCCATCGCGACCTCCAGCAAAACTCGCAGCTTACCGTCCGTGCACAAAGCCACCGACGTTCGCCTCGGCCGCATCGTGCGCCTGCTCATGAGCCACGCGACGGTTGTAGCCAGTGGCACGAAGATTGCCGAAGAGATCGGGACGAGCCGGTCGGAGGTGTGGCGGCTGATTCAGCAACTCCGCGGGTTGGGCGTGGATGTCGCTGGACATCCGGCGACGGGATATCGGCTGCGCGCGGTTCCCGACTTATTGCTGCCTGAGATGTTGGCTCCGTCGTTGAAGGGCACGATCTTTGGAGGCGCCAAGCAGATCCATCACTATTACAAGATTGGCTCGACCAATTCCGAGGCAATGCGATCCGCGGCGGAGGACGCGCCCGAAGGCAGCGTCTTTCTCGCCGAAGAACAGTTGACCGGGCGCGGGCGGGCCGAGCACACCTGGCATTCGGCGCGGTCC
The DNA here is from genome assembly GCA_963731525.1 of uncultured Acidobacteriaceae bacterium. GTDB lineage: Bacteria > Acidobacteriota > Terriglobia > Terriglobales > Acidobacteriaceae > Acidiflorens. The sequence continues at coordinate 63,254 of CAVSWK010000036.1, forward strand.
GAGGGCATCTACTGCTCGGTGATTCTGCGTCCGGCGCTGCCGCCTTCGGATGCGCTGATTTTTTCGCTGGCCGCGGGGCTGGCGGTGCGCGCGGCGGTGGCGGAGATTGCGTCCCAACTTCTGGCCGATCTGAAATGGCCGAACGACGTGCTGCTGGGCGGCAAGAAATTCTGCGGCATCCTCACCGAGATGAATGCCGAGGCAACGCGGGTGCGCCACCTGGTGTTGGGGGTGGGGATCAACGTCAACCAGGTGAAGTTTCCCGGTGAGCTACGCGAAATAGCGACTTCGTTGCGGATCGAGACGGGAACGGAGTGGTCGCGGGTGGAGCTCTGCGCCGCTTTGCTGAGAGCACTCGACCGGGAGTATCGGAGCTTGATTTCGGATACAGGAGCGCGAGATGCGATCCTGCGCCGATTTGAGGAGAGCTCCTCGTCGGTGCGCGGCAGAAAAGTGAGCATCCTGGTGAACGGCGAGGAAAACAGCGGCCTGACGGGAGTTACGGAAGGATTGGATGAGCGTGGATTTTTGCGGATAAGAACCGCGGAGGGGTTGCGGACGGTGGTGAGTGGAACGGTTAGGCTGGACGGGGCATAGCCCCATCACCACACATGTTATCTATGCTTCTCGTCATTGATGTCGGAAATACGAATACGGTGCTGGGCGTTTTTGCGCGTGCGCCGCACCGTGCGGGCGAGGATGTGACCACGGAAGCGGCGCGCTACGAGCGGCTGGTTGCGAACTGGCGCGTCGGCTCGCATCTGACCCGCACCGTCGACGAGTACGGAGTCATCTTCCGCAACCTTTTCTCGATGGATAACCTGGAAGTTTCGGGTGTGCAAGGGATCGTGATTTCATCGGTGGTGCCTCCGCTCGATTCGGTATTGCGGCAGGTCTGCGAGCGCTATTTCAACACCAAGCCGCTGTTCATCGAACCCGGCGTGAAGACGGGCATGCAGGTGCTGTATGACAATCCCGCCGAAGTGGGCGCGGACCGGATCGTCAACGCCGTGGCGGCGTTTGAGAAATATGGCGGGCCGTGCGTGATTGTGGACTTCGGCACGGCAACGACTTTCGATTGCATTTCGAAGAAGGGCGAGTACATGGGCGGCGTGATTTGCCCGGGGATCGGGATTTCGGCGGACGCGCTGTTTCAGCGGACGTCGCGGCTGCCGCGGGTAGAGATTCGCAAGCCGTCGCGGGTGATTGGATCGAATACGGTCGGCAGTTTGCAGTCAGGGCTTTATTACGGCTATCTCGGACTGGTCGACGGCATCCTGGAACGGCTGGTAGATGAACTGGGCTCAGAGACACACGTGATTGCGACGGGCGGACTGGGCTCGCTGATTGGCACTGCTTCCCACTTCATTAAAGATGTGGACGAGTTTCTAACCCTGGAGGGTCTGCGCATCATTTGGGATCGGAATCAGTCGTTCCGCCGCGAAGCCGCGCCGAAGGCAACCAAGGCGCCCGTGCCGGCCAAGCCTTTAGATACCGATGCGAAAGCTTGGCCCTCGCCGAAGCCTCCTAAAACGAGGTGAGAGCTCTAGCGAGGTCAAAGGTCAGAGGTCAGAGGTCAGATTCCAGAGGTTCGAACCCTCGTGCTTCACTTCTACAAGCTGACCTCTTAGTTGTCTCTTGTGGAAAATTACTTCAATTACTTCACCGAAATCGAAGAACACTACTTGCGGCGCCGGGGGACTCATCTGTTGCTTTCGACGCTTGATTGGGCGCTGATCGAGACCTGGAAAAGTGCAGGCATTCCGCTGCAAGCGGTACTCCGCGGGGTGGACGACGCGTTTGACAAATATGACCAGCGTCCCTCGAAATCGAAGAAGGTGAATAGTCTTGCCTATTGCTCGCAGGCGGTGCTGGCGGCAGCGGAAGATATGAAGGAAGCGGCGGTAGGCGCTGGCGGCGAAGAAGGAGCTCAGCGCGAGCCCGGGTTTGAAGCGGCGCAGATTGCAGCGTTCTTACGCGAGAGTGCTGAGAAGCTTGAGAGAGCGAAGCTGCCAGAGCGCGCGGGATTCGCGGTTGGAGCGCTGGCCCGCGAACAAGCAGGTTCGCTGCGTGAAATGGCGGAAGCCATCGACAGCTCGGGGAAATTTCCGCGGCTGGAAGATTTGGAGCGGCGGTTGACCGTGCTGGAAGAAAGACTGTTCGCGGTGTTGATGGCGGCGACTCCGGACGATGATCTGGTGAATGTGCGGGCGGAAGCGGATCGGGACATTGCTCCTTACCGGCGGAACATGACGGCGGCGCAGGTCGAACAATTGCACAAGCAGTACATCCACAAACACCTGCTGGAGCGGTGCGGCGTGCCGCGGCTAAGTTTGTTCTATATGCACTAGCGTCGTCGCCCGCGAGATGATTACCGCGATCGATAAATAGCTGCCGAAATCAGGCCTTTACTCTCATTGATCCGGCGACCGGGGTTTTGAGTGTAATCGGGATTTTACGACAACAACCCCATCGTTTCAACAAAATCCGAGAAACCATAGGGCAGTTGTTTCGTCAGGTCGTGCTGTCGCCACGCTCAAGGGAGCTCCCAGTCGAGCGCGTAGATGTCAAAGCTGCTAACGTCCCGAACTGCAAGCGGGGAGTCGTCTGGTGCGACGCCGAGCCATGTCTTGATATCGTTAAAACCAACTCGCCCTAGATTCTTAAGGCTGGTTACCATTTCTACTTTGTGATCACTTACACGCACGCGTTGCAAGACCTCTTCCCCCTTTACCATCGAGCCACACTGAATGTATTTTCCATCGTGAGACCAAGCGCACCACTCGTTTGGGGGCTTTACGATCTCGGTCCACTCCTGGGTGGCAAAGTCAAATACTGAGAGGCTCCCGCCCGTGGAATATGCGGAGATATAGCGTCCGTCAGGAGACCAGGTGGGCCTGAACAAATCCGCTGATCCTGGTAGTGTTGTCAGTTTGCGACTCTGCAAGTCGAGCAACCAGACATGCATGGGAGAGATTTTTGGCGAATCGAAAAATTCTCCGGGATATTCCCCGAACACGAGTGTCTTGCCGTCGGGAGACCAGGAAGGCCTGATATCTCCATCTCTGTGCTTGCCTTCAGTTAGCTGTTCGGGGCTGCCTCCATCTCGGGATATACGGAATATTTGAACGGGTCTGCCCGGCAAGCTCGCGGGAAAAGCAATCTGACTCCCATCCGGAGACCATGAGGGGATGAAATTAGCATTCATCGGAGGAAAAGTAAGCTGCAGGCGCTCACTGCCGTCTACCCTGCTGCGCCAGAGCGTATTGTCCGCCAAATTGACGTAAACCACCCATAACCCATCCCTGGAAAAGGAAAATTTGACCCCATTGACTCCGGGAAGGTAGGGCAGGAAGTTCCTCGAACCTTTATCGTAGCGCACCAGTTCGTAACGCTCATTGCCAGTAATCACGAACAGGCGCTTCCCGTCTCGGCTCGGCACAGCCGAGACGATTTGGGCCGTGCCTGTCGATGTAAGGGTGAGTTGTACCGGTTTGTGACTAACCCGTCTGAAGTATTTGTCCTTTTCGCGAACCGCCCAGAGGTTGGTTGCCGATTCACCTTTGGGCGCATTACCGCGCGAGGACATGAAAATAAAATATCTTCCGTCTGGCGTCCACGTCCCGCAGCACTCCGTCGGCGGATTGTTCCAACCAGGAAAAAGTTGACGCAAGCCGCTGCCGTCACTGTGGACTTCCCAAAGTGCGTGATTCCCCAGCCCGATCCATACAAAAAAGCGCAACAGCTTCCCATCCGGCGACCAACGCGGCGAGAGTGGAGGGCCTTGTAGCGTCGCGAGCTTGCGAGGTGCGCTGCCATCCGACTCCGCGACATATAAGTCCGTGCCCTCTCTGTAAGCGATCCGGCGTCCATCGGGCGACCAGGTGGCTTCTGAAAAAGCGCCACCCCCAAGACGTCTCGGGGTCCCGGCTGGGAGAGGAAGCACGTACGTCGCTGAATCGTCAACACTCTGATCAGCTGCGTAGGCTTGGACGAGCAGCGAGGAACCATCAGGAGAGATATCGGACAACCCCACCAGTTCGAATGGAACCGAAACGGGGTTGATTTGTCCACCTGCCGTAGACATCTGAGCCAAAGTCAAACGACCTGATTTCGCCATCGTGAAATAAAGTCGGCTACCATCCATAAACAAGGCATCTTTGTACCGTCCATCGCTTGTGAGCTGGGTATACTTGAGCACCCTTGGCGGCGCGACCGGCGACCTCAACCAGAATGCCGACAAGCCGCCAAGAACGACCAAGATGATCCCGATAACCGCAATGACCGGAGTCTTGTGGATGGCCGAAGCAGATTTGACGCCCTTGCCAGTCTCGTCAGTGGTCGCCAGCACACTACCGGTGACCTCGTTGACAGGTGCAACGAAACGATATCCTCGTCGCGGCACTTTCGAACGGTATGCACTCTCAGACTCTGGCTTTAGCCGCTGTAAATCCGTTCGCATGTCGGCCGCACTTTGATACCGGGGGCTGCGGTCTTTTTCCAGAGCTCTGGCGATGATTGGTTCCAATCCGGTCGGAAGTTCCGGCTTTAGTTGCAGTATTGGAAGGGGCGACCGGTGCAGAATGGCATCATGAACTACCGCTGCCGTATTTCCGGGAAAAGCACGCTCACCGGTTGCCATTTCGTAGAGAACTAACCCAAAAGAAAACAGATCCGTCCGGGCGTCCAGCTTTTCGCCACGCACCTGCTCAGGCGACATGTAGTAAGCCGTTCCCATGGTCATGCCGGTCACAGTTAACCGCTGATTGGAAGCAAATTTGGACGGTTGGGCGGCCACAGTTTCAGTCGGGACGGTTTGCTCCTGCGCTCCCTGATCGAGACTTGGCTCGATCATTTCGGCCAAGCCGAAGTCGAGGACCTTGGCTTCCCCTCGGTTGGTAATGAAGATGTTCGCCGGTTTGATATCCCTGTGAATAATGCCCTTTTCGTGCGCGGCTTCCAATCCGGTGATAATTTGCAATGCGAGATCGACGAACTCCTTCGTGGGGAACACCTTTTTTTGTTGGCCGGCGCTTTCAATCCGTTCACGTAGCGTCTGTCCCTCCAGCAATGGCATTACGATGAAGGGCTGGCCATCGTGTGCTCCGAGCTCATAGATGGGACAGATGTTAGGATGCTCAAGCGCCGATGCCGCACGCGCTTCGCGTTCCAATCGTTTGAATGCCTTAGGATCGCTCGCCATCTCGGCTGGCAGGAACTTGATAGCCACTTGGCGGCCTAGCTTTAGATCTTCCGCCTTGTACACTACACCCATCCCTCCTCCCCCAACCACTTGCAATACGCGGTAGTGAGATACTTTCCTGCCAATCAGGTTTTCGAGAGATGGTGTTTGTATAGGTGCGACGTTTCCGCCACCGGCAACAGGAGTTGCCTCGATGATTGGCAGTATGAATCGGTATCCCCGGCCACTGACCGTTTGGACGTACTGCGGTCGCTCGGGATCGTCTTTGAGAACGTGGCGAATCTTCCGGATCGCAGCATTGATGCTACTATCGGTATCGAGAAAGACAGCCTTCCCCCAGATCCTTTCAATGATTTGTTCTCGCGTGACCAGCTGCCCCCTCTGCTCAACCAAGAGCAGCAGCAGGTCCATGGGAATTCGCTCCAGCTTCAGCCGCCGTCCCGCTCGGCGCAGCTCATATGCGCCGGGGTCGAGTTCGAGATCGCTCCCAAGTCTAATGGGATCTGGAGATCGGACAGCGTTCGGTGACAATAGGCCACCCCAATGCGTTGGAGGGATTCTACCTTATTTCTCCTCTCTTTCAGCAACTCCAGTATTTGCCTCTATTTACTGAGTCATAAAGTCTTCAGAAAACCTTCATGTTTCCACCATTGTCAAAAGATCAATGTGAGCACACGATCCCCTTTCACGCACGCCACCGCAAGCCGGGGTGGACAACAATGACAAAGGAGGACAGAGTTATGAGGAGAATTTCTAGGTTCTTATGCGGGTTGATGCTCGGTCTGTCGTTTGGATCGGTAGACGCAAGAGCTGATGTCGTTTTGGACTGGAATGCAATCGCCGTGAACACGGCCGTCGCCAACAATCAGAGCCCCTTCGCCCAAGCGCGCTATGCTGCAATTGTGCAACTCGCTGTGTTTGAGGCGGTCAACTCCATTACACATGACTACCAACCGTATCTTGGGACCATAACTGCGCCGGCGGATGCCTCACCCGAGGCAGCAGCCATCGAAGCCGCGTATCTGGTACTCAGCACCTATTTTCCAGCGAGCCAAGCCACTCTTGAGGCCGATCGCACCAACTCGCTCGCGTCCATACCGGACGGACAAGCCAAGACTGACGGCATCTACACCGGTGACGCCGCAGCTGCGGCCATGACCGCTCTGCGCGCGAACGACGGCTCGTCGCCTCCGCAATTCAAGATTCCCGGCCCGCCTGTTCCAGGAGAATGGCAGGCGACAGCGAGTTGTCCAATTATGAACGGAGTCGCGGTTGGAGTCGGCTTTCAATGGCAGAACGTGACTCCTTTCGGTATCCCGAGTGCCGGTGACTTTCTACTCGCTCCGCCTCCGGTGCTCGCCAGCAACCGATACACGAAAACCTACGACGAGGTAATGACGGTCGGGAGCCTTAACAGCACTCAGCGGCCTCCAGATCGGGCGAATGTCGCCCTTTTCTATGCGGCTTCCTCTCCAACTCAGGTGTTCAATCAGGCCGCGGAGCAGGTCGCCATGCAACAGGGCCGTTCGCTGTCGCAAAACGCCCACGCACTAGCCCTGATCAACATGGCGATGAATGACAGCTTGGTGGCATCATTCCTCAACAAGTACCACTACAACTTCTGGCGCCCTGAAACGGCAATCCACGCCGGTGACACGGACGGCAACCCACATACCGTTGGTGATCCGAACTGGACTCCATTCATCGTGACACCGTGCTTTCCGAGCTATCCCTCAAACCACGGCAGTGCAGGCAACGCGGCAGCCGCTGTCCTTGGATGGGTGTACGGCGAGGAGGGACATTCGATCACGTTGTCAAATCCCGCCGTGCCCGACATCGTGTTGCAATACACGACGTTCAAGCAAATTACCGACGACATCTCCGACGCGCGCGTTTACGGTGGGATACATTTTCGAACCGATCAGGACGCAGGCGAGCGCTTGGGGAAGGCTATAGGCAAGGCCGTGTACAAGAACAACTTACGTCGCATGCACGATGACGAATGAGTGCTCGGCTCGATTGACCGCGCCCACCCGATTGTCGGATTGTGTCCGAGCGTTGCCAGACGGTGACGCCCGCTCGATTCCAGAACGATTAAGTCATCACTGATCGACAAAAGGAGAACATTTATGTTGCGTGCCAAACGGCTATTTGGGAGCGTGCTTTTACTGATCGCGAGCTGGTTAATCATGGGCGCCAGCGGTCATGCTGCAACTCTCACTGTTGGACAGCCCAATACCGCTTGTCCAAATGCTCAATACACAACCATTTCTGCTGCAATAACTGCCGCTTCTCCCGGTGACGTGATCGAGATATGCCCGGCTCTTTACGCGGAACAACTCATCATCACCAAGCCGCTAACCTTGCGGGGTATTCTTACCCACGTAAATATCGGGAACTATCTCCCTTGCTGCAATGAGGTGAAGAGGGTCTTGCTCCAACCCAATTTGCAAGACCTTCAAGGTCTGCCATTCGAAGCCGTAATCACTGTGATGAGCACTACGGGAGTTACCATTGACAACCTCGCCATCGACGCCAGCCAGAACACGGTGGCTAGCTGCGACATTGTTCTCTCTGCGGTTCACTTCTTTAACGCCTCTGGCCAGCTAGTCAACAGCGCCGCTTTCGGCGCGAAGTTGCCCAGCCCGCAGAGCTGTTCTGGAAACGGATTTGGAGTTGTGACCGATTCCAGCGAGGCCGGACCTTTCCACGTCGAGATCGAAAATAACAGCGTTCACGATTTCCAGAGAGGTGGCATCATATCCACCAACGCTGGAGTAAACGTCACAATCCAAGGTAATAACGTTTCGGGTCTGGGGCCTGCCACCGGAATTAATCAATTTGGGATTGGTATGGGCGCCGGAGCAGTGGGTCAGATCAAGAGCAACATCATCACCGAAGGAAGCTGCGGCAAACTTTCTTCGACCCGTTGCAGTGACTCGCAAAGCTTTGGAGTGGTGCTACATGAGGCTGGAGACGGTGTCATCGTTGACAACAATGTAATTAATCACGTCCAAAGCGGCGTTTTTTTCAACGGCGGCAACCGCGCCAGCATAACCAACAATCTGATTGGCAATATCGACTTGCTGGACGGCATCGATATGTTGGGCGCTTCAAACAGTCTGGTGAGTGGCAACACCATCTTCAATGCCACCCCCCTGACGAACCTGTCTGAGGGAGTCTTCGAGGCTTTTGGAGGGGCTGAGGGTAACAATACGATTTCCAACAACACCGTAAACGACGCATACTGCGGAGTGGCTTTTGTTGCCACAAGCCACGTGACGAACAATAAATACTTTAATGTTCTTTACCCGCAATTGGCGACCCCCAACGGGCAGCCCATCCCACCGCCGACCGAGCCTCCTTTACCGTAGGCGGTATAGCCTGACGGCGAAAGGCGAAGAATGCGATAGCACCCAGAACCCTATTGCCGGAACCCAGGTGCCGACAGGTCCGATGCCTCGCCCCGGCTTCTAATCCCCGCTCGGGCAGCTTCCGCGAGAAAAAGAAGCTTGACTTAACTCCTGAAACAAACTCAGACTTAAGACTGACGGCGCTCAAAGCGCCACCGCTCGATCTTGATCGCAGCATGCGGACGCTAAGTCTTTGACTAATAAATATGCTAAAAGTAAGTCCTTATTCTTCAAAGACTTAGCTGAAACGCCCGCGCGGCGAAGCCGGAATCATCGCTCTAAGTCATTGAATAATAAATACATTACCTGCAACTCCTTATTCTTCAAAGACCTGGCAGCATGAGTTAGCTAAAGTATTGATTCTAAAAGACAGGCTTGAGGGAGGGGGTCGCAAAGCTGCTTTCCATCGAAAAACTGATCTACGGCGGCGAAGGCTTGGCCCGAACCGCGCCTGGGCCTGATGGCCGCAGCATGACGGTCTTTGTGCCGTTTGTTTTGCCGGGGGAAAAGGTCGAGGCCGACATCCGGCAAGAGAAGCCGGGCTTCGCGCGCGGCTCGGTGGCGCAGTTGATCGAAGCCTCGCCTGACCGCGTCGAAGCGCGCTGTCCGTATTTCCGGCAATGCGGCGGATGCCATTACCAGCACATTCCCTACGAGCGGCAACTGGTGTTTAAGGCTGAAATTCTGCGCGAGACGTTGCAGCGGATTGCGAAAATCGAGCTGAAATCAGAGATTCACCTGCATGCTTCTCCTCCGTGGAACTACCGCAACCGAACACGACTGCAGGTGCAGACTGCACCGGAGCTTGCGCTGGGATACTTCCAGTTCGCGTCGCACAAAGTTCTTCCCGTGCGCGAATGCCCGATTAGCTCGCCGCTGATCAATCGGATGATGGTGCGTCTGCTTGAGCTGCGCGGCTTGAACTGCCCAGTGGCAGTCGAAGAGATGGAGCTGTTCGCGGACGCGGCGGATGAGCGTTTGTTGGCCTGGGCATTCTGCGGCCGCGAAGCTGATCAGCGAGATCTATTGCGCTGGGCGGAGGCGATCCGGCGCGAGGTGCCGGAAATCAGCGGCGTAACATTCTTCTCTTCTCGACGCCGATTCGAAGATGATGCGCCGATGGATCCGAAAGCGCTGGCGCAATCGGGCGCGAAGACCATTCGCTATCAAACGAAGATCTACGAATATCAGGTCAGCGCGGGAGCCTTCTTCCAGGGGAACCGTTATCTGGTGGACGAACTGGTTTCGGTCGTGACCGGCAATGCGCGCGGGGACGTCGCACTCGATCTCTACGCGGGTGGAGGATTGTTTTCCGCGGTTTTGGCGGAAAGTTTTCATCACATTTTTGCTGTAGAGGCGTCACAGACATCGCATGCTGACCTTGTGCAGAATGTGCCTGCGAACGTGAAAGCGGTCGGCGCGCGAACCGAGGATTTTCTTAGGAGCGATTACCTGAGGAGCCGGTCGGTGCGAAGAAGGCCCGACTTGATTGTCCTGGACCCTCCCCGCACCGGTGCCGGCAAGGCGGTGATCCGCTCGCTGGTGGAACTCGGAGCGCCTGTTGTCCGATATGTTTCGTGTGATCCGGCGACGCTGGCTAGGGACCTCGCCCCCCTACTGGCCGCTGGCTATCACATCGAGGAAGCACACTTATTCGATCTCTTTCCTGAGACGTTTCACATCGAATCGGTGATGCTGCTGGTGCGCTGACCGCTTTCACGTCGCCCAGTTCCTCCTGGAAGACGGGTGGTTGGCCGAGGGCCCCGGCACAGCAACGCAGGCGCCAGGGCCCCGCTCGTCCTCCCGCGGGGTTCCGACTGTTTTGTCCGAGTCGGGCCGAAACGCCACTACCGCTCGGCGTGGCCCACGTTCTCCATCGGAGATCACAGCATGACACATGACCGGAAACCGCCACGGCAGCCGTTGTTCTGGGCCGCGCTGGCATTTTCGCTCGGCCTGTGGACGGGTGTGCGCGCCTGGCGGCCGCCGTCGTGGTGGGTGATCGCGTTAGTGGCTTTCGTTCTTGCGGCGTCCTGGTTTCTTTCGAAACGAGCCTGGCTGGGCAAGGCGCTCTCCTTGGGCGCTTGGTTTCTTCTGGGCGCTTTTCTGATTCAGGTTCGCGGGCAGCGGCCGGAGGAACTTCAGCGGGATGACGCTCGGATTGTTGCCCTGTCCGATGGCCGCGCAGTCAGACTCACGGCGCGTGTGATGCGGGAAGGATATGCACGGGCGGCGGGGCCCAAGTCGATTTCTGAATCCATTGATGTGGAGACGGAAGAGATCGCAAGCGAGGGCGAAAGTTGGCCGGTGCGGGCCGGGGTTCGGCTGACGATTTATGAGAAGGTAGAGGACTCCGAGTCAGTGGAGCGCCGGGCGTCCCCGCCCGACATTAGTACCGCGGAAGGCGCACGCGGGACGGGCGAGACGCCCGTCACTCCACTTCCTCTAACTTACGGTACGCGTCTTCAGATTCGCGCGAAGCTGCATCCGGCGCGCAATTATCGCAATCCCGGAGCCTTCGATTATGAAGGCTATCTGCGCGACAACGGCATCAGCGTCCTGGGGTCGGCGGAGGCAAAAGATGTTGAGCGGCTTCCCGGGTTTTCCGGCAGCTGGATTGAACTCTGGCGGACGCGCGTCCACGCGAGCATCGTGGCCAAGATTCACCAGCTGTGGCCCGCGTCGCAGGCCTCGCTTATGGATGCCATGGTTCTCGGCGAAGAATCATTCCTGCGCAACGCGACTCGCACCGAGTACCAGCGCTCGGGGACGTATCACGTGCTGGTTGTTTCCGGTATGAACCTGAGCATCCTGGCGTTCGCCATTTTTTGGACGCTGCGCCAGTTTCGCGTGGATCCTGCGGTGGCGGCCATTACGACCGTCGTGGTCTCGTTCGCGTATGCGTTCGTGGTGGGGGTCGGTCCCCCAGTTTGGCGCGCCGCGCTGATGCTGGCAACTTACTTAGGCGCGCGTCTGCTGTATCGCGAACGCAACATGATGAACGCCATTGGAGCGGCGGCGCTGGGAGTTCTGATCGCCGATCCACATGCCGTGTTTGGCGCCAGTTTTCAGCTGACGTTTCTGGCGGTCTTTATTATTGCGGGCATCGGCTCGCCGATTCTGGAACGGACAACGTTGCCCTACGCGCGGGGATTACGGCTGTTGCAGGCCGCCAGCTATGATTTGCGCGTCGCTCCCGAGGTGGCGCAATTCCGGCTCGATTTGCGGTTGATCGCAGGGCGGCTGAAGAGATTCATCGGCGACCGCCTGAGCCTGGCACTGCCTGCAATCTCCATGCGGGTGGCAATTGGTCTGAGCGAATTGATTTTCATCTCGGCGATGATGCAGGCGGGACTGGCGCTGCTCATGGCCTACCACTTTCATCGCGCGACCACCATGGGAATGCCGGCCAACCTGGCGGTGATTCCGCTCACCCAAGTGCTGATGCCCGCCGCCGCCGCCGCCGTCGGCCTGGGATATATCTCGACCGCGCTGGCCAAGCCTGCGGTTTGGATTTCCGGGCTCGCGCTTGAGGGAATCGCGGGAACGGTGCACTGGCTCGGAGGCGCACAGGTTGCGGGCACATCAATCGCGGACCTGCGGGTGGCCATGCCCTCGCTCGCGATGATCCTGGCGTCGATCGCCGCGCTGTTGATCGCCATGCTGGCGGTGCAGATCCGTCGCACGCGTCCGGCGGCTTTCGCTTCCGTGGTGTTGCTGTTCGGCATTGCGGTCTGGATTGCGTTTGTCCCCTCGCGCGCTCACCTTCGCGCCGACGTGATGGAGATGACGACCATCGACGTCGGGCAAGGCGATTCCATTCTGCTGGTCACGCCCGAAGGCCGCGCCCTGCTCATTGATGCCGGAGGCTTGCCGCAGTGGATGCACTCGGACTTCGATCTCGGCGAACAGGTGGTCTCTTCCTACCTTTGGAATCGCGGCATCGATCGTCTCGACGTTGTTGCGATCACGCATCCTCATGCCGACCACCTCGGCGGAATGCCCGCGGTGATTGCGAATTTCCACCCGCGAGAACTCTGGATGAGCATCGACAAGCCGGTGGGCGAATTGGCGGCGATCGTTGCGCAGGCCGAGAGAGCGGGGATGAATGTCTCAGTAAAGAAAGAAGGCGATCAATTCGATTACGGCGGAGCGCATTTTCACATGCTCGCTCCCGGACGCGACCAAATCACCGGGTCGATGCGTCCGAACGACGATTGCCTGGTGTTTACCGCCACGTTTCGCGGGACGACCGCTTTGCTCGAGGGAGACGCGGAACGTCCTGCGGAGCGGCGCGTGGTGGAAGAGCACCCGGAGGCGATGCTGCTGAAGGTGGCGCATCACGGCAGCGCGAGCGGAACCTCTGTCGATCTGCTCGCAACCGTTCATCCGCGCTACGCGGTCATTTCCGTCGGCGCGCGGAATGTCTACGGACATCCCCGGCGCGAAGTGCTGGAGCGGTTACAACAAGTCGGAGTGAAAACCTACCGCACCGACGAGGAGGGCGCAGTCAGTTTTTATCTGGACGGAAAGTCCGTGACTCCGGACCTCGCGATTCTGCACTGAGTAGTGCCGTCCCTTGCGGGACTCAGGCTTTCCCCGTTGCCTACCCGACACTGACGTGCCGGGCTTTCCTGTTCCGACGCGCGGCTGGAGCGATCGCGCGCACTGCTGGTTTACCCGGTGATATCCGCCGTTTCGTCGTCGAGGGGCGGCAATTTGCGGTAGGCGTCGATAATCTTTTCCGCTTCGGGCGCGTCTTCTTCGCGCACCAGTAGGACGGATCCACCAACGCCAGGAAACGCGTCCTGAACCGCGTCAATGGATTTCAAGTCCGAGTCGATGCCGGCAGATTCGAGCAAGCCCTGCACGACGATAGCTTCGTTTTCCTGCTCCGTGTCGAAAATCTTGACGAGCTTCTCGTTGGGCTCGGGCTGACGCTCGGGTTGAGGCGAGGGGTTAGGCATGCGTCCTCCGTAGAACTGTCTGTTAACAGATTACGGCAGTCACTATACGCCTGTCTCGCGGGTTATCTTTGCCGGTCACGAAAGTGTACGGCCAAGGGCAGCTTGATTTGCCGGCGGAAGCTGGCACAATGGCAACTAGAGCGCAACGCGCGGCGCCAGGTCAACATCCAAAGATCGTCATCCAAAGATCAACGGGGGCAGAATGGAAGTTCAACCAGCCGACCAGCCAGGCGGAGAACACAATGAACGCATCGACGAGGCGCGAAGGCTCCGTCGCTTGCAGGTAATGATGAGCATGGTGATGTCGGTGATCAGCCAGGATCCCGATCTGACCCTGGAAGAGGCCGCCGAGATGGCGGCGAATGCCCGCCGCGCCGCGCTCAGCATGTTCCCTGACAAAGAACTTGCCTACGATATTCTCTACCGCCCGCGCCTGCAGCGGCTGATCAATGAACGCTTCCGGCTGCAGTAGGAGCCAAAGCCGCCTTCTTACCACTTTGGTCCAAACCTTCGTTTCCATCATTGACAGCTGCCTGGGGCAGGATAAGCTTGAGGGCAGCCTACAAAAATCCACGAGGTCTCTCATGCGGAAATCCGTGTACGGCGGGCCGTTCTGCGCCGCATTGTTGGTCTTGTTTTGCTTATCCGTGGCGCTTGCGCAGGATCCCATTAAAGTCGAGCCCACGCATTACAAGCTGGCGTTTGAGAATGAGTATGTGCAGGTAGTGAACATCCATTATGGACCGCATGAGAAGTCGGGCCTGCACGCGCACATGGGAGGCGTGGTCGTCGTTCTCACTGCCGGGCATCTCCGGTTCACGGATGAAAATGGCAAGACACAAGAGGTGTTTGCCAAGCCGGGCGATCCCCGCTGGTTTCCGCCCTTCAAGCACAGAGTGGAAAACCTCGGGGACACGGCATACAACGCCGTCTATATCGGGATCAAATCCAAGCGTCTCGCCAACCAAGCCAGCTGGAAAGCTGGGCCATCGGAGATGGATGACCAGACGAAGAAGCTCGTGGCAGAAGCGCTTCTGGCCGCGGTGAAGTGAGGAGTTTCATGCTTTGGCGATAAGCCACTCGCCCGCCTTGACCCCGCTTCGCTCCGGCTTCTAAACTCCGACTGGGGTGCTCCATGCGCAAATTGATCTGGGTGATGTGCCTTGCTGCCGCAGCTTTCTCCGGCGTTGTGGTTGGCGATGAAGACCATCATCACGAAGAATTCACGCAGCAACAACTGGGCACGGTGCACTTCCCCGTATCTTGTTCCCCGGACGCGCAGAAGACGTTCGAAAAAGGTGTCGCGCTGTTGCATTCGTTCTGGTACGAAGAGGCGGAGAAGACTTTTCTCGACGTCGAAAAACAGGACCCGAAGTGCGCGATGGCGTATTGGGGTGAGGCGATGAGTCTGTGGCATCAGCTCTGGGATCAGCCGAAAGAAGCTACCATCAAGCGCGGCTCGGCAGAGTTGAAGAAGGCCGACAAGGCGAAAGCCCCAACCGACCGCGAGCGCGCTTACATCCAGGCCCTGAACGCGTTCTATTCCAACAGCAAGAAAGCCGACCACGAAGCGCGAGCGGGGGCTTACTCCGCCGCCATGGAGAAGGTATACCGGAAGTATCCTGACGACCACGAGGCAGCTGCTTTTTATGCGCTCTCGCTGTTGGCGTCGGAGCCCGATGACGACACGACATTTGCCAACCGCAAGCAGGCGGGTGCGATCCTGGAGAAGCTCTTCGACGTAGAACCCAATCATCCCGGCATCGCGCACTACCTGATCCACACCTACGACAAGCCGCAGTTGGCGGAGTTGGGATTGCCGGCGGCGCGGCGCTATGCGCAGATCGCGCCGTCTGCTCCGCACGCGCTGCATATGCCGTCGCACATTTTCGCGCGCGTCGGGGATTGGCCAGACTCCATCCAGTCGAATCTAGCCTCGATAGCGGCAACTCGGCATGCCGCTGAAATGCACATGGGCGGAGAAGGCCACCAGTTCCACGCCATGGATTTTCTGATCTATGCCTATCTGCAGAGTGGCCGCGAAGATGAGGCGGCGAAGGTGATTGACGAAGTCAAGACCATGCCCTCAATGGAGATGGCCGGGCAGGACATGCACGCTTTCGCGATGACCAAATTCCCTGCCATGTACGCGCTTGAGCTGCATCACTGGTCGGACGCGGCCAACCTGGAGGTGGTTGCCAATGCATACCCGGTCGACCGCGCCTACATATACGGGGCAAAAACGATTGGCAGCGTGCGCAGCGGCGATCAGGCTGCGGCAAAAAAAGATCTCGCGGAAATCGAAGCGATTCATAAGGATTATGTCGCGCGCAAGAAGAAATACGCCGCTGAGTACGTGGAGCAGGATCAACTGGTCGCCTCGGCGTGGGTTCTGCACGGCGACGGGAAAGACGAGGAAGCGATCGCGACGCTGCGCAAGGCCGCCGATCATGAAGACGCCGTCGGGGAAGAACAGACTTCGATGCCGGCGCGCGAGATGCTGGCCGACATGCTGCTGGAGATGAAACGTCCGGAGCAAGCCCTGGCCGAGTATCAGGGAGACTTGAAGTTCAATCCTAAGCGCTTCAACGGTCTCTACGGCGCGGCCCGGGCGGCGGAGATGGCGGGACAAGCTTCGCAGGCCACCGAGTATTACGCCGTGCTGGTCAAGACTTGCGAAGGTTCGAGTTCACTGCGTCCGGAACTGGCGCGGGCGAAGCAGGCGGTCGTGGCGCGGAAGTAGGATTTGCTTCTCGATCACTGCTCGGTCATTTCTCGACCCTCTGCAGCCGAAACAGCAGCGTGCCCCATCCCAACTTGGCGCGCATTTGCACCGGCGTGTGGCTGGGATCCTCCGAATACCACACCCATACTTTGCCTTTGGACTGCAGCGAGCCCGACGTGGCTTCGGCCGTGACCAGCACGGCCGGGAAGGTTCCGGCCGGCACTTTGATCTGCTCGCGCTTCCCCACGGTGGCGTGGACGATCGTCGTCTTCCCGTCGCTGATCGGGAACTCATAGGTGGCGCCCGGTTGCAGCGGCAGCGATTGCAAATAGTAGAAGCCGGTGATGACGTCGGTGGCGCAACCGGCAAGGTCGTTTTCGACGTGCTTCGTCTCACCGGTCTTCAGGCTCTTTTCATCGAGCGTGCTTTTCTTATGCGCGTAATCGAAGTGGATCGAAGTCTCGCGCTTGTGCGCGCCTTCCTCGCTGTGCTTGAAGATCGAGAGCGAGCAGAACGTTCGGGGATCGAAGTGCGATTCGAAGCGATCATGCACCGGGAAGATGACGTTGACGGCCCCTGAAGATTCGGCGGACGCGGTGACCTTGCGGTCGTTTCCGGCGACTTCCATTTTCACCACACCGGTTCCGGCAGTGATCAAATGCCACTCCGCCGAATAGACGTAGCTCCGTCCGTCGGGGAAAGGATAGTTGGGACGAGGAGGCGCGATGTGCACGGGAGCGGGACCGATCGTTGTTGTTGCTGTCGGCGGGGCTTCCTGCGCCAACATAGCTGCGATCAGCCAAAATGGGCCGCTAAGCGCGAAGGCAGCCACGATGCGGCAATGACGGAGGAAGATCAGCACTGGTCGCGATAGCTCTATTTACGCAGTTCCTTGTGTAGCGAACGTCTGTAGAGCGAACCTCTGTGTAAGAACCTCACGGCAGACTATCACACCATCTTGCTCACATTGTCTTAAAGATCAGCTTGACGACAAGAACGGCCAGCACCACCACGCAGCCAATGCTGGCCTCGTATTCGCGGTGCTTCCAATAACGCGCGGAGGAGTACGCGCTGTGCTGGCGCCCGTAAGGCGTCAGCCGCGGCAGCATGCGCGGCACGTGGCGGGCATAGTCGTCGTAGTCGGGAAATGTCTGTCGCAGGTAACGCTCTTCGCCGGCGATGACCGGAATATAAATCACAGCGAACATGGCGAGCATGATCGCGACAATCCACCAACTGCGCGCTGCGATCGCGAAGCCCGCGGCCAGCATCAATGAGCCCAGATACAGTGGGTTACGGGTGTAGGCGTAGGGACCGCTGGTGGTGAGCTGCTTGTCTTTTTGCACGTGGCCGGAAGCGAGCCCGCGCAAGAGAAGTCCGGGAAGCAGCACCAGTGTGCCCGTAATGAGTGAAGCTTTTGTGGGCCGCGCCAGCCAGACATAGACAACCGTGAAAATAAATCCCAGGGGCACGCGGATACGACGGGCAACGCGGGACCAAGTGTCACTGGTGGTCTGTGAGGGTTGCAATCCGGATTGTGAGGCTCCAATCACTTTGGTTCTGCAATATGATTTTGCAACAGCTTCCGACTTGCGGCGACAACTTCGCCGACCGTGATCGCGAGCAAACCTTGTTCCGGCTCGCGGCGCCGGGTGTGATCGGTCATACTGCTCGGGCTGCGCAGGACAATCGATCGTGTCCCGAATGGGCCGTTGCGCGCCGGATCTGTCGGACCAAAAATTGCCACCACCGGAATCTTCAAAGCGGCCGCCATGTGCATCGGCCCGGTGTCGCCGCCGATAAAGAGGCGAGCCCGCCGCGTGAGCGCGATCAACTCGGAGACCGAGCAGGAAATCCTTCGCGCAGCCCCCTCGCTTGCGGCTTCTACGGCCACGGCCAATTCTTCTTCTCCCGGCCCGTAGTTTACGAGCGAGCATAATCCATCTTTTGCGAGTTCCGCCGCAACCTGCCCAAAGCGCTCGGCCGGCCACCTCTTCGCTCCCCATCCCGCGCCGGGATTGAGAATCGCGAAGTTGCTCCCATCCCCCGTCAGACCGGCAATCTTGGCCTCTGCATCCGGATCCACGGGAAACTCCGCCTGCATCTCTGCCGCCGGTGTTGGGATGATGTCCGTCGGGCTGATAGCAGTTGGAACGCCCGCAGTTCGCATGAACGCTTCCGCCAGCACCAGCGCCTGTTCGACAACATGAGTGCCCGTCGTCTTCACAAGCACCTGTCGCGTGTAAAACATGCTGGCAACATTCTCGTGCGCTTGTGCGCTCCCGTACACAATGGGCGCGCCCGACCAGCGTGCCAGCAAAGCCGAACGAAACGCGCCCTGAAAATCAATCGCCGCGTCGTATCGAATTCCGCGTAACTCACTCAAGCCCACCGCCATCTGCTGCCAGGTGTTGAATGAGAGTAACGCGCGGCGCCATTCCGCCGTGTTGACGGAATGGACGCGGTCAACCAGTGGTCGCTGCGCAGACCGCCGCCCCGAGCGCGGATAGCGCAGCGTGCACAGCAGTTCCGCCCAGCGCTCTTCGACCAGCCATCCCAAGGTTGCGTGAGGAAAAGCCAGGCGCAGCGCGGCTGCGGCAGGCAGCGTGTGAATAATGTCTCCCATGGCGCTGAGCCGCACGATGAGCAGGCTATCGAATCGGGGCGTGCCGGCTCGAGGAAGAAAGGAGTCGGTCATCCTTGTCCTTGTCCCCGACCGCATCGCTTCACGATTTTCGCGGCTCCAGCCGCGAGCGCGAACGAATGATATCGGTAGCCGAGTGATTCTTGGGATCACCCACGATAACGACACGGCCTCCACAAGCCTCGACCTCGTCGCGTTCCGGGACGCTCTCTGCCGTGTAGTCGGTGCCCTTGGCATGAAAGTCAGGGCGAATTTCGCGAATGATGGCGCGCACGTCCTTTTCTGGAAAAACAACGACCGCGTCAACGTCCGCCAGCGATGCCAGAATCTCCGCGCGTTCTTCCGCCGGCATCACGGGCCGCCCTTCACCTTTTAAGGCGCGCACGGAAGCGTCGGCGTTGATTGCGACGATCAGTTTGCCGCCCAGTTCCCGTGCGGCATGGAGGTAACGTACATGGCCCACATGCAGCAGATCGAAACATCCGTTGGCCAGCGTGATGCGATCGCCTGCGCGCCGCCAATCCGCCACACGCTGCCGAAGTTTATCGCGCGAAACAATCTTTTGATGGAGTGATGTGCTCAAAGATGATGTGCTCAACGATCTCGATCTGCGTCCGAAATGACGCTGTGGAAGCGGGGCTCCGCCCGCTTGGACGGAGCAAAACCCCGTCCCCACACTCTAATGTTCTCGAGCAACCGGCAACGCCTTATCCAGCGCCTCCAGCAATTCCTGCTGGCTTACCGTGGCCGTGCCCCGCTTCATCACCACGATGCCGCCAGCGTAATTTGCCAGGTGGGCTGCCTCTTCGGCAGTTGCACCTGCGGCCAGAGCAGCGGTAAAGGTTGCGATGACGGTATCGCCCGCTCCGGTTACGTCGGCGACTTCATCGCTGCCGGAGATGGGAATATCCACTGGCTTGTGACGGCGCGGAAAGACCACCATGCCGTCCTTGCCGCGCGTGATCAGCAGCGCCTCCAAGTTCATCGCGCCTGCGATCTGGTCGCCTGCGGCCACAAGGCGCTCCCAGTCGTTGCCGATACGGATCCCGAGAACTTCTTCCACCTCAGACTCATTCGGCGTTGCGGCCGTTACTCCGGAAAACTCGAGCATGCGATGGCGCGAGTCGAGCGTCACCGGAACCTTATCGATCCCGCGCTTTTCCCGAATCACATTCAGCAAGGTTGGCGTTGCCGCGCCGTATCCATAGTCGGAAACCAGCAGCGCATCGGAGGCGCGAGTGTATTCGCGGGCGGAAAGAACGATCTCGCGGCGCAAATGCGAATTGGGGCCCTCGCTCGGCTCGCGGTCAAGGCGCACGACCTGCTGTCCGGCCGTGTGTGCGAATCCAGCCAGGATGCGGGTCTTGGTCACCGTGGTGTAGCTCTTGTCTTTGAGAACACCGCTGACCGGGATACGTTTGTGGCGGAAAGCGCGCAGCAGCAGCTTTCCGGGCTCGTCGTCGCCTACTACCCCAATCGGCAGCACGTTGACTCCCAGGTCGGCGAGGTTGTAGATGGCGTTCGCGCCGCCTCCCGGAACCACTCTGCGATCACGGTGCTTCAAGATCAGCACGGGCGCTTCGCGCGAGACGCGAGAAATCTCGCCGAAGACGAACTCGTCAGCCACCAGATCCGCGAGCACGGTCACGGTCAGCTTGGGAAAAGACTCGACGATTCTTCGTAGGCGCAGGCGGCCGTTTTCTTTAGTATGTTTTGTCATCAAGGTGCTGGGTCATGTGGTGTAACTCAAGATTTTCTCACGAGCGGAGCTTTCGGTCTTCGATTCTCGCCAAAATTGCATCTACAACGTCAGTGGGCTGGTCGAGCGTGAGCTGGAGCCTGACGATCGCGAGCGGTTTGAGTTCCGCCTGCAGTGGCCCCAGATTGACCGCATCCTTTTCCGTGGTCAGAAAACCGCCGGCGCCGAGCTTGCCCAGCATGGCGAACAGGCGCTCGGTGTCACGTTTTTCATAGCTGTGGTGGTCGCGAAACTCGATTTCCGCCGCGGGCGTGACTCCGGCGGCGCGAACCTGAGCAAAGAACTGCTGCGGCCGCGCGATACCGCAGAACACAATCGGCGCGACGGCCGCAGCGGGCATGACGATTTCTCGCTGCATTCGCCAAATAAGTTTCCCCTGCTGTGCGAATCTTTCGATCGCCAGCGCAGAAAGGTCCCGTGGCAGCACGATCGCATCGGCGCGTTGCAGCGATGACAGCGGCTCGCGCAGCCGCCCCGAGGGTAGCAACGTGTCGTCAAAGTCGCGCTCGGTCATCAGCACGATGTCGAAATCGCGAGCGAGAGATCGGTGCTGGAAGCCGTCGTCGAGGATGTGCAATTGCGGTTGGAATTTTTGCTCGGCGACTCGGCCCGCCTCATAACGGCTTTCACCGACAATCACCGGGACACCCAGCCTCCGCGCAATCAGCAGGGGCTCATCGCCAGAGTCGGAGGCCTTGCCACCGGTCTCCACTACCAGCACGCCGCGAGTTTTGCGGCCGTATCCGCGGGAGAGCACGTCGAAGCGAATGCCGCGCGCGCGCAGCATTTCACTGAGCGCAATTACGAACGGAGTCTTGCCCGAGCCACCCACCGACAAATTCCCGATGCTGACCACGGGTTGCTGCAGTCGCCGCGAGGACAGGAGGCCGCGATCGAATAGAGTGTTTCGCAGAGCGGTGGCGGCAGCGTAGAGTCCGCTGAGCGGATTCATCAGGAAACACTCGTCGGTTGGAGTAGTTGGAGGAGCGCCGAGATGGTCCTGGCGGTGGCGCCGCGCTGCGATTCGAGCGCCGCCAGTGCATTCCGGCCAAGCGTCGTTCGCTCATCGCCGTTTTCGATCAGCTCCATGAAGACCAGCGGCAACTCCGCTAATCCAACGATGCGCACCGCATTGTGACGGGCAAAAAAATTGACGACGTCGCGAAAATTCTCGTAATGGTTGCCAGTAACGATGGGAACGCCGTAGAGCGCGGGCTCAAGAATGTTGTGTCCGCCGCGCGGCACCAGGCTGCCCCCGACGAACGCGACGGTGGCCAGCGAGTAAATCGCGGCCAACTCACCGATACTATCAACCAAAAACACGCCGCCGGTGAGTGGTTCGCCGCTCCACAGAGAACGCCGCGACATGCGGAAGCCGAGTGTTTCGACGAGGTCGGCGACCTCCGCAAAGCGCTCTGGATGGCGGGGTGCGAGGATCATCACCGCCTTCGGATGATTGGCCAAGATGTTGCGAAACGCGGATAGCAGCGAGCCTTCCTCGTCCTCGAGCGTGCTGCCACAGACCAGAACCGGCTCCGCTCCGGAGCGGCCGAAGCTTTCACGGAGACTCGCAACGATCTTCGGCGATGGTGGTGGCGCCACATCGAATTTCAGGTTGCCCACCACTGTAACCTTGGTTTCGGCCGCACCAATTTCTATGAGCCGCTTTTGGTCCTCTTCGGTCTGCGCCAAGAAGCAATCGACATTGTCGAGCGTCTTCTGCAGCAATCTCGGAAGCCAGAAGCGGAACCGCTGGTAGCCGGGAAACGAGCGGTCAGAAATGCGGCAGTTGATAACGGCGATGCGGGCCCCGCCGCGCTTGGCCAGCCGGAGAAAATTCGGCCAGAATTCGGTTTCGGCGACGACCACTAGTTCGGGACGCAAAACGTCGAGGTAGGGACGGATAGCGAAGGAGAAATCCAAGGGAAAATAAAACACGTTCTCTGCACCGAACCTCTGCGCCGCAAGTTTTTGTCCCGTGCTGGTGGTCGTCGAAAGCAGAACTCGATGGGATGGGAATTTCTGTTGCAGCGCTTTGACGACCCCGCTCGAAGCCACCACCTCTCCCATAGAAACCGCATGAACCCAGATTGCCGGTTTCTCTCCGCGACCGGTGAGGTTGGGCGGAACGGCGCCAAACCTCTGTCGCAACCCTGCCCGATACTTGCCATGCCGCATCATCTGCAGCAGCCAGTAGGGCAGCGTCAGCACCAGAAAAAAAGCGAGCAGCGCACTGTAGAGCGCGTACATGAAGAGAATCCCATTCTAAATGGCGAACCGAAAACCGATCTTTGACCGGAACGGATCAGGATGAGACAGCACCGCGTGCGCTTACGGCATCCAACAATTTGACATCCTATAATTCAAGTATGAGTAATGCAGGCAGGCAAGAATCATTTCGCGCAGCGAGGCCGTGGGCCCGGCGTCTTGTGGCAGTCTGTGCTTTTGTGGCACTGTGCTGCCTGGGCGCGATTGCGGCCAAAGAGTTTGCAATGCCCGCGGCGCAGCCCGCCCGCACCTATCCCGCACACGACGACCACCCCATGGAGAAAGTTGTGGTCGCAGTCGATCCGTATGACCTGGAAGACAAAGCCTCGATCTTCAGCGTCAACTATCGCAACAACGGCTACATGCCGGTCTTCTTCGTAATCACGAATGACGGCGATCAGCCCGTCTCTCTGGTCGGCATGCAGGCCCAGCTCAACACCAAGGATCGCAGCAAGCTTTTGCCCGCGACCATGGACGATCTGCTGCGCAGGCTTTCGCATCCTACGCGGAATGACCGGCAGAATACGTTGCCGATTCCGCTGCCCAAGAAAGAGGTCAAAGGCGGCGTGAGCCGCAAGACCTGGGATGAAATCGAGCAGGCTCAGTTTGGCGCCAAGGCGGTGGAACCGCATTCCACGGCGCGCGGTTTTCTATTTTTCGATATCGCCGACATTCCACATCCGCTGGCCGGCGCCAGCTTCTACCTCATGGGCGTGCACGACGCGAACGGCAATGAGTTGATGTATTTCGAAATCCCGATGGAGAAGTACTTGAGCGCACCGGAAGTGAAGAGGCCGTAGTAGTCCTGTGATCGAGCGTCGCTCCATCAGTTAGGCCAGTTATAATCTCCCGGTATGGCGACCACCCCAGCCGTTTCCGAGGAGCTTCTCGCGAAATACGAGCCGGTCATTGGACTCGAAGTCCACGTACAGCTCCTGACTGCGTCAAAGATCTTTTGCTCGTGCTCAACTCGTTTTGGCGATCCGCCGAACACGAACGTGTGTCCGGTGTGTCTCGGACTTCCGGGAGCGCTTCCGGTGTTGAACAAGAAGGCAGTGGAATTCGCGGCACTGGCTGCGATGGCTTTGGAATGTCGCATCAACGAACGTTCCATTTTTGCGCGGAAGAACTATTTTTATCCTGATCTGCCCAAGGGCTATCAGATTTCGCAGTATGACAAACCGCTGGCTGAGTTCGGATTCATCGAGATCGATCTGAATGGTAACAAGAAGAAAATCGGCATCACCCGCCTGCACCTCGAAGAGGATGCGGGCAAGAGCCTGCACGAGGGCTTCGCCGATGCCGCTCACAAGACCGCCATCGACTTGAACCGCACCGGCGTGCCTCTGGCCGAGATCGTCAGCGAACCCGACATGCGGTCGCCCGAGGAAGCTTACGAGTACCTCACTCGGCTCAAGGAAATCATCCTCTACACCGGCGTCAGCGACTGCAATATGGAAGAAGGTTCGTTGCGCTGCGACGCCAACATCAGCGTGCGGCCTCGTGGACAGAAAGAATTCGGCACCAAGACCGAGGTCAAGAACGTGAATTCCTTCCGCTTCATCAAGCAGGCGCTGGAGTACGAGATCGAGCGCCACATCGGCATCATCGAATCGGGTGGCAGAATCACGCAGGAAACACGCCTCTACAACGCGCACGAAGGCAAGACCTACGGCATGCGCTCCAAAGAGCAAGCGCACGACTACCGGTATTTTCCCGAGCCGGATCTGCTTCCCTT
This sequence comes from uncultured Acidobacteriaceae bacterium, assembly GCA_963731525.1. Lineage (GTDB taxonomy): Bacteria > Acidobacteriota > Terriglobia > Terriglobales > Acidobacteriaceae > Acidiflorens. The sequence goes on from CAVSWK010000036.1 coordinate 87,971, forward strand.
GGTGGTGGATGCAAAATGGCAAGCCGCAATCCGCGCCAGCCTGCCCGAGCTTCCGGAAGCGCGCCGCCAGCGCATGATGAAGGAGTATGGCATCACGTCTGGCGACGCCCACACGCTGACGCTAACACGAGCGATGGCCGACCAGTTCGAGTCGGCGGCCCGCACGGCGAAAAATCCGAAGCGCGTTGCGAACCTGGTGCAGAGTGAGCTACTGGGGCGCTTAAAAACTCAGGGCATCGAACTCGAGCGGTCGCCAATATCGATGGCCGGCGTCACGGCCTCGGCCGATCTGGTCGAGTCGGGCGCCATCTCCGGCAAAATGCTGAAAGATCTTTACGACCTCTGCTTTGAACGCAAGCAGGATTTCCCCGCCGTTTATGAAGCAGAGGGGCGTCCCGAGCAGTCTCGCGACACATCGGCACTGGAGAAACTCGCCGATGAGTTAATCGCAGCGAATCCCAAGCAGGTGGAGCAGTATCGCGCCGGCAAGAAGACCATGATCGGATTCTTCGTGGGCCAGGTGATGAAGGCCTCGAAGGGGCAGGCCAATCCGCAGTTGGTAAACGAAGTCTTGACGAAGAAATTGGAAGGGTAGCTGTGTTCAAACCAGCCTGAAGAGGCTTCTGATTTCGAGAGCCTGCGGCATCGCTAAGCGATGCCCTGGTACGAACCCTCGGCCCTACTTCGCCGCTCCCAGGTTCTTCATCACTTCTTCCGCATAGTAATTTGTGACCTTCGCGTCGTCGCGAAGAGTCTCGTAGTAGGCCGCTTTCAATAACTGCTCGCGTCGATCGCGCAATTGCTGGCGGATGGCTTGCTGCACCCGCGGATCATTCAAGTCGCGTTGCCCCGCTGGCTCCTTCGCGATCAGTTTCACGATCATGTAAGCGAACGGTTGATGATTGGTCGGATTGAGCATGGGAATCACCGGCGTATATTGCCCCGGTTTGAGCTTCATCACCGCTTCGCGGGTTGCCGGATCGGCGGTCTTGAGCGCGGACTCGGGAGCCATTCCCAAGTCGCCGCCGTTGTTGCTGGTCTCCGGGTCCTCGGAGTAGTTCATGGCCATCGTCGCGAAGTCGTCGCCACTATCGAGCCGGTTGGCGATCATCTGAATTTTCTTGCGCGCCTCTACGTCGTTCTGCGCCTTGCTGTTTTGCAGGTTGTGCACTTGGCCGCTGCCCATTCCAGATACCATGATTTTGGCCAAATGGTACTGCGCTTCAATCAGGTTGAACTCCGCCTTGTGATCGTTGTAGTAGCCGGTAACATCCTGGTCGGTGATGTTGATACGCGAGGTGATTTCCTTGTTCAACACCTTATCGCGGGTCAGGGAGCGCCGCAGGTCGCGCTTGAAGTCATCCAGCGTTATCTTTTTGTCTTGAAGGCGCTTGTTAAATTCTTCGGCGGTGTAGGGTGACTTGATTTCGTTGAGCTTGCGGTCCACCTCTTCGTCCGTCGCCAGCAGGCCGAGTTTCTCCGCTCGCTGCATCAGAATTTCCGTCTCGATCAACTCATTCAGAATGCTCAGTCGAAGGCTCACCGCCTGCTCGCCTGTTGGCTGCTGATCGGAGCCTGCCGTCTGGTTGGCATAATACTTGTTGACTTCGCTGCGATAAATAGGATGCCCATTGACCGAAGCCATGACGTCTCCGCCGCTGCTGTTGCGGTTACAAGCCCATAGTCCAATCAACAGAAACGCGCTGACCATGACGAGGCCCGCTCGCGCCAAGCAGTTCCGATTTTTCAAGTTCTTCCCTCCGCCACCACGGCGAATTAACCCCACGAACTGGAACTTGTGATTGGCAATTTGCAATTGGTAATCTCGATCCCGCAGTCGCCAGGTCTTCAATCACAAATCGCAAATTACAAATTCGCTTACTTAGACGGTGCAACCGGCGGAGTCTTTGCTTCTTGCGCCGCGGCAGGCCTGTGCTCCGGAGGCGCAACGCCAGCATCCTTCAATGCCTGGTCGAGCGCGAGTCGCACATCCTCCGCCGGCACGGCCCCATCCAGTTTCTGTCCATTCACGAACATCGTCGGAGTTGCGTCCACTCCGAGGGCGTCTCCTTCGCGCATCGATGCGCGCACAGCCTTTTCATCCTGAGCCTTGACGCAGGCCTGCAACTTCGCTACGTCGAGATTATGCTTCTGTGCCTGCAGCGCGGCCAGTTTATCGAGTTCCGCATTTTGTCCGTCGTGGCCTTTCTCGCCAGTAATCGCGTGCTGATTGCCGTGCAGGTAATCGGCATAGTCCCAGTAAGCGTCGTTGTTTTGTGCGGCCAGGCAATTGGCATTCACCGCCGCGTGCACTGCCCAGGGGTGAATTTCTTCAAGGGGATAATCCTTGTAGATGAAAAGGACGCGATCGCCATATTCTTTGAACAGCCCGGGAAACAGGGTCGCGTGCATGCGCGAACAGAACGGACACTCGAAATCGTCGTAGTTGACGACTGTCACCTTAGCATCCTTATTACCTCGTATCGGACGCGCGCTGACATCAATCTTCTTCATGATCTCAGCAAACGGATCAATGGTCAGATCCATCTTCGTGATGCGCAACAGCGTCTTGTGATCGTGGGAGAGCAGGAACTCGAATTCCTGTTTCTTAGTGGGACTGGCAAACGTAACCGTCAGCGCGTCATAGTTCGCAAACTCACTCGACCGGAGTGTCCCCAAAATCACTTTCACGTCGGGAGGGAGGGAATAATGCGCCCGCACCTCCCGTTCGACCGCGCGCGTGATGTCCGCAGCAGGAGCGGGAGAAGCAGGAGGGGACTGGGCGGAGCATCCTAGACAGATCAGTAGAAGGACCAGAAACGCGCGCCGCACAATCATCGATCGAACCCACCTGAACATGAGGAATTTGCTCGATTATCTCACGGCGGGAAGCGTTGCCGTTGTGAGACGCGGCAAGCCGCGTCTCTACGGGATATTTTCAGACGTGTCCTCGCCGCAACTCTTCGGCGGTCAGCAACTGATTCATCGAGCCGGAACGGAATCCCTCCAAGTCGAGGGTGACGAACTTGAATCCCAGTCCTTTGAACACGGCAGTGAACTCGCGGGCCATTTCCGCCGTCAAAGCCCGGGGCAGTTCTTCTCGTGCGATCTCAATGCGCACGATTTCCCCATGATGGCGCACGCGGAATTGCCGGAACCCCATGGCCCGCAGCGCGTCTTCGCCCCGCTCGATAACATTCAGCGCTTCGGGCGTAACCGCGCGACCATATTCCAGGCGCGACGAAAGACAGGCGGAGGCCGGCTTGTCCCAAACGCGCAAGTCTGCCCGCCGCGCCAGTTCCCGGATTTCAGCCTTGTCCAGTCCCGCCTCAAGCAGCGGGGCCAGAACATGATGCTGGCGCGCCGCCTGCTGTCCGGGGCGAAAATCGCCCGCGTCCTCGGCATTGACGCCGTAGGCGATGGCGTCGAATCCGCGGGCTTCGCGGTGGCGCTCGAGGACGGTGAACAATTCGTCCTTGCAGTGAAAACAGCGCATGGCATCGTTGCGGATGTACGCGGGATTTTCCAGTTCCTTTGTTTCCACAACCTCGACTGGAATTTCGCGCTCGCGGGCAAAGGCGAGCGCGTCTTCGAGATGAGTCCGTGGCAGGCTGGCGGAATCGGCAATCACGGCAAGCATTTGGCCGCCGAGCACCTGATGCGCCATCCAGGCAAGAAAAGCGGAATCCACCCCACCCGAGTAGGCGACGATCATGCGACCGCGGCCTGCAAGGATCTGGCGCAAGCGCTCAGCTTTCCGATCGAGCATGGCCGAAGTATTCACGATCTCCATTATCCCCGAAAAGAGTTCTCAGTTCCTCAGTTCCCAGTTGGCCGCGCGGGCTGTATCTGAGAACTGACAACCGGAAACTGAGAACGCATCGGATGCTGTAGTCGAATGCGCGCCTAGTACAGCCGCTCCTGCCGCCTGAGGTTTCCGAACGCTCCCACGTTGGCCAGGGTAAACGTGAAACGATATTGATTTTCGTTACGCACAGAGCCCAGCGCAAAGCGACGGTATTCTAGACTCAGGCCGCAACAATCCCAGGTGTAACTGGTCTGCACCGACGCATACTGCAGCGACCTAAGGTTCGCGTCAAAGCCAAAGCTGGTAGCAGCGCTCAAGCCGCGTTTGTTGAGTTGACCGTAGCCAAACAGCACTCGAAACTGGTGGAACTCGTTCTCGCTCGTCGGCGTCGTTCCCGCCGCCGTGTCGATCACGCGCAGGAAGGCATCGCCTCCCCCAATAGTAAATGGGCCGTAGTGGTAGTTCACCAGCGCTGTGCTGGCATTGATGCGCCCCGCTTTGAAGTCGTAATCCAAGTCCCACTCGGTGTTGGTGCGCGGGCTGGTTTCGATGCGTAAGCGGGAAATGAGGGGAGCGAAGCGCCGCGCTTCGTCCAGAAACGCGATGCCCGTGAAATCCGCGGTCGTTGTAAATACGTTTCGCTGTCCGGCAATCAGCGCATTCCCAAAAGTTGGATCGAAAAAATACTTCTGTCCGATCTCCCAACTCAGGATCTCGCGGGGGCCCGATGCGCAGGGTTGAGCGTCCGGGGCCGGAGGCAATTCCCACGGAACCGCGCCGACTTGCGGGACGCCGCCGATGGTAAGCGTGCTCATCGCCGGCACATCGCAATCCTTGACGTTGGGATCCAGACGTTTGGCATAAAGACGATTCACCAGCGAGTACTCGACCTCGTTGGTGTTGGTCAGAACATCGGCGGCATCAAAGCGCAGAATGTTTGCAAAATTATTTACTCCGTTTACGTAGTCGTAGCGAATGCGCGGCTCAATCACGTGCTTCCATTTGCGGCCGAGCCAGGGACGATCGAAGATCCGCGACAATGCCGGTGGCCGCAATTCGACCGAAGTCTCCAGCGATTTGCGATTAAGATTGTCGTCGGTCGCGGTTGCGGAATTTGCCGGGTTACCCTGTTCCGTGTAGAAAGTATCCCGCAACGTGAACTCGGGACGGAACGACCATCCTCGCCATTGGAGGGGCATCGAAAGGGAAGGCGCCAGATCGAACCTGCCCACCAAAGCGGCGGTGCGGAACCCAGTCTCGCGCCGCTGCAAACCCTCGGCCGCGCTCTCAAACGACCAGTACAGCGGCATATTTCCCAACTGCCGCTCCTCACCGGAGATGAAGAAACTTGGCGTATGCAGAATGCGGACGAGCTCCGTCTGGGTGAGCACGGTGCAGCCCGCGTTCGTTTCCGTTGACGGATTGCAGATATCGAAGTTCTGGTAGCGCTCCGCCAGGGCATTGAAGTGAAATCCGTTGGTCGTATTGGAGAGGAAAATCTGCGACCTCACTTCGGAGTCGATCGCCTGAGTGTAAACATCGGTGAAGGCGATGCGAAAGACGAACGAACTCAAGTAATCGACATTCGCGACGCCGCGGAATGTCCCAAAAGGACGCTCGGCCATAAAACGTGCGTCCTCGCCGCCCTGATCCTGCGGTGGATAGCCGATGCCCCGATCCGCAATTCCCAAGTAGTTGAAGAACACGTAAGAGCTGTCGCTCGGACGCGCGCGGAATTCTCCATGTTCCAGGAAACCCCGCTTCGAGTAGTAATCGGAGCCCAGAAGCAAGTCCATGCTGCGATTGAAGACCCAGTACACCGATTCGCCGGCAATATATCCCTTGGTGGACGAGGTGCCAAAGGTCGGAATCAACAGCCCACTCTTCCGCTCTCTTTGAACTGGATAACTCACGTACGGAAAATAGAACACCGGCATGCCCATCAGCTCGAAGTTGCTGTGGTAAATCTTCGCGGTGCTGTCCACATCCACGGCAATGCTCCTGGCACTAAATTGCCACTTCGGATGCGGCAACTCGCAGGTTGTGACCGTCCCCTGGCGCACCAGGTAGTGATCGGGCCCGTGTTTCTCGACAATTTTTCCGGTGAAGGCAAATGGATTCGAGGTGGTAAGCACGTAGCGAGACTTCGCCATCCGAAAGCCAACGGTTCCGGTCACGCTATAGAATGTGCCGACTTCGGTGCGGACATTGTAAGTGCCGTGGCTGGCCTCCACGTGCTCGTCGTAAGGGCCGCCGTCCAGCACGACGTGGCCCTCCAATTCGCTATCTCCCGTATCCGCGTTATAAGTGATTTGATCCGCGTGCAGGATGTAGGTGCGATAGTCGATTTCGGCCCCGTCCCGCAGGTGGTAGATTGACCCGTCCTTTTCCTGTTGCACCGCCCTGATCGTAACCGGTTCTTCCGTCTGGCGGGCCGGGGATGCTGGCAGAGCCGGGGCCGTCGCAGGAGCACTCGCAGGAGCAGGGACCGTATCGGCGGCAGGGGGCAGCGTCTGGCTGGTTACTATCCCCGCAGCGAGAAGCAGATGACAGACCAATGCGGCCGTGATAATGATTCGAGAGCGGGTGATCATTAGCGGTGATCTGCGAGAACCTGATCTGCAAGCGGGCGTGCGCTACGCAAACCGGTCTGCCAACGGGAACCAACTGACCTTAGCACGCGAGCGGCAGGCGAAGCAAAGCTCCGCATTTTTGCAGGCTCTAACAAATGGTCTCCGGCATTCTGTGCCTCGCCTGGCTCTGGCTTGGCATTCTTCGACGACTGCTTAGGACGACCTGATTCACTACCACCGGTTTGATGCCGGACTGATGACGACTGGAACCACGATTAGCGGATTGACGCCGACCGGGCTGACGAACTGTCCAACCGATGGCGATCTTGCGGTCCATCCACTCCTCTGCGCACCCGATGCCGTCGAGCAGACGCGCAGCAACGCTGTCGAGGATGCGCCCTCGGAACCGAGCGCTTATCCGAATGCCGATTCCTGGCGCGTCGAGGTTGCCGCGCGCCTCGAACGCTATCGCACACGACGTAAGCCCCGGACACCGCGCTATCCCTCACTCCTGTTGCCGTTCGATCCGCCCGAGAGCTGGTCGCGTCCTGCACCACTGACGAGATCGGCGGAGGATGGATCGGCGAAAATTGGATCGGCGGCCGCGCCGCTGCGAGCCGGCCAAGACTCCACGCTCCAAGTAAGAGAAGAACGGACGGCACTCGCCGAGCCTACCTTCGACGAACCTCGCCAAACCCCGGAGCAATCCGCTAAGGTCATCGAGTTCCCGCGTTCCGCCGCAATTCCGGTGTTTCACCCGAGCGACCTGGCCGATCCCGTTCTTGATCTTGATCGCCCGCGCATCGTCGAAGCCCCGGAGATTCTGCCGCCGCCTCCCACGTTGGGTGGAATGTTGATCGAACCCGCGCCTCAAGAGCCGGCCGACAGGCGAGCCGACTTCCCCTCGGCACTCCCCTCCGCGTCGATCGTCCGGCGCGTGCTGGCTGCCCTCGTGGATAGCGCTATCCTGGCAATTGCTCTAACGGCCTTTGCCGCAATTTTTCTTCGTTTGAACCCCAGCCTGAACTCCGTTCCCGGCCCGCTCCCACTGCTGACCGCTGCCCTCGGCATGGTCGCAGTCCTGCTCTGGGCGGCGTACGAATTCTTCTTTGTGGTCTACACCGGCTCGACTCCCGGACTTCGCGCCGCCCGGTTGCGGCTGACGGCGTTTGACGGCTCGCCGCTCAATCGTCGCGCGCGCCGCTGGCGCGTGCTGGCATCGTTGCTCTCCGCGTTTTCCGCTGGACTGGGCTATCTCTGGTGCGTTCTTGATCAGGACGGATTGTGCTGGCATGACCGAATCACCCGCACCCACGTCGAATCGGCTGCGCAACCCGAATAAAACTGGCGCGACGAATGATTCACGTAGAGACAGCCGCCCCCGGCTGTCCTGACGAGAGAAGCTCGCCATTGCCTTGGAGTACGTCGTTTGGGGGCCGTTCTAGCAGCGCCGGAAGCGCAGGTGGTGGTCGCTCATAGAATGCAAATTGTTTCACACTTTAGAAGTGCCTTGTCAAAACCCCTGCGGGGACACAAATCGCTTATTGCGGCACTCCGGTTCGATGGTAGACTGCCTTGATTCGGATCGGGTTCTCGGCTCCCCAACCTTCCCCGACCATCCACGTTAAGGGAAAGCAATTCAGAAATTCTCATGCTTAGAGAGGGAGGATAGGCATGAAGGTATTGCGCGGCGTCATTGTGAACTGTGTAGTTCTGCTGGCCGGACTCGGCTTGGTTCACGCCCAGAGCTGGACTCGAGTGAAGGATAAACAGTACTTCTCGGCAAGTAGCGCCTTTATTCTTACCGACGGCAGAGTCATGATCCAGGACGTGGGTGCGCGGGACTGGTGGGCCCTGACTCCCGATATCAATGGAAGTTATGAGAACGGCACCCTTACCACATTGCACGCGATGCCCACAGGATACGCTCCTCTCTACTACGCTTCGGCCGTGCTGCCAGATGGGCGGTTGGCTGTTCTTGGCGGAGAATACAACAAAGGGATTCAGGATTGGACCAACCTCGGCGCCATTTACTCCCCGGTAGCCAAAACCTGGCAGACGCTCACCGCTCCGTCAGGTTGGAGCCGTGTCGGCGATGCGCAGAGTGTGGTTCTGGCGGATGGCACCTGGATGGTGGCGGGCTGCTGCACGACCCAGGAGGCGTGGCTGAATGCCGAGACCCTGACTTGGACTGCTACCGGCACCGGCAAAAATGACAGCAACGATGAGGAAGGCTGGACCCTGCTGCCCAGCGGTGAAGTGCTCACGGTGGATACGAACACCGGCACCGAATACTCTGAGATCTACAATCCCGCCACCGGTTCCTGGTCCCCCGCCGGCAGTACGGTCGCGCAAGTTGTGAATTACAGTGCCCACGAAATCGGTCCCGCGGTTCTCCGGCCCGACGGTACGGTCCTGCAAACGGGTGCGACCGGGCAGAATGCCATCTATGACTCCATCACTGGAATCTGGTCGGCGGCGCCGAACTTCCCGCTGAACAGCAGCGGCCATCAACTGGACATCGCCGACGGTCCCGCTGCTCTTCTCCCGAGCGGGAACGTGCTCTGCATGACCAGCCCGGGCGTGTACGGAGAAGGCGTGGAGTTCTTCGAGTGGAATGGCACGAGCTTCACGGCAGTGCCTGGAACGCCGAACTCACCCAAAGATAGTTCCTACTATGGCCGCATGGTGGAGCTGCCGACCGGGCAGATATTGCTCACCGATGGCTCCCCGGACTTGGAGCTCTATAACTCCCTCGGAAGCCCAGATCCAGCGTGGGCGCCGACCATCACGTCGGTTCCCACGACACTAGCTCACGGCACGACGTCGGTGCTGAGTGGAACGCAGCTGAACGGACTCTCGCAGGGCGCCGCGTATGGCGACGATTACCAGTCCGCCAGCAACTATCCGCTGATTCGCATCACGAATAATGCGACCGGACATGTGTTTTATGCCCGCACTCACGACTTCAGCTCCATGGGCGTGGCTACCGGTTCGGTCATCGTCTCCACTGAATTTGACGTGCCCACCAAAATTGAAAAAGGAGCCAGCCAGTTGGAGGTCGTTACCAATGGCATCGCCTCTAGTCCGGTGAGCGTGACCATCGAATAACTTCGTAAAATGTAAGGCAGCCGCTACCGTCCGCCTTTTTCTCCGCGGCCACTTTTGCAGAGCGTGTTAGCGGAGGTTTCGAGGTAAAGAAAAACCCCGGCCATCCAGCGGCCGGGGCGCGGACAATCAGGTTGACCTAGCTTTCCGCTGGTGTGTGCGGGTGACGTTCGCACTCACTGCCGCAGCAGCCCATGGCGGTCTTGTCGCTCTTGGTCTCGCCGCAGCTCTTGCCTTTGGTACAGCACTCGGCATCTGTGCAACAGCCGCTCTTCTTGCATTCCTTCATGGCGGCTTTCATGTCCTTGCCTTGGCAACAAGACTTGCCATCTTTCATTTCACACTTGTCTTTGCTGCAACAGGATGCGGCGTCCTTGGCATCGGCCGCGGCGTGATGGCAGCAACCTTTGCCGTCTTTCATCTCGGCCATATTGTGATGGCAGCAACCCTGGGCTTGCGGGGCCGGCGTCGAGTTCGGGGCGGGCGAAGCTGCCGGTGTCTCCTGCGTCCAGCCAACCAGCGACAGACACAGGGCGAGGATCAAAGCAAACATTCGGAATTTCATAAGATCTCCTTATCAAAGTTATGAGAACAGTTGCGACGTGCGGCCAGCTTGACGGCCGCGGAACGAGGTATCAAGGGAGAGAGTCTAGACCCGGAGAACCATTCCAAAAAGGCTTGGTGGAGGACCAAGCGCGACCGCAGTCGCGGTGGAGACGTAGCAGCCTGCATGAGCCGGGCTGAGTTGGGCAATCTCTGCTCGGGCAATGTCGCTAGAAAGTCTGTGTCCGGCACTCACGGGTGCGGGTACGCTCAGCGGCCCCTGTCGAAAGCAGCAGCGGTGCTCATCCTGGCAGGGCTGACTGCTGGTCGCGATCTCGAGCAGATTCGCATTCTCGGTCTTGCCAATCCCCGGACAGCAGGGATGGCCTGCGGGTATGGCGTGGCGGTGACTGGCCTTCTGCTCAGCCATTTCACGCCCCGAATGCATGTGCCAGGCATGCATGACGAACATCGGCGCCATCGCCATCTCTGCCCAGGCCATTATGGCCACAAGCAGCGCTGCCGCAATAGACCTCTTCACCATTTCGTTTAAGTCTGGCAGATCAGGAGCAGCCGTGATGTGACGACGATCACACCCGGCTTTGATCCACGGACAGGAAGACTATCCCACCAGATTTTCCAGCGCCGCCCGCAGCTCGCGAAAACGGAACGTGTACCCGCCGGCCGTGAGTTTTTGGGGCTCAACCCGCTGGCTGGCCAGCAACAATTCCTCGGCAGCCTGGGTGCCGAAAGCCAGTCGCAGCGCAAACTCCGGCACCGGGAAAAACGCAGGCCGTCCCAGCACCGACGCCAATACCTTTGTAAACTCCGCATTTCGCACCGGATTCGGCGCCACCAGATTCACCGGGCCATTTACCGGACCTACGAGCGACTCCGTCCGAATCGCGTGCTGAATTCCTCCCACGATGTCGTCTACATGAATCCAGCTCCACCACTGCTGCCCCGATCCAATCCGCCCGCCCAGCCCCAGTTTGAACGGCTTCAGCATATTTCCGAGCGCCCCGCCCTTCGCGCTCAGCATCAGCCCAATCCGGATGTTCACCGTGCGGATTCCTGCCGCAGCTGCAATCCTGCTAGCGTCCTCCCACTCGCGGCAAACCTCGGGCAGAAATCCGTGCCCTGCCGGACTTTCTTCGCGCAGAACTTCCTCGCCGCGATTCCCGTAGAAGCCGACCGCTGACGCACACACCAAAACGCGCGGTTTGGCCTCGCTCTGTGCCAACGCCGCCGCAAGGTTCCGAGTTCCCTGTACGCGACTCTCGCGGATCGCCTTCTTCTTTTCTTCGGTCCAGCGCCCCACCACGCTTTCCCCAGCCAGGTGGACCACCGCATCGAATCCAGACACCGCCGCCGGGGACACCGGAGCCAGAGGATTCCACGAAACCTGCGCCGCATTCTGAGCGCGTCCCCGCACCAGCCGCACGATCTGTGTGCTTTGAGGCTCGAAAGAAGCCAGAAGCGCCGCGCCAATCGGCCCCGAAACCCCGCTAACCAATACCCTTTCCAAGCCGTTGCCTCCAAAAGCCCGTGTGGCGCGGGCGCCTCGCCCGCGTGCTCTTCGCCAGACATCTCCGTCGGCGCTTTCAAAGGGCATTGACTGATAGTTCAGCCCAAATCATCATACCAATATGAACAGTCTCACCCGACCACTCGAGAAGGAGCAAGGAGCATGGAGTGTGGGTTCTTGGCAGAGGGAAGCCGCTGCCCGCCTCCGCCACGGATGAGCTGCTGCAGCGAATCCGCAAGGAGCGCGACCTGGCTAATCTCGGCGAAGATGCTGGCAGCGAGGGCCGGAGTTGAATAATCCTACAATCGCACCGCCGAGCGTGTGCGTGAGAACTCGGTCGTCCCTCGGGGACTTGAGTCATTAGGTCCACTTTCCCAGCGCTGAAGCGCTGGGCTAAGTTAGGTCGCCCCTCCGGGGCTGGATTTTTGGCGTTCCGATCCACCGGATTACCCGAAAACGAGTTCTCACGACACCCTGAAGCATTGCCACCCAAGATCAAATGCAAGCTGGTTCCGGCGGTGAAATAGCTTTCCCTTGCGTTAAAATCGATTATGGCGACGTTGCGTGAACAAATCGCGACCAACGTGCTTACGGTGACCCGGTTCCGCGAGCTCATGCGGAAGCTGCGCGAGAACCGTCCCAACGACGACCTCAACCTGGTCAAGAAAGCCTACGAATTTTCGCAGAAGCATCACGCCGGACAGTCCCGCGCCTCGGGCGAGCCCTACCTCGTGCATCCCCTCGAAGTCGGCAACGTTCTCGCCGACATGAAAATGGATTCCGTCTCCATCGCCGCCGGCCTGCTCCACGATTCCGTCGAAGACACCTCGGTCACCACCGTTGAGATCCGCCAGGAATTCGGCGAGCAGGTTGCCCACATCGTCGAAGGCGTCACCAAGATCAGCAAAATCGATTTCTCCTCCCGAGAAGAAGCGCAAGCGGAGAACCTGCGCAAAATGATGCTCGCCATGGTCGACGACATTCGCGTCGTCCTCATCAAGCTTGCGGACCGCCTGCACAACATGCGCACCCTCGAGCATCTCGATCCCGAACGCCAGCAGAAAATCGCCCGCGAGACACTCGATATCTATGCCCCCATCGCGCACCGCCTCGGCATGGGCAAGATTCGCGGCGAGCTTGAAGATCTCGGTTTCAAGTATGTCGATCCCATCGGATACGAGCAGGTCCGCGTAGCCGTCGAGTCGCGCCGCAAAGAGGGCGAAGCCTTCATGACGCGGGTCGAGGGCGTGCTGCGCGACGGCCTCAAAGAAGCCGGCATCACCGGCCGCGTCGAGAGCCGCGTCAAGCGCATCTACAGCATCCACAAGAAATTGCTGCGCCAGCGCATCAGCGTCGACCAGGTCTACGACCTCTACGCCATGCGCGTCATCACCAACTCCGTGCAGGACTGCTACGCCGTGTTAGGAATCATCCACAATCTCTGGCGCCCGGTGCCCGGCCGTATCAAGGACTTCATCGCCATGCCGCGGCCCAACCTTTACCAGTCGCTGCACACATCTGTAATAACCGAGACCGGCGAGACCTTCGAAATCCAGATCCGCACCGAAGAAATGCACAAGATGTGTGAGGAGGGCATCGCGGCCCACTGGAAATACAAAGACGGCCCCGTTTCGGCCGAGGACGAACAGCGCCTGGCCTGGCTCCGTCAGGTGGTCGAGTGGCAGCGTGACGTTTCCGATCCCAATGAATTTCTATCCACCCTGAAAGTGGACCTCTATCCGGAAGAGGTTTACACCTTCACGCCCAAGGGCAAGGTACTGGTTTTGCCGCGGGAGTCCACGCCCATCGACTTCGCCTATTCCATTCACACCGAGGTGGGCCACAGCTGCACCGGCGCCAAGGTCAACGGACGCATGGTTCCCCTGCGCCACAAGCTCCATTCCGGCGACATCGTCGAAGTCATCACCCAGCCCGGACACAAGCCCAGCCGCGACTGGCTCGCCTTCGTCAAGTCCTCGCGCGCCCGCAACAAGATCAAGCACTGGCTCAACGTCCACCAGCGCGAGCGCGCTATAGAAATCGGGAAAAAGCTGATCGAAAAAGAAGCGCGCAAATACCGCATCTCGCTGAAGGAAATCAAAGAAGCCGACCTGCAAAGAGTAGCCAGCGAATACGGACTTGGCCGTCCCGACGACCTGATGGCCGGCATCGGCTACGGCAAATATTCCGCTCGCCAGGTGCTGGCGAAATTCGCGCCCGCCGGCGCTGAACCGATGTCAGACAATGAGGAGCAGGGCGCATCCCAAGGCTTCACCAGCGGCATATCGAGCGTTGTCCGCCGCGTCTTTGGCGGCGACACGAACGCCATCGTCGTCCGAGGGTCCGGCGACTTGCTCGTCTATCGCGCCCGCTGTTGCAACCCGATCCGGGGCGAGGCCATCGTCGGCTATGTCACCCGCGGCAAGGGCGTAGCCGTCCACTCCGTCAACTGTCCCAACGTTACCAATCTTCTCTACGAGCCCGATCGCCGCATCGACGTGCTGTGGGCCGGCGACAAAGACGGCCAGCCCGTTTCCTACCCCGTAAAGCTCACGCTGCTCTGTGACGACCGCTTCGGCATGTTAAAACAAATCACCGCCGTCATCAGCGATACCAAAACCAACATCCGCAGCATGGAGTCCCGCAGCCAGAACGGCCAAGCCAGCATCGACGTAGTCCTCGACATCGCCGACCTGAAACACCTCCAGAAAATCATCGACGGAGTTCGCCAGATTCCCGGCGTCCACGACGTGCAAAGGTTGCAGAAGATCTAGCGCGAAACCGCAGTATGAGTTAGGCTGTTTCCCTGCTCAAGAAGCAAATTTCGATTCAATATTCAAGGAGACTGGAAATGAAAAACCTTGTCCTGAAAAGCGTCGTCCGGGCATCTCTGCTGCTTCTACTGCTAAGTGCGTTGGGCTGGGCCGCAGAGGACGTGGTCAGTGCCGTCCACGGGACCGTTACGAAGGTGGATTCCGCCACCAAGACGATGGTCGTCAAGACCAAGGATGGCACCGAGCATACCGTCAAGTTCGTCGACAAGACCAGTGTCCATGGTGTCAAAGCAGGTGTCCATGAAACAGCCATGACCACCAAAGACACCTTTCACGGACTCAAGGAAGGCAGCGAAGTAGTAGCGCACTACACCGAAAAGGGCGCTGAGAAGACAGCAGTCGAGGTCGATGACGTCGGCAAAGATGGTCTCAAATCGATGGACGGAGCCATTACCCATATCGATCGCGCCGGCAAGACCGTGGCCGTCAAAACTGCGGACGGTACAGAGGAAACATTTAAGCTGTCCGGCCACGCAGCGGACGATGCCGGCAAGGACATCGCCAAGGGGACCGAGAAAACCACCAAGGTAACGGTCTACTACACCGAAGAAGCCGGCAAGAAAACGGCCCACTTCTTCGAGAAACTCTAGCGAGGCATTCTTCTACCGGAGCCACTCGTAACTGACGAACGCCAGCTGCTCGCTGGCGACTAGGAAGGGATTTGATCTGTCCGCTGAGTCGTGCCGTAAGTCCAAGATTCCAATAGATCGAGAGGGACGGCGCTTGATCGACAACCACCGGCGAACCCAGAATCCGGTATCATAGAAACACATTCTTTCCGGAGGGGCAATGGCAGTTCCTGTATCCCAGATGTGGACAGTGGCCTCCTACGTTCTGCGCCAGAAGCTGGCCGGACGCAAGCGCTATCCGCTCGTGCTCATGCTCGAGCCGCTGTTCCGCTGCAACCTGGCCTGTGCCGGATGCGGCAAGATCCAGTACCCTGCCCACATCCTGAAAACAGATCTCTCTGTAGAAGACTGCTTCAAAGCGGTCGATGAATGCGGAGCCCCTATGGTCTCGATCCCCGGCGGCGAACCGCTGATGCATCCCGAGATCGACAAAATTGTGGAAGGCCTGGTCGCGCGCAAAAAATATATCTATCTCTGCACGAATGCCCTGCTGCTGAAAGAAAAGTTGCACCTGTTCAAACCCAGCAAGTTCTTGAGCTTCTCGGTTCACATGGACGGACAGAAAGAGCACCACGATTTTTCCGTGTGCCGCGAGGGCGGATACGAGCTCGCCCTCGACGGCATCCGTGTGGCCGTCGAAGCCGGCTTCCGCGTGACCACCAACACGACTCTGTTCGATGGCGCCGATCCCAACAGCGTGCGCAAATTCTTCGACGAGATGATGGACGTCGGCGTCGAGAGCATGATGGTTTCGCCCGGATATTCCTACGATAAGGCGCCCGACCAGAAGCACTTCATGGGACGCGCGCGCACACGGCGCCTCTTCCGCGCCATGCTTTCGAATCGCAAGAAGACGTGGCGCTTCAACCAGTCGCCGCTCTTCCTCGAGTACCTGATGGGCAAGCGCAACTACAAGTGCACGCCCTGGGGGATGCCGACCTATAACATCTTCGGATGGCAGAAACCCTGCTACCTGCTGCAGGACGGCTATGCCGAGTCCTACAAAGAATTGATGGAAACAACGGAGTGGGCCAGCTACGGCACCGAATCGGGCAATCCGCAGTGCGCCAACTGCATGGTGCATTGCGGCTACGAGCCTTCGTCGGTTGACGATACGTTCGGTTCGCTGCGCGGATTCGCCGACACGGTAAAGGCGACCTTCTCGCTCTATCCCGACAAAGACGCGCTCACTGATCTCGATCGCGAGGTGCACCCGGTGCACTCCTATAATCCGCTGGTGCAAATAGATGCGCAGATGGAAGCGGGCGCTCCGCAAGCGCAAGAAAGCCGCGTATGAGCGGACGAGAGCATGGGCACGATCCTGCACTGCCCCACAGCACGCAAGCTGTTGCTGCGCTGCCGCGCCCCAATGACGAACTCACCGATGACCTCGAAGTTGTCCCCGGATTCGAGCGCGAAAATCTTCAAGGATGGATCCCGCAACTCGCCACTGAGGCCGATATTCGAGCGGTCGTTGAAAAGGCCTTTGACTATCGCGGCGACGTAACCATCACCCGCAAGAATAAAGATAATGATAGAGACGGCTCCGAGATCACCGGATATCTTTTCGACCGTCGCATTGGCCCGACGCTGACGACCTCCGTGGTTCGTCTGATACTCGCCACCACCAACGAACGCCCAGCGATCCCCTACTCCGATATCGCCGCCATCGCTTTCACGGGACGCGACACCGCCGCTGGCAAGAGCTACGAAGCCTGGGTGAGAAAATACTGGGAAAAGCGCGCCAAAGGCGAGAAGAACATTTCCATCGAGCCCGAAGCGCTGGAGTAAGTTCGCGTGGGGACGGGCGCCTCTCCCGTCCAGCAATGCTCGGCGGACTGCCTGCGGCCACAGCAACTCTGGCTCTAGAATGATTCCCATGCTAGTGCTTGCCTCCGCGTCGCCGCGTCGCCAGGAATTGTTGCGCAGCGCGGGCATTCCGTTCGATGTGCAGGCCGCGCACATCCCTGAAGACGCGCTGTCGGGAGAAACCGCGAAAGCCTATGCCGAACGCCTTGCACGTGAGAAGGCGCTCGCGATTGCCGGTCAACGTCCGCATGATGTCGTGCTTGGCGCCGACACCGTAGTTGTGGTCGATAGCCACATTCTCGGCAAGCCATCCGATGCCGCTGACGCCGCGCGCATGCTGCGCATGCTTTCCGGACGCGAGCATCAGGTGATTACGGCGGTATGTTTGGTGGTCGGTGGCCAAGCGTCAGTGGCCAGTGAAACCACGATCGTTGCCGTAAGCGAAATCACAGACCAAGACATAGCCGACTACGTCTCGAGCGGCGAGCCTATGGACAAAGCGGGAGCCTACGCGATTCAGGGCATCGCTTCCCGCTGGATTCCTCGCATCGAAGGGGATTACAGCAATGTGGTGGGACTGCCAGTAGCGCTGGTATTTCGCATGTTGCGGGAAGTCAGTTCCCAGTTCTCAGTTCTCGGTTCTCAGAAAACCCGCGGGTCTCAAGGTTCTTAGGCTCTCACTGAGAACGGAGAATCGGGAACCTCAGGTGGCTGGCGGTTTGGGCGGCTCTTTTCCCTTGTCCTCTGGATCTTTCATTGAGGACTTGAAATTCCGGATGCCTTCCCCCAGCCCTTTTCCTAAGTCGGCAAACTTACTCGGTCCGAAAAGCAGCAGCGCGATGCCAATAATCAACAGAATATGCAGCGGCGAAAATAGTCCCTCACCCATAGACCCTCCAGTTACGCCCTCGAATGCAGCGGCGAACCCTGACCCCAATTGGATTCTAGGTTAGTGTGGACCCTTGGGTCAAAGGCGCCTGTGCTGTCCGTCACAGGAACTTGTGAATCAGGTCACACCGCGCCTGTCAGGCTACGTCGATCATACTCCTTCGCTCATATCGCCTCGATCAGGCCTGCAATGAGCGCGGCCCGGCGGGGTAACTCCGAGATCAGGATGTGCTCGTGGGGGGCATGCGCTCCGTCGCCTACGCCGCCGAGACCGTCCAGAGTTGGGATGCCCAGACCCGCAGTGAAGTTGCCGTCGGACCCGCCACCTACTGCGGCTTCTCCGAGTTTCCATCCCAGTTCGCGCGCGATGGTCTTGGCCTGCTCGTACAGCGTCGCCACTCCGGCGGTGCGCTCCATGGGCGGACGGCTGATTCCTCCGGTGATTTCGATCTTGCATTTGCGGTTGAAGGGACGCAGGCTGCGCATCTTTTTGTCGATCCCGGCCGCGTCCTTCATGCGCGCGATGCGCACATCGACCTGCGCCGTCGCTTCGGCGGGCACCACGTTGGTCCGCGATCCGCCGCTTACGACTCCGACGTTCACCGTTAAGCCCTTTTTCAGATCGGTGAAGCCGGAGATTTTTTCGATTTGGCGCGCCAGCTCGAGAATCGCATTCACGCCTTTCTGGAAATCGAGGCCGGCATGAGATGCCCTGCCGGTGACTTTGACGAGGTAATCGCCAACTCCTTTGCGCGCGGTTTTTACGGCGCCCAGGGGACCGTAGGAAGGCTCGAGCACGAGCACGGCTGCAGCCTTTTTCGCCAGCGACTCGGTGATCGCTCGCGACGAGTCGCTGCCTACTTCCTCGTCCGAAACCAGGAGCACGGTTACGGGGCGCGGCAATGTTCCGTGCCACTGCTGTAAGGCCGCGAGTGCGTGGAGCATCAGCGCGATGCCGGATTTCATGTCGAGGACGCCGGGGCCGGTCAGTTTGTCGTCTACGGGGCGGCATGGCATGGTGGCGAGCGTGCCCAGCGGATAGACGGTGTCGTAATGGCCGAGCAGCAGCAGCGGCTTCGCGTCGGACTTGCCAGGGAAATCTACTTGCAGATGATTGCCAAAGTCTCTGGCTGGACGGACACGAACTTCACCGCCAAGTTCGGAAAACTTATTCGCGACGGCCTCCGATACGCGGTCGACAGCGGCTTTGTTGTCGCTGGGCGATTCGATTTCGACCAACTCGCGGATGGTCGAGACGATCTCGTCGCGGCGCTCGCTAAAATACGCGAGACGACGCTGCGCATCGACGCTGGAAACCGAATTCACACCGACTGTCCCTTGGTGGCTGACGCCCCGTCCTGAACCAAAAGCTATCAAGCGATCGCCCGGCCCTGAGGCTTGTGCGAATCAGCGGTGACGTCGGCGTCCCAAATGCCTTCGAAATCGACGAAATAGCCTTGGATCTCGATGCCCGGTATGGCTTTGGATAAATTGGCGGCCGCCCGATGCAATTCCTGCTGGTGATGGAGGGCTTCGGCCTTGGCATCACCGTGGAAGGCGGCAGCCAAGCCTCCGTAGGCTCCGCAATCGGAGTGCACCATCAGGATTACCCTTTTCGTTCCATGCAGGCGCATCGACTTGCGGATCTGTTCCAGGACGAATTCACGATCGCTCTCGTGGTCGGGAGAAGCCAGGCACATGGCTCCGCCGGCAATCTTGATGGGGTCGGAGTGGACGACGCCAATCCGCTTGAGGAACTTGTGAAAGCCCAGTTCAAAGCGATTGTCGAAACACCAGAGAATCGCCGCGTCGCACTGATATTTTCCACGGGGAGCGTCGAAGTGGAAGACTTTATTCATCGGGAACTCTCAGCGAGATCGACTGTTCCTTAGGGAGGGTCGATTTCTTTTGGGTCGTCCGTGGTCCTACGGCTATTTACTCGTTGGTACTGTAGGGGGTACCCCTCCCCTTGGTACTGTAGGGGGTACCCCTCCCCCCTCCCTCGGTCTATTGGAATCATGGGGTTAGGTGCTGTTCGCGGTCCAGGTCTTTAGATTCAAAGGACTTATCGGTAAAGTCTTGACAAAATTGAAGTTAGGTGTCATTTTCGATGGGCAAAATTGCGCTGGTCCTTGAAAACAAAGGAGTTACCGCTACTACGTCGCTCAAAGTATAGATTTCAAGTAGCTTAGGGGCAAATTACTTCTGTGGCGACCTTGGGCTCTAGGCTAATACCTGATTTAGCCGCTACCAATAGTTATTATAGCTGGTGATGTCAACTCCGGGTTAAGTCGGTGGGCGACCTAAGAGTCTGTAGTGGAAGGCGATTTTCGGTGCCCAGCCCCTAAAAGGGAGTCTGATTTCGAAGAACTTACGGCATCGCTAAAGGCGATGCCCTGATACGAATCCTGAGTTTTCCGCAGCCTGGCGAGCCCCCACGCGTTCGCAGCCGCGCAGAAAATCCCAAGCTCGATGCGGTCGTGCAATCCCACCCTCGACAAAGAACGTCAAGGATGGGGCACCCATCTCTATTTTTCTTTATCTAGTGCCCGCCAGCTTATCCATCTTCTCCATCGTTTGCGTCAGTATCTCATCGGGCGATCCCTTGGCGACGATCGGCATCAGCAGGCCGAGATTCTTGTAGAACTGGATTAGGGGGGCGGTGCTTCGTTCGTAGGCTTCCAGACGCACGGTGATGGATTCGGGGCGGTCATCTTCGCGTTGGAGGAGGCGTCCGCCGCAGTGATCGCAGACGGACTCGACCTTGGGCGGTCTTTCTTTCACGTTGTAGACCGCCTTGCATTTTTCGCAGGTGCGGCGGCCGCTCAGGCGCTGGACAATCGCGTTCAGCGGCAGTTCGTAGTTCACTACGGCGCTGAGCGAAATCCTTTCTTTCTCCATCAGATCTTTTAGCGATACGGCTTGGCCGAGGGTGCGCGGAAATCCGTCGAGAATGAAGCCGCCACAATTGAGGATACAGTTGCTGCGCTCGCGCACCATTTCCCAGACGGTGGAATCGGGCACGAGTTCGCCGCGGCGCATATAGTCCAGCGCTGCCCTCATGGCCGGGGACTGATCGCAGTCAGGCCGCTTGCCGGCGGCTCGGAAGACGTCTCCGGTCGAGAGATGGCAGGCGCCCAGGCGCTCGGTGAGGAGTTCGGCTTGCGTGCCTTTGCCCACGCCCGGCGCTCCGAGGAGGATCAGACGCCAGGGGTTCTTGCGCTCGGCTGGAACGGCTGAGCACCTTATTGAGGCATCTTTTGAGGCATCTGGCGAAGGCCCTTGCAGCCACTCTACGCGATCGTTTTTGACGGTTGTGTCCATGCTCGGGAGTTTACTTAGTTGCGCACCGCTTGCAGTGACGGGTGTCACATCCGACACTGCGGTTAGCTAGCATTCGTCTTACAACCGCCCCGGACACGCTTTCCCTCCCCAGATCGCGCCCAGGGAGTGGAGTATGAGGGCGTCTCCCGGGGTCAATTTGCTGGGGTCGGCGACAATCTGATAGGCGTAATAGACAACTGGATCGCGCGTGATACACCAAGGCTCGTGCCGGATGACGCCGGCGCAGTGCTCACATGCTGCCAGCGCATGGTAGCGGTTGCTGTGAAACGAACTAGCTGGCGTGCTATCGGACATCGACAATCCCTTGGCTTTGTTCAGCGGAGTTGCCGCCCTTTCCTGGCAACTCTCTAAAGCTGTTCTAAGAACGCATCGTAGCGCGGGCCGAAATGTGAGACTGTGGGCGGTGTCACAGGAGTTTGTGACGGGAATCACGTCTGGCGCTGGCGGAGATCGACAAGCGGGTCGGCACCAGGTTACGGCATGAAGTGCGGTGCTACGATGCCGATGAATTCGCGGGAAGTGATTACCTTGGTCTTTTTCCAGAATGTTGGAAAGTGCCGCTGGTTGCCGGCTACGAGGTAGTCGGCGCGGGCAGCGTCCGCGCATTCAAGGAACTTGTCATCGTCGGGATCTTTCGCAATTCTAAGCGCACGCGCAGGGGTAACGAGCTGCGCATGGTTCCTTATCAGTTGGAGGAGTTGCTGCCGAAGACCCCGGCGGATCTTGAATTCCGGGCGCGCGAGCACCTCACGGTATTCCGCGAGAACGGCTTCCGTGACGTAGAGCATGGCCGGTTTGGTGATTGCAAGCAGAAAGACGGTGCGCTGGAGTCCGTCCGGTTTCAGCGCCGCCGAGACAATGATGTTGGTGTCGATGACGAGGCGGAGCGGGATCATTTACGTTTTGTTTTTTGCGCGCGGGCGGTCTTGATCACCTCGTCAATCCGGCGCGAGCTGAGCAGGTGCGTGCCTTTGCGCTGGGACTCCTCTCCGATCAGCCTGAGCACTTCCGGCTCGGGGGTGGCAAGTCGAACGTAGTCCCGGATGCTGAGCAGCACCGCTCTTGGTGTGCCGCGCTTCTCGATAACCAGCGACCGGCGCTCATCCTCCACGCGGCGCAACAGCTTACCGAAATGGGTGCGCGCGTGCAGGGCGGAGACGACGATACTGCCATTCTTATCGGTTCTCAGCATGGGGGTAACTGTCCAGTTCAGTTACTTGAACTGTACAGTTGCACCCGCGGGAGTGTCAAGAAGGCCGCAAAACGCAGATCCCTCCCCTTCGGCAGACTCAGGGTCGGGATGACAAATCATGAAGAGTCTATGCCGTGCCCCAGATTTCGCCGATTACCCGATGGGAGTTTGCGCCCAGGACTTTCTCGATCACCGACGCGGGCTGGCCGCGTTTGGCTAGTTCGGTGGCGATGATTTCCATGTGATCGGGACCGTTGAGGTCGGGGACGTAGGGATAGCGATCCTCGCCGGGGGCGCCGATGCCGAGTTTCTTGCGGCGTGCTATGTCCTGATCGAAGGCGGCTTTTTGTTCCGTGGTGAGAACTGTTTTCTGGATCGAGCCATCGGATCCGATGCCCACGTGATCGGCGCCGCATACATTGATGGCGTGTATAACGTGATCGAGCACGTGTTCGCGGGTGGGAATGGTGGGCGAGGCGACCAGGTAGGGCATGAGATAGACGCCGAAATAGCCGCCGCGATCGGCTAGCGACTTGAGAATGTCATCAGGCTTGTTGCGGGGATGGGCGTAGACGGCGGCGCATCCGGAATGCGAGATCAGAACCGGCTTGGCGGATTCGGCGATGCCTTCGGCGGTGGTGCGGTATCCGCTGTGGCTTAGGTCGACGGCTACTCCGAGGTCGTTCATTTTTTTGACGGCGGCGACGCCCGCTTTACTGAGGCCGGCGTTGCCGGGCTCGAGGCATCCATCGCCGAAGATGCTGCGATTGTTGTAGGTGAGCTGCATGATGCGCACGCCGAACTGGCGAAACATTTCGATGCGCTCGGGCTTTTCTTCGAGAAACGCGGTGTACTGAAAACCGGGCATGATGCCGATTTTGTTTTCGCGCTTGGCGCGGGCGATGTCGGAATGCCGGCGCACGATGAGGAATGCTTCGGGATGCTGCTCGACCAGCGCTTCTACGGTCGCAATATTGCCAACCGTGCCCTCGAAGGTCGGTTCCGAAATGGTGAAATTGATGGCGGTGATCCCGGATTGCCGGACTGCGGCGAGGCTGTCGGCGGTAGGTGGCGCGTCCATGTCGGCGAATGGGGCGCTGAGGGAATCGATGACTATGGCGTTTTTGTAGAGCGTGGCGATAGACGGCGGGGCATCCGTCGAGCTGTCGAGCGAGTAGGTGAGCAGGCGCGGGGACAGGAAGGCTGCGGCGGATATTTTCAGAATGCCTAGATTAAAGTCGCGACGGTGCACGGGCGTAGCTCCTGCGGGATTCTAACGCATGGCGGGCAACGGGACCCGCCGTCGAATCCATTTAGCGCGTGGGAGATACGTACTAGGCTACGCCATTGCCGAACGACCAGTTTTCCTTCGCCACTTCTACCAGACTGATGAAGACATCTTCTCGGCGCAGCTTCAGGTTTTCGTGCAAGCCGTCCGCCACGGCTTTGTAGAAGCGCTGCTTCATTTCAACGGTACGGCCGCTGCTCAGGGTGATCTGCACAAAAACGCAATCGTCCGATCGATGGACGCCAAGATAATCCCGGTCAAACTGCAACCCAGCTTTGGGATGCTCGGTGATGATCTGGAAGCGGTCGTCCTTGGGGACGCCTAAGACATCCAACAGCGCCTGGTAGACGATTTGACCAACCAGTGAGCGATATTCCGGAGTCTTGCCTTCTAGAAGATCGATGCGGACGAGAGGCATGCATTAAATGGTATCACCTAGCGATTTTGCTTCGTCGTGCGTTTTCCCATAGCGGAGAATAGCCTTTGGCTGTCGGACAAATGACCTGGGACAGATGCGTGATCGAAGACTCAGGCATAATAGCTCAACCAACTCGAGTATCAAGAACGAGGGGCTTGGCACTTGTATAAATTCAGATCGTGTTTAGCGCGTCGTATCTCCACGTGTGCTTTTCTGTTGCTGACTTTTCTGTTGCTGACCATCGCCGCAGTTGCCCAGCCGGTTCCGCCGGAACTGGTGAATGGGCTGAAATGGCGCTTGATCGGTCCGTTTCGCGGTGGCCGAGCGGTGGCCGTGGCGGGCGTGCCGGGCGACTCGACAACGTTTTATTTTGGTTCGGTCAATGGCGGGATCTGGAAGACGACGGATGCCGGAGTTCTCTGGACACCGATCTTTGGCGGCCAGCCGGTGGCCTCGATCGGCGCGTTGGCCGTCGCTCCATCCGACCCTAAAACCATTTATGCCGGGACCGGCGAGTCCGACATTCGCGAGGACCTCTCTTCCGGCAACGGCGTCTACAAATCCATTGACGGTGGCGCGACGTGGACTCACATCGGCCTGGAGGGCACTCGCCAAATCAGCCGGATTGTAATTGATCCGCAGAATCCGAACGTCGTCTATGCCGGCGCTCTCGGACACGCTTACGCTCCCAACCAGCAGCGCGGCGTGTACAAATCCGTCGATGGAGGAGCGCAATGGACGCGGGTTCTCGATCTGGGGCCGGAGATCGGCATTTCAGATCTGGCGATGTGTTCGGCTGCCCCGCAACTTTTGTTTGCCGGCGCATGGCATACGCATCGTGCCCCGTGGAGCGCGTATGCTCCGATCGATGGACCCGGCAGCGGCCTCTACCGTTCCCAGGATGGCGGCAAGACATGGTCTCGTCTCGCCGGAAACGGGTTGCCCGAAGGCGACTGGGGGCGCGTAGGCGTTGACGTTGCGCCGGACGGCAAGCGCGTGTATGCGCTCATCGTTCTCGAGAGTGAGATCCAGACCGAGACCCCGGCGAGAAAATCCGGCCTCTATCGCTCGGACGATGGAGGCAACACTTGGGTGCTCGCTAACTCCGATCGTCGTCTTACCAGCCGGGCATGGTACTTTAATCGCATCACCATCGATCCGCAGAATCCCGACGTGCTCTACATTCCGAATGTTGCTCTCTACCGGTCCGAGGATGGCGGGAAGACAATTCCGGTCCTCCGAGGCGCTCCTGGCGGAGACGATTATCACCAACTCTGGATCGATCCGAAAAATTCCGCCAGCATGGTTCTCGGAACGGACCAGGGAACCACGATCAGCCTCAACCGTGGCCAAACCTGGAGCAGTTGGTACAACCAACCGACGGCGCAGCTCTATCATGTGACCACCGACAACCAGTTTCCCTACGCCGTGTACGGCACGCAGCAGGATAGCGGCAGCGCCGCGGTTCTGAGCCGTACCGACCACGATCAGATCACGCCGCGGGACTGGTTTCTTCCCGGAGGCAGTGAAAGCGGATATATGGTGATCGACCCGAATGATACGAACATCATTTATCTGAGTGGGACTTATGGTTCCGTTGCTCGCTTCAACAAGCGGACTGGCTTCAGCCAGGACATTACTCCATGGCCCGAAATTGCGTGGGACTCAGAGATCCATGAGCGGAAGTATCGCGACCCTTGGACTCCGGCGCTGGCGCTTGCCCCGACGGACCCAAGCACGCTTTATCTCGGAACGCAATATGTGATGAAAACGGTCGATGGCGGTCTGCACTGGGAGACCATCAGTCCCGATCTCACCGGCGCGACCGCCGCTCCGCAGGACGTAGAAGGCGGTAAGAAAACGCAAGATCCGCCAACTCTCGAGAAGGCGAAACACGGTGGTTACGGAGTCGTGTTCACGATCGCCCCGTCGCCCCTCAACCGCGATCTTATTTGGGCGGGAAGCGACACTGGGCTGATTCACCTGACCCGCGATGGTGGCAAGAACTGGAAAGACGTCACTCCGCCCGGGCTGAGCGACTGGAGCAAAATTTCGCTGATCGAAGCTTCGCACTTTGATCCCGCCGTCGCCTACGCAGCCGTCGATCGCAGCCGCATCGACGATCAGACGCCTTACATTTATCGAACGCGCGACTACGGAGCCACCTGGCAATTGGTCACGAACGGCATTACGGCTGCTGCATTCTTGCGCGCGGTTCGCGAAGACCCGCAAAGCAAGGGGCTCCTGTTCGCCGGAACCGAATTTGGAATTTACGGGTCGTGGGATGACGGAGACCACTGGCAGTCTTTGCAACTGAACCTGCCGGTCACCGGAGTTCGCGATCTTACGATCCACGGCGATGACCTGGTGATTGCCACGTTCGGCCGCTCTTTCTGGATTCTCGATAACATCACGCCGCTGCGCCAGGCGCTGGAGGCAAAAAGAGCGAGTGGTTCGTGGCTTTACCGTCCGGCCGCAGCGGTTCGCGTGGATAACGACTCCTTTACAGGAACACCGCTTCCGCCCGAGGAACCCGCGGCAGAGAATCCTCCCAATGGCGCGATGATGGATTATTTTCTCCCGTCTCCGGCGAGCACGGTGCGGCTGGAAATTTTCGATGCGCAACAGAATCTCGTCAGAACGTTTTCATCCGAGAGTCGTGCTTCGGTGGGTCATTCTTCAGCAGATCAGTCTTCAAAAGGTCAGGAGACCTGGAAGCACCAGCCGCTTCCCGTTGCCGAGCGTTGGTTCCCCAAGCCGGAAGTTCTTGAGAAAACTGCTGGAATGCACCGCTTCGTGTGGAACCTTACCTGGCACAGTTCCGGCGGCCCGAGCGCGGACGAAGACGCCGAGTACCGCAATCCCAGCGGGCCGAAGGCAGTGCCAGGAATCTACCAGGTCCGGCTGACGGTCGATGGGAAGACGCAAAACCAGTCTCTGAGCGTCATCATGGATCCGCGCTCGCCCGCGACGGCCGAGATACTCGCGCAGCAGTTGCAACTGGGCCAACAGATATTTGCCGAAACCATTGAAGCGCGCCGCGCACTGGCCGAGATCGCCTCGGTTCAGAAGCAGCTGGCAGACACTCAACAGAGAGGGATACAAAACGCACAGCTCAAATCGGCGCTGGCAGAGGCTCAATCCGGCATCGGGAAGATTCTTAAGAATAAGGAACACGCGACAGAGAACCCCGGACTGAAGGAGGCGAACACGGGTCTGGCATCGGCTCTGCGAGTTGTCGAAAGCGGCGATCGCGCCGTGCCATCGCAAGCTATCGCGGTTTACAAGGAGTCGAGCGAACAGGCAAAAGTCCGTATCGCGGAATGGGCCCGATTCAAGCAAACGCGATTGGCGCAGCTCAACCAACAACTGCGCGAGGCTGATTTTGCTCCCATCGCGATTGCTGAAATTGAGCAAGAAGTCGAATTTCTGGTGTCGCGCTAGAGTGCCGACAAGAAGGAGCCACGTCGCGGAAAAAGCGAGGGTAGGCCACTACTCAGGTCAACGGTTGGCGGCAACTCCCGCTTTGTGTTGTCGCCGCTCGCGCTCCGCCTGCATTTCCTGGATGCTTTGCGCGACCAGCGGCGAGTAAAGCGCCTTGACCCAACTCGGATTTCCCCACTCCGGCTGCCCGCTCAGGGCGTTGTTGAAATCAAGCAGGGCTTGGTCATGTTGCTGCGCCTGCCAGCGCGCGACGGCTCGTGCCATGGCCCTCTCGGGTTGGATATGCGGTTCATAGACCGCGCCCTCTAAGCTCTGCAGCGCATCGCCATATCGCCGGACCTCTATCAACGCCCATGCCAGTTGTAATCCCAGCCGCACGTCCCCTGGACGCACCTGTTGTGCTTCCGACAATAACTCGACCGATTTCTGGTAATCCCCGGCCATGTAGTGCCACCAGGCCAGCTCCCCAATCCACAAGGGTGCTTGCACGTCGCTACTCTGTTTGAGTTCGGCCTCCAGTCTACTTGCTCCCGCGGGATCGCCGGCCAGTAGCGCCAATCCAGCCGCCGACACATCGACTTGGCGCGGCTTCTCGCCCTTGACGCTGTTGGCCCAGCGCTGGAACTCCGACGCCGCGGCCCCACGATCAGCCGCCGCCAGTGCTTGAGCATACGCGGCGATAATCTCTGGATGCGAGGCATTGTTGATCTCAAGAATCTTGCGGTAGGCTTCCGCCGCCCCGGAAAAATCTCCTTGCGCGAAACGCGCCAGTGCCAGCACCTGGAAAGCTTTCGGCTGATCGGGCCGCAGGCGCAGAGACTGATTCGCCAGTTGCTCGGCCTGCGCATACTGCCGCGCATCCAGCGCTTTCCGCGCTCTTGCGGTCCAGAAGATGTAAGCGACCGCCAAGTCGCGCTCGGGACGCGCCGTCCAACCTTCACTGGCGATCAGCTTCTGCACCTGGGCGATGCGCTCCGAGGGTAGCGGATGCGAGCGGAAATATCCCTCCAGCGTCTGCTGCGCCACTCGCGACAGTTCCTCCTGTGGCGTCTTCGCCCTGCCTTCATACTCCTTGTGCAACCGCCCGAAGGTCTCGAACATGCGGATGGCGCCGTTGGCCGAATATCCCGCTTCTACCGCCAGGCGCGTGCCGTCGCGATCCGCCTGCAGTTCTTGATCCTTGCTGTATCCTGCCTCGAACACTGCGATGGGTAAAGCCACCAGCCCACCTAACGGAAGCCGGCGTAGTGCTTGCTCGCGCTGCACACGTTCGGCGCAATCGTAGTGGTCGATGTGCTCGATCTCGTGTCCGACCACCGCGGCCAGTTCATCTTCGCTGTCCATCAACTCCAGCAGCCCGCCGCCCACGTAAACATGCCCGCCCGGAAGAGCAAAGGCATTGATGAGATAAGGATTTGGAAGGTAGTGAAACTTGTAGGGCAGTCTGCGATGCGCGTCGCGCGCCACCTGCTCTCCTACCCGCGTCAAGTAATGCCCTACGATGGCGACTTCCGGAGCGTTTTCCCGTTCTTCTCCTCTGGCGTAGATTCGCGCCAGTTCGTTTCCAATGCGGATCTCTTCTTCGTCCGACATGCGCGTGAAACGTACCGGCATTCGCGTCAATTCCTGCTCAGTGTCGGCAACCAGGTACAGCAACGCGGCGGGAGTGGCTGGCGCGTCCACCTTCCGCCGCTCGCTCACTACCACGGACGCGATGCCCAACAGAACAATCCCCGCGAATATGATCGAGCGCTTCATAGGTATTGCCGCAAGGCCTCGCGATTTCGTGTGTAGAGGAACGACACCAGCAGCAGCGCCGCGCCCAGCACGATGAAGGTCAAATAGCGGTCGCGCGGGTCCAGTCCCCACACATCGACCAGCAAGATCTTCCCCACGCACAGCAGCAACAGTCCCAACCCCGTAAGCCGGAAGCTGCGTTCGCCGAGCCACAGGGCCAGAATGAAGACCGCCACGCCCTCCACGCCCCAGGACAGCGTGACCATGCCATGACGCATCTCAATCGCCAGCAGCACCGTGAGCAGTCCAATGGCAATGAAGAACAAGAGCTGCTCTGGATGCCGGACTATCGACTGCAGCAGACGGACAAGTCCGGTTTCCTCACTCGGCTCATTCTTTTTGCGAAGTTGAAATGCGAAAGGCAACGCCAGAAGAAGCAGCGCAACGGCTGTTCCTACCGTGAACCAGCGGCTGTCCATCACCGGGGCCGGAAAGTAACTGCGTTCGTAAAAATTGTGCAGCACGGTTCGGAACAACACTCCCACCGCGATCACCAATGCCTGATACAGGAACACTCTGCGCTCGCTGCGCCACGCGATTACCAGCAACGCAAAGGCAAGCGCCGCCCACGCGCCCGCCACCCAGTCTGCTTCCAGTTCAAAGCGCATGAGCGCGGCAAAGGTGAGTGTGCCCAGCCAGCAGCAGACGTCGGCGGCACTAAACCTGCGCTCTGACTGATGGAGATCCTCGCTGCTCTCGTGCAGCCTCCAATATGCGTAGAAGAAGCCCAGCGCCAACGGAACCACCGTGTAGAAGCGCGGGCTGATCTCGCCGGCATTCCCCGCGGCATTGAGATTCACAAAGAAAATGCGCAAAAAGCTGGCCGCAAATGCAGTGTAGCCTTGCAATCGCAGGCTCAGCTTTTTCCGCTCCAGTCCGAGTTCAAACAAGACCAACCCACCTACCAGCCAGGCATCTGCCACGCTGACCGGCCGCAATTCGTACCAGGCAACCAGCGCGAGCAAAGAAGACGCCGACCATGTGTAGGCTGCGCCCGCCAGCTGTCCGTGAGAAAAGAGACGCTTCGCAATGGCGATCCCACGGCTGCGATCTGAATCGCCACTCCAAATCGATGTGACATACAGCAAAGCGGAAACGATCGTGATCGTCAGCAGCCGCAAGGTCAGGCCGTGATACTTATCGGTAGCCTCGAGGTTGATTACGAAAACACGAAGCATAGAAACCAGGGCCAGGCAGTTTGCCTGATAGCCTAACTCCGGGAACCCAGGCTCGGGGAGGCTAAAGCGGCGTCCGGCCAGCGCGAGTCCTAGCCCCAGTGCGCACCACGCGACTGCCGTCCAGGTTTCGGGGAATGCGATCCATGCTGCAATCAATAGCACCAGTGCCGCGGCATACGACAGGCGCTGCATTACGCGCCGGTCAAACTCGTTGGTAAACAGCTCGGCCCATCGGCGCAGTACCCAATGCGCGTTGGCGTAAAACACCGCAGCCGCCACAACGAAAACAATCGACAGCGCAAAATCGGGGCGCAAATCCGCGCCATCCATGCGTCTGCCGAAGATCTCCGCGGCGTCCACGGCGATCATCTGGCCTGCGACCAGCAGCGCGGCCAGCATTCCCAGCCGGCGGAAGACAACTTCCTTCGTCCACACTCCGATCAGCAGCAACGCCTCGGCCTCCAGCAGCCACAGCACCGACAAACGCGTACCGGAGTAACGGAAGGGGAAGGCCGCAATCAACAGAACCACTCCCAGCGTGGATAGAACGATGACCGCGCTGCGCCGCCGGCGAGTGATCGGCAACTGTCCAAGCAGCGTTTCGATCGCTCCAATCGCCAGCAGCGCCCAGAACGCCCACTCCGGGTGCGTCGACTGGTACTTGAACAGCGCCAGTAGCAGAGCGGTATTCAACAGGGCCGCCGCGGTGGAGATGTGCTCCTGGCGTTCGTCACTCGGCCGCCGGAACACATATGACATGCGGAAGATCAGCCAGTACAGCGCCAGGATTCCCGCGCTCGCGGCAAATTCGGGAAACGGATGCCGCTTCCCGTGTATCGGCGCGATCATCGGTTCAATGATCGGCCGCAGCCACAGATAGTGATTCAGATAGCTGGCGAGGATCCCGAATACTTCCAGCTCGAACCACTGCATGCGCCCTACGATGACTACCAGCCCTGCCGCCAGCACCGCGCCTGCCGACAGGCTGTACACGTTGGAGTGGCTGATCGCGACCGTCAAAAACGCAAGCAGGAACGCCAGTCCAGTCACCACCTGCGAGCGATAGCGCAGAGTGTGCACAACCATCGCCGCCGCCACCGCCAGCATCAGCACCAGGTCGAGGGCTTGCGATGAAAGCACCCGCGCCGCCGGAACGTGGTACATGGCGTAGGTCGTGAAGAAAGCCAGCGCCCAGCCGCCTCCGATGCCCGCGCGCGCCAGGATCCGATAACGTTCTCCTCGGTCAAACCAGATTCCCGCACCCAGCATAACGGCAGCGGTCACGAATCCCACCAGAACTTTGCCCGCGGGACCGAGCGCGTTGAGTTGGTAGGCGAGAAAGAACGCGACGCCAAGCACCAGGATGACGATGCCCAGCTTGTTCAGCCAATTCGTGCCCAGCATCTCTTCGACATCGAGCGACGATTTGAGCCGGTCGGCCAGCGACGGCGCCGGCTCGGTCGCGGCGAAACTCGGCGAAGGCAGTGGTGTGACCGGCGTGGAAGCGGGCGGAATCGCTTGCTCGGTGCTGGAGGAAAGTCCTGTCGTCGCGGGCTCGGCTGACTTTCCTGTGACCCAGTTTTCGGCGAGCCGGACCGCGGGACTGGGCTCGGCGGCAGGTTCAACGGCCGGTGGCACAGGCGGTGGCGCAACAATGCTGGGCGAGGAAAATGTCGGCGCGTACGAAGTGGCGGCAGGACTCTCGGTTGTTTTGCGCGTGGCCTCTTCCGCAGTGGGACTGGAGCGTTGAGCTCGACGTTCCAGCACCGCCTCTTCGACTACATAAATGCGGGACGTCAGTTCCCGCCATCGCTCTTGATCTTCCTGGCGTTCGCGCTTGCGCCTGGAGTTGACCCGCCAGACCAGTACCCAGGGGCCTAGCAGCACAAGCAGCACGATCCCGCCGGCAAAGACAAAGTCGCCCATTGCGTTTGTGCGTGAACTTTGTTCTTGAACAAAAGAAGACTACACGAGCACGCGCGGATTCTACTATAGAAACCGTGGATTCAGAGCTTTCAGCGTTTTCGGTAGCGGGCTATTTCCGATTAACGCCGGCCGTTGACGCGATCTCAACCGGCTTCGCTGGTCCGGAGCCAGCACATTGACAATCGCCACGCCGCTCTGGTTCTATCGGAAGAACCTCGCCACGGAATGGCTCGGTTAACAGAAATTTCGATATGCTGACTGGCATTCGGACCCGCGATTTATGCAAGATCTACACTTCACCGCCTCCTCTTGCTTCCGGCGGCGGCTTCGGTTTCGGCGCAGCCCGCGGCAAGGGGAACAAACAGCCCAAGCCGAAGATCGTTGCTCTCGACAGTCTCTCGCTTGAGATCTCACCAGGGGAGATTTTTGGGCTGCTCGGACCGAATGGCGCGGGCAAGTCGACGACGGTTGGAATCCTGACCACCCGCGTGCGACCGACGGGCGGCCAGGCGTGGATTGGCGAGCATGATGTGTGGGCGGAGCAGGTCGCGGTCAAGCGGCTGATCGGCGTGGTTCAGCAGCGTCCCAACCTTGACTTTTCTCTCACCGCTCGCGAAATTCTGCTCTTCCACGGTGCCTATTTCGGCCTCGATTCCCGGGAACGAGCTGAGCGTGCGGAGGCGCTGCTCGAGCGCTTCAAACTCACGGACCGAGCCAATCAGATAGTGCGTGGGTTCTCCGGCGGCATGATGCAGCGTCTCTCCATCGCGCGCGCCATGATGCACGACCCCCAGGTACTTTTCCTGGACGAGCCCAGCGCCGGCCTCGATCCCCAAACCCGATTGCTTCTCTGGGAAATTATCCGCGAATACAACCAGCGCGGAAAGACCATTCTTCTGACCACGCACAACATGGAAGAGGCGGACGCCTTGTGCCAGCGCCTCGCCATCATCGATCATGGAAAAAACATCGCATTGGGCACTCCGGCGGAGTTGAAGGCTTCAGTTCCTGGTGGCTATCTGCTCCGTTTGCGTTTCGGCCAGCACTCGCCGGAATTGCTGCAGCGTCTTCAGACCTTGGCGGGTGTAAGAGAGGTGCGCGCGCATAATGACGCGGGCACTGACACGAACACTGGCGCGACTAACGACAACTCCGCCGACGTGTACGCCGACCGTGGAGGTTCGCTGGTCTCTGAGATTGCCAATCTTGCCTCAAGCGCCTCGGTCGAATTGTGCGACGTGCACATCTCGGAGCCCAGCTTGGAGAATCTTTTTTTACACCACACTGGAAGGAGCTTGCGCGAATGAACTGGAAGACTTTTCTGGCCCTGCTGGGGCGCGATGCTCATGTCGCTCGGCGCAACGTCGTTCCTTTGCTGCTGCAGACTTTCTTGCAGCCGATGATGTTCGTGTTTATCTTTGGACGAGTGATGGTGTCGAGCGGCTACATGCCCGCCGCATACAAGAGCCTGCTGTTGCCCGGGATCATGGCGATCAGCATGGTGTTCACGGGCGTTTGGGCGGTCGCGATGCCTTTGATTGCTGAATTTCAGTTCACGCGCGAGATCGAAGACCGCCTGCTGGCGCCGATAGAAAACTCCTGGCTCGCGATAGAGAAAGTATTTTTTGGCACGCTGCAAGCGCTGGTCGCCGGACTGGTCGTGATTCCGACAGCGTGGCTGTTGCTTCGTCCGGGCGTGGAATTGAATCTGCATTCTCCGTTGCGCTTTGCGTGCGTTACGCTGCTCGTGGCGCTGTTCTCATCCTGTGGCGGTCTGGCGCTTGGTTGCAGCGTCAATCAGACTCACATCGGCCTCATGTTCAGCATGGTCTTGACTCCAATGATCTTTTTTGGCTGTACCTACTATCCCTGGAGCGCGCTGGCACATTTCCCCATCCTCCAGAAAGTCGTCCTGGTGAATCCCCTGGTTTACGCCAGCGAGGGCCTGCGTGGAACGCTCGTGCCCCAATTCCCGCACCTTCCGGTGCTGGCGGTGCTGATAGCGTTGACAGTTTTTGACGCGCTGCTGCTGGGAGTCGGGCTGCGACAATTCGACCGCAAGGCTGTCAGCTAGGTTGGCAACGGCGGCCTCGCCCGCCTCGTCCTGATAGACTCATTTGGAGAACAGCTCCGCGCCCGCAGTCCCAGAAACTGCGGCGAGACGCGCAAGGCATCGACACGCAAGGCATCAACATGCGAGTCATCGACCAATGAACATTTCCGAGGCGATCAAAATCGCGTTGCTGTCGTTGTGGGCGAACAAACTGCGCTCGGCGCTCACCTTGCTCGGCGTGGTCATCGGAGTTGCCGCCGTGATTGCCGTGGTCACTTTCGTCAACGGCATTAATTCCTACGTCGCCGAGCGAATCTTCAATCTGGGCGCGGACGTGTTCATCATGTTCAAGGTTTCGCCGGTCACCACCAACATCGACCACTACATCGAAGCCCAGAAACGCAAAGACCTGACCATGGATGACTACCGGGCGGTGCGGGAGGGCTGCAAGCTCTGCGCGTACGTCGGGGCCTACGCGCGCACTAACACAGGCCATGTGAAATATGGTGAGGAGTCTCTCACCGACACCACCGTGCAGGGGATGACCCCGTCGGTGGCAGTCACGCAGGACGTCGACATCGATTCCGGCCGCATGATTGGAGAGGCCGATCTGGACAATAACGCGCCCGTCGCTGTGGTCGGCACCGACATCGAAGAGACGCTGATGCCGGGCGTCGATCCGATCGGGAAGGAAATTCGGGTGGATGGCTGGGTGTACCGCATCATCGGTGTCGGGAAGAAGAAGGGCAAGACGCTGGGACAGAGTCTGGATAACTACGTGATGATGCCCATCACGTCGTGGATGAAACAGTACGGCAGTCACAACACCAACATGCGCATCTCCGCCAAGGCGGTCGGCACCGGCCCCGTTCTGGACGCTGCTAGCGACGAAGCGCGGGTGATCCTGCGCGCGCGCCGGCACGATCCCGCCGGCGGGGCGGACTCGTTCGACATGGAGACCAACAGCAGTCTGCTGAGCATCTGGGCCAACCTCACCGGGACGTTTTTCGTCGCCATGATCGGAATCGCGGCGATCTCCATGGTGGTGGGTGGGATCGTAATCATGAACATCATGCTGGTCTCGGTCACCGAACGCACCCGGGAAGTGGGGATTCGCAAAGCCATGGGCGCGAGGCGTTCCGATGTGCTGCTGCAATTCCTGATCGAGGCGGTGATTTTAGCTCTCGTGGGTGGCTTGATCGGAGTGTTGCTCGGAATCGCGGTGGCCAAGGGAGTGACGCTCGCGGTCGGAATGCCGTCCGTAATCAAGCTTTGGGCAGTGTTCGCGGGACTGATCGTCTCCGCGAGCGTGGGCATTTTCTTCGGCGTGTACCCGGCGCGGCGGGCGGCGATGCTCGACCCAATCGCGGCGCTGCGGTTTGAAACATAAGGTCTCGGGTCGGTTCCATTACCCGGGTTTCAGTACCCGGGTTGCATACTTATGATGAGCAAGAGCGAATTCGGCGAGATCATCGTGATGGCGCTGGATACCATCCGCACCAATAAGCTGCGCTCCGGGCTCACCGTTCTGGGCATTGTGATCGGGGTAGCCGTGGTCATCGGAATTTCCTCGATTGTCCGCGGACTCAATGACAACGTCAGCAGCCAGATCAGCAGCATGGGATCGAACATTATTTTCGCCTTTCACCTGCCGATCACGTTCGGACGGCCCACCGAAGAATTGCGAACTCGCAAGGAATTGACTTTCGAAGATGCCGAAGCCATGAAAGACCTGCCGCACGTGAAGGCCGTCACCGCGGGTGTTCAGTATGCCGAGCCCCAGTTCGGCACCGGCACATACGTCGTGAAGTATGGCGACCGCAAAGCCAAGCAGACGATTCTGGAAGGCGATACTGCCTCCGCCAAAGATGTCTTCGATTTGGATCTGAGATCGGGCCGGTGGTTCAGCGAGGTCGATGACGAGCGGCGCGCGCCGGTGATCATTCTCGGCGCCGACACGGCTGAGGAGCTTTTTGGCAGTTCCAACCCCATCGGCAAAGAGATCAACATTGCAGGGCAGTTGTTCGAGGTGATTGGGGAAATCGAGAAGGTAAAAAGTGTCTTCGGTGGCGGCAAAAATCCAGACGACAACAAGGTCTATTTTCCGCTGTCCACGTTTCGCA
Source organism: uncultured Acidobacteriaceae bacterium (assembly GCA_963731525.1). Lineage (GTDB taxonomy): Bacteria > Acidobacteriota > Terriglobia > Terriglobales > Acidobacteriaceae > Acidiflorens. The sequence continues at coordinate 124,455 of CAVSWK010000036.1, forward strand.
AACTTCACCCCGAACTCAAGCAGCACTTCATCAGCGTCAAGGCAACGTCGCATGCGGACATGCCCAAAGCGCAGGACGAAATGCGCGAACTGTTGCGGCGACGGCGCCGCGTGCCCCCGGACAAGCCGGATAATTTCTCCGTCTTCACCCAGGATTCGCTATCGGATGTATGGAACCAGATTACCGGGGCGGTGTTCATCTTTATGTTTGCCGTTTCGAGCGTGGCCTTGATCGTGGGCGGCGTGGGCGTGATGAACATCATGCTGGTGTCGGTCACCGAGCGCACGCGGGAGATCGGCATCCGCAAGGCCATTGGCGCGCGCAAACGCGATGTGCTGCTGCAATTCACGCTCGAGGCGATCACGCTCACTGCCATCGGAGGTATCCTGGGCGTGCTCCTGGGGGCGATCATCACGTACGCGATCCGCCTGGTGTGGGATTCGCTGCCCGCTACCATGTCCCTGTTCTGGGCCGGCTTCGGCTTTTTTGCAGCTGCGGCCGAGGGGCTGGTGTTCGGGATTTATCCCGCGTGGAAAGCGGCCAACCTCGATCCCATCGAGTCGCTGCGCTACGAGTAACATGCTAGTAATGCCGCCACCGCCATTGACAGTAAGAGCGGTGCTCGAAGCTGTGACCGCGATTGGAACCGTCTGCTGTCTGTTTTTCTATTTCCTATCCACGCTATCGATGGCGAGTTTCCTCGCCGATCAGCGAAAGGAAGACAGGCGTAAAAAACTTGCTCAGGCGCCGCTGCCCGAAAGCCAGTTCCCCCCTGTTACCATCCTCAAGCCTTTGAAAGGTGTCGATCCTGAAATCTGGGAGAGCTTTTGCAGTCACTGCGAACAGGACTATCCCAAATTTCAATTGATCTTCGGTGTCAGCGATCCCGGCGATCCCGCTATCGAGGTGGTGCGTAAGCTGCAGGCAAAATATCCGAACCTTCCGATTGAGCTGATCGTGTGCGATCGCGTTCTGGGAACGAATATCAAAGTCAGCAATCTGGCGCAGATGTTGGCCGCGGCGCGTCACGAACTCCTGCTGGTGAACGATAGTGACATCCGCGTCCCCTCGGATTATTTACGGAAGGTGATCCCGCTGCTCGCCGACGATTCCGTGGGGCTGGTGACCTGTCTCTACCGCGCTGTTGCCAGTCCGACCGTCTCTAGTCCAACGCTTGGCTCGCGCCTCGAAGCATTGGGCGTCAGCACCGACTTTGTGCCGGGCGTTCTGAGCGCACGGTTTATCGAGAAAGGATTGCGTTTCGGATTGGGCTCAACGCTGGCGTTTCGCCGTCATGACCTCCAAGCCATTGGCGGCTTCGAAGCATTACTGGATTATCTCGCCGACGACTATGAACTCGGCCGGCGCATCGCCGCAACGGGAAAGCGAGTCGAACTCAGCGCCGCGACTGTCACCACATTTCTGCCTGCGTACACGCTGCGGCAGTTTTTCCGCCATCAATTGCGCTGGTCGCGGACCATTCGCGATGCCCGGCGCTGGGGGTACGCCGGGTTGCTTTTTACTTTCGGTCTGCCCTGGGCACTCGTGACGTTGCTCGCGGCTCGGGGGGCTGCGTGGGCATGGCTACTATTCGCGCTGACGTTCGCCGCGCGGTTGTCCGTCGGGTTCGTCGCTGCGGAGGTTGTGCTCCACGACCGACCGGCGCTCGACGACATTTTCTTGCTACTCCTGCGAGACCTGATTGCGCCGCTCATATGGGCCGCAGCTTTTATGGGCAACCGCATCCATTGGCGAGGGGATATCTTTGATCTGAAAGACGGGCGCTTGACTATTGCGAAGCCGAAGTCGTCGTTGTTGGATTAGATATGGCTGACTAAAGAAGGCTGATTAGAAAAAATAATCTTGCCGCCACGCCGCGCTACCACATACCTCGTTAATCCGCGCAATGCCGGCGGGTCGTCCTCTTCAGCCCACAAAAAAACGCGCTGCGGCCCATTCCACATTTCTACAAACGATGCCTGCGTCTCGAAGACCCGCGGCGCTCCCGGAAACTGCGTGCCGTACCACATGTTTCCGCCGGGCGCACGCAAGCTGTGCAGCGGAATCCCGGTGTAAAAATTCAGCGTGGACGCATTTTCATACAGCCCGATCACCACGATCTGATCGCCCGGCCGGAACTGCTCGCGAATCGCCAGCGCCAGGTCTTTCGACGAAAGTATCGGCGAAAAGATGCCGAACGCGATCCGCACACACGCCAGCAGAACCACCATCGTCGCCACCAGCGCTCCATTTCCCGCGCCTGCCCGCCCGCGGCGTCGGAGAATCCAGTTGGCTAGCGTTCCCAGCAGAAACGCGAATGAAAAGCCGAACAAGCGGCACGCGGAACGCCCCCATCGCCTGCGGGGTTAAATCCAGAAAGTGCCCGAACGAGAGCGCGTAGTCCTGCGGATGTTTTCGCAGCAGGTCCGACAGATCCGTGCCCGGAGCCGGCGGCCTGGAGAAGAGGAGCAAGGCAAAGCCGACCACCGCGATGATGACGCCGACCGCCAGCAACACCGCCGACGAAATCCGCCCGGCGCGCCGTTCGCGGCTGTCGGCAGCGGACGCTCTTTCCCGTTGCAGCCATCCGCCGACCAGCAATGCCATCCCCGGAATCGCCGGGATGGTGTAGTATTCCTGCCGCGTCGAGAGGCTGAAGAAGCCCACGATCACCAGGTTCCACAAGAAAAACAAAAGATATGCGCGCTGGCGTCGCGTCATTTGCGCCCGGAATTCGCGCCATCGCCGCGGCACTTCCTGCAGTGATTGCGGAAGAAACACGGTCCATGGAAGTAGCCACAAAACCAGCAACGCCCAGAACAGCAGCAGCGGAACTGTGTCGTAGTCGCGCGGCACGCGCCGGTTCAGAAAACGCAGGATGTGCTCGTTGACGAAATAGAACCACAGGAATCCCCGCACTTGGCCCTGCGCCGGATTTCGTAACTCCGCCAGAATGTGCCACGGCGCCGCGATCGCGAAAAAGACCAGCGCGCTCGAAACCAGACGCAGCTTCAGCAAGTGCCGCAAGTTTCCCGTCAGCAGCAGATAAAGCCCGATTGCTCCCACCGGAAACGCCAGTCCGATCAGCCCTTTGGTTAGGACGTTGAGCGCGCACACGGTCGCGAGTCCCCAGCAGGTCCACCGCGCTGGCTTCGGTTGCTCAAGCGACACCAGAAAAAGCCAGAACGTCAGGGTCAGCCATAGGCCCACCGCTACATCGGGAATCAGAAAGCGAGTGAAAAGATACGGCCCGAGCGCGGTCGCCAACACCAGTGCGGAATCGAATCCACCCTCGCTGCCCAGGGCCCAGCGTCCCAAACCATAAGTGGAGAGAATCATCGCCAGCACGCCCAGCATGAGCGGAAAACGCGTGCTCCACTCGCTGACGCCGAACAGCGTGTAGCTCGTAGCCACGCCCCAATACATCAGCGGAGCCTTTTCCAGATAGCGGATGCCGTTCGCGTACAGCGTCACCCAGTCGTGCCGCTGCAGCATTTCGCGCGCCGCCTCGGCGTGCACTGTGTCGGCATCGTCGAGCAAAGCCGGCTGGGAGAGTCCGGCCATGTAAATGGCCGCCCACAGCCCGATCAACACCAGCACGCAAATCCGCCAGTCTGAAAGCAACCGGTTCGGGCGGGTTGTTGTCGCGGGGATGACTCTCGGCTGGGTCATTGTTGTAGGGGTCGCGCTTGCAGTTGTCGGCGGCTCGAGATTGCGCGCAGCGCTGGGATTCATCGCGGAATTTCTATTATACGAGAGTTAGGGCGCCCTCAGTCCGCCGCGACCCCGCGAGAAACGCGGGCCCCCGCCACCTCGCGGTAAATTTCCAGGATTCGCGACACTGAAATGGTCCAGGAGAATTTCTGCGCCTGCTCATAGCCGCGCTGTTTCATCTGCGCGCGCAACGCCGGATCCAGCAGCACGCGCTGCAAGCCGCGCCGGATCTCAAACACGTTTTCCGGATTCACCAGCAACGCCGCGTTCCCCGTCACTTCCGGCAGGCTCGAAGTGTTCGAAGTGACCACCGGAGTTCCGTGGGCCATCGCTTCGAGTGGGGGCAATCCAAATCCTTCGTAGAGCGATGGGAACACAAAAATTTTCGCTACATCATAAAAAATGCGCAGCACTTCGATGGGCACGAATCCGAGGAAGCGTACGTCGTTCTGCACACCGCTGCGCACCACGGTGCGGCGCAGCCGTGGATGGCTCGAAAGATCGTCTCCGATGATGATGAGCTTCAGATCCGGAAATTGTTGTTCCTTCTGCAGTTCGCTCTTCAGGGCCGAAAACGCTTCGATGATGCGCACCACATTCTTGTGTGGCCGAATCGCGCCCGCATACAAAATGAAGGGATAGGTCACCAGATAGCGTTGAGCAATCAGTTCGCGATCCGCTTCCGTGGCATGGCCATGCAGAAAACGCTCGTCAATCGCGTTGTACACAACTTCGATGCGGGCGTCTGGAATAGCCAGCAGCTTTTCGATTTCGTTCTTGGTGAACTGCGAGACGGCGATCACGCGCGCCGCCTTCCGCAGCACGCGCCGCGTCAGGTAAAAGTGCAGGCTGCGCCGCAAACTGGAAGCGTTACGCGATCCATACATGTGCTCCAGCAGGTCGTGCACAGTGATGACATAAGGACAGCCGAGGCCGCGCGGAATCCAGAACATGTGCGGAATGTGAACTACGTCGCACCCCAGGCGCTTAACAATCGCGCGAAACGCGAGATTCCCTTTCAGCGTGTCATCGCGCCCGTCCAGCGCCACCGTGTGAAAGTTCGGCGGCAGCGCGCCAAATTCCGCCACCTTCGCCGGTGAGCCGATGAGGAAGTACTTGCTGTCGCGGTCCAGGCGCGCCAGCGTGCGGACCACGTTCCGGATGTAGGTGCCAATCCCGAATTCCGTCATGCGACGGATGTCGATGGCTACTTTCACGAATGGAATTTAACCACAGAGGACACAGGGGAACACAGGGAATTCGCTTAATTTTGTCATCCGGAGCGCAGCAGAACGATCCGCGAAGCGGATCGTGCCGCGGAGTCGAAGGACCCCTACTCCCGGCACACATTCCCGTGCGAGTAGGGGTCCTTCGCTTTGCTCGGGATGACAACTTAAGAACGTTACGCTCTGACTTCCGCCTGCGCCCGTGCGCGCCGCTCGGCATACAGCGGGAACTCCTCCGCCATCCCCAGCACCTGCTTGCGAATCTTCGCGAGCACCGCGGCATCCGTCCGATGATCGAGCGCCTCCGCGATCCAGTGCGAGATCTGCCGCATCTCCGCTTCTTTCATGCCGCGCGTAGTCACCGCCGGCGACCCGATGCGAATGCCACTAGGCTTCATCGGCGGATTCGTATCGAACGGAATCGCATTCTTGTTGACCGTAATGCCGGCCTCGCCGAGAGCTTTCTCCGCCTCACTGCCCAGCATGCCCTTCGCGAACACGTCGACTAGCATGAGGTGCGTGTCCGTTCCGCCAGAGACGATGCGATAGCCGTCGGCCGCCAGCGTCTCGGCCATCACCTTCGCATTAGCCACGACCTGCCGCGCGTAGTCGCGGAAACTCGGTTGTGATGCCTCAAGGAAGCACACGGCTTTGGCGGCAATAATGTGCACCAGCGGCCCTCCCTGCATTCCGGGGAAGACGGTCTTGTCGATGGGTGCGGCAAATTCCTGCTTGCTCAGGATCATGCCCGAGCGCGGCCCGCGCAGCGTCTTGTGCGTGGTTGAAGTCACGATCTGCGCGTGCGGCACGGGCGATGGATGCGCTCCACCCGCCACCAACCCCGCGAAGTGGGCCATATCGACCAGATAGATTGCGCCAACTTTGTCCGCAATCTGACGCATGCGGGCAAAATCGATGATCCGCGGATAAGCGCTGCCCCCGCCAATAATCAGCTTCGGATGCTCCGCCGTGGCGATCTTTTCCAGGTCGTCGTAATCGATCGTCTCCGTTTCCCTGGTCACGCCGTAAGGAACGATCTTGTAAGTCTTGCCCGAAAAATTCAGAGGATGTCCGTGCGTGAGGTGCCCGCCATGAGCCAGATTCAAACCCAGAATCGTGTCACCGGGATGCAGCACCGCGGCATAAGCGGCTTGATTGGCCTGCGATCCCGAGTGCGGCTGCACGTTGGCATGCTCCGCGCCAAAGAGTTTCTTGACCCGCTCGCGCGCCAGACTTTCGACCACGTCGGTAAACTCGCATCCACCGTAATAGCGCTTGCCGGGATAGCCTTCCGCATACTTGTTGGTGAACACGGAACCGGCAGCCTCAAGCACAGCTTCGCTGACAAAGTTCTCCGAAGCGATCAGCTCCAGCCCGTCATGCTGGCGGCGCACTTCGTTGTCGATAGCGTTCGAAATCTCGGGATCAACTTCATAGAGCGGGCGGGACATGTCAGAATTTTTCATGGTTGTGTACCGAATCCTATTTTACCCGGATGCCGCCGCAAGTGTAGCGCGGACACTCCTGTCCGCGAAAGGCAGCAAATCCGCGCTGAAACATAATTGCAAGCACTTAGACAGCACGGCCGGCACCGTAAATTGATATTAGTACATGGTAGTTCGTGTTAACGGATCACAAACGGATCACCGCTGATTAGGCGTGCTGGTGAGACTTTTGACATCCGTCTTCTTTGCCACGCGCTCAAAATCACGATATGGCAGCCAGTACCAAACGGGATTCATGCCCATCGCTAGCCCATGAATAAACCTCACAACCGGAATCAGTTTGCCATTCAGCTCGCGTTTCTCGTGGTCGCCGACCGCAGCCCAGATGATTTCTTTCGCTCTGACCGTAATCGGTTCAAGTGGAGACTCGGTGTCGTTCCGACCATGGTCTAGATAGGCCGTCACATCCACCTCTACTTCGTAAGGGTCACGATCTTCCTTCATGGATTCATACTCCCTGCTCTTAGGGTAACGCTGCTTCTCAAGCTGTCAAGGCCGGGGGCTTGCCGGGCGCCCCATCCTTGCGCGTTCTGTGCGCAAGGGGTGGGATTCCACCACACCCGACAGTTAGGCATCCGATCCCTACGATACAGCCCGCTTTTTCACCACAATCTTCCAGTGATGAAACCGGCATACGAACCCCATTCCCAAACTGGGAAATCACCCAGCCTCCGCAAGTGGTTTTCCCGCGATAGTAGTTGACTTCCAGCTCGCAGCGCTGCAATAGTAGAAGTTGATTGGGGCAGTTTCGAGGAGTGTCCGTCGAAAGCCGACGCACCTCGAAACTGCCCCAAAGTATTTTCGGAGGCCTTTGCCAAGCTAAGTCCTTATTCCGGAATATTTTACAAAATGGCCCTTTAGACTCAAAGATTTGGAAGGAATTTCCTCCTAAACCAATGATTCTTAAAGACCGGGGGAGGGGGGAGGGGGGTACCTAGTCAAGCGGAGCGCAACACCTACTCGAACGCCGTCCGCAGAAAACTAACCAGTTGCCAGCCATCCATGTACTTGTACGGAGTCTCCCCCATGGTGTAATGCCCGCAGGGCAGCACGACAACTTTGTGATCGAGATTATGCTTCTCGAATTCCTCGACCACCTGCTCTGAAAATTCCGGCAGGAAGGTCATGTCGTACTTGGCATAGATAATGAGCGAGCGGCGGGGCCAGCGCGAAAATTTGTCGAAGTAGACCATCGGACTCACGGCGCGCCAAACCTGCCGCAGATTCTCCAAGTCGATGGCCGTTTCCAGTCCCTCGCGGATGTGGCGCGTGGACTGGCCGTGCCACACCACGTCGGCAAAGTAAGTCGAAGCGTGATTGAAGGCAGCCACCTGAATCCGCGGATCGTGCGCGGTGGCGATGAACGCATAGCACGATCCCAGGCTGGTGCCGACGATGCCGAGCCGGTTGTAACCCTGCGCTTCCAGCCAGTCGAGACAGCAGCGCACATCGATTACGCCCTGGCGCACCGAATCGAGCGTGCGTCCAATGTTGGCGGAAACGGCATAGTCGGCGCGGTCGATCTCCGCCGGCCGGCGAATGTCGTGATAGGGCATGGACAGCCGCAGCACCGCAATTCCCATCCAGTTCATTACTCGGCAGAGGCTGCTGTAGTGGAGCGCGTCGGAATTCCAGTGCGGCAACAGGACCACCGCCCGGCGTCCGCGTGCCGGAAACCAGCGCGCGTTTACCAGATTATTCTCAGGGAAAGGCGTAACCACGGGCGAGGTGAAGCGCAGGAACTCGGCATGCGTGCCGCGAACTCTTTCTTCGAGGCGCGGGTCGGGCACTTCGCGCGTGCTGAACACCTGAACCTCGCGGCGCTCCAGCCGGAAATCCACCGGCTTCTGGTAGGAGTAAAACTCGTCACTCTCCCGAATGATGCGATCGTTGAAACGCGAGAAGTATTCAGTCAAATCGCGCGAGGTTTGTCCGCCAGGACCACCGTTGCGGCCCGGCCAGCTGTGTGTCCAATCCAGCCCCCAGTCGAGCGGACGGACCACGCGATTATTGTCCACCGACGTGAGCCGGGTCTCCCAGTCGTACATCCATTGAGCGTAGCGCGAGGGCATCTCTATTCTAGGAATACAACAACGGGACACACATTGGCGACTTAGGTCAGTTTAATGGGGGATTTCAGCACTCAGTCGTCGGCGCACAGCATTGAGTAGTTTTCCGATCCAGCCCCTACAGTGGCATTTGATTTCGAAGGACCTGCGGTATCGCTAAAGCGATACCCTGGCACGAAACCTGCCGGCTGAGTGCTAAATGCTGGGTGCTGAGTGCTGACGGCTCAGATGTAAACTCGCGGCACTCTTTGCGACAAACCGCATAGAATCTCGTAAGGCACGCTTTCGCACAAACGCGCCAGTTCTACCGCGTCCACGATCTTGCCGTTGTCTCGTCCGATCAGGATGACTTCATCTCCCACCGCGAGGCCGCGAATGTGGCTGACGTCGACAATCGTTAAGTCCATCGACACGCGTCCCACAACCGGAGCGTATTCGCCGTCTACGATCACCCGCGCGCGGTTCGAAAGCAGCCGCGGATAACCGTCCGCGTAACCGACGGGCAGCACCGCAATGCGGCTCCGCTCTTTGGTCACGAAGGTGCCCATGTAGCCGATAGCTTGGCTGGCTGCGACTTCCTTCACCGTCAGTACTCGCGTCTTCCACGAAAGCACCGGACGGAGCGGCAGCGGCACCACTGCGGCGGGCTTGCCGCCTCGCGTGAAGGCGAGTGAATATCCGTAGAGCGCGATTCCCGGACGCACCATGGTCTTCCACGTGTCGGGCCGCACGCTCATGGCGGCGGAATTTCCCATGTGAACCAGCGAAGGCCGAAGCCGGTAATTCTGCAAGACCGCGAGGCCCTCTTCAAAGCACTTTATCTGGCGCACCGCGTCTTCGGCGTCGAGCACTTCGGCCGACGCGAAATGCGTGCTCACTCCTTCGAGACTCAGGTGCTGGCACGCGGACAACATCTCGCACAAACGTGGCAGCGCATCCTTCGGCGCGCCAAGACGGTGCATGCCCGTGTCGATCTTCAGATGAACCGGCAAAACCATCTCCCGTTTTCGCGCCGCTCGTTCGAGCGTCTCGATGTGCCAGGGTTCCCAGATCGTGGGAGTGAGATTCTGGGCGACGATGCCATCTTCTTCGCCCTTCCAGATTCCGGTCATCAGCAGGATGCGGGCCGTGACGCCGGCGCCGCGCAGCGCCAAGCCTTCCGCAGCATCGGTCACTCCGAGCCACTCGGCGCCCTCGGATTCGAGAGCGCGCGCACACTCCACCGCGCCGTGGCCGTAACCATCGGCTTTGACCACTCCACAAATGGTGACGTTTTGGCCGACGTGCTTCTGTACCGCGTGAAAATTTTCGCCCAGCGCGGCCAGAGAAACTTCCGCCCAAGTCCGGCCGTCGAGAATCAGAGAGCGGCTTTCGGGTATTTTCGACAATCCAGGACGCGGCGCGTTCACGTGTCGATTATAGTGACTGCGCGCGCCGCACGGCTAAGTGCCGATGGTAACTGCTGCAGTTAACTGCTGAAGTCAACAGCTGAAGTCAACAGCTGAAGTTAACTGCCCGATAACACGAAGTTCACCGTGATTTCCGTCTCCACTTCAATGGGCTCGTTATTCAGCAGATAAGGACGATAGCGCCATTGCCGGACCGCTTCAATCGCCGCTGTGGCCAGCATCGGATGCCCGCGGACCACGACCAGATTTTCGATCGTCCCCGTCTTGCTGATGATCGCCCGCAATTCGACCGCGCCCTGGACCCGCGCCTGGCGCGCGAGTGTCGGATAGATCGGCTGCACGCGGTAGATGATGTTGCCCTCCGCCCAGTGCGAGATTTTGAGCGGATGGGTGGGCGCAGGAGCCGGTGGTGGAGCGACCTCAACCGCGATGTTGATCGAGCCGGGGACTCCGCGTCGGTTCGTGCCGGTTCCTCCCTGCACGCCGATGTTGTCCAGATCGGGCGCTGATCCAACCTGCGGTTCGTTCAGGTTCGCGATGGTGGTTGGAATCGTCGTCGGCTGCAGCAGTTCTCCTCCGCTGATGTTCGACGAGTGAATCGGGTGCTGTCCGAGTGCTGGCGGCGCAGGGGCTGGCGGTGGCGCGAGAGTCGGCTCCTCGAACGACTCCAGCTTGGGTGGCGCCTGAATCGTGAGTATGGGGATCAGCAGCAGCAGGCTCAGTCCGAGGGCCTGCATGGTGAAGGATGCGAGCGTAGTCCATCCGCGACGGGCAGACTGGTCCCAGGTGCTTTCGAGTGCGCTGAACATAATGTCCTCCGGAACGGGCCCGTTACTCCGTACAGACACCTGCGGCTTGCGATTTGATCCACGAGAACAAAGCGAAAAAAAGACCGCGTCTGTACGCGGTCTTAGAATAAGAAATAAGCTGGAACCGAAACTATCCCGAGCGGTGTCGCTACTGTTTCGGCGGAGTGGTTGCCGGAGCCTTAGTCGCGGGCGCAGCAGACTTGGTGGCGGGGGTGGTCGCCGGTTTCACAGGCTTTTGAGCGGTGCTGCCCGCAGGGGGCGCCGGCACGCCGGATTGCAGTGTTGTAGGTTTCGACGATCGGTTGCGTGATGTCCACGGCCGGTCCATACCAGATCACCGGGCCGCGCGGCCACTGTTGCGACGTATCCAGGATCATGCCATAACCGTTATCGCCGGCGTACTTCACGATGAGCGGAGCCATCTTGGTCAGGATTTTATTTCCGATCTCGCCCTGCTGGCCCTGGAAGTCTTCCTGCGCGTCCTGGGTAGCGCGATCGAAACTCTTCTGCTTGGTCTCGATCTGCTTCACCAGCTTTTCGCGCGATTCGTCATTCAACTTGTCCTGCTGGGCATTAAGCTGCTTCTTGAGGCTGTCGATTTCGTCGGCCAAGCCCTTCAGTTCGTTCTGCTTGGGTTCAAACTTCTTGCTGAGCGCTTCGAAATCGCGCCGTCCTTCATTGGAGGCGAAAATCGCCTGTTCGATGTTGATGGTGCCGACTTTGGTGCCCGTAGCCTTGGCGTCGCCGCCGCCGCAGCAGCAGCGGAGGGAGAGTCAGGGGCGGTGGCAGCTGCGGGAGCGCCGGCCGCCGGAGCGGCTTGGGCCAGAGCGAAGAGGGAGAGGCCGAACACGACGGCCACGGTGACGCGCACAGACTTCTTAATCATTGGGATCCTTGAACTCCTTCGGATTTTTCGGAATGCTGGAAACTCCCAGCTCGCTGGGCTCAACGAGAAAACGGATCGCAACCCGAGCCTATCAGTCATCAAACCTGAAACCGGCGCAGCCAGCGCGCAAGGCGCGTACGACGCCCGGTTCTCTTCACGCCGAAACCGCAGCGTGGTGATCAGGGTGTGGACGCTCTGAATTATACGGAGCGTACCGGAACAGCGTCAAACGGATCTCGCTGGTTCTGGTTAGTTGGATGCGGCCCGGCGGTCAGCTGTCAGCTCTCGCCCGAGCCAGACCTTAGTACACACATCAATAATGGAACCGGTAGCGCACCTGGACATAGATTTCGCGCGGCAAGTTCCAGTGATATCCGCCGAAGGTGAGGCTGTCGTCGTAAATCACTCGGTGGTTGGTGACGTTCAGGGCGGTGACCGAGGCGGTGAAGCGTTCGCCGAAATCTTTGCCGAGGGAGAGATCGAAGGTGGTGTGGCCGGGCAGATAGTCGCCCTGGTAAGGCCAGCCGGGGACACCGTTTTCTCCGTTACTGAAGCCGGAGCCGTAGTAAACGTTGGTCGAGGCGTAGGAGCGCCAGGGGAGACTGACGTCGCCGCCCACGTTGAGCGTGTTGCGCTGGTCGTGGTCGAGCGCACTGAGTCCGGGAGCGAGCGTGAAATCGGTGAGACCGCCGGTGATGGTGCCGCTGCCCTCGGCGATCTGGTTGGAATAGGCGAGGTGAACCTGGCCACGATGCGCGATGCGGGGAGAGCGCAGGGTAAGTTCCCATCCGCGAATTAAGGCTTGGGAAACGGTGATGGGGAAAAAGATGTTGGAAGCTCCGATGTTATTGTGGTCGAGAAAATTGGCAACGTTGGTTTGGAAGTTATCGGCGTCGAGAACCCATCCGTCGGTAAGGGATAGTGACGCCGAACTGATGTTCTTCATCGCGCTCGCCGGGTAGAGGAATGAAGCCCAGTTGTTGCCCTTGGACATAGTTGATCAGGGCCGGACCGGAAACGGTTTCGATGGGCGGCGCTTGATAGTAGTGTCCGTAGAAAGCGCGGAATGTCCAACGAAGCTTAGGGATGGTGACGGTGGCACCGAAGCGCGGGCTGATGGCGGACTCGGAGATGGGCGGCGTGGAAGTGGCTGCAAAGTTGCCTTCGGCGAAACGCGTGGGTCGCATGCCGGCGGAAAGAGTAAGCCATGAAAAGGGTTTGAATTTGTCGTCGATGTAGAACGTCTCGAGATTGGCGGTCGGGTGCTCGGGATCCGCGATCGGTGAGGGGAGGGGTGGTGGATAACTGAGTGGATTGAAACTGGCTCCAAAGAACTGGTTATCGCTCTGGTAGAAGCTGAGGAATCCAACCTGCAGATCGTTCTTCTTGTAGTTGGCAGCGACGGTGGCCTGACCTCCGACGTAGGTGGAGCTGCGGTTTTCGGTGCTGGCGACGGGATTGTCGTTGGGATTGCTGGCGTAGTCTCCGCTGTTGTAGTGGTAAAACGGCGAAAGCGTGGTCAGGACATGCGAGTTGAAAGTGTGGACCCAACTGAACAGCACACCGGCATCGGTCTCGTGTTGGCCGTCGCGGAGCCCGACGCTGGCATAGCCTTGAGTATTTTCAAAGTCATTGGGGAAAGGATCGTAAGGGATCTGGAAGTAGTCGCGGCGGACCGACGTCATCAGGCGAAGCTGGTCGGAGGGGTTGACGTTAAAAATAAACGATCCGAAGCCGCCGAATCCGTTAGCCTCATCGTGCACAACCTGGGGAACGGGCGGCTGCAGCCCGAGATTGCTGCGGTTGCCATTGACGCTGGCATAGTACGCGAAGCGTTCGGTGTGGCTGCCGAAGCTGAGGGCGTCGTCGGTCTGGTAGAAGTTGCCGGCAGTCATGACGAGTTCGGCCTGGTTGTTGCGCTCGAAACCGGTGCGGGGCACGACGTTGAAAACGCCATAGGTGCGGTCGCCGAACTCGGCGCCATAGCTGCCGCGATCGACCTCCACGTAATCCATGTCCTTGGGATCGAACTGAGCTCCGAGATTTTGCGCGATAGCGGTGTTGATGACTGGGATGCCGTCCAGGAGCCAGGTGGTCTGGTGTCCGCCGCGAATGTGGAGCATGTCGTGAGTCACGTAAGCACCCGGGACGTAGTCGGTGATCATGGCCATGCTGTTGGTGCCGTCGGCGCCGGGGGTGCGCTCGATGTCAAGGCGGCTGACGAGAGTGGTGGGAGTGAAGCTGTCGGTGGCGACGACTGCGGGCGAGCCCGAGACAATGACTTTTTCATTTGCCGAGGCCATTTGCAATTGAAAGTGAACCACCGGGACCGTTCCCGAGATGACCGTGACGTCCTGTGCGGTTTGCGCGAAGCCTTGACTGGCGACGCTGACGGAATAGTCGCCGAGCGCGACGGCGTTGAACTGGAATTCACCGTTGGCGTCTGTGGTGACGCTCTTTGCCCACTCGGACGACTTGGCGTGGAGCATCACCATGGCGTTCTGAATAGGACGATGCTGCGGGTCATGCACGACGCCACGGATCGCGCCGTAAACATTGGCGAACGCGGCGGGAGTTGTCCATAACAAAGCTATCGACAGCAGAGCGGCGAATGCTAGCTGCTTGAGGCGAGCCATGACTCTATGTCCTTTTGAGATGTCGAAATCTTCTCAGGGCAAGTTGAGAGAAGTCGGCTTGTCGCATGCCATCTCGGGCAGCGAAACCATTCCGTTTCGTATCGGGGTATCGCTTCAGCGATGCCGCAAATACGTGAAACCGGACGCCCCTTCGGGGGCTGGAAATGTGTGTGCCTCTGCGCTCTTGGCCGGGGTGCTAATTTCCGAGTTTTGGCAGAAGGCTAGCTACGCGGAGGGGCGCGGGCGGAATCTTGCAGGGAGATGTCGCTTGAGTGCAGTCCCGCGCTTTGCACCGGGCGTGCGGGCTCGATCGGGAGACCTAAGAAAGAGAGCAGACCGGAAGCGGGCTGCGCCCACTCGGAGGTGGTCGCACCGCAGCAGCAATGGTTCTGGCAGCAGTTATCGACAGCTTGAAACGAGGTTTCAGATGATTCGGGCTGAGGCGCTTTCGACTGAGCCATCGCATGATGGCATGGCATCGCAGGCTGCGCCGTATGCGCGGACATCGGCTGGCGCATGCAGTGCATGGGTTCCGGCCGCGCAGCGCATGCCGTCGCCATCGGCCCAAAGGCCGGGACGAGCATCACCACCAGCAGAATTCGTGCGGTCCAGCGAGAAGCTCCCCACATTTGCCGACAGGATAGCAGAAAACCACGTCCCAGTTCTCAGCAAACCGTTCCTAGGAGAACTGAGAACTGGGAACTGAGAACCGGGAACTGATTTACCATTTCTCCGTGCATCGGCTGACCGACCTGCTGTTGAAGACAATTCGGAAGCATGGGTCGATTCGGGCGGGGGACCGGGTGGCGGCGGCGGTTTCCGGCGGGGCGGATTCGGTGGCGTTGCTTTGCCTGCTACTCGAGTTGCGGACCGAGTTGGGGATCGTGCTGTCAGTGGCGCACGTCAATCACAAGCTGCGCGGAGAAGAGTCGGACGAGGACGAGCGCTTTGTCGCAAAGTTGGCGCAGCAGCACGGGCTCGAATTGCATACCCGCGACGCGCCGATTGACGGCGGGCGTATTTCAGAAATCCGTTCGGAGGTCAGTTCCGGGGTCAGTTCTGATATTAGTTCAACGTCCGGTTCCGAAATCGGTTCCGGCATCGAGGCGGCTGCGCGCAAGTTGCGCTACGGCTTCTTTCGCCAGTTGGCGCGCGATGGCCGTGCGTCGAAGATTGCAACGGCGCACACCCTCGACGATCAGGCGGAGACCGTGCTGCTCCGCATTTTTCGCGGCACTGGCATTCGCGGACTTTCGGGAGTTCATCCGCGGATCGTGTTTGAAGAGAAAGGACTTGCGTTCGGCGAGTTGGTACGGCCCCTGCTGGGCTTCCGGCGCGCTGCCTTGCAGGAATTTCTGCGCCAGCAGGGCCAGAGCTGGCGGGAGGATTCGTCGAATCGGGATATTGCCTTCCTGCGCAATCGCGTGCGGCATCGGCTGCTGCCCATGATCGGGGAAGAATTCGGCGAGGCCGCGATCGAACACATGGCGGAGCTGGCGGAGATCGCTCGGGCTGAGGAAGAGCATTGGAAGTGCGGCCATCCGGAGGTTGCTGCACCGGGCGGGAATGCTGGCGAGACGCGACAAGCCGCGTCTCTACAACTGGGGCCGTTGCTGGCGCTTCCTTTGGCGGCGCAGCGGCGGCTGGTGCGCGCATGGATGGAGACGAATGCGCCCGATTTGAGTATCTCCTTCCGGCTGATCGAGGAGGCGTTGGAGCTGGCGCGCGGGGCAGCGGGCAAAAAACTGGAACTGCCGGGCGGGCGGGACTTTCCCCGGCGAATACTCCGCCGTGGGCGGCAGGAACTTTTGTTGGAAACGGAGACTTTCGGCGGCGAAGCAAGGCATGGACAAGCTGCGGATTATGAATACACTTTAACGGTGCCGGGCGCGGTGGAGGTCCCGGAGCTGGGCGCTTGCATCGAAGCTCGCGTGGTGGATGCGAGTGACGTTCCGGAGCACGAACACGCGTACTTGCTGGATCTGGAGCGCATGCCAAAGAAAGTTCTGATCCGCAACTGGCGGGCGGGAGATCGTTACTGGCCCGCGCACACCGCGGCGGCAAAGAAGGTGAAAGAGCTGCTAAGCGACCGGCACGCGGCCGGGGCGGAGAAGAAGCTATGGCCGGTTGCGGTCGCGGATGGCTGCGGGCTCGTCTGGCTGCGGGGATTCGCTGTTCCGGCGGCTTTTCGAGCGCCCGCGGGGGCTGCGCAAGCGATTTGGATTCGGGACACTGCTGTCATGATGTAACATGCCATGGTTAGAGTTACTCACTTCAGGGTTACCAGTTTAGATACCAGGTCGGAGGCGCCACCATCGCTATGAGTGCTTTGCCGAATGCCGGGTTGCGCCAGGTGATCTCGGCCGACCAGATTCAGAAAAGAGTCCGCGAACTGGGACGGCAGATTTCCGACGACTATCGCGGCCAGACCGTGATTGCGCTGGGGATCCTGGAAAACAGTTTCCTGTTTATGGCCGATCTGGTGCGCGCGGTCGATGTCCCCATCATCTGCACCTTTATCAAGCCCAGCTACAAGCAGAGCAAGCAGGGCGAATCCCCGTTGTTGGAGATTTTTTTTAGCCATGCGCTGCCGATTGCCGGCAAGCATGTGCTGCTGGTCGAGGGGTTGGTGCACTCGGGCGTGACCACCGAATTTCTGATGAGCGACCTGCGCGGGCGAGGCGCGGCTTCGGTGAAGCTGGTTACGTTGCTGGATCGTCAGTCGGCGCGCCGGGTGCCGCTGCAGCCCGACTATTTCGGATTTCTGGTGGATGATGCGTTTCTGTGCGGCTATGGCTTGGGCAATCCGGAGCAGACCGGACGAAACTTACCATATTTGGCGGCGGCTACGTAAAACACGTGTGGGGACGGGGCTCTGCCCCGCTTCCACATGGGATGTGGTCCCCCGTGACTTCTGTACCCTGTCTTTACCGCTCCGTTTTCTAACGAAAAGGTCTAGAATGAAGGGGTAGCCTTTTCCCAGTCGAATTTCCGCCTCCGGCATCTAATAGGAACGAAGAGGCAGCGTCTTTTTTTGGCAGGGATGAGACCTCACTAAGAGGAGTTTTAGGTGAATTCTACGATCAAGACGGTAGCTTTCTGGGCGATCATCGTGGTGTCGGCCTTCCTGCTGTGGCAGGTGGTGAAAACCGGCAGCAATGCCCAGAAGGACAAAGAAGTCGGTTTTTCTGAATTCCTGACGGATGTGGATCAGGGCAATGTCCACGACGTGATGTTCATCGGCCAGGAAGTGCGCGGGAAGTTCAAGAATCCCGACTCGCCGTTTCACACGATTGTGCCGGCGAACTATCCCGATATGTACAAGAAGCTGACGGAAAAGGGTGTTCCGTACAGTTTCAAGGACATCAGCAATGGCACTTGGCCGAGCTGGATTCTGAATCTGGCCCCGCTGGTTCTGCTGGGCGCGCTCTGGTTCTTCATGATCCGCCAGATGCAGACGGGCGGAAACAAGGCGTTGTCGTTCGGCAAGAGCCGCGCGCGTCTGCTCTCCATGCAGCAGAAAAAGATCACGTTCAAAGACGTGGCGGGCGTGGATGAGGCGAAGGAAGAACTTCGCGAAATCATCGAATTCCTGCGCGAGGCGCAGAAGTTCCAGAAGCTTGGCGGTCGTATTCCGAAGGGCGTGCTGTTGGTTGGACCTCCGGGAACGGGCAAGACTTTGCTGGCGCGCGCAGTCGCGGGCGAGGCGAATGTTCCGTTCTTCTCCATCTCCGGCTCGGATTTTGTGGAGATGTTCGTGGGCGTGGGCGCGAGCCGCGTGCGCGATCTGTTCGAACAGGGCAAGAAAAATGCTCCATGCATCATCTTTATCGATGAGATTGATGCGGTCGGACGTCACCGCGGCGCTGGCCTCGGTGGTGGACACGATGAGCGCGAGCAAACTTTGAACCAGCTGCTGGTGGAAATGGACGGCTTCGAATCGAACGAAGGCGTCATCCTGATGGCGGCAACGAACCGTCCGGACGTGCTTGATCCGGCGCTGCTACGGCCAGGGCGCTTCGACCGGCGTGTGGTGGTGAATCGTCCCGATGTTCGCGGACGCGAAGAAATTCTGCGTGTACACACCCGCAAGATTCCTCTGGCGGAAGATGTGGAACTGAACGTCCTTGCCCGCGGCACACCGGGCTTCTCCGGCGCGGACCTGGCCAACATGGTGAACGAAGCTGCATTGGCGGCGGCGCGACAGAATCGCAAGGCCGTGCTGATGTACGACTTCGAAGTGGCGAAAGATAAAGTGTTGATGGGCGTGGAACGCAAGTCGCTTCTGCTCTCCGATGAGGAGAAGAAGAACACCGCGTACCACGAAGCCGGACACGCGCTGGTGGCGGCTATGTTGCCGCACTCCGATCCGGTGCACAAGGTCACGATTATTCCGCGCGGCATGGCTCTCGGTTTGACCATGCAGTTGCCGACCGACGATCGTCACAACTACTACAAGAATTATCTGGACACGCAGATCGCCATCCTGATGGGCGGGCGCATTGCGGAAGAGCTTTTCCTGAACCAGATGTCAACCGGCGCGGGCAACGACATTGAGCGAGCCACGGAACTGGCGCGCAAGATGGTTTGCGAGTGGGGCATGAGCGACCTGGGGCCACTGACCTTCGGCAAGAAAGAAGAGCAGATTTTTCTGGGACGCGAGATCGCGCAACACCGCGACTACAGCGAAGCTACCGCCATCCAGATTGACGAAGAAGTCAAGAAGATGGTGGGTGTGGGCTACGCCACCGCGAAGAGGATCCTCTCCGAGAATCGCGAAACGTTGATCCTGATTGCGAAGGCGCTGATCGAACGCGAAGTGCTGGACGCCTCCGAGATCAAGTTGCTGGTCGACGGGCAGAACCTGCCACCAATCAAACCACTGCCGGCGAAGACCGACGACGGGGTGCAGCAGGTGATCAAGCCGGAACGGGCTCCAGCGAAGGGCGGCGAGCGGCCGGCTACGGCTTAAGAGCAGTGCTCAGTTTTCAGAAGGCGGCTAGTTGGCCGCCTTTCTTTTTTGCCCAAGCCCCATCTCCGCTACGCTGGCCCCGTGCGCGGCCAGAGCATACGCGGCGAGAAGGATCATGAACGGGTCGAGCGGGCGCATGTAATAAACCTCGGGATGCGTTATGCAATAGACCAACGGGAAGAACAGGAACAGCATTAGATAGGGAGCAACTTCCTCGCGGTTCTCCTGGAATGCACGACGCAGGCCGGCAAGGGCTAGACCGAGCAAAACAAGACTAAGCGCGATGTTAGGAGGATCCAGAGGTTCCTGCTCCAGGTAAGTTCGGCGAAAACTCCAGAAACCCGTCCAGAGATAGAGCGCACGACGCAGAGTCATCCCCAGAAACCACGCCTTGTGGGCCCTGATGAACGTGAGTGCCTGCTGCCGCTTGTGAGCTAGGTAGGCGAGCTCACCCGATTGCGCATACTCGGCCAGTTCGGTGGGACTGTTGGAAGGGCGGATGCTTCCGTTGGCCCAGTGTGTGGTGTAGCCATTGTTGCCCACGTAGAGTTCGAGTCCAAGGCCATCACGAAATGGGATAAAGCGGTGGAAGACCTCGTAGTTGCGAAGGAACCAGGGCGACACGGCCACGATGAAAGTCAATGCCGCCAAACAGGCCGGCGCAAACCATCTTTGTTTCCGGCGATGCAAGCGATAACAGGCCCACACGCCCAGGAAGGGAAGAGCCGACATCACGTTCGGCTCGGTCAGGGATGCAACGCCACAGCCGAGTCCAAACCCGATCCAAGCCAGTCTTGAACTAGAAGCTTGCAGGTAGAGCACCGCCAGAACGAGTAGAGAGAGAAAGAATGTGGTGAGACACGTGGCCCACATCCAATTCGCGGAAAAATAGATTGCGTTAGGAAATAGCGCCCAGATCCAGCCGGCGATCTTGGCCGTCCGTAGATCGAAACTTCGTAGTCCAATCAGGAAAACTGGAACGCAGGTCAGAGCTGAGAACAGGCTGTTCAGCGAAAGAATCGCAATGGCCGCACCTTTGCTGTAGATCCCGAAGAGCTTGAAACAACCCGCCAGGATCGCCGGATACACGGGCATGACCAACGCCGTCGGCCCCGTCGCTCCGTGCAGGGGGTTGCTGATTCCCTGCCCCAAAGCCAGCGAGCGGGCCACTCGCCCAGGTTCGTATCCGAATTCATAGTAATCGCGGTTCGGGTTCAGCCAATACGGATAGACGAAACCCACGACCACGAGACGGATCGCCAGCGCCACCAGAACCATGCAGGAGCAAAGCCGAAAATTCCCGGGCCGGCGCGCGAACGCTGCGGGTGCCGCAGTCAAATGCGGGTTCCTCGCATTCTTGCAAGCATGACGCTTCCAATAGCCGGCTGCATAATTCAACCAAAATGCCAGACACAGTATAGCCGCTGTGTTCTGCCTGGATTACGCTGGAGACGCCGGGCGCGCACAGCGACCCTGCACTTGCGTGGCGCACCGGTACTGCTTAGGATCAAGACAACCATGCCTAACAGCGCTACCATCGTCGATCGCTCACGGTCGGGAATGGCGGTCGGCGAAATCTTGAGCTTTGCCTACGACACCTTTTGCGCCAGCAAGGTGCGTTTCATCCTAACCGCGCTGGGGATGGTCATCGGCACCGCTTCGCTGATTCTGGTGGTGACCATCGGCATGACCGGCCGCCAGTACGTCCTCAACCAGATCCAGGCCATCGGGACCAACGAGATTTGGGCCGAACACCCCATAAGCGGGCACAGTGACTCGGCTCCCGATCCTCTTACCCTCGACGACGTGAATGCGGTGCTGCGAAGCGTGCCCGGCGTAGCCGCCGCCTCTCCTGTACTGGATCTTCACGAGCGCATCCCGGTGGGAGCAGGCCAAGAGAAGGACATACTGGTTTTGGGCGTCTATCCCGATTACCTGCGGGTGCGCAACCTGGTTCTGCCCTCGGGAAGATTCTTCGATCAGGAAGATTCGGAGGCCCACAACAAGGTCGGAGTAATCACCGATAAAATGGCGGTGGCCCTCTACGGCTCGCCCCAGGAGGCGGTGGGCAAGATCATCAAGCTCACGGGCTTGCCGTTCACCATCATCGGGACTTTCCGGGAGCGGGTGGATACTTTCGGCCAGTCGGAAATCGTGGACAACACATTGTTAATCCCCTACTCTGTCAGCCGTTATTTCACCGAGACGCCGAGCCTGAAGATGGCTTATTTCTCGATGGAAGATCCTTCGATGGTGATCCCGGCGACGGCGCAGATCCTGCACGTATTGCAGTCGCGTCATCGCGCCGAGTCGGTTTATAGCGTGCAGAATCTGACCGCCCTCCTCGCCATGGCAGACCGGATCGCAATCGGCCTGACCATCGTTCTGCTCGCCGTGTCGCTGGTCGTGTTGCTGGTCAGCGGCATCGGCATCATGAACATCATGCTCGCCACCGTCAGCGCCCGCATTCGCGAGATCGGCATCCGCAAAGCGATGGGCGCCACCAACCGCGAGATTCGTTTCCAGTTCCTCTCCGAAGCCGTTCTGATCTCTCTCATCGGCGGCGTAATCGGTATCGTGATCGGCCTCGCAATTCCTTTCTCGGTCCGCTTCTTCACCGAATACCGCATCCCGATTTCCGGCCTCTCCGCCATTATCGCCATCGTGGTCTCTTCGCTAGTCGGAATCCTGTTCGGCACCGTTCCCGCCATCCGCGCAGCGCAACTCGATCCGGTCGAAAGCCTGCGCTACGAGTAGCAGGTGCCAGGTCTTAGGTCCTAGGTCTTAGGAATCATCGATCCTGGCAGGTCAGACCTGAGACCTGAGACCTAAGATCGGACACACCGTGCGATACTTGTAAGCCCTATGAATCTGACTCTCGATAATAAAGTTGCTCTCATCACCGGCGGATCGCGCGGCATTGGCGCGGCGGCGGTGCGGATGTTTGTGGCCGCGGGCGCGAAAGTTGTTCTTAATTATCAGGCGGCGAAGGCGCAGGCCGAGGATCTGGTCCGGGAATGTGGCGCGGGAAACTGCTGCGCCGTGCAGAGCGATCTTTCGACCACCCAGGCGGCGCAGCAACTGGTATCGTCCGCGATCTCGGCCTTTGGACGCCTCGATATTCTGGTCGCGAATCACGGCATCTGGCCGCCGGAGGATGTGCCCATTGAGCGCATGTCCGATGAACAGTGGCATCGCACGATTGCCGTGAATCTCGATAGTGTTTTCGCGCTCGTCAAGCATTCGGTGGGACAAATGAAGACGAAGAAGCCGCGCGGCGGACACATCGTGCTGGTCAGCTCGACCGCCGGACAACGCGGCGAAGCTTTCCACTGCGACTATGCGGCCTCGAAAGGCGCTCTGGTCAGCATGGTGAAGGGGCTATCTACCGAACTGGCGCCCGACCACATCCATGTCAATTGTGTGGCGCCGGGATGGGTGGCCACCGACATGTCGGCGGCAGCGCTGAATGATCCGCCGACGCGCGAAAAGGTTTTTCGCACCATCCCGATGGGGCGTGTGGGAACGCCGGAAGAAATCGCGGGGCCGATTCTTTTCCTGTGTACGCCCCACGCTGGATTTATCACGGGCGAAGTTTTTAACGTGAATGGCGGCGCGGTGCTGGCGGGGTAGGGAGGGCTTTATGAAGCGTCGGTGGTTTTTCACTGTTGCGGCCGGACTCCTCGCTACAGCTCTCAGTTCCGCGCAGCAGACCGGCAATGATTCGCCGAACCCATTGACCTTCGAGAACGGGAGCCTCGCGAACGGCATCTACTCCAACGAGTGTTTCGGCTTCTCGCTTCCAATACCCGCCGGATGGGAAGTCAATGACGCCGTGACTGCCGGTGGCAAAGCGAGGCATCGCTCAGATAGGGATCTTGTCCTGCTCTTCCTCCACCAGCAAGGAAAGCTCCCCGGCAGAATTATTCTCAGCGCCTTGGATTCGGCCGCTCACGTCGGCGGTCCGCAGGAGTTTGTTACCGCTGCGGTACGCGCGCAAATCAACTCCCCGACGGAGAGGCGCGAACTGGTTCGATATACTTTCACTGTCGATTACGGTGGCAGGCATTTTTTTCGGTCAGATTATAAAGTGCTCACGAGCGACGGCATCCCGTTGTACTTGGCCTACGTCTATACGGAATTTCGTGGCTACTTCATTGGCGAGACGATGGCGTCCGCGTCGCCGGAGGGACTGGACGAAGCTGCCAATTCCCTTCAAAACATTTCGTTCCAGGAAGATCAGGCCAACCCTAAGTGCGTGATGAGCGGTGACAAAAACTCAAATTCCGGGGGCGTCATTGGCGGAGTACTTAGCTCTAAACCAAGTACGTCGCAGGACTTCGCGCAGCGTGTGCGCGTCTCTTCGGGGGTCTCGACCGGTTTACTGGTCACAAAAGTACAACCGCAATACCCCGATGATGCCAAACGGGCCCGAGTTCAAGGCCAGGTTGTTCTCCAAGCCCTGATCGACAAGAACGGAGATGTCGAAAAACTCACCCTCGTTTCCGGCCATCCGTTGCTTGTCCCAGCTGCCATCGAGGCGGTCAAACAATGGAAGTACAAGCCGTACTTGCTCAACGGTGAACCTGTAAAAGTCGAGACACAGATTGTCGTAAATTTTCAATTGTCGGGGCACTAATCCGCAGCTGATGGGCTGGCGGACGGACGAGTGCGTCCGTCGCGACGTGGCCGGTGGTGCAGCTAAAATCGTTCAGGATGCTTCTAATCCAATAGAAACCATGAATCGTTCTCTCGCCATTCTGCTGCTTTGCGCGCTGTGCGGGGCCCAAACCAATCCCGCGCCTGCTTCTCCGCAACAACCTGCCGTCAACCTCAACGACTCCGACAATGCCCGTCAAGCGCGGGCGGTTCTAGATAAGACCATCGAAGCCCTCGGTGGGCAACCCTACCTCACCTACGAAAACCGCTGCGAGGAGGGTCGCTACTATCCGCTTTATCACGGACGCACCGAGAGCACGGGCATTCCCTACCGCTACTATGTCGAGTATCCCGACCGCGACCGTTTCGAAGTCCTCCACACTAAGGACATTCATGTGCTTCCGGGTACGATCGACATCGGGGGTGTGAAGGTCAAGAACAAGTTCGATCTCGCCCTCATTCACAACGGCGACAAAGGCTACGAGATCACATACAAGGGAACGGCGGCGCAGGACAAGGTCGATTTGGAGAACTACCTTCGCCGCCGCCAGCATTCGCTCGAATGGGTGTTCCGCAAGTGGATACGCGATCCGAACGTGGCCATGTTCTACGATGGTTTGTCGGTAGTGAATGGGAAGGAGACCGAGGGAGTCACACTGCTCAACAGCCAGAACGATTCAGTAAACATTTCCCTGGACCAGAATTCGCATTATCCAGTCAAGATCAGTTATTCGTGGCGCGATCCGAAGGACAAGCAGAAGAATGTGGAAGACGAGGTTTACGACAGTTACAAACTGGTGCAGGGAATCTGGACACCGCACTCCATTACCCGTTATTTCAACGGAGAGACTTCGCAACAGCGCTTCATCAACGTTGCCAGCTACAACCTGAAGCTGTCCGATTCGATGTTCGAAGCGGCGGTGACCTACGACCCTACCGCGCCGTTGAAGAAGCGGTAAGGCTGCCTTTTTATGCCATGCAGTGCTTCATACCTGAGCATCGACTAGCTGGGCAATGCGCCGAACGCGAATTTTCTTCTCGCGCTTGCGGGTCTGAGCGATGTCGTAGGCTGCTTGCATACGCATGAGCGTGTCCATCTTCACTCCAAACGCTTTCTCCATGCGCAGCGCCATGTCGCCGGAAAGGTCTGCCTTGCCGTTAAGCAAGCTGGACAGCGCCGGACGAGAAACACGAAGCGCGATAGCAGCCGCCGTTACTGACAGGCCCGTGGGCTGGATGATTTCCGTCCGGATGAAATCTCCGGGATGAGGCGGGTTCTTCATAAGCATGGCATTTGCTCCTTCATTGTCCTAGTGGTAGTCCTCCAAGTTCACGTCGTCGGTTTCGCGCCCTCCGGTGTCGATGTACGGCAGGGCCAGGTGTGTCCCTCGTTTCGCGAGGTTGCATGAGAAAGTACCGAAAAACCCGCGGCCAGCGGGGGAAAGGGAGCCGAGTTCCTGCCTGTATAACCCCCAAACATCTGTAACTGCCTGAACAAGTTAGGCATTGTCATGGTTGCCCGAACCACGGAGTGTGGCTGTTTTGCCACATACAGAAGTCTGTCCAGCACTGTAAGCTGGTACAGAACAAAAGACTTAAGCCCGTCCCCCGTTGACACACGAGCAAACAATTCGTGGTGCGGTTACCTGTACGGGAGTGGGTCTCCACAGTGGCGCCCCGGTCAGCCTGAGGATTCTTCCCGCTCCTGCCGGAACGGGAATCGTGTTCCACCGCACCGATCTCGACGGCTTTGCCATCGAAGCCAGCGGACGCAACGTGGCCCGCGTCAGTTACGCCACCAGCCTGATGAAAAAGGGCGTGCTCATCTCTACCACTGAGCACCTGCTTTCGGCATTTACCGGCGTCGGCATCGACAACGCCATCGTTGAGTTGGACAATCTCGAGCTGCCCATTCTGGATGGCAGCGCCCGTCCCTTTGTCGAGATGATTCAAAAGGCCGGCATTCGGAAACAGCGCAAGCCCCGCACTTATCTCCGGATCGTGCGCGATATCGAGTTGCGCGAGGGCGACAAATCTATTGCGGTGTATCCGGCGGACATCTATTCCGTTTCGTATTCCATCAACTTTCCTCACCCGCTCATCGGCAAGCAGAGTTTCTGCGTACGGCTGACCAATGGCAGTTATCTGAAGGAGATTGCGCCGGCGCGCACGTTTGGATTTTTGCATGAAGCCGATGCCATGCGGCAGCAGGGGCTGATCCGGGGCGCGTCAACCGAGAATGCCATCGTGCTGAATCGCGACGAGGTGCTGAACCCCCCGTTGCGCTTTGATGACGAGTTCGTCCGCCACAAGGTTCTGGACCTGATTGGCGACCTGGCCTTGATCGGGAAACAGATACTGGGTTCGGTGGTGGCCGACCGCGCCGGCCACGCCATGCATACGGCGCTCGTGTCGCGCATTCTGCGCGACCGGTCGTATTGGGAAGAAACCACCCTGGAAGATGAGCTTGCGGCGCCGGCGCTCGCGGCGGCGGCCAGCCTTAGCGTCTAGTATCGAGATGTCCGGTCTTCGGTTTCAGAACAGTGTTCTCCTGAGACCTAACACCTGAGACCTGGCACCTGGCACCTGGCACCTGCGCCACTTTCAGCCGGCGAACTGGGGGACGTTCCACTCGTTGCGCAACGCGCGTTCCGCTTGCAGGCGCTGCAGTTCGGCTTCTGCTTCGGCACGCACGCGGTCGACGAAAGCAATGGCGCTCTGCCGGTGCTCGGCCCCGAGCGCGGACAAGCGCTCATGCAAGTAGGGTTGGTCCTCGTCCAGGCGGCGCAGCAAGCGCTCCCTTCGGGCGATTCTTTCTTCCAGTGTAATCGTAGCTGTAATCATAGTTGTAATCCCAGTCAAACGCGGCAGGTTCGAAACGCGACGCCGGACGCGGCATGCCGCATCTCTACAGTGCCACACCCGGAGCGGGCCGCAAGTCACAAACTGGATGCCGGGGCGGGCGTGAACTGTCGGGAACAGGTTTCGGGAAGCGGTGAACTCGCGCGGCGATGGGGTTAACGAAGTGCGATGTAGCCTTGCAGTCGACTGGGCATTTCGCTCTGCAAGCGGTCGGTCAGCCATTTATCCAGCTCATATTGTGAGCTCTGCGGAACCTCGATGAAGCGGATGCCGACGCGGCCGGCTCCGTCGGCCCAGGCGACTTGGCCTTTCAGTTCGAGCGAAACTTTAGTGTTGGGAAGCGTGAAGCGAATCCGCGCCTTCGATTCCTGGGGCAATTTGCTCAGGACGCGGATGGCGATGCCCCCTTCGCTCAGGTTGGTCGCCGTGCCGGTTATTTCCTGGTTGGGCGGCAGGGTGATGCGCAACGGCATGTCCACTGGATGGCGGAAGTATCGGCGCCGTTCCCGCACCATAAAATTTAGGGCCGCATTAAAACAGCGCGAGGCGTGCAGCGGGGTGAGCGGTTTCTGCAGTACGAAATTGGCTCCGCAGGTGAAAGCGTCCTGCGTGGTCGTCTTCCCATTCACCACCGCAAACGCTACGGACCGGGTATTGCTTTGGGTGTGGCGGAGGGCCTTCAGCAGGTCAACGCCGTCCTGCAAGTCGTCGCAGTCGATGATGACCGCATCGAACTTGCGCTTCGCTATTAAATCGTTGCCGGCCCGGGGCTCTTCGCAAACCTCGAGATTGACCGAGATCTTCTCCAGTGCCGGGCGCAGCACCGCGAGCAAAGTGGCGTCCTGGCTAATGAGAAGAGAGTCCAGATTCATCGTATTCTCGATACTAACGGCACTCGGGAAGTCAAGAAAGTAACCTTGGTAGTACCTGCGGGTTACGCAAGTTGTTGCACCCACGGAACTTGCTGACGGGGCTGGTCGAGCAGTTCGCGGATTTCACTGAGTTCGCAGAAGTGCTAGACGAAAGTGGGACGATTTTTCTAGGGCGTGCTGAATTTTTGCTGGATTCTCGCGCCGTTCGCCGCGAAACTGGTGGGGTGAACGAAACCGCTTATCTATCTCTAGGATCGAACCTGGGAGACCGTGCGGTCAACCTGCGCGCCGCGCTTGCACAATTGGATGCCGCCGGGAGGTTGCTCGCCGTCTCCGCCTTGTATGAGACCCAACCGGTCGACGTTCCGAACCAGTCGTGGTTTCTGAATTGTGTAGCGGCGATTGAAACGGAAAAGACGCCGCGAGAACTGCTCCAGTTGGCGTTGCAGATCGAAGCCGCGATGGGACGTCTCCGAATGCGCAACCAGGGTCCGCGCAACATTGATATCGACCTCGTGCTGTTCGGGGATCGCGTAGTGGATGAGCCGGGCTTGAAGATTCCGCATCCAGCCATGCAGCAGCGGCGGTTTGTTCTGGAGCCGCTGGTCGAGATCGCTCCCGAGGTGCGCCATCCTGAACTCGGGAAAACGGCGCGCGAACTGCTGGCGGCCTTGGCTGGAGGGCAGACGGTTCGGCGGCTCTGACTTCCTTCGCCGCGCGCGTAGCGGCGGGCGCATTCGTCTGCCCTCGCCCGTCCGGTCTCAACTACGGAATGACGATCCGGCTGCCTGCGTCTTCCGGCCCGGCGATGACCGAGGGCTTTTCGGGAAACTGCGCAAAAAGGAAATCGATGAAGGCCCGCGACTTTGGCCTGCCGGACGTGCGTCCCAGGCCCATGTGCAACAGGAATACCAGCGCCTTTAGCACGTCGGAATCCCGCAGCCGCGCTCGGCCCGGTATTTCGCCGATATGTTGCTCTTCGGCTTCGCGAAATTCCCTGGCCATGGTCTCGACTTCGCGGGCGATGTCTCGAACGATCGCCTGGTGCGCCAGGTTGGCGGTTGCGGGCTCGTAGATGAGGCTTGAGTTCACCAGCGTTTGATAGCTCTTCGCCAGCGAACTGACTGCCGCGATCAAATCACGGTCCACGAGCGGACGATCGGCGAGTGAACGTCCGGCGCGGGCGCTCTTGGCCAGCGCGAAGCTGAGTCCGAGAATCAATTCCTCGCGCTCGTAGAGGAACTGCTCGGGGATCGCAACCACGGGAATTTCAATGTCGGGGAAAATTGCGTCGCGATCCCGCGGGCCCGTCCGCTCATTTTGAGGGTGCGCTGTCGCGTGCTCGCGCGCCTGTTGTCTTGCTTGTAAAAGATAAGGACAGTCGCTCGGACAATCCAGCGTCACCTCACGTTGCTCGCCACAGCACTGCGGACAGATTTTGCCATGCACGGCCGGGCAAAAGCGCTTCTCTTTCCGTTCTTCACAGATCGCGCAACTCAAATGTGGTTCCTCGGATTCGATTATTTCACGGAAAACGGCAGTCAAAGGCTTTGCCACAGGAGCACAGAGGAGCACTGGGGAAACCGAACTTCCCTGTGTTCCTCTGTGCCCCTGTGGTAAAGATTTCTACCGCAGGCACGGAAGCAACCCGCCAGGAGCCAGCTTCTGCACCACTTCTGATGCAAATTCGAAAACCTGATCGTTGTTATAACCGATTTCTATTTGTCTGCTCGCGTCCGACGCGATAGCCTATCTAGTTCCCCGGTCATTTAATTCTGAATTCCTGGGCTGCGCCCGAAATAAGGAGAGGTATGTCGACTGAACTGCGGAATTTTCTAGCGATCCCCTACGACGAACTGGAAGAGATGAATCTGAAGGCGAAGAAGCAGCGCCTGGACCGAGTGGCTCCTCATAAGGTTCAGGAAGAGCGGCTGAAGTACCTGACGGACGAGTCGCGCATCAAGGCCGTGACCGTTATGTTCAGCGACCTGGAAGGCCGTCTGCACATGCTGGACTACGACAAGAAATTCCTGCTGAAGAGCTACGACAACCTGACGTTTGACGGTTCGTCGATTCGCGGCTTCACGGCGCAGCGGGAAAGCGATCTGCGTCTGGGCATCGACTGGGCTGCCTTCTACTGGGGCCCGGCGGATGTCTTCGGGCCAGGTAAAGTGCTCGTCTTTGGCGAGGTCATCGACAAAACGGGCGAGCCCTATACCGCGGACATCCGAAGCATGCTGAAGGTATTTGGTAACGGATTGCACAAGAAGCACGGCTACACCCTCAACGCCGCCAATGAGATCGAGGGCTTCCTGTTCCGTGGCCCCGAGGCCGAGCGCATCTACCACGAGACGGGCAAGTTCGAGTACGTCAATACCGGCGGCTATTATCACTCATTGCCGGGCGACCCGCTGCGCACCTTTATCGATACCACCGCCGAAGTGCAGCGTGCCATGGGCTTCCAGAACGAAAAGGACCATCCGGAGGTCGCGCCCTCGCAGTTCGAGATCAATTACGGGTACGCCGAAGCGGTGGCCGCCGCCGACCACATCCAGCTCTACAAGCTGATCTGTCGCCAGGTCGCGCGCAATATGGGCTTGACCGCCTCCTTCCTGCCGAAGCCAGTGGTGGGCGTCAACGGCAGCGGCATGCACACCAATATTTCGGTCAGCAAGGAAGGCAAGAACCTGTTCTGGGATCCCAAGGGCGAAGAAAAGCTCAGCAAGTTCGGCTACGAGTTTATGGACCGGGTTCTCACGCACGGCAACGATCTCTGCCTGGTGTTCAATTCCAGCGTCAACGCCTATCGCCGCCTCGATCCGCACTTCGAAGCGCCGAATCAACTCAAAGCGTCGGCGGTCGACCGGGGCGCCATGATCCGCATTCCGATCGGCAACGAGCGCAGCATGCGCATCGAGGTGCGGGCGGTCGCTCCCGACGCCAATCCCTACCTGGTGATGTACTCCATTTTCAAGACCGGATTGGAGGGCGAGACGGCCAAGATCAAGAACCTCCGCCAAGCCGAACGCTACCTGCCCGACAACATCTACACCGCGATCGCCAACTTCCGCAAAGCCGATTGGACAACCAAACTCGTTGGGGAAGACGTCAAAGGCCGCTACGCCGACCTGAAACAGGCATCGGCCGACCGTTGCCCGCGCCTGCTGGGCACGATTGTCAAGGCGGCCGAGGTGCAATTCCACCACGAGGTGTACAACCA
This sequence comes from uncultured Acidobacteriaceae bacterium, assembly GCA_963731525.1. Taxonomy (GTDB): domain Bacteria; phylum Acidobacteriota; class Terriglobia; order Terriglobales; family Acidobacteriaceae; genus Acidiflorens. The sequence goes on from CAVSWK010000036.1 coordinate 155,294, forward strand.
GTTCCTGTGGAACATGTTCTAGAGGAACCGCGGAAGATAGAGTCGTTCCTCGTAAGTTCGCCATAGGTTTGGCTTGTCATCTTGACCCGAAGCGAAGGCATAGTCCTCGAAAGGGTAAGCTTGGGACTATGCCTTCGAAGCAAAACAAGCCACTGGGGCGAGCCTCGGTCGAATAGTCCAGTCGCGCAAGAACACCTCCAAGACGTCGGAACGAAGGGAAATGCTCGTCTTTGTCGTTCTCTAATGAGGGGGGTACCAGGCGAAAGCAGCCGGGTCCCGTGGGCCCCAACGAGAGGAGCTTGCGTCATGATCGACTACACAAAAGTAAAGCTTGGCAAACAGACAGCTCACCACGACAGCCGAGTTCCCATGCTGAGCAGGTACACTGCCAGCCTTCCGCCGGCGCCGGCGGCCACAAACTATGACAAGAAGATTACCGGCTTGGGCATGATGTTGAATGACAAGCTAGGGGATTGCACCTGTGCCGCTGTCGGCCACGTCATTCAACAATGGACGGCGGAAGCGCAGAAGAAGGAAGTCATTGTTCCGGATCCTGACATTTTGAAACTCTACGAGATTGTGGGTCACTACAATCCCAACAATCCCAAGTCAGACCGAGGCGCGGTGGAGATCAACGTACTCAACCACTGGCTGGGAAATCCGGTTGACGGGAACAAACTGAGCGCGTTTTGTGCGCTCGAACCGCAGAATCTCGAGACCATCAAGGACGCCGTGTACATCTTTGGCAACTGCTACATCGGTCTTCAAATGCCTCTGTCGGCGCAGAACCAGACGGTGTGGACCGTTCCGCCGGGGGGAGCCACGGGCCCGGGTGCACCCGGTTCCTGGGGCGGCCACGCGGTTCCGATCGTTGCCTATGACCCGCGCGGACTCACCTGCATCACCTGGGGTGAGCTCATGCGCATGACCTGGCAGTTCTGGAACGCATATTGCGACGAGGCTTACGGCCTGCTCAGCCCGGACTGGGTCGCTGCCGGCAAGACCCCGACAGGGTTCGACTGGAAGCAACTCGAAGCCGATATGAACGAGCTGAAAGCCGCCTTCCCGGAAGGCCGTCCGCTTGCGGCGTAGGGAAATTTGAGCTGGAAGTGCCTGGCTCGCGATGCTGCTCGTCACGCACTTCCCTTTTTCTCCGTATCCCGTTCTGCAGAAGCCGCGAACGCGAGTTCGGCGAAGCATTAGGAGGATCAACCAATGGCAGAGCGCGCATTTACCCCACTGCACCGCGTAAATGTTGAAGATCTTCGGCTGAATTACGATCCCGAGGCTCCACAACAGCGTTTCAAGGCGGCTGGCGTAGAAGCTGCTTTCCTGAGCGAGAGTGAGCGGCTTCCCAGCACGGTTCCGTGGCCTGCAACCACGAAGCCCACGCCCGCGCCGCTGACCCCGGCGCCGTTAGAGAGCGATGACCTGTCGAAGTTTAAGGGTTACGATGCGGTTGTCGTGACCTGGACATCAGCCGAAGCAGCAACTCTGGCAGCGCTGTTCACACCCGGCGTCCAAGTATCCCAATGGTACGAGTATCGGCACAATGTGCAGAGTTACATTCCGCTCGTCACCGGACCCGCGGCCCCGTTCAACGATAGGCAAGCCGACATGGCACGCTATTACCACAGTCTTGGCCTGTATTTTCCGTGCCGCATCGGAAAGGCCCGGGTCCTGTTGATGAAATCGGGCTTACATCTCGATTACGACGGGCCGCAGTATCCGCTCCGGAAAATGATCACGGAGGTTGTGCAAGCTGTGCAACCAAAGCTTTTCATCACTACCGGAACCGGCGGCGGAATCGGGAAAGAAGTTGCGCTGGGAGATGTCGTCATCGCCGGCCATACCAAATTCCACTGCACTACCCAGTTCAAGAGTGAGCCGTTTGCAGCGGCCTCTTATTCCACGTCTCCCATCCCAGTCGGCGCGATTGCGGCGATCACTCCAGCTCTGACCAAGGTCAACGCTGCGCGCATCTCAGGTGGACGCTCCGTGCCCAAGATGTGGGACACGGCCCAAGATGCGATTGTGACCACTGATTTCTTCGGCTTTGACGATTCCACGAACTATTACAAACTCCAGGGACTGGGCCAGGCATGCGACATGGGCGATGCCATGGTCGGCAATGCCCTGCAACAGTTTCCTAACGTGAAGTGGCACGCGATACGAAACGCATCCGATCCGCAGATACCGAATCCATCGGGCAACATTGAGCAAGCCAAGCAGGAAGCGGGACAAATTTACTCGAAATATGGCGCCTTCACCACGGCCGCGAGTGTGATAGCCACCTGGGCCGTGATACAAGCCAGTTTCGGCCACTAAACCCAATTTGCCGGAGGGGGCCGGTCCACGCCGGCTTCCACCGGCGTTTAAGTCATGGGCGGGTCGCCCGCATCTCAGGGTGGCCAGAATCCGGGAACGTCCAAAGGCACACTCCCGTCCCGAACCTTTCGAGGACTATGGCTCACCCCTTCGACTTGCGATAATTATTGTTTCCCATGGAACTCACACTTCTTGATGAGCGCTGGCTCCCCAAGTCAGTCCTTTGCTTGCGCGATTACAGTCTGAACAAATTCCTTCACGACCTGGTTGCCGGGATCACCGTAGGACTCGTCGCACTGCCCCTGGCGATGGCGTTTGCCATAGCGTCTGGACTCCCGCCGCAAGCCGGAATCTACTGCGCGGTGGTCACCGGCTTTCTGATCTCCGCGCTCGGCGGATCGACGACCCAGATCGGTGGACCTACGGGTGCCTTTGTTGTCGTCATCGCAGGCATTGTCGCCGCTCATGGCGTCGATGGCCTGTTCATGTGCACGGTGATGGCCGGAGTCATTCTCATCATCATGGGGCTCACCGGCATGGGCGCCGCGGTGAAGTACATTCCGCGGCCGATCGTCATCGGCTTTACCAATGGCATCGCCATCCTGATCGCCAGCACGCAGGTGAAAGATTTCTTTGGCCTCAACCTGGAAAAAGTTCCCGGCGTGTTCTGGTTGCGCATGGAAGCGCTGGCCCAGAACTTTCATACCTTCTCACTCGAAGCTACCGCGCTGGCCGCCGGCACCATCGTCATCATCCTTGCTTGCCGTGCGCTTTCGCACCGCATTCCCGGCGCGATTGTTGCCCTGGTCCTGGGCACGCTGGCGGTATGGATTTTCAAACTGCCGGTGGCAACCATCGGCACGCGTTTCAATGGGATTCCGAGCGGCTTGCCGCATCTGCACATCCCCACGTTTCGTTCCGACCTGATTCACGGACTTCTGGGACCGGCATTAACGGTCGCCATGCTGGGCGCGATCGAGTCGCTGATGTCGGCGGTGGTATCGGATCGGATGAGCAATAGCACCAATATTGACGACCGGCACAATCCGAATGTCGAACTGGTGGCGCAGGGCATCGCCAATGTGGTTTCTCCCATGTTTGGCGGCCTGCCGGCCACCGGCGCCATCGCGCGCACTGCGACCAACATCCGTTCCGGAGCAAAGACACCGGTGGCGGGAATGATTCACGCCCTCACCCTGCTGGCGATTCTGCTCTTTGCTTCGAAGTTGGTGAGTTTCGTGCCCATGGCGGTGCTGGCGGGGATCCTGATGGTGGTGAGCTACAACATGGGAGAGTGGCGCGAGATTCCGTCACTGCTCAAGCTTACGAAAACCGACATCAGCGTGTGGTTGGTCACGTTCACGCTGACGGTTTTCGCCGATCTTACTGTAGCTGTGCAGGCGGGTATGATTCTGGCGGCGCTGCTGTTTATCAGCCGCGTAGCCGCCACCACGACGGTTTCACAAGTCACCGACGACTACGTTGAAGATGGACGGGTGCACATTCTGCAGGATAAGGACATCCCGTACTACGCGACCATTTTTCGCATCCAGGGGCCGTTTCTGTTCGGCGCGACCGACAAAATTGACGTGGTCACCGAAGACATTCACAAGCTTCCGCCAGTCGTGATTCTGCGGCTGCGCAATATGACCGCGCTCGATGCCACCGGACTCTTCGCGCTCGAAGAAGTCGCACGGACTCTGAAGGCGAGCGGCCGCGAGTTGATTCTCTGCGGCGCCAGAGAGCAGCCCTTGAAGCTGATCCAGCAGACGGAGTTTGAGGAGTTGGTCGGTCCCGAGAATATTTGCGACAACGTGCAGGATGCCCTGTACCGGGCCGAAGAGGCGTTTGAAAGACTGCAACCGGTGGGGAAGGCGCCGGCCAGGTAGGCCCACACCCTTAACCGGCGTCATCCTGAGCGAAGCGAAGGACCCCTACCCTCCCAAAAATGTGTGTCGGGCATAGGGGTCCTCACTTCGTTCGGGATGACAGTTCTTGTAATGTTCTCAGTGCATCGCCACAGCATTCGTGAGGTTGGCATTCAGGTAGCGGCTCATCGCCAGATCGATAATGGCGCCGATCATCTCGGTGTAAGAGAGTCCGTAAGCCTTCGCCGCCATGGCAAATTCCTGCCGGCTCGCCAGCCACGGATTCGGATTCGCCTCGATGACGTAGACATCGCCATTCGGCGCCAGTCGCATGTCGATGCGTCCGTAGTCGCGCAACTTAAGTGCCCGATACGCGGCCAGCGCCGTGTCGGACAATCTCTTCACCGTGTCTTCGTCCAGATTTTCTGCGATACCCGATTTGGTCAGCTTGTAGGCTTCGGTATTCTTTTCGAACTTCACGTCGTAGGTGGCGATTTTTGGGGTGCCCTCGGGCAAGCGTGACAGATCGAGCTCGACCAGTGGCAAAACCTGCGTCCGTTCGTAGCTACCGAGAATTCCGGCGTAAATTTCACGTCCTTCGATGTACTCCTCAATCAGAGCCGGAGAGTCAAATTCATCCTGGATGTACTGGACGCGTTCCATCATCTCCTTGATGTTCTTCACGACGGCGCCGGCATCGATGCCGATCGATCCATCCTCCCACGACGGTTTGACGATGAGGGGAAAAGAAATGTCGTGAGCGTGTTCAATGCGCCCGCGATAGGCAGTCGCAAAGAACGGAGTCTTGATGCCGTGAAACGCGAAAATCTTCTTGGCGATCGCTTTGTCCTGGGACATGAAAATGGAATGCGGCCCCGCGCCGGTGTAGCGCAACCCCAGCAGGTCGACATAAGCGACCACATTCATTTCCTTGGTGTCGTCGCCGTCGAAAGACTCGGTCAGGTTGAAGATCAGGTCGGCATCGCAACGCGAGAGCGAGTGCAAAGATTGCGGGCGCCCATCCAGTTCGAAATACGAGGGCTCGTGCCCCAGCTTCTGCAGCGCCTCGAAGATTTCCTCGCGGTCGGTCTTCTCTTTCTTTACCTTCTTCACCTTCTTGCGTGGCTTGCGCGCAGGAACTTCGTCTTCCTTCGCCGCCGCCGCGACCGGATCTTCGTTCCACAAGTCGTACAGCAGCGCGATTTTCAGTTTTGCCCCGATCATCAGTTCTCCTCGGAAAGCAGCCTTGCCGTGTAGCGCCAACGTCCCCGCCGGCCACGTTGCTGCCGGACGGGCAGGGACGCCAGTCGCTCATCTTCTACGGCTGAATAAACTTTCCTTTCGTCACATAGGTCATCACCAGCGCGGTGACATACGCCGTGACCTCTGCCAGATGTTCCGCGCTGCGTGTTTTGTCGGCGCGCAAGTCAAGTTCCCCGGCGCGTTTTTCGATCGTGTCCATCAAGGTCTTGATCAGCGGACGCTGCGCGCCGGTCCACTGCGCAACTTTGTCGATCACCGCCTTGCGGTGCTGATGCAGAAATTCGTGTGCCGGCAGCGCCGCTTTTCGCCGCTTCGATACGGGAAAAATGTCGCGCAGATCCGTATCCGGCGTAAGCTCGGTGACCGCAACCTCTTCGCGCGCATTCTGGTGATAGAACTCCGCCACCGTAGTTTCCATATCGTCGACCGTGATGTCTGCCTGTCCGCGCCGCCGCGCCGGATCGCTTTTCCCCAACTCGCGCGCCAGCCGGTTCAGGTATTGCAACTTCTCCATTGCACCCCAGCCGCGATAGCGCTTGCGCCAGTTCGAGCGCGGCGTAAGCCACACCGCAAACGTCTCGGCAAAATCTTCATCCGGATGCTTCTGCGCATACCACCCCGGCAAATGCCGCACATAGTCGCGTGAAAACGGTGCGGGCCGGTAGTTGTCGTGATACGGACGGCGAAACGGCCCGAAGATCTTTTTCCACTCCGGCCTGTTGTGCAACTTGTACGCATAGGTGAACGCGTGCCCCGCTTCATGCCGCAGGTACATCATGATTTCTCTCGCGTCTTCGAGGTCATGCGTTTCTTTTTCCAGTTGCGCCAGCGACGCATGCGCCAGATAGAACGGAATCCCGATGATCGGCTCGCCCGACGGACATCCCCACTCGTCGGTCAAATAACAAGCCGGACGAAATTTAGACAGTCCCTTGGCGTCCAGCTCGCGATAGAGCTGTTCGACAAAGCGCTCCACCGGCGATCCGGCAAGCGTAAGCCCCAGCTCGCGAATCGGCCGGCTCAGAAGTTCCTGGTACGCGGGTTCAGGTCTTGCGTTTACGATGTCATGCACAAACGCACGCTCACAAACAGTCTGCAACCGCGCGGGCACAGGCGGGGAGGGGCAGTATCACTACGATTAACAGTAATGGAAAGCGGGGTTATTTAGAAGTGACTGCGGTAACGCGGGCGGGGGCGGACGAATGCGTCCGCCCCTACACGAGCTACTGCAGCAGTGTCCCATTCCCATTCGGCTCTTCCGGAGGAATCACCACCGCCGCCGCCACCCGGTCTCCCGGCTCAACATTCAGCAGCCGCACCCCCTGCGCCGAGCGCCCCGATTCACGGATGAACTTTGACTCGATGCGGATGATCTTGCCGTACTGGCTGATCAGCATCACCTCGGATTTCTCCGAGACCTGCGAGATGCCGACGACTTTGCCGTTGCGCGCCGTGGTCTTGACGTTGATCACGCCTTTGCCGCCACGATTGGTAAGCCGATACTCGTCGGCAGGAGTACGCTTGCCGTAGCCGTTCTCGGTGACGGAGAGAATGAGCGAGCCTTTCTCCGGAATCAAGTCCGCGATTTCGGGAGCGACATCGCCTTCTTTCACGATCGCCTTGGCCTCCGGTTTGATCGTGGTGGCCATGCCCACGATGTAATCCTTCTCGGCGAGGTTCATGCCGCGGACGCCGGTGGCATTGCGTCCCATGGAGCGCACGTCGTTCTCGTCGAAGCGAATCGCCTGTCCGTCATGCGAGGCGAGGAAGACGATCTGGTTGCCGTCAGTCAGCGAGGCCGCGACCAGTTCGTCGCCCGGTTCGATATTGATGGCGATGATGCCGCGCGACATCACGTGCGAAAAGTCCTTCACTTCAGTCTTCTTCACCGTGCCGTTGTGAGTGACAAAAAAGACGTACCTGCCTTCTTCTTCCAGATCACGCACGGCGAGCATGGTGCGCACCGTTTCTCCCGGCTGCAGGCCAACCAGGTTGCCGACGTGCTTCCCTTTGCCGGCTGCGGCGATGTCGGGAATCTCATACACCTTCAGCCAGTACACGCGTCCGGTGTTGGTGAAAATCAGAATGTAAGCGTGAGTCGAGGCGATGAAGAGATGCTCGACAAAGTCCTCGTCGCGCGTTTTCATGCCGGTGCGTCCGGTGCCGCCGCGGCGCTGCATGCGGTAGGTCGAGATCGGAGTCCGCTTCATGTAGCCGGAATGGCTGACCGTGACCGCAACCTGCTCGTCGGCGATCAGGTCTTCGAGCATGATTTCCGCAGCTTCGTCTTCGATGACGGTGCGGCGCGCGTCCGCGTAAAGTTTCTTGACCTCTTCCAGTTCCTTGATGATGACCTTGCGCAGCTTAGTCTCGGAAGCAAGAATCGATTCGTACTCAGCAATCGCCTCACGCACCTGCTTCAACTCGTTCGCAATTTCGTCGATCGACAACTGGGTCAAACGGTGCAGTTGCAGTTCGAGGATGGCGTCGGCCTGCTTCGCGGTGAACGGCTTCTCGGGGTCGAGCTTCGGAGCACGTCCGCTGGTGTTGATGTCGATCTTCTTGCCACCAAAGTACGAAATCAAATTTTCCCGAGCGTCGGCGCGGTTGGCGCTGCCCCGAATGATCACGATCACGTTGTCAAGGTGATCGAGCGCGGTCAGGTAGCCTTCCAGAATGTGTTCGCGATCGCGCGCCTTGTTGAGCAAGTACGAAGTGCGCCGCCGCACCACATCGACGCGATGGTCGATGAAGTGTTTGATCGCCTGGATCAGCCCCATTTCCTTCGGCTGCCCGTTGACCACGGCCAGCAGAATCATGCTGAAGCCTTCCTGCATTGACGTGTGCTTGAAAAGCTGGTTGAGCACGATCTGGGGTTCGGCTCCGCGCTTGAGCTCGATCACGATGCGCATGCCGTCGCGATCGCTCTCGTCGCGAATGTCGGAGATGTCGTCGATGGTCTTGTCGTTGACGAGATCGGCAATGCGCTCAATCAGGCGCGCCTTATTCACCTGATAAGGAATCTCAGTAACAATGATCGCCTGCTTGTCCTTGTTGATGTTCTCGATGGCGGCGCGAGCGCGCATCATGAAACGTCCGCGGCCCGTTCGATAAGCCTCAAAGATTCCAGCGCGTCCGTGAATGATGGCCGCCGTGGGAAAGTCCGGACCCTGCACAAACTTCAGAATTTCCGGCAACTGCGCGGTGGGATTATTCACCAGCGTGATCGTCGCATCGACAATCTCGGCAAGGTTGTGCGGCGGAATCTTGGTAGCCATGCCAACCGCGATCCCATCAGATCCATTGACCAGCAAGTTGGGATAACGCGCGGGCAGAACCGCGGGCTGCGTTTCGGTGCCGTCGTAATTCGGGTAAAAATCGACCGCTTCCTTATCGAGATCCTCGAGCAGCGCGGTAGAGACGCGCGTCAAACGAGCTTCGGTGTATCGATCCGCCGCCGGAGGGTCGCCATCGACCGAGCCAAAGTTGCCCTGTCCATCGACCAGCGGAGCGCGCATGGCAAACGGCTGAGCCAATCGTACCAACGCATCGTAAACGGCCAGGTTCCCGTGCGGATGGTACTTGCCCATGACTTCGCCAACGATGCGGGCGCACTTGCGCGTCGCGCGTCCCGGAGCCAGCCCCATCTGCTGCATGGTGTAGAGAATGCGGCGATGCACCGGCTTCAGTCCGTCGCGGACGTCGGGCAGCGCGCGGCCGATAATCACCGACAGTGAATAGTCGAGATACGACCGCTTCATCTCCTCTTCAATGTTGACGGGCTGCATATTGAGGGCGCCCGGACCGGTCGGACCTTGTCCGTCGCCTCCAGGAGGAGTTAATGGGAGTTCGGGGTTTTGGGGATCGTCAGCCATGAAAGTCAGTTCTCAATTCTCGGTTGTCAGTTCTGAGTAAAAGCTTGCGTAGGGACAGCCGCCCCCGGCTGTCCAGCGGAGCGAAGCTCCGCCCCTCTCTGTCTCACCGCAAATGTCGCTAAGTACTTGCATCTACAGGCATTTATGTGACCGGATTTACTCTATAATTATACCACGCTCGCGGTTAGCGGAGGGGCGCCAGAGCGTTGGCTCTTCAGGCTCCGCGGAGGGTCAGCAGCGTGATCTCTGGAGGCACGCCAATCCGCACCGGGAATCCGAAAGTTCCCAAGCCACGGTTCACGTAGAGCGCAGCTTTCTGTAAACCGTTCCCGGACGCGGTAGCGTGGCCATTCGACATCGGCAGCCGATAAAGCCCCGCCACAAACGGCGTGATCAGCCGCGCCGGGCTGACGCTGTGATCCACAATCTCCAACTTTACCTGTCCGCCATGAGTGTGGCCGGCAAGGCTGAGTTCAATGCCCAGCTCGGCAGCGCGGCGAAACGAATTCGGATTGTGCGAGAGCAAAATGTTCGGCATGTCACGGCGCACCAGAGTTTCAATCTCCTGCAACATAGATTCCGGCCTAGTATGCTCGCCACTCACCATGTGGTCGCGCTGGTAGTCGACGCCCAGCAAATTGAAGCGCCCGCCGTTGTGCTCAACCACCGCGGCAGACGCGCGCAGCAGCCGCATCCCCTTTTCGCGGAAGAGCCGTTCCGCGTCATCTTCCACTCCCGCATAAATTTCGTGGTTGCCGTTGCATCCCCAGACGCCCAGCGGAGCGCGCAGCCGGCTCAACTCGGTAATGCAGGCGTCCAGCGGATCGCCCTCGCCGTTGACAAAATCTCCGGTAACAACAGAAATGTCGGGCTGCAGATCGTTAGCCATGTCAACAGCGCGAGCAATTTCGCGCGGCGGCATGTAGTCGCCAATGTGGATGTCGCTAAGCTGAGCAATGCGCAGCCCGTCCAGCTCCGGAGGAAGATTGGCGACCGGCACATCAACGCGCTCGATCGTATAGCGCAAGCGCCCGGCAGCAAATCCGTAGGTAGCGGCAAGAAAAGGAAAGCCTCCAGCAAGAATGGCAGCGTATTGAAAAAAAGGTGCCGAAGCTAAGGCGTGAGATCCCATGGCCAAGCAGCGGATCTAGGAGCGTCGCGAGCAGCGCAGCGGCGAGCGCGATCAGTCCAGCATGAAGACCGAAATGCCAGTGGGCATTCGAGAACGAACCAATCCACGTCCACGCCCGCAGGAACCAGAATCGCTGGACGGCGTAGATAGCGAGAAGAAACAGCGCGAAGAAAAGAACTCGGCTAAGAATCAGGGCAATACTCCAAGTAGACCTTAGCCAGATTAGATGCTTCTTGCGCGAGGGAAGACTCGATAGCTACCAACGGCGTACCTATTTTCGTGGTCTGTGCGACATGGGGATCACACCGCTATCGTCGTTTCATGGGAGCACACCGATCCCGAAAGGATTGATACATGAAGAATCGCGACCTGTTGCTGACGTTATTCTTGCTGGCGGTTTTTGGTAGCACGAGCGCATCGATTACTGAAATACGAAGGAATTTTTTCAATCGAACTACCAACCTGCATGCCACTGCCATTATGTCGGCTCCGACAGGCGACGCCAGCTATCTGATCAGCGTCTACGAATCAACCGAAAGTTGTACGATCGCGCCCGTATTGCGCTGGACGGACGAAAATGGAGTCGCACAGTCGCAACAGGGCAGCGTCGGCCCAGGAGGGGGAAACTGCTACCTGTCTCTGCTTGCGAACATTCGCGTCCAGGCAAAAACGAAGCCCACGATTGAAACCGGTGGCGATAACAACGGTTCCCACTACTCTCTTTATGTCTCAGGGCTGGGCTTTTGGCCAAGCGGAGTACAAGGGCAAGGCGGTCTGTCTGAGGTGACTGGTTCGTTGCCTACTAAAGACCTCGTTTATGCTCTTGCGGCTTATGGGCCTGCGGACAGCACCAATGCGCTGCTGATTGCGTATTCCTCCGGCTACCTAGGCAAAGACGTGCCTTATTTGAGTTGGACAGATGAGTACAATACCCACTCCCTGCAGGTGCCAGTCGCAACATCAGCGGTTGTTCCGGTGAGAATAGCGGGAGCCACCAAAGTCTGGATTCACACTTATCCGGGAGACACTACGTGGTATGCGCTTGTTGTTTTCGGGGCGCCGGCCAAAGGCGCGGGTCCGTTCGGTGACTATGAAGCAAATCTTCTCGATTGGACCAGCGCGACTTATCCGAATTGGCAAACAATTTTCACGGCGGGCAGCGCTGGCGCAAATGTTCTTCCGCTGGGCGATGTGACGCAACCGGCAAATGACGGAACGGTCAGCGAAGGACTGCAGATTTATTGGGCAAAGGAGCAGACCGGTTCCTGTGCGGCGGCTCTGGTGGCTGGTCCCTCTGGAATCCCAGCCAGCTGCGTTTCTCCGGCTTTTGTCGGCAGCAACAGTCCGTTGCAGTTCAGAACCTATAACTCTACCGGATCCCCATGGGGGCCTTCTCCGACTTACAGCGCGGAAGTGGATGTGCTTCAGTTCTAGGACGCTGCATGAAAAAGGGAAGTCCGGCTCCGCTCCAGGCTACCGTGCGGAAAGCGGTTCTTGCGAGCGCAGCGAGCTGACGCGCTCGCGAGCGTTCTGCAGCGCGCGTTTGACGTGACGAGGCGCGGTGCCACCGGGCACGTCGTGCAGTGCGAGCACTTCAGTAAGACCGAGGCAGGAGTGGAAACCCGCGTCAAAGCTGGCATGGATCGCTTGCAGGTCGGCGAGCGGGAGTTTTTGCAACTCGCATCCGCGCTCCACGGCTAACTGCACGGCCTTGCCGACCGCTTCGTGGGCCAGGCGCGAGGGCACTCCGCGTTCGACGAGATATGCGGCTGCGGCCCACGCGTTCATGAAGCCCGATTGCGCCGCCTGATTCATTTTTGCGTCGTTGAATTCGACGGTGTTCATGAATCCGGTGACGAGTGGCAACATGCCGATGACCGTGTCGGAGGCGTTAAACACCGGCTCCTGTGTTTCCTGCAGGTCTTTGTTGTAGGCGAGTGGCAAGCCCTTTACCAAAGTTTGCAGCGTCGTGACGCAACCCATGACGCGCGCCGCCTTGCCGCGCACCAGTTCCAGCAAGTCGGGATTCTTCTTCTGCGGCATGGCACTGCTGCCGGTGGAGTAAGGCTCGGGTAACTCGACAAAGCCGTACGCGGGTGTGGAGAACAAGATCATCTCTTCGGCCCAGCGGCTAAGGTGGAGCGCGAGCAACGAGAGCGCATCGACGAATTCGATGGCGAAGTCGCGGTCGCTCGTGGCGTCCATGCTGTTCGAGGTCGGGCCATCAAAGCCCAGCTCCGCGGCCATCGCTTGACGATTGAGTGTGAGCGTCGCTCCGGCTACGGCGCCTGAGCCTAATGGACAAAGGTTGGCGCGCTTGCGGCAGTCGGCGAGGCGCGAAGCATCGCGGAGAAACATTTCGACATAAGCCAGCAACCAATGTGCAACTAAGACGGGTTCGGCTGGCTGCAGGTGCGTGTATGCGGGCATTGCCGCAGCCGCACTGCCTGCGGCTTCGGCGCGGGTGAGAATTGCCTCAATCCAATCGGCGATCAGGGTTTGCAGGGTGTCGATGCTCTGACGCACGAAGAGGCGGAGGTCGGTCGCGATCTGTTCGTTCCGGCTGCGGCCGGTGTGCAGCTTGTAGCCGGTAGGGCCGATCAGCGCGGCGAGTTGTTTTTCGACGAAATGGTGGACGTCTTCGGCCTCCGGATCGTTAAGAAACTCCGGCGAGGATTCGCAGCGGCGGCCGATGTCTGCGAGGGTTTTCACGATCTCGGAAAGCTCTTCGGAGGAGAGCACTCCTGCATGTTCGAGGGCGTTGGCGTGAGCGCGGCTGGCGGCAAGTTCGAAGGGCAGCAGCCTTTGATCGTAGGGAAACGACCGCTGCCATTTTTCAAATTCGGGGTCAAGCGGCTGCCGGAAGCGGCCGGACCACATCTTCATTGCGGAACCTCTACCTTATTTTGCGTCTGGGCGCGGCAACGCGAAGGCAATCCCAGAATGCGGATGAAGCCCTCGGCGTCTTTCTGATCGTAGCTCGAACCCATGGTGAATGAGGAGAGGTCGGTGCGATAGAGCGAGTAATCCGATTTGCGGCTGACGATGCTGACGTTGCCTTTGTAGAGCGACAGCGTGACCGATCCGGTCAGATTCTGTTGCGTGGTCTCGACGAAGGCGTCAAGGGCTTCGCGCAGCGGTGTGAACCACAGGCCGAAGTAAACGAGTTCGGCATACTTGAGCGCGACGTGTTGTTTGAAGTGCAGCAGGTCGCGATCGAGGCACAGGCTTTCGAGTTCGCCGTGTGCGGCGAGCAGCAGCGTGCCTCCCGGAGTTTCATAGCAGCCGCGCGATTTGATGCCGACGAAGCGGTTCTCGACCAGATCGATGCGTCCGACGGCGTTGCGTCCGCCAACTTCGTTCAGCAGTTCGACCAGCGACACGGGATCGAGAGCCTGGCCGCCCACCGAAACGGGCACGCCTTTTTCGAATCCAATTTCGACTTGCTCTTCCTTGTCGGGAGCCTCTTGCGGCGACTTCGTCATCTGCCAGGTGCTCGCGAACGGCGCGTTGCCGGCGTCTTCCAACTCCCCGCCTTCGTGGCTGAGGTGCCATATGTTGCGATCGCGGCTGTGGATCTTCTCGCGGCTCGCAGTCACGGGAATCGCGCGCTTCTCGGCGTAGTCGAGACAATCTTCGCGAGATTTCAGATCCCACTCGCGCCACGGTGCCACCACTTTCAGTTCGGGAGCAAGCGCCTGATACGCCATCTCGAAGCGCACCTGGTCATTGCCTTTGCCCGTGCATCCGTGGCTGACGGCCGACGCTCCCTCGCGCAGCGCGACTTCGACTTGATGTTTCGCGATCACGGGGCGGGCCAGTGAGGTGCCCAGCAGATATTTGTTTTCGTAAACCGCGCCCGCCTTCAGCGCGGGCCAGACGTAGCCAGTCAGGAACTCTTCGCGCAGATCCTCGACCACCACCTTGCTGGCTCCCGTCTTGTAGGCTTTATTAACGACCGCCTCGACGTCATCCCCCTGGCCCACGTCGGCGACCATGGCGATCACTTCGTAGGCATAGTTTTCCTTGAGCCAGGGAATGATGATCGAGGTATCGAGCCCACCGGAGTAAGCGAGAACAATTTTTTCCGTCTTCTTAGGCGTGGGCATGCGCGCTCCTGGAGGAGAAGCGGCCCACGCCACCGCCCAACAGCCATACCAGAATGGCTTTCTGAATGTGCAGGCGATTTTCCGCCTGATCGAAAACGACCGAGTTCACCGAGTCGATGACCTGGTCGGTCACCTCACAACCGCGATGCGCGGGCAGACAGTGCATGAACAGCGCATGCGGCTTGGCGTACTGCATGAGCGCGGCATTCACCTGGAAAGGGGCGAAGATGACGGCGCGCTCTTCCGATTCCAGTTCGTGTCCCATGCTGGCCCACGCGTCAGTATAAACGGCATCGGCTCCGGCAACTGCTTTGCGCGGGTCGGTCATTATGCGCAGCGAAGCCTTGGTCTCGTCCGCAATCGCCTTCGCCATGGTGACGATGACGGGATTGAGCCCGTAGCGCTCGGGGGTAGCAATCGAAACCTTCGCGCCCACCGAGGCGCCCGCCAGCAGCAGCGAGTGCGCCATGTTGTTGCCGTCGCCAACGTAGGCGAAATGAAGTTTCTTGAGATCGCCGAAATGCTCCTGCAGGGTGAAGAAGTCGGCGAGCGCCTGGCAGGGATGTTCAAGTTCGCTGAGTGCGTTGATGACCGGAACGCTGGCGTAGGTGGCCATCTCTTCGACCTCCGCATGGCTGAAGGTGCGCAGCACGATGACGTCGATCCAGCGCTCGAGATTGTGGGCGATGTCGTAGAGAGACTCGCGGGCATTGAGGCGGCTGGCCGTCTGGTCGACGAAGAATGTGCTGCCGCCCAGGCTGTCCATGCCGGCTTCGAATGTCAGGCGGGTGCGCAGGGAGGGCTTCTCGAAGAACATCACCATCTGCTTGCCGGCGAGAACACCGCGGAAATCTCCAGGCCGCTGCTTGAGCATGGAGGTCAGGTTAAAGAGCGAGAGAATCTCGGTGGGGGCGAGGTCGTGGATCGAGACGAGATCGCGCGGTGCGACCTGTTCCGGCAGCAAGTTCGGCGGGTTCGTCTTCGGGAGGTCCGTCATTGATATAGTTTCGGTTCTCATTTGCGTTTCCCAACACTCCATTTCCGGAAAATTCTGACGCGGTTTGAACCCGCTTACGACAACTCGCGAATCCGTCGAGCGAGAGCTTGTGCGTGCTTTTTGTCGGTCGTGATAACCAGCACGGTGTCGTCGCCGGCAATGGTGCCGATGACCTCAGGCCAGCGCGACGCGTCGAGTGCGGCGGCGACGGGCTGTGCGCTGCCCACCGTGGTCTTCACCACCAGCAGGTTCTGCGCCTGGCGGATTTCGACCACAAACTGGCGAGCCAGATGCATGACCGAGGGCAAAACGCCCTCCGCGCCGGAGCTCTCGCCCGCCCGCCGATAGCCCTCCGGGCCTTTGACGAGTTTCAGTTCGTGGATGTCGCGGGAGAGCGTCGCCTGGCCGACGTCGAAACCCTTGCGCTCAAGACGCTGCTGGAGAAAGTCTTGGCTTTCGACAGGACCGTCGTCGAGCAGATCGAGGATGGCTTGGTGACGCGCTGTTTTCGACATGAATAAAAATGCAGTTCGATGCATAAGTATCCATCTGGCGGGAGCGCCGTGTCAAGCGTGAAATGGCGGGGTTAGGAACTTATGGCCGCGACGTGCCGGCCGGAATCTGGAAGTCCACGCCACGGTCGTCGTTGACCTTGCGGGTGGCGGGGAGATCGAGATCGGCGAGCAGGATCTTGTGGGTGCGGTCCGCGGCGAAGTCAAAGAGTGTATCGCCCACGACCGCGTAGTTGAGGACCTCGGACCGGTGACCGTCTTTGAAAACAAGCACGGTCGAAGGCTCGGTGGCCATTGGCTGTTCTGCATGGTCGACGGCGTCCGCATTCGCCACCGAATTGCGGTTTCCAGCGAACTTGCCGAGAGAATCCGCGCTCAGCGGGCCGGCACCGCGGGCGTAGTCAACGTCGGGTGAATCGTCGGCTTCATCGGCGGAGGGGCCCGCGTATGGAACGTAGACCGGTTGGCTGACCCCGACGGCGAAAAAGTTCTGATCGTTGTTCTTGTCCTTGTGGCGGTGGTGGCGCTCGGAGAACAGCGGCGGATTCGGGTTCGCCGGCAAGAAGAAGTTGGCACAACAGCCACCCAGAAAAGGAAGGCTTCCGTAGCCGTTTGGCCCGAGTGACGTTACGCTGGGAGGAATGCCGTTAATGAGTCTCCCGCCGAAGCCTATTGAAGTCACCGAGGGAGGCACCCCGTTAGCCTGAGCTTGAAGAGGCAAACAGATGGCAAGGGAGAAGGCCAACAACAACAAGAAGAAGGAAAGCAGGAAACCGGATCGCATACCGGCCAGCATGGAAAGCCTCCCCCCGGGCCTAGGCTACACCAATTTGGTGCCCAACCTGTTAGAACTCGGGGCCACGTCGAAAGTTGCTCGAAAAATTTGCGCGGGGGCAAGAATCCAGCCGGTTACGCCGCAGTAAGCGGGACGCGGGATGTAAGCCGGCGCAATTCGAGCATCCGGTGCCGGACGTAACCGTCCTCGGTCAAATGCGCCGAAGCGCATGCTTTGCGGCTCCTGGCTACCATCTGGTCGAGCGGGCGACGATGGGGAAATTGCGGGTCGAGGTCCCGGCAGAATTCACAAGGCCGGCCGGAGCGGGTGTCGAAGCGATTGATGACGGCTGGGTCGATGTGTTCCACGAAGGGCTGGCTCCTGGAAGAGGCGAGAACGGATTTTTCGCCCGATTTGTGAGGCAGAGTCACAATACCCGGCCTCGGTTGGTTCATTGACTGTTTCGACGACTGTTTCGACGCGGCCTTTGTACTACAAGCGATGGCCTCTGACAAGCCCCTCGTGGCAGCCGCAATTCTCGCGCCTCCGGAAGAGTTCAAACGCAAGAACGTGGAATTCCTGCCGTGACCCGATGTGACAGGGGCGGTGATTTCTGGCATGATAAGGCGCTCTTTGATTCTGAAGCCCGTTATTCTGAGGATCGTTCTGGAGATCATATGGATCGCGCTGATGCCAACCCGACCACCGTGTTTTTTTTCGATGTGGACAATACGCTGCTCGATAACGATCACGTCTCTAAAGATCTGAAGCGGCACCTGATCAACAAGGTGGGGGAATTCAGCGCCGGGCGCTATTGGGAAATTTTCGAGCAGATGCGCGCCGAACTCGGATACGCGGACTATCTGGGTGCGCTGCAGCGTTATCGCCTCGAGCACCCGCGCGATCCGAAACTCCTGGCCGTCTCCCATTTCATGATCAATTACCCGTTTGCCAACCGGCTGTTTCCTGAATCGCTGGACGCGGTAGCGCATGCGCAGCGCTTGGGACGGGCTGCGATCATGAGCGACGGCGACGTGGTTTTTCAGCCGCGCAAGATCGACCGCTCGGGCCTGCATGAGGTTTTTCAAGACAACATCCTGATCTATGTCCACAAGGAACTCGAACTGGACGACGCGGAGGCGAAGTATCCGGCGACACACTACGTGATGGTGGACGATAAGGTGCGGATTCTGGCGGCCCTCAAGAAGCATTGGGGGGCGCGGGTGACCACCGTTTTTCCGCGACAGGGTCACTACGCGCTGGATGCGGCACAAGTGGCGAAGTATCCGAAGCCGGATATCACGATCGAGCGGATTGGCGAGTTGCAGAAGTACTCGCTGGAGCAGATTTTGGCGGCCGCGGGGAAGTGAACGGTTACTCGGTGTCTTCATCCGCCTCAGACGCGGCGCTGCGGACCAGGTTTTCCAGTTCCCGGTTCAAACTGGTGCGGTCGGCTTCGGGTAAATCCAAGAAGCGGAAGGGCTGCATGCATCCCTGGGTGGCCCACATGGGAAACAACATTTGCGCGTGGCAGCGGATGCTGGTGCAGCCGAGGTGAAACAGGACGGTCACGCAGATGCCCTCGTCGAGCGGATGTTCGAGCGAGACCAGCCCGCCGTTGACCGAAAGCTGATTCATGCGGCCGCGAATCTGACGCCCGTTTTCGAGCAGCACCAGGGCAAGGATGGACCCGCCGAGCCTGACGCGCGAGCCCCGTTGCCCCTTCTGCATAATGACGGTAGAGGGCATTCTGCATCAATTTTGCACCAAGCAGCGACAGCACGGCAGATTACGAAAGTCAGACCGTCGGTTTTGGCTGCTTTTCCGTAGAGACGGGGTTGCCCCATCGCAATCGGCCGAGACGCGGCAAGCCGCCGTCTCCACCTGGCTTTCTGTTTCCGTTTGTCACTGGTCACGTTGGGCGCGCAGCACAAGTTTCTCAGCCATCTTTTGGGGCAACCCTCTGGCAGTCATCCTTTGTCAGCAATCTGAGGCGGTCAGCACCGCCGTCGCATCAGGACCGCCGTCAGTGGTAGCCCTTCCAGAAAAAGTACGCCGTCATTCCCGTTCCCACCGCGATGACGAAGCCGCGGATCCACGCGCCCGGTAGCTTCTGCGCGTAGTGCGCCGCGAAATATCCGCCGATCACCGCTCCCAGGATCATGACGCTGCACTGCTTCCATGCCACAGCACGGGCCACAACGAACGTCACGACCGCAACGCCGTTGATAATCCCGCCAAGAACGACCTTCAACGCGTTCATAGCGTGGATGTCGGTCATGCCGAGTGCGGCCAGCATGGCGAGATTCACAATCCCAATCCCGCCGCCGAAGTAGCCTCCATAAACGGCGATGATCAACTCAAAGAATGCTGCGATCGCCAGAGCCGAGGTGGAAGCATCCCGGGCGATGGAGCCTACCGGGCCGCGCGCCAGGTGTTTGCCGAACACAAACAGCAGCGTGGCTCCGAGCATCAGCCAGGGCAGAGCGCGCAAGAAGGTCTGCTCGGGCGTATGCAGTAAGAGGTAAGCGCCGGCGATGGCTCCGATCACGCTCGTGAGTGCCAACGGAATCATGACGCGGCGTGAAATGTCGAGGTGCTTGCGATAAGCGCCGCCGCTGGCCGTTGTTCCCACCCAGAGCGCCACCGTATTGGTGGCGTTGGCAGGGATGGGAGGGACGCCGCTGAACATCAGCGCCGGGAAGGCAATGAAGCTGCCACCGCCCGCGACGGCGTTTAGCGCGCCGCCGAGAGCGCCGGCAAAAAACAGGAAGATTGCGGTGTGCAGGCCCAAGTACAAGGTTGTATCACGGGTCGGTGGGTTACGAAAAACCTGCGTGTTCCTCTTCTAAGGTGCGAGGTTCTTGTCGTACATCGCTCCATAATTCAGGTATTGACGTACGGGGTCCTGCAAGTAATTAATCTCGACCTTCTCAACTTCTCCATCCTTGCCAAAGTTGGCGGTCAACTGAGCGTTCATCCCGGCGAAGTATGTCGGCAGATTGAGCTTCTTGTAACGCGCCAGCACCTGGTCGCGCAGCGCCGGATCGAAGTGGACGCCATATTTATCCACCAGCATCTTGATCGCGTCGTAGTCGCCCTCCGCTTTGATGCGCATGAGTTCGGCCAGCAGCATGCCTACACCGTGGCGCATCTTTTGATAGTCGGCGACGCGAACGTAGGTTTTGCCGTCGCGCGTGAATTGTTCGATCGAGCCAGGAACCTTGTCGGCGATATAGTGTGCGATCAACTGCCGGTCGCGCTCGTGGTCTTCTTCAATCGTGTCGCCGTACGGAATGCGCCGCAGTTGCATCAAGGCGACCGAGGCCGCGGTGTCATACATGGCCTTGGCCACTTCTTCCTGGTTTGAGATCAGGCCAAGTTCTTTCAGTTGGGGGTCCCACACGTTCCACAGCGCCATCAAGTCGGCGCGTCCTTCCTCAAGCGTGGAGAAATATTCCTTCAAGAAAGGCTGCGCTCCGCCGCTGACGCGCTCGCTCAGCTTTCCCGAGCCGTGCCCGATGACTTCGTGCAAGGCGGTCAGGAGAGTGCTCGCTTCCGTGCCGTACTTTGCGTTGCGCTCGATCTCGGCGGAACCGGCGGCGAACTCCGCGATGGCCGTCTTGCCGGTGGCTTCGTCGAGGGCGTGACTGCTCCCGGTGAACAGAAAATTCTTCGAGCCGTATTTTTCGTGAATTTCGTTTTCGTTCGGCAAATTATCCCCGATCGTGGTTACGCTGAAATCGCCGGTTTCGACCACGGTATCGACCGCTTTCACTACCGGAAGTTTGAATGACGTGAGCTTGTACTTCGCTTCCCAGGGAGCCTTCTGTTCAAAATAGCCGGCATTTTCCGCCAGTTTTTTCATGGCGGTGGTGAGCGCCTTATCCGTGACGGTGACAAAACTCTGCGAGCTTCCTTTCGCGCCGCGGGCGTCGCGATAGACCTCGATGAAACCGTTGTCAAAATCCACGGTCGCGTCGTTCTGCACCCACGCGGTGCCGAACCCAACCCACTCTGCGTATTCGCCCGTCTGGTAGTAGCGAATGAGATGGCCGATCGCCTCGGCTTGCGTGGGTTCGGCGTAGGCTCGGGCTTTCTCGAAGCAGTCGTTACTCTTCTTCAAGAACGTTGCATAAAGTCCGGGCGGAACCTTGCCGTCGGGTGTGCCGGCGCGATAGACGAGTTCCGTAAGTTTACCGTCCGCACCTCTGAGCACGCGCGAGTTCAGCGGATACTTTTCTCGAAATTCTTTCAGATCGGCCAGACTTAAGCCCGGATAAAAGGTGTTGGAACTGGCTTGGATCGTGTCTTTTCCGCCGACCGGGCTCTTGGCGGTAATCATCGGCTCAAACGCGGGATCAAAAAGCGAAGCCCGCAATGACTCCAGTTCCCGCGTCACATCGGCCGGAGTTGTCAGCGGGGGGAGATCGGCGTACGCGGTTTTAAAAGCTCCGTCTTGCTGCGCCACGAGCGCGGCTTTCTCCAACTGGTCGAATGTAAAAGTTGGTAGAAATTTCTGCGACGTCAGATCATTGTGATTGCCGCGGTTGGCCCAGAAAAGCTTTGCGAATTCGGCGATCTTCGGCAGCGCCGCCGGATCGATTCCCTGCGGGTGCGCCATGATTTCTTCGAGCAGACGCTTTTCTTGCAGACCGTAGGCGGATAGCTGGTCATAAATAATAGGGTCGATGGCAATCGAAGCCTGTGTCAGCCAGTATGCCAACGCCTGCTGCCGGGTCGTCAGCGCCTGGAAGCTGGGCGCGCGCAGTTGAACGAACGCCGTGTCGCCGACGCGTTCGACTAGGACGTTGCGGGCGTTGTCCTGCTGGCTCAGCGCAGGGGTGGCGACGACGAACACCGTGAGCAAGAGCAAGTGCAAAAAAAAGAGTGCGGAATTAAGCGGCTTCAAGAATGGCCTCCATGCGATCTAGTGCGAACGGGATCAAACTCCGCAGGCTACCACAAACCGGCTTGCTTGGCGGGGAGGGAACGCCTGCTTACTCTGAAAGGTACTAACTAATTAGATGTGAAATCGTAGCATTGAATTCCGGCGTGGGCTGGATTATCGTATGTGTCTTCCCTTGGTACTTCCCCGGCAGTTGGATGAATTTTCTGTGCGACAGCTTCAAGCAACTGCCCGGAGGCAATGATTTCGATGCGTGGGATCTTCATCAGCTACCGCAGAGATGACAGTGAGGGCCAGGCTGGCCGATTGTACGACGATCTTGTCCGGCAGTTCGGGGATGGATTGGTATTCATGGATGTGGCTGCCATCGACCCTGGTTTGGACTTCCGCAAAGTTATCGACGCGAGCGTATCTTCGTGCGGCGTTCTACTAGCTCTGATCGGACCGGCATGGCTGGATGCGGAAGATGAAAGCGGGCGGCGGCGACTCGACAATCCTCTGGATTTTGTCCGACTGGAAACTGCCGCCGCGCTGAAACGGGACATCCCAGTGGTACCCGTCCTTGTGGCCAAGGCGCGGATGCCGAGGGCGGAACAGCTCCCGGACGACCTGAAGGAACTGGTCTACCGCAACGGCGTAGAACTCACCCACGCTCGCTGGGACACCGACGTTCAGGTGCTGGTCAAGGCCCTGCAGCGGCACATGGACAATCCCCCGCCTGAAGGTGCGAGCATCCGGGCAAAAGGCGATCGGGCGCAAGACCGGGCGGTGAAGAAGACTACAGCGCCGGTCGAAAGCGAAGGCGCGGGCGTGCCATTCGGGCCGCGACCGGCGACAAAATCCCGGCGCACCTTAGTTGTCGCAGCCGTGGTAGCGGTAGCGATTGCAGCCAGCGTTGGCTACGCCTCGTACGAATACAGGAAAGTTTCTCGGGAGGAGGACGCTAAGGTTAGGCAAGCGGCAGCGGACGCGGCTGCCAGGCAATTGGCGGAAGACCAAAAAGCGGCGGCTGACAGCGAGGCCAATCGAAAAGCCGCAGCCGATAGCGAGGCCGCCCAAAAAGCTGCTCCTGACAGGGACGCTGCCAAGAGAGCCACCGCTCAGCGGCAGGGACAGGAATCACAAGCTTCCATCCCTAACTTTGCCGGCACTTGGGAACTCGTCGACGCCACATACAAGGGCGAACATCAATCGGCGGGTGCGAACGCGAATCGCCTCACGATTGCCCAGAACGGATCGCTAGTGAAAATCTGGGGGCATGAGACGCCGATTACCAGAGAGGGCAAGGTGACGTACAAGACATTTCACGCGCAAGACGGCCAACGTAGGCACACCGTAGAAAACGAAGCCGAGGCGGCCTTGGTGGATACATTTACGTGGAGACTGGACGGTTCGATTCTGGTTTGGGAAACCACTTTCAACTACACAGCGCCTTATGGTGGGCATCCGATTGGCACGGATCTGCGCATTATGAGGTATCGGCGAGTTTCTCCATAACTGCCGAGCGAAAGTTCGGGGCAACTCAGCAATGCTCCTTGAGCCTGAACACCGGCTGCCCGCCCCAGCAGGCCCGTCGTACTCACGTGCTAGAATCGTTATTGTGATGCCCCGGACCGATGCTTCCTGACATCGACAAATTACTGGAGCTGCAGATCGCGGACAAGGAAATCCGCAAGCTGCAGGACGAAGTTGCCGCGCTGCCCAAACGCGTGGCGGTGATCGAGCAAAAGCTGGCTGGAACCAAGGCGCACCTGGAAAAGGTGCGGGTCGCCGCCAAAGGTGACGAGGCCAACCGCAAGAAGTTCGAAGCCAATATCAAGGATCTGCAAGGCAAAATTTCCAAGTATCGCGACCAGTCTCTCGACGTCAAAACCAACGAACAATACAAAGCGCTGCTGCACGAGATCCAGTTTGCCGAGCAGGAGGTCCGGCTCAACGAGGACCGCATCCTGGAGGTGATGGTCAACGTCGACGCGCGCGAAAAAGAAGTGAAAGCGGCGGAGGCCGAGCTCAAGGCCGAGACGGCCGAGATTGAAAAAGAAAAAGAAGATGCACGAAAAGTTACCGCCGAAGATCAGAAGAAGCTCTCCGAGTGGAGCGCCAAGCGCGACACCCTGCGCCACGGAATTTCCGAAGATATTCTTCGCCACTACGAGCGCGTGGCGAAGTTCCGCGGCAGTGGCCTCGCGGAAGTCCGCGACCACAAGTGCATGGGCTGCCAGGTGATGCTACGGCCGCAGACCTACAACGAAGTGCGGAATGGCGAGAAGGTCATGGTCTGCGAGTCTTGCCAGAGAATTTATTACTTCAATCCCGCGAACGAAGTGAAGCCGGAGCAGGAAGTCGTGACTGTCACCGGAAGAAAACGCCCTCGCCCCAAGGCGGACGCGCCGCAAGCATGGTTCTACCGTCCCGATTACCGCGAGGAGGGTGAAGTGCTGCTGGTGTTCACCAATAGTGACGGCAGTTCGACGCGGCGCATCTACGAAATGCACACCGGACGCCAGTTCGGCGATGTGCTGGTGCGCGAAGGAAATTACCGCCAGGCGTTTCCCGAGGACCTCACCGACTCCGCTCTCCGCCTCAACGGCCATTGGGAAGAAAAAGAGATCGACGAATGGGGTTCCGAGATTCCCTCCAACGTTCTCGATCTTCTTCAGAAGGATTTGCTGGCCATCCGGCGCGAGCACCGAGCGAGCCCCAAGCATTCCGCATCTCCCGCGGAACAACCGGCTGCCCGCTGAGGTTGACGCTGAACGGCGACAGAGCCTTCGAGGATTCCAGAATCGCGGCCGCCGGGAGTTGATTGATGCCATCGCCTTTCGCACACCGCAGCCCTAAAGACGGGGCCGCTCTTCCCGATGAAATCACTGCTTCGCGGGAGACTCGTTTCACCTTCAAACTGTTCCATGAGCTTGCCCGGCAAAATCCATCGGCAAACATCTTATTTTCGCCCTGCAGCGTGATGCTTTGCCTGGCCATGGTCTACGACGGCGCGCGGGGAGAAACGCGCAGCGGAATGGCGAGTGCTCTGGAGCTTTCCGGCCTTGATTCCGCGGAAGTGGAGAGTGCAATCGCCCGGCTGAGAGCGGTTCTGCAAGCGCACGAAGCCGGTGTGCAAGTGCTGATCTCAAACTTGTTGTGGTGCAATCAGAGCATTCAGGTTGATCCTGCGTACACCACGCGAGCCCACGAAATCTATGACGCGGAAGTCCACGAGATCGACTTCGCGGCAGCCGATGCAGCTGCTCGCATCAATGCCTGGGTGAGCGAAAAGACTGCTGGCAAGATTCCGCACATGGTCGATAGCCTCGACCGGCTCACTTTATTGGTGGCTCTTAATGCGATTTACTTCAAGGGCTTGTGGAAGCAGCCATTTCAGCGTGACTGGACTCGCGATCGGCCATTTACGACCGGCTCGGGGAAGGAGAAGATCTTGCCCCGGATGCTGCAACGAGGAAGGTTCCGATATTTCGAACAACGTGAATTTCAGGCAGTGGTTCTGCCGTATCAGGGATCCCGGATCGCAATGCACGTCTTCTTCCGGCGCGAAACTTCAGTCTACGGAAACTTCACGACTCGCTGAGCGCCGCGCGATGGGAAGGCTGGACGAAGCAACTGGCCCTGACGAATGGCTCGGTGCATCTGCCGCGCTTCAAAATGAGCTACGCGGCCGAGCTGCGCGGCGCTCTCGTCAGCCTTGGAATGGAGCGTGCATTCGATCAAGCGCGCGCCGA
Source organism: uncultured Acidobacteriaceae bacterium (assembly GCA_963731525.1). GTDB lineage: Bacteria > Acidobacteriota > Terriglobia > Terriglobales > Acidobacteriaceae > Acidiflorens. The sequence goes on from CAVSWK010000036.1 coordinate 180,799, forward strand.
GTTCGGAGGAATCCGAAGCGAGCCGCCGCCAGTCTGGATTGACCAGGTTCTGCATCGCGCCGTGGCAGAGGTCAACGAGGAAGGTACGGAAGCCGCGGCGGCGACGATGATCGGGATGTACACGATGAGCATGCGCCCTCAGCGCCCCGAGCCTGAATTCGAAATGATTGTTGACCGCCCATTCCTGTCTCTGATCCGGGACGAAATGAGCGGCAGCATTCTCTTCATGGCCTCCGTCGTCGACCCCAACGCGTAGACAGCCTGCACCAGCGAAAACGAAGCTTACAGAAGGTACTCTTGTAATCGGGACCGTTATTTTATTCATGCTATCGTCTCGTCATTGCCGTTCGTTAAGGTGCAATGAAATCGATGGATTCGACGGAGCGAAAGCCCGGCCAGCGCCCGGCGGAGTCTTATGTTTTTCAATCCCCGCAAAAGCGGAAACTGATTCTCTGCCTGCTGCTGGTCCTGGCGACGATTGCCCTCTATAACCCGGTCACCCGCGCTCACTTTCTCAATTTTGACGACGTCGTGTACGTCACTGACAATCCCCAGGTTCGTGCCGGACTCACCTGGAACACCGTCGCTTGGGCTTTTCACACCTCGGAAGCCGCGAATTGGCACCCGATCACCTGGCTCTCGCACGCGCTCGATTGCCAGATTTTCGGCTTGAACCCGGCGGGCCCCCATACCATCAATGTGCTTCTCCATGCGGCCAACGCTATGCTTCTGTTTCTGATTCTCCAGAGTGCTACCGGCCTTGCTTGGCGCAGTCTCGCAGTGGCCGCGCTCTTCGCTCTGCATCCCATTAATGTGGAGTCGGTGGCCTGGATCGCGGAGCGCAAAAACGTCCTCAGCATGCTGTTCTTCCTTCTCGCACTGGCTGCCTATGGCTGGTACACGCGCAGGGCGAGTGTCGGACGCTACCTGGTCGTTACCGCTGTCTACGCCTTGGGCCTGATGACCAAGCCGCAGGTGATTACCTTCCCATTTGCTCTTCTGCTGCTGGATTACTGGCCCCTGTGTCGTCTCGAGCGATCGTCTTTCCGGAAGTTGATTTGGGAGAAAGCGCCTTGGTTTGCGCTGTCGGCCACGAGCGCGGTCATCACCATGAAGGTGCAGGCAGGTGCAACCCAGGTGAAACTCTCGCCTTGGATACACCTGGGAAATGCGGCGATCTCCTATGTCAAGTATCTCGAAAAAGCCTTCTGGCCGGTCAATCTGGCGCCCGTCTATCCACATCCCGAGCTTGCGATCAGCCTGGCGGCTGCTGCGCTCTCCGGCTTCGTGATCGTCGCCCTCACGACTCTTGCCGTAATTTTCCGGCAGCGCCGTCCTTTTTTTGTGGGGTGGTTTTGGTTCCTGGGAACGATGGTACCGATGATCGGACTGGTGCAGGTTGGTGTTCAGGCCATGGCTGACCGCTACGCCTACATCCCGTTGCTGGGAATCTTCGTAATCGTCTGCTGGGGTGCCGCGGATCTAATCAAGGTTTGGCATGTACACGCGGCGGTGTCGGCGGTCGGCGCTGCGGCCATCGTGGTGACGCTGGGAATTGCGCTGCATCGGCAGGTGAGTTTTTGGAGCGACAATATCACCCTCTGGACCCACACTCTGGCAATCACCGAGGGAAACTACATTGCAGAAGATGGCCTGGCGACTGCGTTGATGGCCCAGGGCAGGATGGAAGAAGCCCTTCCGCACTTGCAGCGGGCACGATTCCTGCGGCCCGATGACCCAATGGCCACGCTCAATATCGCCAGCTACGAGCAGATTCACGGCAACTATCAGTCCGCGCTCGAGGGGTATGCGAGAGTGCCTCGATTCACAAAAATTCCCTATTTGGTGGCGATGGCGCGAGTCAACAGCGGGTATGCGCACTGCTCGCTGAAACAGTATGACAGTGCGAAACAAGACTTCGAAGCGACACTGAACGAGCAGCCCGGAAACTCGATGGCCTATCGCGGGCTTGGCTTGGTGGCCCAAAGAGTTGGAAACGTCACCCAGGCTGCGAAGGATTACGAACGGTCGGTCGAGCTTCAGCCCACGCCGGTCGGTTATCTGCTTCTGGCCCAGGCCCTGGAGATCGGCGGACAGACAGACGCGGCCCGGGCAGCGCGGTCCCAAGCTGCCCGCTTGACTCCCGACCTCACCGGCGATATCGCGACCGTGAAGCAGTTGCTGGCAAACTAGCGGTGTCGGTCGAAATTACGTCGATTCAAATTTCGTCGGCCCAAACCAGTGGCACGTAGCTGCACCATGTCCCGTACTGGCGCTAGAGTGGAGGGTTAGGTTCAATAAAATCCATGGATTTGACGGATCCGAAGCCGTCGTATATTTTCCAATCCCCGCAAAAGCGGAGATTGATCGGCTGCCTTCTGCTTGTTCTGGCAACGCTCGCACTCTACAGCTCGGTCACCCGCGCTCCCTTTCTCAATTACGACGACGCCGCACACGTTACCGACAATCTCCATGTTCGTTCCGGACTCACCTGGAACACCGTGGTTTGGGCTTTTCAAACCTCGGAGACCTCGGACTGGCACCCGATCACATGGCTGTCGTATGCTCTCGATTGCGAACTCTTCGGCTTGAACCCGGCGGGCCCCCATATCATCAACGTGCTTCTTCACGCAGCCAATGCGGTGCTCCTGTTTCTGATTCTCGAGAGTGCTACGGGCTTGGCTGGGCGCAGCCTGATGGTCGCCGCGCTCTTCGCTCTGCATCCGCTCAATGTCGAGTCGGTGGCCTGGATCTCGGAACGCAAAAACGTCCTCAGCATGTTTTTCTTCCTGGTCGCCTTGGCGGCCTATGGCTGGTACACGCGCCGGCCCAGCGTCGGACGCTACCTGGCCGTCACCATTGCCTATGCTTTCGGCCTGATGACCAAGGCGCAGGTGATCACGTTCCCGTTTGCACTTCTGCTGCTGGACTACTGGCCCCTGTGTCGTCTGGAGCAACGTCTCACCCGACCGGATGGAGTTAGACGCGATCCGGCAATCGCACCCGGCCACGGCCCGACTTTCTGGGAGTTGGTTTGGGAGAAAGTGCCTTGGTTTGCCCTGTCGGCCGTGAGCGCGGTCATCACTATTAAGGTGGAGGCGAACGCAACCCAGGCGAAACTCCCGCTCTGGATACACTTCGGAAACGCGGCGATCTCCTACGTCAAATATCTGGAAAAAGCCTTCTGGCCGGTCAATCTGGCGCTCGTGTATCCGCATCCGGAGCTTGCGATCAGCATGCGCGTGGCCGCGCTCTCCGCCTGCGCAATCCTTGCCCTCACGATTCCGGCCGTGCTCTTTCGGCGGCGCCGCCCTTTCTTTGTGGGATGGTTCTGGTTCCTGGGAACGCTGGTGCCGATGATTGGACTGGTTCAGATTAGCGTTCACGCCATGGCCGACCGCTACGTCTATATTCCGCTGCTGGGAATCTTCGTAATTGTCTGCTGGGGTGCGGCGGACCTGCTGGAAAGTTGGCATGTTCCAACCGCGGTGTCGGCGGCCGCCACTGTGGCCGTGCTGCTGACACTGGGAATTGCCCTTCATCGGCAGGTGAGTTTTTGGAGCGACAACGTCACCTTGTGGACCCGCACTTTGGCGATCACCGAGAGAAACTACACTGCCGAAGATAACCTCGCGACCGCGTTGCTTGCCCAGGGCAGGATCGAAGAAGCCATGCCACACCTGCAGCGGGCCCGATTCTTGCGGCCCGACGACGCCCTGGCCACGCTCAATATCGCAACCTACGACCAGATGCGTGGCAACTACCAGGCCGCTCTCGAGGGCTATGCCAGAGTCATGCAATTCACCAAAGACCCTTCTTTCTTGGAGACGGCCCGAGTCAACAGCGGTTATGCGCATTACTCGCTGAAACAATATGACAACGCGAAGCAGGACTTCGAGGTAGGTGTCAAACAGCAGCCGTGGAATTCTCCCGCCTATCGCGGACTGGGCCTGGTGGCGCAGAGGGCGGGCGACATTCCCAGGGCGGTTACGAACTACGAACGCTCGGTCGAGCTTCAGCCATCGCCTGTCGGCTATCTGCTTCTTGCCCAGGCCCTCGAGCTTGCCGGACAGGGAGATGCGGCCCGCACAGCGCAGTCCCAAGCCGCCCGCATGACTCTCGATCTCACCGACGATATTGCCACTGTGAAGCAGTTATTGGCACACTAGGACTGCGGATCTGGGTCGGCTGACATTTGCCGCGCACAGTCCCGCACTCAAGTCCGCCAGCTAGTTCGCGCCGTACGGATTCGGATAGCGCAGCACCTTGTCCAGATTCCTGCCGCGTACAATTCCCGCTTGGTGATACGTCAGTCCCCAGGAATCGATCGTAGACATATCCGGGAAGATGCAGGCCTCGAGCACGGTATCGACCGGATCCGACTTCTGCACCCACCCGCCGCCGTTCAAATTGATTCCCCCGAACAGATCGCTGCCACCGAGCTGCGAGCAGTAGCAAGACGCCGGAGTGCCATTGCAATTGCCGCTGTATGGAACCTGTGCGTAGTACGCCAGCGCCGCCAGGCTGGGCTGGTCGGTGTAGAGCGTCGACAACTCGACATGAATCCGCGATCCATCTTTCGCGGACGTGAACTTGCAAAACTCGCGCGACCCGGAAAGTTGCAACCAGTTCTGTTCGATGTCGTTGGTGTTGAAGTAAGGTTCGCGAACGTCGACTTCGCCGCCATGTCTAACGCAATACTTCTCGGCTTTGCTCAAATCGCTGCCATCGTCCTGGTTCACATTGTTAGGACTGCCAGCTTGAGGACTGCCAGCTTGCACGGATCTGGCGGCGGGAAGAAAAACGGCAATTGCGAACGCAATAAAAATCATCATCATCAATGCGACGAGTGAACGCTTCACGAAAGCCTCCTGGGGGAAACGGAAATCTACTCCTTGCCAGTAATCTTCTGGCAAAGCAGTTCGAGGGATGAAGGTTAACACAAAAACACAACGTCCTCTCCGTCTGGACAGTGAGGAGACTGCAAAGCCCGATTGCGGTAAGATTTCCCCCACGAGGTGATTGATGGCCACCCAAGGCAACGATCTCAGCGTTCCTTCCGCATCCCGTCGTTCGTTTCTCAGCCTCTCTGCCGCCGCATCGGCTGCAATCGCGTTGCGCATTGTCACCGAGCCGATGCTTGCTCACGCGCGGCTGCACACCTTTCCGAAAGATGGGATCCGTATCGACGCCAACGAAAACCCACTCGGGCCGTGTGCTTCGGCGCGCGAAGCGGCAGCCGCCATCATCCCACAGGGCGGCCGTTATTCCGATTGGCTTACCGACGATCTCGTCAAGACGCTGGCGGAAATGGAAGGCCTCAAGCCGGAACAGATTCGCGTCTATCCCGGATCAAGCGAGCCTCTTCATCACACCGTCGCCGCGTTCGCCTCGCCGCAGCGCAGCTACGTCACCGCCGATCCCGGATACGAAGCCGGCATGTTCGCCGCTCACGCCGTCGGCGCCAAGGTGGTGAAAGTACCGTTAACAAAAACCTATGCCCACGATGCTAAGGCGATGCTGGCCGCCGCTCCCGAAGCCGGCGTGTTCTATGTCTGCACCCCCAACAATCCCACCGGCACGCTGACCAGTCATTCCGATATCGAATATCTGGTCGAGAACAAACCCAAAGGTTCAGTAGTGCTGGTGGACGAAGCCTACATTCATTTTTGCGACGCGCCCTCGGTGATGGATCTGGTGAAAGCCGGCCAGGACGTGATCCTGCTGCGCACCTTCTCGAAAATTTACGGCATGGCCGGCCTGCGTTGCGGAGCCGTATTCGCCCGCCCCGACCTGCTGGAGAAAATCGAAAACTATGGCGGATGGAATCCCATGCCGATCACCGCGCTGGTCGCCGCTACCGCCAGCCTGAAAGACGCGCAGTTGGTGCCCGAGCGCAAGCGCATCAATGCCCGCATCCGTAGCGAGGTCTTTGCCTGGCTCGACCGCAACGGATACTCCTACATTCCATCGGAATCGAACTTCTTCATGCTCGACACGAAACGTCCGGCGAAACCAGCGATCGATGCCATGGCCAAGCAGAATGTATTTATAGGACGCATCTGGCCGGTATGGCCAACCTACACGCGCATCACCATTGGCACCGCCCCCGAGATGGAACAGTTCCAGGCGGCGTGGCAGAAAGTGATGTCGGGCGCGGTGACGGCCAGTGCGGGAGCGATTCCGAGCCCGCGTAAAAGGAATCTCGATGGGATCGTGATCCGCGCTTAAGGCGCGTGGGGACGGGCCGTCCTTACGCGAGCCAAGTCTCACGCCACGCCGGCCGCACCCGCCTCGTTGTCGCCCTTCAGTTTCTCCGCCTGATAGTGCGTGATCAGCGCGTCGATGATCGGCTGCAGCTTTCCGTCCATCACCTGCTCGAGCTGGTGGATAGTGAAGCCGATGCGATGATCCGTGAGCCGGTTCTGCGGAAAATTATAGGTTCTGATCTTCTCCGAGCGGTCGCCCGATCCCACCATCTGCTTGCGTTCTTTCGCCAGCGCGTCCTGCTGCTTCTGCATCTCGACTTCGTAGAGCCGCGAGCGCAGCACGCGCATGCCTTTTTCTCGGTTCTTGATCTGCGACTTCTCATCCTGGCAGCTCACCACCGTATTCGTCGGAATGTGCGTGATCCGCACCGCCGAATAGGTGGTATTCACCGACTGCCCGCCCGGGCCCGAAGAGCAGAATGTGTCGATGCGCAGATCCTTGGCCTCGATCTTGACGTCCACTTCTTCCGCTTCCGGCAGAACGGCCACCGTGATCGCCGACGTATGCACGCGTCCTTGCTGCTCGGTCGCGGGCACGCGCTGCACGCGATGCACACCGCTCTCATATTTCAGACGCGAATAGACGCGGTCGCCCTCGATCAGCGCGATCACCTCCTTCAACCCGCCCACGCCCGATTCCGACGTGGAGAGCACTTCCACCTTCCACTTCTGCGTCTCGGCATAGCGGTTGTACATGCGAAAGACTTCGGCCACAAACAGCGTGGCCTCATCGCCGCCCGTCCCGGCGCGAATTTCCAGGACCACGTTCTTCTCGTCGTTCGGATCCTTCGGCAGCAGCAGAACCTTGAGTTCTTCCTCAACCGTCACGATGCGGGCGTCGAGCTTTGCCAGTTCCTCCTCGGCGTAGGCCCGCATCTCCGGATCTTTTTCGTCGGCCAGCATGGCCTTGCTCTCGGCGATTCCGCGCTTCAAATCCTTGTACTCGCGATACCTCTCGACGATTTCCTTAATCTCGCTATGCGCCTTAGCGGTCTTCTGGTATTTCGCCGAATCGTTCGTGATCTCGGGCGACAAAAGCGCTTGCGTCAATTCGTCGTAGCGCATCTCGGTTTGATCTAAGCGTTCAAACATGATTTCTATCCGTAGAGACGGCGGTTGCCCCGTCTCACTCTGCGGGTGGAGACGCGGCAAGCCGCGTTTCTACTCTAATGCTTTTAGGAGGAATGAGAAAGAAAACAAGATTCGCGGTGGGCACCGCTAGGCAATGACCAGCTCGCCGCCGCGCTGCTTTTCAAGCTTCATCGCTTCATCCAGCGCCAGAATCGCGCATTCAACCTCACGGTCATCCGGAGGCTGGGTGGTTATCCGCTGCAGCCACAGTCCCGGCGCCGTCATCAGCGCGAACAGCGAACCGCGATGCTTGGCGGCGAAACGAATGATCTCGTAGGAAACGCCCGCAATCAGCGGCAGCAGCGCAATTCGTATGCCGAATCGCGCCCAGAAAGTATGCACGGGAACGGCCATGTACACGAGCATCGAGATGATCATCACCGTCATCAGGAAGCTGGTTCCGCAGCGCGGATGATACGTCGAATACTTCTGCACCGCCGCGGTTTCGAGCGGATCGCCATTCTCAAACGCAAATACCGTCTTGTGCTCCGCCCCATGGTACTCATACACGCGCCGAATGTCCTTCCACAGTGAAACGCCCCACACAAACAGCAGGAACATCGCGATGCGGATCAGCCCGTCCACCAGATTGAACACGAACTGCTGCCCGAAAACCGGATTCACCCTTTTCAGTTCTGTCGTAGCCAGCAGCGGCAGGTACTTGTACATGAAGATGAAAAAGGCGATGGAGAAGGCCATATTCAACCCCGCCATCCAGCCGGTAATCTCAAACTTCTTGCCCTGATCTTTATTATCGGGATCGTTATGGTCAGGATCGCTGGCGGATATTTCTTCCAGCGCCGCATTGGCGGAAAATTTGAGCGCGCGGAATCCGAGCGTCATCGCGTGCCCCAGCGTCATCACCCCGCGCACCACCGGCCAGCCCATCCACTTATGCTGCTCAGAAGGCCGTTCCAGAGGCTCACTGTGAGTCACAATCTCGCCCGACGGTTTGCGCACCGCAATGCCCCAAGCATGCGGCGAGCGCATCATCACGCCCTCCAGCACCGCCTGCCCGCCGACGAGGGTTTCCTCACCGCTCTCGAGAGCCGGCAGCAGCTGCACCGCCGCCAAAAAACGCAAGACTTGCCGCCAACGTCGCATAGCCATTGGATGTTGCATCGAGGAGGGACGACTCCAACTGACAGAATACCACAGAAAGCCGCGCCGGGTTGCTCCAAGATCTGGCAACTATCGTGTATTCAGGTAGATACGGAATGAACTCTTTCGTCGTCAGTGGGTGTGGCCAGGCTCGGAATGGTCGTGCTCGGCGTGCTCTTCCTCGCGCACCGCGATCACGCAACTATGCGCCGTCTCGCAAACAACGTGTTCCAACTGGATCGTCGTATGGTGTATGCCAAATCCCTGCCCGAGTATTTCGTTGATCTCGCGGAGAATCGTATCGCTCTCCGAAGTCGCCATGTCCGCGATCTTGACGTGCGCCGAGAGGGCGTGGTTTTCGGAGCCAATGCTCCACACATGCAGATCGTGCACATCGCTCACGCCCGAAATCGTCCGCATCGCCGACTCAACCGCCTCCAGACTCATCCCGCGCGGTGTGCCTTCCAGCAGAATATTCAGCGTTTCGCGCACGATGCCGACGCTCGACCACAGAATCAGCGCACCGATCCCGAACGACAGTGCTGCGTCGATCCAGTATTGTCCCGTCCACAGGATTACAAAGCCACCCGCAATCACGGCCGCGGTCGAGAGCGTGTCGCCCACCTCATGCAGCAACGCGCTCCGGACGTTTACATCCCGCCCCGAACGCCACAGCAGCAGCGCGATTACGCCATTCATCAGCACGCCCGCCGCCGCTACCCAAATCATCACCGCGGCGCGCACATGCTCGGGGTACTGGAGGCGCTGGAACGCCTCGTAGAAAATGAAAAACGAAACCGCCACCAGCGACAGCGCATTGACCAGCGCCACCAGCACTCCGGCGCGCCGGTATCCATAGGTCTTGGTGGCGCTCGGCGGACGGCCTTCCAGAAACACCGCCACCAGCGACAACAGCAGCGCCAGAAAATCGGAAAGGTTGTGTCCCGCCTCGGAAAGCAACGCCAAAGAGTGCGCACGGATGCCGGCAACCACCAGCAGGATGACGTAGAGCATGGTGACGCCCAGCGAGATGCGCAGCACGCGCCCCGTCCCATGAGAATGCCGGTGTCCGCCATGCGCGTGCATGGTATATAGGATAGCGCAAGGTAGCCCGTGTAGTGACGGGCGCCTCGCCCGCCCACGCCGAGCGCAGCTCAGGCGGTGTAAGCAGCTTGGCATCCTCTACCCCTACTGTGGTAGCGCAGACCGTCACGCTCGCGCTATGCTTTTCCTCGGAACAATCCACCTAGGAATATGAGGACAAAATGAAGAAAACTCTCGTGATTCCGGCCTTACTGTTACTGGCAGCGTCGATGATTGCACAAACCACGGTTCCACAAACGACCGCCCCAACAACGACCGCCCCAACGACGGCAGCCCCGACAACGGCAGCCCCGAAACCGGCATTACAAGTCAACAACCCCGTCAGCAGCGCGCTCAGGGACGTCCTGCCCGGCCGCCAGAAAAATACCATCGCAGCCGTCGAAGCGATGCCCGCCGACAAGTTCAGCTACAAACCTACTCCCGACCAGAACACATTCGGCCATCTTGTCGCCCACATGGTCGAAGCCAATGACATGCTGTGCAGCAAAGCAGCTGCCGTCCCGGCTCCCAAGGTCGAAGCGGTAAAAGAAACGGACTCCAAAGACAAACTCGTGGCGGCGCTCAAAGCCTCGTTCGATTTCTGTTCCGACACGCTGGCGAAAATGGACGATTCGAAACTGGGCGAAATCACTGATGGCCCGAACGGCCAGCAACTCTCCCGCGCCAGGTTCGCCATGGGTATCGCCAGCAATTGGGCCGACCACTACGCCGAAGCGGCCATGTATCTGCGTCTGAACGGTATATTGCCGCCGACCGCGAGGAAGTAACGGGAAAAGCGGCGTGAACGAAAATCTGCGCAGCTTGCTCACAGGAACGGCCGGGCTTTCAGTTGCAGCTGCAGCAGCGCTTTTGCTGACGATTCTGCGCCGGCCGGTAGACGGCGATCTGACCGGTCGTGAGCGAACGGCACGCCTCTTCCTGATCGGGCTGGCTGCGCAAAGTCTGCATTTCATGGAGGAGTTTGTTACGCGGTTCCAGGATCGGTTTCCCGCGTTGCTTGGCCTCCCCGCATGGTCTGTGAACTTCTTCGTAGTCTTCAATTTGATCTGGCTTTGCGTTTGGATCCTGTCCGCGATTGGGCTGCAACGAGGGTACCGGTTGGCTCTGTTCCCGGTGTGGTTCTTCGCGATTGCGGCGATCGTGAATGGAGTCGCACACCCCATCCTCGCGATGGTAGCTCAAGGATACTTCCCGGGCCTGATTACTTCACCACTGGTTGGAGTGGTGGGTGTGTTGCTCTGGCTGAGGCTGCAGGCGCTGACCACATCCGCGGCATAAGTTTGGAGTATCTGCAAATGGTTCGAAGGCGAGATTGAGAGCGCTAACCCACCAGCCCTTCCAACTCCTCTTCCCCAATCACGCTCACCCCCAGCTCCCGAGCCTTATCCAGCTTCGATCCCGCGTCGCTCCCCGCCACGACATGGTCCGTCTTTTTGCTCACCGACCCCGAAACGCGGCCGCCCGCGTCTTCAATCATCTTCTTCGCTTCGTCGCGCGTGTGGCGCGCCAGCGTGCCGGTCAGCACAAAAGTCTTTCCTGCCAGCTTTGTGCCTTTTTCTTTGCGCTGACCGGTGAACGTCAGTCCCGCAATACGAAGATCACGCACCAGTTTGCGATTGTGTTCATCGCCGAAGAATTCCACGATGCTCTCCGCGATCCGTGGCCCTACTTCGTTCACTTCCTCAAGTTCCTCGGCATTGGCCTTCATGATCGCGTCCAGCGATCCGAAGTGCTCCGCCAGAAACTGCGCCGTGCGCTCGCCCACAAAGCGTATTCCCAGCCCGTAAATCACGCGCTCGAGCGGCAGCTTCTTGGAGGCCGCGATCTCCGCCAGCACGTTCTCCGCCGACTTCTCGCCCATGCGCTCAAGCTGCAGCAGATCGTCCTTCGTCAGCTTGTAGAGATCGGCGACGTTCTTGATCAGGCCGCGTTCGGTAAGCTGGTTCACCAGCGCCTCGCCGAGGCCGTCGATATTCATCACGTGGCGCGAGGCAAAATGCAGAATCGTCCCCTGCAGCTTCGCCGGACAATTCGCATTCACGCACCGATGGTCCGCCTCGCCCGGCGTTCGCACAACATTGCCGCCGCATACCGGACAATGCTCGGGCATTTCAAACTGCTTATGACCGCGAGGGTGGTCTTTGTCATCGACGACTTTGACCACTTTCGGAATTACATCGCCGCCGCGTTCCACCTCGACCCAGTCGCCGATCTTCACGCCCAGTTCTTCGATCACATCCATGTTGTGCAGCGTGGCGCGCGAAACTGTCGTCCCGCCAATCGGAACCGGCTTCAGCCATGCCACCGGCGTCAGCTTCCCGGTGCGCCCAACCTGGGGCACGATATTTTCGATCTGCGTCACGCCGCCGCGCGCCGCGTACTTGTAAGCAATCGCCCACCGCGGAGCCTTCCCGGTGAAGCCCAGTTCCTGTTGCCATGCCGTCCGATCCACCTTGATGACGATCCCGTCAATCTCGTAAGGCAGCGATTCGCGCTTGGCCTCCCAGCTCTGAATAAATTTCCAGACCTCCTCCAGATTCTTCGCCAGCTTGCGATTCGGATTCACCTTGAATCCAGCCAGTGCCATGGCATCCATCGCTTTGGATTGGCGGTCGAAATAAGTTTGCCCGTCCTTCAACAGCAGGTAGGCGAAGTAGTCCATGCGGCGCTGCGCTGTAATGGATGGTTCGAGTTGCCGCACCGTTCCCGCCGTAAAGTTGCGCGGATTGGCAAACACCGGCAGTCCCTGCCGCTCACGCTCTTCGTTCATCTTGCGGAAAGCTGCGAGCGGCATCAGCATTTCGCCGCGCACTTCGAAATCGGCGGGTATCCCTTCCTTCTTCAACCTGTCTTTTGCAATCACCAGCGGAATAGAGCGTACCGTCCGCACATTCAAGGTCACGTCTTCGCCGACGCTGCCATCTCCGCGCGTGATGCCGCGTTCCAAACGCCCGTCGCTGTAGACGAGCGCCAGCGACATTCCATCCAGCTTCAATTCGCACATGTAATCGAGGTCGGTGCGCCCGGTCAGCTCATGCACCCGCCGCTCCCAGTCGCGCAGCTCTTCTTCGCTATAAGCGTTGTCGAGCGAGAGCATCGGGGAGGAATGCTTCGCCTTGACGAATCCCTCGCGCGGCTTGCCCCCGACGCGCTGTGTAGGCGAATCCGGCGTGATCAGTTCCGGATGCTCCGCCTCAAGCCGCTTGAGCTCGTTCATCAGCTTGTCGAAGTCGGCGTCCGAAATCTCCGGATCGTCCAGCACGTAGTAGCGATACTCGTGGTGGCGAATTTTTTCGCGCAAAGCCTCGATTTTTTTCTCGATGGCGGAACTGGACATGACTGGGGAATTATAGAAGTTCTCAGTTCTCAGTAAAACCTGTGGCGCCAATTAAGATCTCTGGCCCGAGGGCAGCAAAGCATGGCCCCGATTTTTTCTGAGAACTGAGAACCGGGAACTGGGAACTGCCTGTCTACTGTTTCTTCGCTTTCCGAATCCGTCCGCGCCCCAACGCCCCGCGGCCCACGCTCGACGGAGGCTTGGGCATCCCTTCCAGCAATTCCTTCAGCACCGTTGCGTTGTTGCGCTCCTCGTTTCGCGATGCATATAACAGCGTGAGTCGCCGCTTGCCCTCCGCCAGATGATGCAGCTTCTCGACGGCCGCGGCACCCTCTGCGCTGGCCAACTCTTTGAGGTAGCGCTTCTGGAACATGCGCCATCCCTCAGGATTGGCATGGAACCACTTCCGCAACTCGTCTGAAGGCGCCAGTTCGCGCAGCCAGAACTTGAGCGCCGCGTCTTCTTTCTTCAAACCGCGCGGCCACAATCGATCCACCAGCACGCGCACCCCGTCCGACGGAGAAACAGGCTCGTAAACGCGTTTGACCACAACGCTCATCACTTCCGTATTATCCTACCTTTGAGCCCTTGCGGGCGATGCCGCAATCATCATCATCATGAACGTCTTGAACTGGATTCCTTCGTGCCTATGTGCGTCTGTGGTGATCGGTGCGCTTCTGGCGCTTGCCGGCTGCGATGTTGAGCGCCGCAAGTCCGACGCCGAACTCGGCCTCAACCCGCAACAGGCCGCCGGCCGGCAACTCTACGACAACTATTGCGACCGGTGCCATGAACCCTACTCGTCCCGCGGCAAGAAAGGTCCAAGCCTGAAGGGCGTTTTCAAGCATCAATACCTGTCCTTGAGTGGATTGCCCGCAAATGACGAGCGTATGACCGACATCGTCAAGTATGGTCGAGCCAAAATGGAAGGCTTTAGCCAGGTCATGACCGATGAGCAGATTAAAGAGCTGATCGCTTATCTGCATACACTGTAGCCCGTGTGGCGCGGGCGCCCCGCCCGCGTACCTCCGACTCCATCCCATCGTTCCGAGTTTGCGCCGACATTTTCGCGGGCGGGGCGTCCGCGCCACACGAGCCGCCTGTGGCATAATCGCACCTCGGTGTCCACGGCCCACAAATCCGCACTCTTTCAGAAGCTTCCTTCGACGGACGAACTTCTTCGCCAACCCGACATGCAGGTGCTGCTCGAACGCGAGGGGCATTCCGTCGTCGCCGAGAGTATCCGCGTCGTGCTGGCTCGCCTTCGCCAGGAAATCGCCGGTGGAGAGTTCGACGAGAAATCGCTGGATCTCGCGCTCGGCGGCCTGTCCGCAGCAGTGGAACGTCAACTTCGCCAGTCGCTGAGACATTCCCTGCTGCCCGTGATTAACGCCACCGGGGTGATCCTGCACACGAATCTGGGGCGAGCGCCGCTGGCTGCCGCTGCGCTCGATCACGTTCGCGCCACAGCGGAGGCCTATTCCAATCTCGAATTCGATGTGGGCACCGGCGAGCGCGGGAAGCGCGACGTCCATGTAGATCGCCTATTCAGCAAGCTCCTCTCCGACCACGTGGGGACGGACGCATTCGTCCGTCCAGCCGAGCGCAGCGCGGCAGCCATCTCCACCATTGTGGTCAACAACAACGCCGCCGCGGTTCTGCTCGCCTTGAATTCGCTGGCGGAGGGCGGCGAAGTCATCGTCTCGCGCGGAGAGCTGGTCGAAATCGGCGGCTCGTTCCGCATCCCCGACGTGATGTCGAAGTCGAATGCAACGCTGCGCGAAGTCGGCACCACCAACCGTACGCGCATCGCCGATTACGAACGCGCCATCAACGAGCGCACGCGCCTCCTGCTCCGCGTGCATCGTTCCAATTTTGAAATCACCGGCTTCACAGAACAACCCGAACTCGACGAATTGGTCGCGCTCGCCCGTAGGCGCAACCTTCCGCTCATGGAAGACTTGGGCAGCGGCGCGCTGTTCGATCTACGATCGGTCGGAATCAACGATGAACCGGGCGTGCTCGACAGCCTGCGCGCCGGCATCGACATCGTTACCTACAGTGGCGATAAACTTCTCGGAGGTCCACAAGCGGGAGTGATCAGCGGCCGCGCCGATCTGGTCGGGCGCATGCGCTCGAACTCCCTGTTCCGCGCGCTGCGCGTGGACAAGCTCACCTATGCCGCCCTCGAAGCCACGCTGCTCGCCTACGTCAGACGCGACCACGATGCCGTGCCCGTGCTGCGCATGCTGCGGCTGTCAAAAGACGAAATCGAGCGCCGCGCGCAGAAAGTTGTTTCCGAGGTCAAATCTGCCCAGCCGAAATCGGCCCTCAACCTGGAATTCATCGATGGTGAATCCGTAATCGGCGGCGGAGCGGCCCCTTCGGCGGTCTTGCCCACGCGCCTGATCGCACTGACCCACATCGATCTCAGCGCTGACGAACTGAGCGCCCGTCTCCGCGCCAACATTCCGCCCATCATCGCCCGCGTAGAAGAAGGTCGAGTCCTCGTCGACCTGCGCACCGTGTTTCCAGAGCAGGACACCGTTCTCGTAAAGACGCTGAGTTCTCTAGCGTGAGTGAATTCGAAATTGCCAATTACAAATTTGCAATTAACAATACTCCTATGATTCTCGGCACCGGAGTGGACATCGCCGAAGTGGCGCGCATCCGCCAAAGCATTGAGCGGTTCGGCGACCGCTTTCTTCATCGCATTTTCACAGATGGCGAAATCCTCTATTGCGAACGAAAAGCCAGCCGCTTTGAAAGCTACGCGGCGCGCTTCGCCGCCAAGGAAGCCGGGATGAAAGCTCTGGGCACGGGATGGAATCACGGCGTCCGGTGGCGCGACGTCGAAGTGGTGCGCCCGAAGGGGCAGCGTCCGACCATTCAATTTCACGGTGAAGCGGCGGCCATCGCGGCCAAACTCGGCACGAAAAACATCGCGCTCTCGATTACCCACACTTCCGAACAAGCCCTGGCCCATGTGATTCTGGAGAATTAGCTCTCAGCTCTCGGCAGTCAGCCAGCCGCCATCAGCTATCGCCACCAACCTGCTGATTCAAAGTAACTTTCTCCGCCCGCGCAACATGCTCGAAATCTGAGGGTTTATACAGCCGAAAACGTAATCAGGCCGGGTTGCTGGTCCGGGCCAAAGTTCTTTGGGCTATAAGAAAGGCAATGAAATGAAACGCTCCGTTCGCGGGTTGGTATTGGGAGTTTTGGTGTTAACGGTTTCGGTACTGTCGTTTTCGACGGTATCGTCGGCGCAAATCGGGATTGGAATCTCGGTGCGGATCGGTCCGCCCGCCCTGCCGGTGTATGCGCAACCCATCTGTCCCGGTCCCGGATATCTCTGGACCCCGGGCTATTGGGCGTGGAATGACGACGGCGGCTACTACTGGGTTCCAGGCACATGGGTGCTTGCGCCGGTGGGCATGCTCTGGACGCCGGGCTACTGGGGCTTTGCGGGCGGCTTTTATGGCTGGCACGCTGGCTACTGGGGACCGCACGTCGGCTTCTACGGCGGAATCAACTACGGCTTTGGCTACGGCGGCGTCGGTTTCGTCGGCGGCGAGTGGAGAGGCGGAGCCTTCTTCTACAACCGCGCGGTGATGAACGTCAACGTGACCAACGTGAGGAATGTTTACAGTCGGACCGTCGTCGTGAACAATGTGCACACGAGCTTCAATGGCCCCGGAGGCATCGAAGCGCGGCCAACCCGACAAGAGGAAGCGTATGGGCGCGAGCCGCACACCGCGGCGGTGGCAGCGCAAATGGAACACGAACGTGCCGCCAGCCAGAACCGGGCGTTGTTCGCATCCGAGAATCACGGACGTCCGGCAATTGCGGCCACCAGCAGGCCGGCCGAGTTCTCGGGACGCAACGGCAACGTCAACGATCGCGCGATGGGACATTCGGAGAACCGTGAAGCGGGAAACCGGGGACAGATGTCATCCCGCGACAACGCGGTGCACAACTCCAAGCCGACCAAGCAGGAGAAGCAGGCTCAGAAGCGAGCGGATAAACAAGCGAAAGCCGAACAGAAACGCAATGACCGCGAGGAGCGGCGTTAAACTGGCACTGTTGGCATAAAAAGGGCTCCCACTCTTCGTACTTGGCGCGAGGAAGTGGGAGCCTTCTTTTTCGCCTCCCATTCGGCCCTTGGCCACTCGCAGAAAATCGCGACCCCTGAAATTAGGTGGCGTTTGCTATGATGCTCCTGTCGTTTACTGACTACCTTGCCTAGCCAGAAGCAACTGAAATGGTCGCAACTCCGCGTCGGGCTCACCGTCCTGATAGCCAGCGTCACGCTTGCCGTGCTGATCTTCCTGATGAGCGGCACCGGCGGATGGTTTACCCGCAAGATCACTCTGTACTCGTACTTCGACAATGCTGGAGGCCTGCGCGAGGGCGCACCCGTGCGTCTGGCGGGTGTGGACATCGGCAATGTGACGGCTGTCCGGATCGTGGGCGGCAAGCCGATGACGCCGGTCGAAGTCACGATGAAGGTCAACACCAAGTACTCTTTCAGTCTGCGCAAAGACTCCGTTACTTTGCTGACCACGGCCGGCATCCTGGGCGAAACCTTCGTGGACGTTGACAGTGCGACGGCGAAGGGTCCGCCGGCAACGAGCGGAGACACACTGTCGGCCCGCGACCAGCCCCAGATCGAGGACGTGGTGCGCGCCAGCCAGAGCACGCTGCAGAACATGGACTCCCTGCTGAAGCGAGTGGATCGCATCGTGGCCTTTATCGAAAGCGGCCAGGGCTCGATCGGCAAGGTCATTTACGATCCGGCGTTGTACAACCAGCTCAACGCCACAGTGGCCGAATTCAAGGGATTGGTGGATGACATCCAGAGCGGAAAGGGTTCACTCGGCCCTCTACTTACGAGCGATGAGGCCTACAAGAAAGTGATCGCCGCCATCGACAAGATTAACGTGATGGTGGACGACTTGCAGCAGGGAAAAGGCACAGCCGGCAAACTGCTCAAGGATCCTGAGCTGTTTGACAATGCGAACAAAGCAATCGCGAACGTTCGCCAGTTGACCGATGACATCAACGCGGGCAAGGGCGCGATCGGCACGATGACGCACGACCAGGAATTCGCCGCCCGGCTGAAGACGTTGATGAACAACCTCTCCGAACTCTCCGAGCGTCTGGAAAAGGGCGAGGGGACAGCGGGAATGCTGTTCAAGGATCCGGCGCTCTACAACAACAGCAACCAGATGCTGGTGGAGACGCGGGAACTGGTGAAGTCGATCCGGGAAAACCCCAAGAAATACCTGACATTCCACGTGAAAGTCTTCTGAGTGCAAAATTCGTTGGCCGATGGTCGCTAGTCGTTAGCAAATGCGGGGCTCCCCCTCCGCTTGGGGTGACGAGCAGAAATTCGCTTGGGGTGACGAGCAGAAATTCGCTTGGGGTGACGAGCAGAAATTATGGTTGCCGACGACTAGAAAACAGCGACTAACGACTACCGGTCTCGTTCGTCCAATACAATGGGTCGGTGTGTTACGCGCCCAACCACTGGCAGTTTTTACACTTCCAATCCGAGGATCTCATGCGCAATTTCTTGAGAGTGTTGACCGTCTTCATGATGCTTGTGCCTGTCCTATTTGCCCAGGACAAGCCGGCCCCAGCTGCGGACAAGTCCGAAGCCGCCAAGCCGCCCGCCGATGTGCGTTTCTCCGTCGACCTGCTCGATAAGAGCATCGATCCCTGCAATGACTTTTACGCCTACGCCTGCAGCAAGTGGCTGGCGCAGAACCCGATTCCTGCGGACCGCTCGTCCTGGGGCCGCTTCAACGAATTGCAGCAGCGCGGCGAATACATTGTGCGCGACATTCTCGAAAAGGCGTCCGTCGAGCGGCCAGGCCGGAGCGCCAGCGAGCAGAAGATCGGCGATTACTATGCCAGTTGCATGGACGAAAGCGCCATCGAAAAGGCGGGCACGAAGCCGCTGGAGCGCGACTTCCAGAGCATTGCGGCGATCAAATCGAAACTAGAGCTTCCGCAGGAGATCGTGCGCCTGCACCGCGAGGGCGCCGATGTTTTGTTTGGCTTCGATTCGGGATCGGACTTCAAGAACGCCAGCCAGATCATTGCCGAAGTCGATCAGGGCGGACTGGGCTTGCCGGATCGCGATTACTATTTCAAGGACGATGAAAAGTCGGTCGAACTGCGGAAGAAATACGTCACCCATGTAGCGAAGATGTTTGCGCTGTTGGGCGACGATGAAAGTAAAGCTGCGGCGGAGGCCAAAGCCGTCATGGAGATTGAAACCGGCTTAGCCAAAGCCGCGCTCGATCAGACCAGCCGCCGCGATCCGCAGAAGATCTATCACAAGCTCACGAATCAGCAACTGGCCGCTCTGAGCCCGGCGTTCAACTGGAACACATACTTTGAAGGCGTGGGCGCGCCCCGGTTCGATTCGCTCAACGTGATTGAGCCGGAGTTCATCAGGAACATGCAGGAAGTAATCGGTGCGCACTCGCTGGAGGATTGGAAGACGTACTTGCGCTGGCACACCGCCCACGCCAACGCGCAGGTACTGCCAGTGGCGTTCGTAAATGAAACTTTCGACTTCTACAACAAGACGCTACAGGGCACCAAGGAGTTGCGTCCGCGCTGGAAGCGCTGCGTGGGGTATACGGACAATGACCTGGGCGAGTTGGTGGGCCAGGTTTACGTTCAGCAGACCTTCGGCGCCGAAGGTAAGGAACGTACCCTGGCGATGGTCGGGGCGCTCGAAAAGGCGCTGGGCGAGGACATCAAAAGCTCGCCTTGGATGGGCGCGGACACGCAGGCGCAGGCGCTGGTGAAATTGCAGGCGATCACCAACCGTATCGGCTACACCGATAAGTGGCGCGACTACTCGGCACTCCAGATCGCGCGCGGCGATGCTTTCGGCAATTCGCAACGCGCCAATCAGAACGATCTTCAGCGGAGGCTGAACAAGATTGGCGAGCCGCTCGATAAACGGGATTGGCCGTATCCGCCAATGACGGTGAACGCGAGCTATAACCCGCTCGAGAACAACATCACATTCCCGGCTGGAATTCTGCAGCCCCCGTTCTATGACAACCGGGCCGACGACGCGATGAACTTCGGCGGCATCGGTGCCGTGATCGGCCACGAACTCACGCACGGCTTCGACGACCAGGGCAACCAGTTCGACGCCGACGGTAATCTCCGCGACTGGTGGACTGCGAACGACAAGAAGCAATTCGAAGAACGCACCGGCTGCATCAAGGACCAGTACGCGAACTTCGTCGCGGTCGACGACCTGAAGCTGAACGGCAAGCTCACCCTGGGCGAAAACACAGCCGACAACGGCGGCCTGCGCATCGCCTATATGGCGATGCTGAGCACGTTTGCCGGCAAGGAACCGGCGCCGATCGACGATCTCTCCGCGGAGCAGCGCTTTTTTCTGGGATTTGCCAACGTGTGGTGCGGGAGCCGCACCGACGCCATGTCGCGCATGCTGGTTACCGTCGATCCCCACTCGCCGCCCAGGTACCGGGTGAACGGAACCGTTTCCAATATGCCGGAGTTCCGCGAAGCGTATCATTGCGCGGCGACGGCGCCGATGGTGAATCAGAACGCGTGCCGGGTGTGGTAGGGGAAAGTGGTCGTTGGTCGCTAGCGCTGGTCGTTAGGTTAGCGCGCCGTCCTTCGCTGTTCGTCGTTCGTAAACCCGTTTAGGATTGTCATCCCGAGCGCAGCGAGGGATCTGCATTTGCGAACAGCGAACGACGGATAGAGCACGACCGACTGCCTACCTCGCCGCCACGTCCGCTTGCTCGTGCGCATGATAACTCGACCGCACCAGCGGCCCCGACTCGACGTGCTTGAATCCAAACTTCAGGGCTTCTTCTTTCAACGAGACAAACTCGGCAGGCGTGTAGTAGCACGTCATCGGCAGATGATCTTTTGAAGGACGCAGATACTGCCCAATCGTCAAAATATCGACGCTGCGCTCGCCCAGGTCGCGGAAGACTTCAATCAGCTCATCAGTCTCTTCGCCGATTCCAACCATCACGCCGCTCTTGGTGACCGTCGCCGGGTCCCACTGCTTGGCATTCGCCAGCAGATCGAGCGTCCTCTGATAGCGCGCACCCGAGCGCACCGCGCGGTACAGCCGCGGGACGGTTTCGGTATTGTGATTGAGCACGTTGGGCTTCGCCCCAAGCACGATGCGCAGCGGTTCTTCCAACCCTTGGAAGTCGGGAATCAGCACCTCAACCCGGCACTCCGGCACCAGCTTACGAATTTGCCGGATGGTCTCCGCAAAAATCCTCGCGCCGCCAACGTTGTCGTCATCGCGATTCACGCTGGTAACGACCGCATGCCGCAGCCCGAGCGCGGCAACGGCCTCAGCTACGCGCCGCGGCTCATCCCAGTCAATCGCCTCCGGACGCCCCTTAGGCACCGCGCAAAACCCGCACCGCCGTGTGCAGATATCACCCAGCAGCATGAAGGTTGCGGTGTGGTGGTCCCAACATTCTCCAATATTCGGACACTGCGCCGATTCGCACACCGTATGCAGCCCCAGCCCGCGCGCCAACTTCTTCAGGTTGTGAAAGTTGTCACCTACTGGAGCCCTAGACTTGAGCCATGAGGGTTTAGGAGCGTGGACCCTGGGGCCAAGGTCAATCTGGATGAGATGGGAAGAGGCGGACATGACGAAACTCGATTTTATCAGTTCGCCAAAGGAAGAAGCGGACCGGCGGCGTGGAAGCCACCGGTCCGTACACTAGCCAGACACTAGCCAGCCAACGGCGAGGACGCGGCACACCCGGACCCTCAAACATCTCATCGTAGGCCGAGTCGAATTGATAATTCCGGAAGGGAAGCCGGAACAGCGCGCGGGCAGGTTCCGGCAGGGACACCGATCTTAGAAAGCTTCGGGTTCGAGTATGGCTTTGCGGCACTTCAAAACTCTAGGTTGGCCGCTCGTTCCCAAGTCCAATCGAAATTGTCTATGGTTACGATTCAGTTTTCGGTGATGAACGTGTGGCGCGGGCGCCCCCGCCCGCGGCCTTTGACTTCGCGTGGCGTCGACCGCGTCGATCGTGTTACTGTACAGCGCATGACACGCGATCCTCGCCATCGGGAAGGACTTCATCCTGCCGATCAGAGAACCCTCTCGAACATCGAAACTCACGGTTGGAACGTGACCAAGGTCTTCAGGAGCGAAGGTGAGACTGGGCCCGAGTGGGCTTTCTCGGCCGGGCTCTTCCACTCCTACCAGCATCCCGAGATCGTGATCTTCGGGCTCGACCTCGAGGTCATGCACAAGATTGTGAACAACCTCGGCGATGAGGTCAAGAAGGGGAAGACGTTCGGGCCCGGCAAAGAATATCAGGAAATATTCGCGCGATGCGGATGCTGGTTCCGCCCAGTTCAGCAGCGTTACTACAAAGAGTATTTGGGGCTGGACAATTTGGTTTTACGAGGACGACCCATTTCCGGCGCTGCAATGTTTCTGGCCCGACAAAGAAGGTAAATATCCCTGGGAATCTGGCTGTTCAGAATTTGTCATTTCTGCCCAGCCGTTCCTGTTTGAATAAGAATTACCGTCGGTAAGCGGTCACTTGAGATGTATCGCTGCCCCCGAACGCTTCGGGCCATCCGGCTTTGCGCTGCGCGCCGCAGGCATCGCGTACTTAGGCTTGATCTCGTGGCACCCCGCGTCGCAATAGACGCCGCCAGCGGCCGACTCCGGCGATGGCATTGGAGAATTCACCGCCAGCTCTCGATCCGCTTCCAGTTGCCGCTCCACGCCGGCGATCAGTTTTTCATTCTCCGCAGTTGTCAGCCACTCTTTCTTCGACACCAGATAATCTTCGAACCGCGCAATCGGGTCGCGCTTCTTCCAGTACTCAAACAGCAGCTTCGGAACATACTCGGCCGCATCGTGAATAGCGTGCCCCTTCATGCGCATCATCTTCGCTTCGATCAAAGTCGGCCCCTCTCCCCGCCGCGCCCGTTCGCAAGCTTCGTGGCAGGCGTCATAAACCTGGCAAGCGTCGGTGCCATCGACGATCACGCCTGGGATCCCGTAAGCGATAGCGCGCTCGGCGAGATCCTTGACCCTGAACTGCATGTCGGCAGGCGTCGAGTACCCCCAAAGATTGTTCTCGACAATCAGCACCAGTCCAAGATTCTGCACCGCCGCGAAATTCAGCCCTTCGTAAGTCACGCCGGTGGACTGCCCCCCATCGCCGATATAAGTCATGACCGCAATCTGCTTACCCTGCAGTCGCGCTCCCAGCGCCACGCCCGCCAACACCGGAATCAAATCGCCGAGAGTAGAAATCGGCGAGACCACATTGCGCTTTTCGATATCGCCAAAGTGCGAAGAAGCATCGCGTCCTTTCGTCGGCGAACCGGCTTTAGCCATGTACTGCATCATGATGTCGGCGGGAGAGAAGCCGCGCACTAGGAGCGCTCCCTGATTGCGAATCATCGGCCCTAGCCACTCGTCTTTACGCAGAGCATAAGCCGAGGCGCAAGAACAGGCCTCCTGCCCCAGTCCAAAGTAAACGCCGCCGACCACATGGCCCTGCTTGTAGAGATTTTCCAGCGACGTTTCCATGCGCCGGTTCAGCAGCATCCAGCGATAGATTTCGATGCACTGCTCGCGCCGAAGATATTTCGACTCGCGAATCGGCGGCGCGGGCGCCGAGAGATCGCCGCTCTCCACTTCATAGCGAACTTCTTCACCCGAGCGAACCTGCCGCAGAATGAAGCTCGGTTTTTCCAGGCGGTAATCGCGGATAGAGTAAGTGCGGAGATCGCCGCTCGGCTCAGCACTTTTAGCCCTTGGCTCTTGGCTCTTAGCTCCTACGCGCGCACTGGATTTTGTGCGATTGCGCTTCGCGGCAGAAGAGATCTTCTTTTTCGCGTTCTTCTTGGACATGATCAGCCCGCGAACATGCTATCACCGTGTGGCGCGGACACTCTTGTCCGCGAAAGCCTGGGGCGAGAGTAAAGCCGCGTTCAGGCGCGAAACAAATCGTCTTCGCCGCGCAGGCGCCGCAACTCGTCCGGTATCTTCAGCGGAACTCCTACGGTGTTGCCCAGCAACGCATCGATCGTCTCGACCCACAGCACATCGCTCGCAAAGACGCTGCCCAAGTTGTGCGACACCGCCTGCGCCACCTCTTTCAAGTCGACTTCCCGCCCCAGTTCCTTCTCCATCGAGGTCACCGGCTTCGCGGTAATTCCGCAAGGCACAATCAGCTCGAAGTAACTGAGATCGGTATTCACGTTCAGAGCAAACCCATGCGAAGTGACCGATCGAGAGATGTGCACCCCGAGTGCAGCGATCTTAGCGTCTTGCGTAGGGACGGACGCATTCGTCCGTCCAGCCGAGCAAAGCTCGGTCCCCGCCGCCTCCGTCCACACCCCAGTGAGCCCCGTCACGCGCTTAGTCGCAATCCCAAAATCGCCGCAAGCACGAATCAAGACTTCCTCCAACCGCCGAACGTAATCCACAGCCCCAAGCGTCTTGCGAGAAGTGCGAGTAGAAGAAAGATGTGTGGCGCGGGCGCCCCCGCCCGCGAACCTCTGCGAACGCAAATCACCATCCAGCGGAAGCAATTCATGCGTTCGCAAATCAAATATCGGATACCCCACCAGTTGACCCGGCCCGTGAAAAGTAACGTCCCCGCCGCGATCGCACTCGAAGACCTCGACCCCACGAGCCGCCAGCACTTCGGTCGAAGCGAGCACGTTGGCAGCCTTGGCATTACGTCCGAGGGTGACGACAGGCGTGTGTTCAAGCAGCAGCAGGACGTCGCCGATCTGGCCAGACTTGCGCAATTCAACCAGTTTCTGTTGCAGGCGCAGCCCTTCGGCATAGCCGAGTGCCCCGAGTTGGACAACGGAAATCACGACTACGGAACATTATAAGGAAAGGCAACGTCGGGACAGCCGGGGCGGCTGTCCCCACGTTCCCGAGAATCCTCACTTGCGTACTTCCGGTAACTTTTTTGATTCTCCCCTTGCGCAATGCCGGGCGGTTTGGTATAAAAGATCGAGTCGAGGACAAGTGAACAAGTGTCTGAGCTGCCCGCTGAATCCTCGCGGGGGCTCTTGGCATCCAATTCAGTAAGCCTCCAATTGACCCCTTTCCGGGGTTCGCATTCGGGGACAAAGTTCCCTGAAGGGTTTCCGCGAAGAGCAGAGCCTCCAAGCGATCTTTAATTTTTGAACTGTCTTCCGCTTCGGCCTACGCCGGAATTTGTGGCGAGCCTAGGTGGAGGAGCGTTTTCGAGCGCGCTGTAAAGAGTTCTCCGGTCTGCCTTTAGGCAGCTTCTGGATGGAAACTCCCCGGACTGTTGAAATCAGGTGGAAATCCTGTGATCTCAGAGGGTTGACAGCGGTCGCGCCGGACGCGTAGCTTTATCCGGCTCAGTCTTACAAGTTTAGTAGCACAGGTTTCGAGGACGCCAAAGTCTCTTCTCGAGATGGAGGCGGACTGAAAACGCACCGCTCAGGCGGAAATGCGGATCGGTCTTTGACAAAAGGTTGAACGTGCCAGTCGTGAGAAACAAATGTTCGGGCTCAAGTCTGAACGTACTCACAAGATAGGACCTTCGTCTCAGCTGACGGAGGCCGTCGGTCTACCCAGACCGACTCAGGTTTCAAATGAGAGTTTGATCCTGGCTCAGAATCAACGCTGGCGGCGTGCCTAACACATGCAAGTCGAACGGGAAAATCCCCGCAAGGGGATGAGTATAGTGGCGACCGGGTGAGTAACACGTGACTACCTGCCCTTGAGTGGGGGATAACCTCGGGAAACCGAGGCTAATACCGCATAATATCGCAAGATCAAAGGAGCAATCCGCTTTTGGAGGGGGTCGCGGCTGATTAGCTAGTTGGTGAGGTAATGGCTCACCAAGGCGAAGATCGGTATCCGGCCTGAGAGGGCGCACGGACACACTGGAACTGAAACACGGTCCAGACTCCTACGGGAGGCAGCAGTGGGGAATTTTGCGCAATGGGGGAAACCCTGACGCAGCAACGCCGCGTGGAGGATGAAGCCCCTTGGGGCGTAAACTCCTTTCGACCGGGAAAATAATGATGGTACCGGTGGAAGAAGCACCGGCTAACTCTGTGCCAGCAGCCGCGGTAATACAGAGGGTGCGAGCGTTGTTCGGAATTATTGGGCGTAAAGGGCGCGTAGGCGGTGCGGTAAGTCACCTGTGAAACCTCTGGGCTTAACTCAGAGCCTGCAGGCGAAACTGCCGTGCTGGAGGGTGGGAGAGGTGCGTGGAATTCCCGGTGTAGCGGTGAAATGCGTAGATATCGGGAGGAACACCTGTGGCGAAAGCGGCGCACTGGACCACTACTGACGCTGAGGCGCGAAAGCCGGGGGAGCAAACAGGATTAGATACCCTGGTAGTCCCGGCCCTAAACGATGATTGCTTGGTGTGATCGGTACCCAATCCGATCGTGCCGCAGCTAACGCGATAAGCAATCCGCCTGGGGAGTACGGTCGCAAGGCTGAAACTCAAAGGAATTGACGGGGGCCCGCACAAGCGGTGGAGCATGTGGTTCAATTCGACGCAACGCGAAGAACCTTACCTGGGCTCGAAATGCAGGAGACCGGGGTAGAAATATCCTTTTCTCGCAAGAGACTGCTGTATAGGTGCTGCATGGCTGTCGTCAGCTCGTGTCGTGAGATGTTGGGTTAAGTCCCGCAACGAGCGCAACCCTCATCCCTAGTTGCCACCGGGTCAAGCCGAGCACTCTAGTGAAACCGCCCCGGATAACGGGGAGGAAGGTGGGGATGACGTCAAGTCCTCATGGCCTTTATGTCCAGGGCTACACACGTGCTACAATGGTCGGTACAAACCGTCGCAAAGCTGCAAAGTGGAGCTAATCGGAAAAAGCCGGCCTCAGTTCGGATTGGAGTCTGCAACTCGACTCCATGAAGCTGGAATCGCTAGTAATCGCAGATCAGAACGCTGCGGTGAATACGTT
>CAVSWK010000037.1:0-13556 GCA_963731525.1 uncultured Acidobacteriaceae bacterium
GTGTAGCTGCTTGGCACCGGTTTCGTATTGCTAGCAGAAGAACTGGACGCACGTGCGCCAGCTGCTGGGGTGGGAACGCTACGACTCGGGCGCGGCGGTGGAGGCCGTCGACGATCTCTATCGTCAGGAGTTGCGTTTGTGGATGAACTTGTATCTGCCCTCGGTGAAGCTGGTGAAAAAAGTTCGCGTGGGATCGAAAGTGCGGCGGGTGTATGACGCAGCGCAGACGCCGATGGAGCGGGTGCTGACGGGCGCGCAGGCCAAGCCGGAGCGGGTGGCGGAACTCAAAAAGCTGCGCCAGAGTCTGGATCCGTTTCAACTGGGGAAGTTGATCGATCAGAAACTGCAGCGCATTTATGACCTGGCGAATCGGCGGCTCAGTCCGAAGTTCACTGCGGAGAATCGCGCTGCGCAGGCGAAAGAAAAAACACCACGCGGCCGGGCGAAACGGCTGTGGAAAAGCCGCTCGGTGGAAAAGTCCAAAAAACGACTTTTCCACCGAGCTTGGAAATCGCGCAAAGAACGCGCGATTCCCACTTTCCCACAGCCGCGGCCACGGTGGGTCTTCGGTTACATTTCCAATGTCTCGACGGTTGAACCCAGGGTTACATCTTTAAATGGCTTGACGCGTGGCGACTGGAGAGTTGGAAAGCACCTCAACGGCTGCACCGTTTTAGGTGCGCTTGATGTACATCCCATGTTGCGGCCGCGCGAAAGTGCGTCCGCAACGATGGGATGCAAGCCGGAAAACTGTTGAGGCAACTCTCCGGCAAGCCTGAATTTTTGCGAGAAAAAGTTGGGCGCAACTTGGACGCAAAACTGGGCGCAATTGGGCCCTTTTTGCGATCCCGAGTTGCAGGAAATGCCCGCAAATGGTAGTTTTTCGGCTCCCGCGCGAAAGTAGGTTACTTTCGTGCAAAGATTCGCTCGTGAGAATAATAAATAAAACAGATGCAATCGTTATGCTGTGGACCTTATTTTCGGTTGAATTTCTGGAGTCGTGATAAACGGTGCCACAACAGAGTGCAGCCTGCCGACGACCCGCAGATCGCGAACACTAATCCTGCTCGCACGAGAAATCGATCCTGTCCGTGTATCATCGCCCCATGGAGGGCATTGCCCCGGACCTAACGGTGTTCATCCTTGCAGGCGGCAAAAGCACGCGCATGGGCGTCGACAAGGCGTTCCTTGCCCTGGACGGCCGCACGCTGCTGGGTCGTGCGTTGGACTTGGCTCGCTCCGTGACTCCAGACGTGCGCATCGTCGGCGATCCCGCGAAGTTTTCGGCTTACGCTTCCGTCGTTGAAGATGTGTTCGGCGGTTGCGGCCCGCTGGGAGGAATCCACGCTGCATTGCGCACGTCGCAGTCAGATCTGAATCTGATTCTTGCCGTGGACATGCCACTGGTGTCGCCGGCGCTGTTACAGTACTTGATCAAGTGCGCGAAAACTTCCACCGCAACGGTGACGGTCCCGCGAACGAACGGCCGCTGGCAGCCTTTGTGCGCCGTCTATCGCCGCGAGTTCGCTGACCTCGCCGAGGAGGCTCTCCGCGAAGGTCGCTACAAAATTGACGCACTCTTCGCCACCCAACAAACGCGGACCGTAGAAGAAGAAGGACTCAAAGCCGCCGGTTTTTCACCGAATATGTTCCAAAATTTAAACACTCCCGAAGAATTCGAGGCAGTCAAAGGAGAAGACAATAGCCATCGAGATAACCTCCCAGATACTGAGCACCAAGGGTTAAATAAAAGCCCAGAGCCAGAAACCGAAATCTGGAAGCGGAAATCCATGCCCGACAATCCCAAACCAGGGCCCTACATCGAGTTCAAAGACGTCTCCAAAGCGTTCGGCGACAATGTTGTCCTCGATCGCGTAAGCTTCAATGTGTTGCCGGCGGAAACGGTGTGCATTCTGGGCCGCAGCGGCGTGGGAAAATCGGTGTCGTTGCATCAGATCATGGGATTTCTGAAACCCGACTCGGGGCGCGTTATCGTTGCCGGACAGGACATTACCGACTATACGGAAGAGCAACTGGAACTGATCCGCAAGAAAGTCACCATGGTTTTTCAGAACGGCGCGCTATTCGACTCACTCACCGTCGGCGAAAACGTAGCCTTTCCTCTGCGGGAAAGCGGCGAACTCGATGAAGAGCAGATTTACCAGATCGTCGATGGTCTTCTGCAGATGGTCGGGGTGCAAGAGATGCGCGATTTGCTGCCTTCCGATCTCTCCACCGGCATGAAGCGCTCCGTCGCCATTGCCCGCGCCCTGGCTGCGCGCCCGGAATGCGTTCTCTACGATGAGCCCACAACCATGGTCGATCCGCTGATGGCGCAGTTGCTCGGCGACCTCATCAAGCGCCTCAAGATTCAGCTGAATCTGACCAGCATCGTGGTGACCCACGACATGCGCCTGGCCAAGAAACTAGCCGAGCGCGTCGTGTTTCTCTACGAAGCCAGAGCAATTTTCTTCGGTACCTACGCGGATATGGAAAAATCCCCCGAGCCAATTATCCAGGAATTTCTGGAGCTAGATGAACTAAAGCTAGAAGCGTAAAAACTCACGTGGCGACAGCCGCCCTTCGACTACGCTCAGGGCAGGCTGTCGGCTGTCCCGGCACAGGGCAAAGCCCGCCGGCCAAGCACAACAGGCAGTCCTCAGAACCCCTGCTCCACCAACTCTTCAATGCTCAGTGAACGCCCTGCGTCGCCCTTCATCATCTTCTCGACATATTTCGCAATTAGATCCGCTTCCAGGTTGACCGGATCTCCCTGCCGCAGCGAATGCAGATTCGTCATCTCCACAGTGTGCGGAATGATGGCGATGGTGCAGCGATTCTTCTCCAGCTTGCGCAACTGTCAGGCTGATGCCTTCGATCGCGATCGACCCTTTGTAGACGGTATATTTCTCGACGTCGTCCGGCAGTTCGACGTGCAGCCACCAGTTCTCCGATTCGGCGATGCGCTCCAAAGCAATCAGCTTGCCGACTCCGTCCACGTGTCCCTGCACGATGTGACCGCCAAAGCGCCCGTCGGCTTTCATGGGCAGTTCCAGATTCACCAGCGCGCCCTCGTGAATGCGAGAGAACGAAGTCCGCATCCAGGTCTCGGGCGCGAGATCGGCGCAGAACGATACTGGCTTGATATCGAGAGCGGTCAGGCAGACGCCGCTCACGGCCACGCTGTCGCCGGTCTGCAATTCTTTCGGAGCATGCTCGGCGGCAACGGTGATCCGCCGATTTTCGCCACGCTGCTCAATGCGGGTAACACGTCCCACTTCTTCCACAATGCCTGTAAACATAGAACCTCGGATAAACAGAACATCATAAACCTATTCACCACAGAGTCACAAAGACACAGAGAAAATCAAAGTCATGATTTGTTCTTCTCTGCGTCTCTGTGGTCCTGTGGTGAAGAAATTCATTCTCCGTACGGATCGCGCAGATAGCCTTCCACGGCAAAGTCTTCGCCGAAGCGATGCAGTTGGATGTGTTTGACCTGCGCGGCCTGGCTCAGATGCAGGAATCCCGCTCCGGCCGCGAACGGAATCGAGCCCGAGCCTGCAAGGATCTTCGGCGCGTAATACAAAAAGACTTTATCCACCATGTTCGAGGCCAGCGCAGCCCAGTTGACCGTCGCTCCGCCTTCGATCATCACCGACGTGATTTCCAGTTGTCCCAGACGACGCAGAATGGCGGGCAGATCGGGTCGTCCATCGGGTTCGACAGCCGGAAGGATCTCAACCCGAATTCCAAGGTCCTCGAGTTGCGCTTTCTTCTGTTGGTCTGCGGAAGCGCAGAAAACCAGGACATCATTATTCTTTCGATCCGCCGGCGCGTTTTGCACGAGCCGTGATTCGAGCGGAAGGCGCAGACGCGAGTCGAGAATCACGCGCAGCAGCGGACGCCGCCGCGGACGCCCGCTGCGATCGGTGAGCAGCGGATTGTCCGAGAGAATAGTTCCCGCACCAACCATGAGCGCATCGTTCTGATGCCGCAGTTCCTGCACGTGTGCGCGCGCAACTTCGCTCGTTACCCATCCTCCGGGAGGAATTCCATCGTGTCGATCGAGTACCTCGGCTGGCGGCGGCGCGATCTTGCCGTCGAGCGTCATCGCCGCTTTCAGCGTCACCAGCGGCGTGCCATGACGGATGTAGCGGGCGAAGGCTTCATTCAGGCGGCGAGCCTGCTCTTCTAGTCTTCCGACTTCGACTTGTACTGCCATCGGCGTGCAGCTTGTCGAATCCTTGCCCGCTCACTTTTGGATTGGGATCAGACATGGAAGCCACGACGCGACGAATGCCGGCGGCAATTAACGCGTCGGTGCAAGGAGGCGTGCGTCCTTGATGCGCGTGCGGTTCGAGGTTGATGTAGAGTGTTCCGCCGCGCGCTTTGTTGCCGGCCGCTTCAAGGGCAAGAATCTCGGCGTGCCTGGTGCCGCTGTAGGTGTAGGTTCCGGTGCCAACGACGTTGCCGTGTGCGTCAGCAATCACCGCACCGACGTAAGGATTGGGCGAAGCTAGGCCGATGCCCTGGCGTGCGAGTTCCAGCGCGCGGTGAAGATATTGTTCGTCTGCGGAGTCAGCAGGCATTCAGGGAAGAATCTACCATGGAAGGGATCACAAGGGCTGAAGGCCGCAATTCTTCGGAACAGCTGACGCGGCCCTGAAGGGCCGCACGTCCACATGTCCGCTCGCGGCGCAAAAGCGCTCGGCCGGCGGACTCTATGCCTGTCGTCAACGGCGTGGCGGGAAGCTCTTGTACGAATCCTCTTCGATTTCGGCGACGGCTGCGCCGCTGCGTCCCTTGGGCCCGCGACGCAAGGGGAGCCATGGCATAGGCGTAGGGATCGCCGGAGGCGCTGGCTTTTTGCCCAACAGACGCTTCAGGAAGTCGAGCACGATTTTGAATCGCGAACGTTTCTCCTCAACATCCGACATACGTTGCTCCTATTCAAACAACGAATCCACAAATTCTTTCGGATCGAAGGGCAGCAAATCTCCGGCCTTTTCGCCGACTCCGACATACCGCACGGGCAATCCGAGTTCGCGCGAGATCGCGACCACTACTCCGCCTTTCGCCGTGCCGTCGAGTTTGGTCAGGACAATCCCGGTGACCCCGGCGGACTCGGTGAACATGCGTGCCTGCTGCAAACCATTCTGCCCTGTGGTTGCGTCCATCACAAGCAGAGTTTCGTGGGGCGCTCCGGGAATGATGCGCTGCGCGGTGCGCCGCATTTTGTCGAGCTCGGACATCAGGCTGGTCTTGGTGTGCAGACGGCCGGCGGTATCGACTACGACGTAGTCGGACTTGCGGGCCACGGCGGCTTGCAGGGCGTCGAACAGGACGGCGGAAGGATCGCCTCCGGGTTTGGTCTTGATCACTTCGGTTCCGGTGCGCGATCCCCAGATTTCGAGTTGCTCGATGGCGGCTGCTCGGAAAGTGTCGGCGGCGCAGA
Organism: uncultured Acidobacteriaceae bacterium; assembly: GCA_963731525.1. Lineage (GTDB taxonomy): Bacteria > Acidobacteriota > Terriglobia > Terriglobales > Acidobacteriaceae > Acidiflorens. The sequence goes on from CAVSWK010000037.1 coordinate 5,459, forward strand.
GCAGAACATTCTTTCCCTGCGAGCGGAATACCTGGGACAGTTTGCCGATGGTGGTGGTCTTGCCCGTGCCGTTCACGCCGACCACCAGAATGACTTCCGGCGTGCCGTCGACCTTGCTGACGGGGCGCGTGTTGGCCGCGTTCAGGATCGCCAGCAGTTCTTCTTTCAGCAGCCGCTTCAGTTCCTGAACGTCTCTGATCTGTTTGTGGTTGGCCTTTTCGCGGAGCTTGCTCAGGACTTCTTGGGTGGTTGTGTTGCCTAAATCGGCGGCGATCAGCGTGGCCTCAAGGTCGTCGAGCGTGTTGGCGTCGATTTCTTTGCCGAACGAGATGACTTCGTCGATGCGCTCCGCGAGATTTTCACGGGTGCGAGTGACCGCCTGCTTCATGCGGTCCATGAAGCTGGGCTTTTGCTCTTCGGTGAGGCTGCCGAACAGGGTCTGAATCATAAAAGGACTAACAGTGATTATACGGGCAGGCAGAGAGAGCGAGGACGCTCAGCGACAAGCTCAGGGAGGTCCTGGCAGCCGATGGCCGGACCCGGGTTCGCGTCCTGCAATCACCGTAAAAGCTTTCCGATTACATATGCGAAAGTTTCGCGTCCAATAGATGAGATCTTTAATCCAAACGGAGCAGGGAAAGCTTGGCGTGCGAAGATACAATGCGAGTAGCAGTCCGCCCTCAGCACATGCCAACATCGACCCTTCGCAGAATATTCAAGGCATTTCAGTATCGTGATTTTCGTCTGATGTGGTTTGGCGCCTGTACGTCGAGTATTGGCACCTGGATGCAGATCGTGGCGCAGGGCTGGCTGATCTATCGGCTGAGCCACTCCGCGTTCCTACTCGCCCTCGATCAATTTCTTGGCGGCATTCCTATTTTCCTTTTTTCGTTGATCGGCGGGGTGGTGGCCGACCGGACCGAGCGGCGGAAGATTCTGCTGGTCTCGCAATATGTGCAGATGGCGAGTGCCGGGGTTCTCACGGTGTTGGTTGCGGCGGGATGGGTGCACGTCTGGCAGATTCTGTGTCTCTCGTTCGTTTCCGGGCTGGCGCAGGCCTTTGGCGGCCCGGCTTACCAGGCGCTGATTCCTACGCTGGTGGATCGTGAGGACATGCCGAATGCGATTGCGCTGAATTCGATTCAGTTCAATATGGCGGTGACGATCGGACCTGCGCTTGCAGGGCAGGCCTTGGCGAAGCTGGGGGAGAAGTGGTGCTTTGGCCTGAATGCGGTTTCGTTTCTGGCACCGGTTATTTCGCTGTCGATGATTGCGGCGCGATACTTACCTGCAATCAGTACGGAGTCGATGTTCAGCAGCTTAAAGCAGGGGATTAAGTTCGTTCGCAAGCAGGGTTCGATGGAAGCGCTTACGCTGCTGGCGTTCTGCATGACGGCGTTGAGCATGCCGATGCGGACTTATATTCCGGTGTTCGTGAAAGATATTTTTCATCGTGGGCCGGAAACCTACGGCAATCTGCTTTCGCTGATGGGAGTGGGATCGATCTGCGGATCGCTGGCGGTGGCTGGGATCGGCAACATGCGCAAGAAAGGGCGGTTCGCGCTCGACGATGCTGATCTGCCTGGGGGCCGCGATTTCGGGGTTTTCGCTTTCGAAATCTATTGCCGCTGAGTTACGCCATGCTGGTGCTGGTGGGGGCGTCGATGATGGCGGTGTTCGCCACGGTGACTTCGCTGGTGCAGTTAATCACAACCAACGAAATGCGCGGACGTGTGATGAGCGTCTACACCTGCGCGTTCCGCGGAGGCATGCCGATGGGGAATCTGGTATCGGGATGGCTGGTTCCCATGTTTACGGCACCGGTTGTACTGGGTGTGAATGGGCTGCTGCTCGTGCTAGTCGCGATGTATTTCTTGTTGGTCCAGCGGCGCGTGGCGGCGCTTTGATCCTGGAATTTCATTTCACCAAAATCCGTCCTTTTTTCCATACAAGTCACACCTGTGCCGATTTGGGCACTAATTCTTAATTCTTTTTTCTGCCATGATGGAACGAATACACCCTGGTTTCTGGAGGCAATATCGTGGCAACGACTCGGAAGATAAATACAAAAGCGAAATGGGCGCAGGCCCTGCAAGAGCACGCAACAACCCCAGGCATCAGATCGCAAAAGTTGGTTGAAGAGAAGGTATTAACGTACCACGTTGAAAAAGGTAATTCAGGGCTACCTGAAAAACTCGTTTGGTGGGCGGGCGACCCCTTCGCGTGAGTGATGAGGCGTTTTGCCGAAACGGCTGGCCGCCCCTGCTTCAAGGGTTGTGCCGAGTTTCAATGGATGCCCTCAGGGCTTTCGTCACTTCGCCGGCGATGTCGTCCTGGACCATGAGGATGTCATTGAACGGACGATCGTAGGTTCCAGACCAGACAACGTAGCCGCTGGGCGGATAAATCAGACGCGCGCTAACCCGTACCCTGGCGCCTGATTTGCGAACGCTCCCATCGAGTACATACGACACACCCAGCATCTTGGCAATATCGCCGATGGTGATTTGTTTGCCTTTGAAATAGAACGAGGATGTGGCAGACGGCACGCGAACGCCGGGAATCTTGCTGAGGTTGTCGATCAGCTCTTCGGTCATGCCGTCGGCGAATTCCTCCTCGTTCATCCCTTGCGTGAGGTCGAGAAACGGGAGTACAGCGATCGAGGGTTGTATGTGGGGAGCAATAGCTGGTGAGACGAAGCTCGCGACCTTGCTGTGGAACAGGACAGCAATGAGGACAAGCGCGAGAAAAAGCGCTGCTCCGGAGGCCCACATAAAAACGCCTGTAAAACGCGGGCTGACGGAACCGGCTTCGCTGGGACAATCCTCTATAGGACGATCCTCGATAGCACGATCTTGCGTCGAATGATCGGTCCAGGGACTTACTGTCGCCACCATCCGATACCCGAGTCGCGGCACGGTCGCGATGTACGTGGGTTTCCTGGGGTCGTCGCCGAGAACGCGGCGGAGCGATGCCACGGCCTGGTAGACAGAGTCCGGAGTGACGATGACATCGGACCAGACCTGGCTGAGCAAGTCATCGATGCTGACAACCTTGCCGGCGTGCTCGGCAAGGCAGAGCAGCAGTCGCATTGTCCGCGCCTCGACCCGAGAGGTGTCTCCATGTCGGGAAATCTGGCCGGACATCGGATTGACGCACCATTCGCCGATGCGAAGCATTGTCGCGGTTGGGCGTTCCATACAGGATCGGTTCAGCCCTTCTGCTTATCAATAGAAAAGCCGGCTCGCGCCGATTGTACCAATAGTGCGGTGGAAACCGCCGACCGCATTTCCGCCGGCCTTCGCTTGTGGGTCCCGGCACTCTTGCCCTCAGCAGCACGGAGCTAGCTGGAGGAAGCGCCCGTTTTCGGCCGGTCATTCGGCCGGAAATCCCGCCGTTACAACCGTCGAAGCGTCATTTCAGAAGTATTCAGAGTTTTTCAGAACACGCTCAGGACTTCTCACGTCTCACGCGCTATGGTGAACTTTGCTTCGCCGTTGCGGAAATCCCAAGACGTTGAAAGCGAGGACATCGGATGATGTCAGATTCTGCGCCTCCACGAGGAAAAAGGAATGCTTTGTTGGCAATCGGAGTGGGCGGGCTGGTTGCCGGGATTTTGGACCTTACCCAAGCTTGCATCCTGTTTGGATGGCAAATTCCGCTTGTGATTGCCGCGGGCTTGCTGGGGCAGCGAGCTTTCCAGGGAGGCGTGGGCACGTATGTCTTGGGCGTCTTCCTGCACTTCTTTATCGCTTGCTCAGCGGCGACGGTTTACTACGCGGCAAGCCGCAAGCTGGTTTTCTTGAGGGAGTACCCACTGGTGTGCGGCTTGTTTTTTGGGGCGGCGGTTGACGACGTGATGAATCTTGTAGTTTTGCCGCTGTCTGCGCTTCACGCAAGGGGACCTTACCGACTTCATGATTTGATTCTGGGCGTGCTGGTGCACATGGTGGTGATTGGACTGCCGATTTCCTATAGCGTTCGGCGGTTTGCGCGATAGCGGCCGGCTGGTTATGAAGTTGCGGCAATCACCTCATAAGGCCTCATCATTTCGTTGTCTTCGTGCTCGAGAATGTGGCAATGCCACACGTAGCGTCCGGTAAAGCCTTCGAAGGGAATAATAATTCGAGTGACCATTCTGGCGTGAGCCTGCACGGTATCTTTCCAGCCAGCCTCGTTCGCATCGGGACGTTCTGCCGGTCCCAGGAAGTGCAACTGACGCTTGGTTTGGAACAGCCAGGGCTCATAGGGTTGGCGGTCGAGAATTTGGAAGCGCACCAAGTGCAGATGGATCGGATGAGAGTCGTCGGTGGGATTGATGAGTGTCCAAATCTCAGTCGACCCCAACACCGGCTTTTCCGTGACCGGCATGCTCCAGTGGGAAGCGTTCAGGAGCAGCATGACCGGATTGCCCGCCTTGTTCACGTACTCGTTCAGTGTCAACAACCGGTTCTGCACGGCTTGCGATTCTGGAATCTTTGGCACTGGCCGCAGGGCGGAGGGTGGGGAACTCGTATCGGTTACCTTTCCCGGGGAGACGTGGAATTGCATCACCGGGACAGCATCATTCTTGAGAAGCAACTGCCCGCCCCGGTGTTCACTGAAGTCGACCACGAGGTCGGCCCGTTCTCCGGGCGCAATTTCAAGACTGGTGAGCGGAACTGGCGCGGGCAATAAACCCTGGTCCGTACCGATTTGATGGAAGGTCCGCCTCGTCGGCAACGGGTGCCCCATGCTTTCGCGTTCTTTGCGAAAAGGCGGGATACCTCGACTCGTACGAGCCTTCTATAATGGCAGTCATGCGGTTTTTCTCATCGCGATTCGCCCATCGCTGCGTCGTCTCGACCCTTTGCGTTGCGTTATTTTTCCCCGTATTGCTCCTGGCGAGTAAGAACTTCGTGAAGCCGGTAGCGCGGACTGCTATAAACTATCCCGCGCACGATTTCCATCGCGACTCGAAAGTCACCATTGCCGCCGACCCGTACGACACGCCGGAAAAAGCCAAACTCTTTTCCGTGAATTTTGCAGCGCACGGCTTCCTGCCCGTCTTTTTCGTAGTGACTAACGACAGCGACCAGCCCGTCTCCATCGCCAACATGGAAATCACGCTGATCACGGAAAATCATTCGAAGCTCACTCCCGTCCCTCCGACCGATCTCTACCGGCGGCTTTCGAATCCCCAGGCCAGCACGCGGCCGAGCCCGATTCCTCTCCCACACAAAGTAAAAGGCGGGATCAGCAAAAAAGAAATGGAGGAGATCGAGTCCTCGCAATTCGCGGCCAAGGCGGTCGAGCCGCACGGCACGCAATCGGGATTTTTATTTTTCGACGTGGGCGGCATCTCGTCGCCTCTGGCGGGCGCGAACATCGAAATCACCGGCGTCGCCGATGCGAAAGGGGACGAACTGATGTACTTTGAAATCCCGGTGGACAAATACCTGAACGCGCCGCAGAAGACGAACTAGAACGAGACCTCGGACCTTGGACTTGGCTCCCTGCTTGGCGAGGCATGACGTCCGAGGTCTTTTCGATTTCAATTAACCGTGGCTTCGCGCAAGAATCAGCGCTACTGTAGAGCCGTTCGCAATTCGGAGGACCTCATGAGCAAGGATAAATCGCGCGAATCATCCAGCAGCAATCGACGGACTTTTCTTAAAGCGGGCGGCCTGATGACTGCGGCCGCGCTGGGCTCGGCGGCTCTTCCGGACGTCGCACGCGGCCAGTCATCGAACCCTCTGCCCTCAAATTCGGCAACCTCAAATGCCATGCCGACGCGAAATCTGGGGAAGACCGGGTACAAAGTGGGCATCTTCAGCTTGGGAGGCCAAGCTTCTCTGGAGAAGCCGAACAATGAAGCCGTCGCCGTTCCCATCATCGAAAGAGCTCTCGACCTGGGGGTGAATTACGTCGACACGTCTTCGATCTATGGCGGCCCCGAGCGCTGGAGCGAGCAATACGTCGGGAAGGTGATGAAGCACCGACGTGGCGACGCGTTTCTCGCGACCAAGACGAAAGAGCGGACGCGCGATGGTTCGATGCGCATGATCGAGACCTCGCTCAAACTGCTGCAGACCGATCACGTCGACTTGTGGCAACTGCACGACATTGGCACGATGACGGATATCAACGAGATCTTCGCCAAGGGCGGAGCGATGGAAGCCCTGCTCGAAGCGCGCGACCAGAAAATCGTGCGTTATCTGGGCATCACGGGCCACTACCGGCCCGACGCAGATGGAGGCCATTCACCGCCATCCCTTCGACACGATCCTGATGGCGGTGAATGCCGCCGATCCGCATCACTACAGCTTCAGTGAGCAACTGCTGCCGCTGGCCGTGGAGAAGCAGATGGGCATTATTGGAATGAAGGTTCCGGCGCGGGGACGCATTCTTTCGTCGTGGACCCCGCCGCCCATCGAACAGCAGAAACATATGTGGGAGGGCATGGTGCTGGCGCCGACGGCGGGCACGCTGGATATGCGGCAGGCGATGTATTATTCGCTGTCGCTGCCGGTCAGCACGGTCATCATCGGTTGCGATACGATTGCGCAGCTTGAACAGAATGTGCAACTGGCGCGCGAGTTCACTCCACTCAACCAGCAGCAGATGGCCGCGCTCACCGAGAAGCAAAGCTCAGCTGCAACCAAAACTCGATGCGGTGGCAGCTGCCCGCGAAGCAGCCAGTGCAGCAGAGACGGCGCAAAGTCGCTGCTGCCGAGGCTGCCCGCAAAGCAGCGCGCGACCTACAGCCGATATCAGTCTTTATTAGCCGCAAGACCCAGCACCTTTATATCCGCCAAGCCTTTCAACCCATCGTGGACACCCCGGTGACGATTCAGGATGCCGATCGTCCCATCGGCACGCACATCTTCACCGCTGTGGAGCGCACAGGTGCCGAGTTCCGATGGAGCGTGGTCTCGTTGGTAACCGATAGCGGAGACGAGGTGAGTGGTCCTGCCCGCGGAAGGGGCATCCGAGACGACAAGGCCACAGCGACCGACCTGAGCACTGCGAAAGCGGCGCTTGACCGGATCGTAATTCCCCACGAGACCGTCGATCGGATAGCAGAGATAGTGTCGCCGCGGTCTTCTCTAATCATCTCAGACGAGGCACTGAGCTCCGAGACAGGCGAAGGCACCGACTTTGTGGTCCTCATGAGCGGTGAGCCCCAGGGAGGTCTCACGCACCGCCGCCGCGAGCGACAGATCGAGGTCCGTTACGATCGTCTGCCTTATTGGCGTTCGCCATTCGGGGCTCCGTATTCTCCATGGTGGCATTGAAACGCTCTCCCCAAATGAGAATATCGAACAGCTCAATCACTAACTTCCAGTCAAATAGCACCGCCAAAAACTTACGCTTCCGCCGATCAAATCGCAGCCGCCGTAGGTTGCGGATGACACATCGTTCGATGCGTGATGCGCATCGGTAATTCGGTCGCCGGTCCACAAGATTTTTTTGGTGCGGGCACACCGGATAATAGACAAAAAGTAGGTAACGGCTGGTCAGCCAGTATGGATGGACTATTAAGCCTTTGATTTTACTGGCGCTCCCTAGGGGAGACTGCGGGCGAATTCAGAAATGCCGATAAATCCGAAGGAAATCGCATCACCTGCCTGCTGAGTGATACCACTTGTGGATACCACCGGCAATGCTCTGTGCGGTTGAGAGGCGTCCTCTTTGGAGATACGTTTTCTGCACCCGTCTCAAGAGTATCATGAAGACATCTCGACGTGCAGTGCCTTCGCTTGCTTCAAGTCGCGCGTATCAAAACCTTCGGTGAACCAGCTGTAGACCGGAGCAAGTAGCTCGCGAGCTTGCTGAAGCTTTCCCTGATCGCGCCACAGCCGCGCCATGCTCATCGCCGCACGCAACTCCCAGGACTTCGCCTGTTGCTCACGCGCCCACCGCAAGCGCGCGCTCGAAGCACACCTCCGCTTTCGCTGCATCAGGATTGGGCGAGAGCAGCACGAAATCGCCGCTTATGCGATTGATTTCTGCCTCGTACCACCGTTCCTTTGTTGTTTCCACCGCGGTCATCGCTTCGCCAATGCAGCGCCACGCGTCATCGAATTGGCCGAGTTTCGCGTGGGCACTTGCCAAA
>CAVSWK010000038.1:0-15628 GCA_963731525.1 uncultured Acidobacteriaceae bacterium
TTTCGCTTCGATCCTCGACTTTTGCGGAATCACCGTTTTGCTTCGCCGGAGGCGTGATGACGCGAATGTCCGTCACTTGCTTTCGCGGCTGCCCGAGCTGCTTCGCGTGGCTCTCGCAGACGTAAATCGGCTCGCTCCCGCCATCCTCCCAGCAGGTGATAACCCCGGTTCCAAAGTCGCAATCGAGGCGGTAATGAGGAGAAAGTGGCTCCGCTGGTTTTCCCGGCTGGAGACGCCACTCCGCCCGGCTTGCGCAGTATCGTTTCGGCACACGCCGATTGTAGCGGACCACGCACCGCCCGGCGCCCCGAGCCGTAGGGCTTCGTGACGGAACATATAACCCCGTCCGAAAGCGAACGGCTCAAATCTTGCGCTGCCCGACCGGTGTGGCTCAGGCGGCACAGCGGCCCAAGTGCCTTAAAAGAAACTGCAAATGTTTGGCCGGAGTGCGCAGAAGTCGGCTTGCTCAAGGAGTACCTGACCTTCGAAGATCAGGTCAAACGCTCGCCGCTCGTCGATCGAGTCTCCGTTGAACTCGGCGTTCTCAAGCATCGACTTGATCTGTGAAGCCAACTCGTCGCGCTCCTCCGTCCAGGAAGTGATATGGTCCTCCAGCTTCGAATACGTGGCATCCCCGGTCGAGTCGCTCAGAATCGCGTATGTCGACACCTTCAGAGCGCTTTCCGAGAGCTCTCCGAAGGGCGCGTTGATTTGCTTGTAAATCTGCCCAAGCTGCCGCAGCGTCGGTGAGTGCAGGTTCCTCGGCACGATGTTGGGATCAAGCAGCTCAAGAATCACGCGGCCGTCGTGCTCGTAGTCGTCCCGGAGGCCGGTCAGAAACATCATCGTTGGCCGCAGGTCCACATGGTCTGTGAAGAAATCGCTCGGCTGACTAATGCCTAGGTTTTTCACGCCGGGACCCACGATACCGATGAAAGTGCGCGCGATTTCCGGCTGGATATCGCCATGATTCCAAGCGAATCCGGTGCCGACAACCGGGGCGGTGCTCCCTGACGTCTCGAAGAAGAAATTGGGATTGCCGAAGAAAGTGAAAGTCGGCTCGCGATTGGGATCCGCCACTGTATTCATGTGGATCAGCTTTTGCGCCGCCGGATCGACGATTGCTCCCTGGAGATCCGGTCCCAATCCCGTTCCAAGCAGACTCTCGGCCGGGCTGCCCGAAGGGTCGTGCGGATTCACCGCGCTGAGGCCAGCCATAGTTCTTTCGAGCATGCGGACGCCCGAGCTGTCCGAGAGCGGTTGTCCGTTCACGTAGGTGGTAGCCGAATCGTCGAAATGGATCGAATACGTGCTCGGGTCCCCGGCACCTTGCGTAAGTCCAAGTAGATTGATGTCGAGTTCGCCGACACCGTTAGTTCCATAGGTGCACGGCACATCGGGCACTACAGTCCCATGCACGATTTTCGCGCCGTCGCAGTTCGCGAGAGTTGGCGCGCCGCCGACAAAGTGGTCGCCCTCATCCGGCGTAAAGATGAACAGGGTGTTGCTCTGGTCGATTCCGACGGCCTTGAGGTCCGCAAAAAACTTGCCGAAAGCCGCATTGTAATCGCTGAGTTGCTTCACGAAGGGAGCCTCACCGGGGCCGAAGGTCTTCTCGGCGCTCAGGCTGGCGCCTTCCTGATTGTCGTGGGCATCGGCGATGTAAGCGAAAACCACCGGAATGCCCGACTTCAGCATTGTCTCGACCACGGCGAGCGTTTGCGCGGGAGTCGGATCGAAGTTCAATTGGTTGAAACCGGTGAGAGGAACTCCGTTGTAGTCGGGTATGCCCGACGGGAACCCAAGCGCGGGATTGATATATTTCAGGCCGAACAAAGCCTGATACCCGGAGTAGCCGCCCGACTCGTCCGGCAGCAGGTCCGCCACCGAGTTCGGGTTTGACTTACAAATCGGATCGTTCAGCGCGCAATGGATGGCCGCGCCGATGAAATCATTGGTCATCTCCGAAGTAGACGGCAGTCCCTCCGTTGCCTGCGGCGACCCTGCGCCGAAAACCTTGGCTACGTCGAATGGCGCGCGCTCCAACACAATGTTGGCCGTCGAGAAAGCTCCGACCGTGCATCCCGCGCGCGTGAAAGGCGCCCACGGCGCCGGCACATTCGTGCCCGAGGGCGTGGTCAGCGCGAAGGTGCTGTCGCCAGTGGATGGCGTGATATCCGACACTTTGTCGGTCCAGTAGAAGAACGAAGAGGGAAACAAGCCCACTTCACCCGCCGTGGTCGACGAGAACACACCGAAGCTGTTCGCGATGAAGATTCCGGTGTCGTCCGAATAGAGCCCGGTCTGCGTCGTGAGGATGTCGTTCGCCGTATGCGAGATAAGTACCGTGTGGTCGCCCGCGTCGAGCGTGCCATTCCGCTCGATGAAATTCAGGAGGTTCGGCATCTGCTCCAAGTCCGACGGAACGTTCGGGTTGTCGCGTGTGAAGTGCACGTTGTCGAACTCCACGTACACCACGTGTTTGATATCGCCTGAGGGCGAGTTCAGCTGGCACTGGGCATGGGCCGTAGCCGCAAACGCGATCGCGAGCAGCGCACAGCCAAAAGCGCGACAAAACGGTTTCGCTCGATGCATCCCGACTCCTCCTCGAATCACACTTGGATCACGCTGAGACATGTGTACTCAGGATTGATGACACTGCCGCGAATGCTCGATTAAACTTCCGTGTGGGCGCAATGAAAGCCACGCTAGAGCGCAGGGGACGATTGCGAATATCGCGCGGGAGAAGAGTGGGAGCGGGGCGATCCCGGTTCCTCGCGTGATCGCCCCCGGCGATCGCTACCAGGCAGGATTCCCGCCCTTGTATGCCCAGGCGGCTACCTGCTCGTTATAAATTTTCCGTTTGCTGAAATACCACTGGCCGTTCACTTTGACCATTTCGTCTTCATAGTGGCCGAACGAGTCAAGAGTGCCAGTTCGCTTCGGAGTGTTGTTGCTGTAATGAAACCAATAGGCTCTCCCCTCAGCCTTGTCGCCCTCGATCTTTATGACGATGTTCGAAATGTTGTGGCGCCCCACGACCGGAGGCAGACCCGGGGCATCCGGCGCCACCTGGCCCGGCGTGCGCTTGCCCATATCGGCGATCACTTTCTTAATCGCGTCGCGGCCCTTTACCACCGGACCGTAATCGAGCACGCCGTCCTCCGTGAAAGTGGATGCGTACGTATCGGGGTCTTTGAAATCCAGCGCGAACATATAGCGAGCCTGAAGATCCTCGATCTCCGCGCGATCGTCGGCGTAGGAGCTGCTCGGCGTCGCACGTGACGAAACTGTAGCCGCCAGGAACAGAACCGCAATACCACACAGCAGAACACCTGTCGCTTTCCGCATTTCGTTCCCCCCTTTTCCTCGGATTTTTCACCCGGATCCTTCCGGCGGCGCACATCATACAAAATGCACCGCCCGCAGCGCATCCGGAAACATGCGGAAGCGAGGTTAGTCGACCGGCCCTTGAATTTCTCCCGTTGCCCCACGCACTTCGGCTATCCTTATGATCGAATCTGCTGGCAGGAGGCCGACAATGGCGGAAGCGATTCCCGAAAAATTTCTCGACCTGTTTCAGAAGCGGGCGTTCGCGAATCTGGGGACGATCATGAGCGACGGGAGCCCGCAGGTTACACCCGTTTGGGTGGACTACGATGGCAAATACGTGCGGTTCAATTCCGCGCTGGGCCGCGTGAAAGATAAGAACGTGCGCCGCGATCCGCGCGTATCGCTTTCGATCCTCGATCCGGATAATCCCTACCGTTATCTCGCGATTCGAGGGCGGGTTGTGGAAATCACGCAAAAAGGCGCCGACGAGCACATCAACAGCCTATCGCAGAAATATATCGACAAGGCGGTCTATCCCTTCCGCGAGCCGGGAGAGGTTCGCGTGCTGTACAAGGTCGAGCCGGAGAAAGTGACGTCGATGGGCTGAGGACTCCTGATCAACGGCTGCTTTCGCGTATACTACGCCGACTCTGCGATTGGAGTTGCAGTGTCCGGGCCGTGCGCGAAAGGAGAGGAACGCATGAGTGCCATTGATGTTTCATTGAGTGAAGCAAAAGGCAAGCGCTGGCTGGTCTGGGCCGGCTGGGTTGTTTCGCTCTGGCCCGTTTTCGTGGTGGGGATGAGCGCTCACTGGAAGCTGACCCGAAACCCGGGCTACATCAAAATGTTCGACCAGATCGGCTGGCCGGTGGACAGGCTGACGCTCCTCGCGTGCCTGCAACTGGGCTGCATCGTCCTGTACCTGATTCCTCCTACTGCGGTTCTGGGCGCGGTGCTTCTCACTGGCTATCTCGGCGGAGCCGTCGCCGCCTATACCCGCATCCACTACCCCTTCCCGATACTGGTCCCGCTGTCGACAAGCATGATAGCCTGGTTCGGAATCTGGCTGCGGGAGCCGCGCCTTCGACAACTGCTCCCGATCCGGTTCGGACTACTGAAGAAATAGCGCCGCACGCATCAATTTCCATCGGATCACTTGCTTCCTCCGATTCGATTGTCTATCGGCGAGCGGAGGCGGGAAAATTTTTCACGAGCCAGTCGACGGTCAGTCTGGCGTAGGACTCCGCGAGCGGCCCAGGCGTCAAATAGTGGCTCGCGCCCTTCACCCAGATCAAGTCGCGCTGCGGCGACGCCGTCAGGCTGTCGTAAATCGCCTGAGCGTTCGGCGGGAGGGCCAGCTCGTCCTTTTCGCCGTGAATCACCAGCGCCGGAACTTTGATCTTCGGTCCGTACTTGACTGAACTGGGCGCGCTCGGATCGCTCGGCGCTCCGAAGAAGCTGATCAGCGACTTTGCCGTTCCCATGACGGACAACCCGCCGGGAAACCAGTCCTCGTATTCGACGGGTTTCTGCCCCTTGCCTTGGGCGACCAATTCGCGCGCGTGCCGGAGCGTGTCCTCCAGGCGCCGCTTCTCCGCATCGCTGCTCCGAACTTGAAACTCCAGATACGGTGATGGGATCGACGCCACAAAGCCGACCGCCTTGACCGCAGGGTCGTTTCGCTCGGCCGCATACTGTGCCACGCGACATCCGCCAAGGCTGATGCCTAGAATCGCGATCCGCGCATAGCCCTTTGATTTCGCATACGCGACGAAGGCGTCGATGTCCTTCACCGCGTCGCTATATTCCGAGTAGGCGTTGTTGTACGAGGCGCGCATGTTGGAAAGCAGGAAAGCATAGCCCTTGTCTGTGAGTGCTGCGGCAAGTGGAGAGTAATCGTGCGCCGGAAAGAACGCCGCGCCCGTCGTGCCCCCGGGCACCATGATGACCAGCGAATCGCCGGACTTCTGCGGCTCCCACAGCAGACCGTTTAGCGGAACTTTATCTTCCGCCTCAACCAAAATCAGTTCGAGCCGGCTTTGCGACTGCGGAATCGGAGTGGTTGCCATGGCGGAGACTATATTCCAGTCATCCTCATCCGATCAAGCACCTGAGGAGTTGGCTTAGACCCATCTACCGGGCAAGGTCAGGACTAGCGAGGAAGCTGTCCGGTTATCCGACTTACCAGGCTTAACCTCGCGTTTGGCCTCTGCGCAGCAAGTTGCTAGAAAGCTGTCGCGTTCTGGTGTAGTTAGGGGATATACAATCCGAATAGCATTTCATCGGAGATGCGGGTTACAGGGGCATGCGCAGGCCGGAGGCTGTTCCATGAAAAAAATGATGTTCGTACTTGCGATGTTGGGTCTCAGCACGTTGTGCTGGGCCGGGTCGGCACGTGACGATGCCATCGATCGGCTGGACAACGCGACCGATGTGATGCACGAAATTATGGGGATGCCTGACAAGGGAATCCCCGAAGAAGTGTTGAAGCATGCAAAGTGCGTGGCCGTTGTCCCGCACGTGATCAAAGGTGGTTTTGTCTTCGGCGCTATGGGAGGCAAAGGCGTAGCCACCTGCCGCACGGCGAATGGCTGGAGTGCGCCGGCGTTCTTCACGGTTTCGGGTGGAAGCTGGGGGCTGCAGATCGGAGTGGAAGCTGTGGACGTGGTAGCGATCTTTCAGAATGACAAAGCAATGCGAAGGCTGCTCTCGAGTAATTTCCAAATTGGAGCGGACGCTTCCGCAGCAGCGGGTCCGGTTGGACGGCATGCCACGGCCGGTACGGATTGGAAGTTGGATACAGAGATCCTGACCTACTCCCGTGCCAAGGGTGCGTTTGCTGGGCTCACCGTGACAGGTGCTTCGGTCCGCGAAGACAATGATTCCCGGCACGCGATGTACGGCCCCAACGTCACAACCCGGGCGTTGCTGTCAGGCGAAGTGCCGGTTCCCGCCGAAGCCCAGCCGTTCCTTGAGGAAATTCGCGTGCAACAGGCTACGTCAATGGCCCAGAGTCAAGTGGCGCCGGTGGCGGCCACGAATGCCGAAATCTCAGTCACTTCCAACCCCTCGGGCGCAGACATCGAATTGGACGGCGCTTTCGTCGGAAACACGCCCTCGACCATCGGAGTTTCTGTAGGAGACCATACGATTGACCTCCGCAAGAGCGGTTACACGACGTGGGAACGCAAAATAAAGGTCACCTCCGGCAAGGTGGATGTCTCGGCCGATCTGGAAGCTGCTCCAGCCCCAACCGCTGCTGCTCCTGATGCTGAGACAGCGCCTCCGAAACAATAGTGTGCACCGACTGCTCGGCCTCCCACTCGGGAAAATTGCCGGAACAGGAACTAACTGTATGGTTCGCCGAGTGACCTTGGGGATAGGGCGCGGGTGACGGCCTGAGCCGGCAGCGCTTACCGGAGAAGTGAACCGTTACTTCAAATGTCCGGTAATCCGACTTACCAGGACTTGACGGACAAATTCCAGCATTGTTTACCCTTTGATCTTGGCGACGCGGGCACAGCGGTAGAGCTGCCGAAGGCGGACTAACATAAGGGAGTGTCCGCCATACCAGATATCGATTCTGACGCATCGTCGAGCGGCGTGTCGAGCGTCGCCGTGCTCTTGCGGTATCTCGGATTGTTCCTGTTCCTGCTCAGCTTCCTCCTCCCGGCAGTCGGCACAATCAAGGGGTTCGAGTCAGCGTGGTGGGCTATCATCCCCTGGCCCGGGCACGACGACCAAATCTCTTCTCTCGCCGCTTTCGGTGGCTGGCTCAATCCGGAGGTATTCCTGTTCTTTTGCCTTTCTGTCGCGCGCCGTGGGCTTCGTCTTCGTTCTCTGCTCACGGTCATCATTCTCTTCTCCATACCTATGACCTGGATCGCCATTTACCGTATGAACCTGTCAGGAATGGCGATGTCTCCCCTCGGTGTTGGCCATTACCTCTGGGTCACCGGAATTCTTTTGATCGTTCTGCCGGACCTGCCGTCTGCGTTCAGATTCGTTCTCACGCGGTGGCTCGCAGTCGCTGCATGCATAGTGGTCGCGGTCATGTCAGTTCCAATCCTCATCGGATTCACAATGCGCGCGCCCAGCGCGGTGGACGATTTTCATTATGACCTGGCCTGGAGCGCGGAGAATCCAGCCGAGTGCGGACAAATCGATCCCGACGCCGTTGGCCGACCCGATCAGCGCGAATCCTGGGATTTCACCTATATGCAATCGGACTGCTATCGCAACGTCGCTGCTATGCTTCACAACCCGCAGCTGTGCGATCACGTCAAGTCGGGAGGCCTTGATCGCCTTGTTGGCAGCGCCGTCGCGAAGTCGGAGTGCCGCAATCAGAGGTACACGGTGGGCACGGCTTTTCCGGGAACGCGCTCGTCCCCAGATCCGTTTCGGTGGCGATAGCAATATGACGCTGGCCGTTTGATGAACTGAACTCCTGGTAAACGCGGTGCATTCGATGGGTCGATGCAACACCATCTGATAGACGGGCTGTTTAAGGATGGTGTTTATGAGCCAAGGGAAACGATCGAGACTTTCTTTCAGGCAGAGAAACGAGATCTGGAGCCGTTGGAAGTCCGGGCAATCGTTGCATGAGATCGGGCGCGCCTATGGTAAGCCCCATAACTCCATTCGGTGTTTGTTGTTGCCTCGCGGAGGGATTCCTCCCGCAGCCCGTTGTCGTTCTCCTCTAGCCCTCACCCTTGCTGAGCGAGAGGACATTTCGCGAGGGATCGCTGGCGGTTCGTCGATTCGTGAGATAGCCAGAGACCTCGATCGAGCGGCCTCGACGGTGAGCCGGGAGGTCGCCCGTCATGGTGGCCGTCCTATCTATCGCGCTCATGGGGCGGATGAGCAAGCTTGGGAGTCAGCCTTGCGGCCCAAGAGGTGCCTTCTGGCCTTGCACCCGAGGTTGCGGGAGGTCGTTGCGAGTAAACTGATCCTGGACTGGTCGCCCGAACAGATTTCCGGATGGCTGAAGACGCACTATCCTGATGACAAGAGCATGCGAGTGTCCCACGAAACCATCTACCGTAGCCTGTTCATTCAAGCGCGGGGAGTGCTGAAAAGAGAGCTGATGGACCACCTGCGGTCGAAGCGACGCATGCGCCGCTCGCGACATGCAACGGTCAGCGGACAGTCACGGGGTCAGATCGTCGATGCCATCTCGATCCGGGAAAGACCTCCGGAAGTGGAAGATCGAGCGATACCTGGTCATTGGGAAGGTGATCTGCTGAGCGGCGCCAAGAACAGCTACATTGCGACACTGGTAGAACGCCATTCGCGCTTTGCCCTGCTGATCAAGGTGCCGAGCAAAGAAACGGAAGTTGTCGTTGCCGCCTTGAGTCAGCACGTTCGTAAGCTTCCCGCTACCCTGCGACGCTCGCTGACGTGGGATCGCGGACTGGAGATGGCCAAGCACAAGGCCTTCACCGTAGCCACGGATGTGAAAGTCTATTTCTGCGATCCGCAAAGTCCCTGGCAACGGGGTACGAACGAAAACACTAATCTGCTGTTACGGCAATACTTCCCCCGAGGCACCGACTTGTCTGGCTATTCGCAAAGACAGCTCGACCAGGTCGCGCTGCGCTTGAATGAACGACCGAGAAAGACCTTAGGATTCCACACTCCTGCGAGTAAACTTCGAGAAAGTGTTGCGTCGACCGTCTGAGCCAGCAGCGGTAATCGGAAACATGGGTATTAGCAAGAGCTTGAGTCAGCGGAGTCGCGCCAATGCCTTTCGACGAGATTGAATCTCCTTAATCGTCACGGGAGCCAACACAAGCAAGCCGAAAAGAACAAAAACAAGACCGGCTTGCCACTGCTCCGGCTGTAGCCGCCACAAATAGACTCCAACTGCGCAGACTGCGGCACCAAGCAGGCATACGATTGACAAGAGCAGGCGCTGCCATCTTGAAGTCAAGGGAGGCGTGATGTCCGACGGAGCCCGGACCGGAGCGACGAACCAAACTGCAAATTGCAGTCCACGCGAAAGAAAGACGACTATCCAGAGACAACCGAGAGTGATGAATCCCGCTCGGAAGAGCCAGACTCCAAAACCAATGCCGACGAGCGCCATCGTGATCAAGGCCAAGATTTGCCATCGACGGCTTCCCAATCGCATATCCCATATTGTAGTTTTGAAGAAAAGACTTGTGGACTCGCCCTTTTCCTTTGGTCAACTACTGGTAAACGCCGAAACCGGACATGTGTCGTACTAGCCCGGAACATGACCGGTATCCGCACCCAACAATCAGAAATAGGTTACGCGAGAGCCTTGCCGTACAGTACGAGCAGACGACTCCATGCCTTCTCGGCGAGCGGCTCGTTGTAGACGCCCGAATCCGGCGGACACCAGCCGTGCATGGCCGCGTACACTTCGATTTCCGCGGGCAGTCCCGCCTTGGCGAAGGTGTCCTTCATCACGGTCTTTTCGGTGGGGGCTTGCATATCGTCATTTTCCGCAATTGCGACCAGGAACTGCGCCTTGGTCGTCGCGGCCTGAAGATGCGGACTGTCCGGCATAGTGGTCACCAACCCGTTGCCGCCATGGAAGGAGGCCACGGCTCCGACGCGGTCCGGCGCTGCATAAGCGGTACGAAAGGCCATCGCCCCTCCCATGCAATAACCCTGCGTCCCCATCTTGCGATTCTTGGCAACCGAGGATTGCTGGTCCAGCCATCCGACAAATGCCTTCGCATCCGTCACCTGCGTGGTCTCGTTCAGGGTTCGCGCGAGCGGCAGCAACTGCTGGATCGGAGTCGCCGCGCCCTGAGCTGCGGTCGGAGCTTTCTGGGTCCGGTAGAACGGATTCACCACCAGCACCGAATAGCCCGCCTCGGCGAGCCGCTTACCCATCTGGCGGAATGCCGGCCGCAGCCCGAAGATATCCGGCCACACCAGTACGCCGGGCGCGGTGCCAGTAGATGGATGGACGAAGTAGCAGTCTGCAGTGCCGTCCGGCGTCTTCACGGTCACGTCTGATTCGGTGACCGTTACGGCGTTGGCTACTTTGGGCAGCAGCATGACGACGCCTGCTGCCAGCATGATGCCGAACTGCTTTCGCGTGATTAAACCGAGGGCTTCGTACCGTTCCTGATCCTCCGCAGAATGATCTCGATCGCACATATTTTCGCTCCTTGTCCTTCGTTTCTCACCGGCGCTGGGTCGCCGGGCCTGGTTGCGCGGTAGACTGCGAGCGCACCGTCAAAGTATGGCTTGCGCAAAGCATTCCGAACGATTTGGGCTGTGGTAAGTCCTGGTAAACGCGGTTACCGGAGAAGTGGCGTACTAGTCGAGTAGATGTCCGGCGAGCCGACTAATCCGGACTTAGAGAACACACAAGCCCGACACGTCCGATGGGGCTCACCGGGTCGCGTACGCCGTAAAAACGTAATCCCTTGCCTTCACGATCGTGTGGCACGTGAATCCGCATTTGGCGTCGTGCCCCTGCGGCGGCTTGCCGGCCAAGGTGCCGGGCGTGAACGTATTGGTCGCGGCGTCATAGTCGAACGTGCCCCATCCCCAGCCGCCGCTGTCCGCGAATCTCTTGCTGTCCTTCACCATGAAGTCGACGTCATGCTGGGTGCCTGGCACCGTTGCTGCGGGAAACGCCTCCATCTTTGTCGGGATCCAATGGATCTTCGCCATCTTGGCGCCGTCGGGGAAAGGCTTGCCGTTGCCCGGAATGCCTTCCTGGTAGGCTTTGATCATCAAAGGATTCCCGAGGATCGCCGCAATATGGTCTCCGTCCTGGCTGATGGAGATTACCTGCCAGCTTTCATATCCCCTGAACTCAGAAAACGCGAGCCCACCCGGCACTTTCACGGTGTACTTGTCCTGCGCGGCGACTGCGGCCCTGCCTCCCAATACGGCAAGCGCCACCGCTGCGATCATCATCACCCCGGATAGAATTGTCTTCATGGCTCATTCCTCCGTAGCTCTTTGGATGCTCGGCATCTCGAGTCGGGGCCGGTGAATCCAGGTCACAAACGATAGGCCAGGAAAACGCTGCGGTCAAGATCCTGTACACGGCACCCTCGGCGCTGGTCATTTCCGCCTCTCAAATCCCTGGTACTGCGCGGGATTCGTCGGGCGCCACAAGCAGGTTGTCCAGTTTGAGAATGGAGCGCTACAATCTGAAACCTAACGTTTGCCAAAAATCTCAGGCAGTACCCGAGGTCCAAGGAAATGCACATTTTGTATTCACTCTCTTCTTGGCTTGAAAACACTTTGATGGGGAGATCGATACACGACTCAGTGTGGCTGTTTCCGGTAATCGAAACGGTTCATCTTTTCGGCGTTGTCGTATTGGTTGGTTTTGCTTCCGTCTTGGACCTGCGCTTGATGGGCGTGGCATTCAAAGATTATACGGTCTCGATGCTGGCGGAGCGCTTTCTGCCATGGATGTGGACTGGTTTCGTGGTTCAAGTGGTGACGGGAATACTCCTGTTTTCGTCTGAAGCGACGAAGATGTATGGCAGCGAAGTGTTTCGAGTTAAGATGCTGATGATCGCCGCCGCAGGAATCAATGCACTCGTATTTCACGTGCTCGCATACCGGAGCGTCGGAACGTGGGAGCGAGACCCGGTCGCTCCGTTGTCGGCCCGCTTTGCCGGGACTTTCTCGATCTTGCTGTGGTTCGGTATCGTTGGCGCAGGACGCTGGATCGCTTACAGTTAGACGCCCATGACTCCAGCCTATTCCTTTTTTCACTGGCTCGCGCAAACGTACCTTGGCAAGCTCATGCAAGGGAACGATTATTTGTTCCCGACGGTGGAAGCGCTTCACATCATGGGCAGCGTGGCCCTGGTGGCATCCACCTCGATCCTAAGCCTGCGCCTCGCGGGGCTTTTCTTAAGCGAAATACCCGTCTCGAAAATAGCGGGCCAATTTCTGCCGTGGGCTTGGCTGGGTTTCGGATGCCAAGTCGTTACCGGAACTCTTTTGTTTATGTCCGAGGCCACGCAGGCTTATGCCAATGTGATCTTTCAAGTCAAAATGGCGCTGATCATCGTGGCCGGCATAATTGCCCTTATTTTCCACCAGACCGTCTATCGCCGGGTGAAGAGTTGGGATCTCTCCAATCCGCCATTCTCGGCCAAGTTTGCGGGTTATGTTTCGATCGTGATCTGGTTTGCGGTGATTGCTGCCGGAAGGTGGCTGAATAGTTCGGTCGCTAATTCGCCAGTGCCGCCGCCCCCGTTGTAGCGCCTCTCACGATCAGTGCTCCCAAGTGCCTCCGCATGCCAGGAGTCATCGATCCTACTTGAGATTCGGGTCCGGGCCGCTGGGAGGCGGGGGGATGGTATCCACCTCAGCTTTGCCATCGCTGGTCACGGAGTTGCGGTTGTTCTGCTGGCAGATGTATTCATCGATCGTCCAATTCGGATAACGCTTCATGATTCGCGTTGTCATGTAGGGGCCGGTCAAAGCCACGGGATCAATAATCGTAGTCTCGACCTGCATGGTGTTGGGATCGAGAAGCCGAAAACGCTCGATGATTTTCATCTTGTCACTGTGCGGAACGGCCACGACATCACGGCCCGTCACAGGCGGCGTCGATAGCATTAGCGTTTGCGGAGAGAAGCCCACGGACTCGACCACCAGCATGTTGCCTTCCCAATGACCGACCGACGTGCCCCAAAAGGTCGGATCGGGGTCTTTGGGAATCGGGCGCCCATCGGTGTAGATATGACGAATCATCCGTTCTTCCTCACCGATGATGGTCACCTGGCCGGGAGTCAGCAAGAACTCATACGGATAGGGCATGGTCATGATTGTCGGCATGCCGTGCGGCACGCAGTTCGCCTGAGCATTGTCCTCCGCAGCGTGGGCCTCCAACTGCTTCACTTTGACGGCCCACGCAGGCGTGAGAGGTAGGGTTGGCTGCACCGAGGAAGCGGGAAATTTAGACTGGGCCGCCGTTTTGGCGTGACCCTGTTTAGCCTCTGCAGGCGGCACAACGAGGTGAGAGGATCCCAGCGGCTCTTCCCAGACGCCAGTGAAATTGGGCAATTTGGCAATGGCATCCCAGTCTGCAGCGGTGTACGCCGGGCGCTTAAAGTTTTGCCAAGTTTGAGCTGGAGTGACAGAAGCAAACAACGCCGAAGCGAGCGCGACGACAGTGAATCGTCCGAAATGCTTCCTTAGTTGCTGATCCATTCGCGATCCGCCGCTCGGCGTCACCCGGCAGGGCTACCTCGCGCCGGCTGGCACAAAGTTGTTTAGCACTTCACCGTTGTCTTTCGTTGCGCTGGCGAGGGTTCCGCCGTGCTTCGCGGGATCTTTGAACGGGAAGAAGTTTACGGTGATTTTGTCGCCTGGTTCCAGTGAGTCTTTCGTCCATCCGCGGCGGCCCAGGTAGTTTGGGCTCATTCCTTCAAAGGCATACAGGGTGATGCCTCCCTTGCCGTCGGGCACATCGAGCCAAAGCCACGTATGAGGATTCGTCCATTGGAAAGCTCTCACCTTACCTACTATCGTGTCGTGCCGCGTCATGTCGTAATCGGCAAATCCGTGATGCGCGATTGCCGTACCCGCTGGTACGATCAGTGCTCCCAGCAGGATTACAAACGACGCTGCTTGCTTTAGGTTTACCTTCACTTGCTTCATCAAAAGCCTCCGCGTACTAGGCATCTAGCGATCCTACTTAGAATTGGGCTCCGGGGGCGGAGGAGGTGTGGTATCCACCTCAGCTTTGCCATCCCTGGTCACAGAGTTGCGGTTGTTCTGCTCGCAGACGTATTCATCGATCGTCCAATTCGCATGACGCTTCAGCATTCGGGTCGTCGTGTACGGCTGCGTAAAAGCCACGGGATCAATCACCGTGGTCTCGATACTCATGGTGTCCGGATCGCTCAGGCTAAAACGCTCGATGATTTTCATCTTGTCACTGTGCGGAACGTCCGGTGCAATCGTCGTCTGCGGAGAGAAGCCCACGGATTCGGCCACCAGCGTCTGCCCTTCCCAGTGACCGATCGACGTGCCGAAAAAAGTAGGATCAGGGTCTTCAGGCAGAGTGCGCCCATCCGTGTAGATATGACGAACGATCATGTAGGCCTCGCCAACGATCGTCACCTGGCCGGGCGTAAGCAAGAACTCATACGGATAGGGTTGCCCCATGATTTCGGGCATGCCGGGCGGCAGGCAGTTCGCGGCAGTGGTGTCCTGCCCAGCGTGCTCCCTCAAGAGCTGCACTTTGGCGGCCCATTCAGGCGTGAGAGGCAGGGGCTGCCGCATCGGGAAAGTGGGGAATCTGGAAGTGCTCGCTGTTTTCTCCGGAGCTGGTTTAGCCGCCCCAGGTGGGATCACCAGCGAAGTTGCTCCGAGCGGCGATTCCCAGACGCCGGTGAAGTCCGGCAACTTGGCGAGCGCAGCCCAGTCCGCGGCGGTAGGCGTCGGGCGCTTGAAGTCCAGCCAAGTTTGAGCTGAAGTGATAGAACCGAACAACGCCGAAGCGAGCGCGACGACAATGAATCGTCCCAAATGCTTCCTTAGTTGCTGAGCCAATCGCGATCCCTCCCTTGAATTTGAATGATTACAACCCCAATCGGCGAAAATAACAAGGTGTGGGGCAGAAAGCAATCGCCAAAAAAGCCGTGAACGGTCCGCGGCGCGAAATCACCCGCGATTTCCGAATCGCCTATCTGGCCTTGTAGTACTTCTCGAGCGACGCCGGCAGTCCGCCGTCATTCGTCACCATTCTTTTCTTGAGATACCAGCGACCGCTTTGCTTCACCAGCTCGTCATGCTCCCGACCCTGTTCGACGATTTGAGGCAGGGCGCTGTGAGTTTCCGAATAGACCTCCGTCCAGATCACGTCCGCCGTCGCGGAGTTGCCGTCCACGACGATTTTCGGGTTCGTGAGCAGCACGTGGACCGTCCCTTTCGACTTCGGAATCGTCTTGTACAGATCATCGATGGCTTCTTTGCCGTGCTTGACGATGCCGTTCACGTCGACCGACGCATCGTCGGTGTAGTACGAATCGAAGTGCGTGCTCCCGGCGCTCAGTGCATCGTAGTACTCGACAAGCATGTCCTCGATCTGCGCTCGATCGATCAGCGTCGAGATCGTGACCGAGCGCTGCTGGGCTAGCGCCGGAGAACCCGCCGCAAGCACCAGTGCGAACACAGCAAGCACTCCACCCGCCCACGGGTGATTTCTAAATGCGGTCAGTACGCGAAGTAGCATCGAATCGCCTCCTGGATGTGCGTTCATATGCGTCTGATTTCTTGCGGCGCATTTTACACCTGCGTCCACAAGACAAGTGCCCGATTAAGCGCA
>CAVSWK010000039.1:0-5132 GCA_963731525.1 uncultured Acidobacteriaceae bacterium
GAACTCCACGCCGCTACGCCGCCCTTTCAGGCCATGGCGTTACCCAGGTGAGCAATTACTCTCTCTGAGCTCCTTCTTGTTGCACTTTCCCAACGCTTGTAAGCGCGTTCACCCCGGCTCGGTCGGTGCTTATCTAACAGTTCTCGTGCATAGGCGCGTTGGTTCTCTCTCATGGCCAATCGAGCGACAGCAAGAACTACGCGGGCGTCGGCAAGTAGCTCAGGATGGTGACGAATAAGTTTCTGTACATCGACGAGTTTGGCTGTGAGTAGTAGGCGCAAGAGCGCTTTGACGACCCGATACTGGGTTTCCGGCGGTATATCGGAACTCAGTCGCTCACCGAACTCCGGCAGTGACTGAACATTGCCAAACGGATCGGGTAGGGAATCGGATCGATCTTCACGATCAGGCGGCGCTTCAGGCGCCCATCGGGCTACGGAACGCTCCAACGCGGCCACGTCGCCCTGTCGCGCCCGGGTTGCATCGAGCAAAGAACGAAGCAATGCGAGACGTGATGCGATTGAACTCTCCAATTCGATCCGAAAGCGAAGAAGTTCGCTGAGTTCTTGCACCTGGGCTTCCGGAACCAGTTCCAGCGCAGATTGTATGAATTTCGTTGCGCCGTCCGTCGTGTAATGGGGCTCGCGGTGATATGGTAGCACCAACCGCGTCCAGGCGTGGGTCGCTATTAACGCTAGTTCCGGTCGCCGCCCCATAAGCCCGAGTAGCAGGCTGTGCACCATTTCAGCCCAGTCGGTCAGTCCCTCTGTCTCGAACAACGATGCAATACGAGCGCCGAGATTTGGACTCGCAAGAGCCGCGTGTCGCAAGACAGCCGAAGTTAATCGGTACGCCGCCGATCTGCCTTCTGTCTCACCCATTCCGGCGATCAGCCGAGCAAAGAATTCGACGCGTGCAGATCGACCCGAGGGATCGTGATTACATGCGCGCTCGAACACGTCTCGCAAAAGGCGTACTGCGGGTCCTTCTTGGGAGCTAACGCATATCCAAGCGTGTCGCTGTGCAATAATTTCAATACCTCCCGGGCGCGTTCGGCTCGTCCAACGATCGCAAAGGCTTCGGCTATCTTCGCTAATTCGTCGACCTGTTCGTCGGGCGTCGCTGCATTGCTGAGGGCCGCGACACAAGCCTCCAACCGAACGGTCGCCGCAACCGCATCTTTGTCAAATTGGTATGCTCGCAAGGCTATCCGACAACGAAACTCAGGCCACTTAGAAATTTTGGCCGTAGGATCGCTGAGCGCGGTATCCACAGCTTGCATTACTGAATCGAATGCTGCCCGTCCATGAATGGAGGCAGCATCGACAATAGCCTCCCCTATCGTTGGAGCGCAATATCGCACTTGATGGGCATGGTAAAAGACTCGGATGATTCCGCTCTTGCGTGGCTTAAAAATGCCAAAACTTTCCGAGTTTCACGTGCCACGGCTTCGGCAGGTGTCTGTCGGCCGCTGTGTCCCTTACCTATCGTCTGACCCAGCGCCTGCAAATGGTTCTGCAAGGCGCGCAATAGGTGGCTATCGGGGGCAACAGCCTCCACGGCAGCGTCCTTAAGAACGGTTGCAAGCGCAGCGATGGTTTATCACTTGGTTAGCAAGACGGCGGACACCATGCTCTGTATGTATCCGGTGGGCGCTGGCCATTGTTGGAGGGGTGAGGCGGCCGTAGTATCGGCGACAGGCATCCAGGTCTCCGAGATGTATTTTGAGCCACGCCGCATCGTGAGCCAAATGGTGTGGAATTGTCCCTCCCGCGTTGAGCGCAGCGTCGACCTCTTCCATATAGGCTGATGCGGTGGCTAGATCGCCTGCGCGATAGGCCGCCCGAGCAGTTTCAACCAAGAGTGACGGCCGGTCGGCCTGATCCACCATAAGTTCCCGCATCATTCGAGTCGAGACCGACCTCTGGTGCGGCGGGGGATAGAGCAGACTGCGCCACCTCATAGTGCAATTCTCGGCGTAACTCCTCCATGGAATCCGTCGATTGAGTGGGAAAGCGCTGCTCTCCCGTCAGGCGACCGATAGCCATCAGGATTTGGTCTAACTCGCGGAAGCGGTAAGCACGCCGTGCCCAAGCGAATAACTCTTCTTCGGCGTTACCTACGGCCACTACATCTGTCCCAAACAACTTACCTAACGGCTCGATTGCATCGAATTCGTGCCTCGCATCATCAATGCGTCCCACATCCACCAGTGCATCGACAATTTCATATCGCTTGACACTGCTGTCCGGTCAAAAAGTGAATAGTTCCAATTGGTTGCTGTCTGTCGCATCGTCGAATCGGTCGGGTGTCGCCAAAATCGCAGACTGGATCGGCAGTTTCTCGAATACTGTGAGCGAAAAGACCTGTAGCAATGTGTAGAGCGACACCTCCAGCCTGAGTCGCTTCCGGACGATGGCGACTAGCAGATAGACTGAAACCGCAATCCAGATCTGGGTCTTCACGGCGTTCTCCGAAATGCCGTAGAACTGCTTGATGCGCAGATGCTGCTTGATCCATTTGAAGAAAAGCTCCACCTGCCAGCGGCTCTTGTAGAGGGCGCAAATCGTCAAAGCCGGCAGCGTCACCTGATTGGTGAGGAGGACCAGCGTTTTGCCGGTCTCAGCGTCCTTGAAGCGGATGCGCCGCAGGTACGCAGGATAATGTCGCTGTGTGAGGTAGCCATCCATCGCGATGGTCTGATCGCAAATCACGCCTGCGCTTCGGTCTGCCGGCGCCGAATACACCCGATGGGCATCCAGATTCGACTTCGCGCGAGTCACGAAGAAGGCGCCGGCCTCATGCAGCACATGCAGGCGGGCGAAATCCACGTAGCCCCGATCCATGACGTAGATGGCACCAGGGTCGGGAAGCAGCATATCGAGCGCATGAACATCGTGCAGTTTGCCGTCGGATATGTGGATGAAGCTTGGAATGTTGCCGCGCAGGTCAAGCAGTGTGTGCATCTTCACTGCTGCTTTGGTCGAACGAAAATGCGCCCATGGAAATACCGACAGACACAGATCGATGGTAGTCGAGTCGAGCGCATAGACGGTGCTGGGCAGATCCACCTCCAGATCGTCGTCGGCATATAGCCGCCTGGCCTGCGCGATCAGCCGCTGGGCAAACTCGGCGTAGATCCGCCAATCGCGGGTTTCGTTGGCGTCAGCCAACGTGGAACGGCGAATCGGTCCTCGCAAACCCATGTGATAGAGCTTGGCCGATTGCGCTGACAGACACGCCTCGATGTCGCGCAGGCTCTCCCGATAGGTGATCTGCGCAAATGCCATTACCTGATATTGTGCGGCGCAGGGCAGCGTCCGTACGGCGCGGTTGCCATGATAGCGCGCAACAATCCGGTCGAATGTGCTCCACGGCAGAAAATCCATCAGCTGCGCGAATAGCGTCTTGCCGGTGTTCATGGTCTGGCCCCCCGCCGTATCGTCGGGGAGAGCCTTCACGGGATCAAATCCGCCCCAGCAACGAACTATCAAAATCCCTTACGAGACCGCGACTTTCGGGAAATCCTGGCTCAGCGAACCGGACAGCAGTGACACGGGCTCTCGAAATGGATAACCAGCAACGCACAAGGTCCGACTAATTTTTATTGTCATCCTGCTGCCAGATACACGCTCAAACTGGCGGAAAACCGTTGAATTTGAAGATCATCCAGCCCAATCTACCAAAACTTCGACGTCACGCGGATGGTCGTGTCGCGGAATTGGTGGAAATTGACGTGATCGCGTCTCCGGCGGGGTGAGGTTATCGCGTTCACGCGGCAAGGTCAATGCATTGAACGAGCAGGTTGCTCGGCGAGCGTTTGCCAACCGTCAACCTTACGCATGGTGATCTGGCCGGAGGCGAGCAGTGCCCAGAACAGCATGGCGGCAGTCTCCGCCGACGGCAGCACGGTCTGCGTCTTGATGCGGCGCTTGAACTCCTCGTGCAGCCGCTCGATGGCATTGGTGGTTCGTGCTGATCTCCACTGGCTGTCGGGCAACCGGGTGAAAGTGAATAGCCGGTCTCCGGCTTCCTCCAAGCTGTCGGCAACGGCACGACATTTCAGCCGCCACTTGCGGATGAACGACTTACGGCGCGCTTCGATCTCCTTCGGCGTGCTGGCGTAGATCATGTCGTTGTAGTCGGCCGAAATCTCCTCATGCAGACGTTCAGGAGCGTGTGCCAGAAGGTTGCGGTGCTTGTGCACGGTGCAGCGCTGCACCAGCGCGTCGGGCCATACCAGCCCGAGCGCCTTCTCCAGCCCCGCCGCACCGTCGACGATGACGAAGTTCGGTGTCCGTCAGGCCACGTGAGATCAGGTCATCGAGCAGACCCCGCCAGGCCGCCTCCCCCGGATCGTCGTCGCCGCCCATGTTGCGCACTGCCAACAGTACCTTCTGGCCATCGCGCCGAATGCCCAGCACCACCAGCAGTGAGATCGACGTCGCCTTGCGGTCGAGCCGCACCCGCACCACCGTGCCATCCAGGATCAACCGGACAACGTCTTCGTCAGCCAGTGAGCGGCGGCACCATGCCTCCCAGTCCGTCTGCACCTTCCGCCAGGTCCGGCTGACCGTGTCCTTCGATACCGCGCCCTTGAACAACGCTCCGAGTGCCCGTCGCACCCGCCGCGTGTTGGTGCCGGACAGGTAGGCGCCCGCGATCAACGCCTCCACCTGCTTGGTCATCCGCGCGTAGCGTGGCAGCGCGTCGCTGCGCCATTCCCGGCTCGTCCCATCGGCTTGGTTCAGCCGTGCGCGTGGCACACTGATCGTCACTGGGCCGAACGAGCCGAGCAACTGGCGTTCCCGTCGGCCATGCCGGTAACCGCTCGCTCCCCGCGCCGCCGCCGGCTCCGCCGGTCGGCCCGGACGCTGGTAGCGCGTGCGCCCAAGGGCGTCGCTCAGCTCCTCTTCCACAAGCTCTTCGATGAACCCGCGGACCCGCTCCCGGATGCCCATCTCGATCGGATCGAACCATCCCTCGCCCAGAAAAACCGTCCCATCGGCCGACCCGTCCCTGCTATCCTGCTCCATGGCGTAATCTCCATCGGCGTCTCACCGCCGAATCTGGCTCGTTGCACAAGCCGGAGATTACGCCACTTCGAATTTCCACCACTTCAGCTACACGAC
>CAVSWK010000040.1:0-14147 GCA_963731525.1 uncultured Acidobacteriaceae bacterium
TGCCTCCGAACACGAAAGCCGTCACATTCTTGGAGTTATCCCGAACTATAAAACCTCCCCGAACTTCGACCACTACGAACCTTTGACTAGCCGCGAAAAGTTTAGGATCGCTTCCGAAGATAGCCTCGATCCTGGAACGTTTGCCTTATCGGCCGTATTCGGCGGCTTAGGCCAGGTGACGGGCGCAAATAAATCGTTCGGCCAGGGTGTCGCGGGGTTCGGCCGGTATTTCGGAGCCTCTTATGGGGATCTCCTCATCGGCAATTACATGTCAGAGGCGGTTTTCCCATCCATTCTCCACCAAGATTCTAGATACTTCCAGCGAGGCACCGGAGGTGGGTACTCCCGGTTCGCCTACGCCATTTCCCAAATCTTTTGTACCTATAGCGACTCCGGTGGCACTCAGTTCAACTACTCCGAATGGCTCGGCAACGCGACTGCGGTAGCGATATCGAATACCTACTATCCGGATCACCGGAGTGCCGGCAGCTCAATGTCGAAATTGGGCATGCAGATCGGCCTCGATGCGGTTGGCAACGTTCTGAAGGAATTCTGGCCGGATCTGCAGCGCAGATTCAGCAAAAAAGGTCGTCAAACAAACTAACCGCTGGAGGAACGCCATGAAATTTCCTTTACCTGCTTGCAGCAGTTGGCATGAAAGAGGACGTGCTGGTCGACCAGGGAACGCCGGCCGAACGCGTTGAGTCTTCAGTCAAGTCCCGTAGCCATTCAAAAGCTCGCGGCGACATTGCGTCTTCCGTAACACGCCACCTCCAGTTTCCTCCTACTTGGCCCGGCACATTCATCCTGTTGCCTCGGCCTAAGTTGAGGAGATCCTGCAAGGGAGCGATAGCTAGAGCGGCGACGGATGACCATGCCAGTCGCATCAGCGCTGGAGCAACTTCTGCGCTCTCGCCTGGGGTGCGCCCCAAGTAGCTCCACACGTTGTGACGCTGATCCTCATTCAAATCTTCGTACCATTCGCGAGTAGTCGCATTGTCATGTGTTCCTGTGTACACAACCGTGTTGGGGACAAAGTTGTCGGGAAGGTATGGATTGTCCCGGCGCCCATCGAACGCGAACTGGAGGACCCGAGTGCCCGGTATATCGAACTCGTCACGCAGCGCGTGTACGTCGGGCGTAATCAAACCCAGATCTTCGGCGATGAACGGCAGACGGCCGAGCTCTTTTTGCACTGCCTCCAAAAGAGTGGCGCCCGGACCAGGCACCCATTGCCCGGACTGGGCCGTCGGAGCACCTGCGGGAACGTGCCACGCGGCTGCGAACCCGCGGAAGTGATCAAGCCGAATGACGTCGACATGATCCAAAAGTGCACGTAATCGGTCGATGCACCATCCATAACCGGTCGCACGAAGGGCATCCCAATTGTAGACCGGGTTGCCCCACAACTGTCCCTGAGCGCTGAAGTAATCCGGTGGAACCCCAGCGACGAAGCGCGGCCGGCGATGTTCGTCCAGCAAGAACAACTCAGGGTTCGCCCAAACATCGCTGGAATCCGGGGACACAAAAAATGGCAAGTCGCCGATCAAGCCTACGCCTTTGGCATGCGCGTATTCTTTGAGTCGATCCGCTTGGCGGAGCAACAGGAACTGAGCGAAACGGACCTGATCGATTCGATCAGCCAGCTCTTGCCGCGCATGAGCTAAGGCGTTTGGCCGACGCTCAACCAATTCTGCCGGCCAATCTAAGTAATACGCGTCTTGAAACTTTTCTTTGAGCGATCGAAATAGCGCGTAGTCCTCCAGCCAGTGCGCCTGCGCAGCACAAAACTCTTCGTATGCAGGCCGCAGGTCCTTGCGCTCCCCAGCTCTAAAATAGGTCCACGCCTTTTCGAGGATCCGATGTTTGAACGGGATCACGGCTTCGTAGTCGACTACGTTAGAGGGAAAGCGCTTCTCAAAGTCGCTCGGCCGCAGTAGGCCATCCGCGATCAGGTATTCGGGACTGATCAGCAGGTCGTTGCCGGCAAATGACGAGAGTGATTGATAGGGTGAATTTCCATAACCGGTCGGGCCGAGCGGCAGTGCTTGCCACCATCCTTGCCCAGCATCATGGAGACGATCGATCCATGCGAACGCTGACGGGCCGAGATCGCCAATTCCATAGGCTGAAGGTAAAGAGGTAACATGCAGCAAAATGCCCGAAGCTCGATAATCGGGAGAAAATAACGGAACGGCGTCACTTTCGGAGTGCATTGTTCACCATGGCCTGGGCTTCGTTGACGATCGCGTGCAGATGTGCGGGGCTCTTGAAACTCTCCGCATAGATTTTGTAGATGTTCTCCGTGCCTGACGGCCGGGCAGCAAACCAGCCGGCGTCGGTAACCACTTTGAGCCCCCCTATTGGGGCATTGTTTCCCGGCGCTTTCGTCAACTTGGTTTTGATCGGCTCACCCGCGAGATCTGACTCCTTCACAGCATCAGCTGCCAGCTTTTGCAGTTTTGTTTTCTGCTCGGGAGTGGCAGGTGCGTCAATGCGGGTGTAATAGGGAGTACCGAACTCTTCGGTCAGTTCGCGGTAATGCTGACCCGGATCCTTGCCGGTGAGAGCCGTGATCTCAGCCGCCAAGAGATCCATTATTGGTCCATCCTTGTCGGTAGTCCATACGGTCCCATCAAAGCGGAGAAAACTGGCCCCGGCGCTCTCCTCCCCACCAAAACAACACGAGCCGTCTAGGAGTCCTGGCACGAACCACTTGAATCCCACCGGAACTTCCCGCAACTCACGACCGAGCTTGTGTACCACTCTGTCGATCATGCCGCTGCTCACCAGCGTCTTTCCTATTGCGGCATCCGCACGCCACTTAGGCCGATGCGTTAATAGGTAATGGATAGCCACCGCGAGGTAGTGATTTGGATTCATCAGTCCGGCGACGGGAGTCACGATGCCATGCCGGTCCGAATCCGGATCGTTGGCGAAGGCTACCTGGTATTGATCTTTCAGGCCAACAAGCCGAGCCATCGCGTACGGGCTGGAACAGTCCATACGGATTTTGCCGTCGTGGTCGACCGTCATGAACGAGAAAGTGGGGTCAATGGTCGGATTGACTACGACAATGTCCAGTCCATAAAGTGCGTTGATCGGCTCCCAGTAGTCGCGTGCGGCTCCCCCCAAGGGGTCGACTGCAAGCTTCAGCTTGGCATCGCGAATCGCGTCGATGTCCACGACATTCTTAAGATCGCGAACGTAGGGCAACATGAAATCTTCCTGATGCGTCGACGAAGCTTGGATCGCGCTTTTGAACGGAATGCGCTTGACCCCAGTATTTCCTGCTCGCAACAGCTCGTTCGCGCGGGTTTCCACCCAGTGCGTCACATGCGTATCCGCGGGGCCGCCATTGGTCGGGTTGTATTTGAAGCCTCCATCCTCCGGCGGATTGTGTGAGGGAGTTATGACGATACCGTCGGCGAGGTGTTCCGTGCGGCAACGGTTATAAACCAGAATCGCTCGAGAGATGACTGGGGTCGGGGTTACGGCGTCGCCTTGTTGGATAACCGTCTCGACGTTGTTCGCCGCCAACACCTCCAGTGCTGTTCGCTGTGCAGGGCCTGAGAGCGCGTGAGTGTCTTTTCCCATGTAAGAGCGGACCACTCGGTCCCATGCGCTCGACGGTAGTCGCAGATCGCCTGAGTTATGGCCAGAATGTGTGATTCCGTAAAAGTGCCACGTAACGGTGACCCGCGATGTCCACTCGTCCCGAAACTAACGAGCTGGTTGGGATCTTCAAGGATCGGGACGGCGCTCGAAGTATGCCGTTTCCAAGCGAGCCACGTCCACGAGCATGTCTTTCGTCGCCGGTTTACCTGCCAGCGGCGAAATCAACAATTCGTTTTCTGCAACACTGGGCATTGGTTCTACCTTCCAAATTTCGTTTGTGTCTCCGCTGCAACGTGACGATCGTCATTCCAAAGCCGGATTACAGGCCGGGCAAGCGTGTGCTCATAACTGAGCGCGCTCAGGCTCGACGGGTTTACCGAGAGATGGTTGCCCAAACAACTGGGAGCAAGGTCGAGCCACCGCGCAGCGAGCACCCGAATGAAATGTCCGCTGGAGAAAAGAAGGACATTGCCGTCGACTGCCCGAACACGCTGGACCACGCGGTGGGCGCGCTCAGCGATTTGTGTTGGCGATTCTCCTCCCGGACATCCATCGCGGAACAGTTGCCAGTCCGGATACATTGCTAGGATCTCGGAGTCGCGCAGTGTTTCGTATTCGCCATAGTTCCACTCCACGAGGTCAGGATCCACTTCGGCCACCGCGCCAAAACCCGCCAGTTCGCAGGTTCGCACGGCTCTCTGCAATGGGCTGGTAAACACTTTCACAAAATTCAGCCCTTGAAGCCGTTTCCCAAGCATGCGGGCGTGCAGTTCGCCATCGGCTGTAAGCGGTATATCGGTAAAGCCGGTATGTTGGCCGGAATGCGTCCACGCGGTGTCGCCGTGTCGCGCTACATACAAAATAGGAAAGTGTTTCATTCATAAAACTCATTCGCCGCTCCTGGAAGCCCTCGCCATGCTAGTTGCACGCACCCGCCGGCTGAGCCGCGTGCAAAAGCGTCCAGCACTCTTTCGCGATCGCCCAGTCTTCTTCTGCCCGAATCACCAGCACACGAACCTGCGAACTAACCCTAGAAACATCGGCGTCCAGACTAGGGCACGCGTTTATTAGGGCATCAAGCCGAATGCCAAGAAACTCCAGGCCACTACAAACCGCAGCTCGTACTTGCGTGGAATTTTCACCTACTCCGGCGGTAAACACCAGTACATCCATTCCTCCCATTGCGGCCGCCATGGCGGCGATCGCCGCTCGCAGACGGTGCACGTAAATATCGAACGCCAGCTTCGCTCTTTCATGGCCTCGTCCGATGGCAGCGAGGATGTCGCGCATGTCTCCCGAGATCCCCGAGACGCCGAGTAAGCCCGACTTGTGGTTCAGCGTAGCGTCGATCTCGTTAGCGTCCAGTTGGCCTTGGCGCATTAGAAATGTCAAAATTCCAGGATCTAGCGCACCGGAACGCGTCCCCATCATCAAACCGTCCAGTGGAGTGAAGCCCATCGTCGTATCGACGCTACGCATGCCATCGACAGCAGCGACGGAGCAGCCGTTCCCCAGATGGCAGGTCACCACTTTGAGCGCCTGCTTATCTTTCTCGAGAAGCTGAGCGGCCCGCTCTGCGCAGTACCGATGATTAATGCCGTGGAATCCATATCGGCGGATGCCGCTTTCGAACCACTCATAAGGCCCCGGATAAATAGCAGCTGACAACGGCATTTGGCGGTGAAAGCCGGTGTCGAAAACAGCCACCTGCGGTACAGAACCCAGAAGATTCTCGACAATTCTCACACCCTCCAGTTCTGCGTCAATGTGCAGTGGGGCAAGTGCGGAGGCGCTGGCGATCGCCTGACGCACCTCGGGTGTGATCACCACGGGATCCTCGAAATGTGGGCCGCCATGGACTATTCGGTGCCCCACAGCATCGATGTCGAAAGGGGAAGCGATAGTTTGGGCATTACCGCTCCACGACTTGCTTAACAGATCCCGAACAACCTGCTCACGGGAGGTGACCTTGAGTTCTTTGCTTTTGCGCTATGCAGCGCTTGCGTTTCTGACTGACGTCTCGGCGGTATCGCCATTCCATTCGATCCTTCCCTCCCACAGGCAGGAGGGCGGGTGAACGGGACAGGCCCCCTCTATTTCATATATGCAAGCTTTCTGACTGCTGGAACCGGAGTTGAGGACAAGAATCTTCATGACGGCGCGGCATTCCGATGTCTACTCTCCGTGGACCGACGGCGCCGGCTCGGGCAAAGTTGACTGCTTAATGGCTTTTGCAACATTACGCGCCAGGTTGTGCGTTGCTCGCAAGTTCCCGCCGAAAAAGCGGACATTACCATCCACTACGCGTTCAAGAACGACTTGGCCTTCGCGCGTGCAGAGCTGACTTCGAACCTTCAGTTTCGTAGCTCCGGCCACGGTGGTGACAGCCCGTTTCGTCTCGCTGCCGGGAGTGTATGATTCGACAGTTGTCTTCAGGACTAGGAGTGCCGAAACGTCGTTGGCGGCGCGATCTCCGCTGCGAAGCACTGTGGAGAACTGCTTAGTCTTGACCAGTTCATCCAAGAGATTCTCGTAGATCGCGACCTCGAATTCGGGCGCGATACTCAAGCCACCCGCGTCAACCTGGTTGACTTCCACGCTCCATTGCGCGACGCCAGGGCGATTGCCTCCGGCGAGTACAGGTACTGTCAATGCAGATAAGCCGATCGCAATAGCTGCCGTAACTGCCTTCCATGAGGTTCCTCTACTTAGCTTCATTTTTTGTCTCCAGTCTCGGGGCATCATCTTTCAGCCCGCTAACATGTACGCCCTTGGTCTCCAGCTCGCT
The DNA here is from genome assembly GCA_963731525.1 of uncultured Acidobacteriaceae bacterium. Taxonomy (GTDB): domain Bacteria; phylum Acidobacteriota; class Terriglobia; order Terriglobales; family Acidobacteriaceae; genus Acidiflorens. The sequence continues at coordinate 6,407 of CAVSWK010000040.1, forward strand.
TCCAAGAGCTTGCCCTTGACCCTTGTTCAATTGGCAGATCGCTCCGTGAAAACCTCCGTTGGAATCGAGGTAGTCCAATGTCACAAAGTCGTACTTCTTGTGAGCGAATAACCCAATCGCTCGTCCCCCGCCGAATGGTGTAGCAGCCCGGCCCAAGGCCAAGGGCGTCCCGCCAACCTCCTTGTCTTCTTGACTGAGAAAGACGCCCTGAATGGAGCCAATCGGTATCCGAGTGATGGGACCCTCGGCTGGCTTAAAAACCAAGTTATCGCCTTGAATTGAGAGTTCTCCGTTAGTGTTGTTCGAAATTCCTTCGAAACCCAAGATGGTTCTGGCGTGCACTACGGAGGAGGAAACGGGAGCTTTGGCTTGATCTGCCTCCTGCGACATCAGGCTAGCGGTAAAGCAAAGCACGGGTATCAGACACCGCAGTGTCCGGCCCGTCATTTTCGATAAAACAATTTGGTGGCACATAGTTTTTGCCGGATTACTCCGGACCTTTCAGTTAGGTCAAGAGCAGTCTTGGTTCCATCGGCTTGGGAGCGAACCATCTGAGAAAGACGCGTCTAGACCACGCGATACGACTGGACTCCGACATGGGCTTTGTCGACAACTCGGCATTCAGCCCGGCACTTGACCAATGTCGGCAATCCACTGCGGATTCGTGATGCTGGAAAGGCAATCAGTAAGCGAGGTGTTGTGGGCACGAAAATTGCTCGCGGACAAGCGATGCCTCGATACTCTGCACTGGTAGCTGGCGCTTCCATGCCAGTTGCCGCACAGGTTTCCCTCACAGGGGTACGTAATCCCCTTGCCTCTTGCAATCGAGTAGTTTCACCGCCAGCTATCACGTGGAGGGTGTCGAGGCAATCACTGGCAACATAAGTTCGACGACCCCGAGCGGGCCGGCAAGAATGGCGGTCGGCTTGCACTTTTCAGATACACGGAGTTGAATAATGGCGCTTTAACAAATCATGGCTTCCGAGAGCTGCACCAGAAGACAGCTCTAAAGGCGAAGCTCGCGCAATTGCTCGGCGGCCTCTTTGTGCGCTGCTGCTTGAGTCTTGTCTCATGTAGATGAGCCTGAATTGCTGGTCGGCTGACCTTTCATTTCTGATCAACGGGCCATCAGCACGGCACGCGCTCAGGCAAGCGGCCCAGCGATTTCCAGCTATTCGAACCAGGTCATGACAGCAGCGTCGATGAGCCGATTGCCTGATGGGTATTCAGGCGCTCAGCCATGGGGCGCGCCTCGGCCTATCATGCGCCTGCCGCTCTGAGACGCGGCTCGACCGCGGCGCGAAGCAGCCACGGCACGGTGACATCACGGAAGATCACCGGATCGGTCCAGCCCTTGAGCTCGCGCCCCATGTGTCCGCCGGAGGGATTGATCCACGCCTCCTTTGGCACGTCGCCGCTGCGCAGCAGCAGCTCGACATCCGACATAGGCACTTGCGTGTCGCGCACTCCGTGGATCACCAGCATCCGCGTGGTGGGCCGCCCGACGATGCCCTGGCGCACCAGCGATAGCTCGCCGAACGAGGCCGCCAGATCGTCCACCGTGTGTGCATTTTCGCACATAAACATCAGCGCCGGGCCGAGGTCGAACAGGTATTCGCGGTTGGTCAGCGTCTGCGTGCGCAGGAATTGTTCGTCGAACACCGTGTGTACTGGAGGCGACTGCACTACCACCGCGCGCAGCCGTTCGCGCTCGGTGACCGCCAACTTCGCCGCCCAATAGCCCCCGAAGCTGCCGCCGTAAAGCAGCAACCGGTCCGGATCGGTCTGCGGCATGCGGCAGACGAAATCGATCATGGCGGAAAACATCCTGTCGGCCGTGGGCGAAATCTTCAGGGGCGTCTCGCCCGTTCCGGGGGACTCCAGGGCGACGTAGCCCGCGCCATGCGGCAGCACCGCGGCGAAACGTTCCGCGATATCCTCCTTGCGGCTGTCGGCGCCGCTGATTGCTACCACGACGGGCACCTTCTCCTTCGCGGCCGCGGCCGGGAGCCGCCGGTAGGCGATGATCGAACTGCCCTCGAAAGGGATATGCAGTGTCTCGAGGGGAGGTGTTTGCAACTCCCCGTGCTTGCGGAATGCCGCCAGAGCCTTCTGGTAGGCGCGCTGCTTGCCGGACGAGTTCGGCACAGGCCAGCGCGCGAAGGAATACAGGCGCCACGCCTGCAGGAATGCGGCATCAGCGCCCGCGCGGTCGCGGAAGACGCGCGCCTCCGCGCGTTCTATGTAGCGGTCACCGATCTTTACCCAGGCTTCGGCCCATTCGTCGGGGTCGAGGCTGCTCAGGCTGCCCAACGCTTCGCGCGCGTCCTCGGGCACGATGCCGATCAGCGGATAGGCGTTGCGTTCGGCGCGCGTCTGCACCTCGGCCTTCAGCTCGTCGAGCGTCCGCTGCGTCGGCAGCGGGGTAGCTGATGCGGTCATCGGTTTGCCCCCTGCGCCTTGCCGGTCACTTCTTCGAGCGAGCGGCCAAAATCCTGCAGCATCACAATAGCGGCGTTCCGTCCCGGCGCGCCGGTGATCGAGCCGCCGGGATGCGTAGTGCCTCCGGTCTGATAGAGGCCGGGTATGGGCATGCGGTGCTGCGCCCAGCCGGGCACGGGCCGCAGCGCGTCGGTCTGCGCCAAATTGTGCGCTCCTCCGTGAATCGTGCCGTGGATCATGTGTGGGTTGGCGGCCTCGTAATCGTCGGGACTGCGCACCAGTGACGCTAAGATCTTATTACGCGTTAGGTTGGGCGCGGCGCGCGCCACCAGCTCGAGCTGGCGGTCCAACTGGCGCAGCTTAACCGCCTCCCAATCGGTTTCCCCCTCCGGCAGCGCCCACGCCTGCATGGTGAGCAACTTCACGGTGTGATGGCCGTGCGGCGTGCGCGAAGGATCCGCCAGGGTTGGCGTCGCCAGAAGCATCCAGCTCGTGTGCTCGACGTAGCGGTTGTCGCGCATCGCGCGGCCTACCGCGATCAACTCCTCTGGCCAACCGGCCAGCCCCGCCGAGACCGCGCTGCGCGGCCCGTCCGGCGTGGCGAAGATGGGCGGTTCCGTGGTCAGCAGGTAGATGCCGAACGCGGCCCCCTCACCGATGTCGTAGGTGCGCACGCCGTAGAGAAAATCCTCGCCCCACGCCTCCGGCGGCGCCATCCCCACGAGATGCTTGATGTGGATGGTGGAAACTACCGCCTTCCGCGCCAGGTATCGCTCGCCTTCTGCAGTCTCCACGCCCGCGCAGCGCCCGTTCTCCAGGACTAGCCGCGTAACGCGCCGGTTGCACAGCACGCGCCCGCCGTAGTCGGTCAGGCAGGCGACAATGGCGTCGCTTAGCTTGCCCGAACCGCCCATCGGCACCGTCCACCCGCGCCGCTGCCGGCTGAAGACGATCGAATACGCCAGCGGTCCCGAGCCCGGGGTATCGATCGGCACGCCGGTCTGCGCCGCCTGCCAGGCCAGGTAGGCCTGAATATGACGGCTCTCGAATTCGGTGCGGATCACGTCCCAGGCCGAGATGCGGCAGCGCCGCAGCCAGACGTGCCCGCGCCGATGCTTCCACAACATTTCCTCGAGCGACGGTCCAAACCCTACCGGCGTGAACCGGCTGGCGCCGAACAGGTGCTTCACCTCGTCGTATTCTGTGATCAGCTTCCGATAGGCTGCGGCATCAGCCCTCGAAAAGCGCCCAATCTCCTCGCAGGTGCGCTCAACATCGAGCCATGTGGTCAGATGCCGTCCGTCGGGAAAGACCACGTGCGCCACTGGATCCGGACTAATGTATTTGAGCCCGTATTTACTGAGCAAACCCAGCTCGTCGTGCAGCATCAGAGGATTGGTCTGGATCAGCGTGTGGCCTGTGGCGCAGGAATCGATCAGGTATCCGGGCAAAAGCAGCTCTTCCGAAGAGGCACCTCCGCCAGCAACAGGGCGCGCGTCCAACACGAGGACATCGTACCCGGCCTTCGCTAAATAGGCCGCAGTAATCAGGCTATTATGGCCCGCTCCGGCGACGACAATGTCGGCAGTTTCACTCATAGCAAGCTCCCCCGCGCAGCAGTTGTCGGCGCATCAGCGCCGCACCGGAACAGCACTGTCCCGCTCCAAAGTAGCAGTGTCGCTACTACGATTGTTGCGCACATAAGTCGATTATTCTTACCGGTGTCGGCTCTACACTCCCGGCTGCACTTTCGCCCCACAGTACTTCACGCTGTGCCTGCGTGTGATGTCAGGCTGACGCGGATTCGTCATGCGAGAGCCTAAAGACCGACGATGCGGCGTAGAGTCAGCTACGGGCTCATATACCGATGGCCAGCGTGACATTTGCGCACCTTTACACTTGCTGAAGAGCCTTAGCACGCTCAACGCGGCAGGCCTCTGTAAACACCAACAGCGGGTCTAGAATGTCTTTCTTCTTGGCGTAATCCTCAAGAACCTTCACAGGATCAACGGGCGGCTTTTCATAGGCCTCAACCAACCGCCTGGTCACCTCCTCCGCAGCCTGAAGAACCTCGTCGCTTGAGGTCAAACGGATGCGTCCCATGATCGAATAGAGCCGAATGATTTTACCCGGGTCCATTGCCGGTTGTCGTAGCGCATCGATGAACAGCGGTGCAGCTTCGTCGACGAATTTTCCATACAGTTCCTCGTGTAGATCTAAGTCAGTTGCTAATCGCGACCAACGCGCCTGCAGCCGATGCCCCACGAAGGTAGCAGCTAGCGATGAGCAAGCGCCTACGACGGATCCAATCAGAGCCGCGAGCGCCGCGACAATCGGTGTATCGATCTGCATACCGCTTCGACCTCCTAGTAATAAACAGCAATCCGAATCCGTGCGGTTTGTGAGACTTTGGAGTCCCAGCCGATGCTAAACATATATCGGTCCAATCGTCGTGTACTGTCGCGCTAGGACGCCTGCGACAACAGCACGATACAAATCCCGTCCCAGCTTTCCTTATGAGTGGCGGACGGAGGAAACCCGCGCAGCGGAACCGTCCCCAGGCTACGATTATCGAGCTGGAATCGGGTATGTAGATAGTTGCGCACGAGAATCGCACGGTTACGGGAGAGCGCCAACTGGTCGCCCGGTGTTCCGGAGATGGCGTAACCCTCGACTACGATGGCACCGGCGACTACACGATCGCCGAGCTGGGCGACCGCTGCGTCGATCCGCAGTTGTCCTGCGGGAGAAAGCGTTTCGCTTTCACCCTGTTTTGGTTCGAACATTTCAGAAGCTTCGATCCAAACGCGAGGATTTCTCGGATTCGCAAAGACCTTGTCCTGGCGATACTTGTCGGGCGCCATCCGCGCCATTGTGTAGTAGCCGCGGCGTTTGAAGAATCCTCGGAAAAAGAACCCATGCTTGAGCGCCTCTGTGTCGTCGGCAATATTCGCAGTAGCTTCATTCACGTTGGAGAGGGTCTGACGAATGTTGTCGCCAGCATCTCTGCCTTGCGCGTCCGGCGCGAGAGCTTTCGCAAGGGTCTCACGGAGCTGCTGCGTAGTTGCATCAATGTTGTGCGCGGCGCTGTGCACGGTGTCCATGGTCTGATCGAGTTTCTCGCCGAAGTTTCGCGACTGGAGGTCGGAAATGATTGCGTCCGCTTTCGCGGTGATGCTTTCCGCTTTGGCCGGTAAGCCGCGCGATTGGAAATCAGAGATGAGCGTGTCCGCCTGTTCTGACGCGTGATTCAGCGAAGAAGTGGCATCACGCACGTTCGCAACCGCTTGGCGAATGTCCCGGGCGGTCTGTTCATCGCGCAGCAGCATGCCAATCGTTCCACGCCCCTGCTTGATCCCGGTCACGACATCGTTCGTGTTGTTGACGGTGGTTGTCACGGAATCGAGAGCGGCCGTCAGCTTATCTGCTACGACCTTCATCGTTCCACTCGCATCCGTCACTAGGGTCGTGCTCTTTTGAATTAAATCGGCAATATCGCTGGTATCTTTGCTCGGCAGTTCGGAAAATGGCGCAGCTTCCGGCGAGTTCGGACTGCCGGGTCCGATCAGCAGAACTTTATCGCCCACGACTCCCTCCGTAGCAATCGTCGCAACTGAATCCGTCCTAACAAGTCCGCGCACTTGTTCATTCAGTTGAAGCTTGAGTCTAAAGCCTGCCGACGGCGAACCTGGAACACCGATGTCCGCAACTTCGCCGGCATCGAAACCTCCAACTCGGACCTTCGCGCCTTTTGCGAGACCATTGAGGTTCTTGAATTCTGTATACAGCTCGACGTGCTTGGCAAAGAAACTGTGTTGATTGCCGATCAAGAAAATTGCCAGCGCAAACAACACCGTGCCCGCGACGACGAATATTCCTAAGCCCACGTAACGATTCTTCATCTATTCCTCCATCACCAATCTCCGCACCGTTTCGTTGTCATGGTGTTCAAGATCTTCAGGCTTCCCTAGCGCTGCGAGCCGTCCGTGGTCGAGAACAGCAAATCGATCAGCTATACGCCTTGCACCATGCACGTCGTGGCTGACAATGATCATGGTTGTATGCTGTTTCTGCTTTAGTAGAAGCTCGTCAATCTCAGAGGCGGTAATACGGTCAAGTCCGCTGCTCGGCTCGTCCACCAAAAGGATTTGCGGCTCTAGAACTAAAGCTCGCGCGAGACCCGCTCGCTTCTTCATACCGCCGGAAAGCTCCTGGGGCAGTTTTTCCCTGTCACCACTGAGGCCGACCTGGTGAAGCACTCGGTCAATGATCTCCTCGATCTCCTGCTTTGATTTGTCGGTGAGCCGGCGGAGCGGTAACGCCAGATTATCGTACAGAGTTAGAAAATCAAAGAGAGCGGCGTTCTGGAAGAGAAATCCCATTTTCCGGCGCACGCGCGAGAGCGCTTGCCCTTCCAGCTGCGTGATGTCGTCGCCGTCGATCCAAATGTGCCCGGCCTCCGGCTTCGTAAGAGCAATGATCAGCTTTAGGGTGACACTCTTACCCGTTCCGCTCCTGCCCAAAACACAGATCGTCTCCCCACGCGCGACCGAAAAGGTAATGTCTCGCAGTACCTGCTTTTCACCGAACGTTTTTGAGACGTGATCGAGCGCGACGGCCGTGTCTTTCCCAGTCAGTCATAGCGCGGTCCCCGGAAACATGATGAAGATGATTTTCACCAAAATGACATCCGCCACGATGACCAAGAGCGATGACATCACGACGCTATTCGTAGCAGCTTTTCGAACACCCTCCGCGCCTTCGTTGGTCGTATAGCCAAAGAAACATGACACGGTCCCGATGATGAAACCGAAAACGGCGGTTTTCAAAGTCGGAGGAACGAAATTGGACCACTCCACACCGCTGAAGGCCCGCGTTACGTACAGCTGAAGAGAAATGTGAGATAAGAAATGCTCCGAAAGGAAGCCGCTGGTGACACCGCAAAAGTCCATAAACGTTGTCAACAACGGCAACGCCAGGAAGCAGGCGACCACTCGGGGAACGACCAGCAGCTTAAAAGAATCGATCGACAAGGCTTCAATGGCGTCGATCTGTTCGGTCGCTCTCATCTCAGCCAGCGAGGCTCCCATTCCGGCGCCGACCCTTCCGGCCACCAGCAGGGCTGCTACCAGGGGGCCGATTTCGACGAAAAATGAAAGGGACTGTAGCGAAGGTATCCAGGCGCTCGCACCAAACTTGATGAGTTCGGTACGCGTGTGCAGGGTCATCACCAGCCCCAAGGCCAGACCGGACGAGACTATCAGCGGCAACGAGCGCCAGCCCTGGTCGGTAAGCTCCA
>CAVSWK010000041.1:0-9643 GCA_963731525.1 uncultured Acidobacteriaceae bacterium
CACGGGATATAACGCCAACGGTCATGGGGTCTGGCCCTGACATCATTTCCGAGGAAGAGGTCTCGCCATTACATCCGAAACTCTGTGCAGAACTATCCGCGCATCGTGCTCGTGTTTCTTCCCATATCCCGCGCCTGCCTTGGTGCGTTTGCCGTCTTGCACAGTAACAATCGAGTCGAAACGCCCCTCGAACGTTGCTTCGATATGGATTAGCCTACGCTGGTACATGGCTCCCTCGAACTCTTGAAAGGAATCATCACGCAGCAGATCGAACGCAGGTGCAGGCCGTGCCTGCTCGGGAAAAACGACGACGATGCTCATCCAAGCGGAGCATGGTTCTGTTGTAAAAGCATCTATCCACATGTCATTTCCAGCAATCGTCCCCCGAACCTTGACCATCTTGCCTGCGTACTGGTCTGGATTCCTATAAAGGTCACACATCGTGACCTCCGTGGCGGATGTGTCGCTCTGGCCAACAGTTTGCCCCGCTGCACTTGCAGCCACAGCCAGCATTAGGACTGCTGCGAAAATCGGATGTCGCATAGGGCAAGTTTACGCCGGAATGCAGCGACTTCGGATAGCTGGCGTTAACAGCGTTAGCACTCAGAACCGGAGGCCGCAAGACGCAGGCCTATCCCACAAAAGTAACCCAGTTGCAATTGACGGCTTGGCGGCCGGGTGAGTACTCTGAGAAACAAAGGAAAAACTTGTGGCAGTGAAAAGCATTAAACTCGGTCAAGTCTGGCGCCTGGATGCAACCGGCCAGGATCACCTCGTCACCAAGGTGTACAGCGAAGTATTCACGCAATACGCGGTGCTGCGGCCCGCCGAGGTCACCGCGCCCAATGCGCCCGTCGTGAAGGTGAAGGTCGCCAAATCGGCGGAGGGCGTAACCTTGCCCGGCTTCAGCTTCACGCAGGAAGGGGCGTTTTGAACGGCATCGGGTGATCTGACCATCGGGTCATCGGGTGATTGAAAGCCAATTCCCCGATCGCCCGATGATCCGATGACCCGATCTCCCGATGACCCGATCCAATGACCGAGAAAATCCTTACCTTGGTTTTCGTCTTCATCAATTCCATCGTCGTCGCGACCGGTTATGCCGGCATTGCTCTGCTTATGGCGATTGAGTCCGCGTGCATTCCGCTGCCTTCCGAGCTGATCATGCCTTTCGCCGGCTACCTTGTTTATACCGGCGCGATGAAGCTGGTTTGGGCGGCGACGGCCGGCGCGATCGGCTGCAATCTAGGCTCGCTGGTCGCCTACGAGATCGGATGGTATGGCGGGCGCCCGCTGGTCGTGCGTTACGGCCGCTGGATCCTGATGGGCCATCGTGAACTTGACTGGGCCGACCGCTTCTTTCTGCGCTGGGGAGACATGGCTGTGTTCATTGCGCGCCTGCTGCCCGTGATCCGCACATTTATCGCGCTGCCCGCCGGAATCGCCCGCATGCCGCGCGGCAAATTCCACATCTATACTTTTCTCGGATCGTGGCCCTGGTGTTTCGTGCTGGCTTACTTCGGCATGAAACTTGGCGAGAACTGGCGCTCGCTCGGCAAGTACTTCCATAAGTTTGACGCGATCATAGGAGTCTTGCTGTTGGGTGGGATCGTCTGGTTCCTCTGGTCGCACTGGCAGAATCGCCTGCGCGCTGCGGAGTAGCATGGGACTTCTGAGCCACCTTCTATATCCGTGGGGCATCATTCTTCAGGGACTGGCGATTGTCCACTTTATCCGGCGTCGGCCCGATACCTACTGGATTTTCATCATCCTGTTTCTCGGTCCGCTGGGCGCGATTATCTATCTTTTCGTCGAGGCGCTGCCCGACATTGGACTGGTCGGCCAGTCCTTCAAGGTCTTTCCGCGCCGCAGACGCATTGGCGAATTGGAAGTTGCGATTCGCGACAATCCGTCGGCGGGAAACTACGAAGAACTCGGCGACCTTTACATGGATGACGGCCAGCTCCAGTTGGCGCGAGGAGCATTCGATAAAGCCATCGCCGCGCGCGCCGATACGCCCGACCCTTTCTATCGGCGCGGAGTTTGTGCGATCCAGTTAGGCGACGCGGCAGCTGCATTACCCGACCTTGAGCGCGTCGTCGGCAAAGAGCCCGACTACGATTTCCAGCGCGCGGCTGGATTGCTCGCTCACGCCTATGCGCAGACCGGACAAAAAGAAAAGGCAGAGGCGCTATTCCGGCAGGTAACGATCACGTCGACTTTGTCCGAGACTTACTTAAATTTTGCGGAGTCACTCGCCTCCGAGGGCCGCAACGCCGAAGCCCGCGAATGGGCGCAGAAGGTGCTTGACAAGAAGCCTACCATGCCGGGCTACCTGCGGCGGCGGGAGCGGCCGTGGTTTCGGCGGGCAAATGAGATGTTGAAGAGACTGCCCGCGTGAGGAAGTACCGGAGCACCAATCGGATCAAGCCCGTTCGAGTAGCTGCTTCGAAGGGGAATAAGCAACTTTCCATCCCGCAAAACAGCCTAAAACGCCGCAGTTGGAGCACCGCTCACCAACGTAGAGCCAACGAACTTCGCCGTCCTCGTACAGCGAAAAACCAACGCCGATGTTGGCGCTTGTGGAGCCGCACTCGAGACCAGAATTCCTCGCTGTCACAGATGAACTGTTCTACTCCGCACGAGATGCATGTTCGTTTCGCGCAGCCCTCGTTATCGTCTGCAAAAAGTTCGAAGGTCTCACTACCACACCCGCATTTTGCTTGTCGGAACTCGTGAGCGCGGTAGCCCTCAGCGGAGTAGGCCTCGAGGTATTCCTTGATGTCGTTGGGAATCGTGCCAACCCACCATTTGCCAGACTTGTCGACACTCATGGTCGCAATTGTAACTGGTGAAGAGTTGCGGCTATGCGAGCCATCCTCAATTGATGCCCACGATGCGTTCTAATCTCCGATCAGGGCTGCGCTAAGGGCTAACAGCTAACAGCCAAGGTGCTATCCTTCCCTCGATGCGAATTTCCTACCTCGAATGCACCCGCTGTGGAGAGCATCTCTCCGCCGACCGTCCGCAGAATGTCTGCCCTAAAGATGGCGGAGTACTTTACGTCCGCTACGATCTGGCCAGCCTGAAAGGGAAGTTGCGGTCCGAAAATTTATCGGGGCGCGTGGCCAGCATGTGGCGTTACGCCGAAGTTCTCCCCGAACTTAACGCAAATGAAAAGCCCGTTACGCTGGGCGAGGGATTTACTCCCATGCTCCCCAGCCGCGAGCATGCGAATGTCTTCATCAAGGACGAAGGTCTGAATCCAACCGGATCGTTTAAAGCGCGCGGCATGTCGGCCGCCGTGACCGTGGCCAAGCATTACGGTCTGAAGAAGCTGGCCGCTCCTTCCGCTGGAAACGCTGGGGGCGCGCTGGCGGCCTACGCGGCTGCGGCGGGCATCGAAGCCTATATTTTTATGCCGAAAGATGTGCCGCTGGCGAATCGCATGGAATGCGATTACTATGGCGCGCACGTCACTCTGGTCGACGGACTGATCAGCGACTGTGGCCGCATGGTTGCCGAACTCAAGGACAAAGAAGGATGGTTCGATGTTTCGACCCTCAAAGAGCCATTCCGCGTCGAAGGCAAGAAGACGATGGGCTACGAGGTTGCCGAACAACTCGGCTGGAAACTGCCGCAAGGCATCATCTATCCGACCGGCGGCGGCGTGGGCATGATCGGCATGTGGAAGGCCTTCGATGAAATGGAGGAGCTGGGCTGGATCGGTTCTGAGCGCCCAAGAATGATCACGGTGCAGGCTGCCGGCTGCGCGCCGATCGTGAAAGCGTGGGAAGCGGGAAAGAGCGCTTCCGAAATGTGGGATGGCGCCGCTACCTTTGCCGCCGGCCTGCGCGTGCCGAAGGCTTATGGCGATTACTTGATTCTCGAGATACTCAAGAAAAGCCAGGGCGCCGCGGTCGCTGCTACCGACGAGGAAATCCTCGCGGCCACGCGACACTGGGCCAGCGTGGAGGGCGTATTCGCCGCTCCTGAAGGGGCCGCATCACTCGTTGCCTATCAGAAGCTGTGCGCCAGCGGCTTCTTCCGCGAGGAAGACAAAGTGGTGCTCTTCAATACCGGCTCAGCCTACAAGTATCTCGACATGATCGAAGCGCAAGAAAGGACGGTGCGGCTTGAGCCGCCCACTGCGGGCAACATTGGCGGAATCATCGGGCCATACTGAACACGCAACACAGGAGCTATGGGCTTCTCTTTCCAACGCGATTCGTTTCAGCGACAGCGCGAAGAAATGGTGCGCACGCAACTCGCAGAGCGTGGAATCCAGGACCCTCGCGTACTCGACGCTATGCGCAAAGTGCCGCGGCACGAGTTTGTCCCGGAGGCTTTCCGGCCAGACGCCTATGGGGATCACCCGCTGCCCATCGGCGAAGGACAAACCATTTCGCAGCCTTACATCGTGGCCGCGATGCTCGAGCATCTCGCTCTTGAAGCCACCGATCACGTCCTTGAAGTCGGCACTGGTTCCGGCTACGTGACGGCACTGCTTTCGCTGCTCTCGGCCGAGGTGTATTCGGTGGAGCGCCACGCGCCACTCGCGGCCTCCGCGGAACGTACGCTGCGCCGGTTGGAATATCGCAACGTGAAGATCAGAGTTGGCGATGGCAGCCAAGGTTGGATAGAGTACGCACCGTTTGACGCTATTCTTGTTTCTGCCGCTACCGCCGAGATGCCGCCAATGCTGTTCGCTCAGTTGCGCGAAGGCGGACGCATGATGGTGCCGGTCGGCCCGCCCTCCAGCCAGGAATTGCAATTGATCTTCAAAGTCAGCGGAGAGCCCGAGGTGAAGACTCTCGAAGGTTGCCGGTTTGTGCCGTTGGTGGAAGGAGCAGTGGACAGTGAATAGCACGCTTCGCGTGACGAGTCGTAGATACGATGGAGCGCCGGGCGTCCTCGCCCGGCCAGAGGGATGCCCGCACAGGCCGGGCGAGGACACCCGGTGCTCCACTGCTGCTTTACAATTACGTCGTGGGCTTCTTCCGAAATCTTAAGATCACGCTGGAGATGATTAAGTGGGAGCACTCGATCTTCGCGCTCCCATTCGCGCTGTGCGGAGCCATGCTGGCTGCTGGAGGTTTGCCGGCGTGGCGGCAAATGGGGTGGATCGTCGTGGCCATGATCTCGGCGCGGTCCGCCGCTATGGCATTCAACCGCCTGGCCGACACATCGATTGACGCCGCCAATCCCCGCACCGCGACTCGCGCTCTGCCGGTCGGACAGTTGACGCCAGCGTTCGTGAGCGCGTTCGTTCTGGTCTCGTGCGGAATCTTTGTTCTCGCCGCTTCGCAGTTGAACCGCTTGACGCTGATGCTTTCGCCGGTGGCGCTGGCGGTGATACTTCTTTATTCCTACACCAAGCGATTCACGCGCTGGTCGCATCTGTTTCTCGGATTCGCCCTCGGGATTGCCCCGGCTGCCGCGTGGATCGCGGTGCGTGGGTCGCTTGATCCGCGGATTTTGCTGCTCACCGCCGCGGTGACGTTCTGGGTCGGCGGATTCGACGTGATCTACGCCTGTCAGGATCATGACTTCGACCGCAGCAACGGCTTACACTCGCTGCCGCGTTATCTCGGGATCAGGAATGCGCTCGTCGTTGCCCGCTTGTTTCACATTGTGATGCTTGGGCTGTTGATCTCGCTGATCGTCACCTTTGGCTTAGGTAAACTGGCGGTGGTCGGAGTGATCGCCGTGGCTGCGCTTTTGCTCTATGAACACACGTTGGTTCGTCATGACGATTTGAGCAAGCTGAACGCAGCGTTCTTCACTATGAACGGGATGATTTCGGTGGTGTTCTTTTTCTTTGTTGCTGGAGATGTGCTGCTGCGGCGCGGTTGAGTTTTAGTGAGTTGGGTTTTTCCCCCCCCCCCCCCCCCCCCCCCCCCCGGGGATTCCAGCTAAAGTATTGAGGTCAAAGGAGTTAACTTCAAAATATTCACAATAAAGGGGTTAGTGGTGTGCTGGGCCTTTGCTTTCCATTAGAACCAATGGGTTACGATTATGGCACCTGGCATTTGATTTCAAAGAACTTGAGTCCGCTTGCACCCACCGTCGCGCTGTACGGTAGGCTATTCCTTATTGTAGCGCGACGTGTCAACTCGGGATGCAGGGGTGCTAGCGCGCGGGTCACCCTACACCCAGGTTAGCGTCCAAAGGACGGACGCGAACCTGGGGCACCAGCGCATTGGCTTTCTCGGAACGTCTTGCCCTACAGTCCTCGTACTCTTTCACAAAGGCATCGCACGCGGCGAATGCCTTGGCTTTGTCTTGTTCGAGGAAGTCAGCGAGCTGTCGCGGGTAGTCTGTTCCAGCCCGAATCGTCATGGCCCGGTTCTGTTCAGCGGTGCGTTTGGCGTTCTCGGCATTGCTGTATTCCCACGCTCTATCAACGAGGTCGGATTCGCCGTTTTCCCGGTAGACACGTGATTCGTCTACAATCCTGTTCGCCAGTTCGTACGCGTTTAGCAGTTCCTGAGTCTGGTCCATGAAAGTAAAATAGCAAGAACCGAACGGTTGTCAAGTGACTACCTTGGCCGGGTACTGTCTTAATTCAGCGTTGCTGCGGACCCGGCCACTCTAGGATGCGTCGACCGCGAAGAAGATCAATGGTCTCAATGAAGCGATTTGCCAGTGCTGGCTTGTTAGGATTGGTGGTCCGCATGAGTAGGGCCTGACAGTTTGTGCAGAATGCGTCCTTTTGGAAGTTCTGGAATACAGGCAGGTAATGATCTGGCGGCCTCTGGTTGTCGGCGGGGTGGCTGTCTAGCCAGCCAAGAAGGTCTTGGAAATTTGTGTAGCACAACCCGCATTGCTGGTTTTCGCAAATTCCGTACTCAGCCATAAAACCTCGCAAACCGAAAAAGGCCGGTAGTATCTTATTTTCGTGTTGCTGCGAAAGCCGCTCCAGCGAGGGCTGTAGCCGCTAACAGTCGCAAGCCGATGATGGGCAAGTCGGGAGTTGCGTAGACACTTGTAGCCCATGTGCCAAGATTCGGTGGTCCCTTCCAGAGCCATCCATAGCCAGCACGAAATTGAGGAAACCCGTCCGGTGAGCTTTGCACCACATGCCAAGGCACCCAGACGCAGCAGTAGACGATTAGAAGGCAGTAGAAAACGACAACGATTTGTTGTGATCGGTTCATAGCCGGTAATGGGCTACCTTGAACTCAGACATCTTTGACCAGTTTGGCAATCCAGTGGTGAGCGCCGTTCCACTCAATCAAAACCATGCCGCATTTGCATTCCAAAGAATCCTGCTCCCTCTGAATAAGGCTTTCCCGTGTCAACTCCCATACACGCCCGCAGTCACAGGTTTTCTCTCCTCCCAACGCTTTGTCGAATGCCATAAACCTACCCCGCTCCAGTATGCCACGCCCACTGCTGTGATTTACATCACTTCCTGCGGTATCATCAATAACGATGCCTGCTTCGCACTCATTTCAGACCGACGATCCGCGCCTCGTCCCGATCAAAGATAAAGTCCTTGCAGGCGAGCGCCTGGACGAGGGCGATGCGCTCGCTCTTTATGGGACGGGCGACATTCTTGCCGTGGGATGGCTGGCCAACTGGGTTCGGGAACGGATGCATGGGGACAAGGCTTACTTCAACGTCAATCGGCATATCAATCCTACGAATGTCTGCGTGGCGGCTTGCCGGTTGTGCGCTTTTGGGCGCAAGAAAGACACTCCGGGCGCTTACACTATGGCGCTTGAAGAGGCTTTCGCGACGGCTGCTTCCGGTTACACCGAGGCGGTCACGGAGTTTCATATTGTCGGTGGGCTGCATCCCGATTTGCCGTTTCAATATTTTCTTGACCTGGTTTCCGGATTGAAAGAGCGCTTTCCGCTCGTCCACATGAAGGCCTTCACCATGGTGGAAGTTGCGTACCTGGCTAAGCGGGCTAAGCTGACGATTCGCGAGACGCTGGAAAAAATGAAAGAAGCGGGGGTCGATTCGCTGCCGGGCGGCGGGGCCGAAATTTTTGCCGACCGCGTGCGGCATATTATTTGCGATCACAAGATTGACGGCGATCAATGGCTCGATACCGCGCGGCTTGCGCACCAGATCGGGCTGAAATCGAACGCCACCATGCTCTACGGCCACATCGAAGACGACGAAGACCGCGTCGACCACCTGCTCAAACTGCGCGCTTTGCAGGACGAGACTGGCGGCTTCCAGACTTTTATTCCACTTGCCTTTCATCCGGCGAACACGCCGCTACAGCATCTTTTTACGACCACGGGCATGACCGACATCAAGCAGATTGCGGTCAGCCGGCTGGTGCTTGATAACTTTCCGCATATTAAGTCTTACTGGCAGATGATGACTCCTAAGATTGCGCAGATCTCGCTGCGCTTCGGAGCGGACGATATTGACGGGACCGTGGTCGAGGAAAAGATTTACCACGATGCGGGAGCGACCACTCCGCAAGGTCTGCGGCGGCACGATCTGGTGCGGCTGATCACGGAAGCCGGGCGCGAACCGATCGAGCGCGACACGCTTTACCGGCCGGTTACTCGCACGGAGACTTCGTTTACGGTGTCGGTGTAGTGGGAGAGTTCTCGGTTCTCAGAGAAAGGCTGGAGCGCCAACAGCCAGCGTCCCAAAGCAGCGCCTAAAGGCGCATTCATGACACGGCACTTAAGGTATGCCTAAAGGCATACCCTGATACGAATCGCACTTGCGCCACGGGCTGCTAAACGCTGCGAACTGAGAACTGGGAACCTTCCCTAGGCAGGCGCATCTAACCATCATGGCAAAAGAGCAAACTGCAGTTTTCGGCGGCGGATGCTTCTGGTGTATTGAGGCCATTTTTCAACGTCTGACCGGGGTCACACACGTCGAGTCCGGCTACATGGGCGGACGCGCCGACCAGGCGACTTATCGCCAGGTGTGCGGCGGCGACACCGGGCATGTGGAAGTCGTGCGCGTCACCTTCGATCCCGACCAGATCAATTATCGCGAACTGCTGGACGTATTTTTCACGGTGCACGATCCGACCACACTGAATCGGCAGGGAAACGATGCGGGCGAGCAATATCGCTCCGTCATCTTCTACACCGATGAAGAGCAGCAGCGGATTGCGGAGGATGTGATTGCGGAGATGACGGCGGCGAAAGTGTTTCCTGAACCGATTGTGACCGCAGTCGAGCCCGCCGCGGAATTTTATGTAGCCGAAGACTACCATCAGAACTACTACAACGAAAACTCGCAACAGCCTTATTGCATGTTCACGATCTCGCCGAAGCTGGCGAAGTTGGAAAAGAAGTTTGCCGAAAAAGTGAGAGCGTGAAGGTGTAGCCCCGCTCGAATTGCGGCCGGAATCTCATTGCTCAGAATTGCGGACAATGCGGTCGGGGCGGGCCGTGGCGGGTTCGGGTCGTTCGTCCAACAGAAGTCTTCGCAAGGTGCGCAGGTCGTTGAGCAGCCGACTGCTGCTCTGCAGGTGCTGCTCCAGTTTGTCCAACTTGAATTGCACGATTTGCAGCGCCTGTACGCGGCGGTCCGACTTGGCCTGCGCGGCCGCACTGAGGTCGGCTGCGATCTCGCTCTTGGCTTCGGTGATGGCCTCGACCAATAATCGTACGTATTGATGGGCATTCTCGACACTATCAAACGGGGTTTG
>CAVSWK010000042.1:0-106752 GCA_963731525.1 uncultured Acidobacteriaceae bacterium
CATGGTCGGCGCGGCCCAACCTTGGCGATGTCGCGTCGGCATTGGCCTTGAGCGGCACCTTGCGGCCGCCGCGCAAGCCTTCGTCAGCGGTGATGACGACGTTGGACTTGCAGTCCTCGATGCGGCCGGCGAGCGAATCCGGCGAGAAGCCGCCGAACACCACGGAATGGATCGCACCGATGCGCGCGCAGGCGAGGATGGCGTAGGCTACCTCGGGGATCATCGGCAGGTAGATGGTGACGCGGTCGCCCTTGGAGACGTTGCGGTTGCGCAGCACATTGGCGAAGCGGCAGACGTGATCGTGCAGCTCCCGGTAGGTGATCTTCTTTGAGTCCTTGGGGTCGTCGCCTTCCCAGATGATGGCGGTTTGATTGCCCCGCGTGTGCAGGTGGCGGTCGATGCAGTTGTAGGCGGCATTGGTCGAGCCGTCCTCGAACCATTTGATCGAGACATGATGCGGGTCGAAGGACGAGTTCTTGACCTTGGTGAAGTGCTTCGTCCAGTGGATGCGCTTTCCTTGTTCCGCCCAGAAGCCGTTGGGATCGGCGAGCGAGCGCTCGTACATTTTTTTGTATTCAGCGTCGTTGATAAAGGCGCGCTTCGTCCACTCGGCGGGAATCTCGTAAATCTTCTCCGACATTTCGTCCTCCAGGCGCAAAGGGCCGCCGCAGCTGGTTAAAGCGTTCTCCCTGACAGCATTATGCGACGATGGCCGGATAAGCGACAAGGCGGCGCATACGTTGCTTCGCCGCGATTAGGGAGACGCTCGCGATACCTCAACTACCTCGTCTACGGCGTAGAGCGCCGCCCGCAGGGCCGTGGCCGCGTAGGCCTATCGTGGCATAGGTCGGGCGGCAGGCGGATGCGACTTAAGGCTTAGCGCCAGCCATCTTGCAGACGAGCTTCCATTCCTCCGCCGTCACCGGCTGCACCGACAGGCGGGCGTATTTCACCAGCGCCATATCCTTCAGCTTCGGCTCCGCCTTGACCGCGGCGAGCGTCACCGGCTTCGGCAACGGCTCGACCGCTCCGGTGGTCACGGCGACCCAGGGTTCGCCCGTTTCGGCGGTCGGGTCGGGGTAGGCCTCGCGGATCAGTTCGCCGATGCCGACCACCTGCTTCTCAACGCCGGTGTGATAGAAGAAGAACTTCTCGCCCTTCTTCATCTCCTTGAGGTGCCGCCGCGCGGTGAAATTGCGCACGCCGCTCCACGGCTCGCCCTTGGCGCCGCGCTTCACCTGATCGTCCCAGGAAAACTCCTGCGGCTCGGTCTTCATCAGCCAGTACGCCATGATCAACTCTCCGCCTTGAGCGGCCGCGTCAGCAATCAACTCGATGGCCGTCTCCACGCTCAGTTTTCCGCTCGAGCAGCGCCGCGACGGCAAACGAGATCGGCATGTCGACGGAGCGTTCGCGCGCCATTTCAAGCAGCGCCGAGGTCGTGAAGACGCCTTCGACGAGGCCGGTGGTGCCGTGGATCGCGTCCGGCTTATGGCCGCGGCCGAGATTGACGCCGAAGGTGAAGTTGCGCGACTGCGGGCTCGCTCGAAGAAGCTCTGGCCAGCGACAAAAAGATATTTCTCGCCACCCAGCACGATGCCTCGATCGACGAACCCAAGGCCGGGGACATTTTCCAGGTCGGCACCATCGTCAACATCGTGCAGAGCCTGAAACTGCCCGACGGCAACATCAAGGTGCTGGTCGAAGGCATCGAGCGCGGCAAGATTCTGCAGGTCGTAGAAACCGATGGCTATCTGCAGGCCACCGTGCGGGTCGCCCGTTATGCCACCGAGACCGACAGCGCAGATTGAAGCCGGCATGCAGCGCGTCACCGGCATGTTCGAGCAATATGTAAAACTTTGCCAGTCGCTGAACTACGAGACCATGATCGCGGCCGTGCGCATGGAAGATCCGGCGAAGCTGACCGACACTATCGCCGCCAACCTGCAGCTTTCGATCGAAGAAAAGCAGGGGTTGCTCGAAATCTTCGATCCCGCCGAAAGATTGAATCGCATCGGCGACGTGCTCGACGTCGAAATCGAAAAGCTCAACATGGACCGCACCATCCAGTCGCGCGTGAAGCGGCAGATGGAGAAGGCGCAGAAAGAGTACTACCTCAACGAAAAGATCAAGGCCATCCAGAAGGAACTCGGGCGCGGCGAAAAGAGCGAGTTCGACGAACTGAAGAAGAAGGTCGAATCCGCGGGCATGCCGAAGGAAGTTCGCGACAAAGCCATCCAGGAACTGAAAAAGCTGGAAGCGATGCCGCCCATGTCGGCGGAGTCCACCGTTTCTCGCAACTATCTCGACTGGTTGCTGGCGGTACCGTGGAAAAAGCGGTCGAAGGAAATCCGCAACATCACGCGTGCCGAGAAGACGCTGAACGAAGATCACTATGGCCTCGAGAAAATCAAGGAGCGCATCCTCGAATTTCTCGCTGTCCGCCAGTTGGTGAAAAATCCCAAAGGCTCGATTCTCTGCTTCGTCGGACCTCCAGGCGTGGGCAAGACTTCGCTCGGGATGTCGATCGCTAAGGCGACCGGCCGCAAGTTCGTGCGCATGTCACTCGGCGGCGTACGCGATGAAGCCGAAATCCGCGGCCATCGCCGCACCTACATTGGCGCTCTGCCCGGCCAGATCATCCAGATGATGAAAAAGGCCGGGACCAAGAACCCGGTCTTCATGCTGGACGAAGTCGACAAAATGTCGATGGACTTCCGCGGCGATCCCTCCGCGGCGCTGCTCGAAGTTCTCGATCCCGAGCAGAACTACATGTTCGTGGACCATTACCTCGACGTCGAGTACGACCTGTCCCAGGTCTTCTTCGTGGCCACGGCGAACGTGATTCACACCGTTCCGCCCGCCTTGCAGGATCGCATGGAAGTGCTGCGCCTGCACGGCTACACGGAACCGGAAAAGGTCGAGATCGCGAAACAGTTCCTGGTAAAGAAGCAGATGTTACAGGCGGGGTTGACGGAGAAGAACGTGCAGTTCCCCGAAGAGTCGATCCGGCAGATCATTCGCGGCTTTACTCGCGAAGCCGGGGTACGAAACCTGGAACGCGAAATTGGCAACATCTGCCGCAAAGTTGCGCGCAAGGTGGTGAAAGATGGCGCAGCCTTCTCGGCCGCGATCCAGCCGGAAAAGATTGGCGACTGGCTCGGTGTGCTGAAGTTCCGCGACACGCTGGCCCACGAGAAGAGCGAGATCGGCCTGGTGACGGGCCTGGCCTGGACCGAGGTGGGTGGCTCGATCCTGAGCACCGAAGCCACGGTGGTGGACGGCAAAGGCAAGCTCACCTTAACCGGCAAGCTGGGCGACGTGATGCAGGAATCGGCGCAGGCCGCCATGTCCTACATTCGCTCGCGAGCGGCGCGGCTCGGTCTGCCCCGCGACTTTTACCGCAATCTCGATATCCACGTACACGTGCCTGAAGGCGCAATTCCGAAAGATGGCCCCTCCGCCGGTATCACCATCGCGACCGCTCTCGCCAGCGCCCTGAGCCGGATTCCGGTACGCCGCGATATCGCCATGACCGGCGAGATCACGCTGCGCGGCAAGGTGCTGCCCATCGGGGGATTAAAAGAAAAGCTTCTGGCCGCCCATCGCGCCGGATTGTTCGAAGTGATTCTGCCCCAGGAGAATGAAAAAGACGTAGCTGAGGTCCCGGAAAATCTGCGCACCGCAATGAAACTGCACTTCGTCGACAACATGGACCAGGTGCTGGCCGTCGCCCTCGAAGGTCCCCTGCCGCAGATGACGCCGGAGGCCGAGACCATGGCTCCGATCGCAACACCTCCTGCCCCGGAGATTCCTGCGGCCCGGCAGTAGCCTAGCAAGGTTTCGATTTCCGTGTAGCGCGGGCGCCCTCGCCCGCGGCCGTTGATTTTGGGCGTGCGGCGCCCCAATATGTGGGTGAGAACATATTGCATTTTGGGTGGCGCAATGGTTCGCCGCTGCGATAAGAGTTCATTTCCAATGCGGGCCGTAGCCCCAATCCAACCTTAGGTTGGCATTGATCCTCGCGCCAGCTCCAAGTTCAGGACCTCAGCGACGCGGGAGTCGACCCGGTCGCCGGGACGCATTTCGCGGCGCGGCGCGGCAATACGCCGCAACTCGTCGGGCCTTGTATTCCTTCTCACTGGTGGAGTCCCCAATCTCGACACTCTCTTATTCAACACAGTTCATGATGGTCCTCCTTTTTTTCTTCGACCTGCGGCGAGATTACAAAATGATTTGACATGAATCAAATGAATTGATTTTATATAATCAATAACTGTACATTATGCTTAATCTGAATCAATTGCGTATCTTCCAGGCGGTGGCCGAAACCCGCAGCTTTACACGCGCCGCCGATGTGGTGCACCTGACGCAGCCCGGCATCAGCAAACACATCAAACAAATGGAAGAGCATTACGGCGCCCCGCTATTTGACCGGCTGGGAAAGAGAGTGGCTCTGACCCAGGCCGGCGAAATTCTCTTCGAGGCTATCCAGCAGATCATGGTTTCCCTCTCCGCGGCGGAGCAGAGAATCGAGGAACTCAAGGGCTTGCGCGGCGGCAAACTCGTTCTAGGAGCAAGCTTCCCCCTCGGTATTTATGTCCTGCCCGGCATTTTGGCCGCGTTTCGAAAACAACACCCCGCGGTTGAAGCGACCGTGGACATCTCGCTAAGCGAGAAGATTGTGGCAAAGATACTGGCCAATAAACTCGATCTGGGTCTGGTTAGTTCCGAGCCACGCGATCCGAGGCTATTTGCCAGAGAGTTTATGACCGACGAATTGATTGCCATTGCCCCCAGCGATCATCGCTGGGCAAACAAGAAGCGGATCAGGCCCCAGGAATTGCTGGGGGAGACGTTTATCGTGGCAGCCCAAGGCGCAGGAACCAGGGCGGTAGTAGAGGAGCGGCTGAAAGAGATGGGCATTGTGTTGAAAAACGTGATCGATTTCGGAAACATCGAGGGCGTCAAGAGAGCGGTCGAAGCTGGGTTAGGGGTCTCGGTTCAATCCAAGAGTGTGGTCCAGCGAGAGATCTCCGCCGGATCGCTCACCGGCGTTGCCTTATCAGGAATCGATGCCAGGCTTGCGCACTTTTGCATTCGTCGCAAGGACAAGCATCCTTCCAATGCAACCAAGGCATTCGTGACTCTGCTGCAGACCCAAGCATGAAAGAAGCGGTTGCTCCCAGCGGCAATCCTTGCCTGGCGCGCATCTCTGTCACCCCGCTGTGGATTACCGCGAGCCCGAAAGCCGCGCTAAAATAAAATCATGGAGCCGGAATCTGACGGTCGCTCTGGATTCAGCCTGAGGGGATCGACGGGTCTCATCGTGGCGATCGTTGTGGTAGCGGTTCTGCTGATCATGCTGCCGGCTTATCGCTGGTTCTTTCTGATCAGCGTTCTTATTGGAATGGTTATCGCCGGCGGACTGGCGCTCTGGCACAGACTGCATCCGATTGAGGAGCAGGACGTGCACCCCAAGCGTCCGCTTGGACTTTAGTGTTTGCCTGAGAGTTCGGCCGTCCCTCCGCGACTTGAATCATTTTTTCGACTGCCCCCCAGCGCTGAAGCCCTCCACCCCGGCGCTGGGCTAAGCTGGACCGCCCCTCCGGGGCTGGATTACGGATTCGTCCCGCTACTCCTGCTACCACATCCGTTATGTCCGTTTTCTATCACACATTTCCTTTCACACATTTTTGCAATCTTATTTTTTCGGCGCTTGCCATGCGCAACCCCTACACTGGAAACTGTCTGTATGCGGATTCTGGCGCGATTCATGTTGTCGGCGAGCGACTTGACGCACTTCCCTGCTCCCACCGTGCCGGAGATCGCCTTTCTCGGACGGTCGAACGTCGGGAAATCGAGCGTGATCAATGCGCTGGTGGGCGCGAAGCTGGCGCGCACCAGCAATACTCCCGGGCGCACGCGAAGCATTAACTTTTATGAAATCCGCCGGGCGGGACAACCCCGGCCCGAATTGCTTTTCGCCGATCTGCCGGGATACGGCTACGCCAAGGTCTCCCGCGAAATCTCCGACGACTGGGCCCGGTTTGTGGATCCGTACCTCCACCAACGCTCGATCCTGGCATTGTGCCTGGTGTTAGTCGACTCCAACATTGCTCCCCAGGAAAGCGACGGCCAGTTGCTGGAATTCCTGGCGTCCAAAGGACGACGGCATGTGATTGTGGCCACCAAGTGCGATCGGCTGTCTGGTAACCAGTTACGGCAGGCGATGCACACTCTCGGACAAGCTTATGCGGGAGTGCCCATGATAGCGTTTTCGGCCAAAACCGGAGCCGGCAAAGAGGAGCTGTGGCACCAGATTCGCGCTTCTTTGTCGCAATTTCCCCAAGTCTAAAGCTTTTCCGCAAAGTTCCGATCCAATCCATATCAGTATTCTGCGGCAGTATTCGGCCGGAGGCGCTTGTGGATCCACATATCTATCCCGAACAACCTGGCTGTTCGCCAGACTCCGGTAAGAGCGAAGACAGCGTGAACTATCTTCGCCAGCTAAAAGTAGAGTTTGGGGAACCCGCTCCCGCTGATGCGCTGCCAAGCGGGCACGGGAGAGCGCCAGGGCCGACGGAAGTCTTTGAGTCGGACGAACGGCGGAAGAGTCCCCGGCTTCATTGCTCGGGCAGCGCTGAGATTCTAGCCGAGGGTAGCGATGTGCGGATGTGGGGAACCCTCACCGACGTCAGCCTGCATGGCTGCTATCTGGAAATGAGCGGCGTGTTTCCTGTCGACACCATCGTGGAACTTGTACTGAAATCGTGCGGCATCCGGATTCACGCTCAAGGCAGGGTTCGCGCCTCGTACCCAGCCCTGGGCATGGGCATCTGCATTACAGAAATCGAACCCGGCCAACAAGCGCAACTGAAGCAACTCCTCGCCTTACTGGCTGGGCACGGCACCGCCTCCGTTGGCGGATCGGCCCAGGAGAATCGCTTGAAGGATGCAGATTTCGTGAAGGAAACTCTGCGATTGGCCGATCCGGGAGCTTTCCTCGCTGAAATTACGACGTTCTTTCAGAAGAGCCACCTGCTTTCCCGCGACGAGTTTTACCAGATCGCCAAACAGGTTCGCCGGTCCTGAATCCTTCCTCCAGGGATTTGAGGGACTGGCGGGCCGTTTGGCGGGCTCCGGAACATCAGTTGGAAATATGGTTACTCTGGTCACTGGCTCCCGTGGGTAGTAGGGCAATCCAAGCGTTATCATTAAAAACGTATGGCTAAATATCTCGTAACCGGCGCTGCCGGTTTCATTGGGTCGTCGCTGGTGCGTGCTCTGATGGAACGCGGCGAGCAGGTCCGGGGAATTGATAACTTTGCCACCGGCCGGCGCGAGAACCTGGCCGAAGTGCTCGACCAGATGGACTTCCGCGAAGCCGACATTCTCGATCTGGACGCCATGCACAGGGCGTGCGCAGGCGTCGACTACGTGCTGCACCACGCGGCCATTCCTTCGGTCCCGAAATCGGTCCTGGACCCTCTCAGCAGCAATCGCGCCAACGTCGACGGCACACTCAACGTTCTGGTCGCCGCGCGCGACGCGAAGGTGAAGCGCGTGGTCTATGCCGCCTCGTCGTCGGTGTATGGGGACACACCGGCACTTCCGAAGCATGAAACCATGAATCCTAACCCCATTTCGCCGTACGCCGTGGCCAAGCTGGCCGGCGAGTTTTACATGGTCTCGTTCTACCGTTGCTACGGCCTCGAAACCGTCTGCTTGCGCTACTTCAATATTTTCGGGCCACGGCAGGATCCTTCTTCGGCATACTCGGGCGTGCTCGCCAAATTCAGCATGCAGATGCTGCGTGGAGAACAGCCCACGATTTTCGGCGATGGCAACACCAGCCGCGATTTTACCTATATCGACAACGCTGTGTCGGCGAACCTGCTGGCCTGCAAGGCCCCGGCGGGACAATGTGCCGGGCGCGTTTTTAACTGCGCCACCGGCCGGAGGATCACTCTGAATGAAACCTTCGTGGATTTGAAGCCGCTGACTGGTTACAAGGGCACCGTGAAGTATGGCCCGGAGCGCGGCGGGGACATCAAACACTCGCTGGCGGACATCACGCAGGCGCAAAAGCAGTTGGGATACAAGGTTCTGGTGAATTTTGAAGACGGGCTGCGCCGCACGGTGGAGTGGTACAAGAGCCAGAACGAGCCGGTCGGAGCGCGAGCGGCGCAAACTTAAGGCGAGGCCCAGCGGCTCTCGGAGGGCAACTGCGCGGGCGTCTGGTTATCGAACCTCTGACTATCAGGCGTCTGATTATCAGGCGTCTGACTATCGCTCGTCTGACTATCGAGCCGGGCGCTCTCCATCCGCTACGGGACGGGATTTCGGTTTTGTGGATTTTTCCCAAGCGATGAGTTCGTTCAGGTCATAGCGGAACGGGCCATAGGCGTTGAAGATTTTCTCGTCGAACAGACGCATGGCTCCGCAACTCAGGCAAACCTGGTAGGAGTATCCCTGCACGCCAACTGGCCAGCTCATCTTGCCGTGCCAGCAGCCTCGAAACGCCACCACGGCTGCCCCCGCCAGGCTGGTTGCCACGACTCCGGGCCACCACCAGCTGGGTTTCTTGAGTTTTTCGGGTTTCTCCTGCTCCACTGCGTCGCTCATTATCGTTGCATCTCCGGGGGCTTTTCTTGGGGCTGCTTTTTTAACCATAAGGCGAATCGCGGCGAAGGGCAAAATCTGAAGGGTCGTAGCTCGGGGATGCCGACTCGGGCGGCATCGGTTGCGCGTCCCTGACCAGCAATCGGACGTGTACCAAAGGACATTGCGATCCCCCCAACAGGCCATTACGCTGAGCATGGAGGTGATCCATAATCTGTTGATCTGTCTTCTTCGGAAGAGGATCCCCTTGGAGTTCACCAGTGAGGCCCACCGGATAGAGTGGACCCGCGATTTGGACGGTTGAACTTGGACGCATGAACCAAGAGCGGTAATAAGCCTTCAAATCTCCCCCGATACGATAGCGTTTTGGCTTTTGTGGTCCTGACAGCGCCTGCATGAGTGCGAACCCAACCCGAGTTGAGTGGGAAGCGACGTCGTCTCCGCTGCAAGAGGGCAACCGCGTCCTGGAATCACTCGCGCGTCAGGAAGCCCTGGGCGCATTGCTCGCCTTCTCTAGTCTCCACGAGCAGATCCGGAACCGGCGTCTGGCCGCAGGACGCGACTCCGAGCACGACTTGTTTGAGACGGAACGCTTCATTCTGGACGAAGTACTGCAATTGATCTGCGACCGCGCTCAGGCGATCACCCTGGCCGACGGCATCGTGGTCGCGCTTACGGAAGGATCTGCGATGGTGTGCCGCGCCGCCGCCGGACCGCTCGCCGTGGAGCGCGGCGTTCACCTGATCGAATCCGAGTTTCTGCAGGACTGCCGGGAATCGGGGCGCATTCTTCGTTGCGACGACTGTGAGAGCGACGCCCGCGTCGAACTAGGCTTTGCCCGCCAGATAGGAGCTCGCTCCACCGTGCTGGTTCCGTTGCGTGGCCGGCGCGAGCAACTGGGGGTGCTGCAGGCATTCTCAAGAACTCCCTGGGCTTTCACAGATCAGGACGTTCGCAGTTTCGATCTGTTCGCTGAGCTGGTTCTTTCCGCGCTCAAACCCGAAGATCAGGATCGCCGCATACACTGGTTGTCGGATGTGGCGGACGAGGTGCTGCAGGCCACGGCGGCGATGTCGATGCCGGTTGTTGCCAAAGCGGCCGCGCTTGAGACTCCTGCAATCGAGCCGCTCAGAATCAGTGTGACCAGGGTTGTCCCGTCTCCGTCTTCCGCGCAGGTGGAGACTCCACCTGCGGCGCTTCCCCTTCCAGACTTGGCCGCGCTGTTGCAGCCCGTTGTCATTTCCGCAGCGATGGTCGAGTTGCCTGAGCCTGGCATCGCGGACGAACCGGTTCACACCGAAGAGCTTGACGCCAAAGAGCCAGCACCCTTCACCGAAACGCTTCCCTCGTTACCATTTCTGCAGCGTCTTTCTCTTGCCAGCAGTGCGCATCCAGGATTGAGTGCCGTGATGGGCCTGGTGGCGGTGGCGGCGCTATTTTCGGCTGGAGCGTGGTGGGGAATGCAGGCGCAGGGAAAGGCATCGGCGACAAAGATCGTGGCTGCGAATACGGCTAACTCGCGGCAAGCGGTAACACCACCGCCAGCGCCCGCGGCGGAAGTTCTATCTCTCGTAGTCTCCGACAATTTGATGAATCCGGAAAAGCCCGGTTCCGAAGCAGCGCCGCTTTCCCAAGTGCCGGAAAACAAGCTGGCGGCGCTGTCGAAAATCACCGGAGTGCGTCACTGGTCTTCGTCTATGGGAAGCACGGTGGTCATTGACATGCAAGACCAAGTCCCCTACGAGATCCATCGTTTGATGTCGCCGGAGCGGATCTACTTCGATCTGCACGATACGGTTCTATCCCCGGAACTGAACGGAAAGACGATGGACATCGGCGATGCTTCGCTGACTCGTGTGCGGGTCGCTCAGCTTGCCACCGGCGTAACCCGAATCGTGCTTGACACCAAAGGCGGATCGAATTTCTCCGTCAGTATGGAATCGAGCCCCTATCGCCTGGTAGTTGAGCTGCGCGGCAGCGACAAAACTTTGGCCAAGAACAGCATTCCTCCGGGCAGTCTTCCGAGCAGTCTTCCGAACCAGGCGCCGGCGGCCGTGGACACAGCGCCGGCTTCGTCGAAAGCGGTTCCTGTGACGGCGTTGGCGGCGAAAGCACCCGACCAAGCTTTGCCGGCGAGAACCGGGAAATTCCGCATCGTGCTCGACGCCGGGCATGGCGGCTGGGACTCGGGCACGGTGGGACGACAGGGATTGCGGGAAAAAGATCTGGTGCTCGACGTGACCCAGCGTCTGGGCAGGTTGCTGCAAGAGCACCTGGGGTTGGAAGTAATGTTCACACGGACCGGCGACACCTACCTGCCCCTAGAGCAGCGTGCTGATTTCGCCAACGCGGCGCAGGCCGACCTGTTCGTCTCGATTCACGCTAACTACAGCACCTCGGCGACGGCGCGGGGTGTTGAGACCTATTACACGAATCTGTTTTCGGCTCCGGGGTCGCGGGACGTCGAGAAGCATGACGATGGAACCTTCTCCAAGCCGACGCCGGTAGCTTTATCAGTCGACGCGTTGCATGAAAAAATCGAGGAGTCGCAGCGTCTTGCGGCCAGTGTCCAGCATTCTCTCTATGCCACACTGGCCGCGAGCAGCCCAGACATTCGCAACCGTGGCATCAAGGACTCCGCTTTTGTCGTGCTGACCGGCACGACCATGCCCGCCGTTCTTACCGAGATTTCTTTTGTGAGCAGTCCGGCGGACGAGCACAACCTGCAGACCGCACATTACCGCGAGCAAATCGCGGAAGCGATCTACCAGGGCATCGCCCGCTACCAGCAATCTCTGCCGCGAGCGAAGGTTGCGCAACTGCAAAAGCCCGCCGCGCGTCAATAATCGCATTGGACTTCACCACCCGATGCCCTTCTCGCTGCCGATCTCACCACGTATAGTGCGCCGTGTAGGTGATCGTCTTCTCACCATCCGGAGCAATGGTCACGGGAAATTCGATGGTATGCGCATCGGTCTTTTTGTAATCTGCGGAACTTGAAGCGATATCCCAGGTCAGCGCGCGATACAGGTGTTCGACCACGCGAACCTCCATCGGTTCTTTCTTGTGGTTGCGGACTTTGATCTCGAACGACTCCGTGGCCGTACTCTTGCCCATGTCTACCGAGTAGTTGGTACGAGTGCGTCCCCCGGCCAGGTCGAACGCGTTGCCGGTGTAGATGCGGACGGTCTCGTCGCGGGGCGTATGGTCAATGACATTTTCGCCGGTGAATTCGATTTGGCCGTCATCATTGCGACGGTAGAAGCGAACCCGGCCCTTGGGCAACGGCATCCCGAGGTGGTTGGCCTGCGAATTGACGAACTCGCGCATCACCCAAATCTTGGAATTGGATTCGGTGCCATAGGAGTGATCGTTGCGGATATTGTCCCAGTTCCATCCGTTGTAACGGTTGGGGTCGATCTTGACGCCGTCGTAGATGTAAAGCTGCCTGGTGGCGACTCCGGCCGCGTGGATAAACTCCACCTGCTTGGTCTCGCGGTCGCGCAGCGTCGTGCTGCGATCGAGCGTGTAGAGATGGTACTCGTCGAAGGCCTTCTCAGTGACGGGAGGTGCGTACATCCCGTTTGCTCCGGTTGCAGTAGCCATCTGTGCGGCTCTCCGAACACCCATTCCCGGCTGAATCTTGTTGACGTCCCCGGCCATGAGCTTGATGCGCGCGTTCTCGAAGGTCTTGCCCGACTGGTTGTCCATGGTGACCCAGCCCACGATGTCGACCAGATCGGCCTTCTCGGGAGCAACGATGTTGTAGTCGGCCTGCCAGCTCATGCCTCCGGTGACGTAGGAAAACTCCGCCGGAAATTTCCCAGCTTTATCGGTGGCGAGCGACCACTCCAGGCGCGGTTTGAGGATAGAGTCATCCGTGAGGCTGGGGAAGATCGGCGTGCCGGGAAGACTGAAGCGCAATTGGCCGTTGACTTCAATGACAGGCTGCGTTGCAGCGCCCGCCATCTGGGCTTGGTAGTAGTCCTGGCCGTAGCGGTTCATGGAAAAATAGCTGTGCGGCGTGTATCCGCTGCGGATCACTTTGCCCTTGATGGTTTGTCCTCCCCCGACCTCGAAATCGAGCGTCTTGCCTTCGTAGAGCGAGAGCAGCAGAAATTCTGAGATGGGGTCGGCGCGATAGTTTTGTTCCAGCACCTGCAGTGCGTGCTTGCCGGTGGGATCGCGCAGAACGACGGAGTCGGGCTCCAGGTGCATGGTGATGTCATTCACGTTGACCTGGTTTTCGCCGGACTTCAAATCCAGCGGGATTTCCTGCCGCACTACGGCAAAATCCTCGTTATAGATGGTGAGCGACGGTTGCGATTGCGCGAAAAGAGTTCCCGAGAAAACGGAAACCGTGAGGACAACGCAGACGAAGCGAGCGATGATCAAGCTGACCCTCCATGGAAGTGCCGATTATGCTCTTGCTGCCTTGGAAGCCGCGGGCGCGGCTTTGGTTGGCCGCACCCAGAATCAAGCCGCCTTGAGTAGAACGCCGACAGAAGTCATTCTTGCAACCTGAGCTTGCTTGTGTGGGGACGGGGCTTCGCCCCGTCCAAGCGGGGCATCGCCCAGGGCATAGCCCATGGGCATAGCCCCGCTTCCACACGGCAATCAGGCTAGTTCTCCCCCGTCACGCCGCCATACTTCGTCAGCCACTTCAGTTCTTCGCGTACTTTGATCTTTCCGTGCCAGGGATTCTTATCGAGCTCGTGTCCCTCGCCGGGAAGAATCAGCAATTCGCCCGGAATATTCAGTTCGTGCAGAGCGTGGTCGAGCAGGTACGCCTCGAGCACCGCAACCCGAACATCGTCCGCCCCGGCAACGATGTGGGTCGGCGTGCGAACCTTGTTGAACTGGTAAATCGCGCCTTCGCTGCGATAGCGATCGGGGGTTTCCCAGGGCAGGCCGCCGAGGAAATAGGCATCGTCGAAAGTGGTGTCATCGTTGCCCCAGTTGGCGACATGCTCCACCGCGCCGGCACCCGTAACGGCGGCCTTGAAGCGCGTGGTCTGGGTGATCAGCCAGTTGGTCATGTAGCCGCCGTAGCTGTAGCCGCCAATCGCTAACTGGTTCGGGTCGGCAATCCCGGCTTTGACGAGTGCATCGACGCCGGTCAATATATCTTTGCCGGGCCGGGAAACAATTTCAGGGACGATCTGCAGCGCGAACTTGTCGCCGTAGCCGGTCGATCCGCGATAGTTCGGCTCGAACACCAGCCAGCCCGCGGTGGCGGCGAGGCGATCCCACTGATACCAATCGGCTTCGAAGTGGTTGCCATCGGCGTCCTGCGGGCCGCCGTGGACGAACACAAACATAGGCAGGTTCTTGGCCTCAAATTTTCCGGGCGGATACATCAGCATGCCTTCCACGGACGTGCCGTCATCGGAGGTCCAGCGATAGGGTTCAGCCTTGGGCAAGTCACGCTCGGCGAACAGCTTGTTGAACGACGTGATCGGCCGCGCTTGCGCCAGTTTGTCGGGGCCATCGGCGATGTAAACCTCCGCGGGCCGCTCGGTTGCGGAATACACAAACGCTATGCGCGTGCTTTGACTCTGCGAGGCGGCAGCGGGACGCTCGTAGGTTCCGGCCCATCCATCGGGCTTTACCAGAGCGGATCTCGGGTTCGGCTGCTTTATCAGCTGTACCTCGGTTCCGATGCGGCAGGCGCACAACACGGAGCCGTCGGGCAGCGGCGTATAACCCACAACTTCGCCGCGAAAGTCGGCGAACCAACGCTGGACTTCTCTTTTCCCTGGCGCAGTGTCCGAGGTGTCGCCGGCGTCAACCCAGTAGAGGCGCGGTTGCGGATCTTCATACTTACGTTCCAACGATCCCAGGTTGACCTGAAAGAACAGATGGCGATAATCGGGAGCCCACTCCAGATTCAGTTCCACGGCTTCGTTGCGGGTCAGGCGGATGGGCGCGGCTTGGGGGATGTCGTTCGTCGTTTTACCGTTCGCTAACTTAACGAGATAGAGTTCAATATCTTCGACCTTCTCCTGGCGCTCGGACACCGACGAAGTCACGAAGGCCAGCCGGTTGCCGTCGTGCGAGATGCCGATCTGATCCACGCGCAGCGGTGTGTTCGCGATGGCGACTGCGCCAGGCGTGGCGTGGGAATCCTTTTCCGCATCGGAGATCTCCTCGGAGCCGAGCGCGGCGTGACGCGCCAGGGCTTCCTCGAGATTGAGCCGGAAAATCACGTCGCCGCGCTCATCGCCGCGGTAACGGATCACGTCCTTCCAATCCTTTTTATGATCGTCGTTCTGCTGCTTGGTCCAGGGCTGGCGGGTAGCGAAAGCGATTGCCTTCGAGTCGCCAGACCAGGCAAAGGCATGGACTTCGTCCTCGCCGGAGGTGATGGCAAAAGCCTCGCCGCCATTTGGCGAAATCAGATACAGCTGATTGAGGTCTTTTTCCTTGCTGTCTTTCTCCTTGGTGTCTTCCGCGTCCCTATCCTTGGCCTCGACTTTGCGTTCCGCGAGGAAGGCGATCCACTGGCCGTCGGGCGACCACTGCGGCGAGCTGTCATGCCCGGACTGGGTCAACTGCATCAGATTTCCGCCACCCGGTGCAGCCCGATAAAGCCAGAGTTCTTTGCGGAAGATCTCCTGCTCCCAGTCGGCCTTTTCCGTTCCGATGACGACGGAGTTGCCGTCCGGCGAGATTTTCACCGCGGTGAAGCTCACCGAGTTGAAAAATTCATCGAGCGTGAGTTTGGGCTTTGCGGTTTGAGCGCGGGCCAGGATCGAATGGATAAAGACCGAAGCAGAAATCACGGACACGAGTGAGACAAGCCGGATTGATCGTCGTATAGAAGATCGTCGCATGAAAGATCGGCGCATAGATTTTTCGGACCTTTTCCATCTCAGTTCACCAGATTTTGTCGTCAATTCATGTTCTCTTACGGTGCGGTAGGTTCAGCGTTGCGTAGCGCCTCATCCAGCGACTGGTTGGTGGGTGCGGCTTGTTCCACGATGCGCCAGCCGTTGTCATAGTCACGGAATCCAACGCTTGATCGATAGCGCACTCCGCTGTCGTGAAGCGCCGCGCCCACCGGATTCATGGAAATCCAACGCCAGCTGAACTCGACGTCGGCGGAGTTGCCAGCCTTGCTGATTCCGTCAATGCTCAACAATTCGCGACGCGCGACTTGGAGGGTCGGACCGCTGTTCGGTATCGGGCTCGAAATCAGCGGGCGTACCATCTCCACTCCCAGCGGTGTGAGCGCTACGTCCCAGCAGGGTGGAGGGTCGACTCCGCCAGGACACCTCTGCTCGGTGCCGATGATCCATCCGCGGCGCTGCAACACCATCGAGTCGGGAGAACTGAAATCCTTGTTGGAAACGAGGCCAGTCCTGAGCCAGAACAATTGCGGCGTTTTGAATGCGTCGGAGGCCGAGATCAAATCGGCGGCAAGGCGGCGCGTCAGAAAATCACGCGGAGAACACCCGAGGTCCAGCCCCAGTAAGATCAGACACAACGAGACGGTCAGCAGCAATGTTTTTGTCGCTTTTGTCGCGCGCATGAATATCGATTATGGTTGCGAGAGAATTTTAACCAATTGCGCGCGCCCGCGGGGCAGAAAAGGCGAAGCCGCAATCTGGCCGTCAAATTTCTTCGACCAACGCCCGGGAACCGGCGCGTGGCAGGCCGGGCAATCGCCTTGCGGAGTCAACCTGTACTTTTCGATTGAATATCCAGAGCGCTGGATCAGCAACTCGCCGCAATGATGGCAATGAGTATCTTCCAGACCCTCCACCCGCCTGGGAAGGTTGCCAGCGTAGATGTAGCGCAATCCAGCTTCACGGCCGATGGCGGCGGCGCGCAGCAAATCCTGGGGACGCGTATCGGCGGGCGAAGTCATTTTGTAGTCCTGATGAAACGCGGTCACGTGCCAGGGGATGTCGGGCGAAACGGCGGCCAGAAATGCGGTCAGCTGCCGCAGCTCGTCGTCGCTGTCGTTAAAGCCAGGAATGAGTAGAGTGACGATCTCCAGCCACAGGCCCATCCGATGCAAGCTGCGGATGGTGTCGAGGATTGGCTGCAGGCGTCCGCCGAGTTGGCGATAGTGACGATCGTCGAAGCTCTTGAGGTCCACCTTGTAGAGATCGATCCAGGGATGGATGTACTCGAGCACCTGCGGAGTCCCATTGCCATTCGAAACAAACGCAGTGAGCAAGCCCGCCTGGCGGGCTACGCGGAAAACCTCAACTGCCCATTCGCTGGTGATCAGCGGCTCGTTATAGGTGCTGACCACAACTTTTGCGCCCTGGGCTAACGCGTCCTTGACCAGCAGTTCGGGATCGGCAAGCAGCGGCGGTGAGACGGCGTCCGGGTCGCGCAAGGCCTGCGAAGTGACCCAGTTCTGGCAATAGGCGCAGTGCAGATCGCAGCCCAGCATTCCGAAGCTGTAAGCAAGGGCTCCGGGGTAGGCGTGGAAGAACGGTTTCTTCTCGATCGGATCACACTGCACTCCGGCGACATAGCCCCAAGGAACGTAGAGCGTGCCACCATGGTTGAAGCGAACCTTGCAGACACCGGGTTGTCCCTCGGGGATCGGACAGCAGTGGCCGCAGGCATAGCAGCGCACTCGATTGCGATCCAGCTTTTCCCAGAGGGCAGGGTCGCCTTCGCGGATGCGCTCGTCAGCCGTCAAAATGTCGCGCAGCGTAGCCACACATATATTCTACGGCTGAGGGATTGGGTCTGTCTGTGTTGTTTGGGGTGGATCGGCCCGCGGAGAACCCGGCTCAGTTCGCCTCGGACTTCACTCGTTGGCTATGGGTGTGGATCCAGGCATCCGCCTGCTGGCGAGCGGCGGAGACCTGCGCCCGGGTCATTTGGGAAGCCAGGCCTTCGAGCCGAGATTTGCTGATCTCGTCACCCTGGGCCGTCGCAATAGCCGACCAGAAGTACGCTTTGGACAAGTCTTCAGGATCTCCGCGCTGTCTCCAATAGTAAGCGCCGAGCGCACGCTGCGCCGCAACATAACCCTGTTCGGCGGCGCGCAGAAACCACTGCATGGCCTGCGCGTCATCCTGCGGTACTCCCTCTCCGTCATGATAGCGAACGCCCATCTGCCATTGTGCGTCCGCGTCTCCCTGATCGGCGAGCTTTCGCAAGTCGGGCAGGGACTTCGCTTGCGCGCGTTGATCGGCTAAGCTGCGATCAGCCGTTCGTTGCATGGAAACCGCTTCGCTCCCCTCCACTGATGACCGCTGCGACGCTTGCGGTGAGCTGGCCCAACGCTTTTCGATCATCGGACCCAATAGATATCCGGCGGCCATCGCCACCGCTGCGATGGTCAGCCCGAGCAGCGCGCGATAAAGCAAGCGAGCCGAAGGCGCGGTTTCGGAAGCCTGCCCAGGAACCACCTCTGGAACTTGCTCCGAGACGATTTCTCCGGGGAGCGGCTGCGCGAGTTGCTCGGGAGTCTCAGGTTGCCGTTCCTTCAAGGCCTCGCGAATCGCATGGATCGAATCGAACTCCGTCGCACCCGACCCCGAAGCGGGAGGCCGCGACACCTCCTCTGGTCCGATTGGAGTTTGCGGTTGAGTGCTTTCAGACTGGGTATCTTCCGGCTGCGAGCGGTCACGATGGATTTTGGGAATCATTTCGACGAGCCGTTCCAAAACCGTCCCATGAGTCTCGGTGAAGGCATGCGGATGCGGAGAGAGAACCTCCAGCAGGCCGACCACCCGGAAATCGAACACGATGGGAGCAGCCATCAGCGAGCCTATGCCCAGGGCGCGACCGATTTCGGGATCGATACGTGGATCGTTGTCCGTATCCTCGCACGAGACGAGGAGGGCGCTGCGTACGCATTCTCCAGACAGCCCTTGTTTTATGTCGACGGGGGCTCCGAGCGGCGGCGCGGGCTCGCCGACTCGCGCTCGACAGATCATCTTCTCATTGGTAAGAAATGCCAGTGCCGCGCCACTGGCACCGGTGAGGCCCAAGGCGCGCTCGGCGATGAGTTGCAACACTGCATCGAAGTTGTCACCGATCTCGAGGACCTCGCTGCGAACTTTTTCCACCAGGGAGAGTATTTCGCTTTGACCGGAGATCGGGACGACCCGGTTCGATCTATCGACCGGCGCCGGCTCGGGTAATTTCTCTTGCTCGTGCCGTGCGAGTTGCTCGGTACGAGCCACGTGGTTTGAACAGGCGATCAGTAGATTTGCAAAGAGCCATTCTTTCAGTAGGTGGCGGGAACCCTCCGAAAGCGCGGAAAACCGGATACCTCCGCGGCCCGTTTCATCGCTCCAGATCACCTGGCCACTGCCGTGAATGTAACTTTTTGTTTCTGGCAGATCGAGGCAGAGGGTTACGGCCCGGTTCGCTTCCAGAGGTTCACTGGTTTGGACAGCAAAGCCGTCTTCGTGCAGATCAAGCAATTCGCTCAGATCCACAACCATGCCGGTCTGCGGGCCATTGAAACTGACGTAAACCGGAGTATGAAGTTTTTGACGAACCGAACGGCGCCGCTCCCCGTTGGAGGCCGCCCCTGCAATTGGATCCGGCAATCCGGCAATGTTCCGATCCATAGTCGCCCTCCATATTAACTCAGGGATCGGGAGGAAGGGAGCAAGATCCGCGTAGGGACAGTCGCCCCCGGTTGTCCCTACGTTGTTTCGATCGGTCCGCGAAAGCCGTTAGAGGTTTGCGGCCAGAATCGGGGTGTCGCCCTGCGCGGCCGGCACAAGGACCCCGGGCATGGTCAGTACTCGATCAAGCGCGTCTGCGAGGACCGTGGGAAATTCGGAAGTCAGGAGGTTGACATCCAATTGCAGATCACGGTGGCTGTAGACGCGGTAGACGATGAGCGAGCCGCGGCGCTGGTTCGAAGTTGTCACCAGATCCAGCGTCAGCTTCCACAAAGGCTGGCTGGAAATTGCCATCATGTGGGGAAACTTGCTCCAGTGAAAGGGTCGGTTGGTTTCGCCAGGTGTCGCTTGATCGCCGGGAAGCGACTCCAGGTGCAAATCGAACGCATCAAAATCGTTGCTGTCGAAGGCGGCGCGCAGTACGCTGCGCACCTGATTGAAATCGCCGGCCACTTTGAGCTCCTCGAGCGCGCGGCGCACTGAAAGATTGTTGATCACGATCTGCCGCTGGTCAATGGTGCGCTGCGCCACGCGCCGCAGTTCGCCAAACTCGGGGTAGTTCAGATGCTGGATTCCCAGCCAGATGCCCGTCCCCACGACCGCCAGCACCAGTCCCACGGTGCTGCCCGTGGGCCACAACAGGAAGAGGCTGAGCATGGCAAATATCGCGGAGACGGCATAAAGAACGATCACCACCTGGCGATGCGAAAAGCCCATCTGCAGCAACTTGTGGTGAATGTGTTCGCGGTCGGCGGTGAGGATCGGGCGGCCGCTGATGAGCCGTCGCAGGATGGAGATCGACGTTTCCAGAATGGGCAATCCGAACGACACCACCGGGATAGCCACGGCCACGAACGTCGGCGCTTTTTGCGCTCCGGCGAGAGCCAGCGCGCTGAGCATGAACCCGATGAACAGGCTACCCGAGTCGCCCAGGAAAATCGTAGCCGGATTGAAGTTGAAGCGAAGGAATCCCAAGATAGCGCCGGCCAGCGTAATGCTCATCAGGGATTCCAGCCATGAATGATTGACCAGGGCGCAGACAAAAAACACCAATGTCGAAAACAAGGCCGATCCGGCAGCCAAACCATCCAGGCCATCGATGAGATTGAAGGCATTGGTCACCGCAACCACCCATAACACCGTCAGGGGCAAACCAACGAACCAGGGCAGCGAGTGGGGGAAGATCAGCGGCAGATCGAGAACGCGCATTCCGCCGGCGAAAAGCATGGCAGCGGCCACCGCTTGCACGGCAAACTTCAAATAAGGACCTGCGCCGCGGAGATCATCGTAGATGCCGAGACAAAAAATCAGGCAGGCGGGAACATAAATACGGAGAAGCGTGGCGGGGGCAAGTCCCTCGACCAGGCGGGGAAAAACGAGGGAGAGTCCCAGCCACACGATCACGCTGACCGAGAAGGCCAGGAAAATCGCTACGCCCCCCAAACGGGGAAGCGGGGATCGGTGGACCTGCCGCCC
This sequence comes from uncultured Acidobacteriaceae bacterium, assembly GCA_963731525.1. GTDB lineage: Bacteria > Acidobacteriota > Terriglobia > Terriglobales > Acidobacteriaceae > Acidiflorens. The sequence continues at coordinate 20,718 of CAVSWK010000042.1, forward strand.
GTCTCGCGGCACGGAAACCCAGCCTCTGCGGGTTGCCATGTCTCGCACTTCACGGGTAGCAACAAACGATACAAGCAGTGAGAACGCGAATAAACCAAAGAACAGGAGCGTCAAAATCAGAATTCCCTTCCGCCTGAAACACCGGGCATTTCGAACCGTGTGTGCTGCCCGTGAGTTTCAGTCATTGTTTCCAGACAGGGTCGGCCCATTCAGTGGCGACAGTGACGAGTCGAATTATTTATTTCTCGGAACTATACAACTCTTGGCCGTTGTCGAGCAACTGTGCTGGAGCATATTCTTCGGCTCGCTGTTGATGGTCCGAGGGCTGCGAAACCGAACACTCTACGCCGATTTCAATGGGTTGCGTGTGTTAAACTCGACAGACGCGTAAATCCAGGAGTCTGAGTATGTCCGGGCGGAACCGCCGCTTCCTTTTGCGAAGTGTGTACGTGTCTCTGGTTGGTTTGTGCAGCCTCCACCTGGTGGCTCAGACGCCGGGTGCGGTGCAGGCGCCGCAGCCCGCACCCACGAACAAAACCGCTTCGCCCCAATCGCCGCGACTACTGGCGAATTCAAATGTGAAGCTGGGCATCGGTGATCTGGTCGAGATCAGTGTGTTCGGAGTCCCTGACCTTGCGACCAAGATCCGGATCAGCGGTTCCGGGGACATCTACCTTCCCCTGATTGACTATGTTCACGTTGCCGACCTGACGACCGATGAGGCGCAAGAGTTGATCCAAAAACGGCTGGAGGATGGAGGCTTTGTCCGCGGGCCCCACGTTGCGATTTTCGTGGACGAATCCGCTTCGCAGGCCATCACGGTGTTGGGAGAGGTCGCCCGCCCCGGAGCCTACCCTGCCATTGGTGAGCGCCGGCTTTTCGACTTGATATCGGCGGCGGGAGGATTAACTGACAAGGCGGGGCGCAACGTGACCATCGAGCATCACGGAAATTCCGGTGAGAAGGTTGATCTTCAGCTTTCATCGAATCTGGCCGAAGATACTCAGAATAACGTGGATGTCTTTCCCGGAGATACGATCATTATTTCTCGCGCCGGGATCGTTTACGTCGTGGGCGATGTGAACCGTCCCAGCGGCTTTATGATTGAAGACAACGCTCTCTCCGTTCTCAAGGCCCTGGCGCTGGCGGGCGGCAGCACCCGTACCTCTGCCTTGAGCAAGACCAGGATCCTGCGGCAAACACCGAACGGGGTTCAGGAAATTCCCGTCAACCTCAAGAAGGTGCTTTATGCCAAGGCTCCGGATTTGCCTCTGGTGAAAGGTGACATATTGTTCATCCCCGGAAGCGCGGGCAAGGCTGCGGCATATCGCACTGTGGACGCAGCAATGACCTTGTCCACCACCTTGGCAGTTGTGGCAGTTGATCACTAGGGTTCGGGGCATCGATCGATGCATCGACGGATCGATGCATCGTGTGCCGCGGACACTCCCTTCGACTCCGCTCTACACGACCAGCGCTCCAAGCACAGCGATGTAGTCGCGCGCCGTTTTTTCGCGCGAAAATTTGTTGACGACGTATTGCCGCCCACTGGCTCCCATCTGTCGTCTGCGCTCGGGGTCCGCCGCCAGGTTGAGGATCGCTTTCACCAGGCCTCTACTGTTCTCCGGCTCCGCGTAAACGCCGGCGCCCCCTTCTTCGACAATCTGGCGAGCCTGCCCATCAACAGCAACGATAACCGGCCGCTCGCACGCCATGTATTCGAGCAATTTGGTGGGAATCACCGTCTTGAACACTTCCGCCTTTTTCAGCATGACCAGGCAAAGATCGGCAGCGGACACATAGGCGGGAATCTGTTCCCGGGGCTGCTGCCCAAGAAACTGAACGTTGGCGAGTCCGCGCCCCGCGGCGAGTTCCACAATCCGTTCCTTTTCTGCCCCTTCCCCAATCAGCAAGAACGTCGCGTTCGGCAAGGCAGTCTGTAGTTCCTCGGCGGCGGCGATCAAGGTGTCCAGTCCATGCGCATTGCCAATCGTGCCGATGTAGCAAATCAAGAAGCGCTCGTCGATCTTCAGTTGCTTTCGCACTTCTGCCGCTGCCGGGTCGAACCGGAAAAGATCGGTCTCCACCCCATTCTCGACCGTGACAATCTTTGCTGCGGGAACGTTGCAATTCCGGATCAAGTGGTCCTTGAAGGCGGGGGACACCACAACCACGCGGTCGGCGCGACGGTAAAGGAATCTCGCTATCGCGCGCAACGTGCGATGAAGCAAGGTCCTTTCGCTGCCCAGGCCGACGGCCGCGAGCGATTCCGGCCAAAGATCGCGCACTTCGAAGACAAACGGGACGCGCTTCCAAAACGCCAGCCACCACCCGGAAAGGGCGCACAGCAATTGCGGCGAGGTGGCGATGATCACCTCCGGCTTATGCAGGTCCAGCCCGCTGATCGCCGCCGACACGCAGAACGATGCGTAATTGCGGATCCTTTCGTGCGCTTTTCGGTTCGGCAACGGCCAGAGCCATGTGCGAACGACGCGCACCCCATCGACGGTTTCAGTGTAGCGAAGCTGGTGGAACCGCGACCTCCATTCCGCGGGCACGACGCCGGTCGGATGATTCGGAAATCCGGTGAGGACAGTCACATCATGCCCCATCCGCGCCCAATGCCGGGATAACTCCGCGGCGCGCGCCGCCGGCGCTCCCATTTCAGGCGGAAAGTACTGCGAGACGTAGAGAATCTTCACTTGAGTATTTAGAGCGGTCAATCCTCGAACAATCAGTAGTAAAGCAATTTGAAAAGACTTTTCTCAACCAGGGCACGGGTCCGATTGCTACGACGCTGCGGGTAGCCTTCCCACCGTTCGGCGACCGCCGCAAAGCGAGCGTCTCCGGTCAGCTTGGACATCACGCGCAACTGTACGCTATGCAAGTGGTGATAGAAAGGACTTGCCAGCGTTCTTAGCCTGATTCTTGATGGCTCATGCCCGGATTGTTCATAGAGCGACCAGTATCCCGTATCGAAGCGAGCAAGGTTGTGAACCAGAGTCTCAATCCCGCGATCGAAAATTTTCCTGGCCACGGCATCTGTGCGCGCCAGCCAGTAATCAAACACGCCCCAGAGCGCCCACATGAATCCGTTCAGAATGTGGGTCGGCGGGTCGACGAGATACTCTTCGATCCAGAGGTTCTTCTCTTCATCCTCAAAGAGGACGCCGCCTTCGGCAATGGGCCGCGTCAGGGTGACAAACGCCTGGTCGGCCGCACGCTGATACTTCTCATCTTTGGAATAAGCATGTGCCCGCAAGAGCAGTGAAATGCCTTGGCCCTGCGCCAGTCCGGAATACCATGGCGCCTTGAGCGGGTCACGATAGTCCCAGTCAAAATGATGGTTCCAGACCCAAAGCCCGTGAGAATTTTGTTCCAGGTTCGCGGTAAGCCAGTCGGCAGCTTTGAGCGTCTTCTGCCAGCGAGCGTCATCACCGGTCTGGCAGTAAAGGTTATAATTCGCCAGCCCCCACTGTGCAATCGCAATCGGGTTGTATTGCAGGCCAATCGATCCGTGGTAGTCGAGCATGGGGATGCCCACAGCGTCAAAGTGGCCCACGTAATCCGCCTTCTCGCGAAACAGCATGTAGTATTCACCGAGCCGGCTGGCGGTGGCGTGGGGATTGATCTCTGGCACCTCATGCCAGAACGTCAACTGACTTCGTCCGTGACCAAGATAGGCGCGGAAGATACGCCGGTAGTAATGCCAACGCGTGGCCAGGTTCATGCCGATTCGACTTCCCAGAGTGTGGTGACCAGATCCTCGCGCTCGACGGCAATGGTGGTCGCTGCAAGATAATTAGTGGCGTTCTCGCCGTCGGGCAGGAAGGCGTTGCCGTACTGGAAATAACGCATCGGCAAGCTGTCTTTGCTCCAGCGGGCCAGCACCTGCCAGTTCGTTCCATCTCTGGAACCGGCCAGATGGACTTCACGGCCGGTGTTCACTGCGCTGGGCTCAATCATCGTCGAAAAAAACACTGCCTCGCCAACTCCGCAACCAACTCTACAACCAAAGACCGAAGAACTGGCAAGGTCGCCGACCTGCTCAACCTTCCCTGCCCGATCGAGCCGATACACATGGTTCTTCTCAAACGGCGTGTCCGTCGAAAGATACAAGCCATTCTTGGTTGGCACCGCAGCCGCGGCCCGCGCTTGCTGGTTCCCTGAGACCACCACTTCCACCGAGCGGAAGTCGGAGGAAGCGCGCAGCACCTTGCACTCGGCGCCTTCGTCTCCTGTCAGTATCCAAAGGCAATCGCCCCAACGGTCATAAACGATGTTGTGGACGTGCCGTATGCTTCCCGCGGGAAACGTGTAGGCGACCTGCCACGTGCGGCCGCGATCTGTCGAAACGTAGATGTGAACCTCGGCGCGCTCGCGATTGTCGAAATATTCGCCCCAGTAGATTCTTCCTGATGGAACCGCGGTGACGTGCAACGGCCTTGTGCCACGCTGAATTTGATGCGAAACATGAAATTCATCGCTGCCCGGAGTCCGCGTTACCAGCGCGCCGGGAACCGCACCCACCATCGTCTGGTCACTTGTCTGGCCTCCGAGAATGGCCAGCGCGTGAAAGCCATCGCGCACCAGACGATAGGTCAGCACGGTGCGCGATGTAAGTTTCCTCCACCAGTCAGGACGAAAGCGCGCGACCACTTCCCACTCTGCGCCCTCGTCGATTTGCGGGCGGCCGATTTGCGGGCGGCCGATCTGCGGACGTAAGTGCAGACGAACGATCTCGTACCCGCGACATCCGTAAATGATGTCGCCGTGCCACGCAAGCACTCGAATGCCGCGCCAGGCGGCGATTCTCCGAATATGTAGGGCGGAAGATGCGGCCACCGCAACTGGAGTCTCAGGCATGCCGGGTAACGTCAGCTCTCAGTCTGGAGTCTTGTGTCCCTGACCTCCGACTTCCGCGCGAAAAAAGGGCCGATCGCCAGCACATCCATCTTGGTGCGCTGGAAGCAATCGATCGCTTCTTGCGGTGTGCACACGATCGGCTCATTCTCGTTGAAGCTCGTATTCAGGATCACCGGGATCCCGGTTTTTTTGCCAAACGTCTGAATCAGGTCGTAGTACAGCGGATTCTCTTCCCGTGCAACGGTCTGTAATCGACCAGTGTTGTCGACGTGGTTCACGGCGCAGAGGCTCTTCCTCTTCTCCGGACGAATCTTGTACACGTGCAGCATGTAGGGCGATGGATGATCGTGCTCAAAATACTCGTGCTGCGCATCGGCCAGTATGGAGGGCGCAAAGGGACGGAACCATTCGCGGTGCTTGATGCGCGCGTTCAACACATCCTTCATGCCGGGCAGGCCCGGGTGGGTTACGATCGAGCGATTGCCGAGAGCGCGCGGTCCCCATTCCATGCGTCCTTGAAACCATCCCACCACATTGCCTTGCACCATCTGGTCGGAAACCGCGTCGAGCAGCGGCGCGCGCTCCAGCCGCTGATACTTTACGCCTGCGGTCTTCAATGCGGATTCAATCTGCGCTTCGGAGAACTCCGGCCCAAGGTAGGCGTGATTCATCTGCTCCCGACGCGGACGTTTCAACACGGAATGATACGTATGCAAAGCGGCGCCGATCGCCAGGCCTTCGTCGCCCGCCGCGGGCTGAATCCAGGTACGCCGGAAGGGCGTCCGCGAAAAGATTTTGCCGTTGGCTACGCTGTTGAGCGCGCATCCCCCCGCCATTGCAAGATTCTCCTCGGGAACGCGCTTATGCAGCTCGTTCATTAGATGAAAGAACACTTCCTCGAAACAATATTGCATGGCATACGCCAGATCCATGTCGCGCTGCGTGATCTCGGCATGCGGTTCGCGGGGCGCGCCGAAAAGCCTTTCCATTTTGTCGGAGAAATGCCGTGCCAGGCGCACCGTTCCGTCGGGCAGCACCTGCATTCCCTGGCTGCTTCCGAGCGGCTTGAAGTAATTCATATTGAGTTGAAAGTTGCCGTTCTTGAGCGTGATTATCTTCCGAATCTCGTCGACGTAGGTATCTTTTCCGTACGGCGCGAGCCCCATTACTTTGCCTTCATCGCCATATTTTTTGTAGCCGACGAAATCGCAGATCATGGTGTAAAAGCTGCCTAGCGAGTGCGGCAGAAAAACGCGGTCGAGCACCTCAATTTCATGGCCCTCGCAGCGTGCCGTCATGGTGGAGACGAAATCTCCCGAACCGTCGTAGCTGAAGCCCGCCGCCTTTTCCCACGGCGAACAGTAGTATGCGCTGGCGATGTGCGCGATGTGATGCTCGATATGATGCTCCTGAAATTTCAGGGTTGAGGCGTCCACGTCGAGCGCCTGCGCCAGCAGCGAACGCACGTCGCGCATCGATTCTTTTCGCTGCCGCATCTTGATAAAGTTCAGCACCTTCGCCGGATTCGCCAGCGCGTATTGCACTTTTTTGGCCAGGTTGGCGTCGCTGTCCTGCCCCACGGCAACGTGTTGAACTTCGGTGATCTTCGCGCCCGCCGCATCCAGACAAGCTTCCACCGCCAATGCAGGAAAGCCGCCGTAATGTTTGTGCCGGTTCAGCCGCTCTTCGGCGACTGCAAACAGAATCTTCCCATCTTCGACGATCGCGGCCGAAGAGTCGGCATGAAACATATTCAGGCCCAGAATCAGCATTACAACTCGTTCCTTCTCCTAATTGTCAGTGCCTGGATTTTTCCTGCAGAGCGGTCGCAACGAACTCGCTCAGTTCGACCGTCAGAGGCTGCCCGGTCTGGCATGAGTTTTGCAGTCGAAGGGTTGCGAGAGTCGAGCCCACGACTTGCTCAAATGAGATAGGCGCTGGCGTCTTGCCTAGAAGCGTATTTACGAATGCTTGCATCTCCGCTTTGTGGCCCTTGTCCTGTCCCCAGCGCGCGCGGGTGATTTGTTTGCGCCCGTTGCGGACCAGTTCGAGCCGTCGAAAATCTTCGAGGATTGCAACTGAGCCGCCACCGAAAACTTCCACGCGCTCCTTCGAAGCCGACTTGTCGCCGTTAGCGAGATAGCTGATCGTCCCTAGGGTGCCGTTCGCGAATTTGAGCGTTGCGACGACGTTATCCATGCTGTACTGGCCCGAATTGCCGACAGTCTGCGCTTGCACTTCGATGGGACACGCGCCGACGAGAAAGCACAGGAAGTCCACGAAATGGCAAACCTCGCCGAGAATGCGTCCACCTCCCTGCTCGGGATCGTTCACCCAATGATCGGCGGGGATGTAACCCGCATTCACGCGGTAGTGGATGGCCAACGGTTCGTGGATCTCCGACAAGAACTGTTTCAACTGCACGGCCATGGGCGCGAATCGGCGATTGAAGCCGACCATCAGGAGCGGAGGATTGTCATCGGCCGACGCACCCGTCGATGTGGCACGCACTATCGCCGCCAGTTCGGCCTCATTCAGGCAAAGCGGCTTTTCGCAGAACACCACTTTCCCAGCGCGTAGCGCCGCCAGCGACTGGCTGGCATGAAGATTGTGGCGCGTGGCGATCAGCACTGCTTTGATTTTTGGATCTTGCAGGAGCTCAGCTTCCGAATTCGAACAATAAGAGAATCCAAATTTCTCAGCCGCGTGCCGGCTGCGCGGCCCGGTGGCATTGCAGACGCCGACGAAAGAAACGCCCGGAATCGCCTTTAGCGCGGGCAACAGCGTGTTCTGCGCGAAACTTCCAGCCCCGAGCACGCCCAAACCTACGGAGCCTGACGAGGGCACGACGGCGGCCACCGGAATTCGGTCGGACAAATTCGGCATGCTTCCAGATTCGGCGCCCGCATAGGTGATCAGCACGCCCAGGAAGAACTCACGCGTGTTTCCCATAATCAGGTCATAGGCCTGCGTGGCTTGTTCCATCGGAAAGCGGTGCGTGATCAGCGACGGCAGATCCAGTTTGCCGTCCGCGATGAATTGCAGAAAGGCTTCCAGGTTGCGCGTTTCCGTCCAGCGCACATGTCCGATCGGATAATCGCGTCCTTTCTGCTCATACGCCGCGTCATAGCGGCCGGGGCCGTAGGAGCGCGAGATTCGGAAGTCCAGTTCCTTCTCGTAATACAGTTTGCGCTGGAGCTCCATGCCGACGGTGCCCACGGCAACCACAATGGCGCGATCGCGCGCCAGTTCTGCCGCTAGGTTCACTGGCTCGCTGCTTGGAGTCTCAGCCGTAATCAGCACCGAGTCCACGCCCACGCCGCCCGTTTTCTGAAAGCACAGATCGCGGAAATCACGCGCACTGGTGCACGCGGCCTCGACTCCGCCACCGATCGCGAGGTCGGCACGCTGCCGTAAGAGATCCAACCCAAACACGCGGCAACCGGCGGCTTGCAGCAACTGTACCGTAATTTGTCCCAGAAGCCCCAGACCGATCACGGCGACCGTATCGCCCAGCGCGACTTCCGCGGTTCGAATGCCGTGCAGACAAATCGCCCCCAGGGTGGCAAAAGCTGCCTCTTCGTAGGAGACTCTGTAGGACACCCTGCAGGGAACTTGCGACGCCTCACCGCCCTCGGGAATCTTGGCCACCAGCATGCGCGGCACGCAGGCAACCTCGGCATGGACGGCAAATCCCGCGCCAGCGCAGGCGACGCGGTCGCCAACGTTGATGTCGACTACGCCATCACCAACCGCGACCACCACTCCGGCGCTGCTGTAGCCCACTGATTGCGGCTGGTCGAGGCGGGAGCGCACGGTTTGCATGGTAGAGGCCGGGCCATCCCGCCGCACCTTAGCTATCACATCGCGCACTAGATCCGGACGAGCCTTCGCCTTCGCCAGCAGACTCTTGCTGGCAAACTCAGCCGACGCGCGCTCCGTGCCGACCGAAACAAGCGACGCCGCGACTCGCACTAACACGCAGCCCGGTAGTAATTGCGGAGTCGGAACTTCGGCGACCTTTAACTCACCCGTGCGTGCGTCTTGGAGAAGTTGTTTCATGCGCTTGGCTGCCGTACTCGCTCTAGCCGTCGTACCGCGGACACTCAGGTTCTTCTTGCCACAAACATCAGCAGTGATCCGCCATACCGGCTGCGCTGGGCCCAGTTCGGCAGCGGGCTGCCAAAGGCCACGACCTCCTCTGAGCAGAAACCGCAAGCAGCGAGCCTGCGCTCAAACTGATTGGTGGAATACTGGTTGCGCGAATAATCCATGAACGCAACCCAACTCTGTCCCAGCCACTTCCCAAGGCGGTGGCATCCTGCCTGTGTCAGCCGAACAATCGAATGCCGATTGGGCACGGACACCAGCAAGAGCCCGCCCGGTCGCAACACTCTGGCAAATTCTTTCAGGCACGCATCCACGTCGGAGACATATTCCAGAACGCTGGAACACAGGACCCCATCGCACGAATTGCCCGCCAGAGGCAGCCGGGCAATGGTTTCCACCCGTTCAAACTTGAGTTGGAGAGACCTGTCTCCACGATGCGCTAATCGGCCCGCAGCTTCGACCATCTCAATGGCGGCATCCACGCCGAGGACTCTGCATCCGCGCTCCGCCAGCAACCGTGAAAGCGTGCCGGTGCCGCAGCCTGCATCGAGCCAACTACCGCCCGCCAGATCACGCGCTTCCAGGCACTCGGCCAGCACGGCCTGACGCGCTTTGAAAGACCGCCTACGGTAACGCTGTTCCCAGCGCTTCGCCAATTGCCTATGGTACGCAACCGCTTCCAGAGGATCCTCGTCAGCGCCATATCCTCCGGCATTAGCTTCGGCGTTAGCTTCGGCATTCATGTGGGCGCTTCCAGAAATTCAAGGCGAGCAAGGGTCAGCCTTTCCGGCCATTTAATTCGTAAATTTTGGCTTTCACGTTAAAGAGTTGCGTGCCCTGTAAACCACAATAAATCAGTCCCGGCGTGCCGTCCAGAAACCCCAACCGGAAAACATAGCGGTAAAGAAAGAAAAGAACCGGGGAGCCGGGTACAGCCAAGAACTTTTTTTTCAGCCAGCGCCGGCGTTGGGCCTGGCTTCCGAACAGCAATGGCGGCAGATCGCCATAGCCCGCTTCCCCCTCCAACCAAACCCGCGCCTCCCAATTTGAGTACTCATCGTGCTTCTGGATATAGCGGGAAAGCGACTCAACATTGTGATGGATAATCGAGTTTCTCAACTTCCCGGTGTTTCCCTCGACCACGACATGCTCATGCACCTCCATGTCAGCCATCGAAGTATCCTGGTTCTTGAGCCGGCACTCGAAGCGGCCTTTGCGGTGGCGGAAGAGCGAGAGCTTGTAGAAACCGGCGCCGCCGTGACGCAAGACTCGGCCGAGAAAATACATCTGCAGCGCGATGTAGTAGCCATCAAAGTCTGGATTCCGGATGGCCTGCCTTATTTCCGCCGTCAACTCGGGGGTAAGAGCTTCATCGGCATCCACGAGTAGCACCCAATCATAGGCCAGAGGCAGCGTGTCCATGGCCCATTGGCGCTTCTTCGGCCAGCCTCCCACATATCGAAACTGGACCACCTTCGCACCACGCGCTTGAGCAATGGAAACCGTGTCGTCCGTGCTCTGCGAATCGATAACATACACTTCGCCGAACCCCGCAAGCGACTCCAGGCAGTGCGGCAGGTTGCGGGCCTCATTGCGGACGGGAACGATCACGCTCACGGGCAGAACCGGCGCAGCGGCGATCGAACTCGACACCTCAGTGTCAGATTTTGTTTCGATCAAGTCCATTTTGTTGGCAGGTAGAAGGTTCCACTATGTTAGCTGAAGTGACGGGTTTCTTGAGCGCAAGGTCGTTCATACCGATTGCCCACGGAGTTTAACGCCCTCGCACACAAAATGCTGGCCACTCATGCGATGGCTTGACGGTAAATCCTGGCTAGGTGTTGTGCCTGGTGCGATAGTGTGAACTTTTCCAGGATCGTCTGGCGCGCCGTGGTCCCTATGCGCGCGCATACTTCGGGCGAGCCCAGTAAAGCGGCGAGCCCCTGCACAAGTTCTTCGAGTCCATCCGGTGGGATGAGCCAGCCATTCTTACCGTGCTCAATCACTTCGTCAATTCCCTGCCCGCGGCAGCCAATCACCGGTTTGCCGCAGGACATAGCTTCCAGATACACGCATCCCAAGCCCTCATTCCGGCTGGGCAAGACAAATACGGAACAGCGTCGCATGGCCTCGGCCACTTCAGAGCGGCTCTGCCGGCCGACAAACTGAACTTGCCGCTCAATGTCCAAGTCGCGAACCAATGCTTCAACCCGAGCGCGTTCCGGCCCTTCTCCGATGATGCGGCATCGAAGTTGGGGAAAGGAAGCTCTGAGATTTGCGAGCGCTCTCAACACCAGTTCGTGGCCTTTGCTGCGCAACAGGTTGCCGACGACCAAAATCTCCGGATTGAACGGTGCCGCCGCAGGCGAAACCGGCGAAAAAAGATTCGGATTCACACCGTTGTACACAATGGCGCTGCAGGTATCAGCCGGCATTCCGGTTTTCAGAATTTCCTGGACCTTTCCGCTGATGCATATTACGGTCCGCGCCGCGCGGTAAACCTCCACTGACACCTTCCGCCGCCAAGCCGCCGGGATTCCACCCAGAAAGCACGTGTTAAACACATCCAACCCATGGACGGTGACCACGAACGGAATATTTAAGCGTCTGGAAAGCAACGCGGCCGCGTGGCCGCAAGGCAGGGCCGCGTGCGCGTGGATTACATCAATGGGCTTTACGCGGAGCATTTTTTGTACTCTCGGCAAAACGCGCGCGTAGAGTAGGTTCCCGGCACTGGAGAGCCCGAGATTTCCGGGAACTTGCAGATATCGTACCCATTCTGCCGCCGCCGATGAACTCGGCTGTTTTCGCGGATGGTGAATCGGGGACACCGCGATCACGCTCGACTCGACACCGAACTGTCTAAGTTGCTCGATGGGTTCCGCGACAAAGCAGCCGCTCACCTCATTCTTGTCCGACGGGAAAAAGGGGGTGAGGGTCAAAACGTGCAGCGGTGAATCCACTTCCGCGGCTCGGGACATCAGTTTCGCTCGCTCGAATTTCGCTCAATCCCAGGCTGAACCAATCCCTGGGCCAGAACAATCAGGCGTTCAACATGCTCGCTCCAACTGAAATCGCCCGCGCGCCGCAGGCCGTTGCGCGAAAGTTGTCCCGCCAACTCCGGCGAGTCATGAATTTGCAATATCCGTTCCGCCAACGCATCGGGAGAGAAGCGGGGAAAATAAATTCCTGCATCCCCGCAGATTTCGCGATGCACCGGCAGATCCGACGCCACCACCGGCAAACCGCTCGACATGGCCTCGACCAGGGGATGGGCAAACGTTTCTGTATAGGCCGGGCTTACGTAGATGTGACACGCGCGGTAGAGGTGGTAAAGGGAGCGATATGGGACCGATCCGAGTTCAACGATGTTGTCCCGGACGCCAAGAGCGCTCACAAGCGTAGACGCGGCCTCAGCTCGATACAAGCCTGGATTCTTGGATGAAGACAAGTGACAGGTCAGGAACAGCCTTATTTTTTTCCCGGGTAACCGGTCGCGCAAAATTGGCAGCGCCCGAATCAAAGTCTCGAAATTTCGGTAGTAGTTGTAATGGCTTACAAAAAGCAACTTCAGCCCATCGGCCGACTCCGTCAACTGATTCTGCATGGAGGCAGGCAAGGGGGTCGAGTCGCCTGTAAACAAGTCACGATCGAATCCGTGGTGAACAGACAGCACATTCTTCCCCGTCCATCTGCTGAGGTCCTCCGCAAAAGCCTTGCTGGGAGCGATGGTGACGTCGGCCCAGTGTACGGACCTTCGGGCGAACCAGCCTTTGATCATGGTGTCGATCCAAAGCATGTAATCTCCCCGTTTTCGGACATCGCGGTAGAAATCGGCCGATAGGTAGAGAGAGTTTCCAGACAGAAGGATCTGCGGCACCGGAGAGTCCCGGAGTGCAAAGTTACCAGTAGAAACCAGAACTTGCGCACCACTGCGCCGCGTCAAGTCCCGAAGTTTGGTCTGTTCGAACACAAAACGCCCGGCTACCCCGCGGCTCGGGCTGGCCTGGGCAAAAGAAATATTCGGCAATTCAGCAAATTCCGCGCGCAACCCAGCACTTAACAGGACTGTCGCCTCCGCATCCGTTCTCCGCGCAAGCTGGGGAATCACGTTGCGCAGATAAGTAAGGCCTGCACCCGCGCTCGCGGCCAGGCCATTGATAAACAATCTGATCATCGGGTGGGCACAATGGCCCCGAAATCAGCTGGCGACGGACGGGAAGCTCGGGGAACAGCGTCGGCTACTGGGACCAAAGCAGCGTCAGGGATAATATCCGCAAGTACAAAGGCAAGGGCCCAAAAAAACACGCAGAGATAATAACCCACCGCAAAGAGCCAATCTTCAAAGCCGGCGTGGACCAGACCCGCGAATACCACCATGGCCAGGGGAATCGAGTAATGGCGCGGGTTGGCAGTTCGCCTCATCCACGTGCACACTTTCCATAGGTTCGACACTGTCACCGACAGAAGCGCGACGAAGGGCAACCCACCCAACAGACCCACCCACTCTGCGATGGTCATGTAACTGCTGCCGTGCTCACGAGCCGTCTCGGCGCTTGAGCGAATGGTTCCGAAAGACAATCCGGGATCCTCGCCTGTCGGACTCGTGCCATATCCCGTTCCGAACCACGGATGCTCCTTGATTGAGGCAATCGATCTTTCCCAAGGTGTTCGCCGGGAACCCAGGATACCTTCCACCTTGTGCCCCTTGTAGAGCACCGCATCCTTCAGACCACCGAGGCGCTTGTTTAAGGCGTCTGGAGCGAAAACGCCGGTGACCGCAACCAGCAGCAGAACCAGTGCCACCATTTTCACCAGCAATTTGTACTGGCGCAGGCAAAGGCAAAAGACAAGGGTGACGGCCATTACCGTAACCATTCCCGCACGTGCCATGCTGAAAAGAACCAGGTAGGTGCAAAGAAGCAGGGCCGCCAGCCTGTGGAACCTCACCGTGGGCCCGTCACTGGTGAGCCATGCCCACAATAGGATCGGGAACAGTGCGACACTCATCACCGCCCCGAGGGAGTTGGGATTACCCCAAAAACTTTGACCGAAACCGAAATAGCAGATCGCCGTAACATAGACCGCAATCTCACTTCCCCACAGCAGGCCGCGAAAGAAACGCTCCTCCCGGCCGAGAAAAGCTAGCCGAGCACCTGATGCACAATACGTAAAAAGAAGGAGCAGGCTCAAAGCCTTGAGGAACGCCATCTGCGTAAACTGGGAAACCGAGGCGGAGGCAAATGCGGCGCTGATGCAAAAGAAAGCGATCAGATGCAATGATCCGAAACCACCGCGCGGAGTCTTCGTCCAAACGATGAAGCCAGCAACCGCACCCGCCGCCAGCACCACCCAGCGTGCACTGGTCCAAGCAGCTTCCAGGGGGACAGACAGGCCCGCCCAAGCAAAGGCGATTATCAGCAGAACGAAGAAGCGCTGATCATATTTCCACAGACTGGCGATGATGATCTCAAGCAGCAGGATTTCGCCCAGGAAAGAAACGTTGCTGAAGTCTTGCAAATGGGAATAAACAAGATACAGCGCCAGGCTCAAACCCATGACGATGCCAACCCACTGCAGCGGCTTTACCGAATTCATCGGGCCCCCCTGCCGGCGGAGATGGCAGCCGTGGCCAGACCATCGGCGCACGCTTCCGGTGAGTAGTTTTGAATGTGTTCCAAGCTGCGCGCGCTCATCCGCTGCTTAAGCTCAGGTTGCCGTAACAGAGAGGTGATCGCCACGCTGAGTTTCTCCGAATTTCGGGGAGGCACAATGTAGCCGTTCCACCCATCTTCGACCAGGTCGGCCGCGCATCCCGCGACACTGCTCACGATGATCGGAAGCCCGCACGCCATCGCTTCATTCACCACCAATCCCCAAGGGTCGCTGTGCGTCGGCAAAACTAAGGTTTCCGCGACTGCGTATAGGCCGGCCAGATCCTCCCGCTGCGCGAATCCCGGAAAGCAAACCAACCCCGGGCTGATCCGTTTCGCCTGTCGCACCAGTTCCTGTCTGGAGACTCCGTCGCCTGCAAATACCAGGCCCACCTCGGAGCGCAGGCCGCTCTCTAGTTTGGCATAGGCTTCGAGGAGATCAAAGACACCTTTTTCGGGCACCAAACGGCCCGCAAAAAGAATGAACCGCGCAGGTAGCCCGAGCTTCTCCCGAAATTCGGAGGCATGGGCTCTGGTCTTCTGCGCCTGCGTCGCAAAGAAGGCGTTATCGACCGCGTTGGGTGCAGTGAAGATGACCTGCCCGCCGACTCCAAGAGTTTGCAGGTAGGCAGACGAGGATTTTCCCGGCACGACAAAAGCATTGCAAGCATTCACAAAATATCGCTTCAGCCATTCCACACCGGCACGTCCAGATCTTTGATCTCGCTGGTTACTCTCTGTCCACAGGACAAACCGCACATTGCGCCGGCGAGCCCACCAGAGCGTTTCCCAGGACGCGGGATAGTTGTAGCCACCGCAAAGGATGGCCTGGGGACTCGCCGCACCCAACGCAGACCACAACCCACGATTCACGAGGAGACTGTGCTTCCCCGCACGCCATCGCCAAGAGGGCAGAACTTCATATGAAAAACGGATCTCATTGGTATAGATGCGCCACTGTCGAACAGTTTGATCCGTCTCTGCCAAGAAGATTACATGCAGATCCAATCCCGCCCGGCGTGCCAGAACATTGAAAACCGGGATGCGGTAAGGAGCAATAATCTCCGTAAGGATCACAAGCCGCCTGATCATTTTCGAAATTCCACACGGTCTGGATTACGACATTTACCCGCCCCAACCTAACGGCGGCCACCTAGAGACAGGCGCCACGTGATGGCGTCTAGTTTCTTGAAAACAAACTGACGGAAAATGAACTATTGGCCCGCAGGATTGTCTCGCGAAATCCCAGGTCTTCCAGCGTACTTACACATTCCGTTGTATCGCATTGATCGTGATGCAACTCAAATACTGCATGTTTGACCTTGCGGAGAAGGCCTGCATAATTCTGAATGAACAACAACTCCGCCCCCTCGATATCGCACTTCAAGAGATCGATCTCGGGCTTGTCTCCCATGAGCGAGTCTAAATCGACAAAGTCGACGCTGACTCCATGCCCCGCGGGAACGCCAACGGTCGTGCTTTTCACATGGATCGCACTTTCTCGGATAACCCCACTACCTCGCGACTGTCCAACCAATCCGTGGACCGTGCGAACACTCACTGCAACTTGCTGGGATCGAATTCGCTTCTCGAGTTCCAAAAATGTTTTCGGGCTACCCTCGATCATCGTGATGTCGGGACAGAAGTGCTCCCATTCCATCGGACCGATAAGATCCAGAACTCGAAACGCGAAATAACCGACGTTTGCGCCGAGATCTAGTACAACGAAAGGCCGAACTTGAGATCGACCCTTGAGAGCCGTGCGAATTGGCACATCGTATTCGCCATCCACGAAGATGTCATTGTAGGTCCACCATTCACCCTTGCTGGCAACCTTCACGGTCAGCCCTGACTGGAGGGTGTGTTCCAGATCGAGAACGCTATAGAGGGACTGGTAGAGCAGCCTGCTCTTGATTTGCCAATATCGATTACGAATCTGGATCTGAGCAGACTCCGGCAACGCTTCAACAACCCGAGCCAGCACTTTTTTCATAGTGCGGATGGACAGATTCGAACAGAACCGGTTTCGCCTCTGACCTCCTCCAGAAATGATGCCCAGTGCTGGGCGATGATGTCCCAATCGAACATTTTCCGACAGCGCAGGGAGGCCGCGCGCCCAAGGGAAGCGCGGTAATCAGCCCTTTCCAGGAGACTTGCCAGTGCGGCTGCGAACCCCTCCACATCTTCAGGATTCACGACGATCCCGGCATCACCGAGGATCTCTGGTATGCCACCGCGGTTTGAGCCCACGACGGGCGTGGCGCAGGCCATGGCTTCGACATTTACCAAGCCGAACGGTTCCTGAAACAAAGAAGGGCTGGCAAAAACCGTCGCTCGTTGAAACCAGCCCGGCAGATCCCTATCGTGATGAATATATCCCGGAAAATTGATCCGCGCTTTCCGATTGCTGACCAACGATCGCGCCAAGTCCCGCACCTTGCGCACATAATCGGTTTCCCGATGAACTCCGAAACCGGTCGTTCCCCCAATCACCAAGGTTGCATCCGGGTGGCGATCAAGCAGGCGAGCGTATGCTCGTACGAGCTGAAGAACTCCCTTTTCCTCGTCAAACCGCCCGACAAAGAATATGGTCTTGGCTTCGCGAATGTCCTCGCGCGGGGTAAATAGCTGCGTATCGACGCCGTTAAAAACAAGCTTGGTCTTCGCTGCCATGCTAGGCGAGCGATCAGCGAAGGTTCCGCGCAAAAACGTACTGCAGACCGCCACCCCGTCCAGTTGCGGCGCCAGCGCTTCAAGCATGGCCGCGGTCCAGTGTCCGAGATGATCATTTTGAAGATGCAGCCAGATTGCCCCCTCATAACCTATCTGGCGTAACTCATGAACCCATTGTGGACGATTATGGATGTGCACCACATCGAGGTGACACAGCGCCTTGCTCAAGCCACGCAACCAGAGTGGTTCATCCCAACGGCGCAGCAGCGGGATCGTAGAAATTAGATCGCAAGCTCGCCACACGCCACTGGTACGGTGAGACAGCTTGTATAAGTTTTCCGCGGAGGTGGGATAGCCGAACACCGTGACCTCGACCCGATCTCTTAAGCGACTGTAGACCTCATAGGTCCAGCGTGCCAGCGCTCCGCCGTAGATGGGACTGAATTGCTCCCGGCTGGACAGAAGGACCCCGACTCTTGGCAATCGCCGATGAGCCGGGTGCGAGTTCACTTTGTTCGAATTCCCTTCCGCGATCCGGTCCAATTGCATCTTCTCAGCCGTTGTCTTTGTTTTTGAGGCTCGAACGATACCAGGCGACAAAATTCCGCAGACCTTGTTCCATGGACGTCTTCGGTGAATACCCCAGAAGCCGTTTTGCCTTGTCGATGTTAGCCCATGTAATGGGAACGTCTCCCGGTTGATCGGGCAAACGCTCTTGCCGTGCTTTCTTTCCGGTGGCCGCCTCCAGTTGCGCAATCAACTCCCGAAGACGCACCGGGTGGGAGTTCCCCAAATTGAAGACCTCGAATGGTAGCTTGGGTTGTGGGGCGTATTCGAGAGACGCGACCACTCCAGAGACGATATCGTCCACGTAGGTGTAATCGCGACCCATCGAGCCATCGCCGTAAACCGGTATCGGCTTTCCAGCATCGATCAGCGCGGTGAACTTGTGGATCGCGAGATCGGGCCTCTGGCGTGGGCCGTAGACAGTAAAGAATCGCAAGCAGAGGATGGTCAAGCCATATAAATGCGTGTAGGTGTAACACATCAACTCCGCCGCAAGTTTCGTCGCCGCGTAGGGCGAGATCGGACGGGTCTTGAGGTCGTCTTCACAAAAAGGAACGGTGTTTGTGATTCCGTACACTGAACTCGAGGAGCCAAAGATCAGCCGTTGCACTTTAAATTCGCGGGCGATTTCCAGAAGGTTCACCGTCCCCGCGACGTTCACACTCTCGTACAAGGCAGGCTGCTCAATCGACGGCCGCACGCCGGCGCGTGCGGCGAGATGAATCACGATTTCCGGTTGGACGCGCTCCGCAACTTTTCGCAGCGCATCCACATCCCGCACATCCACCTCGAAAAACTCGAAGGTCCCGGCGTTCTGAATTTCCCGAAGGTTGAGCCGCTTGCGGCTGAGAGCGTAGAAATTATCGAGGTTGTCCACGATGGACAATTTCGCCCCGCGGCGAATTAATTCCTCCGCTAGGTGGGATCCAATAAAACCCGCGCCACCTGTCAGTAAAATCCGCTTCTGACTTGGTCCCACTCAACCACGCCCCGTTTTCGTAAGGAATAGAAAAACTGATTCTAGCGCACGGCCACGCCGAAGCTGGATTCCGCATTGAGCATCATGCATAACCTTCGAACTCCCTTTTCAGCAAATTGCGGCCGATGGCGGCCCAAGCAATGACGTAGACGGCGCATCCCGTGCCGACCAGGGCCAGCGGGGGCAAGTGCCTCGGAAGCGCAAACCATAAGCCAACTCCCATGAACAGACTTGCGATCACGGCAACGCCCAACAGCGGAGTCTTCGCGGCAGCGCGCACCTGCGGCGGACAGAGCAGAAAGGCACAAAGCGCAACCCCGAACTCCCCCAGCACATAAGCAATGCTGGCGCCGGCGACTCCTAACAAGGGCGGTAAGATGAGACAAAGAACTACCGCACTGACCCCACCTGCCAGGGTAGAAACAAAATACGCTCGATGACGGCCCATCGCGTAAAGAATGGTTCCAGAGAACAGCACCGCTGCCGGCGCTGTAATCAGATATGGTGCGACCCATTGAAAAGCGCGCACTGCCTCCTGATACTGCGCGCCGAGCAGCCAGGGGACAACCACTGGCGCCGTTACAATGCCGCCCACAGTCAACGGAACACCGAAGCAAACCAGGATGGATGCGGCGATCCTCGTGAGCCGGGGAAGGGCATCGGCGGAATTTGCGCGCAAGGCCATGCGCGGCATCAAGACGCTCTGGGTCACCGAGAGAAAGTTGCGCAGCACATCGGCCAGACGCGCAGCGGCGGCATACAGGCCCAGGGCGTGCTCCCCGAGATAGAATCGAACCGCGACATGTCCGCTGCGATGATAGAGAGTTGACATGAGTGAAGAGCCAGCATAATGGAGGCTAGGCACCAGGATCACGGCCCAGCGTCGCGGCGCAATGGCAAACCGGAATCGATACCCCTGCCGCCACAGAAATGTCCACCCGATGAGGCTCGTCAAGAACGAAGAGGCCACTATGCTGACTGGTACCCAAATTACATCCTTGGGAGATCGAACCATTGTGAAAATGCCGACAGCATAGAGACTCTGCTGCGTGATCGAAATGAGGGATTGCACATGGAACAGTTCCAGCGACGACAACAGATAGTCCAAGGACAAACTACCGGTTAACACCGAGGCCACGCCGTACCACTTCAGGAGGAAGCGGACGTCCTGCCGGACTTCAAAACTTGCCACCACCAGAACCGCAACCACTGCAACGCCACCAGCCAGGACGCGAAGCACCAGGACGTCGGAGACGGTTTCGAAAGCCTCCTGGCGCCGAGCCGCCACCTGCTGGGTGGCATAGGTGGTAAGCCCCGGATTCGCCACCAGCCCCGTAAACGCGCACACCGCAACCACGTAGCTCCACAGCCCATAAATGTCGACACCGAGGCGCCGCACCAGGAAAGGAAACGTGGCGGCCGTGAGTAGGGTGCCCACCACGCGAGCAGTGGTGACAGAGAGTGCAAACCCTCCGTAGCGCAACAAAGATCTAGGGACGCTCAATAACCCATCCTAATGTCCGACGATTCTTGCTGGTGGAGAGCCGGGCGTCCCCGCCCGGCTGGCCCCTTCGGCTTCGCTCAGGGCAGGCTCGCGAGACGCCCGTCCCTCCACCGTATGACGGAGCAACACTTCCCTCAATTCAGAACGGCCTCGTGGCAACGGCGCGAAAGAACCAGCCAACGAAACAATGAATTGCTGTGATCAAAACCCGCCAAATGCTGGCGGAATAGTTCTCGCATCGGCAGCGGATTCAGCAGATATCTGAGTTCTCCCAGGTCCGCATCAAGAGCCCTTTCCATTTCTTCCCTAAGTTCACCGCGAAGCCACTTACACAGCGGCGGAGTGAATCCGCGTTTCTGCCGCCAGCGAATTTCAGGGGGCACCCATGGCGGGAGCGCGTCCCTTAGGATTGCCTTGCCCATGCCCCTTGCAAAGTGATACTCCATCGGCAAACTCGTAGCAAAATGCATTAGCTCTGGATTCAGGAAAGGTGCGCGGCATTCGAGCGAGGCGCGCATGCTCGCACGATCGACTTTGACCATAATCTGTTCCGGCAAATAGGAAGAAGCCGTGGCTTCGAACGCAGAGAGCGGATATGGAAGCCGTGCATGTTCCAGCACACGCACCTCAAGCTCCCGCAATCCGCGCTCCACTTCGCTACGATGATCGGGCAGAAAATACGAAGTGACCGCATTACGGCGCTCAGCCGGATGCAATAATTCCCAATCGTCCTTCGACAAGAAGCCCAGCAAGCCGACGCCTCTCCAGTCCCTTCCCCACAGTCGCCGGAGGTGCTTGGCCGTGCCGCTCGCCCAAGCTGTCCGGCGCACTCTGTGCCAGCGATGATAGCCAAACATCTCCGAGTATCCGCCAAAACATTCGTCGCCTCCATCACCGGAGAGCATAACCTTGCAGACTTGCCGCGCAGCGCGACAAACCGCAAAGGTCGGGAACATCGATACATCGCCAAAAGGCTCATCGTAATGATCGATCAACTCATCGAAGATCGCCAGAAAGTCGCCCGAGGAGAAATGGACTTCGTGGTGATCCGTTCCCAGATGTTCCGCAACCAAACGTGCGTAAGGCGCCTCGTCTAACTGCTCGTCATCAAAAGAAGCGCAGAAGGTGCTGAACTTGGCCGCGGGCTGTAACTCACGAATCGCAGCGGCGATACAGGTCGAGTCCACGCCTCCGGAGAGAAATGCTCCAATCGGCACATCACTTCTCAGTCGCAAGCGGACAGATTGCAGAACGCGGGCGCGGACGCTTTCCACGGCAGCCTCCCGGGTCGGAGGCTCGGTTCCGTTGGTCTCGATTCGCGGCTGCCAGTAGCGCCATATCCGCAGGCCCTTGTCCCGTTCCAGTGAAAGCGCCTCACCCGCCATGAGTTTGCGCACGCCTTGAAGATGAGTCCGCGGCGCGGGCACATACCCCAAAGCCAGAAACTGCGCGATGGCAGGAACATCGAGGTGGTTATCCAGACCGGGAAAGGGAAATAGCGCTTTCATCTCCGAAGCGAACACCAAGCCTCTGCCTTCATTCAGCGGCGCGTAATACAGGGGCTTCTCGCCGAATCGATCGCGGGCTAAAAATAGCTCTTCTTTTTTCTCATCCACAATGGCAAATGCGAACATGCCATCCAGATCGTCAAGCAGAGCGTGACCCTTCTCTTCGTAGAGATGCACCAGAACTTCGGTGTCACTTTGGGTGCGAAAGCGATGTCCTTTGGCAATCAATCCTTCGCGAATCTCGATGTAGTTGTAGATCTCGCCATTCAGGATCACCCAGATCGTCTCGTCTTCGTTGCCAATCGGCTGGGCGCCACCTTCAAGATCGATGATGGCAAGACGGCAATGACCAAGCAGGCAGCGTCCACCCATGCATGTCAGGCACGCGCTTCCGTCGGGGCCGCGATGCCGAAGAAGTCGGCTGGCTTCTTCCGGCCAGGCTTTTTCTGACCGCGTCTGTCCTGATCGCGCCTGTCCTGATAATGACCAGTATTGCGCGACATCGTCCGGGCCGCCGTACGCTCCATAGATTCCGCACATTAGTGTTTTTTGCGACGTTTGGCGGCCACTTCCACAAACACGCTCTCCCAATCTCGCGCAACTTTGTCCCAGTCGAATTGCAAGGCATGCCGAGCGGCGGCGGCGGACATCTTAAGCCGCAAGTCCTGGTCGGACAGCAGCAGACCCAGCTTATCTGAGAGTTCGCTCTCCGATTTTACCAAGTACCCCGTTTCACCGTGGACAACATAGTCCGGCCGATACAGGTCCATGGCCACCGCCGGTAGCCCGCAGGAAGCGGCTTGTCCAAGAACTTGCGGATGACCTTCTATCACACTGGGGAATAAGAAAATGTCTGCCTTTCGCATTTCCTCGGCCAACTCTTGCTGCGAAAGATGGCCAACGAAGGTCACGTTGCGACATCCCAATTCACTCACCAGAGACCGGCACTTCTCCTCCTCTTCACCCTTCCCCACCAGCCGAAATTCAACCGAAGGCCAGTTTGCCGCCTCGCGAATGACGACATGCACTCTTTTCCGAGCCTGGAACGAGCCGGCGTAGAGCACCGTAAGATTTGATTTAGGGCGGCGAGCCTCTGCCGATGGTTGGAATAACTCACGTTTAATCCCACTGTAAATTGTCCCAGTCTCAACTCCAAATCGGTCTTTGACGGTTTGCGCCACATATCGCGAGTTCCCGATAACACGATCGGCCTCGCGAATCGATCTTGCCAGTGGCGCCCCAACAGTCCCGCGATCGAGAGCCATCACGACATAGGTCACAAGGGCAACCGGAAGCCCCAGGGTGCGCCTGAAAAACATGAACAGGGTGTCCAGCGGTCCCTCGCGCGGGAAAAAGTAGATGTCGATTCTTGAGAGCAGCACATGAGTGAGCCATCGTGGCGCATTTCCATGTCGGGACGAGCGCAAGATTTTAGTGTTTTCGCGAGCGAGAATCCGCGGATCGGGAGATCCCTCGCCAAGCAGCACGACTCTGAACCGATCCGCCGGAAGCCGGCTTACGATCTCTTTCGCGGTCAGGTTCTGCGCGTTGGTGTTCGCCTCATCCGCGAACGAAGGAGTGAATACCGTAATCATTGAAGGCTTTTGCGCGTTACGCCGGCGTTGCGCCACGGTTTTAACATCAAGCGCAAACCGCTCGCCTCCAGTCGCGTGGCGCGTCACGAATTTCCCGAGTCTAACATTGTCCGAGACCGGTGTCCGGAACCAGCCTAACCTCGAGGCTACGCATCCTTCACTTGCACGTGTGGAACTCGCGCGGATTGCAAGATCCCGTCAAGTTCCATTGGCGTTATCGAGCGGTAAAGGAGATTCCGAAAATCCGCACCCGGGCGCTGCAGATCCAGCATCTCCGGGATGCGCCGGATTGCACTCGGGCTCTCTAAGACTCGCGCGGCGCCAAACTTCTCATACTGCCGGCCATAGCAGTACATGCCGAGATCAAACCAGCCGCACAGAAAACAAGGTATCTCCGCGAGGGCACACTCGACCGCAACACTCGATTCCACAGTCAAGGCAAACCAGACGCGACGCAGAAGCTGCTCCGAAATGGCCGCCGAGGAGACTTCCACCAATTGCCGGTCATCGCTAGTCAGTATCCGGTCGACCAGCCGGGACCGAGCCCTCACACTCTCGTAGGGGTGCAGCTTTAGAACCACCTTCCGCTCGTACTGGCGCGCCATCGCACAGAGACTTGGCAGCAGTTCCCGATACAGCGTTTCCGTGCGGCCCGAATAGAGTTCATAGGGCTCTGAAAAAAATACAATTCGGTCGCCCGGTGCGCGCGATTCCCTTCCGGGCGACGAATGCTCCACCGGCGGAGCACCGAGCGCGATCCGTACTTCCGGCACTCCGCATTGCTGGACCATGTAATCCTTTTCCATTTCGCTCTTCGCCAGATACGTATCGGAACAGACTCCGCGAAGCAAAAGGTTGACATCCAAAGCGCCATGGCTGCAGTAGACGGTTCGCACTCCCCTGCTTCGCGCCAGCAAAACGGGTAAGCGGGTGTAGGGATTATTTTCATCCCCGCACAGAACGGAACTGATCCGCTCTCTATCCAACACCTCTCGCCAGGCATCGCGGATTCTCAATCCCACTCGCAGGGTACGCGCAAAATCCGGAAACAGACCGGCGACATAAGAGACCACGGGGTCCTTTGACTGCTGCAGCCTCTCCTGCAGGGCGTACCAGCGCTCGGTCAGCGCGGCAATCTCGCGCTCGGTAGCTCTGTTTCGCGGCAGGGGGACGTAGGCCGCCAGCGGCACGGAATCCACATGGCGAGGAAGGTCTTGAATGGCGCCGTCAGCGCGGGTCGTCACCAGCAGGAAGCGTCGGTCAGGAAGCAGGCTGGCGTATGCGGCCAACACCCGCGAGACGTTCCTGTAGGCCGAAGGCAGCAAAACTCTCTGCTCCAAACTCGAGCGTCGCCTCCGCCCGTGGAGAAGCCGCCGGAATCGATAGTCCGTGTCCCACTTGTCGAGGGCAATCCCGGCAACTTGCGCGTTAGTTAGCGTTCGCAGAGCTTTGGTGTAACGGCGGACCCCGGCAGAAACAGGCCGCGCTTGCTTGATGAACGGTACCACGTTGACACCCAGCAGTTTGCCAAGCGTATCCGCCAGGCTGTGCGGGCGAGTGATGCGGACCTCAGCCGGCGACTGGATCTCGACTGAGATCCTCAACAGCAGGAGGAACTCGTAGATCACCTGGAAACGTGTGGGCGCAAGCAGTTCCCACCAGTCGATTCCTTCCGCATCCACTAAACAATCGCTTCCAGCGTGACAAATCTCCCGGATTCGGCTTACGCCTTCCTGCCACTCCGAAAAACTGTATAGGCCGTGAGTTGGACAGTTGAGTTTCTCGCTCCAAACCTCATACTGGGATGTTCCCGCCCATCCCATATCCACCACAAGGTCCCAACGAGAGTTACTCCATTCGCCCGCAGTTGGTGAGTCTTCCGGATGGACTAGGAGAACGCGCATTCGCTACTCAACTTCTTTCCTCTTCACGTTGATGTGCATTCGCGGTGACTGTAAATTCCAGGATCCGGGGAAAATCCACACGCGGGCGGTCCCGGCAGGTATCATCCAGTTCCGCAGCTGAAAAGCTTGCCCGGTAAAAGAACGAACCCTGTACGGGCACATATGTTATCTGAGCAACAACGCAAGCTTGATCGAGGGGGGTCTGGATAACGAGGGCGCGTTCACGATCGCCCATTTTCAGCACTCCGTCGGTCATCCCCAGCGAATTGCTCGACGACACCAGGAATGACACCGAGCGCCCGTGCTCTATACTTTTTCTTTCGAGCGCGAATCGTTCCGGGAGAACTCCTCCGTTGTGCGTTTCAAAGAAGAGACTATCGGAGCCGAAGGCCTCCGGGTGCATCGTGATATGCCCCAGCCGTAGCGAACCCACCGGAAGTTGCTCCCATTGCAACTCGAAGCGGAGCCGTAACCGACCTTCACGTGTCACCCAAATCGTTTTCAGGACCGGACCTAAAGACGTCTGAACGCAGCCTCGCAGCACAACGATCCCGGACTCGTCACCCGCACAGATCTCCGGTTCCACCGGTTCCAAGTCGGTCACTTTTGGACGACCAGGCGTTTCCAGAACCAGGTGACCGGAATAGAAATCAGCGCCGAGGGCAATGTCCTGGTAATAGCCATGCGGAATCGTGCCCAGCAAGGGTCGTTCAGAAACACTCTTTACGGTAAGGGAATCGATGGCGAGGCCACGTCGGCAGTTGAACACCGCTTTCATGGCATCCGTTTCTACCGATAGCCAGCGGCTCTCCCTCCTTATATCGAACCCGGCAACCAGTGCAGAGGCCGCTTGTTTCGCGTGGGACCGCTCTGTGCGGCGCCTGACTGAGCCGTGCCTGTCTGACCCGTGCCCGTCTGACCAATGACTGTCTGAAGCACGGATGCCCAGTTGCTCTTGAAAGGTCCGCAGCCGGTCCAGATATGCAAGCCATCGCTTCTCTGTGATGTGAGTGCGAAAATCGCTGCTCCAGAGGTAGCAGAGCTTGCGCCACAAACTGTCGTTATCCTTGGGTCGCGGGTCCTTCCTAAGCGCCTCGTAGATTCGTCGGCATGACGTATTGATGGCCAGGTCATTGCGTCCCGTTACCGCCCATCGGTTCAGGTTGTATTTCTCCTGCTTCTTAACAGGCACAGGATCCTGCGGGGTCTCCAAATGAAGTCGCTGGCCCGCGCTTGGTGATCCCATGAGCGCGAGGACCTGGCCAGGTTGGATCAACCGATAGCGTTTGTCTGCGAGCAGCTTCTGCAGCAGCGCATCGATCCGCTGCCATTCGCTCTCCGCCTTCAGGCTGGGTTCGGTTTGATAACGTCCTGGCCGGAAGTCGAACACTTCGACGTCATTACCGTACAGGGGAAATGCGCGCTCCTCTTGCCCGACATGCCTGGCCAGGTAGTCGAGGTATTCCGGCAAGTCGATCTCGTTGTGCGCGTACCGCTGAAATTTTTGGAAAGCAATTGACTTGTTCCAGATGACCGGCAATTCCTCTCCGTGTTGCCCACAAGCAACTTGCGGAAGGTATCGCCATTCCGGGTTCCAATCGGGATGCCAGCGAGCTGGGTTGTCCCACTCCATGACAATTGCTTTGTATCCGGCATCTTTATAGTGCTGCAGAAGCCCGGCCGAATAGGCCTGCTCGTTGACCAGAGCAATCGTGGGACGAAACCCGAGCAGTTTCCGATAAGCCTCATTTCCCAGGCGAAGATTCTGAGCATTGACTTCGGCTGGCACCAGCGGTCCGATGATCTGCGCATACCCGCTGCCGATGAATTCGCAGGGGCCTTCGGTCGTTAGTGCTCGCAGTTCGTCGATCCAACTTCGATCAATTTCCGCAACTGACTCCAGCGTGTAGGCGGACGCCTCAATTCCAAAAGGCAGCCCATACCGGCGTGCCAACCGCAGCAGCGGCCAGTAACAACTCCGAATCACCTGTGGTCTTTGCTCCTCTTCTATTGAGGAGTAGGCCAGATTCAGGTGAAAGACGGTGAAGAGGTTCAGGCTCACTTTGGGTCCCTTCGGAACGGGAAATCAATATCAATGCACTTTGACGGCGTCGGCCTCCGCGACCGTGTCGATTTCGATTGTTTCAACGGCGGTTCGCGCTCTTTGCACCGCCTGCTCACGCGAGTCGCCCACCGCTATGATCATGCCGGCTCTCGCAGGATGACAGTTCATCGGCCCGACCACGCTGCCGATCCTGACTCGCACCTGACAGAAAACGATTCCCGGCAGTCTTCGCACTTCCTCTTCACCGGCAATCCGCACCACTCGCCCTGCGCGCGGGAACAAGTATCTCTGGCAGACGCAATGCTGGAAGCGAGGAACCAAATCAGCTGGCCGGACGTGCTCTCCCAAAGCCAACCGGATCGCGCTTTCGACAAACTCGACTCCTGTATTCAGCGGGATCAGGTCGGAACAAAGCAAACCTCCACTCAGTCGTGCTGCCAATTCAATGACGTACGCTTTTCCCTGGTGCACCACGATGTCGCCTTTGACCACGCCGTTCTGCATGCCCATGCTGAGCGCGGCCTGCTGCACTATGTCACGGACGCTTTGCTGCTGCGCGGTTTCCAGGATGGTCGGAAGGTCGCAACCGTCCTCGACAATATTGGGAGCATACTTTTCCAGGAACTCGTAATTGCGGTCGGCAAAACCGGGGGTGTGCGCCACGCCATCCAGCATGATGGACTCAGTGCTCACCTGCGGACCATCCAGAAACTGTTCGACCATCACGCGCCGTCCGGGCGATTCCTTTGCCGCAAGATCAAAAGCGTGAGCCAAATCCTCATGACTTGTCAGGCGCTGAACACCGCGAGCGCCGCGGCTGTCCACCGGCTTGATCACGAGCGGAAAGCCCCGTTCCTTCGTGATTGCTTTGACCTGAGCCGCAGAGTCCACAGGCGCGAACCAGGGCACGGGCACTCCGTCCGCGGCGAACTTCTCTTTCATTGCCAGCTTATCGCTGGCCAGCCGCGCTGACTCCAATGGAATACCCGGCAGATTGAGAGCGTGAGCCACGGACGCAACCGTGAGAGGAATATCAGAGGCAATACACATCACGCCATCAATCGGCCGGACGCTCCGGTGATACTCGCGAGCCGCGGCAACCGTCTCATCGATGTTGTACGTGCTTGCAATGATGCGATCGTCCGCGCACCGAAATCCTGGCGCCTCAGGGTTGGCATCGCTGACCACAACGTGTAAGCCGAGGCGCTTGGCCTTCTGCAGGCCGGGGATCGCCTCGATTCCACCGCCCACAACTAGCAAGGTCTTCGGGATACGTATTCTCCTCACATCTGTCGCGCAGTTCAGTTACGCGCTTTTGGCCGGCTCTTGAGGCCGAATTCGCGTTGACATGAAGTCCGGCCCAATCGGATCCGCCACTGTCTGACGCAGGATTTCCTCGATCGTCTCCATATCCTCAGTCCCTAATGACCATCCAAAAACACCCTGGAGCGGTTCCAACTGATCCGGACGGCGAATGCCCCAAAGCGCGACTCCCGAGCCTTCCTGGTCAAGCACCCAGCGCAGGGCGAGATGAATAACTCGCTTCTGATATTTCTGCGCCAGGCTTTCCAGCCGAGTTACCGCATCGAGATACTGCGCATAACGTGGCGGTTTGAACTTCGGATCAATGTTCCGCAAGTCGTCTCCACTGAAAATCGTGTCCGGGCGCATTCTTCCACTCAACAATCCACGGCACAGGGCGCCATAGGTCAGCGTCGTAATCCCTTCCTGAAAATCATGGGCAAGGACGGGTCTCCCGCTTTTTTGCTCAAAGAGGTTAAAGGGCGTCTGGCATGTGTGCAGGGGTACAACTCGCCGAAAGCGCTCGATTTCCTCCACGGTGAAGTTGCACACGCCGATGGCCCGGATTTTGCCCTGCTCGTAGAGCCGCCTCATCGCCTCCGCCGTTTCTTCAATCGCCACCAGCGGATCGGGCCAATGGACCTGGTACAGGTCAATGCGTTCAACGCCCAGTCGCCGCAGGGAGTCGTCGATTTCGGCAAAAATCCGCTCCTTCGTGCCGTTACGATAGGCGCGATTGTCACTCCACTCGATGCCGGCTTTCGTCGCGAGGATGACGCGTTCCCGCATTCCGCTCTCGCGGAGCGCTTTCCCGATAATCTCTTCCGAACGCCCAAAGCCGTACGCCGGCGCCGTATCGATAAAGTTGATTCCCTGTTCCACCGCCGCGTGAATTGTGCGAATGGAGATCTGCTCGTCAGTCCCGCCCCACATCCGTCCGCCGATAGCCCAAGTGCCGAGTCCGATACGGGAGGAACTGAATCCAGTACCGCTAATTGTGAGATAGTCCAAGTTGTGTCCTTGATAGAGGAATTAGCTCTTCAACTGAGCCACCAAGCTCTCACTGTTCTGCAGAAAGAAGGTTGTCCAACTCTCCTCGACATGGAACAGCTTTCGCGAATCCGATAGCTTCCCGAGGAACTCTTCGACTTGCGGATACAATGGATTCCCCTGGTCATGCCAAGCGATGCATCCGGCATGATCCTGGCTGAGCATCCTGAAAGCATTCTTGGTGTCGGAGTCCAACGTAGCCGGATCATGCCCTCCATCGATGTAGATCAAATCCATCTCGTTTGTCAGGCCAGAGAAATCGTACTTATTGGAATCCCCATAGAGTCGCGAGATTCTCTTCTCATGCGGCGTATTCAGGAACGCCAATTTCGCTTGACACTCCAGATAAGTCTGTGTCAGCGGCTTATCGTTGGCGTCCTGCTGCAATCCTTGAAGGGACGCCTTGTCCAAGTCTAGGGTGTAGATTCTGGTCTCGGGAAAATTCGCCGCCAGATTCAGCGTCTGAATCCCCAGGTAAGTGCCAAATTCGAAAATCGTCCGGGCACGTACAAGTTTCGCCAACGCCAAGAGAATGGCCGTGTCCAGTAACACGGGCGTCTTCTGATCCGGCAACACCATCTGAACTATTCTATCCAGGTACGAAGAACTCTTGACGAGGTTGAACAGTTTGTGGGGCCGAATATTGTGCAAGCTCTCGTCTCCGTACCAGCAGCCATAATACTGTAAAATTCCGTGAGTCTCACAATCTAAGGAGCGGAGAAGGTCACCGCGTGTCTCTGCAGTGGCGATCAATCGATTCTTTTCGAAATTTCTCTGACCCCAACACTACGGCGCCGCGGGAGTGTCCTCTTTGCAGGTCTTCGCGGTACCGGCGTATTCTCGGCTTCGACAATTTTCAGCTCTACACAGACTCCACCGATTTGCCAAAGACCGTTGCCCTGAGCGATAGCTTGTGCCTCGATTGCTATTGCGTCCACAAGAACCCTTCTTACACGGAGCTGGGGCTGCAAATCGTGCTCAGCGAAGCTGGATATTCTTATGGAGCTTCCGCCGAAAGAGATGAGAAGGACATAAGCGCGTTGCAGGCGAGGGGTCTGCTGTGCGATGGCGGATCTGTACTAGATGCTGGCTGCTACGACGGGCGCTTCCTGGCGCGACTCCCCCAGACCATGCGCCGGATCGGAGTCGATGTCGACCGCCTTGCGATCGAACGTGGAAAACAGAAGTCTCCAAATATCGACTTCATCTGTGGCGACTTCGAGACATTCCAAACAGCGGTCAAACCAGACGTCATTATCATGTTGCACGTCCTGGAGCATCTGTCGCATCCGGTGCTGGCGCTGAAAAACCTGCGCGTCAACTCGCATCCCGATACAGTGCTCGTGGTTGAGGTGCCCCTACTGGAGCTGGGAATCACCAATGATGTCAATGGTTACTTCTCTGTGCATCACCTTACGCACTTCAGCAAACAGAGCTTCCTCAACTGTTTGCATGCCGCTGGATGGGAGATCAAGGAAGTCGAACAGAAGCCCGATTACAATGGGTGTGTCGCGTTCGCGGTGCCAGGGCCTGTGATTCCACCGGTCCGAGATGACCTTGCGCCAACTTTGGTGTATTCGTACCTGAGTCACTGGTACGATTCGCTCAAAAAGATCGAGACCCGATTGCAGCGATTGAAAGATGCGCGCCGCTGCGCTCTCTGGGGGGCGGGCATTCACACCGAGTTTCTCTATCAACTCACTTCGATTTTCCGCTCAGACTGCCAATACACTGTGGTGGACATGGACCCGCTCAAACGAGGCAGGACCTGGCGCGGACTTTCGATTCAGGACCCGAAGCTACTATCGACCGAAACGTGGTCAGACTCCGATGCCTTCATTGCTTCAAGCTATCAGCATCATGATGCGATCATGAAGTCCGCCCGCGAGTTTGGAGTGCCCCAGCGCTGCATCGTGCCGCTCTATGATTACATCACGGTGAGATAAGGCTGTCCTGGGCCAATTCAATCCCGGTGTGCAGTCCCAATTCCACCGTCCGGTCGAGATACGTCTTGCTCGCGAATCTTCGCCATAAGCAGCTTCGCCACCCTCTCTGCGCCTTTTCCGTCCACCAGGGCTTGTCCGCGCTTTGCCATCCCGAGCCGGAGCTGCTCATCATGCAGCAACTCCCGGACAGCGCTCTGAATCTGTGCCGCGGAAATGGAAGAGAACAACCCTAAATGCATCAGGCTCCCACCGTGTGCGAAAACCTCTGCCGATTGCGCATGGTCTTCCGTGATGGAGAGGGCTATGGCCGGTAAACCGGCCGCGGCCAGTTCATAGACGGTCGTACCAAAGGAAACCAACGCAAGGTCGGAGTTCACCATGAGATCCAACAAGGAATCTTCGCGTCGGCACTCATACTGGCGGCGTGCGCCCGCTAGCCAGGTGCGCAGTTCCTCCTCATGCAGAAAGGCCGGTCCAATGGCGACCGTGACGTGAAATGATTCCGACATGCTGTCCAATGCGCGTAGCGCCTGCAGCGTCAGCCCGCAGGGATCGCTGCCTCCCATGCTCACAAGTATGCGCGGCTCGCGAACCACGCTGGATGAACGCCTGGGAACCCGCGCAAAGGCGGGATCCACAATGGCATATGCCGGCCCTTCATAACGCTGCCCACGAAAACCCCGCCATGACGAAGGGTCCGGAAGCCTCTCGATGGGGCTCACAATTACATCCGCCTCAATTCTACCGGTACAGCTTCCATGCATCAGGACAATCACACTTTGCGGATTCTTTCGACGCAAGGAACGAACTGCCTCCGCGGACACCCCGCCAGGAAGGTCAATGATAATGATCAGGGCATCGCCTTCCCCTCCGCCCAAGTCTTCCGCAGCAACCCGAATAACTGGCCAGCCGCGGCTTCGCACTGCAGAAATCCCGATGTCGTCCTGGTCCATGCAAAACGAGACTGGGTTGCCGTAAGCTTCGTTGCCATAATTCTCACGCAGCGCACTCGCCAGCCAGAGGCAGCGGACGACGTGCCCCATCCCCATTGACCTGCCGCCGTCTACGCGGAAAAAAATACCACGGTTGGAGTTCGCCATCACTCTGTCAGAGTTGCGCCTGGTAGGTATCGATTTTCTCCAACTCCCAATGGCTTGGATTGAGCAGACGATCGTCACTCAATGCCAACCCGTAAGCCTTGGTTAATAGAATGGGCGCGATGGGACCGGCCGCGCACGCCGCCAGGCAATCCTCCACTTCCGCGGAATTACGAACACCCGACAGCACACAGTGCACGCCATCGACGGACAGGCAGAAGCGAAGCGCCATGCTGGGCAGCAATTCCCAACACGTACCCAACTCCCTGACCGCCCGTTCACTCGCTTGTGACAGGGCCAGCAAACTCGGCGGAAGCCACTGCGCTCTCTTCGTCAGAGTCCCTTTGAGTAATACCGAACGAGCCAGCACGCCTATGCCTGCGGCTCTCGCCTCGGGGATTACCTTATCGCGCATGCGCTGATCAAGCAGACTCAGAGCCACCTGGAGAACCTGAATCTTGCCGCTACCGATTGCCGCCAAAGCGGCTTCTTCGCCGTACACGGAAGCACCGATGTAGCGGAGCTTACCAGCCTCCCGGGCACGTTCTAGGCAGGAAATCAGATTGCCTTGCCGCAGGACGTGAACGGTTGCATTGTGAATCTGAACGATGTCGAGTACTTCCCTTCGGAGCCTGCGCAGGCTTTCGGCGAGGGACTCGTTCACCCGGTGCGTCAGTTCCGATTGTGAAATTTCATTTACGTCCTCAGGGATTGGCACTTTCGTTGCGATCAAACAATCGCTATGGTCCGCAAGCGCCTCGCCTAGCAACTCCTCGCTACGCCCATAGGCGGGGGCGGTATCGAAGAAGTTGACCCCGCCCTCCACCGCAAGATGAATGTTCGCGATGCTCTCGGCAGGGTCCACGCTGCCTTCCCCCGGCGTAGGGATACCATATCGGTCAAGACCGAAAGCGGCTGTGCCCACACCGAGACGGGAGACGCGTAAATCAGTTGCCCCTAATTCTATGTAGTCCATGTTTATCTGGTGTTTGCGCATTGGCTCACGTTAAACGGTAAAATCCGCGTTGAGCGACGGGGCCCTTGAGAAGCGAAGCCGACGTGCCGCGCTCCAAACTCTCCGCGAGTATCCCGAAAGCCTCTTCCACCGCAACCAGATAGTCGTCGACCTGTCGAAGGGTGTGAGCGAACGACGGCTTAAACTGGCCGCAAGCCAGATACCCCTTTTCCAGCATGATTTGCGTGAAAAGCGTTGTCAGCACGAGTTCGTTCTCGTGCTCAAAAGCGAAATGGCAAAGGCTTGGCAAGCCACTGGCGTGCAACTTCAACCCCACCTTCCGAGCGGCCGCCTCCCAGCCCTCCATGACTTGGCTGCCGATAGCGATTAGGTGTTTTGCAACTTTCTGCCGGCGAAATTTGCAGATGGTCGCCAAGGCCGCAACCGGACCAATGCGTTCGGTCCAGTTGGTACTGCTGATGAATGTCGACTGGGCAGCTTGCATGACCTTTTCCGTGCCGATAACCGCCGACATGGCATAGCCGTTAGCCATTGCTTTGGCAAAAACCGCGATGTCGGGACTCACATTCAAGAGCAGGTGGATGCCTCCGTCGGTCATGCGGAAGCCGGTGGTGATCTCGTCAAAGATGAGCACGGCGCCAATCTCGTCCGCAATGTCTCGGATTTCCTGCAGGAACCCCGGCAACGGCTCGTTTTCACGCTGCGGTTCCATAACTATCGCGGCCAGCGAGTCCCTGTTGGCCTTCACGATGGATTTCAGTTGATCGATCTGGTTGTATTGGAAGGGCAGCGCTGTTCCCTGCAGCCCTCGTGGAACTCCGCGGGGTTCGAGGCCGGGAAGTAAGTGGGCATCCAACGCCTCATCCGCGCCTAAGTTGGCCGCCAGGTACCAATCAGACCAGCCGTGATAGCCGCAGAATGCAATCTTGTCGTGTCCGGTATGGGCGCGCGCGATGCGGACCGCAATGGCCATGGCCTCGCCGCCTCCTCGCGAGTAGCGCACCATGCCCGCCCACGGATGCAGTTCCAGGAGAAGTTGGGCCAGTTCGACTTCCTCCGGGGCATTGAGCGTAGTCGCGACACCCCTGTCGATCGCAGATTTCACCGCCCGGTCCACGTCGGGATCGGCGTAGCCCAGAACACATGCACCGATCCCCATCATGCTCATATCGATGTAGGTCTTGCCGTCCAGGTCCGTGACTTCCGTCCCGCTTGCCGTCGCGAAATAGGAGGGCCACTGCTGCGGCAAGAACATCGAAGGACGTTTCGACAGCAACTGCGTCCCCCCGGGGATGATTCTCCGCGCTTTGTCAAACAACTCCCAACCCTTCATCCGACAATTCTTCCTATTCTTCGAGCACTGCTCGGTAGTGCTGGCCTTCAACAAGATGTTCGTTTGGCTTGATGATTTCCGGTTCTCGCTGCAGTAAGTCGACAACATCCGCCAAGTGGAAGATATTGCTCTCGCAGAGAAGCTTCTCATAAATTCGGGACGCAACCACTAAGTCCGGAGGGTAATCCACCGTGAGGCGCAAAGGGGGATACTCCTGGTCAGCCCGCAACTTCGTACAGCGAAAGACTCCTTTTTGGCGCCAGATGAAACGAGTTGCATGCTCACGGTCCCGAGGGTCCCGGGCTTCCTTCCAGGCCCGTTCCAACGATGCGAAGCTGAAACATTCCGCGTCCATCCCGTCTGGGAAACATCTCCCTTCCAGGCGGCTCGCATCTGCGCCCGCAGCCACCGCAGCGTAGTCGTAGCTGTTCGACCGGTACACCCCAATCAGTTTTTCAACGAGTTCCGGATCCACGAGTGGGCAGTCTGCGGTTATCCTCAGCACTGGATCGGCGCCGTAGGCTTGCGCCGCGTGGTAGAAGCGATCCAGTACATCCAATTCGCTGCCGGAGAAACTGGCAATGTCATTCGCGACGCAAAACTGGCGAAGCACTTCGTCGGCAGGGCCGTCGGGAATGGCGACCACAACCTGATCAATCGAAGGCACGGCGCGAACTCGGCGGACGATGTGCCACAGCATCGGCTTGCCCATGATTAGCATGAGCACCTTGCCCGGCAGCCGATTGGAGCCCATTCGTGCCTGTATGATCGCGACCGTTTTCATGGTTAAGCCTGCCTCGTTAAGCTTGGCTCAGATTTCTTCGCGTGGCCCGAAGGGGGCGCAGCCCATCTTCCGGGTCGGCTCGCCACTCACGCTCTTCCACTTCACTTAGCGCGGGTCCAACCCGTCCATCTCCTTCCGCAAGTATTCCAGTTCGCACGGCCGCGATCACTTGGCGCATCGCCTCCGGAAGCCAGCAATGTCCCGACGAAAACTCGGCACCCTTCCCCTCAAGATCAAGATGGAATTCCACCATCGTCGCTCCCCACCGATGCACCGCTCGAAAGATGACACCGGGATCCACGCTGTGATCGGACCAACCCACTGGGCACTGGCAGGACTCGCGCAAGCTGGCAATCGCCGCGAGATTGCAGTCCTCCGGTTTCGCCGGATACGACGAGACACAATGTAACAGGGTCAAGTCGCGGCAACCAGCGCTCCGCAGGATCGAACACGCGTGGTTTACTTCCGGTAAGGTTGCCATGCCGGTAGAAAGCACGATCGGCTTCCCGGTGCGGGCACACGCCTGCAAAAGGTCGTCCCACATAAGTTCATACGAAGCCACTTTGTAGAAATCAACAAACGGCAACAATTCTTCGACAGCCTCCAGATAGAACGGAGTGCACGAAAACCGGATTCCCGCTTCCGCGCAACCTTTCGCCAGACGCGGGAGGAACTCGACGGGCAGTTCCCATGTTTCCCGCGCGAGAAGCTTCGGATTGTGCCGCAATGCTTCGGGCGCGAACAGTTCCCGCACCCGAAAGAGCTGGAACTTGACCGCGTCGCAGCTGATTCCGGCAGCGGTCCTGATGAATTCCAAGCATCGCTCCAAGTCGCGATGATGATTGCTCGAAACCTCCGCCACAAAACTTGGGACTTTGCTGCTCGGATTCGTCTGACCGGGTTTGGTTCCATTACCTGGCATAGGACGAGATCACCTTGCTGACCGCTGCAACCACGTCCCCCACATCTGCGTCGCTCATGCCATGGAACATCGGCAAGCTGATCAGCCTCTCATAAGCCGCTTCCGCAACCGGATACTCGCCGTTCCTGTGACCGAACTGGTTGCGATAGTAGGGGTGGAGATGCACGGGAATATAGTGCACGTTGACGCCGATATTTTCCGCGCGCAGGGCACGGAATATCTGGCCTCGGTCCACCGTGAGTTTCGCCAGGTCGAGGCGAATCGGGTACAGGTGCCAGGCAGGGTTCACCCCGGCACGCACGCTGGGTGGGATCAGCTCTGGCACAGCCCGGAACGCCGCCGTATAATGCGCGGCAATCTCCCGGCGCCGGGCGAGGTTCGGACCCAACTTCGTTAGCTGTGATAGTCCCAGGGCACAAGCGATATCCGTCAGCCGGTAATTGAAGCCCAGCAACACCATCTCGTAGAACCACTGCCCCGCTTCCTGCCGCTCGCGCGCTTCGCTGCTGATGCCGTGATTGCGAAAACGCCGCAGCGTCTCCGCCAGTCGCGCATCGTTGGTCGCAACCATGCCGCCTTCCCCGGTGGTCAGGTGCTTCACGGGATGAAAGCTGAACACGTTCATGTCGGCGATGCCACCAACGCGCTTCCCCCGGTATTCTGCGCCCAGCGCATGAGAGGCGTCTTCAATCAGAAAGGCTCCATGCGTTTTCGCCAGTTGCGCCAGTTCATCAAGCGCCGCGGGATGCCCCGCATAATCAACCGCGATGATGGCTTTGATCCGGGGAGAGACTTCCTTGGCAACTTCGCCGGGATCAAGGTTCAGCGTGTCCGGCGAGACGTCGGCGAACACCGGCGTCGCGCCCTGGTACAAAATGCAGTTGGCGGTCGCACAGAAAGTCAGAGGGGTGGTGATCGCCTCGTCCCCGGGCCCCAGTCCCGCGGCAAACGCCGCACCGTGCAAGGCGGCCGTACCCGAACTGAAGCTGACCGCGTGTCGCGCCCCGATCCACGCAGCAAACTGCTCCTCGAAGTCGCCGACCTTCGGTCCAGTGGTCAGCCAGTCCGACTTCAGAACCGCCACCACCGCCCGGATATCTGCGTCATCCAAGCTCTGCCGCCCGTAAGGCAGCAATTTTTCCCGGACAGGCGCGCCCCCATGGATGGCAAGCGCTTCCAGTTTTGTGGGTAAGGCACTCATGCTAGCGGTCCGTGGTGCAAGTGCGGTTCGTATGAGGGCATGCTTTTCACGGGCTGCGGGGGAATCCTAGTTTCGTATAACCGCTTCGTAACAGGGCATCGCTTCAGCGATGCCGAAAGCCGCACGAAATCAGCCGCCCCTTCAGGGGCTGTGGCTGCTAAGCCGACGCCGGAAGCTCCTCCGCAGCGCCGGCTTCAGGCGCTACCAGTTCTTCGAGTTCCCGCCGCGTCAGCCAGCGTTCGTTGCTGTCGCTCGAATAACGGAAACCTTCCGGAAGCGGTTTGGCGTTGATCCAGTTCTCCGATTTCCACCAGGGATGCGACGGCTGTATCACATACATATCTTCTGTTTCGAGCGTCTGCCGCGATTCGTCCTCAGAGACCAGCACTTCGTGCAACTTCTCTCCGGGACGAATCCCGATGTACTCCACTTGGCATCCCGGGGCGACGGTCTCCGCCAGGTCCACCAGTCTCATGCTGGGAATCTTCGGAACAAAAATCTCGCCACCGTGCATCTGCTCCAGGCAGCGAATCACAAACTTCACACCCTGTTCCAGCGTCAGCCAGAACCGGGTCATGCGCGGATCGGTAATCGTGATCTTGCCGCGCCGGCGCTGTTCGACAAAAATCGGAATCACGCTGCCGCGGCTGCCCACCACGTTCCCGTAACGCGCACAACTGAAGCGCGTATTTCGAGTGCCCGCATAGGCGTTGGCCTGCACAAACACTTTCTCCGCGCACAGTTTGGTGGCGCCGTACAGATTGATCGGATT
The DNA here is from genome assembly GCA_963731525.1 of uncultured Acidobacteriaceae bacterium. GTDB lineage: Bacteria > Acidobacteriota > Terriglobia > Terriglobales > Acidobacteriaceae > Acidiflorens. The sequence goes on from CAVSWK010000042.1 coordinate 59,526, forward strand.
CACCGCCTTGTCGGTGCTGAGCGCCAGAATGCGCCGCACACCTTGATCGATGGCCGCTTCAATCACGTTGCGCCCACCCATGATATTCGTCTGGATCGCTTCGAACGGGTTGTACTCGCAGGCCGGCACCTGCTTGAGTGCCGCCGCGTGCACCACCACCGTCACGCCCGAGAGCGCGCGCTTCAACCGCTCCACATCCCGCACATCTCCAATGAAATACCGCATGCTGGGATGATCGAAGCCCGACGCCCTCATCTCATGCTGCTTCAACTCGTCCCGGCTGAAAACCACCAGTCGTTGCGGCTGGTAGTCGCGCAGCATGATCTCCACAAACTTCTTCCCGAAAGATCCTGTACCACCCGTGACCAGTATCGATTGCTGCGACCAATTCACCATTCTTGTTCCTTCGGATCCTCTGCCCGATTTACGTGTCGAAGGGTAAGTTCCCGTGCACGATAGTATAGCTGAGCGAGACACTAAGACAGGGCGGGTGGCGCAGGCGAATCGTTTGAATTCTCGAGTGTGAGCCCGGACCTCGTGTCCATGTTAATCGAAAAGCTTTAATTTTTGGCTGGTTCTCACTCCCCGAGATGCTAGAATCAGGCAAATTCCTCACGACTGCCCGCTTCTGTCTGCCCAGCTAGCTGTGGGAAGGTCGGCTGGAGCGGGAACCTGTGTGTCGGGCGCGGCTCACTGCCGCCCCGAGCTTGCGGCTAAGGAGTAACGATGTCATTGGGACCCCTGGTTCCGCGAAGTAACGACCCGCGAAGTGACGGATCGCGCGAGCTGCAGCCGGCTGGTCCGGCTGAGTTTTTGAGGCCGATTGGCTCCTCGCTCTACAACGTGTTGCCGTCTCAGGAATCGACACTGCGCGAATACCTGCGCGTTCTTATCAAGCGGAAATGGATGGTTATCGCGGTTGTGGGCGGCATCTTTATGGTCATCGCCGTTGCCAGCCTTCGCCAGACTCCCATCTACGAGGCGGTAGGCCGAATCGTGGTTAACAAAGCCGATTCCAACCTCATCACCTTCAAAGACTCAGCGCCAGTGCTCGACTACTACGATCAGAGCGATCTGGACACCGAGGTCCGCATCCTGCAGAGCGATCTGATGGCGCTGCAGGTGATCCGGCAGCTGAATCTTGATAAACGTCCCGAGTTCGGCGGTCATTCCGATCAAAAGCAGGCCAACCTGGTCGCCGATCCTCTACAGACCGATTCCAACCGCACTTCGGCTCTGCTGGCGAGCTTCCGGTCAAACCTCCACGTAACTTTGATTCCCAACACCCGGATCATGGAGATTCATTACAACAGCACCGATCCTCAGCTCGCTGCCAGCGCCGTGAATACTCTGGCGGCGACTTATGTCGAGCAGAACTTCAAGACCAAATTCGAATCCACCATGCAGGCCTCCGACTGGCTTTCCAGACAGCTCGTCGACTTGCAGATGAAAGTGGAAACTTCGCAGGAGAAACTCGTACGCTACCAAAAGGAGCACGAGATTCTCGGGACTGACGAAAAGCAGAACATCATCACCGAAAAGCTCGCCGAACTTAACCGGGAAATGACGACGGCCGAATCTGACCGCATGCAGAAAGAAGCCGTCTACCGTCAGACCCAGTCCAACGATCCGGACGCGATTGCGGCTGCCATCATTTCCGACACCGGGGGAGGCGGGAACGTGGCAACTTCCGGGCTTCTGGATAAGTTGCACGAACAGCAGGCCAGCCTCAGAATCCAGATTGCCGACCTCAGCACCCAGCTCGGTCCCTCGTATCCGAAAGTCGCGCAACTCAATAACCAGCTGAAGGAGATCGACCGCCAACTGCAATCGGAAACTAACAAGGCCGTCGATCATCTTAAGGGCCAGTACCTGGCCGCGTTGCAGCGCGAGAATATGTTGCGCGACTCCTTTGAAAGGCAAAAACAGGAGGCGAACAAGCTCAACGAGAGCGCGATCGAATACAGCATCCTCAAGCGCGACTTGGACAGCAACCGCACACTCTACGAGGGACTGCTGGAAAAACTGAAAGAAGCGGGCGTTACCGCGGGATTGCGCTCCAATAACTTTCGCATCATTGATGCGGCCCGTGTTCCCACTTCTCCTAGCGAGCCCAACATTCCCCGCAACCTCGCATTCGCGCTGGTCCTGGGCGTCATCTCCGCCGTCGGCCTGGCCTTCGTACTGGAGAATATGGACAACACCGTCCGCACCCCCGAGCAGGCACAAGCGCTTTCGGCCCTTCCCTCGCTTGGGATGATCCCGCTTGGCTCCAAATCAAGCGGTTATGGCGCGACCGGCAAGCGTCTGGCTTTGACTGCCTCCAGGGAAGTGGTGGAAACCGTAGCCCAGATTCGTCCCCAGTCGCAGATGGCCGAATCATATCGTGCCCTGCGAACTTCGCTTCTGCTCTCCAATCTCGGTGCGCCGCCCAAAGTCATCATGGTGACCAGCGCGCGTCCCCAGGAAGGCAAAACCACCACCAGCATCAACACCGCGATCGTGCTTGCCCAAAAGGGAGTCCGGGTTCTCTTGGTGGATGCCGACTTGCGCCGCCCCAGTATTCACAAGGCCCTGGGCATGGGCCCCCGCAGCGGTCTCAGCAACGTTCTGACCGGAAGCGCCACCGTGCAGCAGACGATTACGACCTCTCCGGTCCTGCCCAATCTTTTCATCATGCCCGCGGGCACCCCGCCTCCGAATCCAGCCGAATTGCTGGCGTCCTCCAACATGAGGGACCTGATCGCGGAGTTGCGCGAACTGTACGACCACATCGTGATCGACACTCCTCCAACTCTTTCCGTCACCGATGCGGTGGTCTTGTCACCCCGCGCCGACGCCACGATCCTGGTGATTCGTTCCGGCCACACTACGAAACAGGCGCTGCGCCGCGCTCGCGATATATTGATGCAGGTCAATGCCCACGTCGCCGGCGTGCTCCTGAACGCCGTTGATCTCACTTCCCCGGATTATTATTATTACTACGAGTATCAGGGCAAATACAGTCAGTACTACCAGGAAGAACCTCCCGCAACCGGGAACGACGCGGAGCCGAAGGCGGTTTGAGGTGGCGGGTTTCGCCGCTCGAATAATTCAGGTGCACGCTAGAGAACACTCGGAGAGTTCATTTCCTGTCAGCGGGCGGAGTTGACTAATAATCGTTGACTGGTAACGGTTGACTAGTAACGGGAAGATGGCCATTCCACTTTCAAACCGGAGACACTGGCAATTCGCTGCGGTCGTGATCCTTCTCACCTGTTTCTATCTTCTTCTGACCGGCACGGAGTTCGCCGCCAGCGTCTTTGCTTCCCGCGCGGAGTTGCCGAAACTGGAGCGTGCGGTGCGCCTTTCGCCGGGAAATGCAGACTATCGTCATCGGCTCGGACGCTACCTTGCGTTTGTTGTTGGCGATCCTCAGTCCGCCATCGAGAGTTTTCGAGCCGCGGTCGCGCTCAACCCGCACGATGCCCGCTATTGGTTCGATCTGGCCGCCGCATATCAGGTTACTGGGGACCTCAATGGCCAGCGTGCGGCGCTGGAGCGCGCGTTGCAGGCCGAGCCCACCGCGCCCGACGTCGCGTGGGAAGCGGCAAACTTTTTTCTCATCGACGGCGATATCGACCGCGCCCTGCGCGAATTCCGCGTCGTCATCGAGAACGACATTGCGTTGAAGGACGCCGCCCTGCTGGCGTGCTGGCGCGTGCGTCCTGACACGGACGCGCTACTCCGCGACGTGGTGCCGGCGAACCCCGATTCCCTGCTTTCTTTTCTCACCTTGTTGAAGAGTAAGCAGGACACTGACGGCGTTATCAAAACCTGGGAACGGCTGGCCCAGTTGCATGAGAAATTCGAGAATCGGTATTTGTACGAATACGTGGGTTATCTCATCCAAATGCACCGTCCCGACGCCGCTATGTCTGCCTGGGAGCAAACCGCTGACACGCTTGGCCTCTCCGCATACCTGCCGACGGACGACAACCTGGTGGTGAACGGCGATTTTAGCCTCGACATCCTGAACGGAGGCTTCGACTGGACCTACGTGAATCGAACTGGAGTCCGGCCATTGCTCGATCCCAGCGATTTCCGCCAGGGTCATCGGTCGCTTTCGCTCACTTTCGAAGGTCCCGGGATCAACGACGCGGGGATTTCACAAATGATTCCGGTGCACGGCGCGACCACATACGACTTCTCTGCCTACTACAAGTCGGCGGACTTTGAAGGCGCGGGCGGGCCTCAGATCGTTCTGCGCGATGCCTACACGCACGCGCCGCTCTATGCCAGCAACTCGCTCAACGATGCCGACTTCTGGAAAGAAGTTCATTCCAAGGTGACGACGCCCAATTCCACCACGCTGCTGTTGCTGTCCATCGAGCGCTTCCCCGCGGGCTCTCCAATTCGCGGCAAGCTCTGGCTCGACGATTTCGAGCTTTCTCCTGAAACCTCTCCCGATAATTCGCCCGACGATTCCTCCAATAGATCCAAGGACAACCCGTGAGTGGCGCCCTGGCAACCCAGCCTGAACCCGCGCCCGTCGCTAAGGTTTCGCAACCGCGAGTGACCAACACAGCGCTGCTGGCCAGCGCCTGTACCGTGCTGTTGCTGGGACCGCTGGCCTTTGGAGCGGTGGAGCCCTGGTCTATTTTTGCCTTGGAAGCGTGCGCCGTGCTGCTGCTCGCGGCGTGGGCATGCCGTCAGTGGATCAACCGCGAACTCAACGTCTCCGACAACGTGCTCTACCGCCCCATGGCGGCCTTTTTCGCTCTGGCGGTGGTGCAGTGGCTGACCGGAACGACAGCCTATCGCCACGTAACCTATTCCCATCTGCTGCTCTACGCTGCCTACGGGATGCTGGCCTTTGTAGTGACCCAAACTCTGCGCCGGTCCTCTCAATTCGAACTGATGGCCAAGTTGTTCACAGCTTACGGGGCGGTGGTGGCGGCGTTTGCCGTACTGCAGGGTTTGGCGCCGAATGGGAAACTTTACTGGATCTGGCCCTTGGAGCAGGGAGGATCCCCTTACGGTCCCTACGTAAATCACAATCATTACGCTGGCTTGATGGAGATGCTGACACCGTTCCCGCTGGTACTGGCCGCAACTCACTTCACCAGTGGGAACCGCAAGCTCGCGGTGGCAGGAATCGCCGCGCTGATGGCGGCAAGTATTTTTCTTTCCGGTTCGCGCGGAGGCATGGCGGCATTCGTCGCACAAATGGTGGTGCTGGGCGTGCTTTTGGTTCGCAAGCGGCAAGGAAGTTGGAAACAGCCCCTTATGCTGGGCGCGTTTCTGGCGCTGGTGATTGTTTTTCTGGTCTGGTTGGGGGGCAACGAACTCACCCGCCGCCTGGCCAGCATTCACTCCGGAGCCCGCGAAGAGATCAGCGGAGGGGTTCGCCTCACTATCGATCGCGATTGCTTGCGCATGCTCGTCAAAAGGCCATTTCTCGGTTGGGGGCTCGGCGCCTTTCCGATTGTGTATCCGGAATTTCGCAGTTTCTACACCACCTTTTTTGTCAACCAGGCGCACAACGATTATCTGCAACTGCTGGTCGAAACCGGGTTGGCCGGATTCTCCATCGCGGTCTGGTTTCTGGTGCTGGTCTTCCGCCAGGCCGCGCGCAAGCTTGGGAACTGGACCGAAACCGCCAGCGGCGCGCTGACCGTGGCCGCTCTGCTCGGTTGTGTGGGGATCCTGGTGCACAGCTTTCTGGATTTCAATCTGCAGATCCCGGCGAACGCCGCGCTGTTTTACGTTCTCTGCGCGATTGCCGCCTCCGGTCCGCTCCAGGAATCGCAGCGGCGCCGCGTGCTTCGCCGCCACAATTTGATTGTGCAACCCAGCCCGGAAACTCCGGCATCGTGAGCGGCCATTCCACAGCTGCGCGCAACAGAATCGATCCGGGACAGATGTCGAGCGACGCGAACCGAGCCACCCGGCATCGGATGGTTCCTTTTATTGGGCAATATTCGCGAGGGTTTTGGGCGAATACTCCCCTAAACATGCGGGTTTCTTCCTTACATTCGGGCTGAAACAGCCGTCCGCACCCGGAAAGGTACCTAGTTCCTACTGAGATTACGAAGGTAATCCAGGGCTTCTTCTGAGGTATTTTCCGTGATATAACGCCGTTAGCTGCTCGAAAGGCTTTGGCCGGGAGTTTCGTAATTTTCCGGCTTGATTTTCTGCCTTTGGGTTGAAGCGCAGAGCGAGAGCAGAGGAGGAGTCGTGACCGAAGCGCGTACCGGGAAAAGGTTTCCGCTGCATTTGCCGATCAAGATACATAGGGAAGATACCGCGGGTGACAGCCACAGCGGCATGACCGGCGATCTGAGTGCTGCCGGTGTGTACATCCGCGCCGACGCATCGCTCGAGGTCGGCTCACCCGTAGAGTTTGAGATTACCCTGCCACCGGAAGTCACCGGCGGCAAGGACGATGTTGTGATTCAGTGCCGCGGCCGCGTGGTGCGGACCGATGAGCCTAACGCCAGCACCGAACCCGGAGAAAACCGGGGCGTCGCTTGCGTAATCGATTCTTACGAATTCGTTCGCAACAGTTAATCGGGAGCGATCCATGCTGAAGCTTATTTTGGCCGACAATCAGGCGATATTCCGCGCTGGCATCGCCAAGGTACTGGCGGTAGAAGACGAAATGCGCATTGTGGCCCAGGCGCAAACTGCCGAGCAGATGTTCATGGCGCTCGACAAGTTTCGCGCCGCCGTCCTCATCATTGCCGGAGGTTTCCACTCCGACTTCAACTCTGTCCTCTCGGCTGCCAACAAGAACAAGACACGAGTGGTCGTCCTCGCCGACACGGGCGAGAGCGCACAACGGTACATGGCGGCAGGCGCTCACGGCGTCGTTTATCGCAACGTGACCAGCCCCGCGCTCGTGGATTGCGTCCGCAAGATCGCGCGCGGCGAAAACTGGGTGCAGGACATGGCGGTGCCGAGTGAGTTGACCGAGAACGATATGGTCGGGCTGCGCGTCCGTGACCGCTTGACGGCCAAGGAACTGCGCATCGTGGCGCTCATCGTTCAGGGATACAAGAACAAGGAAATCGCCACCCAATTGGGTACGACCGAGCAGGTGATCAAGAACTACCTGCGCAACGTCTACGACAAGATCGGCGTGTCGGACCGACTGGAACTGGCGCTCTTCACCATTCACCACCGCATCTTGAACGAAGCCGCGGCCGCCACCGCAGCGGCTGCGATCCCGCAATCGTCTCACAGTGCGGGGATTGGCAACTAGACCGTTTTCGCTGGGATACAAAAGGCCGCCTGTGTGCGGCCCTTTTGTATTTTGCAAGACACTCCGTCTCTACCCAATTTTCTCGCCGATGCTCTTCGCTTGCGTAAATAGACAGAGATAATCCGGGCCTCCGGACTTTGAATCGGTGCCGGACATATTGAAGCCGCCGAAGGGGTGCGCGCCTACCATTGCACCTGTGCATTTGCGGTTTAGATAGAGATTGCCTACGTGGAACTCGCGCACGGCGCGATCAAGTTTCTCGCGCGAACTGGAGTATACGGAGCCGGTCAGGCCGAACTCGGTGTCGTTGGCGATTTCGAGCGCATGGTCGAAGTTGCGTGACTTGATCACAGCGAGCACCGGGCCGAATACTTCTTCCTGCTCGAGCGTTGACTTCGCCGGAATGTCGGCAATCACCGTCGGCTGAACAAAGTAACCTTCGCCTGCGCTCGTGTCGCGCGCGCCGCCGGTGATCAGGCGTCCATCTTTTTTGCCAATCTCGATGTAGCGGAGAATGTCGTTCATCGAACCTTCGTTGATGACGGCAGCCATGTTCGGATTCAGCGTGGGATCGCCGATGGTGATGCGCTCGACGCGCGATTTCAATTTCTCCAGGAACTTGTCGTAGATGCGCTCGTCGACGATAGCGCGCGAGCAGGCCGAACACTTCTGGCCCTGGAAGCCGAACGCGGCCGTAGCCACGCCTTCGACGGCGGAGTCGATATCAGCGTCAGCATCGACGATGATGGCGTCTTTGCCGCCCATTTCGAGGACGGTACGCTTGATCCAGAGCTGGCCCGGTTGCTGATGCGCGGCGGTCTGGTTGATGTGCAATCCGACTTCGCGCGAGCCGGTGAATGCGATGTAGCGAACCTTCGGATGCGCCACCAGCGCGTCGCCGAAGCTTGCGCCTCCGCCGGGGCAGAAGTTCACGACGCCTTCCGGCATGCCGCATTCTTCTAACAGTTCCACGAACTTCGCCGCAATGGTTGGCGAATCGCTCGACGGCTTCAGGACAACGGTGTTGCCGCTGACGATCGAAGCCAGCGTCATGCCGGCCATGATGGCGCAGGCGAAATTCCACGGCGGAATCACGGCGCCAACTCCGAGCGGGATGTAGGTCAGTGTGTCGCGCTCGCCCGGCAGTTGCACCGGCGGTGCGGCCTTCGAGAAGCGCAGAGCCTCACGCGCATAGAACTCGCAGAAATCGATGGTCTCGGAAATGTCGGCATCGGCCTCGAACCAGTTCTTGGAAACTTCGAACACCAGCCAAGCCATGAATTCGAGCTTGCGTTCGCGCATCACGTCGCCGACTCGGAATAGCAAGGACGCGCGCTCCTCAACCGAAGTATGGCTCCAGCGACCAAAAGCTTGCGCAGCAGCGTGCACGGCGGGTTCGACGTGCTCCTTGCCAGCCTTCTGGTGAACGCCGACCACTTCCGAAGGCTTTGCAGGATTGATGGAACGGATCTTCTCGGAGGTCTTGACGCGCTTGCCGCCGATGATCAGGTCGTACTCCAGGCCCAGATGGCCACGCACTTTCTCGATCGCGGAGCGCATCTTGCGCACGTTCTCTTCTTTGGTGAAATCGACGAACGACTCATTCTTGAACGCACCTTCGTGAAGACGGACTTGAAGACGGGGTGGTGCTTCCATGGTTGCCATAGGAATTCCTTTCTCGGACGGGAGATGCCAGGGTGCAAAGGAACTATTTTACACCTCGAAAGGAGTGCTCTCGGCTCTCGGTAGTGGGCTGTCTTGAATTGCGATTGGCGAACTTCTGAAGCCAGCGCGAAAGACACTACAATTTCCGCGTAAACCGAGGAATCTCTACCACTCTGAGCGCATTTTCAGCGTGCGGAAAAAGTCGGTTTGGCACTTGATTTTGGGTGGCGCAGCGGTTTACCGCTGCGATAACCGACTTGTCTTCAGCGCCGGCTTTAGCCGCTGCGGTACCGCTCTCTGCGGGCTGCCCCCCACCGACCCTGAGACTACTCTAAAATCGGATTTTGACCTTAATGGCTGAAGGGCGAACAAACGCCGCAAGCTTGCGTTAACGCCAGCTGACCACTTGCTTCCGGTTTGTGGCCAAAAGAACCTTAGGGCAGTCGGCAGCCATCGGAGACGCCGAGTGCTGTGTAATGCGTAGTCAATTCATTGACCTTGGGGAAGGTAAACTAGAGAACGCCCCCAGACAAGAAGAAGTTCACCCTGATTTCCGTACTTACGCTGACCGGTTCCCCGTCAAGCAGGTAGGGCTTATACTTCCATTTCTTTACGGCATCGATGGCGGCCGAGGCCAGAGTCGGATCGCCCGAGACGAGCGTAAGGGAATCGATATTTCCCTCCTTAGTAATCACTGCGCGCAGCACAACTTGGCCCTGAATGCCTGCTCGCCGGGCTTTATTGGGATATTTGGGTGCTATTTTCTTGACGAGCAGACCCAACGCCACTCCTCGCGGAACTTCTGGCTTTAAGGCGCGCGCTCTCTCTAGCTCGTCAAGGCCTTCCTGGCGCTTCCCTAAGGACATCAGTTCATAGCCAAGATTGCGATGCGCTTCTTCATAATCTGGCTTCAGGCGCGTTGCCTCGCGATATTCAGCTACAGCTCCGTTGGGATCTGCTTTCCACCCGAGTGCAATGCCGAGGGCAAGGTGGGCTTCCGGGAGATCCGGTTTCAGTCGAATCGCTTCCCGATACTCGTTGATCGCTGCATCTTTCTCTCTTCTCTTAAAGAGCGCGAGACCAAAATTCAAATGCGCTTCAGCAAAGTCCGGCTTTAAACGAATCGCCTCGCGAAGCTCGGCAATTTCAGCCTCAACGTCGCTCTTCTGGTGAAAGGCCGTGGCTTTCTCGAAGTGGCTTTCAGCATCGGCGGGTGCCGATTGTGCGGCGGCCGAGCCAGCAAAGATAGTGGCCAATATTGTCGTTAAGAATCTCACAGCGACCTCGGGTGGGCGCAATTATGCCACTGTTTCGTCGATGACTGTTGTAAAATCCCGATTTTCACTCATTGATCCACCTCATTTCGCCGTACAATTCTGACGAACGGTGGAGAACGTCATGCCGAAACCAAGCATTGGTCGTATGAGTCTAGGGTTGCTGTTGCTCTACGGAATTATTCCTTTCGTGTTTGGCTACTTGTACGTGAGTGACTGGGCAGCGGAGGGGACGGCGCTGAAGGTCTGTGGCGCAAGCTTTCTGCTCAGCGGCGGAACCATGTTCGTGTCAGCTACGTGGTTAGTTGTTGGCCTCGGCCGCCAGCGGTTTCCGCTCTGGACTGGCGGAATCGCATCCATTCTGTCTGGAGCCGTACTAGCCGGTGCTTCACTCACGCACGTGCTGCCTTGCTCGGGCCCAGCTTGAATGCGGTCGAGGCTGGACTCCGGCGGAGTCATGGGAGTGATCGGATTGCTGGCCTTGTTCGCATGGTGGGCGCACAAGCCAGCGGTGTCGCTATCACCAACCCCAACGGCAAGAACCGGTGAGCCCTCTGGGTCGTGAGTGTAAACGCCTGTGGCTGTTGAAAAACTTTTTTCGAGAAATTTCACCAACGAAATTCGTCCGTAAGTTATTGAATGTTCGTTCGCCGCAAGCGCTGAAATTCGCTGAAATCACTGCTTTGGTTCCTTTTTCAACACCTACGCCTGATTTCGTCAGTTGACAATTTTTGTGCAAGCAGGTCAGGAATAGCTGGAAGATCGCCACGCTGCTATTGCAGCTTCGCGTACTCCGCTTTGGCTTGTTTCAGGATGGGGATGTCGGGGTCGGCGTCTTTCCAGAGGGTGAGGAAATCCTCATAGGCCGCCTTGGCTTTGACCGTGTTGCCTTGCAGGGCGTAAGCGCGCGCCAGTCCGAGGCGAGCCAGGGCTCCCCATGGAAAATTCACCACCAGTCCTCGGTGGTCAATGAACTTCTGAAATTCCGCTGCCGCTCGGTTCCCGTCATTAAGCATGAGATAGGCTTCGCCTCGCAAATAAACTGGGCTCATGATCACAGTGAGGTTCGCTGGTGCGCCAAGTTCGATCGGGCTCGTCACCTTCAATAGTTCGATTGCCCGGTTTGGGTCTTTGCGTTCCAGCGCGACGGCCGCCCGGATCGTGGGCAGCCAATACCTGTGGACCAGTGTGTCCAATGGGAGGGTCTTGTCGAGTACGGACGCCAGATTCTCGGCACCTGACGCGTCGCCTGCACGTGCCAAGGCTAGTGCCGACATGGCCCGCACATAGCGGTTTGGGACGAGATGCAACGCCGCCTTGGCCTCGGCCACCGCCCGCTCCCGGTTTCCGGATTCCACTTCGCGCAGCGCCGCCGCTACCTGATACATTGCCGCCCTCTCTTTGGCGTCATTATGCTGGGCTGAATCCATCGCCCGCCCGGTCAGTTCGTGCGCGTTCTTGAACTTCCCGTACCAACCTTCCGTGTCGGCTAGCATGTCCAGCAACAGGTCTTCCGCGCCCGGCTTTCCCATGGCGGCAGAGAATGATTGCGCCATCTGCGCCGCATCGCCCTTCAGAAAAGCCAAGTAGTAGCGGAGCATGAGCAGGCCCTCGTTCTCTAGCTTGCGTTCCTCCGCCTGCTTGCACACCGCCTCCGCTTCATCCAACCGGTCGAGGTCTATGTAATCCTGGGCGAGGTTGACATAATTGTCCCCATTACTTGGCTCCAGTCGCAGGGCCTCTCGTTGTTGCTCCAAAGCCTTTTCCCGGTTTCCCAGTCTGGCGAAAATAGCTCCCAGCTTTCTATAGGGCGCGTCGTCTCTCGGGTAGGTTTGCCGCCACAATTCCAAGGTTTGCGCCGCCTTCTCCAGTTCTCCCTCGGAGTTTACCTCGATGAAGAACCGCTCCCGCTCGCTTACCTTCTCCCGCAGCTCGTATGCTCTGCGCGCATTCTCCTCCGAGCGCTGTTCATCGCTGAGGTTGGTGTAGGTGACCGACATCCTGGCGTAGGCCATGGCAAAATTCGGATCAAGTTCAACCGCTCGCTTGTAGAAAGGCAGAGGGGCGTTTTCCCCTTTCGCATAGTACGTCTTCAGTCCCAGGCTGTAGGCTTTCAGCGCTTCCAGCGATGGCGTCGTCGCCTCCTCCAACGGCGTGTCGTATTTCTGCACTGTGCTGAGCGACTCGCCCAGCTTGCTGCGCAAACTGATCGTTGCTCTGTCCAGCGCCTTGAGCACCGCTTCCTTGCCTGCTGCCTGCTCCTGGGCTTCCGCCAGCACATCGCCCGTGTTGCAGTTCACCGCCTTCAGGCCAATCACGTACTGACTGCCCAACGAGGCAATCGAGCCGGTCAGCATGGCCTTACTGCCCGTGCGCTCGCAGACCTCGCGCGTTACTTCGGACGTCAAGCGGTCACCGGCAGGACGGCCCATCAGCTTCAGAGTCTCATTCACCTTGGGATCGGAAACCAGCGAGAGAAAGGGCGATTGCTCAAGCTGTACCGAGAGTCCCTGCTTCAGCGTGTCATCAAACACCGGATCGCCTGTCTTGTTGTCAAAATCGGAAAGGACAATGGCGTCCTTGTCGGTCAGGCGGGGCATGGTCCGGTGCGAGCGAAAATAGAACACTGCTGCGATCAAAGCGGCGACCAGTACCACGGCGGCGGGAACAAGAACCTTGCGGATGCGAGCTTCACGAATCGCCGGAGCCGCCGGTTCTGATTTTTCCACCGGAACCATCAGGCGGTAGCCATGGCGCGGCAGCGTCTCGATGTAACGTGGGTTTTCCGCCGAGTCGCCCAGCGCGTGCCGCAGACGCTTCACTGCGGTGTTCAGGCCGTGCTCGAAATCTACGAATGTGTCCGAGCGCCACAGGCGCTGGCGCAATTCCTCGCGGGTGACGACTTCGCCGGGATGCTCGACAAGCTCCACCAGGATCTGGAAGGGTTGTTCGGGAAGCCTAGTCGTGGTGCCGTTGTGGCGCAGTTCGGCGGCACGCAGGTCCAGTTGAAAGGGCCCGAAGCGGACGGTATTGGCGGGCTGGGACGTAAACACCCCCCAAGGTCCTTGGGCTAGGAGACTTGCAGCCGGATTATACGCCGGAGTTCAACCGGCGGGCAGTGATGCTATTCCGAATCTGATGCGAAGATATCGCCTTGGCAACGTCTGCAAGTCCTTTCTTCTAGATGGCTTAGCTGAGTCACCTCACAGTCACCTTATTTCCATTTGCGTTCCATCTGCGTTGCATTGTCAATTCTGACGGAACGACCAATGATGCTTCGCGACACCACAACAAGAAATTGCGGGGTAGGGAATGATGTCGGACACACTGGAACAATATGAAAAAAGCTACCCCGCCAAAATCTGATAAGGAGATTTTTATGAATCTACGCAGATCCATTTGTGCAGCATCCGTGTTTCTACTTGCCTTCGCAATCGTTTGTGCCGCCCAAGAAATCATCATCAAGAAAGTCCCGGTCAAGCCCGTTGCGGCGTACCGGGGTGCCAGCATGTACGCCAACTACTGTGCGGTGTGCCATGGGACCAACGGGACAGGAAATGGGCCAGCGGCCAAGGCCTTGAAGATTGTCCCACCCGACCTCACCAAATTGGCCAAGCAAAACAACGGAAAATTCCCAGGGTCGCATGTCTACACCGTGATCCGGGGCGATTCGAATATGCCAGCCGCCCATGGCACGAAAGATATGCCACTGTGGGGCGCGTTGTTTGCCGAGTCGTCGACGGCGATCCCGCCGGACGCGGACGTACACCAACGAATCAGCAACCTGACTAGGTATGTGGCGTCCATCCAGAAGAACTAGCCGGTTGGGCACGGACAACGCTGGTTTGGAGAGTTAAAAGAGTTAAAGGTCACTGCCAAAATCTTCGACCCTGGGTTAAAGGGTGCCCCGTTCAAGCTCTACTTTGGGCGGGGCTTCTTATTTGGCTTGGATCTTCCTCGGAACTGAACAAAGTGGTCAGTTGTTGCAAAATCTCGATTACACGTGCGCCGTGAAAAGGCACTGGACTTCAGCGGGTGCAACTCCCGCCCGGGAACTGGTTCGCTCCACCCGGTAGCAACCGAAACGACTGCAGAGGTAACGAAGCGGTCGGAGCTTTCGGTGTAGAGGGTCGCTAGGCGACTCGGCGAGCGTGCAGGCCATAACGTGAGTGAACGCTGAGCAGGCCTCGAAACGATTAATGCAGGAGCCGACCCACCGTGTAATTGGGGAAGGCCGACGATGATGGAAATAGTCCGAGCGAATGAAGTCCATCAAACCTGCCGGGGTAATGGCGATGGCATGCAGGCAGAGGAGACCAGACGCAACACGGGAAGCCCCCGCGGTGATCGCAATGAATAAGGATCAACTGGCAACTCGTGAGAGATGGGCCGGGCCGTGTGGGGTGGCGGAGAGGTTCGCAGTACCTACGAAACCGGGTAACTCCGGTGGAGGGAAGGGGCCTCAGTTAAAGACGGACGCAAGAAGCAACGAAGGACATGGGGATTGACGATGAGTCTAGCCACCCCGAGTTGTGTTCAGAAGTTGCAGGCAGCGTCACACGGACCATCGTGTGTCTTTTCCGAGAGCCGGATGCGGGACATCCGCCTGTCCGGTTCGATGAGCGGGAACAGGAAACAGAACCAAGCCAAACCGGACTGAGGCGACGATGCGAAAGCTTTCGTCAGCAGCCACCGGAAGACTAAAGCCACTGCGCCTGTTCTCGACTCTACTCAAAATCCCCCAATTGATACCAGCCTGTGTCCGATACGTGGAGTCTTGCCCGCCCCTGGCCGCAAGGTCGAGTTCAAACTAATACACCCTCCCACCCCTCACCCCGCCAAATTCTCCTCTATCTTGTCTGCAATGATCGCCATATTTCTCCGCAGCTCCTCGTTATTCAGTTCTGGCCGACTCGCAAGATATTCTTTCATCTCCCGTGCCAGCCGCCGCGCTTCCCTTTGATGCATTCCATACCGCTCCCGAACCGCCCATGCCTCCCGCTTCAGTTGCGCCGCCATCTCACCTTGGAACCCAACCGCCTCATCCTCGAGCTCGTGCCCCCTCTCGTTCCCCGACCACGGAGTCATCCCCAGCGGTGTCTCCGCCACTTTCGCCGGATCCACCACAACCTGCACCGGACGCGGCTTTTCCGCCTCCATGTGCTTCAAATTCGACGCCGCAATCTGCAATGCATACAGCACCCGCCCCGCTTTCTTGTCGTCGATCTTGTCCTCCAGCATCAGCACCACCACCTGCCGCACCATCGTCTGGATCGAGTGCGCATCCTCGAACACCGGCACCAGAACCTCGCTCGCCTTCCCATCCGCGCCCTTAACCGTGACCCGCTCCGGACGGCACTCCTGATGGTGATAACAGAATTTCCCGTCCCGCAGCGCCGGGGTCCCCGGCGGGCCCGCGTTTGGCCCGCTGGGGTGGAGCGCCGGCGATCCACACTGCGTCCCATTCGTCTTGATATGCTGACACCGCCGAATATCCACTGGATAACTCACCATGATCCCCCCCTGCCTTAACAGTCTGCTGAAAAACTCGGCATTGCCTTTGCTTTTGGGTGGGGCAGCGGTTCACCGCTGCATTGCCCTTGATTTTGGGTGGCGCAGCGGTTTACCGCTGCGATAAGTGCATTGGTTTAAATGCGGCTTTAGCCGCTGAGGGTTCGGTTGTTGCTCGAAAACGACTCTTTCCGCAGGCTGTTAAGCCCACGATTCCACGAAAACCAACAGGCTGTCCGGCATCTGAGACCAAACCTGAGACCTGAGACCCAAAAAAAAGCGCGGCCCAAAGGCCGCGCTGATTTTTCCTCTATCTAGTTCTATTATCTCATTTTCAACCGGTGCGCCCGCCACTTTTACCGATGAAATAATGCCAACAATTGCAATCACTTAGCCCAATTCGTGTAATTTCTCCCTATTGACAAAATTCGATCAGACCGGACTCCATATAACCCCTTATTTCTCAAGGACTTGGCAAACAATCGGCGGTAAGTTATTGATTCCAAAAGACCGCCAAGGGAGGCTCTCCGATACCAACTAGTAAACAATCAGCCCACGCGCAGTCGCCGCGACTGGCTCTAGTGCATTATGTGGCGCCTGTTCTGGCTCTAGCCTCGCAGTGAAGTGGCGTAAAAACGGAGCTTCGTAGCTGACCTTCATGCCGTGAATCTGCTCGCGCTTCTTCCAGACTTCGAGAATGACTTCCACCACGTAGTCGATGTGGCTCTGGGTGTAGACGCGGCGTGGAATCGCCAGGCGAACGAGGTCCATCTTCGCCGCTGCTCCAAACATCAATGTACCGATCTCGACCGAGCGAATTCCGCCTTCGAGATAGAGTTCATTGGCAAGCGCAACTGCGGGAAAATGATCCGGTGGAATGTGGGGCAGAAAGGCGCGCGCGTCGATGTAGATGGCGTGGCCGCCGGGCGGCTGCACGATCGGCACGCCCTGGTCGGCAATGTGATTGCCGAGGTAGGCAGTGGAAGCGATGCGGTATTCAAGGTAGTCCTGGTGCAGCGCTTCCTGCACCCCCACGGCGATGGCTTCCAGATCGCGGCCGGCGAGGCCTCCGTAGGTGGGATAGCCCTCGGTCAGGATGAGCAGGTTTTTCTCCTGTTGCGCCAGCAGGTCGTCATTGGTGCAGAGGAATCCGCCAATGTTCGCCATGCCGTCTTTTTTGGCGGACATGGTGCAGCCGTCGCCGTAGCTGAACATTTCCTGTGCGATTTCTTTGGGCGATTTCTGCTCGTAGCCGTTTTCGCGGATCTTGATGAAGTAGGAGTTCTCGGCAAAACGGCAGGCGTCGAAGTAGAGCGGGATGCCATGCTTGCGGCAGACTGCGCTCACGGCTTTGACGTTGGCCATCGAGACGGGCTGGCCTCCGCCGGAATTGTTGGTTACGGTCAGCATGACCAGAGGCACGCGGGCTCCTTTTGAGCCGGCGTTTTGAATCAAGGTCTCGAGCGCCGCGACGTCCATGTTGCCCTTGAAGGGATGCTTCAGGCTGGGCTGGCGGCCCTCGGGGATGACGAGATCGACCGCTTCTGCGCCGACGAACTCTACGTTCGCGCGAGTGGTGTCGAAGTGCGTGTTGTCGGGGACGACATCGCCTTTCTTGCACATCACGCTGAACAGAATGCGCTCGGCCGCACGGCCCTGGTGGGTCGGAATGACGTGCTTGTAGCCGAAAATATCCTGCACCGACGAGCGGAACTGCTCGAAGCTGCGACTGCCAGCGTAACTCTCATCGCCTTCCATCATGGCCGCCCACTGGTGGGTGGACATGGCTCCGGTGCCGGAATCGGTCAGCAGGTCGATGAGGACGTCGTCCGCGGGCAGGAGGAAAAGGTTGTAGAACGCGGCGCGCAGGAGTTGCTCGCGCTGTGCGCGGGTCGTCCAGTGAATGGGTTCGACGCTTTTGATGCGGAAAGGCTCGATGATTGTGCGGGGCATGGTGGTTCTCTCTCTTACCACACACGGTTTGGGGGCGGATGTCAGTGACTGGGATCACGGGGGGTGCGGATTGGGGGGCGGAAAGGAATCCGAGAGACGTGTGCTGCACGCGGTGCGCGGACAGGAGTGTCCGCGCTACACGATCACACTTTGACCGAATCCCGGCGCTCGGCGCGAATGTATTTTACGGCGGCGGTGCGATCCAGTTTGTCCCAGGCGAAGGGGCGGCCCTGGATAGCGCGCTTCAAGGTCCGGAACAGAACCAGAGAAAAGACCTGGCGATAGGCGAAGCGCTGCAACCATACCTGGCTTAGCAGCCAGGCGTCTTCGCGAGCTTCGGGTTGGCGGCGCTCCAGGAGGAAGGCGATCGCCGAGGCGATGAAATCAATCACCAGGAAGGCGACGAAGAAGATCAACAACCGCTGGAAACTGGCCGGATCGGTGGACTCAGGATGAAAGTGTTTCTGGATGAAATACCAGATCACGCCCACCACAAACATCACGTCGATGAAGGGCGAGACTAACGGAAGCAGGATCTGGAAGATGAGGATGTTGGGAAGTGCGACCAATCCCAAAGCTCCTTTGCGCGCGAAGACGCCCTTATGCTTGAAGATGGCCTGCAGGATTCCGAACGACCAGCGGAAGCGCTGCCGCATGAGCGCGTTGGCACTGGTCGGAGCCTCGGTGAAGGCGAGCGCCTGGTCTTCGTATTCCACGCGATAACCGTGGCGCAGCAGCGCCATGGTCAGGTCGGCGTCTTCGGCGACGGTGTCGACGTGGTAGCCTCCCTCTTCACGAACTGCTTCGGTGCGCCAGGCGCCGATCGCGCCCGGCACCACGCTGACCGCGCCCATGGTGTTGAGCGCCCGCCGTTCGAAATTCTGGCTGGTGATATATTCGAGCGCCTGCCAGCGTGTCCAGAGGTTCACGCGGTTACCGACCTTGGCGTTGCCCGCGACCGCTGCAACTTTCGAGTTGAGGAAATGCGGCACCATGCGGGAGATCGCATCGGGAGCAATGATGGTGTCGGCATCGATGCCGACGAAGAGTTCCGCATCTTCGATGTGCTCCAGTCCAAAGTTAAGAGCCTCGGCCTTGCCGCCGTTGGGCTTGGTGAGAATCAAAACTCTGCCGGCAGCTTCTTCGGCGGCAAAGGCGCGGCGAGCGATTTCCAAAGTACGGTCCTTGGAACCGTCGTCGATGACAATCACGCGCAGATTGGGATAGTCGGAATCGATCGCGCCCTGGATGGTACGTTCGATTACTTTCTCTTCGTTATAGGCGGGAATGAGCACCGCGACCCGGGGCCGGTAGGCCGCAATCTGCTCGCGCGTTCCATAGACATGCGCGCGGACGCGGTCATAGATGGCGAGAACGCCGACAGAAATCAGGCGGCCGGTCATCAGGATGTCACCCAGGAAAAAGATGACCGTGATGCCCGTCATGGTCGCACCGAAGAGTCCGAAGCTAATCCAATTCAGCAGCGCGGACCAGTACTGGCTGGTCGGAAGCGGCGGCATGACATCCGCTTTCGTTTTGCCCATCAATTGGTATACGGGGACGAATTGAAATCCGCGGGCGCGGGCGCCATCGATGATCAGCGGGAGCGCCAGCACGGTTCTTTCGCGGTTACCGCCGCCATCGTGCATGAGAATAATGTTGCCGCACTGCTGATCGCTCGGTTGGCAAGGTGGCAGGTGGTCGAGCACGCGAGCGGCGATTTGTCCCGGCGTGAGCGCGGGCTCGTCGTTCCAGTCCCTGGTGTCGATCTTGTTGCCGATGGTGATGTAGCCCAGGCTCTGCGTGACTTCGAGCGGCCGCACTTCGTCTTCAGTATCCGGTTCCGCATCGACCGAGTACGGCGGACGGAACAGCATGGTACGAATGCCCAGACGGCTGGCGAACAATTGCTCGGTGAGGTTCAACTCCACCTTCATGTAGCCGGTACCAATCGTGCTGATATCGGGATGGGTAAACGTATGGTTCCCGATTTCATGACCTTCCCGGTAAATGCGCTTAGTCAAACTGCTGAACTTCTCCGCCTGGATTCCGATCAAAAAGAATGTTCCGGGGACATGCTCGCGTTTGAGGACATCGAGAATCTTCGGGGTCCACTCTGGATCGGGACCGTCGTCGAAGGTCATGGCGAGTTGGTTCTTGCTGAAGCCATAGCGCGCCACACGGTAAGGCTCGGGCAGGCTTTTGAATTCTTCCCCGTCGATGAGTCCGGTCTGCTTGTCTATAGTCAGCACGCGCTCGCCGTCGGTGGGCCGCGCCTCGATGTGCAGGATCTCGCCGTTACCCTCCATGTCGACATCCTGACCCGGCGGGACGTCTTTCAATCGATCCGATGCGTTAGCTTCACCGGGCATATCCCAGACACGCCACAGGGAGCGGTCTTCCGCGCCCAGTCTCCACAAGGCGAAAGTCTGGATGCCGAGGGTCTGGGCGGCACGCATCTCGTTCAGGGCGGTCACCGCATCCAGAAACCAGACATCGTGGCGGAAATTATCGTCGTCGAGGTAGCTGAAGTGGGGATTGAGCGCGTCGCCGTCATAATCAACTTCTTCTTCGGCATCGCGCGACCCGATCCAGGCTTCCTGCACGGAAACGCTTTTGTCCGCCACTCCGGGCGGAAGTTTGCCTTTTTTCGGCTTCTCGACCCAGTCATACCCGTAATTGCCGATGGCGCAGATGAGCTTCTCTTTCGGAATCTCTTTGACTGCGGACTCAAGGTTGTCCATGAACCAATCTTGCGACGCGACAGGGCCGGGAGTTCCGCCGGGAAAATGCTCGTCGTAGTTCATGATGACGACGCCATCCACGGGGGATGAAATGGCCTTGTAATCAAAATCCTCGTTGCGCACCTGAACGCTGACGTACAGCTTCATCCCCTTGGCGTGCAGGTCAGAGGCGAGTTCGTTGAGCAGAGCTACATATCCGGTCTGCCCTTTTTTCGGGAAGGATTCGAAATCGACCATCAGACCGCGATAATGATCGGAGGCAAGAAAGAGACCGATCTCGCGTCGAAAGTTGGCGCGCGCTTGCGGATTGTCCAGGAAATCACTGATGCCCGGAACAAAGTCGGTGCCGTCAAAGTTCTGCACCACCGGAAAGACTTCCATGCCGGTGCCTTCCGCCTTCAGAAACGGCATCACCTTGGCGTCCACGGTACGAACCGTTTGTCCGTGAACCACGTCAAACATGGTGTTCGTTTCCGGATCGGAGGCTTGCAAATGGCCGTCTGGACTGAGAACCTGCAGCCAGGTCGGGAAGAGCAAGTCGACCTGGCGCGCATATTCACGCAAGGAGGAGAAGCTGGCCGCGTCCCAGGAAACGTAGAATGCGGCCCGAATACCTTGCTCGGAGTTCAACGTAAGTTGCGAAGGAGCTTTCCGGGTTTGGTGGCGATGTCCGGCGCGGGCCACGGTGGCCAGACGGCGCTTCTCGCGCGCTTTCGTTTTTTCGTTTTCTATCAGAGGGTGGTAAGGCCGCTTTTCCGTAAGCCAGGAAAGGTCGGGCAGCGGCTCGCGGCGCAGGGCACTGTAGATGAAAAAGATCACCAGCGCGGAAAAAGCCAGGGCGGCCGCGTCGAAAACGCGGCGAATCCGCCTCCAGCGGGCTTGCAAGGGATCGTAGAAAACCTGTTTTGCCATCGCGTTGTGGTGTCTTCATCCTAAGGTGAGAGCGACAGGGGGTCAAACCCAGTTCTCGGTTCTCAGTTCTCAGTTGCGCGATTGCGATATATTCCCAACGTGCCCAGTTTGATCCGTGAACATCGCAGTTTTTTTCTGGGAACCACTTTGGCCGCCCTGGCATTGCGGCTGTTTTTCTTCATTTATTTCCCGACCGTCACGGACGACTCGCGGATTTACGCCGATATCGCCACCAACTGGCTGCAGCATGGCATTTATGGCCAGACGCAACTGACACAGCTCGTGCCAACCGACACGCGCCTGCCGGGGTATCCCGCGTTTCTGGCCGGGATATTCTGGCTATTTGGTCCGGGCAACTTTAGAGCAGTGCTGTTGACGCAGATTCTGCTGGACCTCGCCACGGGCCTGATCGTCGCCGACCTGGCCCGCCGCGTGGTTTCCGACCGCGCAGCAAGAATCGCTTTTGCCCTGGCGGCGCTGTGTCCATTTCTGGCGAACTACGCCGCGGCCGCGCTCACCGAGACCTTGGAAGTCTTCTCCACAGCGCTCGCTCTCGATGCCGCGGCCGCTGCTCTGAATCGGATGCATGACGCGAGTGTAGGGATGGGCGTTCTCGACCGGACTTGCTACCGGCTCTGGGCCGCGACCGGCGCGGCGATTGCGGCCTGCATCCTGCTGCGTCCCGATGGCGTCATTCTGCTGGCGGCGGTCGTTCTTTATCTGGCGGTTGCAGCCCCTAAAGGGGCGTCTGATTTTGAAGAGCCTGCGGCATTGCTGAAGCGATTCCCTGGTACGAAACTGGAATCGCGAAGAGGCCGTGATACGAAGTGGAAGTCATTCCCCAGGGTGCTGGCCGCTGGAATCATCGTCATGGTATTCGCCCTGGCGCCACTCGTTCCCTGGACGATTCGTAATTTCCGGACACTCCATCATTTCCAGCCGCTGGCTCCGCGTTATGCGAACGAGACGGATGAACTAACTCTCCGAGGTTTCAACCGCTGGGTCAAAACCTGGATCGTCGACTACGTTTCGGTGGAAGAGATTTACTGGAACGTTCCTGGGAACAAGATTGACCGGGAGAAACTGCCGTCGCGTGCCCTCGACACCCCGGTGGAAAAGGACGCAGCGCTGGCCGTGATCGCGGACTACAACCAGTCGCAGGATATGACTCCGGAACTCGATGCGCGATTCGGCGAATTAGCCGCGGATCGCATTCGCATCCATCCCATGCGCTACTACGTTGTGCTGCCCCTGCTGCGGGTCGCGGACATGTGGCTGCGTCCGCGAACCGAGATCCTTCCTCCCGACGTGCGCTGGTGGGAGTTTAGTGACGACGCAAAGCAGTCGGCCATAGCCCTAGGGTTTGGATTGCTGAACCTGGCCTATGTGGTGGCCGCGCTGCTGGCGGTAGTTCGCGCCTCGTCGCACAGGCCGTCAGGAATTCGCTGGGCCGGATTGCTGGTCAGTTTCGTGCTGCTGCGCTCGGCATTTCTGGGAACTCTGGAGAACCCCGAGCCGCGCTACACGCTGGAATGCTACCCGGCCGTCATCGTGCTGGCCTCGTCGTGGCTGGGGAGATACGGACACCGTAGGCAGCCGGCCTGAATTTTCCTGCTCGACTTGCGTGCTCACATTCAACAGTTGTCTTCGCAAGGAAAGCGCTGGAAGGACAGCGATCTTTAGCTCAGCGGCGAGTCGGTCATGCGGAAACGGGTGCGGACGTGTTCGGAGAGCAGTTCGATGGCCCCGCGATTGGCCACCGGATCGGCCTGCGCCAGATATTTCATCGCTTCCACCAGCATCTTCTGACCGTCCACGTAGCGGGGGTCGGTGGTGCGTTCACGCTTCCTGCGCGACAAATCCGGAGGAACGGGGATGGTAAAAACTTTGGCCATGCGAACTCAGCTTTCGGAGGTTCTCGTGCAGTATATAGTCCCAGCCGGTCTTTTTCAGCTTGTTTCTGTGGGTTCCCGTTTTGCCAGATCTGGCGCAGAAAATGCTGTCCTTTGCCTATCCCTGCGGAGAGACAAACCGGGTTTTCCCGGTGGTCTTCAGCTTAAAGACGCTCTCCGGAAGCTTTTGATTGATCTGGATGTTGGAGTACTTCGCCAGGCGGTAGTCGCCGCCCGGCTCAAACAACTGCTGTTGTACTGAAATTCCCCGGGCCGGGTCGATCCAGAGCAGGATGCGCGCAATGTTGTTCCGCAAACGCTCCGACTTCGGAATCAACTCCAGTTTGTCGGCTTTGATGCCGCCCACGGTCTCCGTCGCTAAGAACCTCACGGCGTAAGACTTGAACAGATCGTGGCCGCTGCCGCCGAAACCGAGCACGAGAAAACTCTCGATGTCGCTGCGATCCTTGCCGGCATTGTATTCGTTTACCTGATCGATTTTGGGCTCGTACACCTGAACTTTGCCGCCGCTGTAGATGACGTACTTCTTGTCCGGCTCGGCGAAGTCGGCAGCCATCTGGATTTCGCCGCCTTCACGGCGGAAGTAGATCTTGCCCTTCTGTGTGTCGGTTTCGTTGATCACCTTCTGGTATTGGTCCGCGACCAGATTCGCTTCGGTGGTTTTGAAGTTACGGGCGGCGACATCCATCTGGGCGAGAACGTGCTCAAGATCAGGGGACTCACCAACAATCTGCGCCCGAGCGGCCGCCGTAAACAGGCAGCCGACCACCACGGTCCCGAGAACAAGCGCTTTAAGCACAGCTCGCATTGATCAACGTTGAAACATTGCCCTTTGAAACCGACTCTACTCTTTTTCCACCCAGACTTTGTAACTCAGCGGGTGTCCCGAGCCATCTTTAATCGTCTCGTACCTGGTAATGCTGACCGCCCCGGAGATGGGTTCGATGATCTGCTCCAGTTGCCGGCGAACATCTTCACCCGCCGCGGTGTTCACTGCCGAGGCTTGGATCTGATAGATGAACCCGCCCTTCTCGCCGGGCAGCACAACCACGCCGGTAAGATGCGGATTGCGCTCGACCGGTTTGTCCTTGAAGTTGATGAAGTACGGCGAAACAAAAACAAAGAGGAGGATCAGCGTGACCATGATGTCGTAGTGCAGGCTGCCCCGCTCATACGACCACAGAATGTATCCGCGGATTGTGCGCCAGATCGCGCCCATGGGAGAGACGGTGCTTTGAGGCACCATCGAGGCTTCGGGTTGCTGCCAGTGTATTGGGGAATTCATATGATGGCAAATCGAGCCCGCCGCGCGGTACATGCCGCGACGGGAGCGGGTTCAGGCGCTCCTTGCTGGTGTCGGAATGCGATCGGTGCCCATATAAGATTGCAGCGCCTCCGGAATATGCACGCTGCCATCGGCTTGCTGATAGTTCTCGAGGACAGCAACCCATGTGCGTCCCACGGCCAAGCCGCTGCCGTTCAAGGTGTGCAGGAATTCAGTCTTGTTCTTGCCCTCGGGACGGTAGCGAATATTCGCGCGCCGCGCCTGAAAACTTTCGAAGTTCGAGCACGACGAAATCTCGCGGAACAGTTGTTGCCCTGGCAGCCAGACTTCAATGTCGTAAGTTTTCGCCGCAGAGAATCCCATATCCGCGGTGCACAGCGTGACCACGCGGTAGTGCAGGCCGAGTTTCTGCAAAACGGTCTCGGCGTCGTGGGTCAGCTTTTCCAGTTCATCGTAGGAAGTCTCGGGACGCGAGAACTTTACCAGTTCGACCTTTTGAAACTGGTGCTGGCGGATAATTCCGCGCACATCCTTGCCGTACGATCCGGCTTCGCTGCGAAAACAGGGAGTGTAGGCGGTCAGGCAAACCGGCAAGCAGGCGCCGTCGAGCACTTCGTCGCGATAGAGATTCGTAACCGGAACCTCGGCCGTCGGAATCAGCCAGAGATCCTTCTCGCCGTGCGGTACGCGAAACAAGTCCTGCGCAAACTTGGGAAGCTGGCCGGTGCCATACATCGACTCGGAATTCACGAGGTACGGTGGAAGCACCTCAGTGTATCCATGCTCGCGGGTGTGCAGATCGAGCATGAAGTTGGCGAGGGCCCGCTCCAAGCGCGCACCCAGTGCCCAATAGACGGCGAAGCGAGCGCCCGACAACTTGGCGGCGCGCTCCAGGTCAAGCACTCCCAGTTGTTCGCCCAGTTCCCAGTGCGGCTTGGGTTTGAAATCGAACTGCGGCGGCGTACCCCAGCGGCGCGCTTCCACGTTATCTTCAGCGTGCGACCCCACGGGCACGCTGGCGTGTGGAAGATTCGGAAGGGAGGTCAAAATTTCGCGCAGGCGCGCCTCCTGTTCGGCTGCCTTTTTCTCGGATTCCTGAATCTGCTCGCGCAGGTCTTTGGTCTCCTGAATCTGTGCGGAAGCGTCCTTCCCGCTTTTCTTGAGCTTGGCAATCTCCTCGGAAGCGCGGTTGCGGCGCGCCTGCAGAGTTTCCGCGGCTGTGATCGCCTGCCGGCGCTCGGCGTCGATGGTGCAAAAGTCTTTCAGAACTTCAGCCGGATTCATTCCGCGCTGGCGCAGTTTTTCCTCCACCAGCGCGAGGTTGTCACGAACAAAATTCAGATCGAGCATTCTGCTCTAACTTTAGCTGAAAAACGGGGTTTCGTGCATGGGGCGAGGGCAACCGTCACCACACTTCCTCGTCCCCCACGACCAACTTATTGTAGGGTGGTCGATTGCGGAGGCTCCTCGCGGGCGCCTATGTTGTAGCGCTTCAGCTTGCGATAGAGCGTAGCTCGGCTGATACCGAGCATTTTTCCGGCCAGCGCTTTGTCTCCCTTGACCTGGGAAAAGACGCGCTCGATGGTGGCGCGCTCGATGTCTTCCAGGTCGCTGCCGGAAAACTCTTGCGCAGCGAGCGCTTCAGTCTGAACCTCCGAGTGCGCGATCGCCGGCGGCAGATCGTGGACGTCGATGATGCGCTGATCGCCGAGAGCGACGGCTCGCTCCAGGCAGTTTTCCAGTTCGCGGACATTGCCGGGCCAGTCATACTCGAGCAAAGCTTTCATGGCGTTGCTGGAGAGCTGGACGCCGCGAGCGGGAGCGAGACGTTCGAGGAAAAATGCCGCCAGGATGGGAATATCGGAACGGCGTTCGCGCAAGGGAGGCAGAGATATGGTCACGACGTTGAGACGGAAATAGAGATCCTTGCGGAATGTTCCTTTTTTATATTCGGCGTCGAGGTCGCGGTTGGTGGCGGCCATGATGCGCACGTCCACCTTGACTTTTTGATTGCTGCCCACGGGGCGGACTTCTTTTTCCTGAAGAAAGCGCAAGATCTTGGCTTGCATTTCGAGCGGCAGTTCGCCGACCTCGTCGAGAAAAATGGTTCCGGTATCGGCCGATTGCAGCAGACCCTGCTTGGAACGAAGAGCGCCGGTGAAGGCGCCTTTTTCGTAGCCAAACAATTCGCTCTCGATGAGGGTGGGGACGAGCGATCCGCAATCGACGGCAACAAAGGGGCGGTTGGCCATGGTGCCGCGAAAGTGCAGGGCGCGAGCTACCAGTTCCTTGCCGGTTCCGCTTTCGCCGGAAATCAGCACGGGCGTGCGCGTGTCTTTGAGGCGGGAGATGAGGCGCAGAACGTTCTGAATGCCGGTGGAATTCCCGATAATGCCGTGGAGGGAGGTCTCGGTTTCGGAGCGCTCACGGAGGTAGAGATTTTCTTCGACAAGGCGGACCTTGTCGGCCATGCGGCGCAGGAAATGGCGGAGGTCATCGAGGGGAGCGAAGGGCTTGGCAATGTAATCGTAGGCGCCGAGCTTCATCGCCTGCACCGCGGTTTCGACCGATCCGTGGCCGGTCATGACCGCGACTTCGATGCGGGGATAAGTGCGCTTGACCTGCTCCAGGAATTCGATTCCGGACATGCGCGGCATGACCATGTCGGTGAGCACCATGTGCACGGGCTGCTCCTCGAGCAGGGCGAAAGCAGCGTCACCGCTCTCGGCCTCCAGGCAGGAGAAGCCGAGGGATTCGCCGACGGTCATGCAGAGACGGCGGATAGTCTGCTCGTCATCGACAACCAACAAGCGGATGCGGAAGTCGTTTTTCGTTAAATTCTGAGTCGGCAAAGTCTGAGTCATGACGCGGCCCGTCCCATCGTCTGCTCGACCACGGCAATGAAGTCGTGGACGCGAAATGGTTTTTCCACGCAGGGCGCTCCGGTGCGGCGCAGCGTGGCAGCGGTTTCCTCGTTAGCGATATCGCCGGTGATGAAGACGAGCCGGCGGGCCAGTTCGGGGCGATGGGCGGCGATCCAGGCATAGACCTGGGCGCCATCGACGCCTCCGGGGGTGCGCATGTCGGAGACGACGCCGTGAAAATCGCCGGTTTCGAGTATGCGCAGGGCTTCGGCGCCGGATTCGGTCGGAACGACGGTGTATCCGTGGCCTTCGAGAACGGCGCGTACCAGAGCCATGACGGCCGGTTCGTCTTCGATCAGAAGAACTGGCGCACAAGAGGATTTAGTTCCTGGGTTTGTTCCTGACTGCGTTCCTGACTGCGTCATTTTGGTTGCACTCCTGCAACTGCTCCAAAGGATGCCGTCTCGGAGGCCAGCGGGAGGCGGACGATAAAAGTCGCTCCTTCAGAGTCAGGATTGTTGTGACAAACAATTTCGCCGCCATGTTCGCGGACAATGCCATAGCAAATACTGAGGCCCAAGCCAGTGCCCTTGCCGACGTCCTTGGTGGTATAGAAAGGGTCAAAAATGGGTCCGGCATCGGGGATGCCCGGGCCGTTATCGCGAAAAGAAATCTCGACGAACGAGTTGGCGCGGGCGCTCATGATCTCAATGCGAGCGGGCCGCGCGGTTTCGCGGACGGCGTCGTAGGCGTTGTTCAGGATGTTGAGAAACACCTGCTGGAGCTGGTGCGAATCTCCGATGACCTGGGGCAGGGACTCGTCGAGGCGTTCGACCACCTGAATGCCGTGACTGATAAAGTCGTAGGAGCGCAAGTGGACGGTGCGTTGCAGGATGGAGTTGACCTGAACCAGTTGGCGCTGGGGCGGCATCTGGCGGGCAAAGCTGAGCAGGTTTTGCACGATCTGCTTGGTGCGCTGCGCTTCTTGCAGAATCACACGCAGATCGCGGCGCGCGCTTTCCGGGAGCTCGGGGTTTTCCATCAAGAGGTCGGTGAATCCGAGGATGGCAGTGAGGGGATTGTTGACTTCGTGGGCGACGCCGGAGACCAACTGTCCGACGGCCGCCATTTTCTCGGCATGCATGAGCTTGGAGCGCAGCATGGCGGAGTCGGTCACATCGGTCATGACCACGACGATGCTGCTGACCCGGCCGTCTTCGCCGCTGATGGGACTGAGATTGGCGGAGAACTGGGCGCTGACGCCGTCGCCCCGAACCAGGGGCAGATCGAAGTTATCGACCTGCTGGCCGCGGGCTACCGCGGCCAGCGCGTCGCGCAGCGCGGCGCGGCGTGAAGGAACGCACAGATCGGGCAAGGGATGAGCGAGGATCTGGCTCTGCTGAAAACCGAGACCGCTCCAGCGCCGGTTGGCATAACTGACCACGCCTTCGGTATCAGTGACCAGAATCAGACTCTGGGTATGGCTGAGAATCTTGCTGGAGAAATCACGCTCTTTCTGCAGCTCGGTTTGCGATTGGTGGAGGCCGGTGACATCGAGCATGAGGCCGCGGTGCTGCAGAGTGTTGCCGGCCGCATCGCGCATCGCAAAACAATTCATGAATACGTGCACAGGCGATCCGTCTTTGCGCCGCAGGACTTCTTCGTGATTGCGCATTTCGCCGCCGCGTTTGAGCATTTCCGCGAGTTCCTGCCGGCGCTGCGGAGAAAAATAGACCTGGGTGGGAATATCGAGCTGAAGCACTTCGTCGCGGCTGCTGTAACCGAGGATGCGGACCAGCGCATCGTTGACCTCGACGAAGCGGCCCTGGGGCGTGGAGACGTAGATTCCCTCCTGAATATTGTCGAACAGTTCGCGATAACGGCGCTCGGCTTCGCGGCGGTCGGTGATGTCCTTGAGCACGTGCACGGTCTGGAACTGGGCGCTGCTCATCCCCATCGCGCCCACCCCGCGCGATGGGGGCCCCTGGTCGGCGGCATGAATACGCGACGTTGAAATCAGGTAGGTGCGTTCGAGAGCCGGGTGCACGTATTCGTCGAGACCTTCGCCGCTGCGGCAGAAGGGACAGGAGTGGGGCGAAGCGCCGGCAGAAAGGGCTTCGAGCGCCCGCATGTTGACGCCAATCAGTTGGTCGGGGGCGGTGCCGACGAAATCGGCGAGGGAGCGATTGACGCGGAGAACGTTATGCTGCTCGTCGTGGACCACGATGAAGTCGCTGATGGCATCGAAGATTTCCAGCCAGTGCCGGTTGGCCTGCTGCATGCGCGTAAACAGGCAGGCATTCTCGAGCGCGATGCTGGCGTGGCCGGCGATGGCGCGCAGCAAGAGGCGATCTTCGGCAGAGGGCGGAGCGCCGCGGTCGGCGAGACAAAGCACGCCAACCAGCTCTCCCGAGGCCCCGGCCAGCCGGACCAGGGTGCAATCGGTCCATCCCAGACTGGAAGCGAGCGCGGTTCCCAGGACATCGCCAGCGGGTGCAAACGCAACATCGGTGGGATATTTCGGCAGGGCCGCGGTGAGCGCCTGGCTGAAGCGGCGGAGCAGTTGCTGGTCGTCGACTTCGGAGGCGCCGCACATGAGGACGGTGTCTGGCTCCGAGGTCTGGACCCGGAGGGCAACCGAGCGGCCTCCTAGCAGACCCGAGGCGCGCAGCGCGAAGTTGCGCATGAAGTCGGGCAGATGCAGGACGGCGTTGAGTTCAAGGGCGATGGCGACCAGGGCTTCGGCGCGGCGGCGGTGCTCCTCGGATTGGTGCAGGTTCCGAGTAAGCTCGAGGGCGATAGCAATCTGCGCGGCCAGAGCGCGGGCGCGGCGAACGTCTTCGTCGTTGATCGGCCCGGCCTCGATGCGGTCCAGCACTCCGAACATCCCGAGCACATCGCCATTCGAACCGAGCAGGGGCACGGCGAGAAGTTGGCGGATGTGGAAAGCGGCCACGAACTCCAAATCCGCCCCCGGCGTCGTGGAGGCATCTTCGCTGGTAAATACATTTTTTTGTTTCAGCGCGAGCGTCGCCACGCCATCGCGGAGCGGGATATCGACGGGACCGGCCACGCCGTTTTCCACTCCCCATCGAACGTGGAAGGTATCCTCTTCGAGCAGGCCGATAAAACAGCGCTGGAAGCCGAGGAAACTGGCGGCCCGGACCACCGAGGTCTGCATGAACTCGTCGAGCTTTCCGGCGGAACCGAGTTCGAAGGAAATCTCGAGGATTTCGTGCAGTTCGCGGGCCTGGGCACGGGCCATGCCGTATAACTCGGCGTTGGCGATGGCGACCGCGCCAAAGCCGGCCAGGGCGGACACCAGGGTTTTGTCTTCGGGCGTGAACGGCGGGGTGAGACGGGGATAAACCAGAATCGCGCCGTGCGAGCGCGAGGTGCGAAACGGCGCCGCGATGAGAACTCCGGGAGGCGAATCTTCTCCGAAGTGTGAGGCGCGGTCGATGCTCACCGTGATGCGCTCGCCGGCGGCGACGGCGCGGGTCGCGATCTCCAGTGAAGAGCGGAGCTGGTTCTGCTGGAAACGCGCACGAATGGAGCGGGCGAGTTTGGGGGCCTCGGTCGACACCGCCTGCAACTGGAACAGTTTCTCCTGTTGGACGAAGACGAGCACGGCGGGCGAATGCAGCAGCACGCGGAGGCGGTCGGCGATGCTCTCCATCACGGCTGCGGTGTCGGGTAAGCCATGCAGCGCGCTGGCGACTTCGACGAGAATGCCGGCGCGGCGATGCTCTTCGCGGGAAAGCTGGTTCAAGCGGAGGGCTTCGAGTGCAGTGCCGAGCTGAGCCGCCAGGATGCTGATCTTGGCTACCGCATCGTCGTCAAAACCGGCACCAGGCGCGCTCTTCAGGAAGGTGATGGCGCCGACCACTTCCCCCGAGACCAGCAGCGGCGCGGCCAGGGCGGCGTGCGCGTGACTGGAGGCCAGCCAGGGATAACGAGCGACGTCGAGGCGATTGACGAAAAAGGATCGCCGCTTTTGAACCGCATCCATGGCGATGGATGCATCGCCGACTCGCCTTCGGATGCCACGAAAGGACTCGGCCTGGCCGCCTTCGGCATCGGCTTCGGCTCCGACCAGCTCACCGTCAGCGGCGCGACTCCAATAGTAGGCGCCGCTGGCCTGGAAGAACGCGCGCGTGAGGACGCAAAAAGACCGGATGAGCTGGCTGGGATCGCCGCTCTGAAAAGCGGCCCGGGAAAGCTCCAGGAGAAGCTTTTGGAACGCCTCGTCAGACTGAGACGCATCGCCGGGCCCCGAATTTCCGGTGTAGGTTGTCAGCGCGCACCACTCACTTAGCTAAGCGGTTGAAAACAATTGAATTACATTTAAAACCTACGCTGGATTCTCAAATTGAGTCAAGTGAATACGGGTTGGCAGTGCCAACTTGTGAAACGTCACCAAATTGATACATGTGTCTCATTCTGCGGTCGGGCCATCGGGTGAATCGTAGTTCAGAAGCGGGGCCTTTAGATCGCCCGATGGCTCGATGATCCGCTCACCGGACACGCTAAGGATCGATTCTTCATCACTTTACGCCCGTCACCAAAGTAACGCGCAGAAGGAACTTTCGCTATCCGCAAGTGTCGTAGTTGCAGGAATATAGGGCAAAGGCAAAGCCACGATGGAGGAACTGTGTCTGTTCAAGCCCTGAACCGTGCGCTCGCGGTGGGTCTGCTGCTGATTGGCGGATGGGCCGCGATCAATGCTCCCCTTAGTTGGGGGCAAGAAGAAATCACTCGGAAAGCAAAGAGCAAAGTGGCGCCGGCGTACCCTGAACTGGCCAGGAAAATGAACATCACCGGCGTGGTGAGGATCCAGATCACGGTTGCTGCCAACGGGTCGATCAAGGACGCGAAGCTGGTGGGTGGGCATCCGGTGTTGGCGAATGCCGCGCTGGATGCGGTCAAGAAGTGGCGTTACGAGGCTGCCCCGGCAGAGTCAACCGGAATTGTGGTGTTCCGTTTTGATCCCACCCAGTAAAAGAGCGCGCGCGGACCGCAGCGCTGGCTGAGGAAGGTTGGAGGATGAACATCGGAAAAAAGCTCTACCTAAATTTCGGCATCATTCTGGCGACGGTTCTGGTGCTGCTGGCGATCAACATGATCGCAGTGCAACGCGAGCATGAGACCAAGGCGGCGGCGCAGCGTTCGATCGACATGACGGAGGCGACCTCGTCGGTCCGCTTCCAGATGATGCAGAACCGGCTTCACCTGCAGAACTACCTGCTCAGCGGGGACACCCGGGAAGTGGAGCAAATGAACGAGGGCGAACGCCAGTTGGGCGGAGCCGTTCACCGTGCCCAGGAGCTGGCAAATTCCATGCCGCAGCGCAACAGTCTGGAAAAAGTGCAGGGGCTGGAGCAGGGTTGGGGCAGCGATTTCGCCAACCCACTGGTGGACAAACGCCGGGCCGTGGACAGCGGCAATGCAACAGTAGCCGAGCTGCAGATTTTCTATTTGCAAAAGGATCCAAACTCCTGGGTGTCGCGTTCCAGCGACGTTCTGGACGATGTTGACCGGGAGAACCGCAAACTGCTGGAGGAGCGGCGCCACTCCGACGAACTGGCAGCGACGTTCACGATTCTGGCTGCGGTGCTCAGTTCCCTGGCCGCTCTTGGCCTGGGCGTCATCATTGCCTATCGGACCGCCACCGACATCACGGGACCGCTGGGCCGGTTGATGGACGTGGCGGGGCAGATCGGCCAGTCTGGGGATCTGGAACACACCATTGATATTCACGGCCAGGATGAGATCGGGCAACTGGCCAGGACTTTCGACTCCATGGTGAAGTACCTGAAGGAAATGGCCGCGGTTTCCGAGGCCATCGCCGGGGGCAATCTGTCGGTTGAAGTCCGTCCGCGTTCGGCAAACGACACGCTGGCAAACGCCTTCACGCGCATGGTGGAAGGCCTGCGCGGGATGGTGCGCAACGTGCGCGAGGCCGCTTCTCAGGTGGCTACCGCTTCCACAGAGGTGGCAACCGCTTCCGATGAATCGGCCAGGAACAGCCTGCAGACTTCATCGGCCATCGATGAAGTGACCAGCACCATGCACGAAATGAGCGTGAACGTGCAGAACATGGTGAAGAGCACGCAGACGCAGGCCTCGAGCGTCAGCGAAACCTCGGCCTCGATCGACCAGATGGTGACTTCGATCCAGCGGGTCGCGGACACGGCCAAGGTGCTGCTCGATATTTCGAACCGTTCGCGGGAAGAGGTGCACATCGGCATCGGCACCATGGAAAAGGCAACCGACGGCCTGAATCGGATCAACACCACGATTCGCTCTTCGGGCGAGATCATCGACGCGCTGGGCACGCGGGCGGACAACATTGGCAAGATCGTAGAAGTCATCGACGATCTGGCGGAGCAGACCAACCTGCTCGCTTTGAATGCCGCCATTGAAGCGGCCCGGGCGGGCGAACATGGCCTGGGATTTGCGGTGGTGGCGGACGAAGTCCGGAAGCTGGCAGAGAAATCCGCGCAGTCCACCAAGGAGATTTCCGAGCTGATCGAGAGCATCCAGAAGGAAGCGCGCAAAGCGGTCGATAACATGGAAAAGAGCACCACCATCGTGAATGAAGGGCTGAATCTGGGACAAGACCTGAATGCCGCGCTGCGCAAGATTTCGAACGTGGTGACCGAGGTGTTCAAGTTCGCGCAGGAAATCGGGGCCGCCACCAACGAGCAGTCGCACGGCTCGTCGCAGATCGCGCGCGCCACCACGCGGCTGAACGAAATCACGCACGAAATCAACTCGGCGGTGGAAGAGCAGGCCTCCGGGGCGCAGGCGGTAGTGCAGGCCATGGAGCGCATGCGCGAACTAGTGCAGTCGTCCACGTCGAGCTCCACCGAACTGGCCGCTTCCTCCGATCAGATGTCAAAAATGTCGCGCGGCCTGCTGGATTCGATGGACCGTTTTGCGCTGCGGTCCGACGCCAGGACGAACGACAGGACGAACGACAGAACGAACGATAAGACGAACGACAAGGCGTCCGGACACGGGAAGTCAGCCCGGACTGCGGCGGCGGGATCCAAATTCGAATCATGAGCCGGGAAACACACATTGTGGGCTTCCGGGTGGGCCGCGAGACCTACGGCGTACCCATCACATCGCTGCATGAGATTGTCCGCGTGCCGGAGATCACCGCGGTACCGGACGCACCCGATTATCTGGAAGGAGTCATCAACCTGCGCGGGAAAATTGTTTCGGTGGTGGACCTGCGGAAGCGGTTCGGGCAGTCCTCCGTGGGAGTCGACCGGCGCAGCCGCATTCTGGTCGTGGAACACCGGGGCCGGCTTGCGGGCATGATTGTGGATTCGGCTTCGGAGGTCCTGAAGATTCCCGAAAGCGACATCGAGGCCGCCCCCGCCATGATGCAGGAAGGCGGATTAGATTGCGTAACCGGCCTGGGCAAGTACCAGGGACGGCTGATCATTCTGCTGGATATCGACAAGGTGTTGGCGGCACGCGAACTGGGAACAGAAACGTCAGACAAGCGGGCAGAAAAGCCGACAGAAAAAACAGCGGCGGCCGGCAGCGGCAAGGCGGGGACGACGAGTACGTCGATTACGACGACGGGGACCGGGACAAACACAAAGACTGCCTCGGCCGGGAAATAGCAAGAAGAACCAAACCCACATGAACACGAACGAAACACTCGCCCTCACCAACGCCGAATTGAAACTCCTGCAGGCGCTGGTCTACCAGGAGTGCGGCATGCACTTCGACGACCGGCGCACGCCCTTCCTGCAGGACCGCCTGCAGCGGCGGTTGAAGGAGTGCCAACTGGATTCGTTCTACAGCTACTATCGCCTGCTCATCAGCCAGCAGGGGAAAGATGAGCTGTCGCGTCTGCTCGAAAACCTCACGGTCAATGAGACCAGCTTCTTCCGGAACAAGGCACAATTGGAGCTGTTTCAGCGGGACGTGTTAAACGACCTTCTGCGGCGCAAGCAGGAACGCCGCGACTTCAGCATCAGAATCTGGAGCGCGGGCTGTTCCACGGGACAGGAACCTTACACCCTGGCCATGCAGGTGGCCGATGCGCTGTCGTACCACCATATGCGCAGTCCGCGGCCACTCGATACGCCGGTTCCCAAACCCCTGGTACCCGCGCCCTGGCGGGTGGAAATCCTGGCCAGCGACCTCAACTATTCGGTGCTGCGCGCGGCGCAGGCAGCCTCCTACAGTGAGCACCAGATGGCGGGGGTCGACTATGGCTACCGCCTGCGCTACTTCGACAAAGTGGGCGACCGCTACGCGGTGAAGAAGAACGTCAGGGAACTGGTGCACTTCGACTTTCACAATCTGAAGACCGAATACCTGCCGCAGCGCAACGACGTCATTTTCTGCCGCAACGTGATGATGTATTTCGACGAAGCGGAGCAGAAGCGGCTGGTGGAGAAGTTTTACCGCTGCCTGAATCCCGAGGGATACCTGTTTGTGGGCCATGCCGAGAGCCTGCTGGCATTGACCGAAAAATTTCAGATGGTACATCGCAACAGTGGCACTGCGTACCAGCGGGTCGAGGTGAAGGTGTGAACGGTCCCCCCGAAGACAGGATGACAGAACTTCGGCAGCTATTCTTCGAAAGCGCGGGGGAACTGGTCCAGAAGCTGAACGACGAAGCGATGCGGCTGGAGAAATCGCCGGGCGATGCGGAAACGGCCCGCAGCCTGCGGCGGACAGTGCATACGCTGAAGGGCGACTCGGCCGCCTGCGGCTTCCGGGAACTCAGCGAACTGGCCCACGAGTTTGAGGACGTGCTGGCGCTGGAGAACACGGCCGCGGCGGCTTCGGTTCCTGAGATCGCGTTGCGCGCGGCCGACGTGTTTGCGGCGCTGCTGGAGGCGTATCAGAAAGGCACGAAGCTTCCGAGCATCCAATCTTTGCGCACGGACATTGCCCGTCTGGCGCACTCGGCGCCGGCGGTCGAAGGCAAGGCGTTCCAGGGAAAAAAGAAGACCAAAAGAAACGTCGCCGCAATCGCCAACCGCTGGTCGGAATACGAGCAACTGGCGATCACCCGGGCGACGGCGCAGGGCAAGCGCGTGCATCACGTGGTCGTGCAGGTGGACCCGCAGTGCGCCATGCCGATCGCCGGACGGCAGATGATCCAGTTGGCTCTCGCCGGATTGGGCGAGGTCCTTGCTCTTTATCCGGTCGAAGGCAGTCACGAGCCGATTACCCGCATCGAAGCGGCACTCGCGTCGGAGAAACCAGCGGAGCAGATCCGGGCAAAGTGCAGCATTCCGACGATCGCGCTGAGGGTCCGGGTCACTCCCGTACGCATCCAAACGCTGTCGACGACCGCGCTTCCACCGGCTTCCGGCGCCGATTCTGAAAGGAACGATGAGGTCGCATCGGCTGAGCGTGGTCCGGCCGACGTCGCTGCCGATGTCTCTGGCGGCATCACTAGCAAAGAAGCGGGCGAACCGGCGATGGCGCCCGCCATGCCGACCGGCCCCGACAACCTGCTGCGTGTGGACGCGGAAAGAATCGACAGCGTACTGAATCTGGTCGGCGAGTTGATCCTGGCGAAATCGATGTTGCAACAGGCGCTGTTGGAATTTGGACAACGCTTCCCGAAAGATGTCTTGCGGGGAAAGTTTGCCGATGCCATGGCATTCCAGGGGCGGGTCTTGAATGACCTGCAGCACTCGGTCATGAAGATTCGCATGGTGCCGGTCGATCAGTTGTTCCGCCGCTTTCCGCGCATTGTGCGAGACGTGGGCCGCCATTGCGGGAAGGAAGTCGAACTGCTCATCAAGGGCGGGCAGACCGATCTCGACAAAAGCATTCTGGATGCCATCGCCGAGCCGCTCACTCACCTGGTGCGAAATGCGATCGGGCATGGGCTTGAAAACGCGGAGGAGCGGGTGCGCGCCGGCAAGCGGTTGCAGGGAACCTTGCGGCTGGGCGCTTATCACCAGGGAAACCAGGTGGTCATCGAGGTCTCCGACGACGGGGCGGGCATTGATTCCGAGAAGGTCCGGCAGCGCGCTCTGTCCCAGCGATTGCTGACCGCCGAGCAGGCAGCCCGGCTGAGCGAGGCCGAGACTCTGGATCTGATCATGCAGCCGGGATTCTCCACGGCGGAAGAGATCACCGAACTCTCGGGCCGCGGCGTGGGATTGGATGTGGTGCAGAGCGTGCTGGGACGCTTGAAGGGAACGATCCAGATCGAAACGGCGCGGGGACGGGGCACTACCTTCCGTCTGCGGCTTCCGCTGACGCTGGCCATTATCCGGGCGTTGATGTTCCGGGTGGAGCAACGGCTCTACGCGCTGCCGCTGAACGCGGTGGCGGAGATTGCGCGCACGGTGGAAGGAGATATCCACCAGGTGGAGCACTACGACGTGTTGCAATTACGCAACGACGTGTTACCTCTGCTGCGCCTGGGCTCGAAGCCTCCGAGCGGTCCGGAGACGGCGCGACGAAAGGTCTTCGTGCTGGTGATCAACAGCGGG
The DNA here is from genome assembly GCA_963731525.1 of uncultured Acidobacteriaceae bacterium. Classification (GTDB taxonomy): domain Bacteria; phylum Acidobacteriota; class Terriglobia; order Terriglobales; family Acidobacteriaceae; genus Acidiflorens. The sequence goes on from CAVSWK010000042.1 coordinate 97,386, forward strand.
GAACGCAAGTTCGGAGTCATCGTCGACGGGCTGGAGGGCGAAGACGAGTTGGTGATCAAGGCCCTCGACGACCGGTCGATCACGACCGACCTGGTGAGTGGGGCATCGATTCTGGGCGATGGGCGGGTGGTTCTTATACTGAACATGATTGCCCTGACGGATCGCTTCACGCGCGGGCGGACAGATGCAAACGGTCTACGGATGGACGGTCTCCTGTCGAGTGTCGTACCCGCAGCGTCGAATATCGAGAGTGGCAACAGGCGGACACGAGGCGCGGCCGGGGGTCGGGCATGAACAAGCCGGTGCGGGTCCTGGTGGTGGATGACTCGGCCCTGATGCGCAAGCTGATACCCAAGATCCTTGAACAGGATGCCTCGATCGAGGTGGTGGGTACGGCGATTGATGGTCATTTTGGGTTGAAGAAAATTGACGACCTGGCGCCGGATGTAGTGACGCTCGACCTCGAAATGCCCGGACTGAACGGGATCGACACGCTGAAAGAAATCATGCGGCGCTGGCGGCTGCCGGTGATTGTGGTCAGTTCGCACAGCACGGCCGGGGCGGCGATCACGCTCAAAGCGCTGACTCTGGGTGCGTTCGATTTCGTGGCCAAACCGAAGGACGTTTCCGCGCGCATGCCTGAAATCGCCGGCGAGTTGATCAAGAAGATCAGGGCCGCGGCGCAGAGCGCGGGCGTGCAGACGCAGTTCCTGCCGGGGGAAGTAGGCGGGAAGCAACCCGGCAAGCTGCGGCCGGTCGCGCCGACGCACATCGTCGCCATCGGCGTTTCCACGGGCGGTCCGAATGCCCTGCAATACCTATTCTCGAAGCTGCCGCTGGAATTTTCGGGCAGCATCCTGGTGGTGCAGCACATGCCGGACGGATTCACGGAACTGTTTGCCAAGCGGCTGGACGAGAGCTGCCCGATCCGGGTGAAGGAAGCGCAATCGGGCGACTTGCTGGTGGCTGGGCGAGCACTCATTTGTCCGGGGAACCGGCACATGAAAATAAAGAAATTGCCGCTGGGCAATGTCGCGTTGCTGGGGGATGAGGCCCCGGTGAATGGACACCGTCCTTCGGTGGATGTGCTGTTCCACAGCGTAGCCGAGGAGTTCGGTTCACAGGCCATGGGTTTGTTGATGACCGGCATGGGAGAAGACGGGGCGGCCGGCCTGGGAGAGATCCGGGCAGCGGGCGGATTTACCGTGGCGCAGAGCCAGGAGACATGTGTGGTTTTTGGCATGCCCAAGGCGGCCATCGAACGCGGCTATGTGATGCGGGTCGCGGACCTCCAGGAGTTGCCCAATATTTTGCAGGCTCAGTGCGCTCCCGACCACGGCTGGGCGGACGGTACCCGGGGAGACAAAAGCGACGTCAAGCGTGCGACCACTTCCGGAAGTAACTAGAGTCATCTACCGGAAGGCGGCTGTTCGTGATGAAGTGATAGCTTGGGGAGGAGTGCCATGGAAAAGTTTGCGCCCGTAACGCGGAGCGAAGACGGACAACCGGTGCGCTATCTGATTGTGGATGACTCCGTGTTCGCCCGCAAGAACCTGGCCCGGATGGTGGAAACCTTCGGCGGGCAGGTAGTCGGCGAGGCTGGCGACGGAGTTTCTGCCATCAGCGAGTACGAACGGGTCACGCCCGACATCGTTCTGATGGATATCACCATGCCGCAGATGGAAGGCATCGAGGCGGCGGAGAAGATTGTGCGCGACCACCCCAGCGCCCGCATCGTAATGGTGTCGTCGGTCGGCTACCAGGAAAACATCGTGGCTGCCTTGCAGCGCGGCGCCCGTCACTTCGTGCAGAAACCGGTGAAGCCGGAGGTTCTCTATGAAGTCATCAAGTACGTGATGCGGGACGACGGAACGACGGCGCGCGGAGCTGGAGCATAATCGATGCGGATGGACCTGATTCAGCCTTTCATCAACTCAGCCGACGCCGTCCTGGCGCAAGGGCTGGGGTCGCCCATTGCCATCGAGAACCTGAGCATGGAAGAAGAGGCGTACCGGCGCAAAGGGATCGCGGCCGAGGTGTGCCTCATGGGCGAGATCGAAGGGCGGATCATTTTTGATGTGGATCTGGGAGCGGCGGTGCAACTCGCCAGCCGTCTGGCCGGCGTCGAAGTCTCCGAGACCGACGAAGAGCTGGTGCGCGAGGCGGTCTGTGAGCTAGCCAACCAGATCATTGGCAACGCCATCACCACGCTCAACGACCAGGGATTCCATTTTCACGTTCGTCCACCCACCCTGCACACTTCCGAACAGGGCAGCAAAAGCAGTGAAGACACGGAAGCCCTGGTCATGGTGTTCAATACTGCCAGCGGAAACGTCTTCATGAATGTGGCGTTGCGCCACCATTGTCCCGGGGCACTGGAACGCGCTGCGGTCGCGGGCTAGGAAATCGGTCGCTGGGCGTTAGTCATTGGTCGTTAGGCGCTCGCCGTTGGTCGTTAGCCGCTCGGCACTGCAACTTATTCAACCCTGCTAACTCCTAATATTTATTTTTTGGCATGGCCTAATATTGTCATCCTGAGCGAAGCTAAGGATCTGCTGTCTCCTGTGCCCCCAAAGCAGGTCCTTCGCTTCGCTCAGGATGACAGGCGAATTTGTATCACGAACTTCAGAACATACCCTTAGGGGCCGGCAAACAGGAAAATGGGATTCTGCGGCGGGTTCTGCGGGTTCGGCGGAATCGGCGTGCGCGTGCCGACCGGTTCCGGTAGATTCAGAATGTAGCTGTCAGAGGAGGTGTCGATGATGTTGACGATGCCACCATCGCAACTGGACAGGTAGGCACGGGAACTGTCGCCGCCGGCGGCCATGGTGAAGCGGAAACGGGTGCTGGAACATAGAGCGTCGTAGGCGGCAAATCCTGGAACCGCGATAGGGGGCTTGACGCTGTTGCTCGCGACGTTGATCACCGTCACTTGCGGGCAGATGTTCGGAGCAACGCCGGTCCCTCCACTAACGTACTGGTCGGTCGGAGCATTCGCTACTTCAAACGTTCCTCCCCCAACAGAGAGAATCTCGAAGGTCCCGTTGAAGTCACTCGGAGAGGTGCCAGTCGAGTTCACACCCGCGATGGTGATGATCATCCCCGGAAGCAAATCAGGGGTTCCGGGCAGCAGGCTGTAGGTGTAGGTTGTGTGGACACCGTCGGAACTGGTTGGACTCGATATCGTCACATCGACTGCGAATGACGCATAAGATCCGACGTAAGCGCGGGAACCATCCGGTAAGGCGGCCACTGCGGTGGGGGTAACCGCGCCCGGGCTAAAAGTCGAGCACACATCACCCTGCACGCGAGCGGATGGCAAGACCGGAGCGATCGGGATCGGGGCACCCGTAAGAACCACGGGGGTGGATTGCGAGATATCCAACATCGTCACCTGGCCCTGCATCGCCGACTGGCTGAACCATGGTATGTAGAGCCGGTTAAGATTTCCGTCGTAGAGCATGTAAGCAGCGCCGGGGACATTAACGCTCGCATCGATCACGTTGTCGGGGCCGGCGGTGGAGGTGGTATCAATTGTGCTCACCACGCCATTGCCATTGAGCACATACACGCGCTGGTTGTCGGAGCGCGCGCTCAGCCAGAGCGGCGCGTTGAACGAACCGTTGATGGTCCGCGACGACCGGTCGACGGTGTTGAATCCGCTGACCGAGTTGGAGCCCTGGTTGGCAACGTAGAGCTTGCTATTGTCGGGTGTGACGGCCAAGGCATCCGGATGGTTGCCAACCGTGATAACGTTCGTCAATTCGTTGCTCTGGGTATCGACCACGCCGACGGATGGAACCACGTTATTGGTGAGTGGGTCCACATAGCTCGGCAACGTTACATAAGCTGTCGTAGCCAACGGGGCGACAGCGACAAAGTTCGGCGCCGAATTCGCTGGCAAGCTGATAGTGGTGGCGCCGGAGATTACCGTGCCTCTGAAGTTCAGCGTGGTAATCGAATCGGCTGCCGCGCCGGTCACGGAATGATTTACGACCAAGACCGTATTAGCGGTTTGCTGCACGGCGTGGACAGGAGCCAGGCCCACGTTGGCGACGCTCACGTCTGTGTCGCCTGAAACATCGATCACCATGGCACTGCCGGCCACGATGGTTCCGTTATCGTTGATGGACACCACGGTGTGGGCCGCCGCCGGGTTGGGGAACACGGGCGGATTCGGGATGATAATCGGGCGGAAAGTGTCGCCGCACCCGCACCAGACTAGACAAAGAAACAGCGCCAGCCCCAGCCACAGAAACCGCTTCATTCAAACTCCACAGAAAGTTAGTCTTACACGGAATCCGATATTGTATCGGGAACCGGGTCGAGAGGGGAAATCGGACGGTGCTTAGCCGATGCAACTGTTTTCCCGCCGCACTGGTGAGAAGCGGATAGAGGCAAGTTTGGTTGCCGGGGCAGAGTTCCGGGGGCAATGCTTTTAGGTAGAGACGTCGGCTTGCCGCGTCTCCATCGAAGGATCTACGCGCGGCCGCGGCGGGTCTTCGGTTGGCTCGCGGCTGGCATCTCCGCAACTTTTTCCGACCCGGAGGGCTTCTTGGTCTGGGCCAGGCTTTCCTTCAGGGCGGCCATCAGATCGACCACCGGAGCCAGCTTCTTCGGTTGCTCGACGGCCTGAACCTCGCCACCCTCCAGCTTCGCTTCAATCAGCTTTTTCAGATTTTCCTGAAAGGTGTCGTGATATTTCTCCGGGTCCCATTCGCCCGCCAGCGCCTCGATGAGTTGATGCGCAACCTTGATTTCTGCTTCCTTAATCTCGACATCGGGAGCGCCGAACGACTCGACCTCGCGAACCTCCTCGGCGTAGTACATGGTGTGCAGCATCATTCCGCCTTTGTGCGGACGCAGGAAGACGGTGTATTCGCGGTTGTGCATGGTGAGTTTGGCGATGGCAACGAACTCGCTCTCTTCGAGTGCTTTCGTGAGCAGCGCATAGGGACGGCGGCCGGCTTCTTCAGGAACCATGTAATACGACGACTCGAAGTACACGGGATCAACTTCGCTGGTCTTCACGAATTCGAGGATCTCCATCGTCTTCGCCGTCTTCGGCTCGATCTTCTTGATCTCTTCCGGATCGATGATGACGTACTCGTCTTTGCGATACTCATAGCCCTTGACGATATCGCTACGCTCGAGGACCTGGTTGTCCGCCGGGCAAATGAGCTGCTGCTTTACCCGATGGTGGTCGGTGCGGTGAAGCTGGTTGAACGAGATGCCGCTGCTGCGCGCGCCCGAGAACAGACGCACCGGCATCGAGATTAATCCGAACGTTAGATAACCAGACCAGACCGAGGCCGCCATGTTTTCACCTCAAGTGGAGACGAGGCTGGCCTCGTCTCTTTTCGTCATCGGAGACGCGGGCAAGGGGCGTCGCTACAGAACCTTCAGATGCCACAACCTCGCCAAGCGTACAGAGTGTAACCTAAACGGGCCGGGGTTGCCTCCGCCAGATTACGGGGCGAATCCAAAGGTCAAGCACTACATGACGCGGTCTCCTGCCGCCGGACACCGAATATAGTGTTATCGAACGCGGCTCCTGCATTCCAGCCGTCAGCTGTCAGACTGTCAGCTGTCAGGGACGTTAGATTCTACTGAGAGCTGATGAATGATAGCTAACGGCCGAGCTGCCCTAACCATGCTGAACTCTTATCTGGCGCACAGCTGGGCGTCGTCCCCGGAGCGGCTGGCTATCGCCGCCGTGGTGACGCTGGGCTTCGCGGTGCTGGCTCGTGCCCTGCGCGGCGTCAATCGATCGGGGGCTCTGGCGGGCGGGATCGCCTGTTTCCTGCTTCTTGCCGGGGACGGCCCCGCAGCGTTCGCCACTCTCGCCGCGCTGTTTTCGACGACTTGTGTAGCTACTCGCCTCGGATACCGCCGTAAACTGGCCCTTGGGCTCGCCGAGCACCGCGATGGCCGGAACGTGTGGCAAGTCCTGGCCAATCTGGCAGTGCCTGCGCTCGCCTCGGTTGTTTTCAGCGCTGCGGGAAATCGGGCTTGGCTAGTCGCGACAGTGGCAGCTCTGGCCGAAGCCGCGACGGACACCGTGGCTAGCGAAATCGGGCAATACCGCGGCCCCGATGCGCGACTGATCACGACGTGGGAACGCGTCCCATCGGGAACCGATGGCGGGATCACGATCCCCGGAAGCGCCGCAGGAATGGCAGCCGGTCTGGTGATTGCGGGGGTCGCAACGGTGGGTGGGATGATTCCTCCGGGCCAGCTCTGGATTGCAGTGGCCGCCGGATTCGCCGGCATGCTCATCGACAGCGTTCTCGGCGCGACCCTGCAACGTCGCGGCTGGATCAGCAACCAGGGAGTAAATCTCTTCTCCACGCTGGCAGCGGCTGCGCTGGCCTATGCGGTCCTGACGTTCGCGTAGGAACAGCCGCCTCGGCTATCCGGCGGGGCGAAGCCCCGCCACGCTCTTGAGCGCGAGGGTGGACAAACGAAAACCGAGGCGAGCTGCGCTCGCCTGAACGGCCGGGAACGGCTGTCCCTACGCTATGTTCGCTGCTTGACTCGGTCGAGCAGCATGAAGACCAGAACGCCCAGCAGGGCGTTCGCCACGCCTGACAGGATTTCGTGCGGCCAGCTCCAGGCCATGTGCAATCCGACCATGCCGCGGGCAATCATGAAGTAGACAACCTCGTGCACCACATAGAAGACAATCGTAAGCAGGAAACGAGCGCCGGCATTTTCCACGTCCAGCTTGATCCCCAGCGAGGACGCGCCGAATCCCACCACCGTCAGCGAAATTCCGTAGAGCCCGATGGGCTGATGGGTCAGCGCGTCTTGCAGAATTCCGATGAGGCCGCCGGTGAACAGGCCGGCCAGTGGATTGCGCCGTGCCGTCGCGAACCCGATCGTGACCAGCAGCGGAACATCGAAGACAGAGAAGAAAGGAAATCGCAGCGGCACCCACGCTTGCAGGAAAACGGCGATCAGCGGTATCAGAATCGTCGCAGGAATACTGAAACGGTAAACTTCAACCTGCTCTCCCGATGTGTAAGTGATGGCCACGTTAGTGCGGGCTGTCCTCGACAGCGGGTTGTGGTGTGGGTGCAACCGCCGTCTTCACGGGCTTGGGGGAGACTTTCACAGCATCGGTGCCGGTTGCGGTTGTCTTAGGTCCAGAAGATGACCCGGGAGATGACCCGGGAGACGATCCAGTAAAAGGTCCGGAAACCGCCCCCGGGCCGGCTCCCGCAGAAGACGCGGCCGTCGCGGTTTTTCGCGCGGCGGGCGCGCCGCTGGCAGAAGCCTGTGGGAGCGCGGTTTTTGGCTTGCCATCGGAGCCTGGGCTAGTTTGTGCGCCGGTCGCCGTTGCGCCAGGCGTCGTCGCACCAGTCGTCGTTGCACCAGTCGTGGTTGCACCAGTCGTGGTTGCGCCGGTACCCGGCGCAGCCGTCCCCGCGGCACCTTTCTCAGCATTCTCGGGCTTGGAAGGAACGCCCGGCAGGCGCTCTGCCAGGATATCGACGGCGCGGGCTGCGCCGGTCTGGTCGGGCTCGGCCTGCCTTTCATCAATCTTCGTTACCACCAGCACTTCTTCCAGTTTGCTGAGGTCGGCCGCGGGACGCACGCGAATGTTGAGAAAGAGGTCGCTGCCCGGCGTCACTTTGGTTACCCGGCCCACCAGCAGGCCCTTGGGGAAAATGCCATCTCCGCCGCTGGTCAGAACCAGTTCTCCGGCGGGCACGGTTTCGTCGCTCATCACTTTTTCGAGCACCACCTCACCCGACGGCGTGCCGCGCAATATGCCTTGCAGCCGAGTTTTGTCGAGGATCGAGCCCACGCCGCTGGTCTGGTCGTCGATCAGCAACACCAGCGAAGTGGAGCGGTACACGCGCAGCACCTTGCCCACGATGCCGTCCGCGGTGATGACCGCCATGTCGTCCTTGATGCCGTCTTTATAACCCTTGTCGATGTAGACCGAGCGCGACAACTCACTGCCACTTCCCCCGATGACCTGCGCCGCCATGGTCTGCGAGATGAACTGTTCCTTGAAGGCCAGCAACGCCTGCAGACGGCGCGCCTGATCGGCGTCCTGACTCATGCGCACCTGCTCCAGCCTCATTTGCTCAATTTGCGCCCTCAGGCTGCGGTTCTCGGCGCGCACTCCACGCAGGTAGAAGTAGTTGTGCCAGATGTTTCCACTAGAGGTTTGCGTCCACACCAGGGCCTTTTCGAAAGGAGTAACCGCGCCCACCGCCCAGACGCGAATCAAGCGCGTCGATTCGCTGTCGCTCGTCCGCTTGACCTGCACGGCCAAGCCGAGTATCTGGGCGAACAACACTCCCACCAGCACGATCAGATTGCGGTAGCGTCCGAGGACGTCCATAACAGCAGGTCTCAGGTCTCAGTTGTCAGGTCTCAGGGAACCCGTCGTCCTGAGATTGTTGTCAGCGCGGGCTGTGCGTTTGCTCGCTCGCGGCTCGTAGCTCGAAGCTCTATTCGATCGAAATCTTGCGCAGCAGCTTGAAGTCCGAGAGCATCTTGCCGGTGCCGAGCACCACGCTGCAGAGCGGATCGTCGGCGATCGAGACCGGTAATCCGGTTTCCTCGCGGATGCGCTTGTCGAGGTTCTTGATCAGCGCGCCTCCGCCGGTGAGCACGATGCCGCGGTCGCTGATATCGGCGGAGAGTTCCGGAGGCGTGCGTTCGAGCGCGACGCGGATGGCGTTCATAATCGTGGAGACACATTCACTCAGCGATTCACGGATTTCGCTGTCGTCCACGGTGATGGTCTTGGGCACGCCTTCAATCAGGTTGCGGCCTTTGATTTCCATGGTCAGCGGCTTATCCAGCGGATAGGCGGAACCGATTTCCATCTTGATCTGCTCGGCGGTGCGCTCGCCCACCAGCAGGTTATATTTCCGCTTGAGGTAGTTCATGATGGCCTCATCCATCTGGTTACCGGCCATGCGCACGGAACGCGAATAAACAATGCCGCTTAAAGATATGACTGCGATGTCGGTGGTGCCGCCACCGATGTCGACCACCATGTTGCCGCTGGGCTCGGTAATCGGCAACCCCGCGCCGATAGCGGCCACCATGGCCTGCTCCACCAGGTGTACTTCGCTGGCCTTGGCGCGATAGGCGGAATCCATGACCGCCCGCTTTTCCACCTGCGTGATTTCCGAAGGCACGCCGATCACGATTCGCGGATGCACCAGCATCTTGCGGTTGTGCGCCTTCTGGATGAAGTAGTTCAGCATTTTTTCGGTAACCTTGAAGTCGGCGATGACCCCGTCTTTCATGGGCTTGATGGCCACGATGTTGCCGGGCGTGCGCCCCAGCATCTCCTTGGCCTCTTTGCCCACAGCTTCCACTTCGCCGGTGTTCTTGT
>CAVSWK010000043.1:0-11769 GCA_963731525.1 uncultured Acidobacteriaceae bacterium
AGAATCTCCGCCATTTGGCGGGCGCGCCGCAAACGCGCCGCGGGGCTCTTCAGCAGCGAAACGCCGCGATAGATTTCGTTGCGGATGGAGGGGCTCAGGCCGCCGAACCACCGCAGCAGCGAGCGGTCTTCCGAGAGCGCGCGCGTAAGCTCCGAGGGCACGGCCATTACGCGCGCCTTGGTGTCCGGCTCGAGGCGAAGTCGCGCGACCATTCCTGGAGCGGCTTTCGCGCCGCGCTGCATGGCTTTGGTCACCAGGAGACGGTGCCCGCCCGCGCCGTCGGGGAACAGCGTGCTGCGAAACGCGAAACCGTTGATTTCCCCTTTCACGCGGATCTGCTCGCGCTTGCCCCACAGCTTTCCGGAGTCAAACGGAATGCGGACCATCACCCATTTCAAGGGGGAATCGATGCGCTCCAGCGTGGCCTGAAACGTTTTGGACGCTGGTTTCATCGCTGCAAGTTTGCGTGGAAATTACTGCGCGCGACTATCGTTCCTTCAGTTTCAGCCGGCTCTTGTTCTGCTCGAGGAATTCGCGGAGACGCGGCGCCGTGTCCAGCAGGCGAATCCACTGCTCGTAGTACAGTGTGACCGGGAAGCGGCCCAGGCCGTACACGCTCACGCCGCCTTTTTCGCCCACCTTGAATTCCAGCTCGCCGGTGCGGCGATCGCCCTTTTTTTCCAGTTCCGCCACGCGGGCCCTCAGCTCTTCATACGTCGGTTCGGCCATGGTTCCTCCCTCCGTTTGTTGGAGATGCGAGCGATTGTACTCCACTGTGAGGACGCTCCGCACTGTACCGGAGTTTTTGTACGCCAATTCTCTGGAGATATACACCTTTTGAAGACATCTGCGATTCCGGGGGCTTGATACGGAGGAAGAGAGGCGCTCGGCAGATTCACAAGCGCCTCTCCTAAAGCTCAATCAAGATAACCAATACCTCACTGGATCACCTCCTTCTCGGCACGGCTGCCGATGGCGGCATTATAGGGCAGTCTCCTGCGTTAGAGCAAATCTTGTGTTCAAAAGGGCAGCGTTAAGTGCCGCAAAATGGAATGGCGCGGTCTGCGTAGTGCGCGCTTCTTTGAGGTCGCTGGACGAAGCGCATCTCATTGTTAAGAAAGCCCTTACTGACTGTCCGTCGGTACAATTTCCGCGCAAGAACGCTCCGAGGGGTTCAAAATTGACGCGAAACTGGCCCTCCCTTAACGTAGGGTGCAGGGCAATTTCCTAACAAGTGCAGACTCTTGCGGAGCGAGGGGATCTGCGCAGCGGGCGCGGCGGCGATTGGGTGCCGCACCGCAAAAGCTAGAATAAACCAAGGGAGGAATGATGAATAAATTCATATGGGTGGTGCTTGCTGTGTCTGTGTTGGCGGTATCGTCGCGGGCCCAGGGGGTTCCGGCTGCGGACGTTTCGGCGGGATACTCCTTTTTCCGCGCCGGGGGCTCGGGCGGGGTGAATTTAAACGGCTTCAACACCACGGCCGCTTACAATGCCAATAGCTGGTTCGGCGTGGTGGGCGACTTCGGATTCTATGGCGGATCGCCGAGCGGCGTCAGCGTGAACGCCTTCACGTACACTGTCGGCCCGCGCTTTTCCATCCGTAAGTCGGAGCGCATTGTGCCCTTCGCGCAGGCGACCTTCGGCGCGTCGCACCTTTCGGCGTCGTTTGCCGGCGTGAGCGGCTCGGCCAATCCGTTTACCTACAGCGTCGGCGGAGGCGCGGACGTGGCGCTCAGCAGGAGCGGCAAAGTCGCCCTGCGGCCTGAAGTCGAGTACTTTCGGGCTGCGAGAGAACGGCGGCACGTCCAACTGCGTGCGCCTTTCGGTCGGGATCGTTTACCACATCGGACAGAGGTAGTTGCCTGCCTTTCGGCTTGCGCCAGACCGGGGATTCTTCCTCGGCCTGGCGCGGGCCATCCCTCTGAAGTGTCGCTAATTCTTGAGCGCCGGATTCATGTAGCCGTGCTGAAGGACCTTCTTCAGATCCGGGCGGATGCTCAAGTAGGTGATGTGATCGGGAATCGCCGAAAAGCCGTGCGGCACATGCTCCGGGATGATGATGACGTCGCCGGTCTTCACCTGGCGGCTGGTGTATCCGACCATCGTGCCGCTGCAGGACGGGCCGTTCAGAATGGTGGTCACTTCGCTGTCCGCGGCGGAGCGCCTGCCGTTGACGATGGCGCCGCCCATGATCAGGGTCCCGCCGCCTGAGATGACCACGTAACTCTCTGCGGTGTCGTCATGCAAAATTCCAGTAGGACCGGTCGCACCGGCGCGCTGCTCGCCGCAGGCGGGCGCAGGGTTTGCCGCGGCCGCGTTGCCGCCGGGGTTGGGGGTCGCGCCCAGCGCGCCGCGGTGGATGACGGCGACGCCGAGTCTGGTAGTTGCCCATGTCGATGATGCGGATGCTGTTATCGGGGATGGTGCGCTTGGTATCGGCGGCATGCTTCAGCACCGCCTGGATGTCTTCGGTGCTGATGTAGGTGCCGTCCTTGGGCGCTTGCGCCCAACCGGCGGCCGGGCTTGCCGCAATCGCCAGAGCCAGGATTTGCAGGGCCTTGTTTTTCATCGCTCCTCCTTAATTCGGGCTTGATTCGCGCAGTCACTTCACTGCAGTTCACTTCACCTCAACCAGCTCAATCGCCACTCGATCGGGTCCTTCAATCATGGCCGCTCGCGTGTTGCCCCAGGGATGAATCTCTTCGAGGAACTTGACGCCTTCGCTCTTCAGGCGGGCCACGGTGGGCTCGAGATCCGCGACGCTCAGGGCCCAGTGATCGACGATGCGGCCGCGCGGACTGACCAGGCCACCGCCGGGCCACGGCCGGATCAGGATGTTGATGTCATCGAAGAGGACGCTTCCCGACGGCTCGCGCACAAAACCCGGAAACTTGAAGAACGAGGGCCAGGTGGGCGGGCTGTACAGCTGCTTGCATTCGCCGGTGAGCGGCGCGGGCGCGCCGCCGCTGCCTCGCGGGTCGGTCGCGCCGAGGTGCTTGACGTACCACTGGATCGCGCACAGCGGATGCTCGTGGTACATGTGCACGTGGTTGAAGCGCTCCACATTGCCGCTCTGCGCGTTCTCGATCATCGCGCCGTCCGGCCCGCGGAGGTAGCCGAAGCCGCCCTGGCGGGTCGGCTGCACGCCTTTCGCGCGCATTTCGAGGATCTGCTCCTGCGTCGGCAGCCCCGGCAGCACGTCGCTGGACATGTCCACCAGCTTGCCGTCGGCGGCGTCCCACATCTGCGCGATTTCGAGGCCCTTGGCGCGAAAGTCCTGATCGTACTTGCGCGAGTCCGGCGTATTCCATCCGAAGTGCCAGATCGAATCCTGCGGCCCGGTGAGTTCGTTCTGCGGGGTCGCGTTGACCTTGGTGAAGAGGATGTAGGCGTTGCCGGTTTTGACCGCTTCGTAGCCGTTGTAGGTGGTCTTGACGGCGGAGATGGGGAAGGCCTTCGGGTAGTAGGCGGCTGCGGCGGCCGGGTTCACCGAGTTCAGGTGAACGTGATGAAAGTGCATCGGCGCGATGGCCGTGGGCGCTTGCGCCAGGAGCGGGCGGGATGCCGTTGTGAGAACTGCCAGCAGGAGCGCGATCGAGCGGATCAAGTTGCTCAGACGGTGCGGCATGCTGCGACTCCTTCTTCCAGTCGTTTGCGCCGAGGCCCAACAGAGTACGGCGGCGAAACGGTCTCTCGTGGGTCACATGGACTTTGAGATGGAGCAGGGCTACAAAATCAGGCGCAGTATAGCTCAACTTGATTGGAAATCCCGGTGAAGTGCTAGGAAGTTGGCTAGAGGCAAGAGCTCGCGCGCGAGTTGTGTGCGCGGATAAAAACACTGGCCGGGTTTTGCGATTCCCAACCTTTCCATTGGCGGAGGTCCCGGCAATAAGTTGCAACCACCTGTGAATCAGGCACGCCTTCCTCTGGTAGGATTCTGGGGTGGACAGCAAGCCGGTAGTTTCCTTTTTTTCACTGCTTGCGCTGTTTGCTTTCGTGCAGAAAGCGCGAGCGCAAGAGCCCCCCAGAGATGTGTCCTTCTGCGAGGTCGCCAAGCATCCGAAATCCTTCGATGGGAAAATGATTCGCGTCCGCGGCAGCCTCAGTGTTGATTTTGAGGATTTTTCTCTCGTGGATAGAGGCTGCGACAGCCAGCAAGGGATTTGGTTGGCGTTTGGCGGCGATGTACCCGGACTTGTTCCCTCTACCGTCAACGACAACTCCAGAAAGCCGGGTGTGGACATCAAAGTGAAGGGCGTACCATACGGAATCACGAAAGATGAAAACTTCCGCAGGCTTTATGCCTTGATCGCCGCGCGCCACGGGGACAAGCCCGTTTACCGTGTAACCGCAACGCTTACCGGTGCGTTCTTCGCGGGCCAGCGACGCGAACTGCCGGACGGGAAAACCGACTATGCGGGGTTTGGCCACTTGGGGTGCTGCGCCCTGTTTGTCATCATGCAAGTCTCCGAGGTCGAGTCGGTCCCGCCCGCCAATCTGAATATCCGGGGCACGGTGTTTGCACCCAACAGCAAGCCTTTGCCGGGGTTTGTCGTCTTGGACGACATGCTCGGCGGCACGCCCCCTGAGCGCCAAAGAGCTGTGACGAACGAGAGAGGACAGTTCGCCTTTTCCAATTCCGGTCAATTGCTGCGCTTCGAAGATCCTGCGTATCGTCCACTTGCTCTGCCTGTTGATCCGGGAGGAGCCCCGGTTAAGGTGCAGCTGGAGGAGGCAAAACGCTCCGATTGGCTGGTTCCCTTCTGCGAAAACGAGGCCCCTTCGGATGGCCGAATCGGTTTCTCAGTTCTATTTTCCGTGCCGCCATCAATGAGATCCAGGCCATACGACGGCGACGACTCGCGCTCATTTTTCATCTCCCCCCAGGAGTCCAACGCGTCCGCCGATCCCCGCCTGATCATTTCAACCTGGACGGTTGAAGTCTCGGATCCGGACGCGTTTCCCTACAAGACCCGGCAGCGCTGGATCAAGGACAGTTCCGGGAAGTTGATTGGAATAGACGTTCGGGCACGAATGGAGCATGGGGCCCAATGGCGTTCGGCGACTTTTCTGGGCCATGACACAGCCGGCTATCGCATGCCGGCCCGGAGCACGACGGAGTCTCTCGACGGCATTATCGATTCTGCGTGCATCGCCAAGCGTTGACCGGGCGTTTCAAAAACGTTGGCCGGGTTTTGCCCGCTCGGGTGTATGGTATCGGCGGGTGGGAAGCCCAAACTGGTAATCCGCGTCGGACTTATCATGCGAATAGTAACGGGTCGAGTGAGACAGGCCTTTTGTCCTGAGCGGCACCACAATCGAAAAGCAGATCCCTCACCCACTCGCGAAGACGCGAGTGAGTTCGGGATGACAGGTTTGGAGTTGTTCTGCAGCCTGTGAACCTGCACCACTTGGCACAAGGGAGGAGGAACGACGATGAGATTCCCGGGTCGCGCGATTTTTGCCGCATTGATGGTTTGCGCTGTGGCCGGCGCCATGGCTTTGCTCGTGTATTGGAATGCTGCGCGGGTGAGCGCGGCGCCGCAGCAGATGGGCGCGGTCGATCCGTCGAATCCGAGCGATGAACTGGTGGACGGGCCATATCACGTCGATCCCAACTGGCCCAAGCCGCTGGCGACGTTGTTTCCGGAGGACAAGGGCTGGACGTGGGGCGCGGTGCAGGGAATTTTCGCGCAGAATCCAGACCGCATCTTCGTAGCCATGCGCGGCGAGCTGCCCGATCTGACGGGCGCCGAGAGGCAGGTCGTCGACTTCACGACCAACTTCGGCATCCACACGCATCTCGAGGTGCCCGGGCGCGGCATGTACGGGCGCAACGCTTCGGTGGGCGATTACGCCAGCCCGGGCGAGGCAACCAATACCTACAAGGGCCAGGACGGCAAGGACTACCTGTGGAAACACATCATCACCGTGTATGACGGCCAGGGCAACGTGAAGGAGGCGTGGACGCAGTGGGATTCGCTGTTCAAGCCTGACGACGCCAACAAGCTGTCGCAGGGCCGTGTGCACAAGATCCTGATCAACCCGTATGACCCCGACAAGCGCGTGTGGGCCATCGACGACGGCCACGAAGTGATCCGCATCTTCAGCAACGACGGCAAGAAGCTGCTGCAAACCATCGGCACGCTCAACACCACCACCAAGCGCAACGCGCAAATGACCGGCAATACGGGCAAGCCGTCGTTCATTCAGAGAACCGGGCCGGACAGCGAAGCCTTCGGCCGCCAGACGGACATCGCGTGGCTGCCCGACGGCACGTTCTTCGTCACCGACGGCTATGAGGAAACGCGCGTGGTGAAGTTCGACAAGGACGGGAAATTCCTGATGGCCTGGGGCCAGCGCGGCGAAGTGAACGGCAAGGAGCGGCGGCCGGGCTACTTCAACACCGTGCACGGCATCGCCATCGATAACCAGCGCCGCCTGTACATCAATGATCGCAGCAACCGGCGCATCCAGATTTTCGACGAGAACGGGAAATTCCTCGACCAGTGGTATCTCGGCGATGGCCCCACCGCGACGTATCACATCATGATGGCCGCCGACCAGCACCTGTGGATGTCCGACGGGCACGGCAACTTCAAATTCTACAAGTACGACTTGAACGGCAAGCTGCTCTATTCCTGGGGCACCATGACGCCTGAGCCGGGCGGCCTGTGGGGCACGCACCAGTTCAGCGTGGACCAGGACGGCAACCTCTACACCGCGGAAGTGTGGGGCGGCCGCCCGCAAAAGTTCATCCCGCGCAAGGGAGTCGATCCGGCGCTGCTGGTGGGGCAGCCGATCCGGCCGACTTGGCAGAAGTAAAGGCCGAAGAACGAACTTCGTTATAGATCTGCTTAGCGACAAGCGGAGGACTTCGGAGCCGGACCTATTGGCTTGGCGAAGTTTCTGTCGCGCTTGAATTTTGCCGCGATTCTTGCAACCCCGGTTGAACGATTCTTGTCGTTACGCTAAAGACTCGATATTTCGTGAATTTCCCGCGGTACCAATAGGTCCGACCACTCATCTCCGCTTGACCAGCAAAGCTGATGGGGATGAGTCTGGACGGCTCGCCCGGCTTTTTCAGCCAACCATAGGAGACGATTCGGTGGAAATCTCTCCAGTGAGAGTCCGGTGGCAGATCATCGTTTTCGGAAATTCTCAGGATGTTGCAGTCTTGGTCTGTCCAGACTTCGCCGCTGCATGAAACCGTGTGGAGCCTTACGCGCTGAAAAAGAACATAGTCGTCGATTTCCTTGAAACCACAAGCGTTGTCTTCAGCGGCGCCGTGGTATTGGAAGACCTTTATCTGTGTACCGCCAATCGCCACATCCTTGGCTTGTACTATTTTCAATTTGAGGTCGGTTCCAACCAGGTTCGGCAGTGTGGACCATTCAGCACCAGGACGTAGACTCGGACTCGCGTTAGGGAAAGGCACTTCGGGCAAATCCCTGGAGCCGTCCGGATACTCCCTGAATCGTTGCACTCCATTCATCACGCGGATTTCAAGCTGTGAAGTTGGCGGGGCGTTCTTCATACCGCCGTAGGCGATGGTCTGAACGGCGATGAAATCCTTGATACTATCGGCCAGTTCCTGTGCTCTCTGGCGCAGAAGCTTGACTGGTGCGAGCTCTTCCTGGCGTGTCTGAACCCTTCCGTCTGCGTTTGCGATCGGCACATATGGCGAATAGAAATCCGCCAGGAACTGGTGCGATAAGACACTGCCCTCGATCTCGGCCGCCGGAAAAATCTCTGCATAGAGATCGGGTTTGACCTTCTTCAGAAAGTCAGCCACGGATTGAATCGGGGCTGCTATCGCCATATTTGTACCCTTCGACACGCCAATGAGAACGCCAACTACTTGCTGAGATTTTCGGTCGATAACGAGCCCTCCACTCGCTCCCGGCCTGATCGATTGCCCGTACTGGGAACGATCGAAATGGAATGCCAGAACTCCGTTCGGGGCCCTGCCTACATATTTTGCAGAGTATTTGTTAAGACTGCGCTTTACTCTGAACCGGTCTGTCAAGGGATAGGCGTAGATGTCCACTTCTTGATCTTCTTCGAGGTCGTCGAGACTGAATGCCACTCCCTGCAATCCCTTTTTCGACAGCGGACGCTCCAGTTCGTACACGGCAAGATCTCGGGCGAGGTTGTAAGTCATAGGGGCAACACCGGGTTCCAGTGCTTCATTCAAAGTGGCTCCCTCATCCTGCGGGCCTGTATCCAGGTATCTCTCATTAACCTTTTCACCTCTAATCTTTAGCGCCAGGCCGATGCCCACCGCCACGTGATAGTTTGTTCCAACGTACTTGCATCTCAGATCGAGGCAGAAGGCAGTGCCAAATTGGGCGCTCGCTCCGATGCCCGTCCCAACGTAGATTTTGAGCTTGCTTATTGGAATGACACTCTTGTTCGGATCAAACGGAGATTCCTGCCCAAGCGCTTGCGGCGCAAATACCAGCAACGAAGCACAACTTAGAACAACAGCGGCATGTCTCATCGAATGCGCAGACCTCCTCCGCGGCGTCCCTTGCGCGTTTGCAAGGCAGGGACGATTTCACGGCTTGGTTCGCGATGCCGGAATCAGTGGCCGACGGTAGGTGGCTGTTCCGTCTGCCAGCCGGCAGGCATCGCGTTTCTCGGGAAGGGGGTCGGGACTACTCGGGGTTGCGTAACAACAGGGCAGAATTCACGCGGATTCGTACCCGTCGTTACACACTTCAGGGGAACCTATCGTCATTTACTGCATCGAGAATTACTGAACTTCTAGAGCCTGGTGCGTCGAGCCCTATTGGCGTTGCCGATCAGAATCCTGCGCTCGTCCGGAGTCATTTCGCGTTTGGCTAGATGCAGAAAAATACGCTCGATGGGCAACCTGTTCCGAAGTGAATCATCTCGGTCGCCGGACATGCGCATCGCACCCTGGCCGTGCCTTGTGTGTCGAATAGGCTTTGTTCGCATGACTGACTCCCGCCAAACGTCAGGCACAGAGGGCGGGCTTATCGGACTCGCTCTGTGGTGCACTCGCCCTTGGTGGCCTGCTCGCCGGGGTGTCCGCCAGGGCAGTCAGCATCACCGCCACGCTGAACTGCTCCTCTGAGCCTCCGATAGGCTCTACTCGAAGCACTTTTCCTGTGAATTGATACGGACGGGCCGCCCACCGGGAGACTTCCTGGGGCATCATGAAGAGCAGGCGAACATGGGTTCCGACGGCCAGCGGACAGCGAGTAACAAAACGAATGCCGGCCGCGGAAACGTTCTCCGAGGCGCATAATTCTTTCTGGCCTCGCAGCTTCCCCGGACGTGCGACTTCTACTTCGATCGGCACTCTGGCCGTAATTCGTGGCAACTGCCGGTACTCGCTCCTTGTCATGGCCAATCCTCCTTGGCTGGGGTCAAGTGAATTGCCCGAAACTCTTGCGGGGACAACGGCGCTCCCGAGAGATCTCGATCAGGCCGACGCAACGAAACGGGTCTGATATTCATCTGACTCGACACTCAGTTCAATACCGCTGAATGCTTAGTGTAGGAAGCTGTGGAAATGTCACCGATGGTGCCTACAACCCGTATGTACAATTACTTACTGAAAATCTGGCATGGATAATTTTATTGTGTTGTTATCTAGTGCGGAGGTGTACATTCATTTACGAAGCGTCCCCCCCCAGCAATCGGCCTGCGCTCGCACCCTGCGCTATAGGGAGAAGGCCGTTATGACCGAGATTGGTGCACCTCTAGAAGGTTTCTACGACCATCGCCTTGTCGCTCTCTCCGTATTCATCGCCATATCCGGGTCCTATGCGGCACTCGACCTTGGCGGACGTGTAACAGCCGCTCGCGGTTGGATCCGCTTGGCTTGGTTAGCTGGCGGAGCCGCTGCCATGGGGTTGGGGATTTGGTCGATGCACTTCACTGGGATGCTGGCCTTCAACTTACCCGTCCCAGTGTCTTACGACTGGCCGACGGTTCTGCTGTCTCTCCTGGCCGCAATCCTTGCTTCGGCCGTGGCGCTTTACGTGGTGAGCCGGAAGAAAATGGGGCGCGCTCAAGCGTTAGTCGGTAGCGCCTTTATGGGACTTGGCATTATGGGGATGCATTACATCGGAATGGCTGCTATGCGTCTCTCTGCGGTGTGCCATTACAGTCCTCCAATTGTAACCTTGTCCGCGTTGATAGCGGGCATTGCTTCCCTGGCCGCGATTCAGTTGACCTTCGACTTTCGCGAAGATTTCAGGGGAACCACCCTGGCAAAAGTCTTAAGCGCAGCTTCAATGGGCGCCGCCGTCGTCCTGATGCATTACACTGGCATGTGGTCGGCGAGCTTCATTCCTACTAGCGTGCTCCCTGATTTGACCCATGCAGTAAGTATTTCCTCTCTTGGTCTCAGCGGAGTTATCGTTGGCACCTTGGTGGTCCAAGGCGCTGCCATGGCGACCTCGTCGGTGGACCGGCGGTTAGCGAGACAGGCCCAAGAGCTCCAGACCAGCGAACGCTTCCGCCAGATCGCAGACAACCTGCAGGTAGTGCTTGCTCTTGCCAATGCGGATTTCAGCGAACTTCTCTATGTCAATCGCACCTACGAGGAGATTTGGGGCCGGACACTGGAAAGCTTCTATGCTGTGCCGATGTCTTTTTTGGAAGGCGTCCATCCTGAGGATCGTGCACGCGTCGCGGAACGCGTGCAAGCTTTGATTGGCGGAGAGCCGATTGACAATCTCGAATGCAGGGTAGTCCGCCCCGACGGTTCGACCTCTTGGCTTGCATGCCGAGGCTACCCAATTCGTCATGCCCAAGGCCATGTCTATCGACTGGTGGGCAGCGCCCGGGACATTACGAAGCGCAGACAAGCTGAAGAAGCATTCAAATCGAGCGAGCGGGAACAGCGTCAACTAACCGAGCAATTGAAAAGGGAGCGCGCTCGCTTGGTCGAGGCTCAGGAGGTGGCGAACATAGGAAGTTGGGAAGTGGAGTTGCCGAGCTTGAATCTGATTTGGTCAGAGCAAACACACCGCATCTTTGAGACTGATCCCTCTCGTTTTCACCCTGCGCGTCCAAAGTTCCGCGAATTCATTCATCCGGAGGACCGCGCGAGAGTGGATGCAGCCTTTGCAGCATCCCTCGACAAGCGCTCGCCTGGCACGGTCGAATATCGGATCGTTATGCCGGATGGCCGCGTCAAAATTCTCGAGGAGCGTTGGCAAGCCTTTCATGATGCAGAAGGAAAGCCGGTTCGTCTTGCGGGGACTTGTCGTGACATCACCGAACGTGTGCGAGCCGAGGAGGAGTTCCGGCGCCTTTCTGGCCAGTTTCTGCAGTTGCAGGACGAGGAGCGTCGGAGGATCTCGCGGGAGTTACACGACACTACAGGGCAAAATCTTGTAGCACTGGCGACAATGCTTGGTCAACTCAACCGATCTCTTCCCTCTATTGAACGAGAATCAAGCGAGCTTATTTCTGAATGTCAGGGATTAGTCGATCAGTGCGTCCACGAGGTTCGCACGCTTTCCTATGCTTTATACCCACCCGAGCTGCACGATGGCGGTTTAGAAGGCGCGATTCGCGATTATGTAAGCAGCTTCACCAAGCGGAGTGGAATTCAGGTGGAATTGGAAATTTCGTCACTTATCGGACAGGTGGAACGGGATATCGAGTTAGTTTTATTCAGAGTTGTGCAGGAGAGCCTCACCAACATTCAGCGGCATTCGGGGAGTCAGCAGGCCAAAATACGAATTGACCGAAATTCGGTCCTCACACTGGAGGTCAGCG
>CAVSWK010000044.1:0-245146 GCA_963731525.1 uncultured Acidobacteriaceae bacterium
GAATACGCGACCGGACGGCAGTACGATCTCGCGGTGGAGCAGTTTAAGAAGGTGATCGAAATGGATCCCAGCTTCGCGTCGGTGCACTTTGATCTGTCCGGCGCATACTTCGACATGGGCAAGTACGCCTTGTGGCTGCAGGAGCAAGAGGGAAGGCGCCAGCCTTTCCCACCAGCCCGAGTATGAGGCCGTCTTCAAGGAGGTCGGCAAGGTTTATGCCCAGTCGGGGTCCCAGGCGGCGCTCCGCGAATGGGCAAAACAAGAGGTAGAGCTGAGCAAGCGCCGGTACGAAGATCCCGCCTTCATCGGGTTCATCTACGCCGCCATGGGCGACAAGGCCACCCTTTGCCGGTTGGAGAAAGGCTTAAAGGAGAAGTCGGACACCATTCAATATCTCAAGACCAGCCATATGGCGGACTCGTTGCGATCCGATCCGCGCTATGCGGATATGCTCAAGCGAATGGGCCTGCCGCAGTGACGGCTTCCTCGCGATCTGAAACGACACCCACCCGACATCGTCGTTTACTTGCCCGTGCCCGTCAGATTCGAGATCTGCGGGCTATTGTTGGCGCTGTCAGACACCTGCAACGTCCCCGTCCTCGTCCCTGTCTGAGTCGGAGTGAACGTCACGCTGATGGTGCAGCTGGCGTTGGAGGTTAACTGCGTCTGGCAACTCGTCGTGGAGACAGCGAAGTCGCCGGTCGTCGAGATGGAAACATTATGAAGCACTGTGTTCAGGTTGTTTCTAAGCGTAAACACCTTCGCTGCGCTGGTCTTCCCGACTTTTGTTCCCGCGAACGTCGCGGTCGCCGGCGTTAACGTGACCTGGGCTTTGCCGGTGCCCGACAGGGACACCGTCTGTGGACTGTTCGAAGCGTTGTCGTAGATCGAAAGCATCCCCGTCCGAGACCCAACCTGGGTCGGGAAAGGCAATCTTCGATCTTGGCAACTCTTTCCCGCAGCCAACGCGCTGCCGCAGGGCGACGTACTGGCTGTCTGCGCGAAATCGCCGCTCACTGTAATGCTGATGTCCAGCGTTAAAGTCGAGTTGTTGGTGAGAGTGACCGTCTTCGCAGCGCTCGGCAGACCCACTACATCCGTGCCAAATGTGAGAGCGGTGGGCGATAGACTGATCTGTGACCCGTTGATAAGCTGGGCTACGGTGAGGCTCAACGTCGTCGTGTTCGTCAAGCTGCCCGACACGCCCGTGATGGTCACGGTAGCTGTCCCCAAGGCGGCTGTGCCGCTGGCCGTCAGTGTCAGCGTGCTGGTGGAGGTTGCGGGATTCGGGCTGAACATGGCCGTCACGCCGCTCGGCAGGTTGGAAGCGGACAGCGTAACGCCGCCGCTGAAACCGCTCTCCGGACTCACCGTGATCGTGCTGGTGGCGCTGCTTCCCTGCGCCACATTTACGAAGCTCGGGCTTGCGCCTAAACTGAAACCCGCTACAACGTCCACGACAAACGAGTTCGACTCGATGCCGTTGGCAACCACATAAAGGTTATAGTTCCCGTCGGGAAGGCCGGCCGGCACGTCGAACTCAGTGGTATTGGAAGTGGAGGGAGCGATCGAGTGCGTGCTCTCATTGTGAGTGGTGGCGTAATAGACATTGTTAGGGGCTGCGGCCTGTACCAAGCGCACCAATGGATAGTCGGTAGGCCCCTGGTAGTCGTCACCAAACGCGTTGTTCTCCGACAAACCGTTGAGCTGCGTGCCCGAGAGAGTGTTGTTTGTCGAAGGACTGCCGACCGGTCCATTCAGAGGATTGATCGTCGGCGCGACGCCTGCAACTACACCTGCGGCCGGCGTATAAATTTCCACCAGACCACTGAAGTCGGTGAACATGATCTGACCGGTCGGAAGCATCATCAGGTGTCCGACGTACGATGAATCAGCCGGGCAGTTCGTCGGATTCACAGTGTTGGTCAAGGTATTGGCCGCTGGATCGTACTCGACAAACTGGCAACCACTCTGGAAGAGGCCAGGACTCAACATGGCCAGCACTTTGCCGTTCGGCTCAAGCGCTGCTGGACCATCGGCTTGATCCAAACCGTTTGCGGGAGTCGGACCGGCCGACCAGGTGTTGCTAGCGACGTCGTACAGAGCCGTCGCAACTACGGTCCCTCCAAACTGCAACACCTGGTTGTTGTACATCAGGACTGCGGCGCCCAATTCTTCGTCGCTGGGATTATAGAGCTGCACGGGAAGGGTTGGACCGCATGACCAGATGCCGGTGCCCTGATCGTAAAGCTCCGAGCCCTGGCTGGTGCCACAATTGGAACTATGCTTGGTATCTACGGTCAGCACCAGGTCGTTGCTCAGCAGCGTAAACCCTGATTCATCATTACTCGACTGGTTGACCGAGCCGGTCGCCGTCCAGGAATTCGGGCCGTTAAACAACGCATTCTGGGCGGTACAGCAGTTCGACTGCATGTAGGTTCCATCGGCCAGAATCACGCTCTCTGCGTCGCCGATGCTGGTCCAGCCAGCAGGCGGGGAGTTCGACGTCCAGGTTAAAGTGCTTCCCGAGACGGTTCCAATCGCACCCTTGGTCGTCCAGTCCTGGTGACCGCCGTTGTACTCTCCGCCTTCGACGGCAACTGTTCTCCCGTCCAACAGCACTTGGGACCCGAAGTACCAGGGTGAGTAGCCGGCGGGCATATTTCCGCCAGAACTCCATGTGCCATTCACGTAACTGCCGGTGGAGTCAGGGGTGAGAATATGCCAAGCGGCGGAATTTCCGGATTGTTCCTCATGCACCAGGATCCTGCCGTCCCTGAGTTGCAGCATGGCGCCGAGGTTAACGCCGGGTTGATTATTAAGGGGCATCCATGTTTGGGCACCGGTGGCTCCGAGCAAGGCGAACAGCATGGCGGACGGAATGGCGAGTCTTCCAAGCAATTTCAACCGGAATCTCCCTTTGGCCTTTGAGAAACGGCAATAACTGTACACGTATTATTCTTACTTGTGTAGAGTGAAAAGATTCTCATCTGAAGCGCAGCGATTTGGTCGCGCCTCATCGAGGGGCTGACCCTGAGTATTGCTGTTGTGCTGTTCATCCACGGGTCGCAGCGGTGAACCCCTGCGCCTCCCAAAATCAAGGGCTAGGCAAGGTCCCGATTCGCTAGGGATGCGCCCGTTGTGCGTGGCGCTTCTTGGCTGCTTCCAGGCGCAGCATCACCATGTAGAGGACGATCGCGACGTTGATAGCGAGAATCAAAAGGCGAATCCAGTCGGGGCGCCGCAACAGATCAGCTACCTCGAACGGGATGTAGATGGAGCCCGAGCCGATGGCGATCCACTCCGCCCACGTGCGGACGTACCACAATCCGTAGGCCTCGACGAATCGAAGGCTTACGTATACGGCCGCCACCACGGCGATTTTCCACAGGCGCACATCGCTGACGCGGTACACCAGGTCGATAAAGACGCCCACGAAGTGGGCATGGGGATTGACGTGAAGAAATTCGAGGAAGCTCTCCGCCAGTCCCCAGATATCTTTGTGGCGAAAGCGGAAGATGCCGAGGCCGGCGAGAAAGACGACGATCCCTTTCGTGAACTCGAGAGTGGCGACGGTGCGCACGCCTTTGATGTGCGCGGGATCGTCGATTCTGGGATGCGGGATTCTGGGATGCATTTGGTGAAAATTGATTTCCGGTATCCAACGCCGGATCGCGGATTCATTCTAAAGCGCGACCCCTAAAGGGGCATTTGATTTCGAAGAACTTGCGATATCGCTAAGCGATACCCTGATACGAAACTCCTGCTCCTCAATTCTGCTGACGGACGCTGGCGCGCAATTCCTCGACGATCTCCAGAGCGGCTTGGTGGGCGGCTTCACTCTGGCTGACTTCGAATGAGATCGCGCCGACACGGGCGTGACCGCCTCCACCATAGCGCTCGCAGACTCGCGCGAGATTGATGGCCGGCTCGCGTTTCGACCACGGGTTCGACCCGACCGAGACCTTTACCCGGAACGAACTCTTGCTGAGGCCGATGCTGTAGACCGAGTCGGGATGCAGGTAGTACGGAATGAACTTGTTGTAGCCTTCGAGGTCGAGGTCGGTGATGTCGAAAAAAATCGTGCCGTCTTTTTCTATTGTGCGCTGCCGCAAAATCTCGATGGAACGCTGGTGGCGTTCCAGCAGCAGCGGCAGGACGGCGGCCACGAATGGCTCCTCCAGAATTTTGGTGAGCGGGTTGTAGGCGAGCAACGGAATCACGGTCTTAACGAAGTTGCGATCCGTGGATGCTTCGATGGCCATGGTCAGCTTCATGGCTGGGGCTTGCATTTCCACCGCCGACTTTGCGTCGTCGTACATGGCGCCGTCGACGATATCGGTCCAGTGCAACAGTTCCGAAACCGGGCGCGGATCGAAGCCGAAGTGTTCTTTCGCGATCATCGCAATGAAGCTTGTGCAGGACTTGAATGCCGGATCGTAGAATTTGCGGTTGCTCTGATCGTGCTCGAAGTGGGCAGCATCGGCGGGAGAAAGAAAAGCGCTTTCGTGGTGATCGAACCACCAGGTGATTTTGGGCGAACTGGAATACTTGAAATCGACGATGGCGTTCTCGTCGCCGTCGAACTGCTTTTCGTCGAAAAGAGAGCCGGCGCGATGCAGCAGGCCGGAGTACACGAAGTCCACATCGCTGCGGATTCGTTCCCGGTAGAAACGGGAGAACAGGGCGGCCGAGGAAGCTCCGTCAAAACACTTGTCGTGATAAAAGACCCGCATTCGCAAAATGAGTTCCCTTACCCCATTTCTCTTTCTTTCCGGGCGTGAAGTGAAAAACAATTAGAGTTGCTGGTTTGGAGAGTTATGTCAAGGCGGATCTTGGGTGGAGAGGCAAAGCCTGCCCGTTATCACTTCCTCCGGCGCCGTAGCTTAACGACGAAACTCACCACTCCGTTCTGGTCGCGCAGCGCCACGATCGAAATATTCCGCGTTATGTTGTACTCCACTTGGATGATCTGCTGGTTAGAAACCGAAACGTTAGTGCTGTAAGTCAGGGTGACATTGCTGGCCACTTGCTGCTCGACGGTGACCTGCGGGCCGCGAACCACGTTGGTTTCACTGGCCAGTCCTTGGGGATCGACCTTGACGCGGCTGGCTCCGAACAGGCGCTGGAGGCGGCTGTTGACAGTGCTGTTGAGAGCCTGATTGATCAGCAGGTTGGAGGCGTCCCCGCCAAAGCCGAAGGATGATCCGCTCGACGCCGCGGCCGCCGACTCTTCCTGCGTGCGGCCCAGCGCCAGCAAAGCGATGACGTCGGCTTGAGGAAGCTGAGGCTCGGACTGCCAGGTCACTTTCAAACCATTGGCAATGCTGACGTCACCACGGAATTGCACCGTGATGTCGTAATCGCGCACGCGCGTGGTCGCCTGCAGATCGATGATCGGCTGCGTCCGGGCCGGATTCGCGAAGGTAACGTCGCCGCGCTCGAGCTTGTACTTGTTCCCGTTGAAAGAAATTTCTCCTTCCAAAACTTCCGCCCTGCCTAGGATTGCCGGGCGCTCGGCGGTGCCGCGTACCCGGAGGTCGGCATTGCCAGAAAGCCTGGCAGTGGCCGTTTGCATCTGTAGTTCCGGAGTTGTCGTGACATGAACGTCGAGCTTCAGGCGGCTCTGCAGACTATCGGTCTGCGTCAGGACGGTTCCCTGCCTGCTCTTCTCGATATAGGCACTGAAGTCGAATCCTGGAGTGACGGCCAGCTTGGTGACGACCACGTTACCGCTCAGCAAAGCGGAATTCGTACTGCCGGTCAGCCGGAGGTCCGCGTCGGCGGTGGAACTTACACCCGGGGGATAACGCAGGCGAACACCATGCGCGGTCGCACCAAAATCGAGTTGGAGCACGCCACTCTGGTAAGTCGCGGAGCCGGTCAGGGCCACGGTGCCGCCGCCGGTGGCGCCGTTGAGGCTCTCGATCTGAAAGCGGTTGCGATCGAATAGCAAGACGCCATTCAGGTCGCTGAGGCCGCTGGGAAAATCGTTGTGGCTGACGAAGGTGTTCTTCACTTCCAGACGTCCTTGCAGCACGGGCTGCGCAAGCGTGCCGCTGGCAGTGAGGTTTACGCCCACCGTGCCGCGCGCCAGGATCTTGGGGTAGAGAGACTGAAAGAGCGCCATATTGACCGAGCCGTCGAGACGGAGGTCGAGCTCTTGCGCGTCGCTCAGATGCGCCCGGCCGTGCGCGGTGAAATCGGTTCCACTCCCGGTAAGGTGGAGGCTTTCGACCAGCAGGACTTGATCGGCAACCTCGAGACGAACCGGACCGACACTTTGTACCTGTACGCGGTCGACTTCGACGCTGAAAGACTGGAGCTCAGCCACCGCTTTTAAATCCCGTGGAGTGCGCAGGGGACCGCGAACCTGGAGCGTTCCCTCCGCGGAAGAGTGCCCCGTGATCTTTCCCGGCAGATAAATGCGCAGCAGCGAATCGGCATCCAGATGATGGAATGCCAGGTTGAGATCGGCGTTAAAGTCGTGCTCTAACGCGACGGTCCCCGCGATGGTCAAGTCCGCTTTGCCGAAGTCCGAGTGCGCCTTGAGGTCAAGTTGCCGACCCTCGGTAACCGCGTCGACGTAGAAATCTCCAACGCGCTCCTTGTCCATGGCGAGATCCTTGAGATGGACGTGCGCTTCGATCGAAGGCAACTCGAGAGTGCCGCTGGCTCGCACTGTGAAGTCGGCAACGCCATCCGCTGAAAATCTGCTGGTCTGCAAACGCGAGAAGCGGGCGAGATCGAGGTTGCGTCCGATGAGATTCAGGCGAAACTTATTCTTCGACGAATCCTTGGTCGACGTGCTGAGGTTCGACGTCCCGGCGTTCGACATGCCGACGATTGAGGCGCCGACGGCGGCGCTGCCGGAGATTGGAGCACCGTAAACACTGGCGTCGATGTTGTTGAACTGAAGTTCGCCACCGGCGAGGCGGAGGTCGCTCTTCACTAAGGGAACGATCACTCCGTAGGCCATGCCATTGTGCAGTTCGAGGTGTCCATCCCCGTGGGGATCGTAGCGCGTGCCCGAAAGCGTGGCCGATAGGTCCAGAGTGCCAGCGAAAGGTTGCGTGAGTCCGGCGAGTTGAGTGAGCTCGGCCACGTTGCCGTTGCGGAGGTCAAAATGCAGAGTAAAGGGGCCGCCCTCTAGAAGTACGCCTCCGGTCAGTTCCGCACTGCATTCGAAGTGGGCGGTAGTGTGGCCATGAATGATGGACCCATTGTGTGCGGCGAAGCGACTGCTGGAATACTGTACGGCAGTGGAGAGTGCGTCCCAGTGAACGATTCGGGAGGAGGCTCGTTCGGTCGTGGGCAAGATAGTGTCAAAATCGTAGACTTCGAGATTTCCGGTGACGGAGATTTCAGAGAGTTTGCCGCTGGCGTTGCCGGCTAGACTTGCCCAACCGTGAACCGTAAGGGGCAATTCCCGGTATCCGTAAACCGCTTCGAGCAGTGGAGTCCACTCCCTCAGGTTGTGGCTGGTGAACGCGAACCGCAATGATGAGGCCGAGCTCGCGGCCAGATTGCCAGTGGCAGTGATTTCGGAGGCCGGGGTAGTCAGGTTAAGTTGGGTCACTTCCAATTCGTCGCGCGACCCGAGATAGATGCCATCAATCTTACCGCGGACTGGGACCCCGCTCGGGGCCGGATTTAAGGGCGGCGCAATCCCCAGGTTCAGGCGCGTCTCGGCGTCCCGAATCGAGCCCACCCAGAGCATCTCGACCTTGCCGCTCGCATTGCCGGAAAGGGCGAGGCGATCTAGCGGCAATTTTTTTGAGCTCAGCATTTGCAAGGCTGGGAGTAGCGGGAAGCCGGCCAACCGCAGGCGCACCGAGCCGCGCTGCAGACCTCCCGGCGGGATTCGTCGCGTCCCTTGGCGACGCCCTGGGGTTGGCGACTGTTCGAGAGAACTCTGCCAGTTGGTTACATCGGCATCGCCCATGAGATCGCCACCGAGCAGGGTTGCCTTGATCGCGGAGAGGCGAAATCGGTCCGGGGTGACGGAGAATCCTGTGGTGATGCGGCCATTCCGCATCGACAGCTTCCCGTTCGACCATTCGATGTCTTTGGCCTGCACGGTTCCCTGGGTGGAAAAATTCTGCAGGCTCCAGGAACCTTTGCCTTCGAACTGCGCCGTACCTTTCCGAACCTGCGCCTGCCCTGTCAGGGACGCGAGTTCGCTGAGATCCGCGACGCCATGATAATCACCACTTACCTGGGGATTGTGAAAGTCCTGCAGGCGACCCGCGAAATGAATTTCAGATTTTCCGGAGGCCACCGTCAAACTGCCGATGTCGGCGCGTCCGCGGGCCAGAACCAAGGAAGCATCGGCCCGCCAAACAAACGAGGGGTTGTCCTGCACGCGCGTGGCCACGCTTCCAGCAACCACATGAGCTTCGTATCGCCGGCGCAGCAAAGAGTAGTTCAAGAGCAGCGCCAGGTCGCGGGCGACAAATTCGAATGGCACTTTCTTGTCTTGCCACAGGAGTTCGCCCCCCTGTACCTCAATGTGCGAAACCGCCAGCGAGATGAGTTGCTCCACGGGTCCCTGGCTTCCGGAAAGGCTCGCTTGCGGCACGGGAGCGTTGGTGGCGCCGTCGGGATAGTCAATGATGTGGACGACGGGATGCTCGAGGACCAGAGAATGTAACCCGACGGTGGTGCTGATGAGTGAAATGATCTTCATTTCCGCTTGCAGCCGGTCGACATGCAGAAATGGGGCTTGGTCCGGAGCTTCGCGGCCGTGGATGGTCAGGTCGCGAGCGTCCACGCGCAGGCGGAACGGAATGGTGTGAAGTTCCCCGAGTTCGACGCGGCCGCCGGTGAGTTTCTCTGCCGCCGCGATCACCCGGCGGCGGACCATGCGCTGAAAAGAATCGGTAGTGACGTACCAGCCGAGCAGGCTGAATCCAACCAGGACGAAAACGCAAAACGACAGAAAGAGTTTCCACAGAATGCGCCGGCGCTCGGGAGGGGACGGCCCGGTTGATTGCTCGCTCGACGGCTCCGTCGACGCCTGGGACGATTGTTCCGGCGATTGCTCGGTCAACGGTCCTGCTCTCCGGCACTGGGTTCAGGAGCAAGGATATGGCTCCCGGAGCGTAGATTCGCCAGCCACCCCGAGAGCAGTTCGTTCATTTTCTTCTCAGCCAGCAAATCCTTAATTCGGCCAAAGACTTCGGTCAGCGGTGTGGCGCGACTGCCGGCGCGCTTCATCTCGGGCAGCAACTGATCGTGGTAGTAGGTTTCCACCGCCTGCTCATCAATGTGGATCGAGGGCCGCAGCCGGTCTTCCACGAGCTTCATCAGTTGGATCTGGTCGCTTAGACGCTTCTCCAGCGACTTTTGGGTGAGCCCGTAACGCTGCAGGGTGGCGTGCCACGCGTCGTCCGTGGCCCAATCGGGACGCAGCTTGCGGACTTCGCCGAGGCGGGTTGCGACCTGATCCGGGGGAGCGGGTTGCGCCGGCCGAACCTGTTCCCGCAGCAGCTCCTGATCGATCAGGCGATCGAGGGCCGCCTTGCGCTCGGCCGAGGTGAACGAGTCCGGATCGCGGCCATTCGACAGGGCCTCGAAGGCCACTTCCTGCTCCCAATCGCTCTGCAAAACCACGTGGCCGTTAACGTTGGTGACCACACGATCGACCACCTGGCCGGCCATCGCCGATATCGCCAGCGCCATGGTTAACGACATCAACACCGCGCACGGTTTTCCGAGTTTGATCTGTTTCATCAGAACGACTGCCCGACGCTGAAGGAAAAGTTAAAATGCCCCGCGCGTTGATATCCAAATTGCCCGACGGCTTGCCCAGTCACGGTGTTGGTCGTGATGTTGGTATAACTGGGAAAGTAGGGTGGATTCAAATTGTATCCGAAATCAAAGCGCAATGGTCCGATGGGCGTCTGATAACGCACCCCCAGACCGATGGCGTGCGAAGCGTAGTTGTAGTTGCATTGGGATAAATGCCCGTACAGTGGCGCCTTAAAACAGAGCTGTTGGTCGGGCTGGTGAAAACGCCCCAGGCTGCGGAGCATCTCCTGTGGCCGCGCAAAAACGTTGCCCATATCCTCGAAAACCGTAAAGCCGACGTTGTCATTAATGTAAGGCACCCTGACGTTTGGGAAACGCATCTCCAGATTGTTGAGGAACACGGCGCTGCCGCCGACCGGGAATCCGGTGAAGGGGTCGCGTGGTCCTGCCTGATTTAACCCAAACCCGCGATGGGAGTTGCCCCCGCCACTGAAGAAACGCTCGGGCAGAGGGATAAGAATCTCGCCGGGGGCCACCGGTTGCGCCGGATCCAGTAGCACCGTGCTTCCGAAACGGTTCTCAACCCCGACGCTAGTGGAACGGGCGAAAACGAAGCCCTGTCCCGTGCTGTGATTGCGAAAAAAAGTGTGATAGGTAGAGTTCTTGACCAGCAACCGGCTGAAGTCGGCCTCGGAGCCAAAATAACTGGAGGCAACGCCGCCTTCGACCGTAGTGTAGCTGCCGCGTGTGCTTTCCAAATCGTTATCGCGACGGTTGCGAATGTAGAGAAAATTCGGCATTCCTACTCGGGTTGGCTGGGAGAGAAGCGGGATGAGGTTGCTGGTGACCTCAATATTGCTGGCCTCCACGCGGCGGTAGCTGAAACGGTAGGCGAAGGTCGTCAGTTCGCGGTCCTGCACTTTGTACAGCACCTGCAAGACTTGGAAAGTGCCCTCCAGACGTTTCGAGGTAAAGGTGGATACGTCTACGGTGTTGTCGTAGAGCCCAGTGGCGGTGAACCGAAGGTTGTCAAGGTTGAGTAGGTTAGGGATGTCGTAACTGATGAGCGCTCTCTGCTGCAGGTAGCCGAGGTTGCCTTTCATGGTGATGGTCTGGTGGCGACCGTCCACATTGATGCGGCTGACGCCCAGAGAGATCTCGGGGCTGACGCCGGTTTGCCCGAGTGGCTGATTTGTTCCGTAGGCGGGCTGTCCGGTCTGGAATTCAAAACCGACGCCGTAATCGAAGGTGTAGCGATCCGCTTCGTTCACCGTGACGAGTACGTTCTTACGCGACTCGGTGCCGTCGGGGTTCTGGATGGCCGTGTCTACCTGTTTGAAAAGGCCGAGGTCGTACAACCGGCGCTGACTCTCCAGCATGTCCTGCTGGCTCAGGGGTCCGCCCGGTTGCACCCTTATTGCCCGGCGGGCCACCCCGCGGCGGGTGTGGTGCAGCCCATCGAGAAAGAGTTGACTGATAAAAAATTGCTCGCCTTCATGAATGGTGAAAGTTACACCAACGCGCGGTAAGTTGTCCGGTGACGGAACAGAAACAAAAGCGACGTCGACAGTAGCATTGGGGAAACCATTATCGAAATACTTGCTCAAAATCGTGTCGCGATCATCCGCCAGACTCGATTCGTCAAAGCCCTGCCCTTCGGCGGTGGAAATTTCGGGGAGTTGCTCCTGCGGGAGTGTATAACTGCCCTCGATGCGGACCCACGCCACGCGCGTCTGCGGGCCCTCCTTGACGACGATCTCGATTGCCAGCAACGACGGATCGCCCTGGTACTTTTCAACCAGCTTGCTGGTGACCTCGGCCTGCCGGTAACCACTGGCCCGATAGAGGTTCTGGATACCTGTCACGTCCTCCTCGAGCAAGGCTTCGCTGTAGCGTCCGTGACTGAACAGGCGTCCGGCGGATTGGTCCTGCATGCGTGCGCGAATCAGTTCGTAGGAAAAAAATCGATTACCCGCAATACGAATAACAACGAGTTTGTGGCGGTCCCCGGGATTGACGTTGTACACCACCTGCACATTCTTGCCGTCCTGCGTGCTGTGCTGGTTCACACTAACCGTAGCCTGGAAGTATCCCAGAGTCTGCAGATGGTTCTGGATGTTGCGCCGGCCTTCGTTGAGCAGGTCATCGTCGACCGCGCCTTCCTCGTAGATGGGCACCAGTCTCTTCAGCACGCGCTGGCTGATCTTAAAACCCTCGGCGGCAATCGTTACGACCGGGCCGCGATCCACTTTAAAGACATAATCTACGGCGTTACGCTCGGCATGATAGGTGCGGCTGGCCACCTCGACCTGGGCGAGCAGACGGTTCTGCTTTTGATAGCGACTGCGAATGCGTTGCAGAGCGCGGGTAATGCGGTTCGAGGCAGCCGGATCGCCGGAATGCAACTTGGCGATCTCCTTGATCTCTCCGATGGAATAGCCGGGGTCGCCTTCCACACGGATCACTCCGACGACCGCACGCGATCCGCGGACGACATGGAAGGTCAGGTTGACCTGGTGCTGCGGTTCGTCGCGCTGTTCGGAGATCGTCACCTTCGACTGGTGGAATCCATTTTCTTCCATCACTCGTTGGATGCCGGCCCGAGCGCGGTCGAGTTTCTCGTGGGTATAGAGTTCGCCGAGTTGCAAGCGGGTGGCGCTTGTCAGTTGGTTCGCGGACGGATTGGTGGAAACGCCTTCTATCGCCAGCATGCCCACAAAAAAATTGGCGACCGTCAGAAAGCGCAGCCTGACCCCGGCGGTATCGGCGCGGTCCGCTTCGGCCTGAATGTCGGAGAACCGTCCGGTGGCAAAAAGAGCCTGCATCGCGTCGTGCAGCGTTTCGCGCGTAAGCGGCTCGCCAATCTTGAGCGGCGTGGCCGCCAGCAGCGAAGCGGCCTCTTCCGGCGGAACGCCCGGCAACTCGATCTGATCAATCGTCAGGCCCAGATAGGGCGTGATGGTTCCGAACGTTGCTCCGAACTGCGAGGGCGATTCAAGTGGTTGCTGGCCGGCGGGTGGCGAATCAGCCGCCCAACTTGCCCTGGGCGCCAGCGCCAACAAAACGACCAGCGCGAATCGGACACCGAACCCGGAGTCGCTGCGACCGCAGGAAGCTGCCGAGCTTCTCCACCACGTCAAGCCAACACCGGGCTTGACGGGGGTCCCAGTTCGCTCGGCCTGGACCCTTCGCCTGCGCTCAGGGCAGGCTCGCGACGACGCCCGTCCCCACACGAGCAAGCCATGCCAAAATCTAAGCTGGCTAACCATGAAACCTGTCGGGTTCGATGAATCGCGAAACGGCACACGTTGCTCGCAGGATAAAGTTTGATGACCGGCACCTATAATACTGGTTGGAAAGGCCATGGAAGGTTAATCGCTAAGGTGAGCGCTTTGGAAATGGACGCTTTGCAGATCGCTTTGAAGACCAACAACCGATACTCGCGGCAGGCGCTGTTTAAGGAGATCGGAGCGGAGGGGCAGAAGAAGCTGTCGCAGTCCCGCGTGGTCATCGTGGGATGCGGCGCAACCGGTTCCGTACTGGCTTCGCTGCTGGCGCGTTCGGGCGTCGGTACCCTGCGGATCCTCGACCGCGACTACGTCGAGCCCAGCAACTTGCAGCGGCAGTCGCTTTTTGACGAGAACGATGCGCGAGAGTCGGTGCCCAAGGCGATCGCGGCGGCGCGGCAAATCGCGCGCTTCAACTCGCAGATCGTGGTCGAGCCCCATGTCGCCGACCTGATTCCGGCGAATATCGATTCCCTGCTCGGCGGCTCCGATCTGATCTTGGATGGTACGGACAATTTCGAAACCCGTTACCTGATTAACGACTATGCGGTGAAAAACTCCGTCGCTTGGATTTACGCCGCAGCGGTCGGCAGTTATGCCGTAACCATGAACATCCTGCCCGGCGAAACGGCCTGCCTGGCCTGCATCTTCCCGGAATCTCCACGGGGTACGGTAGAGACGTGCGAGACCGCCGGCATTTTGAATTCCGCCGTGAACCTGGTGTCGTCGCTTGCCGCTACCGAGGCGCTGAAATTTCTGGTGGGCGCCCGGGCGAGAATGCGGCGGACGCTGCTCTCATGGGATGTCTGGAGCAATGAGCGGGCGGAACTGGCAGCCCTGCATCCACGCGCCGGATGCCGTGCCTGCTCGGGAGACTTTGTTCATCTGGCAGGTGAAGGGCGGCCTCACATTACGCTGTGTGGCAGGAATTCTGTGCAGATCCACGAGCGCGAGCGGCCGGTGGACTTTGTCGAGCTGAGCACTCGGCTTGAGCCGCTCGGGAACGTTCGCCACAACGAGTTTGTGCTGAAGTTCTGGCGCGAGCCCTACGAAATGACGCTGTTTCCCGACGGTCGGGCGATCATCAAAGGAACCACTGACACGGCCATTGCGCGCGGTCTGTATGCGCGATATGTAGGGAGTTGAAATCGGTAGTTGAGGGGGTCTGCGCCAACTGATTGCAGGTTGTGCGCACCGGTTTTCACCGTTCTTGCGAAACGTTCTCCGCCTGAACTTCAGTGTTTTGACCGCAAGCACCGCGAATCACCCGAAATCCTGGATGTCTTTGGGTCAGCGGCAACTGGCCAGCAAACTGCACTGGCATGGGCAAGGTGTTAGTCCCCTGTGGAGGCAGTATGCGACCCTATTTGGTTCTTACCGCGGTAATTTTGCTGGCGGCAGCGGTCTTTGCGCAACAACCCTTTCCTCACCCCGGCCCCTGCCTTTATGGATGTGGGCCGTATGTCCCGCTTTTGACCACGCCGCAGTTATCCCTGCAAACTTTTTCGCCGAATCCGGTGGGAGCAAGCAATGCCACCACGGGTTTAATCGCCGGTGCGACCAACTCGACCCTTTCGCAGATTGAGGGATCGACGAGCTCGGTCTATACCGAGGCGGTGTGGTACCAGGGCGGCGCTCCGTTGACGACTTCGCAGGTCCACCTGTGGCCTGAAGCGATTGGACGCGAAGGTCATGTTATGCGCGAACCGATGTATGAAGAACATGGGCGTGAAGAACATGCTCGTGAAGATCGCGGCCCACGCGAAGAAGCGCGCCGCACCTGGACGTATTTCACTGGCCAGGAGTATACCGAGAGCCCGGTGGGTGCAGCAAAAGGTTTTAAGAAGGCCGCTCACTCCTATACCAATGACGACGTGACGCGCCAGAACGACAAGAATGGCACGGTGAAGTACGACGGCAAGACGGAAAAGATGTAGTACGCGGCTCTCAGCTGTCAACTCTCAGTTTCCGGCTCTCGGTCGCCGCTGCTTGCCGCGATGAGAGCCGGTTGTACTTTGGGGTGTCTGATCCGCGTCCTCGAAAACCGGACATTCTTGAATCCGATCTGGTATCTTCGTGCGGTTGCTCTTCCACACCAATGAACTTCGCAAATGAACGACAGGCGCCGCTGCGCGCCGAGGATGAGTGTCTTCATGCCTGAGCTTGCGCGTCCTGAACCCTCCCGCCGCTACCGCTGGATGGTACTGATTGTTATCAGCCTCGCGATGTTTGGGAACTACTACGTCTATGACTGCATCGCGCCCATCGCCGACCTGCTCTCGAAACAGCTTGGCTTTTCCGATTCCAACATCGGCCTGCTGCAAGCGATCTATAGCATTCCGAATGTGATCATGGTGCTGATCGGCGGTTATATCGTGGACCGCATCGGCACCCGGAAGGCCCTCTTCATTTTCGGGACGCTCTGCCTGATCGGTTCCGTTGTAACCGTGCTCTCAGGCAAGTTGCCGGTGATGGCATCCGGACGGCTGATCTTCGGTCTGGGCGCCGAGTCGTTAATCGTGGCCGTCACCACAGCGACCGCGAAATGGTTCCGCGGCAAGGAATTGAGTTTCGCCTTCGGCATCAACCTCATGATTGCGCGGCTGGGCACTTGGTTGGCACAAAATTCTCCGACCTGGGCCCATTTCGCCTATGGCAGCTGGCGGTCGCCTTTGCTGATCTCGGTGGCCTTTGGCACTTTCTGCGTGACCGGCGCCATCGCCTATTGGGCCATGGAGGTGTACGCGGAAAAGCGGTATGCACTTGGCCATGCCTCTACCGACAAAGTCGTCTTCAGCGATGTCTACAAGTTTGGCGTGTCGTACTGGTACATTGTTGCGCTCTGCATCGTGTTCTATTCGGCGATCTTTCCTTTTGAGACTTTTGCCATCAAGTTCTTCATCGAGGCCCATGGGACGAGCCGTGAGCTCGGAGGATTCCTGGTCAGTATCCTGACGGCTTTCACTATGTTCGGGACGCCGGCCTTCGGTTTGTTCGCGGACAAAATAGGCAAACGGGCACTTCTGATGATGCTCGGGTCGCTCCTGCTGATCCCGGTCTATCTCATGATGGGCTACACCCACGTAACCTTGTATGTGCCGATGGCCATGATGGGCATCGCTTTTTCTCTGATCCCTGCGGTGATGTGGCCTTCGGTTGCCTATATCGTGGAACAGTCCAAACTGGGCACGGCCTACGGGCTGATGACGATGATCCAGAACATCGGGCTGGCAGGGTTCAACCTTCTGATCGGGTGGGCTAACGACCACGGCCACGCCAGCGCGGCCAATCCGGCGGGTTACCGGCTGGGGATGTGGATCTTTTCCATTCTGGGCTTCCTGGGGGTGTTGTTCGCCTTCCTCCTGCGGCAGCGGGAACTTGGTCCGCACGGGCATGGGCTGGAGACGATCACGGCAAAAGGCTAGGAGCTCCAGCCCCTAAAGGGGCATTCTGATTTTCGGGAAATTTCCGTATCGGTAAAGCGATACCCCGATACGAAACCTGGGTTTTTCCCGAAGCGATCGGGAAAGTCAGCTTCGCGGTGAGCGGATGTTACGAAGGTGATCTACGAACCTTGTTTGGTGGGTACTTTGGTCGGATGGATCAGTCCACAAGCTACGGTTTTTGGTATTCTGACGACTTGGAAACGGTCGAGAGCGCTTCCGCGACTCCCTCGGCAAATTTGTACAACGAAAAGAGTTTGAAGCCGCATCTGAAGCAGTAGCGGCCGGAAAAGACGACTTGACCGACCCCAGGCAAGGCATCACCGAAGCAGAAGCTATTGAGCAGGCGAAGCAGGGCCACGAATCCGCATTCGAAGTCCTGTATCACCTGCACAAACGGCGCGTGTACTCGCTATGTTTGCGTATGGTTGCCAATCCCGCACAGGCCGAAGATCTGGCCCAGGAAGCGTTTCTTCAGCTCTTTCGCAAGATCGGCACCTTTCGCGGCGAGTCCGCCTTCTCCACCTGGCTGCACCGCATGACGGTCAACGTGGTGCTGATGCAACTGCGCAAGAAGGGATTGCCGGTGGTGTCGCTCGAAGAGACTCTGGAAGCCGACGACGAAGCTCCCAGGAAGGAATTTGGTACCAAGGACGTGAAGCTGACGGGCTCCATCGACCGCCTGCAATTGCAACGGGCGATTGACCGGCTGCCGCCAGGCTATAGAACGGTTTTTGTGCTGCACGATATTGAGGGGTTCGAGCACAACGAAATTGCCGAAATTGTGGGATGCTCGATTGGTAATAGCAAGTCGCAGCTCCACAAGGCGCGATTGAAGCTGCGGGATTATCTGAAGTTCATGAGAGCCGAAAAGGCCAAGACTGGGTAACGGAAGTTGCGGTACTGGGGAGAGAGTTGCTATGACGTGTTCCGATGTACGGCGAGCGCTGCCGGAGGTCCTCGACGGTGGTGCAAACGGTGTTGCGGCTGAATTTGAGACTCATCTGGAGTCTTGTCCAGATTGCTCCGATCTGGTGTCGGACCTGAAGCTGATCGCAAGCGAAGCCCGGCAACTGGCGGCGACCGAGGAACCGGCGCCAAGGGTGTGGCTGCGAATTGCGGCTGAACTGCGCGCCGAAGGGCTGATCTCCGACGCGACGATCCGTGAACCGGCGTTTGCCCGAACTTCCGCGGCACCCCGGCCTGTCCTTATCCCAGCTTCTCCACGACGGCGTTGGAGCGCGTGGTGGCTGGCGCCCGTTGCGGCTGGGCTGGTGGCGGCAGGTTCTTATGTGGTAAGCCGCAAGCCAGCGCCGCCAGTGGCGCAGCAACAGGCTCCCCCAACTCCAACTCCAACGACAGCCCCGGCTCCCGTTACGACTCCAGTTACGGAGACCCCTGCGGCTAGCTCGGCTTCCGTGCAAGCCCCAGCTCCTCAGCGACTGGGGCGGAAGTCGACTCCGGCAAAGGATCTTTTGGCATCCACTGCCGAACCCCAAGTAGAACCCGCGCCGAGCGCGGAAGATCAACAATTTCTGGGTGTAGTTTCCACCCGTGCCCCCTCGATGCGGGCCACGTATGAGAATCAGCTGAATGCCGTGAACGCCGACATCCGGGAAACGCAGGCCTATGTGAAGCGAAATCCGGGGGATGCCGACGCCCGGCAGCATCTGATGGATGCTTATCAACAGAAAGCACTTCTGTACCAGATCGCGTTGGATCGTATTCAATAATCGAAGGGGCGGACCGGCGTTGCCGGCCGCAGGGGCGGCGTATGGCGAGTCTTCGGAGGGCAAGTCTTCACAGAGCCAGTAGCCAGCGGGCGAGTGTTCAACAGACCGTGGTCGTAACTCTGGTTCTGGCAACCGGCCTGGCTTCGGTGGCTCTGGCTGAGACCAAGAAGGAATACCGTTTCGCGGTTGGTGCCAACGCCAATGTTTCCGTGGAAACTCAGTACGGTGCGATCTCGGTAAAACCTGGGAGCGCCAATCAGGTCGTGGTGATGGCCACGATCAAGTCGGACTCGGGCAACGTGGAAGTCGACCAGCATCAAAGTGGCAACCGGATTGAAATCGCATCACACCTGCTGCAGGGCGCGGACCAGCAAACGGGCCAGGTCGACTACGAACTGCTGATTCCGCCCGACGCCACCCTCAACCTCCGTTCTTCGACCGGTCCTCTGTCGGCGGAGCACTTGCATGGAGACCTAACCATGGAGGGTTCGGACGCCGTGACGAATGTTCGCAACGTGGAGAACGGACATGTGCACGTCCGGACGATGCGGGGAACGGTCACGCTGGCCGATGTCAGCAACGGACACATTGAAATCTCTTCCATCAGCGGCGATATCCATTTGAAATCCGTGACTGGGCCGATGGTGCAGGCCAGTTCGGGCAGCGGAAGGATTTTCTACGATGGCGATTTCGGCTCGGGTGGCCAGTATAAGTTCACCACCCACAAAGGTGATATCGAGGCGCTGGTGCCGGTGAACGTTTCCGCCGATTTCAGGGCGCACTCGGTACTGGGCCGGGTGCATCACGACTTTCCTCTCAAACCGATGCACTCCCGCTTTCCCGTGGAAGCGGAACGTACCTTTGTTGGCACCACCGGCGAGGCCGCATCGGAGGTCGTGCTGCGCTCGTTCAGTGGTAAAATCCGCCTCAAGCAACGCTGAAACACAGAAAATCGAAATACAGAGAATTATTGGGAACGGATCGGCGCGGACTTCGGGCTGACAAAATCGCCCTTCTCGTGCCCGGGA
This sequence comes from uncultured Acidobacteriaceae bacterium, assembly GCA_963731525.1. Classification (GTDB taxonomy): domain Bacteria; phylum Acidobacteriota; class Terriglobia; order Terriglobales; family Acidobacteriaceae; genus Acidiflorens. The sequence continues at coordinate 19,245 of CAVSWK010000044.1, forward strand.
GCGCCATGGCAGTGCGCGCAGTGTTTCTTGTGGGATTCATGGCTTCCGGCAAGAGCAGCGTGGGACAGGAACTGGCCCGGAGGCTGGACTGGGATTTTGTGGATCTGGATGCCCGAATCGAGGCCCGCGAGCGGCAAACCATTCCCGAGATTTTTCGGGACGGTGGCGAGTCTGGGTTTCGGCTTGCCGAAACCAGCGCGCTGCGCGATCTACTGACCGGGTCGCTGCAAAACAACAGCGTAGTCGCGCTTGGTGGCGGGGCCTTCGTACAGGAAACGAACCGCGAATTGCTTCGTCAGTGGCCATCGGTTTTCCTGGAAGCGCACGTATCCGAGCTTTGGCAACGGAGCCTGGCGGATGGCATAGAACGGCCGCTGCGGGGAGATCCAGAACAGTTCGCTCGACTGTACGCGGAACGGCTTCCCTTCTATCGGCAGGCGACCGTTGTGGTAGAAACCAGGGGTAAGCCGTTGGCTTCCATTTGCGTCGAGATCGAAGAGGCATTGCGACTTGGAGGAACTCCGGAAGACGCGGGCCCTGAAGTAAGCTGACAAGGAGTAACCTGCCAAGTTTCGGAACAGGAGAATCACCGTGAAGTTGTCTTATCGGCTGCTCGCTTTCATGATGGCGCTAGTCTGGTCTATTGCGGCATGTGGTTCGTTGGCATCGGCCGCTCCTATGCCAAAAGAGAAAGAGAAGGAAAACGAGGGAAAGCAGGTTGATTCCGGTTCGTTCGGCGTATTCCAGAATGGCCATCGGGTGGGAACCGAGACGTTTTCTATCCATCAAACCTCCAGCGGCAGCGTCATCCGGTCCGAGTTCAAGACCGAGAATGCTCCCACCCAGGCCGTGCAAACTTCCGAGCTGCAGCTCACCGCGAGCGGGAATGTTCGGCGTTACGAGTGGAAACAGCTGAGTCCGGAAAAGGCGGAATCGGAGGTGGTTCCCAATGAAGATTTTCTGAATCAGAAGTGGAGCACTGGAGAGGAGAAAGCACACGAGCAACCCTACCTGCTCCCGGCCTCGACCAGTATTCTCGACGACTACTTCTTCATCCAGCGAGAGGTCCTGGCCTGGAAGTTTCTAGCCGCCGCTTGCAAACAGGAAAAAGGGCAAGTGCAGTGCCCACCGCGGCAGCGCGCCGAGTTCGGAACCCTGAACCCGCATCAACGTTCTTCGGCGCCGCTCAGCGCGGAGTCACTCGGACGGGAAAAGGTGAACCTGAAGAGCGGACCGCAGGAGCTGAACAAACTGGAACTGAAGGACGATGCGGGGACTTGGCAACTCTGGCTCGACGATCAATGGAAGGTTATGCGGATGTCCGTTGTGGGAGAGAATACCGTAGTGGACCGCGACTAGCTGGACGAGCCCAGAGCTTGCTGAAGGTCACCCCCTTTCGGTAGTGGATGGCCCTCTATTTCATTCGATACGATAGGGTGGGCGCGGGAGAGGGGTCGTTCGCAGGCGGGACCGGACCGGCTGGGATAGCTCTTGACGATTATTGATTCACGCACTTCGCGCGTGTTGTTCACGGCGTTCCTTTTCGCCGTCGGGCTGGGCTTTCTCTATGCCGCGCGGCATACCCTGATTCTCTTCCTTTTCGCTATTTTCTTTGCCTACCTCATTAATCCCGCGGTGGGCCGGCTGGAGAAACTGTTCCGCAGCCGCGTCTGGGCGATCGCGGTCATTTACCTCCTGCTTCTCGTTGCTCTCGCGTTGTTTGGCTTTCTTGTCGGTCCGAGGATTGCCCGCCAAAGCGCCCGTCTGGCAGCGTCGCTGCCCGGGTTTGTGGATAAGGCCAGTACCGGCCAACTCTCCGGCCAAATCGGCCAGCTTGCCGCAAGAATCGGAAACGAACACGGCTGGAGCGACGAGACCCAGAAGCGTATTCAAAGTTTCTTGATAAGTCGCCGGGGAGACTTGTCTCACCTGGCGGAGCGTATCGGCGTACGCGCAGCCCAGGCGGCGCAGGAAGTGTGGGTGCTGTTTCTGGTGCCCATCCTCGCCATTTTCTTTCTCCGCGATGGGGGCAGCTTTCATGAAGTACTGGTGGCGCTGGTGCAGTCACGTTCGCAGCGCGAGTTTTTGCAGGATGTGCTTCAGGATCTGAACCAGATGCTCGCCCAATTCATCCGTGCCCAATTGACCCTGGCGGCGCTGTCGCTGGTGGCGTACACCTCAATTTTGGGTGCCATGCGAGTGCCCTACGCGCTGATGCTCGGCACCGCCGGAGGCGCGCTCGAGTTCGTTCCCCTTGCCGGACCGCTGCTGGCAGGCGCTGCGATGATGACTGTCGCCATACTGGCGGGGTATCAGCACTGGGCCTTCCTGCTGTTGTTTTTGTTCGTCTGGCGGATGGTTCTGGACTACGTCATCTCGCCCCGGGTCATGGGCGTCAGCGTGGAATTACACCCGCTCGCGGCTCTGTTCGGAATTCTCGCGGGCGGCGAAATTGCCGGCATACTCGGCGTCTATCTCTCCATTCCCGTGATGGCCAGCTTGCGCATCGTCTGGCGCCGGTGGCGCATCTACGCGGAAAAACGCAAATTCGGACCGCTCAACGAGTATTCGTTTCCACAAGAGTTGGGGCACGGGAGAACCTAGATCCTCGACATTCGCTCCGTTAGGCGGTATTTCTGCGTCTAAGTTCGGCGTGACTGCTGCCACCCAGGGCTCCGGAGCCTCTACGATGTGACCGCCGTGGCTGTGTCCTTTACGGTTTCCACATCGACTTTGCGCAGAAACTCGGCCGCTGCCTCGGGCAGCACCGTGTTAATGAACATTCCCGAACCCAACTCGAATCCCGCCACTCGCGTCAGCCGTGGGATCACACTCAGATACCAGTGAAAGTACTTCACACCGTCGCTCTCGGCGGGAGCGCTGCGAATCGTAAAGTTGAAATCCGGATCCGCCAGTCCGTGGTAGAGCTTAGCCAGCGTCGAGCGCAACATGCGCGCCAGATCGTTGATCTCCGCAGAGCTGACATCTCCGAAGCTGGCCATATGCCGCCGCGGATAGATATGGGTACAGAACGGAGCCGGTGAGGCATACAGTTCGAGCGCAACGAAGTGCTCGGAAACCGCGACGATGCGGGTTTGTTCTTGTAATTCCTCTTCGAGCATCTGACAGAACATGCAGTCGCCATAATCGTCAAAATGTCGCACAGCGTGCTGAAAGCGCTGGCGCACCTGCAGCGAGGTCACGGGAGTGGCGATCATCTGGGAGTGCGGGTGTTCCAGGCTGGTGCCGGCGTCGATTCCGTGATTCTTGAAGATGGTTATCAGCGCGATGCGCGGGTCGAGGCTGAGTTCATCGTAGCGCGTCTTATAGATGTGGAGGATTTCAGTCACGTAGGAATCGGGCATCAGGGCCATTACCTGAGAGTGGTCGGGCGTCTCCACGATCACATCGTGAACCCCGAAGCCGTTTACTACCCGGCGCAAACGATGAACGGTGCGCGTCGGCTGCGCGTCGCGGGAAAGCGCCGCAAACTTATTCGGTATTACTCGCGCGTGCCACGGAACATCCATCGAGGTCGGCACTCGCAGAACCTCCGGCGGCGTCAGCTTCTCGTTTCCCGGACAAAAAGGGCAGTTCGCGACAAACGATGCCACCGGCTTCCGCTCGCGCCGGTTGGCCATTTCTTCGGGACGGCGGGCGCGCTCGGTTGCGATCACAACCCATTCCTTGGTGGCAAAATTCTGGCGCAATTCGGACATGGTCACTCCTGGGCAAAGCATACATCCGCGTTCGAGACTCGAACAGTCACCGAGGGTCGTATTCCTGCCTCTCGCGCAAGAAATCGCGATCACGCGCATCGAACTCGCCGATGGATCAGCCGCGGCATTCCCCGCCGAAATTTCGCTGGTATAAAATCAAAACTTACCCATGTCTATCAAGCTATGTCAAAGAGACTTCCTGTAGGAATCCTAGGTGCCACCGGCATCGTCGGCCAGCGATTTATCCAGATGCTGGAGCGTCATCCCTGGTTCGAGGTCGCCTGGCTTGCCGCTTCCGATCGTTCCGAAGGCCGGCCCTACGCAGAGGCTGCACGCTGGCGTTTGAAAACTGCTATCCCCGCTGACGTCGCCAAGATGACGGTTTCTTCCGCCAAGCCCGAAGGCGCCCCGAAAATTATTTTCGCCGCGCTTGATGCCTCGATCGCCCGCGAACTGGAACCACAGTTCGCCGCTGCCGGCTGCGCGGTCGTCTCCAATTCGAGCGCATTACGCATGCAGGCTGACGTTCCCCTGGTCATTCCCGAAGTCAACGGTGACCACATTCGGCTGATCGACAAACAATCCTGGCGCAGCAAATCGGGAGGTTATGTCGTCACCAATCCCAACTGCTCCGCGATTGGACTGGTGCTGGCCCTCGCTCCGTTGCATCGTGCGTTTACCCTCGAGACGGTGATGGCGGTCACCATGCAAGCGGTCAGTGGCGCCGGATATCCCGGCGTGGCTTCGCTCGATATTCTGGGCAACGTCATCCCCTACATCGCCAAAGAAGAAGAAAAGATGGAAGAGGAGACGCAAAAGTTGCTGGGAACGCTGAACGGTTCGCGTGTCGATCCCGCTCCTTTTGCGATGAGCGCGCAATGCAATCGCGTCGCGGTGGAAGACGGCCATACCGAGTCGGTCGCGATTCGGCTCGAGCGAAAAGCGAAGCCTGAAGAGATCATCGCTGCCTGGAACGATTTTCGCTCCGAAGCGCAACAGTTGCGCCTGCCGAGCGCACCTGAGCAGCCTGTCGTGTACATGACCGCACCGGACCGTCCGCAGCCTCGCTTCGATGTTGATCTCGGCGCGGGCATGACCACGGCGGTCGGACGCTTGCGCAAGTGCAACGTACTCGACTGGAAGTTCACAGTGCTTTCGCACAACACCATTCGCGGCGCCGCTGGCGCTGCGCTGCTCAACGCCGAACTGCTTAAGGCGAAGGGGTATCTCGGGTGAAACGACTTGCCTCCAACCCCAGGGAGCATCCCCGCCCATGATCGTCATGAAGTTCGGCGGGACTTCCGTACAAGACGCGAAAGCCATTGAGCGCGTGGCCCACATCGTCCAGGGCCGGTTGGCGGACCGCCCGGTGGTGGTGGTGAGTGCTATGGCCAAGGTCACCGATTCCCTGCTCGCCATGGGCAAGGCTGCTGGTGGCGGCGATCGCAAGGCCGCGCTCAAAATGGCGCGCGCCTTACGCGAACGCCACTATGATACCGCCGGAGAACTGCTCGGCACCGCCCTGTTCACTGAATTTCACGGCGACCTGGGCGCCGACTTCGAAGATCTTGACGAATTGCTGCGCGGCATTGGCGCGGTCGGCGAGATCACTCCCCGCACCTACGATTACGTTGCCTCGTTTGGCGAGGTGCTTTCAAGCAAGATCGTGGCCGCTGCTTTCACCGCCCGCGGATTGCCCGGTGCGCACGTGGATTCGCGCCAATGTCTGTTGACCGACAGCAGCTATACCCGCGCGGTTCCTCTGTTCGAAGAAACCAACGAACGCTTGCGCAAGAAAGTCCAACCGCTGGTCGACTCCGGCAAGGTTCCGGTGATGGGCGGGTTCATTGGCGCGAATCGCGCCGGCATCACCACCACCATCGGTCGCGGAGGATCGGATTTTTCCGCCGCCATTTTTGGCGCTAGCCTCAATGCCGAGCGCATTGAAATCTGGACCGACGTCGACGGCATGATGACTACGGACCCGCGCCTTTGTCCCGACGCTCGCCGCATCAAGGTCATCAGTTTTGACGAGGCTGCGGAACTTGCCTACTTCGGGGCCAAGGTTCTGCATCCGGCAACTGTGCTGCCCGCGGTGCAGCAAAATATTCCGGTCTATGTTTTGAACTCGATGAACCCGACTTGCGAAGGGACGAAAATCACGGCCCGCGCCCCGCGTTGCGCAAATATTTTCAAGGCCATCGCGCTCAAGAAGAAAATCACGCTGGTAGAGGTCGCCTCGCCTCGCCGCCTGCTGGTGCACGGATACTTGAAGTCCATCTTTGAGGCCTTCGATCAGCACAACGTGGCGGTGGACGTGGTTTCCACCTCGGAAGTCAGTGTCTCGGTAACGGCCGAGACTAACGAAGCCATCCCGGCGCTGGCCGCCGATCTCGCGAAGCTCGCGGACGTAAAATACGAGGGGCGGAAGGCGATCGTCTGTCTGGTGGGCGAGAATTTGCGTGACACGCCCGGAATCGCCGCCAAGGTCTTCGGCATCCTTGAAGATGTGAAGATCCGCATGATCTCACAAGGCGCCTCCGAAATTAATCTGACCTTCGTGATTGAAGAAGATGACGCGGCCGAGGTGGTCCGGCGTCTGCACCACGCATTTTTCGCCGAGGCGGATCCGGAAGTCTTTGCCTAGAGTCATTTTCACCGCCGAGACGCCGAGGACGCGGAGGAAAAAACAGCACGGGACCTAAAAGAGCTGTTATATAGACTTTTCTCGGCGTACTCTGCGTCTCGGCGGTAAAAGGTTTCAGCATGAATCTTCTAATTCTAGGCCGCGGTAAAACCGGATCGATGGTAGCGGAGGTCGCGTTCTCGCGGCGGCATCATGTGCGAGTTTTCTCCGCCTCTGAAAACGCCGGCGGCAGCGCTCTTACGCCCGATGCGCTGGCAGCGATCGACGCGGTGATCGACTTCACCACCCCCGCGGCGGCCGTGGCCAATGCTGAAGCCTGCATACGGGCAAAGAAGAACGTCGTGGTCGGAACCACCGGCTGGTACGACCAATTGCCGCGCCTGCGTGAAATGGTCTTCTCCGCCAAAACCGGCTTCCTCTACGGATCGAATTTTTCCATTGGCGTGAACCTGTTCTTCGAGATTGCAGCGACCGCAGGGGCCGCGCTGAAATACGATTATTCGGGCCAGATTTTCGAGCGTCATCATGCACAAAAAAAAGATGCTCCCTCGGGAACCGCGCTCACGATCCAGAAGATTGTGCGCGAATCCGGAGGCAAGGAGAAAGAAGTCGAGATCGTCTCCTTTCGCGAGGGAGATGCGGTCGGCATGCATGAGGTAGTCTTCAATTCTCCCGGCGATCGCATCTATTTGTGCCACGACGCCAAGTCGCGCCAGGGATTCGCGGAAGGCGCCGTGCGCGCTGCCGAGTGGCTGGCGGGAAAAACAGGTTTCTACGAGTTCCGCAACATCTGGCGCGAGCTTTAGACAACGCTGGTCCGGGCTGCATACCGATTAGAGGCACTCCAGACGAAAATCATTTCGCAATGTTGCAAACACGCGAGATGGGTGTAGACTGGGGCCGCTTTTTTAGCCAAAAAGGGAGGTTCCACATGAAGAGCGGTAAGATTTTCGCCGGTGTGACGATGGCTCTCCTCAGCGTCGGCCTGTGCACCGTCGCCGTTGGGCAGGACCACGCAACCCCTCAGGACGTCGTCGCTAAGGTAAGGGAAGCGGCCACCGCCCTATCGAAAACAGGTGACGTGAAACAGTTTGATGAGAGGCAGGGTCCGTGGGTGTGGAAAGACACTTATATCTTCATCTATGACTGCGACAAGAAGGTCATGGCGGCTCATCCCATCAAGCCGGAGATGATAGGCCAGGACATCTCGTCGATTAAGGACGCGAAATCGCGAAAAATCATCATCCCGGACGCAGCAGCCTTCTGCAAGACGGTGAAGGACACGCCTTCGGGCATCTGGAAACTGTTTTACTGGCCGAAGCCCGGCGAGAAGGAGCCCTCCCGCAAGGTCGCTTATTACTTGCAGGCAAAAGGGACTCCTTACGTGGCGATCGCCGGCGTGTACGACGACAAGACAACCATCGCGGAAGCGTCAAAACTGAGCAGCACGAAGTGACCGTCGGCGCTCACCCAACCCACACCCACTAACCTCGCAAAATGCCCTTCCTCCCGCAAAGGAGGAAGGGCGGCAGCCACTCCGGAAATTCGAAATGGGGAATGCTTGATGAAGACGCCTGCACTGTTTGACTTAACCGGTCGGGTGGCTGTCGTGACTGGTGGTAATGGCGGAATTGGTCGCGGCATTGCGCTCGGACTGGCCGAAGCCGGCGCTGCCGTCGCAGTGCTTGGACGAAACGACGAAAAGAACCAGCGGGTACTTTCCGAATTGAAAGCGATCGGTGTTCCAGCGGTTGCCGTAATGGTTGACGTCACCAATCGCGCCGGATTGGAGCCCGCGCTTAACAAGGTCGAGAGCGAACTCGGAGGCATAGACGTCCTGGTTAATAATGCCGGCAACGTGTCGCTGAGCGGCGGTGTGTTGAACGAAAAATCTGAAGATTGGGACAACGTCATCGAGACGCAACTCAATGCAGTTTTCCTGCTTTCGAAGCTCGCTGCCAGATCGATGCTCAATCGCAAAGGTGGAAAGATTATTAACATTGGCAGTATGTACTCTTTCTTTGGATCTGGGCTCATCCCCTCTTACAGCGCAGCGAAAGGAGCGATAGTCCAACTGACCAAGTCCATGGCCATTGAGCTCGCCCCGCACAACATTCAAGTCAATGCGATCGCGCCAGGGTGGTTTGAAACGGACATGACGGCGCCTGTGCGTACGATGCCCTTGAACGACGAAATTCTTGCGCGGACCCCCGCCGGTCGATGGGGTCAACCGGAGGAACTTGCCGGAACGGCTGTGTACCTGGCCTCGCGGGCTTCGGACTTCGTTACCGGTACTACGATTCGTGTCGATGGCGGTTATGCGATCCGCTGATATTCCGAAGGCAACTCGGCCGAAACATCCCCACACGAACACACCCTGCTCATGCAAGCACGTGCGAGAAGAGTTATCCTTGAGCCATGCAATTGCGAGGCTGCGGTACCGCTTTGGTCACACCGTTTTCTCAGGACGGCGCTGTCGATGAAAGTGCATTGCGCAATCTGGTCGCCTGGCAGGTCGAATCGGGCATCGATTTCCTGATTCCCTGCGGCACCACGGGAGAGACTCCCACGCTCAACCACGATGAGTGGCTGCACGTCATCGACGTGACCATCGAAGTCGTCGCCGGACGCGTGCCGATCGTCGCCGGAGCCACTTCCAATTCGACGCAGGAGGCTGTCGCCAAGGCGAAAGAAGTAGCGTCGCGGCCGGGCGTCAACGCCATCCTCACTGCTTCGCCGTACTACAACAAACCGACGCAGGAGGGTCAATACCGGCACTTCCGGGCGATCGCCGAAGCGGTCGACAAGCCCGTGATCCTCTATAACGTGCCGGGCCGCACTTCCGCCAACCTCGAACCCGCAACCCTGGCGCGCCTGTGCGAAGTTCCAAATATCGCCGGCGTGAAGGAAGCCAGCGGCAACATGACGCAAATCGCCGAGGTGTTGAACGTGGTGCCGGAAAGTTTTCTGGTTCTCTCCGGAGACGACGCCGTCACTTTGCCGGTGATCGCACTCGGCGGCGTGGGCGTAATTTCGGTTGCGTCCAACGAAATCCCCCGCGAAATGTCGGAGATGACGCGCGCCGCTCTGGCGAACGACTGGCATGCAGCACGCACCATCCATCGCAAATATCTTCCGTTGATGTTGGCCAACTTCATCGAATCGAGTCCGCTGCCAGTGAAGGCCGTGCTTGCGATGATGGGAAAGATCGAAGAAGTCTATCGGCTGCCCTTGCTTCCCATGCGGCGCGACACACGATCGAAGCTGCAGAAGGTCGCAACCGATGCCGGATTGATTGCGCGGCCCGCGGCTCCGCCCGCCGCTGCCGAATTCTATATTTACGAAAATTGGGCAGCGGGCCCGCACAAAGCGATGCTGCACCGCGCATCCTGTGGACAGTGCAGTTCCGGCAAAGGACGCCCCGCCGGGCACGATCCCAATCATTCGCGCTGGCACGGACCGTACAGCAATCTCACCGAGGCGCGCGAGGCGACCCATCAGATGCCTGGGGTTCTGATCCGCAGCGAATGCAAGTGCGTGGCGTAAAGGCAGCACTCAGCACTTAGCTCTTAGGCGTTAACCGAAATAGATTTGTCATCTTGAGCGAAGCGAAGGACCTGCTGTTTGTCGGCAGCGTAAAGAGGCTGAGGTTTTAGGCCGCGGAAGCAGGCACTTTGTCGCTTAGAAGTTATCGATCCCGACCTTCCTATGTCAGACACTCTATCCACTTTGAAGTCGGCCATTGAACGCCTATCGACGGGCGAAACCATCGGCAACGCCGGCGAAGCGCGTCGCACCTTTCTCGATTTCCGCGCGGCTCTTACCCGCGGCGAGATCCGCGCCGCTGAGAAAGTTGACGGCCACTGGGTCGTCAATGCCTGGGTCAAGCAAGGCATCCTGTTTGGTTTCCGTCTCGGCGAGTTACAGGAAATGTCGGATGGCGACGTCCTCTCTTTTGTCGACAAGGACACTTTTCCAGCCCGCCGTCTGACTCTCGCGGATCATATTCGCCTTGTGCCCGGAGGATCCTCCATCCGCGAAGGGGCCTACGTCGCGCCGTCGGTGATCTGTATGCCTCCCATGTTCATCAACGTCGGCGCCTATGTGGATGAAGGTTCGATGATCGACTCCCACGCTCTGGTCGGCTCGTGTGCGCAGATCGGCAAGCGTGTGCATCTGAGCGCCGCCGCACAGGTCGGAGGCGTACTGGAGCCCGTCAACGCCGCCCCGGTGATCATCGAAGACGATGTCTTGGTCGGCGGCAATTGCGGAGTATATGAGGGCACGCTGGTGGGCGCCCGTGCGGTTTTGGGAGCGGGAACGATTCTGACCCGATCCACACCGCTCTACGACTTGGCGCGCGGCGAAATCTACCGGGCGACACCGGAGCACCCGCTGGAAGTCCCGGAACATGCCGTCGTCGTCCCCGGCTCGCGCGCCGTGAAAAAAGGCAAAGGTGCGGAGTGGAACCTCTCGCTCTACACACCGGTGATCGTCAAATATCGCGACGAAAAGACCGAGCGCGGGATTGAGTTGGAAGAGTGGCTCAGGTAAGAAGTAATTTCAGACGTCCTGCTTTACTTTATGCTACAATGTAAAGCGATGACGGAAGCGACTCTTTCTGCGAAGAACCAGATCGTGATCCCGCGTGAGGCTCGCGAAGCGCTGGGCTTGAAGCCCGGTGACAAGATACTTGTCGTTGTTCGCGGCGGGAAGGTCCTTATCCTGCAAAAACCGAAGTTTTATCATGCCGCGATCCGTGGGTTAGCCCGCGGGAAGTATCCAAAAGATTATCTGCAAAAGGAACGCCAGAGTTGGGAGTAGAGCGGCTCCGCGCCTTTCTCCGGCGTCACCGGCGAATCGCTCTGGATACGAGTATCTTCATTTATCACTTAGAACCCAACCCAAAGTACCTCGCATATACCGACCTTATTTTTTCCTGGCTTGAGCGGTCGGAATCCAAGGCGATCACATCCACGATAACGATGACGGAACTGCTCGTACTGCCGTATCGCGAAGGCGACGAACAGCGGGCAAATGAGTTCTACGGTTTGCTTTCCACCTATCCTAACTTGGAATGGATTGCCCCGAACCTGGAGATCGCAGATCTTGCGGCTCGGATTCGAGCTCTTCCCGCCTGCGCACTCCCGATGCCCTTCAAGCTGCGACCGTCGTACACGGGCAGGCCACTGGTTTGATTACCAACGATCCAATCTTTGAGCGGGTAGAGAGCTTTGAAACGATGGTTCTGGACGAGCTTGTCTGAACGTCGCATTGCTCGTAACGTTGCACTAATAAGCGCGGCAAGATCGAATCCCTCGCACACACATTTTCCTCACGGACGCATGTCGATCCGCACCGAATCGGCCGCCTCCAGCTCAATCGCGCTGGGCGCCACCGAGACCCAATCCCATGGCGTCAGGACTATGCGGAGCCGCGTGATCGCCGGTCGCGGCGTGGTCCGCCAGTGAGTTTCGTCGGCATCGAGATAGCTAGCCAGGTCAGGCTGGTTCCAGGGGTACAGCCAGATCTCGCTGGAGACATTGGGCTGCGCGATGAACGACCGCAGCTCAGTGCTGCCGTCGGCGCGTGTGATTTCCACCTCCATGTTCTCGGGCTTCCGCAGCTTCCACCAGAAGCGGTAACGCACGGTCAGGCGGAGGCGCAGAAAATCAGCGCCCGCCGGCCAGATGGGCGAGCCGACGTCCACTACCGAACTTCGTTCGCGAATCGGAAACCTCTGCGCAGCTAGGCCGAGCGTCTGCGCCTGCATCGAGATTCGGGCGGCGCGTGAGTCATCGCGCAGCAAACCAAAGATGCCCGGCGAGAGGGCCCCGCCTTCCGCACGATAGTGCCGCAGCATCCAAAACCACGGAGCCGGGGCGCGGGTAAAGTTATACGTTCCGTCAACCGGAAAACTCAGGGCCAGGTTGTGCCAACGAACTATGTCGGTTTCCGAGAGCCCCGTGTGTCCGCCTCGGGAGCCCCACTCGAGGTCGCTCACGTACAGGCCTGCTGGTGCTGGCGCGCTCTCCAGTCCCGCGATTTCAAGTTGCGGCAAATACGGCCCGCTGGCGGTGTAGGCCTGCATTAGTCCGCCGGCAACGCTACGCCGCGAAGCGATGCCGAACATCGTCTGATACGGGAAGACCACAATATACTCCTGCGGCCCGCTGTGCTGGCCGAGATAACTGGCGGACGACTGGATCATGGCAGCGAATTCCGGAGCGAAGCAACCGTGGTCGAACTCGCGGAAGCCGGCCGGACATTGGGTCGGGGGTTGCCGCAACTGCCGGACTAGACCAAGGACGATACTCGGCCCGAACGCCCGGTGTGCAGACAGCATGGAGCATGCCATCGCCAACAGAAGTCCGGCGGACAAGATCAAGGTAGATTGGAACGAGAAAAGGACCGTCCCGGTGAGAAGCACCAGGGCGAAAGCCCCGTTGTCTACGTGCCAGTTATCGGAGCGCACCAGGGAGCTTTGCAGCATGACCAACGCGAAGGTAAAACCGCCAAGAAGAAAACCAGTGCGTTCCGTGGTTACCGGATTCCGCTTGCTCCTGGTGCTGGCGCGAAAGAGGAACACCACCGCGCCGACGAACAGAGCTACGAGCAGGCGTACCGTACTGGCATCCGTCATCGCCGTCGGAGTGGCCCAGCGATATACCCTTACTATCTCGGCGCTGTCTCTCCAGAATCGGAAATCGAAGACGCCGCCCATCGCAGCGTTCACCGCCAGGACGAACACGAAACCCGACACCGTGTACGCCAGCAACGCGACGGTGCACCTGCCGATGGCGTGTTTGTTCCAGCCCTGTTCGAATGAAACCGCGGCAGTTGCAATCACCCAGGCAGCCGCCGAATACAAGCCCGTGTCGGACGAGAGCAGGAAGGCGATGACGCACAGCAAGGCCGCTGCGATGCCAAGCGCGTAGCTTTTGGCGCGTTCCTCGGCGACCGCATACCAACCGCGCAGGAAGATAGCGAAGAGAAGAATTGGAAACGCGATCTGCAACGACCACTCCCAAAACACAAGCCAGAACACAAGGAGCAGTAACAGCAGCAGCGCCCGTTTCCAAGCAGGCTGTTCGGCAAGAAGCAGGCGCACACAAAGACAAAAGCGCACCAAGTCGGCACTGTGACCCAAGTCGCGTAGATCCCTCCCATGGAGATGCCTATGAACCGCGCCGGCACGCTGGAAGAAAGATTGGACCGTGGGTGAACGCGACGTCACGGCCCACCCAGATGCCACGCGAGAGTTTGAAAACTTCGTCAAGATGCCAACTGTCGTCGGCATAGGTGGTGTCGTGGACGACGGGTAGCACTCGCGGTGAGATCCACACCGGGTCTGTGGAAGCGAACAGGAACAACAGTAAGACCAGCAGGTCCCAGTGTCCGGCCAGCCACGAGCGCGGGCGCTGCGAGCCAGAGTGAGGCGCATGCGGGCTTGGTTGACTCACCCCTTCATTCAGCCTTGTCATGAGCGAGTACGATTCTATCGCGGGCACTGCTATGGCAGGTGCAACTTTGGACCGCTCTATCTCTCATCCCGTTATTCGGATTCACGGCAGCCCGCCTCATCGCAACTACAAAGTCCTGGAAGGCGCGCCCTGAAGTTGTCCTTGTTCCGTCGCAAACCTGCTCCGCGCTTCGAGATGCTTGGCGCGGAAATGCGCTCGCGCCCGCTCGCCCCACGCTCGCACGAAGTAGTAGTTCAAAGTGCATCCGATGGCTGAACTGACAACCGGAATCAGGCGTCCCGCCCACTTCTCCACCACATCGGTACCGGCCTGGACCGCGATGCGCTGGATCACCTTCGGCACGAATCGGTTGACCACTTCCTTTTCCAGCAACTCGCGGCTGATGTCGACTCCGGCCGCAGTGGCGGCTGCAATCCAAAGCTCGGCAATCTCATCGTCGGTGTTCAACTCGAAGCCATAAATCAGGCTGAGCTTTTGGATCGTACGCATGGTAATAGCGGAAAGAATGCCCAGGTCCGGCACGATGGTGAGGATGCCGCCGAGACCAAACCCGGCTCCCTCCGCCGCCGCCAGCTTCATTCCACCGCGGATCACCGACTCCGCAGCATCGTCGAGGCGTTCCACCGGCAGCGTGTACACACCACGAAAGGTGGCAATCGGCAGCCCATGCGCTACGCGTAGCTGCATCAGGAAGCGTCCCGGATCAACCTTGATCGTGTCGTAAGTGCGAGTCAGGCCACTGCGGATTGCGCCTTCGACGCGCCGTCGCATCCACGATTTTTTATCGTCGAGCATCTTTAGACTATGAGTCTATCAGTCGACCATGACTCTCCATTTGCAGGAAGTTGTCATCCCGAGCGAAGCGAAGAATCTCATTTTGCGGCGGACAGCAGGTCCTTCGCTTCGCTCAGGATGACAATTCATAAATGATGACGCTCGACCACCGCTCCGCAGCCGACTTTCGCCGCTAGCTCTTGAGCGTAACTCCAACGCCGGCTCACCCTGTGCTAGCATCGACTTATCTAATGCCAACAGGAAAACTGCATATAGTTCCGCTGGGCGGGATGGGCGAGTTCGGCATGAACTGCATGGCCATCCGCTATGGCGATGACATCATCGTGGTCGACGCCGGCCTGATGTTTCCCGAAGCTGAGTTGCTGGGTGTGGACATCGTCGTTCCCGACATTTCTTACCTGCTTGAAAACCGTAAGCAGGTGCGCGGCATCGTCCTTACACACGGTCACGAAGACCACATCGGAGCCCTGCCCTGGATTCTCAGCGAACTGAATGTTCCCGTCTGGGGCACCGAGTTTACGCTGGCCTACGTTGAAGATAAGCTCGACGAACACCAGCTTCTTGATGATTCCGATCTGCGCGAAATTCGGCCTGGCGAACGCTTCAAGGTTGGACCGTTCACCATTCATCCGCTGCAGGTAACGCACAGCCTCGTCGATTGTGTGGCGCTCGCCATCCACACACCGCTAGGCGTGGTGCTGCACACGGGCGACTTCAAGGTCGATCCAACGCCCACTGACAACCGCCTTTTCGACCTCCACGGTTTCGCCGAGTACGGCAAAGAGGGAGTGTTGCTGCTGCTGCAGGATTCTACCAACGTCGAGCGCAAGGGCTACACGCCGAGCGAGCGCGCGGTTCGCCGCAAATTCGAAGAGGTGTTTGTCCGCACCAAGCGGCGTCTGTTCATCTCCTGCTTCTCGTCTTCGATTCACCGCATCAAGCTGACGGTCGACATGGCGCGCGAGCACGGCCGCAAAATTTGTTTCATTGGCCGCTCCATGAACAGTTCCTCCGAGATCGCTGAAGACCTGGGTTATATCCAGATTCCCGAGGGCATGCTGATCCATCCTGGCGAAATGAAGAACTTCGCTCCTGAGAAAGTCTGCGTCCTCATCAGCGGCACGCAAGGCGAACCGATGTCGGCACTGTCGCGCGCGGCAGTGGATAACCACAAACACGCAAAAATCGAAAAGGGCGATACCGTCGTCCTGTCCTCGCGCATCATCCCCGGCAATGAAAAAGCCATCTTCCGCATGGTGGATCACCTGTTCCGTCGCGAGGCCTTCGTTATCTACGACGACGGCTCTTACCCGCCCATCCACGTCAGCGGACACGCCAGCCAGGAAGAATTGAAGCTCATCATCAACCTGGTGCGGCCCAAGTATTTCGTACCGATCCATGGCGAGTACCGCCAGCTCAAGTTACATGCCGACTTGGCCGCGTCCATGACTGGGGCGGTTGGCAGTGTGCTGCTGATCGAGAGTGGAGACGTGCTCGAAATCGATGAGCTCGGCGCGCGCAAGGCCGGACGCGTCAACGTAGGCCGCGTCTGCATCGATTCCGGCTCCCGTGCTGATGTCGTCGAAGACATCGTCATTAAAGACCGTCGTCACCTCAGCGAAGACGGCTTCGTGATGCCGATCATCGCCATCAACAAGCTCACCGGACGCGTCGAAACTTCGCCCGAAATTGTGACGCGCGGCTTCGCTCCCGGCGAAAATGGCGTGATCGAGCGCGCCCGCGAGATCGTTATGGAGACGCTCGATGCCTCCAGCGCCGAAGAGAAAGCCGACTATGGCGTGATTAAAGAGAAAATCCGGACCGACCTGAAGCGCTACATCTCGCGCCAGACGCAACGCCGGCCGCTGATTATGCCGGTGATTCTGGAGATCTGAGCGGCTGCCCTAACCTTCTATTTCAAAAAACGAGATGCGTCTGGTACCGGCTCCCCGCTCAGCGGTTGAAGGGATATTCCTCGACCCAGTGGAAGCCGCGGTTGACAAGTAAAAACTTACTGCGGTCAACCAGTTGCAGCCGCATGTGAATCTTGTGGCTGTCCATGTTGCCATCGAGGATTAATTGATCCTGGGCCACTCGCTGGAAGGTGAAGTTGGCTTTCCAGTTCTTGTCGCTGAATTTCGTGAGCGCGAGTGTCTTGTCGTTAACGTTGATCGAGGCGCCGTAGCGGGCGAAAGAATCGTCCATGCGCTGGAAGGTCATCATCTCGGGGAAGTCAAAAATAGCGCGGCGCCAGCGGTCGTAATCGGTAAGGAGCGGCGAGCGGAGTTGGCCGTCAATGGAAAGCTCATCCACATTCCAGATGCCGTAGAGTGCCGACTTGGGACGTCCGCCGCCGTATTGGTGCCAGTCGCCCCAACCGCCATAAGCAGCCGTCCCTACCATCCAGATGCCGAAGGCGATCTGCAGGGCGAAGGCGATGCGATTGGCGCGGCGCGTTTTGAAAAGTTGCGGTTGCGTGGAGGGGGCGACGGTCCGATTGCGAAAGAAGAAATCCGCCAGACGCTGGATCTCGGGCGCGAGCAGGAACAAGGCCATCAGCAGCAGATGAAACGAGAAGAGTTTTACCGGAGTGTCGTACGTCATGTTGAGCATGAAAACCTGGGTCATGTCGGCCAGGCAAACCAGCGCACCGAGCGTCGTCGTCCAGGGAATGATCAGCAGGATTCCACCCAGCATCTCCGCGGAGCCAGCGAACATTTCATAGGCCGGGGACGCGCCGATCGAAGACCAGAGGACACCCATCGGAGAAAAGTTACCGAACGGCTCGATTAATCTGGTGAGAAACGGAAACGGCATTTGCAATGGAATGACTTTCGCCATGCCATACCCAACCAGTTGCGAGGCGAGCGCAAAACGAATGAAAAGCCGGAACCATTTGTGTAGCGTGACGTAGTTTTCGCGCCGGCGGTCGAAAAGAGACCAGATAGCCGTTGCTAGTGCGGCGAAGACCAGTAGGCAGAATGCTAATACCCAGTCGAAGGTCTTGTCGCCGCTGCCGCTGCCCGAATAGACCAGCGGGAGCTTGGCATGGAAAATATGTGCGGCGGTCCAGAAGACGATCTGGCGCATCGGCCAAAGCGAGGATGGGTCTATAGATTCCATTTTGGGGATGGAAATCAGGCCGCCGAAGATTTGCGTGTAAATGCAGAACAGTCCGAAGTACACGAAGCAGAATCGAAATGCGATGCGAAGGCCAAGGTTCCAGTGCGGAGTTTGCGTTTCCTGCTGCAGTTGAGGGTTCGGGGAATGAGCAGCCATTTCGAGGCCCTTCGGAGCGCTAGAGTTTACAACAAACTCCCGGTTTCAGCCTCTTCCTTGCATAAACTCAACGCTGGGAGAAGTATGAGAAATGGAAATGGTTTGGTCCACCTGAAAGCGAAAACTGAAGCACAGCGTCATCGCTCGGCATGAGCTGCGGCCAAGCGCCGCCCGAAAGCCTTCGCAGACCTCGACCACATACGCCTACGCCTATAACAGAGGCGCACCCTGATACGAAACTCACATCCACCGGAGGCTGCTAGGTCAGCGGGTTTTTCCAGCGAAGCCCCGGAAACCGGGCGAAGTCACGGTCGGTGGTGTGGAGCACTCCGCCATACTCGATCGTCAAGGCGGCCAGTTGTGCGTCGCTGACCAGAGGCCCTGAAGCCTGCCCTTCGACGATCATCCTCCGAAACAGCAGCCAATGGTCATCGCCGGGTGTCAGCACTCGGACGTTCGGCTGCTCCAACCACTCGTCAACCGTGCGCGACACTTCCTCGATCGAGCGGCGAAACCCAGGCAGCCTCGGGTTCGTCACGATGCGAATAAATGCTGCGAGAGATTGCCACGGCAGTCCCACAGGCTCGGCGCCAGAGAGTACTTTCTCCAGCCAAGCCCGCGCCTCCTTATGACGCTGGGAACCTGCGCCGTAAGCGTACAGGAGAATATTGGCGTCGAGCACAATCACCGGCGTTCCGGCCCTTCCAGCGTCTCGAGCAAATCCTCCACGTTGTCGAAGTTAAGCCCGGAGTGTGGCCCAAGGTCCCACGGCTTAACCGCGAAAGGTTTTCGGGTAGGCCGTTTTGAAGCCATCAGCCCAGCGCGCAGAAAGCGATTCACTACCTCTTTGAAAGAATCGCCAGATCGGCGAACCTCCCTGTTCAGCAGTTGGGCCACGTCGTCATCGAGCGAAAGTGTAGTCCGCATGTTATGATGCTACACTGAAAGGCATCATGATGTCAACATCTGTAACAGCATGATGCATCAAGTAGTGCCCCCTTGCAAAAAACTCCCGGCCAAGGCACGCTTAAATGGCAGAAACAAAAATGGTTACCCTGCACGACATTCGCGCAGCCCAGGCCCTTCTCCGCGGCATCGCCGTCCGCACGCCCCTGTTCGAATGGACGGCCGCGTCAGATCAGCGCAAGCTCTTCCTCAAGCTCGAAAACCTGCAGCCCATCGGTGCTTTCAAACTGCGTGGTGCCTACAACAAGGTCGCATCTCTTAGTGACGAAGAACGCCGCCGCGGAGTCATTTCCTACTCCAGCGGCAATCACGCGCAAGGCGTGGCCTATGCGGCTCGGGCGCTGGGCGTGAAGGCCATAATTGTCATGCCCGGCAATGCTCCGAAGAACAAGCTCGAAGCCACGGCGGCTCTCGGCGCACAGATCGTCACCGTCGGTCCCAGCAGTGAAGAGCGCCGGCTGCGCGCCGAGCAACTGGCAGCCGAGCACGGCTATGTGATCGTGCCTCCCTACAATGACGAAAAGATCATCGCTGGCCAGGGAACCGTAGGGCTCGAAATCCTCGAAGACTTTCGCAATGAAGATCTGCGCAACGAAAACCTGCCCAGCGTTGAAACCGTGCTGGTCCCAGTCGGCGGCGGTGGATTGATCAGCGGCGTCTCGGTCGCCATCAAGCTCAGCCAACCCTATCTTAGCCAACCAAAGGTAAAGGTGATTGGCGTTGAGCCCGAACTTGCCGCCGATGCGCGGGCCAGCCTGCGCGCTGGCAGCATCGTCTCTTTCCCCGCGGAGCAAGTCTCGCGGACGATGGCGGACGGTCTTCGCACCCAGAGCATCGGCGCCATCAATTTCGAACACATCCGCGCCTATGTCGACGACATCGTCAGCGTAACCGAGGACGAGATTCGCGAGGCCATGCGCGCTCTGAGCGCGAACGCGAAAACGGTGGCTGAACCGAGCGGCGCCGTCGCCATGGCCGCATTTCTCTTCCACGCCGGCGAGTTGCCCAACACAAAGATCAACGTCGCCGTGATCAGCGGTGGCAACATCGATCCCAAATTGCTCGCCGAGTTACGCAATTGCTGATCACTGTTCCTGAGCGTTCGAGAACGGGTTCGAAGTCCAGGCTTTCTCCCCCTCGACTCGTCCTGCGAGCGCGGTCGAATGTACAATCCTGAGTCTCCACCCGAGGGCAACTTGAATCGCTGGCTCGATCGGTTCTTTGAACTCTCTCGCCACCAGACAACCGTCCGCCGCGAAATTGTTGCCGGACTGACCACTTTCTTCACCATGGCCTACATCGTGGCAGTCAATCCTGCCATCCTGACAACTGCCGGGATGCCGGCCGGCGCCTCGCTCACGGCCACGATTCTAGCCGCGATTTTCGGAACATTGCTGATGGGCTTCTATGCCAACCGCCCTTTCGCCATCGCTCCTTACATGGGTGAAAATGCTTTCGTCGCGTTTACGGTGGTTCACGTGCTTGGCTACACGTGGCAGAGCGCTCTAGGCGCCGTGTTCCTAGCTGGTGTTCTCTTTATTTTGATGACGCTTTTCCGCCTCCGCCAGTGGATGGTCGACGCCATTCCTACCACCCTCCGCTACAGCTATGCCGTCGGCATCGGGTTGTTCCTAACTTTCATCGGGCTGAATCAGACCGGCATTGTCACCATGGGATCTCCGGGAGCGCCGGTTCGGCCTGGCCATCTGACTTCGCTTTCCGTCTTGCTTTCTATCTTCGGATTCCTGCTGATCACGGTGCTGACGATTCGCCGCTTCCCAGCCGCGATTCTTAGCGGAGTTCTCGTTACCGCCCTCATCAGTTTTGTGACCCGGGTCGCTCCCGCGCCAGCCGGCTGGATCAGCCGTCCGCCTAGCCTCCGGCCCTTGTTTTTCCAGCTCGATCTGCACAGTGTATTCACCTGGGCGTTTTTTCCGGTTGTCCTGACGATTTTTGTCATGGCTTTTGTAGACACGATGGGCACGCTCATCGGGGTGTCGGCGCGCGCGGGTTTCCTCGACAAAGATGGTAACCTGCCGCAGATCGAGCGCCCGATGATGGCCGACGCGCTGGCTACCACTTTCGCCGCCGTGATTGGAACCACCACATCGGGCGCCTATATCGAATCCGCCACTGGAGTAGAGGCGGGTGGCCGCACCGGTCTGACCGCGATCATCACGGCGCTGTGCTTTGTCGGGACTTTATTCTTCGCGCCGTTCATCGCCGCCATCCCGCCCCAGGCCTACGGACCAGCGCTCATCTTCGTCGGATTGCTGATGCTAACTCCGATCACCCGTATTCCCTTCGACGACCTGACCGAACTGGTTCCAGCCTTCGGCGTCATCGTGCTGATGGCCTTCACTTACAACATAGGAATTGGCATGACGGCGGGTTTCATCTTGTATCCTTTTTGCAAGCTGATTTCCGGACGCTTACCGGATGTCCGCCCAGCGCTCTGGGCGTTGACGGCGTTGTCGTTGCTGTTTTTCGTCTTTTATCCTTACACGTAGTGGTTTAGAGAAGCCGGTGAAATTCGGATGATTCGCTTTGGTATCGCAGGTTTCGGTTTGCACGCCGTACGGCGGCTGATGCCGGGCTTCGCGCTTGCCCGGAATTGCAAGGTGGTCGCTCTGTCGCGCCGTGACTCTCACAAAGCACGCGAAGCCGCTGCGCAGTATGGGATCCCCCATGTCTTTGCGTCCACCACAGAGCTCAGCTGCTGCCCCGAGGTCGACGCCGTGCTCGTCACCACTCCCAATGCTTGCCACCTGCAGGACGTCCTCACCGCGGTTTCTGCCCGCAAGCCGGTGCTGTGCGAAAAACCGATGGGCATGGACGCGGAACAATGCCGCCAGATGGTTGAAGCGGCACGCAACGCAGGAGTGCTCCTGGGTGTCGCGCAGGTTTTTCGCTTTGAAGAAAGCACGGCAAGATTTCGGGAGCGCATCGCCGCGGGCGACATCGGCCGCCCGATTTTTGCGCGGGCGGAGTTCTCGTATCCAGGTTCAGGCCCCGCCCGCACCTGGCTCTATAAGCGCTCGATCGCTGGCGGCGGTCCCATCGCCGACGTGGGCGTGCACTGCATCGATGCCTTGCGTTACATCCTGCAGGATGAGCCGCGACTCGTATCCGCTGCCGGCCGCTCCGACGGGCAATCGGGAGATGTGGAGGCAGCAGCCGTCCTGACGCTGCAGTTTCAACGTGGCACCCTGGCCGCGGTGCTGGTTTCAACTCGTGCCCACTATCGCACGCCGTTGGAGATTGTCGGTGAGGCGGGCGTACTGCGGGCCGATGATGCGCTGAATGTTGAGCGTCCCGTTGTGTTGGAACTGTGGCGCAACGGACAACGAGTCGCTGAAGACAAAGTCTGCAACCAACTTGCCTACGCGAGCCAGGTGGACGCCTTCGCCGCCGCAGTTGAAGGCCGGGGAGTGTTCCCAGTCCCGGGCCACGAGGGTGGGCAGAACCAGCTCATTCTGGATGCTGCCTACCGCAGCCTGTCCTCAGGAAAAAATGAAGAGGTGGCGGCCTTCTCCGACTGGTCTGGCAGAGCTGAAGTGCGAATTGCTGGGAACGTGGGGTCCGCTGAGAACCTTCCCCACGAATAAGAAGCGCCCCGGATCCAAAGGACCACAGGACGCCCGAACAGCCCTCCCCCAGAACTGCTCACCTCTAAACATATGGCAAGTGGCCGGGGAGTGGAATTCCACTTTTGAGACATCTGATAGCACTATCGAGCCACTTGCCAAGAACCGGGACTGTGCTAGCATGGGTAACCTCGCGATTGGTTACGTTACTTCCAGTCGCACCCAGGGTTCTGGACACCCAGGTTCGAGTTTCGTTTTCGTAGCGAGATTTCCCTGCCCGTTCTGAATCCACAGTTGCTCCGTCTCCTAGTCGGTCGAACCGGCTGTCGGGATTGAGCATCTCGGCGATCTTGGGAAAGCGAACTGATGCTAGTGTGCAGCGGATTGCATCCCGAGATTTGGATGAATCCACGATATGCGGTTGTAAGTTATTGATAAGACACGACAGACGAGCTCGGCAGTTTTGGAATGGCAAGTGCACTAGACACTACAGGCGACCTATACCTTGAACCATAAGATTTAAGGTGAAAACTGGGAAAAAGAAGCACAATTTTGGGAGGAATTATGAGGCGAGTGTTGGTTTTGGCATTGCTGGCATTGGCGTTGCCGATGGCCGCTTGGGCGAACGGTATTAGTCTGGTGGACGAGTATGGTTCGATTTCGGTCTCGGAT
The DNA here is from genome assembly GCA_963731525.1 of uncultured Acidobacteriaceae bacterium. Taxonomy (GTDB): domain Bacteria; phylum Acidobacteriota; class Terriglobia; order Terriglobales; family Acidobacteriaceae; genus Acidiflorens. Next base: position 42,394 of record CAVSWK010000044.1, read on the forward strand.
TCAGGCATCACTTCAACCGGAGCGCAACTGATAGAATTCAACGGTATCGTGCCTCCTCCGCACCGCGATCTAGGTTCGGTCAGCTTCTCGACCGGCGCTCTGCTCACCGGCTCGATCACGGCGGGCGGGACGTTTTCAGCGACCGGTTCCTCATTTATAGTGACTGGCTCCGGCAATTACGGAGAACCGAAGGGAGTGATCTTTAGCGGCGTCTTCGTCGGTCCGATTGAGTGGACAAAAGAGACCACCGGCCCCCATGGCAATACCATCTACTACCAGCTAAGTGGCACGATCCAAGGTATGTATAACGGTCGTATGGTGACTGGTACAACTACCCAGGACATTTATACCTCTAAGGATCAACTCGCCCAGGGTATCGCGCACATCAGTATGGGCAACTCGCATCTCACTGTCCCGGAACCCGGAACTTTGGGTCTCCTCGGAACAGGGCTGGTGGGCATCGCGGGAATGTTCCGCCGCAAGCTGACTAAGGCTTAATTGAAATTTTGTTGTTCGCCCAGAACACTCAACTCATGGCCCCGCCGCCAGGCGGGGCTTTTTATTTGCCTGCGAGTTATTTTCCTGCGAGCCTCTTGATTGGCTTGATAACCTTTTGGCCCTACCCTTTAGGGGCTCGAAGCAAAATGCCAAAGTGCAGCCACTTCTAGAGGGGTTGTGACCCAAGAGCTAAATGTACTTTGGCACAGCGCCAACTCACGCTTTCATTGACTTGAACGTTTCCTCCACGTAAGATTTGCCACGCATGATCAGCCAAACCATATCGCACTACCGTATCCTCGAGAAGCTCGGTGGTGGCGGAATGGGGGTTGTGTACAAGGCTGAGGACACGCGGCTGCATCGCTTTGTCGCCCTCAAGTTCTTGCCCGAGGAGGTTGCCCGCGACCCGCAGGCACTTGCCCGCTTTCAACGCGAAGCGCAAGCGGCGTCTGCACTGAATCACCCCAATATTTGCACGATTCACGACATTGGCGAGCAGGACGGGCAGGCGTTCATCACCATGGAGTTTCTGGACGGGCAGACGCTGAAGCACGTGATCGGGGTTCGACCGCTGGAATTAGAAACCCTGCTCTCGCTATCCATTGAAATAGCTGACGCCCTTGACGCCGCTCATTCCAAGGGAATCGTGCACCGCGATATCAAGCCCGCCAACATCTTCGTAACCGAGCGTGGCCACGCCAAGGTGCTCGATTTCGGCCTGGCCAAGGTCACTACATCAGGTACCAGCAGGCAGCATGAGGCCACGCAAACCGAGGCGGTCGAGGCACACCTTACCAGTCCGGGTACGGCGGTGGGCACGGCCGCGTATATGTCTCCCGAGCAGGCGCGCGGGCGGGAGCTTGACACCCGTACCGACCTGTTCTCGTTCGGGGCGGTGTTGTACGAGATGGCCACGGCCCAGTTGCCATTCCGTGGAGCCACGACCACGGACTTGTTCGATTCTATCCTGCACAAGAGTCCCGTGTCCCCAATCAGGCTGAATCCCGACCTGCCCGCGGAATTGGAACGGATCATTAACAAGGCGCTGGAAAAGGATCGCGACCTGCGCTACCAGCACGCTGGAGATATGCGTGCCGACCTAAAGCGGCTGAAACGGGAAACCGAATCGCGGCACGGCGTACCAGCTAGTTCGGGGACGGTGGCGGTCGCACAAGAAGGCGGCTCTCCGGTCGCCCAACCGCCGTCGCCAGCATCCGGTTCCTCGCCTGCGCTTGCTCCATCTCCGTCATTGAGCGCCGTAAAGGTCGCCGAGGCTCCTGTAACGGGCAGGAACCCCTGGAAGTTTCTGGTTCCCGCTGCCATGGTACTGGTGGCTGCTCTGATCGCCGGCGGCTTCTACTTCCGCTCGCGTTCGGCAACCTCAACGACGAAGGCTACCCCGCTCGCGGAAAAAGACACCGTTGTTCTGGCCGACTTCGACAACAAGACCGGCGATCCCGTCTTTGATGACGCCCTGAAACAGGCGCTAGCCGTGCAACTCGCTCAATCTCCCTTTCTCAACATTCTCTCTGATCGCAAAGTGGAAGATACACTGCACCTTATGGGGCGGCCATCGAATGAGCGGATTACGCGCGATGTAGCGCGGGAACTCTGTATTCGGACAGGCAGCAAAGCGCTGCTGCTGGGATCCATTTCGAACCTGGGCGGACAGTACGTGATCGGGGTAGACGCAGTCAGTTGCAGCACGGGGGATACGCTGGCCAAGGAGCAGGAAGAGGCTGCGACCAAACAGGAAGTACTGAAAGCACTGGGGAGAGCCGCATCGAGCCTGAGGGGGAAACTGGGCGAATCGCTGGCCACGGTCCAGAAGTTCGATGTTCCGGTCGAGGCCACGACGCCGTCACTCGAAGCCTTGAAAGCCTTCAGCATGGGAATCACGACCTTCCGTGCAAAGGGTAACGCTGAAGCCATCCCGTTCTATAAACGCGCGATCGAACTCGATCCCAATTTCGCTGTGGCCTATGCCAGTCTGGGTGTTGTGTACGGCAATCTAGGACAGGCCAGTCTGGCGGCGGAGAACATCAAGAAGGCCTACGCGCTGCGCGACCGGGTCAGCGATCGGGAGAAATATCGTATCTCGGCTTTGTACTACGATAGCGTCACTGGCGAGTTGGAGCAGGAGACGCAGGTCTACGAGCTTTGGGCCAAGAGCTATCCGCAGGATTCGGTGCCACCCGGCAACCTGGGGTACATTTACGGCCAGCTTGGGCAGTACGACAAGTCTCTGGCTGCCACGCTGGAGGCCCAGCGTCTGGCGCAAGATGCTACCGGCTATTCCAATCTGGCGGATACCTACCTTGAGCTGAACCGGTTTGATGACGCCCAGAAAACCATCGAGGATGCACAAAAGCACAATCGCGCAGGCGATTTCTTGCATCTGGCCATCTATCAATTAGCTTTCCTCAAAGGCGACGCGGCAGAAATGGAGCGGCAGGTATCATGGGCGGCCGGCAAACCCGGAACCGAAGATGTTCTTCTGTCATTCCAATCTGACACAGAAGCCTATTACGGACATCTCACCAAGGCGCGGGATTTTTCACGCCGGGCTGTGGACGCGGCAGTCCGCAACAGTTCGAAGGAAACGGCGGCCATCTGGCAGGTGACTGCTGCGCTGCGAGAAGCAGAATTAGGCGACCTGGCAATCGCGAAGCAGGATGTTGCTGTTGCCTTGGCTCTAAGTCCGGGTCGAGATGTCAAAATGCTTGCGGCTTTGGCACTAGCGCGGAGTGGCGAAAGCGTTAGGGCCAAGACGATTGTGGGAGAACTGGAAAAGAGCTACCCATCGGAAACCTTGCTGAAAGTCTACTGGCTGCCCACCATCAGGGCAGCGCTCGAACTTAACGCCAACAATGCTGCGCAGTCCCTCGTGCATCTGGAGGCAACCGCGCCCTATGAATTAGGCGAGCCGCCACAATATCAGCTGGGGACGCTGTATCCCGCATACATGCGGGGCCAAGCCCAGCTCATGGCGCACAACGGCGCGGCCGCGGCTGCGGAGTTTCAGAAGGTGCTGGATCACAGGGGCATTGTGCTGAATTTTGTAACTGCCGCACTGGCGCGTCTCCGACTCGCTCGCGCCTACGCGATGGCAGGCGATAGCGCCAAAGCGAAAGCCGCGTACCAAGATTTTCTCAACCAGTGGAAAGACGCCGACCCCGACATCCCCATCCTGAAAGAGGCCAAAGCAGAATACGGGAAGCTGCAGTAGTGCACCCAAGTTGCCGGGGTTGGAGGTTTTGTTAGGCGCTCTTAGGAGCTCTCCCACCCGATTCGCTCCTGCAACCGAGCCTTATTGGAACGCCGTTTTGCCCTCTTGTATTCTCGGCCTGGATTACTGCGGTAACCGCCCGCGATGGCTTTGCCGTTGACCTTAGTTTTCTCCAAACCTAAAGTCAGCGCAGGGGGTGGTATGAAAGATATCCATGAGGTTTTGCGCAGCAAGCAGGCGCAGTATGCACAACTGGGCAAGCAGATCGAATTGCTGCAGCAGGCTGCCGAGAAACTGCGTGAAGTCGCGCCGTTGCTGGCCGAAAATGAAGCTGAAGACGAGAGCGCAGTGCTGACGGAAGTGGACGACGAAAACTCCAATGCGATGGCTGCCAAAGCCAGCGCTCAACCCTCGCCGGCGGCGTCCAAACCCGGGCGCACCGTAACTCCACGCTGGCCATAAGCCAGACTGTGGAACCAAAGCGCGAGGCGGGAGGCTCGGCTTGATGATTTTGCAGGCATTGCTGGTCTCAAAGGATGACCTGTCTGCGGAAACGCTAATTCAGGTTCTGGCGCGGTTCGGCATTGCCGTCAATCGGCCAACCTCGGCCGACGTTGCCCTGGTGCAACTGGCAGAGGAGCGCTTCGATCAGGTAATCGTCGACTTCGACGATCCCGAAACCGCCTCTCTGGTGCTCGAAGCTTGCCGGCGCCTCAGCGGCCCCGACCGTAATCCGCCCTTCACCGTCGCGCTGTTACGCGATGTCTCGCAGAGCCGCTCCATCCTCGGTGCGGGAGCTCATTTCATCCTTACCAGACCCGTCGTTCCTGAACAGGCGCAAAAAACGTTTCGCGCTGTCACCGCGCTGCTGAAGCGTGAAAGGCAACAATCGGCGCGGGTTGCCGTCCAAGCCGCGGTTTCGATTCATACCGACGATGGCAATACAGTGGAAGGCATACTGCTCGACCTGAGCAACCACGGCATGGATGTGCTGGCGGCCAAGCCGCTACCATCCGCGGCTCTGGTTCACTTCTCCTTCGAGCTTCCCAGCGGCGGCGCGAGCATTGAAGGCAAGGCCGAAGTTGCATGGAGTACCGCCAATGGTCAAGCCGGCCTGCACGCTCTCGACCTCGATGCCAAGATGCGCCAGCAAATGGGCGAGTGGCTGGCTGCCCGTTCGCGCGATGCTTCGCCCAAAGAGCCCGACACGGTCAGCCAATGTAAACTAACGGATCTGAGTCTGGGCGGATGCTACGTGCAGACCGAATCTCCCTTCCCTCAGTCCTCGGCCGTCGACCTGTGCCTGCGCGCCGCCGGGCTGGAGATTCACACCGAAGGTTTGGTCCGGGTCATGCATCCCGGTCATGGCATGGGCATTGAATTCCCTGCCCGCACAGAAGAACAGCGCAAGAGCGTCGGCGAGTTCATCGACTTCCTGACCCGCCAGCCCGGCGCCACCCCAGAACTGGAAACCTCTTTCCGCTCTCTCGTCGCCAGCGCGGTCGAAAAAAGCGAGGTCGGCACCGGAACCGACGGCACCGATCCACTCCTCGAATTGCTACGGACGGGCAATGCACTGGAGGAAGATGCGTTTCTCGCCGAACTGCACCGCCAGCGAACTCCGGCGGCCCTTAGTCAATAAACAGCCAGCAAGAAACCCGCCCATCCTGGCGTCTGGCGCACTGGGCGCCCATCCCAGCAAGAACGGCCCGGCAAAAACCGGGAACCAGATCGACACCCCCGTCTTTGGTGTCGACCCAGTCCCCGGTCTGTTCCACCTCGTTGATCGCAGATTAGCTCGACACCCCCTCCCCAATGGTTTCGGGACAGTTAATTTTCGGAGAATTTTCGGATGCAATAGAATTGCTCTTCCTGTAAGGGGCGCGGCAAGCCGTGTCTCTACGGGAAATCAGAGGCCCTTTAGGGGGCTGGGCATCAACATACGGTAAAGCCCAAATTGCTCAGAAATCCGATCTCGCGCGCTTTCCTGTTAGCTGGCGCCTGTCTGCTGGCCATAGCTCCGTTTTTCTGGGGGGAAAATCCCTCCGGGCATGATTTTGAGTTCCACATGTTTTCGTGGATGGAAGTCCTCGGCCAATGGAAACAAGGCATCGCATATCCGCGCTGGGCGGCGCTGGCGCACTGGGGATACGGCGAGGCGCGCTTCCTGTTTTATCCGCCCGCGTCCTGGACCCTCGGCGCCTCCCTCGGCGCTGTACTGCCGTGGAAGATGGTGCCGGGAGCGTATTGCTGGATTGCGCTCACGCTTGCTGGAGGGGCGATGTACCGCCTCGTGCGCAAGTGGCTCCCGGCCCCGGATGCGCTGTTTGCCGCCGTGTTCTATGCGCTGAATCCTTATCACCTGTTGATCGTCTACTGGCGGAGCGCCTACGCTGAACTGCTGGCTGCGGCCCTGCTGCCACTGGTGCTGCTCTGTCTTCTGCGGATCTTCTTCCGGGAATCCGAGCCCGGCTTACGGCCGACGCTGTGCTTGAGTTTCATACTCGCCGCAGCCTGGCTGACGAACGCACCTGCAGCCGTGATGATCCACTACTCAACGGCTGGGCTGGCGTTGATCTTGGCCGCGATTGGCGCCGCGCGAGAGGCCGCACGGGAACGATCTTGGAATCCACGGAGCTGGCGACCCCTGATTCGGATCTTGATCCGGACCGCGCTGGCGATGCTCTTGGGAGCTGGCCTCGCCTCGTTTTATCTGCTCCCCGCAATCTACGAACAACGCTGGATCAACCTCAGCGAAGTGCTGTCGCCCGGCGTCCGGCCGCAGGACAATTTTCTGTTCACGATCAGTGCCGATCCCGATCACAATCGCTTCAATCTTCTGGTCTCCACCACAGCGCTCGCCGAAATCGGCATCCTCGCTTTCGCGATCTGGTTTTCCCGACGCTGCCGGGAGAACCACCGAGGGGCAGCCGCCCCTTCGACGGGCTCCGGGGCAGGCTCTCGGTTGTCCAGTCGAGCGCAACGCGGCCGGATTGACCTCCGACCGAACCTGCTGGATGCTGCTCTCCGCATGGGGCGCCGGCAGTGCAGTCCTGATGCTTTCGGTGAGCAATTTGTTCTGGCTGCATTTGCCCAAGCTCCGCTTCGTGCAACTTCCCTTCCGCTGGCTGCTTTGCATGAACGTCGCCTTGGCCATGCTTCTGCCCCTGGCCACCAAGCGCTGGAGCACGCGGTTGCTGGCGTCTGCCGCTCTGCTGGCCGTCGTTATCCTCGCCGGCTATCGCTTCCAGCCGCCTTGGTGGGATAGGGCCAGCGATATCCGCAAGATGAGCGATGCTGTCGCCGACGGCACCGGCTACGAGGGTACCGACGAATACGTCCCCGCGGGAGACGACGCCTACGAGTTAAATAAAAATCTGCCCCTCATCAGCGACGACACGGGAGCGCCGGTTCGCAACCAGATGCTCATGTGGGGGCCGACCGAAAAGCACTTCATGGTCCGCGCTGCCGCACCGCAGAATCTAACCGTGCGCCTTTTCAACTACCCGGCATGGGCCGTCGCCGTGAACGGCAAGCCCACAGAAACGCAGCAGACCGATGTCACCGGCCTGATCGTCATCGGCATTGCTGCCGGAGACAATGATGTAGATATCTACTTCCGCCGAACGATCGATCGTGTAGCCGGAAACATCGTCTCGTTGATCAGCCTGGCTTTGCTCATCCTCGCCTGGGTGAGCTCGGCACGGGTCGGGACGCGGCGACCAGAGATGCCGGCAAACCCCGCGAGCTCCGCCATATGACCTCGCGCAAGGTTCTAGTGGCGACCTCGAACGCCGGCAAGCTGCGCGATTTCGCCGGGGCCGCAGCGCCTTACGGCATCACGATCGCTAACGTCCCGCACATTTCTTCTCTGCCCCAGGTGATCGAAGACGGCACCACCTTCGAGGAGAACGCGCGCAAGAAAGCGGAGTCCTACAGTCTGGCCGTTCCCGGCGAGCTGGTTCTGGCCGACGACTCGGGCCTGGAGATCGACGCGCTTGGGGGAGCACCCGGCGTACATTCCGCGCGCTACGCTGCTGACCAGCCGCACACCGCAGATTGCAACACGGACGACGAAGCCAACAATGCGAGAGTCCTGCGAGAACTAAAGGGGGTTCCAGAACAAAAGCGCACTGCGCGGTTCGTCTGCGTCCTCGCCGTGGCCCGGGACGGTCAAACGCTTCGGACCTTCCGGGGCGCCGCCGAAGGCATTATTCTGGACGCGCCCCGAGGGCAGAACGGATTCGGCTACGATCCACTGTTCTATTTCCCGCAAATCGGCAAGACGTTTGCCGAACTGAGCGCGGTAGAAAAAGCGCAGTACAGCCATCGAGGCGCAGCCTTTCGCGCCTTCCTGGACTGGTATCGACAAACATAGTGGAGCGACGGGCGTCCTCGCCCGTCCTGCAGCTGTGGTGGCGCCGTGGCCGGGCGGGGACGCCCGGCGCTCCACGAAACAAAACCGATGTCTCCTTGACTTCCCTTCCCACGCAAACGGATAATAGTTGGTTTGCCATCAGAGCATGTAAGGAGCAGTCATCGTGGCATCAACTGCCAATCCCGTCGCTCCTCGAATCAAACCGGGCGTCGCTCCACTGCGCGCTGGCGAGGGCACCTCGTTCCTGCTGCGCCGGCTGCATTCGCTCAGCGGCGTCGTGCCCATTGGAGCCTTCCTTCTTGAACACTTCATCTCCAACGCCGAAGCCTTCAAGGGCCCCATAGCCTATGGAAAGCAAGTCGAGTTTCTGAACAGCCTGCCTTTTGTTTTTCTACTGGAGCTGTTCTTCATCTGGCTTCCGATCGCCTACCACGGCCTTTACGGCATGTACATCTGGTATCAAGGCGACACCAACGTCGCGGATTACCCCTGGACTGGCAATTGGCTCTACACCCTCCATCGCTGGACCGGCATCGTCTCGCTCATCTTTATCGTGCAGCACACGTATTTCCTGCGCTTCACCGGCGTGCATCTGCCGACGCATCCCATGCAGTCTTTCGCTAAGGTCCAAGCCGAATTTCAGAATCCCTGGATGATCGCCTTCTACGCCGTCGGCATCATCGCCGCTTGCTGGCATTTCAGCTATGGCATCTGGCTGTTCGCCGCGAAGTGGGGTATTACCACCGGCGAATCGGCGCGCCGTGGCTTTCTCCTAATCTGCCTCGCGCTCGCTATCGCCCTGGTCGCGATAGGCGGGGCCAGTATGTACGGATTCCTGAAGACTCCACTACAGCCTTTAGATTCGAATACAGGTTCGGAAAACATCGTAATGCGATAACGGTTCCGCGAAAATGCCCGGGCTCGGCCCGGCAGATCGGACTCATACAGCATGGCAGCTCCGAAAATCATCGTAGTGGGCGGCGGCCTGGCAGGCCTCGCCGCCGTCATCAAGATCGCTGAGATGGGCGGTGAGGTTGACCTGTTCTCGATCGTCCCGGTTAAGCGTTCGCATTCTGTGTGCGCGCAGGGAGGCATCAACGCCGCCAAGAACCTGAAGGGCGAAGGCGATTCCACCTGGCAGCATTTCGACGACACCATCTATGGCGGCGACTTCCTAGCCAACCAGCCCCCGGTCAAGGCCATGTGCGAGGCTGCGCCCGGCATCATCGATCTCCTCGACCGCATGGGCGTCCCCTTCAATCGCACACCTGAAGGTCTGCTCGACTTCCGCCGCTTCGGCGGCACACTCTACAATCGCACCGCCTTCGCCGGAGCCACCACCGGCCAGCAGCTTCTCTACGCGCTCGATGAGCAGGTCCGACGCTACGAGTCCGAAGGCAAAGTAAAGAAGCACGAGCACTGGGAGTTTCTATCGGCCGTGCTCGACGGAAAGCGCGTCTGCCGCGGCATCTGCGCGATGGATCTTCGGACGATGGAGGTCCGCACCTTCCCCGCCGACGCCATCATCATTGCCACGGGCGGCTGCGGTGCCATCTTCGGCAAGTCTACAAATTCAGTGGTGTGCACAGGATCGGCGCAGTCCGCGCTCTACCAGCAGGGCTGCTTCTACGCGAACGGCGAATTCATTCAGGTGCATCCCACCTGCATCCCCGGCGAAGACAAACTGCGCCTAATGTCGGAATCGGCGCGCGGCGAAGGTGGACGCGTCTGGGTTCCCAAGACGGCGGGCGACAAGCGCGATCCAAAGTCCATCCCTGAAACCGAGCGCTGGTATTTCCTGGAAGACTGGTATCCGAAATACGGCAACCTGGTCCCCCGCGACGTGGCTACCCGCGCGATTTTCAAGGTGGTGTTCGAGCTCAACCTCGGCATCGACGGCAAGCCGATGGTCTATCTCGACCTCACCCACATCGACGCCAAGACTCTCGACCGCAAGCTGGAAGGTATTCTGGAAATCTACGAGAAGTTTGTCGGCGACGATCCGCGCGTCACGCCCATGAAGATTTTCCCCGGCATGCACTACACCATGGGCGGCCTCTGGATCGATTACAAGCAGGCCACGAATATCCCCGGCATCTTCGCCGCAGGAGAGGCAGAATACCAATACCACGGCGCCAACCGGCTGGGCGCGAACTCGCTGATGTCGTGCATCTACGGAGGCTTCATCTCCGGCCCGAGCGCGGTGCAGTACGCAAAGAGTCTGCAAGCCGCGCCCGGCAATGGACACTTCGAAGCCGAACGCAAGCGGCAGGAAGAAATCAACGCCGGTCTGATGAAAGCTGACGGCAACGAAAATCCGTTCCTGCTCTGGCGAGAACTAGGTGCGCTGATGACCGAGAATTGCACGGTCATTCGCTACAACAAAAAGTGCGAAGCAGCGGATGCCAAGCTGGTCGACCTGCTGCATCGCTTTCAGAAGATCAACCTGAGTGACCGCTCGCAGTGGGCCAACACAACGATCGCCTTCGCGCGCCAGCTTTACAACATGCTGCAGTTGTCGCGCGTAATTGCGCAGGGAGCGGCCATGCGCGACGAGTCTCGCGGCTCGCACTACAAGCCCGATTTCCCCGAGCGCGACGACAAAAACTGGATGAAGACCACGAAAGCAACCTTCGCGCCCGATTTGGACGAGCCGAAGTTTGAGTTCGAAGCGGTGGATGCATCTCTGATTCCACCGCGGCCGAGGAAGTATTGATGACGAATAAGATGTCGATTGACGAGGCGGCCAAGAAGCTACTCGATTACATTAAGACTCTTCCTGATTTCGTCTGGCACAAATGCGATGACCCTTACGGGCACATGGGTGCTACAGTCGCTGACTGCATTCTGCAAGCAAACAACCGATATAAGTCACACGTAGGACCGCGGATTAAGCGAATTCTGGAGAAATGGCCCAACCAGAGGACCGTGAGTGCGGTCTTAGATCTACTGGATTCCGTCGGACCAACCACCTATCTCGATTGGCATGGGGAGGATCGGGCTGCGAGGTTTTGCGAAGCTCTTGGGCTACTGAAAAAAGAGTCGGTCGAAAACGAGACCGATCTCAAAACTTGGCTAGGGAGCGAAACGAACCTCCAAAAGCTCGATGCGATAAATGGGGTGGGCGACAAGACCGTTGATTATTTCAGAATTATGGCTGGTCTTGAGGGGGTAGCGATCGATCGGCGCTTGCTGCGGTTTCTTGACATGGCGGGAATTCACATCAGCTCGGCTGACTATGCCGTCGCGAGAGCCATTGTGAGTCGAACTGCAGACCTAGGGTCAATACCGCGACGCGATTTTGATCACAGCATCTGGCGCTATATGGACGATCGTGAAGAGAAGGCGTGCGCATAGACCTTCCCGGTTGCTTTTTTTTATGATGGTGTTTCACTTCGGGAAATTGGAAGGGGCGCGACAGATATGATTACGCCGTACCAGCAACAAAAGCTCGACCAACTCCAAAATGAATTGAACGCTCAACGCCCCGGAATCGCGAAACCCCTGCAGGTCGCCTGGGAGGCTGACGGTTACGCAGCTACTGTGGTGGAAAGTGTCACCGTAGTGCTGATCAAACGCCGTAGTTCAAAGCCGTACGGCGGATACATTCTGCCCGCTCTTATGACATATCCGGAAGAAGGCCAACGGCCGAAAACGAGTCTGGACGCGGCTGTCTGGGCGGACAATCTTTTCAGAGACCAATCGCCCGTGGCAATACGACAGAAGGGTCATAAGGGCCCGATCGTCAGAGTAGATTGGCGCTGCGAGAACGACAACTGTCCGTGTCAGTCGGATGACAGAGCTGCCCTAGCCAGAAGGAACGGAGTTGCTCTTCAATGAGGTCAGATGCCGAACAATAAATCCGTAATCATAAAGATCAAACGCCAACTCACTCCCGACGCCAAGCCGTCGTGGGAAGAGTTCGAGATTCCCTACAAGCCGAACATGAATGTCACTTCGGCGCTGATGGAGATCGCGGCCAACCCCGTCACCCGCGACGGCAAGCGGACCACGCCCATCACCTACGACTCGAATTGTCTCGAAGAGATCTGCGGCTCCTGCGCCATGCTGATCAACGGACGCGCCCGCATGGCCTGCTCCGCCCTGCTCGATCATTTCGATCAGCCGATCAAGCTCGAGCCGCTCACAAAATTTCCCATCGTGCGCGACCTCGCCGTCGATCGCAGCGTGCTCTTCGAGAACCTGAAAAAAGTAAAAGCCTGGGTGCCGGTCGATGGCAGCTACGACCTCGGTCCGGGGCCGCGCATGACCATGGAGGACCAGGAAAAAGCCTATCCGCTATCGAACTGCATCTCCTGTTGCTGCTGCATGGAAGCCTGTCCGCAGTTCAACGAAGACACGGGATTCGTCGGCGCGGCCACCATCTCGCAAGTGCGCCTGTTCAACACGCATCCCACCGGCCAGGCTCTGAAACGCGAGCGTCTGTCCGCACTCATGGGCGACGGTGGCATCCAGGAATGTGGCTACGCGCAAAACTGCGTTGAAATCTGCCCGAAGAGTATTCCGCTGACTACGTCGATTGCCGAAGTCGGTGGCCAGGTCATGAAGCAGGCCCTCACCGACCTGCTGCGGAAGTAAGTGTGCCCGCTGGTTCGTACGCAGCCCGCTAGGGACAGCCGCCCCCGCTATCCCTACATGGTTACCATTCCCCAAAATGGCGCTTTTTCCCACGTTTGCAGGCCGAACGCAGCTGATTACCCTGGGGTAACCACGCCTAACTCCCTTAAGTAAGCGGGTTTAGATCGAATTGCTTCACAGAGTTGTTCATCTGTGGTTTACAATTACCAATCTCACAGGCAAATGGTCGTTTTTTCCACAGCCTCCGGGGAGATGTTTCGACTGGCGCAATAATGCCATCGCGATGATGCTGAGAATCACAACACGAAGCCTGAAAATCCCCAAACTGCCGATGGCGCTGGTGATCGCGCTTATTACGCTGGCCATCTTTATGGTGGCTGCGCCAGGAACTGCCTTCGCCCTGCGCCCCGTCAGCCGTCGCCACCGGATCCTGCATCACCTTCGTGGCATCCTATGGAACCCAATGTTCCGTCCGTCGCACGATTCCCTGCTCCGGCAAAATGAGGAAATCGACCGCCTCGATCTACCCCGCATTCAGGACGACACTGAACTGGAAGCGCTCAAAGCCTCGGGCGATCTGGTGCCCATCGAGGAGAGCGAGTCGCTGAAGATTGAGCGCAGTCTTGATCCCTCGCGCCGCTATTGCCGTCCCTGGACCCGTGATTTTGTGCAGGACCTTTCCGAAGTTTATTACCGCCAGTTCCACGATCAAATCCAGGTAAACTCGGCCGTCCGCACCGTCAAGGTGCAGAAGAAGCTTCGCCGTCGCAATCGCAACGCCGCTCCCGCCGAAGGCGACACGGCATCTTCTCATCTCGCCGGCATCACGGTCGATCTCCAGCGCCGCGGTTTGACAAAAGATGAGATCCGTTTCGTCGAGCACTACTTGTTCTACCTGAACGCGCTCGGCCTGGTCGAACCCGAGGAGGAGAGCCGCCACTGGTGCTTCCACGTGATGGTCTCCGACCGCTACAGTGACTGGCGCCAGACGCAAACGATTTTCCCGCATTCGCCAACGGAAGAACCCGTAGCCGCACCAGTCACCGCAACCGCCGCGACCAGCGCCTCCAACTGAACCTCCGTTTGAAATGGGCAAGCGTGACCCCCGCAAATTCGTAGCCCGAAGGTCGTAGCTCTGCGCACCGTATAGAATTCTTGTTCGCCATGAACAAGCACATCCTAGCCGTCGCACTCTCAATCGCCCTTGCCCTCCCCCTCTCCGCGCAGACCGCTGTCAGTGCCAAAGCCCGCGAGATTCAGAACTCCGCCATCGTTATCGACACGCACGCCGACACTCCGCAGCGCTTTCTCGACGGAAACTACGACATCGGATCGACCGATCCCAAAGACCCCGGCCACATCAGCCTCGACAAGGCTAGGGCCGGCAATCTCGGCGCCGAATTTTTCTCCATTTGGGTGGACCCGGAAACCAACCAGGGCCACTTCGCCCGCCATACGCTCGATCTCATCGATTCTGTCTACGAACAGGCGGCGCGCCATCCGGACCGCATGATGATGGCCTTCAGCGTCGACGACATCGAGCGTGCCCATCGCGAGCACAAACTCGCCGCACTTCTGGGGATAGAAGGCGGACACTCCATCGAAAACGACGTTCGCCTGCTGCGTGATTTCTACCGCCTCGGTGTGCGCTACATGACCCTGAGCTGGTCAAACACTAACGAATGGGCCGACTCCTCCGGTGACATCAACAATCCCAAAGTCGAGCACCACAACGGCCTCACCGATGGCGGCAAGCAGATCGTCCTCGAAATGAATCGGCTCGGCATGCTGGTCGATATTTCCCACGTTGCCGACAAGACCTTCTACGACGCGATCGCCGTCAGTAAAGCGCCGCTCATCGCCTCGCACTCATCCGCGCGCGCCCTCACCAATCATCCGCGCAACATGACCGACGACATGCTCCGCGCCGTCGCCAGGAACGGCGGCGTCGTGCAGGTAAACTTCTACAACGCATTCATCGACGAGAACTATCGCAAGGCCGCCGACGCGCAAGCCAAAGACCGCGACGCCGCCGTCAAGGCCTACACCGACCAACTCAAGGCGGCCGGAAAAACTGTCACCTACCTCGACTCTGAGCGTATCGAGCGCCAGTGGGCCGCCAAGATTCCGCGCCCTCCGTTGAACTCGCTGATCGATCACATCGACCACATCGCCAAGGTCGCGGGCATTGATCACGTCGGACTGGGCTCGGATTTCGACGGCGTGAGCGGTGCGACTCCTGAAGGCATCGACTCCGCCGCTGACCTGCCAAAAATCACCCAAGCCCTGCTCGACCGCGGCTACAGCGCCGACGACATCCGCAAGATTCTGGGCGGCAATCTGCTGCGCGTCTTCCGCGAAGCCGAGCGCGTCAGCCGCGACATGCAAGCTAGTAAATGAAATGATGATGGGTGCTATGGTGAAGCGACGCGGATCTCGGTCCTGCCGCGCAGGGGCGCCCGGCGCTCCACCGACAAGCTAGGATCGACTGTCGTACAATCAAGGATTGCCAAAATACCTACAGGAGCCTCCATGCGAACTCTAGTGCATACGCTTGTCCTGATCATCTCCGCTTCCCTGCTCGGCATTGCGCAGGCGGGGTCAACTTCGCAGCCCCCGACCATGCCGCCCGTCCACAAGCCTGCCAGTTCCGCGCCCGCCGAGCCCACCGCCATCATTCATACCACTGCGGGTGACCTCCATTGCACGCTGTTTCCGAAGGTAGCGCCGATCGGAGTCGAGAACTTCATCGGCCTGGCTACCGGCACCAAAGACTGGACCAGCCCCGTCTCTAACGCCAAGAAGCACGGCGTCCCGCTCTACGACGGCACCATCTTTCACCGTGTGATCCCCAGTTTCATGATTCAGGGTGGAGATCCCAAAGGCGACGGCACCGGCGACCCCGGTTACAAATTCAAGAATGAGACTTTGCCAACCGTCGCCTTCGATCGTCCCGGCCGCCTCGCATACGCCAACGCCGGACCTGACACCAACGGCTCGCAGTTCTTCATCACTGAAGTTCCCTACCCCAGCCTCAATGGCGGCTATACCATCTTCGGCCAGTGCGATGATGCCGCCGTCGAACTGGTTAAGAAAATTGCGCGCATGGCCACCGACGGCGAACGACCGCTCCGTCCTGTCAAGATCACGCACATCGAAATCCATGGCGCCGGTGCATCGACGGCAAAAACCGCGCCCAAGCCGTCGGCCGGCATACAGAAACCCATGTAGTAAGAGACGCGGCCAGCCGCGTCTCCACAGCAAGAGTAGGAAGGTCAATTCAAGAGTTCGAGGAGACTATGACCCGCACACCCGGAACCTATGCCGTGTTCGAAACCAGCGAGGGCACCATCGTTTGCCGCCTGTTTGAGAAAGACGCCCCCAAGACCGTCGCCAACTTCACCGATCTCAGCGAAGGCAAGTGCGAGTGGACGCATCCCACCACCCGCAAAAAGACCACCGATCCTCTTTATCACGGGACGATTTTTCATCGGGTGATTCCCGACTTCATGATCCAGGGTGGCGACCCGATGGGCACCGGTTTCGGCGGTCCCGGCTACCAGTTCGAAGATGAAACCAAAGGTTCACCACATCGCTTCGACAAGGCGGGAAAGCTGGCCATGGCCAATGCCGGCCCCAACACCAACGGATCGCAGTTTTTCATCACCGTGACTAACACCGACTGGCTCACCGGCAAACACACAATTTTTGGCGAGGTCGTCGAAGGATACGAAATCGTGGAGAAGATCTCAAAGGTTGCGCGTAACCGCCAGGATCGCCCCGCCAAAGACGTGGTAGTGAAGTCGGTAAGAATCGAACGCTAGGGCACTTCAGTGGAGAGACGGGCGCCCTAGCCCGTCCTAGGGCGCCGCAGATCTCGCGCTCTTCGAGATCTGGGAGCGGCAAGCGCAGCGCGCCCTTAATTCTCCCGTGTACGCGAACCCCACTGTGATTGTCGTCACATCAAACTGTGATGGCCAGCCTTCTTTCCCTCCCCTCGATATTCTTTATAATGATTTGGTTCCTTCCCAAGCCTCTGGAGGCAAGTGCATGGCATCGTTTAATGGAGTCCCCGTCCCACCCAACGGACAGAAGATTGAATATAGCAACGGCAAGTACCGAGTTCCGAATCACCCGGTCATTCCTTTCATAGAAGGCGACGGCACTGGCCGCGATATCTGGAAAGCCTCCGTCCGCGTTTTCGACGCCGCGGTCGAAAAGGCGTATCAGGGTCAGCGCTCTGTAGCCTGGTACGAAGTCTTTGCCGGCGAGAAAGCCAAGGCTCGCTTTCAGAACTGGCTGCCCGACGACACCGTCAGTGCCATTCGCGAATTTCGCGTCGCCATCAAAGGTCCGCTGACCACGCCCGTCGGAGGCGGCATCCGCTCCCTCAACGTCGCCCTGCGCCAGATCCTCGATCTCTACGGCTGCGTGCGTCCCGTGAAGTACTACGCCGGAGTGCCGTCGCCCGTGAAGCATCCCGAGCGCATGAATATCGTCATCTTCCGCGAAAACACAGAAGACGTTTACATGGGCGTCGAATGGGAAGAAGGCACGCCCGAGGTCGCCCGGCTGATTGAATTCCTCAATAAAGACATGTTGAAAGGCGGAAAGAAGCAGATCCGCCTCGATTCCGGCATCGGCATCAAGCCCATCTCCGTGACCGGCACCAAGCGCCTGGTACGCATGGCGATCAAACATGCGCTCGAATACAAAAACAAAGCAGTCACCCTGGTCCACAAAGGCAACATCCAGAAATTCACCGAAGGCGCATTCCGCAAGTGGGGATACGAACTCGCCACCGAGGAGTTCCGCTCGCAGGTTGTCACCGAGCGCGAGAGCTGGATCATCGACAACAAAGACAAGAATTCGAAGCTCACTGTCGAGGAGAACGCGAATCTCATCGAACCCGGCCTCGAGTTCGCCACCGACGATTTCCGCCAGGCTCTTTACAAAGAAGTAAAAGACTGTCTCGATTCCATCTACGCGACGCACGGCAAAGGCGCTTGGAAGAAAAAGCTGATGATCAACGACCGCATCGCCGACTCCATCTTCCAACAGGTTGTGACCCGGGCCGATGAATACAGCGTTCTGGCCACGCCCAACCTGAACGGCGACTACATTTCCGATGCCTGCGCCGCGCAAGTCGGCGGGCTTGGCATCGCTCCCGGAGCGAACATCGGCGACGGCTACGCCATCTTTGAAGCCACCCACGGCACCGCCCCCAAGTATGCCGACAAGGACGTCATTAACCCCGGCTCCGTCATTCTCTCGGGCGTCATGATGTTCCGCTTCCTCGGATGGCCCGAAGCCGCCGATCTGATCGAGCAGAGCCTGGAGCGCACCATCGAACAGAAAAAGGTGACCTACGATTTCGAGCGCCTGATGGAAGGCGCAACCAAAGTAAAGACCAGCGAATTCGCAACGTGCATGATCGAAAACATGACCGTCGCCGTAGCGGCGGACTGAACGACTTTGACTTTGCCGTGTGTAACGAAACAGGCTGCGAAACAATTGGGATTCGTATCAGGGCATCGCTTCAGCGATGCCGTACTGCCTCCGAGTAGCGTCCCCTTTAGGGGCTGCTTCAGCGTCCATCGTGGTTAACGTTCTTGCTAAGAAAGGAAACTTCATGCGCAATAAAGTAACAATCGTTGGTTCCGGAAACGTAGGCGCCACCGCCGCTCACTGGATCGCCTCCAAAGAACTAGCCGATGTCGTGCTCATCGACATCATCGAAGGCGTTCCGCAAGGAAAAGGTCTTGACCTGCTCGAAGCCATGCCAGTCGAAAAGCGCGATTCGGCAATTCTCGGCACAAACGACTACGCCGACACCGCCAACTCCGACATTGTCGTCATCACCGCCGGAATTCCACGCAAGCCCGGCATGAGCCGCGACGACCTGCTGAATACCAACTACAAAATCATGAGCGACGTAGTCAGCAAGGTTGTGCACCACTCGCCGAACTGCATCCTCATCATCGTCTCCAATCCGCTCGACGCCATGGCGCAGGCCGCTTACAAGCTCAGCGGATTTCCGCGTGAGCGCGTCATCGGCATGGCCGGAATCCTCGACTCCGCCCGCTTCCGCACTTTCATCGCCCTGGAACTCAAGGTGAGCGTTGAAAACGTAACCGCTTTCGTCCTCGGCGGACACGGCGACACCATGGTCCCGCTTCCCCGCTATTCCACCGTCGCCGGCATTCCCATCACTGAATTAATGGACAAGGCCACGCTCGATCGCATCGTCCAGCGCACCCGCGACGGCGGCGCCGAGATCGTTAAGTATCTCAAAACCGGATCCGCGTACTACGCCCCGTCAGCCGCCGCCACCGAGATGGTCGAGGCCATCCTGAAAGACAAGAAGAAGATTCTCCCCTGCGCCGCCTATCTGAACGGAGAGTACGGCATCCACGGCCTCTTTGTAGGCGTTCCCGTGAAGCTCGGCGCCAAGGGGATCGAGCAGATCATCGAGATCAAACTCACCGCGGAAGAAAAAGCGGCCCTCGATAAGAGCGCGGCGGCCGTGAAGGAACTCATAGCCGTGATCAACGTCTAGAACATCAGAACATCGAGGGTTCCCCGTCCCTGTGTCTGCGTTTTGTGCAGACACAGCGCGGGGATTTTGACTTCCTATCCACACTCTCATCTGTTCTCGGGCGGCTGGCCGATCCTTGCGCTGACACCAGCAACTCCGGGGGTGCCCCATCCTAACGTCGCGCTTCTTGCGACGTTAGGATGGGATTCCACGGCTGCATAATTCTTGGGACTTTGCCAAATCGCCACAGACACGCCCAACGCTGAATCAATTCTTAGGTGGCGTCTTAAGGCGGAGAGCCTGAGGCTCGTGTGCGGTGCTGTCCCAGCGAAACATCCCGTCCACATAATAGAAATAGCCTATCCATCCATCCGGAGCGCCTTTTGCCGATTTCCAGGTGGCGTGATAAATATCCACGGGCTTTCGGGAGTTGTGAAGCATTCCCCACTCAAAGCCTCTGGGGCCCCCAGGCTTGTCGGCCAGCTTGCGGACTAGAATCTCTCCATCGTCTGTGGCCAGCTTCTGCCAGAGCTCTTCAAATGCTTTCTCGTTCACGTCCAGACCCTTCCCATAACCCTTGGCCCAACCCAGCGCGCTGCCTGGAATGAACATGCTGCAGTACCAGTTTCGATAGTCCGGGATTTCGCTCTGTTCGATCATTGCCTTCACCTGCGAATGTTGCTCGTTCCTTGCCGCACCCAACACATCACTCAAGAAGCTGCGCAGACCATCCGGCGTATTCGGATACTTGATCGAAGCAGTCGTTTCTGCCGAGGGACCGGCCCCAGAGAAAGCAGGACGGCCTTCCTGCAGCGGTCCGGCAGGCTCGGACACGTAGGTGTCTGGTTTCGCGAAATCAGCAAGGTTTTCCCAGCGAAACATCCCATCTGCATACACGAAGTATCCCCTACGTTCAATCGGTTCATTGCCCGACGGACTCGACAATGTAGCCGAGTAAACGTCCACGGGTGTCCGTGCATATCGAACCATGCCACGCTCCAATCCATTATTTGGTTCCGGACCGTCGTTCACCTTGCGGACAAAGATCGTGCTGCCATCGTCTTTTGCCAATGTTGCCAGAAGTTCGCGGAATAACCCCTCATTTCTGCCTACGTTATACGCGTAAGAGGCGGCCCAGCCATCGGCAGTCAATGGGTCCGGAGAGTAGGTGTGCAGGAACCATTGACCGTAGTCGGGGAATTCGGTCTGCTTAATCAACACATCAACCGTCTTGCTGTCGCCGTTCTTCGTCGCTGTCAACAGGTCATTCAGAAAAGTCCGTAAGCCTTGGGCCGAGTTTGGATATGCGGATGGTGCGGGCGCCCCGGTCTGCGGCATGCCGGAACTTCGAGGAGACCTGGCTGCACAGGAGACAAGAAACAAAACTGCGCCTGCATGCAGCAGAAGAGCCGCATATCGACAACATTGCATTGGAAATCGCCTCCGTCAGGATATTGATACCGCCTGCTAGATTAAACTTATTGCAAACAAAGTGTTGCTCCAGAAAGACTGTTCTTTGACAATTCGAACTGGGTTACGCAACGCCATTTGCAAGTAAAGTCTTTATTTCTCAAAGACGTGGCGAGAGCAAGCGGATTCATCGTCGATCGCCGCGGGCTATAAAGGTAATTATCCCCTCAAGGTAGGCTTTGGGGGGATACCAGCCGCGAACGCAACTCTCGTCATCGAGCTTGCTCGTGGCTCAGCGCGAAGCTCATTTCGCATTTGCCGATCAAGTCATCCTCGTTATAGTGTGTTGACGACCCCAACATGGACTTCGACCAGCTCGAAATCTTCCTCGAAGTGGCGCGGCTGTCGAGTTTCTCCCGCGCGGCGGAGAAGCGTTTTCGCACCCAGCCCGCCATCTCGTCCCAGATTCGCGCGCTAGAAGAAGAAGTAGGCGCTCGCCTGCTCGACCGCTCCGGAGGCCGGGTTTCGCTGACCGCGTCCGGCAAATTCTTTTTCAAGTATGCCGAGGAAACGCTCGAGCGGCGCAAGACCATCCTCAACGAGATCGCCGAAACCGAGCGCGTGCCCCGCGGCGAAATTGTCGTGGGCGCAAATGAAGGCACTTGCCTGCACATCCTGCCTGAGGTATTCGCGCAATTCAAACGCGACTATCCGAATGTTGCGGTGCACATCAAGCGCTCCGACTATGCCAGGATTCTCGAGTCGATTATCGAGAACGTGGTGGACTTCGGCATCGTTTCGCTGCCCGTGACCGACAACCGGCTCGAGGCGCAGATGATACATCGCGACGAACTCGTCGTGATCACAGCCCCGTCTCATCCGCTCGCGGCGAAGAAGAGCGTCACCGTGGCCGAGGTCTCGACCTATCCGCTGGTCTTACCTAAATTGGGCCACACCCGTGACGCGCTCGATGCGCTGTTCTATGACCATCGCTTGAAGCCGAACGTGGCCATGGAACTGGATTCAAGCGAACTGCTGAAGCGCTTTGTGGCGGCCGATGTCGGCGTGGGCTTTATCGCGCGGTCGAATATCGAAGAGGATATCCGGGCCAAGGCCCTGGCCGCCATCACGCTCGCTGACGCGCAAATTCGGCGCGACCTCGCGCTCGTGTTCCGCAAGGACAAATCGCTCAGCCGCGCCGCCAAGGCCTTCATGGACATTGCGCTTAAGCAAAAGAATTTCTCGACGTCCGTGGCCGGGGCTGGGAAGCGCTCCAAATGAGCACGGTTACGCGGTTGATTCTCTTATTGCCCTTGCTCCTTTCGGCTGCCACCGCCCAGAAGCAGTCCTCAGGCGCCAAACCTGCCTCCCTCGCCGACTACAAGCTCATCGCGCTGAAAGTCACGGGAACAGCGCGCTATACCGATAAAGAAATTCTTGCCGCGAGCGGCTTGCAGATTGGCCAGAATGCCGCCGACGGCGATTTCAAAGAAGCGGTGCAGCGCCTGGGCAATTCGGGCCTGTTCAGCAGCGCTGTCTATTCGTATTCCTCTTCATCCGCGGGCACAAGGCTCGAACTGCAGCTCGTCGATACCGACAACAGCAAGCTGGTTCCCGCACAGTTTGACAACTTCGTCTGGTTCACCGACGACGAACTGCGGGCTGTCCTCCAACGCCGCGTTCCCCTGTTCAAGCAGCAGCTGTCGCTTACAGGCAATCTAACGGATCGCGTTTCCGAAGCCCTGCAGGCGATCCTGTCCGAGAAAAACCTTCCCGGACGAGTGAGCTATCTGCGCGAGGGAGAAGATGAGTCGGGAGGGCCCCTGGTTGCAATCGCCTACCGGCTCGAGGAAGTCAGCATCCGGATTCGCAACTTCGAATTCCCCGGAGCTTCGCCCGATCAGACCGCTCTCCTCACCGCTGCAGCGCACCGCGCCATCGGGGCAAACTACGAACGATCTTCTTTAGCCGCGGTCGCGAAGTTCGACCTGCTGCCGGTATACCTGCAGCGCGGATACTTGAAGGCCGCGTTTGGGCCCTCCGACGCGCGCGTAGTGCCTCAAGAAGTGCCGCAACCTTCTTCAGCCGCGGATGCACAAGGTCCCGCCGACCTTCAGGTGGATGCGATCCTACCGGTGACGCCGGGCAAGATGTACTTAACCTCCGGTGTCGACTGGAAGGGCAACTCTGCAATCGCCCTCACCGAAGTCGCGCCGCTCCTCCATATGCCACCCGGCCAGCCCGCCGACGCAGTGCGTCTACTCCGCGACCTCGAAAAGGTCGGCAAGCTCTACCGCAGCCGCGGATACATGGCGGTTCAAGTCAAGCCCGACGCCCAGTTCGACGACCAGAAAAGCACTGTGCACTACGAACTGAAAGTCGTCGAAGGCGACCTCTACAACATGGGAGAGTTGGAGATCCTGGGACTCGACACGCAGGCTAAAGCTCGGATGCAGGCAGCGTGGACTCTTCGCGCAGGTCAGCCCTACAACGCCGACTATCCCAGGAAATTCCTGTACGACACCCGAGATCTCGTTCCCCGCGGCGTGCAGTGGACTGTCAGCGTTCATGAGACGCCCGACGCGAAGGAAAAGACCGTGGACGTGGAGATCCGTTTCAAGCAACAGTAGCGCTGAAACCCCGGGCACAGCAAAAGACAAAATGTTTTTGTAACCCGGAGGCTGCGCGTAAATCCATAAATATTGACAGGATGATCGTGAGATCATGATAGTACGATTATGGCTTGTTCACTTTTGAACCATCACCCCGTTTCACAGGAGAGGAAAGCAGAATGAAAGGGAATCGAATTGCGGCGGCGGTTCTTGGAATGCAGATGTTGATTGGGCTGGTGGCGGTCCCGGCGTTGGCTGCCGGTAAGAGCCAGACTTTGACCGGCGAAGTCAGCGACGCCATGTGCGGAGCCAAGCATGAAATGGCCGGCAAGGCCGCGGATTGCACACGCGCGTGCATGAAGCATGGATCGAAGTACGCGCTCGTGGTCGGGGACAAAGTCTACACCCTGGAAACCTCGGATAAGGCCGCGCTCGATAAACTGAACGATCTGGCCGGAGCCAAGGCAAAGGTAACCGGAGAAGTGGACGGCACCACGATCACGGTAAAATCGGTGGCTGCGGGATCGTAAGATCAGCGCTCGCCAGAGCTGGTCTGATGGCTGGGAAGGTCTTGGCAAGGGCACGGCTTCACAGCTTGCGGAAAAAACCGACGCTGCCCTTGCTTTTGGGTGGCGCAGCGGTTTACCGCTGCGGTAACTGCCTTGTTTTGAATTCGGCTTTAGCCGCTGAGGGCCAGACGTCACGCTCGAAGAACCACTCCTCAGCCCTGATGACAACGTCAATAAAAAACCGGCGGTCACCCCGCCGGTTCTTGTTGTCTGAATTCCCGCTACTGTTGCTGAGTCTGGTTGGGATTATCATCCCGCCGCTTCAGCGTCGGACGATCGTCGTCATCGCCGCTCTTGTCGGTGCCGCTGGTCTTGTCGCTGGTTGAAGTGCGGCGCAAGCTGGGCTTGTTCCCATCCTTCTGTTCGAGCACCTTGTGCCGGTTTTCGATGGTGGCCAGCCTCGATTTCACGTCGTCAAACTCTGAAGTGGTAACGATGTACTGCGCGCGCGCCGGAAGAATGGTCGCGATCTCCTTTTGCGATGCCGCAATGCGGTCGGGCGTCTGCGGGTGCGAGGCGAAGGCCTTGGCGATCGTGCCCGGCTTCTTCTTCTCTTTCGCCTGAATTTTTTCGAAGAAACTGATGAAAGCCTGCGGATCGTATCCCGTCTTATACATGTATTGCAGGCCGAGATAGTCCGCTTCCGCCTCGAAATTGCGTTGGAACTTCATGAACGTGAGCGGCAAGCCCAGGCCGGCTGCCTCGTAGATCCCGTAGCCTATGCCACCCCCGATGAAAATCAAAGGAATGGTAGCGATTTGCGCAATATTCGCGCGCGTCATCTGACGCATCCCGTGGCGCGCGGCCACGTGCGAAATCTCATGCGCCATCACGCCAGCCAGTTCCGCCTCTTCGTCGGCCGCCAGAATCAGGCCGGAGTTCACATAGAAAAATCCACCGGGAAGCGCGAACGCGTTCACTTCATCGGAGTCGATCACCTTGATGGTGAACGGCACCTGGGCATCCGAATTGCGCACCAGATTCTGACCGATGCGGTTAACGTACTCGTTAACGACGGGGTCCTGAACCAGCTTCACGCTGCTCTCGACCTGCATCGCGTATTGCTTGCCCATCCTGATTTCAGTTTCGAGCGAGTACCAGTCGCCCAAGCCGCGTCCGCCGATCTTGCGGTTGCCGATGGCGTCCACATCGTCCTCACCGCCGTCGTGCTTGACCTTGCTGGCGTCGGGCTCCTGGATGGGTGGGTCCCCGCTAGGAGCCGCACTCGCGCCGCTGGAAGACGAAGAGTCCGCCGGCGGAGCCTGCGTTGGCGCTGGCGTTGAGCCAGTCGTTGTGCCGGCCGTAGTTCCGTCCGAGGGCGCGCTCGGAGCCGGCGCCGTCTTTGTCGTTTGCGGCGGTGACGTTTGCGTCTGCGAGGCTTGCGGCTGCGTGCTTGGAGTCTGGGAAGTCTGCTCCTGCGCCAGCGCAGGCAGAGCCATCACTACCAGTAAACTCAGGGAGATCAGCGCTTTACGGAACGACATTTGGATACCCCGCGGAAACCCGGTCGGCTGAAAAGATTATACCCCCGATAGCAACTCGGTGTGGGCAGAGTTTCCCATACGGTTGGACGCAGGCTGGCGCCAAAAAGATACCCGTTATTTTCCGGGAACATGCCAACTGAGGCTCTATTTGGAGCACCTACGCTCGCTCCCTTTCCGTTTTCCCGGTCGCTTGCTGTACGTCGCCTGGTGTACTATGGCGCGATTTTGGAAAGCCTTTTGGAAAGAGGAACCGTGCATGTTGAATCGTCGCAACTTTCTATCGTCTTCCTTCGCTTCGTCCCTGGCCGTGGGTACCGGCCTGGCCTGGCGCGGAAATCGAAGTCTATGGGCGCAACTCGAGTCCCTGCCGTCAAAGCTTCCCGACCGCTCCCTGTTCGACCAGAACGAAGACGCCTACTGGCGCGAACTCCGCAAGCAGTTCCTGATCCCGGCGGACGAGATCTATCTGAATAATGGCACCGTGGGATCGAGCCCCGCGCCCGTGCTCCGCGCCGTGTTTGAAGGCTACGAAGCAAGCGAGAAGCTGAACGAGGCCGATCCCGAGGACTATCCCATCTGGGGATACGCGTCGTGGAACCAGTTTCGCGATCCGCTGGCCGCCTTTGTAGGCTGCAACCGCGACGAGATCGCGCTGCTAAGAAATGCCACCGAGGCCAACAGCTACATAGCGAACGGCATCGACCTGAAGCCCGGCGATGAAGTGCTCATGACCGACCAGGAGCATCCCGGAGGCGAGCACCCGTGGGACCTGCGAGCCAAGCGCTACGGCATCGTAGTGAAGAAGATCGCGCTGCCCAGACCAGTAGAAAATCCCGCACAGGTGTTGAATCTAGTCAGCGAGGCCATTACTCCGCGCACCCGGGTTCTGTTCTTCAGCCACATCACCACCTTTTCTGGAGTCGTACTGCCCGCCAGGGAACTCTGTGCCCTGGCCCGCAGCAAAGGGATTATTTCCGCCGTCGATGGAGCGCACGTTCCAGGAATGATGCGCCTGAACCTGCACGAATTAGGCTGCGATCTTTATTCAGCAAGTCCGCACAAGTGGCTGCAATCGCCCAAAGGCTCAGGATTCCTCTACGTCCGTGACGAAATGATCGACCGCCTGTGGAACACGATAGCCACCGAAGGTTGGGACGACGTAAAGCTCCGAGCCGAACGTTTCCAGCGCATAGGCAGCTCAAATGTCCCCGCCCTATGGGGACTGCGAGCCTCAATCCAACTGGCCAACAACATAGGCATGGACCGAATAGAACGCCGCCATCGCCAGCTCTGCGACTACATTCTAGCCGCCATGATCAGACGAGGAGCGGTGTCGTGGACTTCTCCCGATGCCTCGTTGCGCTGCGCGATCGCCACAGTGAATGTGCCGCCAATGGTTCGTATGGACCTCGAAAACTGGCTATGGAAAGAAAAGAAAATTCGCATTCGAGGAGGCGACCCGCATAAGCTGCGCCTCTCAACGCCGTACTACATGTCGAAGCAAGACATCGACCGCTTCCTGGATGCCTTCGACGACTACAAAAAGTCGAAGGCGTAGCGCTCGTGTAGGGCGGGCGCCCTCGCCCGCCAATCGAGCACAGCTCGGCCTCTGAGCAGGCTGAGAAAAAAGAACTCTGATTCGAACGGGTTTGGGGGAAGGGCACGACTTTACAGCCTGTAGAAGATGTCGCTCTTACCGTTGATTTTGGGTGGCGCAGCGGTTTACCGCTGCGATAACTGCAATGTCTTGAATACGGCTTTAGCCGCCGAGGTCACGGCGTCCGCCCGAAACCGACTTTTCCGCAAACCGTCCAGTCGTGCCATGAGCCCTCGAAACGCTCACGCTTCAGCGCCCGAGGTGAGCTTCTCGCGGCCCGGATTGGTTTTGCCTTAGCCGCCGAGCCGTTTTCTTTGTCTTGCCGGTCTTGGCACGAGGCTTGGGTGCATTCGCGATAGTCGTTCTGTGCACGCCTTCGGGATGAAGCGCGGTGATGACAGCCGCCGGATTCTTAGCGATCACCGTGAGCAACGTTCGGGCTGACGCTTCTGGCGTACGGCGACCGCCTTCCCAATGCTTGCCGGGCCAATACCAGTTCGGTCAGGTTCGCCCCAGCCGCTGAAGGCATGCCCTACCCAGAACCTCTGTCAAGCCTTCGCTCGGGACGAACGAAGGCCCTCCCATCCAGCCAACTTATTGATTTATAAAGACCTTATAGATAAGTCCTTTGTTCTCAAAGACCTGGCCAACCATTCCCGCTAAGTCTTTGACTTTTAAAGACCGGGCTCAGAGGGGTCCCAAACACGCCCCCTTCTAGCTACAGCCACTCATTGACCGCAACTCATGGACTTGCAACAACTTCCGCTGCGGACCTTGATCGAGCCGCAGACTGAGAGCTGCCTACGTCCAGCGAAACCAGCGCAGCGCCAAAATAAACGAAACTCCGCCCCAAACCGCAAGCACCAGCAGTCGCCCCGACTGCGAGCCCAGCGAAGCGCCTTCGGTGATCGTGGCTCGCAGCGCGTCGTTGAGCGCGGTCAGCGGAAGCGCTTTGATGAAGGGCTGGGCAATGGCGGGAAATTTATCGTAGGAAAAGAAGACGCCGGAGAAGATCCACATCGGCATCATGACCACGTTGATGAGGCCGGAAACAGTTTCGATTTTCTGCGCGCGGCAAGCAGTCAGCAAGCCGACGCCGCCGAAGGCTACCGCTCCTAGCGATCCAATTAGGATGACCGAAAGGATCGATCCCTGCACGCGCATGTGAAAGACCAGTACGCCGAAGCCTAAGAGCAGTCCTACTTCAATCACCATCAGGACGAGGCGGCTGCTGGTTAGGGCCAGAAGGAAATCGCTGCGGCGCATGGGCGTGGCGACGAAGCGCTTCAGCAGTTTGCGCTGGCGCATTTCTACCAGCGCGAAACCTACTCCCCACATGCCGGAGTTCATCAGGTTCATCCCCAGCAGTCCGGGAATGAGGAAGTCGATGTAGCGCGAGCCAGGTTCGCTGGAAGATTGGGAAGAAGTAGCAACCGCATCTCTGCGCCCAGCGGCGGATTGGAGCGCAGCATCAATCTCGGCGCGGGAGAGCACGCTTTCCGGGCGCGCGGGATCGTAGTAGTAAGTGTAGCTGCCGTCGGGATTGGACTCGATTGCCAGATCGAACTTGCCGAAGTGGAAGCCTCTGATCGCGGCCTCGCGATCGAGTACGGTGGCTCGGATGGCGGAATGGGCGGACGAAGTCTTATCCGAGTTCTCGAGCATGGCAAGAGTTTTCTCCGCGCCCGCGCCGTCGATCACTACGACCGAGGTGATGTCCGCGGGCTTGTTGCGAAAGGCGATCCCCAGGCCCGCCGCCAGCAGCAGGGGAAAGACGAAGACCCAGAAAACGACTTCGGGCTCGCGCTTGAGTTCGAGTATGCGCGCCCAGAGGAGGTGACGGTATCCGGACCAGCGGCCATTGTGGCGAGCATTGCTGCGCGGTGGGCGCTTGGGCAACAACTGCTGATTCTTCTCATCGTCGAGTATGGACGCGTTGCTTTCTGTGGTTGCCATTCAGTCTTCTCGCAGGTGACGGCCGGTAAGTTGCACGAAGACATCTTCAAGGCTGGCCTGGCGCGTACTCAGGTGTTCGAGTTGATGGCCTTGCTGGTTGATCGCCGCGAGCAGCGCGGGGATGGTGAGATGCGGTTCGCGCACATTGAGGCAGAACATGTCTTCCTCGTGGCGCACGGATTCGACGCTCGGCAGCGCGCGCCACAGATCAGTTTCGTGGCCGTTTGCATCGCCATTGCCGTCGATCTGGAACTCGACCACGTGATGGCCGCCGAGCCGGTCGATCAGGTCTGACGGAGTGCCTTCGGCGATGATTTGGCCGTGATCGACTATGGCGAGGCGGTCGCAGAGGCGTTCGGCTTCGTCCATGTAGTGGGTGGTGAGCAGGACGGTGCCACCTTTTTTCTGGAACGCGCGGATGATGTCCCAGAGCTGGCGCCGGCTTTGCGGATCGAGTCCGGTGGTGGGCTCGTCGAGAAAAAGGATGCGCGGATTACCGACCAGCGCAGTCGCGACGGCCAGACGCTGCTTCTGGCCGCCTGACAGTTTGCCGACCCAGGCGTCGGATTTCTCGGTGAGCTCAAGATCTTCGAGAACCTCGGCGGCGGGCCGAGGTTCACTGTAGAAGCTGGCGAAGAGCTCGATGGTTTCGCGGACGTTCAGCTTTTCCGACAGGCGCGTTTCCTGGAGCGAGATGCCAATCCACTCGCGCAACTGGCGTGGGTTGTCATTCCAGGTGTGTCCCAGGATGCGGACTTCACCGCTGGTGGGTGCGAGCAGGCCTTCGAGAATTTCGATGGTGGTGGTCTTCCCTGCTCCGTTCGGACCGAGGAGTCCGAAGCATTGGCCGGCCTCGATTTGCAGGCTGATGCCGCGGACGGCTTCGACTTTGCCATCGTAGGTCTTGCGCAGGTTGGTGCATTGGATGGGAGATGCCACGAGCAGATTGTAGCGTAGCTTGCAGCGGCCTTGCGGAGCTGCGCTCCGCTGGACGCCGACGGCGGCCGTCCCTACGTGATTCTCTTAGGGGCGGCGCTCTGCGATCGGCATTGGGACGTTGCCTTTGGCATCCTGCCAGAGGATTGCGTTCAACTTTTTGACATCGGCTGCATCGGGACGGGAAAAATTCATCTGTAATGACTCTTTCGCTCCCGGTGCTTTCTTTTCGTTCACTGCATAGAGTAAGCCGCTGCGCAGATTCTTGTCGTCAACTTGGTAGGGCGGCTGCGTTCCGGGACCTGCGAACAGCGGCGCCAGGAGCGGCGCGTGCGCATCGAACAGGTTCATCGGGGGAAGGCCGAGCAGTGATTCCATGGTATGGACCATGCTGACCGTGGTGTAGAAGTTATGGTCGACAAACGGTTGCGGCGTGCGCGGCGCGTATTTGCTGATGACCAGGGCGATGGAGCGGTGGGCATCGACGTGATCGGCGCCGTTTTGCGCATCGTCTTCCACAACGAAGATGGCGGTATCGTCCCAATAAGGGCTGTGGGAGACGGCATCGACGACGCGGCCGAGCGCAAGGTCGTTGTCGGCGACGGAGGCCTGCGGAGTCGGCTTGCCCGGACGCGTGCCTCCGGTGTGGTCGTCGGGCAGGTAGAGCAGCGTGAACTGTGGGAGTTCTTTGGCGCTTCCCTTTGCCTTCACGAACTCGTCGAACTCGCGCAGGAATTCGTCCGCCCGAAGTTGGTCGGGATAATCGGTATTGAAGTCGGGGAACTGCGGATCGTAGTGATCACGCAATGCGGCTTTCGTCGGGCGCATGTGCTTCATCTGCGGAATCGCCCACGGCCATGGACTCGGGCCGCCGCGCGGATTGCCGACATTTGCGGGCAAGGGATCGCCTGGTTTGATTTCGGCCACGGGGCAAGTTGCGGACAAGGTCGACGGCGTTCCTCCCATCGGTGATTCTGCTTTCTCGTTCTTGCACCACACGGCGGCGATGAATTCTCCATAGATGCGATACGTGAGACCTTTTCTCGCGAGATTGTCCCAGAGGAAGCCAGTACCAGGATCGTCGACGTCGGGAATACCCTGCTCGAGCGGCAACGCACCGGCCACGTCGCCCATGAAGTCGTAGGTTCGCTCTTTGCCACGATAGGCGATCGGCCAGGTTTTCTCGTTGTAGTCGCTGGTCGTAGCAGCGGTGGACCAGACGTGGCCGTTGCCGGAAACTTCTCCGCTGTCGTAGAAGTTATCGAGCACCCCGAATTGCAGCGCGAGTTTATGCCCGTTGGGAGTAATCTCGGCGCCGTACATGGTGAGCGAAGCGTCGCCGTCGCCAACCGGCAAGTCGCCGAGAATCTGATCGTAGCTGCGATTTTCTTTCAACACGTAGATCACGTGGCGGATCGGATCTTTGCCGCCCGCAAACTCAATCTTGCCGGGATCGCTGTTCAGAAGATTGTCTTCTTCGACCTGGCGTGTATAGGCCGCGAGATTCTTGTCGAGATCGGCGAGCCTGAGGCGCTGGATGGATCCGCCGATCAAGGTTGCAATATACGGATTATCGCGATGGTAAGGCCCGATCTGCACTTTGGCTTTCATATTGTTCGGTCCACTGCCTTCGCCTTTGGCGGTGGCGATGAGCAGATCGTTGCCAGCGACGGCGAGGGCGCTGGGATACCACTCGGTGGGGATGAAGCCGATTGGGGTAGCATTCGCAGTACGCGCGAGCACGGGTGGTCTAATGGAATTCTTGATCTGGAACACGGCAATGGCGTCAAATGAAGCGCTCGCGACGCAGAGGCGCTCACCGTCTGGCGAGAGCGCAATGGCCTGGAACACCGAGGCGGAGCCTAGATCGGCTCGATAGTGGGCATACGTGACGCCGTATCTCAAATCGACAGCGGCAACGGAATCGGCATTCGCTAGCGCCATGTAGATAGTGTCCTCTTTTGGACTCAGTAGCATCGCCGTCGGATGCGAACTAGGCGCGACGGAATCTTGAGATTTCGTAAGCTCGATCCATCGCGCTACCTTGCCGGTTTGAAGGTTAAGCTCAGCAACACTATTGCCGTTCCACAAACTGACCCAAGATTTGGTCCCGGCCTTGTTGGCAATCACCGTGTACGGATAGGAACTCGGAACGTAGCGACTTCGGCTGAGGTCGATCGACTGCATGACCTTGCCGGAATTTATGTCGAGCACAATGGCGTTGTCAGAAAAATTATTGGCAATCACTAAGCGGTCTCCCGTGGGGTTAGGAATTACCGCAAATCCCGCCGGATATGGAATCGCCGTACCCGCAGGAGTCTTGCGCAGGTCGAACGCAACTTCCTTGCCCTCGGCGATAGGCTGCGGTGCAATCTTGATGAAGCGTTCGGGAGTAACTTGTCCGTCCGCGAATTTGTACACTGCGATGCCATTGCCGGTGCTCTTCGGCTTCTCGCCGGTGGGATCGGTGATCGAGCCCATCGAGGCATAGAGATGCGTGCCGTCGCTGGAGAAAGCGAGGCCGATGAAATAGCTTTGGCGAGTGGAATACTCGTCGCTCAGGCGGTCGTCGGGAAAATCGCGCAGTTGATTATTGCTGAGATCGAGAATGGCGATCGACTGGCGCCCGCCGGTTTCCTGCGTGCCATAGCCCTGATTGAGCAACGCGGCATAGCGCCCATCGGGGCTGAGGGCGATGGTCGCGGGAAAGCTGTTGGTGCGGCCCAGGTAGCCGGGGACGGGGAGCGTCAGGGTCTTGCTGGTCGGTAGATTGATTCGGCGCGAGCGGTCAGCGGCGCGAACGACCATGAAAACTAAGAGCAGCGAGCAAAGAGCGAGGAGGGATACGACCGCAACCTTTTTTACGAGCTTTTTCACGACTGAGGCCTCGGAAAGGTTGTAACATCCCGCCCAAGAGTCAGGCAAACGGCTGCTGGCGGAGATGGTCTTCGTCAATTTTTTGCTGGCGATGCGCTATCATAACGACGCCTTAGGGCCAGCACGCTTTCTGGGGTGTCTATGTTTCGAACATGCTCCTTAGTTGCCTTTCTTGTGATCTTGTCCGCCGCTTCAGTCGCTGCACAGGGTCCTGACGGTTCAACTTCGGCTGCGAACCTCAAGCCACAATCGGCCAAAGCCGCAGATGTTGTCACTGATTACTTCGGGACGAAGGTGGTTGACCGGTACCGCTGGATGGAAGCGGGAGTCGAGGATCCGCAACTGCAAGAATTCCTGAAAACACAAAACGACTACACACGATCGGTACTGAGTTCGCTCAAGGGACACGACGCAATGCTGGCGCGCATTCAGGAACTTGATAATGCCGTTCCCACCGTGCGTTCCTGGCAGCGCGGCGGCAGCGACCTTTTCTACCTGGAATTCGCTCCCGGCGCGAAAACCGCATCCCTATTAGTGCGCGACGCCAACGGCGAGTCACGCAAGCTTTTGGATCCTGTATCGCTGGAGCAGGGCGATTCGCACGCTGCCATCGATTACTTCGCGCCCTCGTGGGATGGCCGGTATGTGATCGCTGGAGTCTCGCTGGGTGGATCGGAGAACAGTACCATCCACGTCATCGAGACTGCTACCGGGCGCTTGCTGCCCGACGCCATCACGCGCACTCAATACGCCTCTCCCGCATGGCAAACGGATTCGCGCTCCTTCTACTACTCGCGCCTTCAAAAGCTGCCTCCTGGCGCTCCGCCAGCGGCGGTTTACGAGAACGAGCGCGTATTCCTGCATGTGGTTGGTTCGGATCCGGAGAAAGACCCGGCGGTGTTTGGTCCAGGTGTCTCTGGATCGATGACTATCCCTAAGGCTGGGTTCATGGGTACCGCCATCACGCCGGGGTCCGACTATGTTGTTGCCTTTTACACCGCAGGCACAACCGATCCGGGCAACCTCTACATCGCCAAGGCTCGGAAAGAGAACCTGTCCTGGAGCCAGATCGTCTCGTCCGAAGACCTGGTTTCGCCAGGAGCGGACAACGCGGTTGCGGTGCATGGGTCGACTATGTACCTGCTGGTCGATAAGGGAGCGCCCAACCGCAAACTTGTATCGCTTGATCTCGACCATCCCGACATGACCCACGCCACCGAGGTCGTTCCCGCCAGCGACGCCGTTCTCGTTGGCGTCTATGCTGCCCAGGATGGTCTGTATCTGGAGTCCAAGCGGGGCGTGAGTTTCCAACTGCAGCGCTCAGCCTATGGGCCGCAGTTAAAATGGCAGGAGGTTGTACTTCCTTATCACGGCACGATTTCTAACATCGATGCCAACGTAACGCTACCCGGAGTCCTCTTCCGCCTGGAGTCCTGGACACAGTCCGGCCAGGCGTTCGCTTACGATCCGTCCTCCGGCCGCGTCTCAAACACCGCACTCATCCAGAAGCATCCGGCTGACTTCTCTGGGATCGAAGCCCGTGAAGTAGAAGCCACCAGCGCAGATGGAACGAAAGTTCCGCTTTCGATCCTATGCCAGAAGGGATTACGGCTCGATGGCTCGCATCCGGCTCTGTTCGACGGCTACGGCGCGTATGGTATCTCGATCGATCCATACTTCGATCCGCGCACTTTGGCTTGGGTTGAGCGCGGAGGCGTATTTGCCATCGCGCACGTCCGCGGCGGGGGAGAATTCGGGGAAGCGTGGCACAACGCCGGCCGAAAAGAAACTAAGCAGCACACCATCGACGACATGATCGCGGCGGCGCAATACCTCATCCGAGAGCGTTACACCTCGCCGGCGCATCTCGCCGTGCGCGGTACGAGCGCTGGTGGAATCGCACTTGGCGGGGCGCTGGTGCAGCATCCTGGGTCGTTTGCCGCCGCCATCGATAATGTCGGCATGACGGACCTGTTGCGATTCCAGACCTCGCAGGGAGGCGCGGCAAACGTCCCGGAATTCGGCGATGTCACCGACCCTCAGGAATTCAAGTATCTGTACGCGGTCAGCCCGTATCATCATATCGCGGAAGACACGCACTACCCGGCCGTCCTTGGCGTCACCGGTACCAACGATCCGCGGGTGCCTACGTGGATGGTGGCCAAGATGATCGCGCGGCTTCAGGCAGCCACTGCGGGTGGAAAACCAATCCTGTTGCGAGTGGATTTCGATGAGGGACACGGGCTCGGTTCCAGTCGCCCGCAGCGTGAACGCCTGTTGGCAGACATATACAGCTTCATCTTATGGCAGTCGGGTGATCCAGAGTTCCAACCGGGGGACACCGCCAAGCACTGAGTTCGGCGCTAATGTGCGGAAAGCTACTTCGTTCCGATCAGGTGCACCTCGGCAACCGGCTCTCCGACGTGTGACTTCTTCACCCCGATCAGCTCCACGGCCTTGGCGGCGATGTGTTCGGCGGAAACTTCGAACTCCTTGATCAACTCCCACGGAGCTCCGGAGTCTCCGAAGCGGTCTTTTACTCCTATGGCGCCGGTGATGACGGGAATGCCGTAGAGCGCCGGCGACTGGGTGATAGCGCTCGCGACAGGCCACGCGAGCGCGCCGATCTGGTGTTCTTCGGCGGTCAGGACGACGCTCGTGTCGCGCGCCGCTCGCACGATGGCTTCGGTGTCGAGCGGCTTGAGGGTATGCAGGTTGAGGACTCGGGTTTCGTAGCCGAAATCCTGCTTCAGGATCCAAGCGGCGCGCATGGCTTCGGGCGCCATGGGGCCGCAGGCGATGATGGTGAGGTCTTCGCACTCGTCGCGGTAGTCGGATTCCAGTTTCGTTTCGAACGCATCGATGAAATTCGCAGCCTCGCCACGCAGCCGAATCACGTTCGCTTTGCCAAAGACGAAGGGCGTTTTTTCGTCCGTGATGATCGGCGTCGCTTCGCGTGCAAAGCGGATGTACTTCGGGCCGACGTGTTTCAGCAGCAGGTAGTCGGTGGCCTTGCGAGTTTCGACGATGTCGCAGGGGACAACCACGTTCATGTTGGGCAGTCCGCACATGGCGAAGAGATCCTCGAGGGCCTGGTGCGTGGCGCCGTCGGGACCGACGCTGACGCCGCCGTGGGCTCCGGCGATCAGAACATTGAAATTGCCGTAGCAGATCGAGGTACGGATCTGGTCGAGATTGCGGGCGGCGGCAAAGGTCGCGTAGGTACCGAAGACGGGCAACTTCCCTTCTTTCGCCAGTCCAGCAGCGGCTGAAGTGGCGGACTGCTCGGCGATGCCCATGCTGATCCAGCGCGACTTGCGCTCGGGCTTACCGGCGTAGAACTCGCTGATGGTGATGGAGCCTGAAATATCTAGGCCGAAGCAGACTACACGAGGATCGTCGCCATTGGCTGCGAGTGACTGTCCGAAACCGAGACGAGTGGGTTTCATCTGGACTTTCATGTTTTCGGCGGCGTTCCACCAATAATTGCGGTGAAACTTTGGCATCTTGGCATCGAGTTTGCGCTCGACCTCGGCTTGATATTGCCGGGCGTGGGCGAAGAGTTGCTCGACGGGAATCTGGCCTTCGAGGCCGAGCTCTTTCAAGGCCTTGTCTAATTCTTCGCGGTTCGGCGCTTTGCCGTGCCATCCGGCAACATTCTCCATGAAGCTGACGCCTTTCCCTTTGACGGTGTCGGCAATAATGACGGTGGGCTTGCCCGATCCGGCTTTCGCTTTGGCAGTCGTACTCTCTAGCGCTTCGACCACCTGCTTCATGTCGTGGCCGTCGATGGTGACGACTTCCCATCCGAAGCTGCGATATTTTTCTTCGAGCGGCTCGACGTTCATCACGTCTTTCACCCAGCCGTCAATCTGCAGGCGGTTGCGGTCGACGATGCCGATCAGGTTGTCGAGCTTGAAGTGACCCGCTTCCATCGCCGCTTCCCAGATCTGACCTTCCTGCTGCTCGCCATCTCCCATGATGCAGAAGACGTGGTGATTCTTTTTGTCTAGTTTGGCGGCGAGCGCAATGCCCACGGCAATGCTCAGGCCCTGGCCGAGTGACCCGGTAGATACTTCAACCCCGGGCAGCTTGAGCCAGTGTGGATGTCCCTGATAGGGCGAATAGAGCTTGCGCAGGAGTGCCACGTCTTCTTTCGGGCAGAAGCCGGCGAAGGCTAGGCCTAGATAAAGGCTGGGCGCTTTGTGACCTGTGGACCAAACGATGCGATCGCGGTCGGCCCAGTTGGGATTCTTGGGATCATGGTTGGCGACGCGAAGGTAGAGCGCGGCGGTGATGTCCATAATGGAGAGCGTGCCACCGGCGTGTCCGGACGTGGCCGCGCACAAGGCGGCGAGGTCGTAGCCCCTCATCAATGTAGCCTGCTGTTTCAGTTCGTCGATGGTGTAGGAACGCAGAACTTCGCCGGTGGTCGAATTCTGAATAGACATGGGGTTGCTCCTTCGCTTACGCCGGGTGTTGGGCAGGGCGGGAAACGGCGCATAGGCTTGCAGAATGAGCGTAGCTGGGGCTGAGGCAGCGTTCAGTGAGCGAGGTCACAGGGGGGCGTGACGCTGGCCGGCGACTTATATCGAGTTCAGAGTTGTCGGTGACCGCAGGCAGCTGCCGAGCTGCGCTCGGCTTGGACGGGCGAGGGCGCCCGCCCCCACACAAACAGATGCAGCAAAGCTGAATCCGCTCTAGCGCGCCGATTTGAAGATCGCGAACACCGCGCCTTGTGGGTCGGCGATCACCGACATGCGGCCGACTCCTTCCATCGTCATGGGAGCGAGATAGAGATTGGCGCCCATGCCCTTGGCCTTCGACGCAATGGCATCCACGTCATCCACCAGGAAGTAGGCTAGCCAGTGCGGTGGCATTCCGGGCTGGCGATGAACTGCCGGTGGAATGCCTCCGATGAAATGCTCTCCGTTCTTGATGTGCAGGTAGCCAGACGGATCTTTTGGATCGGCGGTCACCTGCCATCCGAAAAGGCCGGAGTAAAAGTCGGAGGCACGTTTTGCGTCGGGCGTGCTTAGATCGGCCCAACAGAGCGTGCCGGCGACGTGGGCGATTCTGATTCCGGCGCTCTTTTTTGGCTGCCAGACGCAGAAAGTCGCGCCGGTAGGATCCTGAATGATCGCCATGCGGCCGGCATCCATGACGTCGAAAGCTGGGGCAAAGACTTTGCCGCCTAGTTGCTGCGCTTTCGCGGCGGCTGCGTCGGCGCTGTCGACTGTGATGTAAATCATCCAGTGCGGGGGAACGCCTTGCGAACGCTCTTCGGGACGCAAGGTGCATCCGGCGGCGGCTTCACGGCCCTGGAGTTTGAATTCGGTGTAAGAATCGTTTGGGCCCATCGGATTGTCATGGGCCTCCCAGCCGAAGAGCGAGTTGTAAAAACTCTTGGCGGCGTTTTGGTCGGTCGTATGGAGTTCAATCCAGCAGAAGGAGCCGGCGGGGTGCTTGTCAACGTTTGCCATAGCGGCAGAAGTTTACACCAATTCTGTTGGACGGGTTGTCAACGGGAGATGAAAAGAAACATTGAACCGCGAAGATCGCAGAGTGCGCGGAGTTTCTTAGCATTTTGCGGTGGAGCGACGGGCGGGGGACGCCCAGCGCTCCGCTGTTAGCGCAGGTTCTTCCCCACCCAGTCTTCAATTTTCGTCAAGGCCCTGTTCAGATTCTCCAGCGAGTTGGCGACGCTGAAGCGGAGATAGCCTTCTCCGTATTCCCCGAATGCCGTGCCGGAGAGGCAAGCGACACCGGCTTGTTCGAGCAGCGCGTCGGCCAGTTTCTTCGAAGGCCAGCCGGTCTTCGTAATGTTGGGGAAGGTGTAGAACGCGCCTTTGGGCACACGGCAGGAGAAGCCCTTGATCTTATTCAGTCCGGCGACGAAGGCATCGCGGCGGCGCTTGAACTCAGCGCTCATCTTGTCGACCGAGGACTGGTCTCCGCGCAGCGCCTCAATTCCGGCAACCTGCGTGAAGCTGGCGGTGCAGGAGGTCGAGTTGGTCATGAGGCGCGCGATGTGCACGGCCAGATCGGGCCGCATTACACCATAGCCCATGCGCCATCCGGTCATGGCGTAGGTTTTGGAGAAACCGTCGAGTAGAATGGTGCGCTCCTTGAAACCGGGCACGCTCATGATGGAGAAATGCTCGCCCTCGTAGATGAGGCGGCTGTAGATTTCGTCGGAAAGAATGAGGATGTTGCGGTCGCCGATAGCCTCGGCGATTTCAAGGATGTCTTTCTTCGTGAGCACGCCCCCGGTCGGGTTGTGCGGCGAGTTCAGAATGATCAGCTTGGTGCGGTCGGTGATCAGCGAGGCCAGTTCTTTGACGTCGACGGAAAAGTCGCGTTCTTCGCGCAGCCGAATCGGGATCGCCTTGCCGAGCGAATAGTTGATCATGGACTCGTAGATGGGGAATCCGGGATTGGGGTAGATAACTTCATCTCCCGCATCAATTAATGCCAGAATCGTAAAGAAAATAATTGGTTTGCCACCGGGAACAACAACAACTTCATCGCTCGAAACCGGGACTTTGCGAGTGCGGCTGACGTAGTCGGCAATGGCCTGGCGCAGGTCGGGGAGACCGGCGGCTGGGCCGTAGTGGGTCCATCCCATGTGGAGCGCGTCGACCCCGGCCTGGATGACATTGGCGGGCGTGTCGAAGTCGGGCTCGCCAATTTCCAGGTGAACGATCTCTTTGCCCTGTTTTTCGAGCGCGCGGGCGCGGTTCAGAACTTCAAAGGCAGTTTCGGTGCCAAGCCGCGACATCCGGCTGGCTAGACGCAATTCAACTTGAGTAGTTGTCATAGCGGCGGTTGGCATTATAGCGCCTCACAGGCTGGCTTGGCCTATACAGTGATTGTCATGCCTGTGACGGGGAGCGGTCAATTGCAGAGGTCACGGAAACTTGTGACGAAGGAGAGGTCAGAAGTATGAGGTCAGAGGTTCGAGGTCAGATTGCAGAGGTGAAAACCAAGCCTCCGGTTGAGATCCGAGATTCTCACTTCTGCAATCTGACCTCGAACCTCTGACCTCTCTTTCATTCCGAGATGGTGCTCTCTTCGCTCTGCGCCCGCAGGACGCGATCGACCGAGTACGGGGCGCGTTGGGTGGGTTCGTGGTAATGGCGCACCTGCATTTCTCCAAGCAGGCCGACGGCAAGCATGTTCAGCCCCGCCAGCAGCAGGACTGCGGAAAATAACATCAGCGGGCCGTGCTGGTACATGATGTCGGTGTGGTGCAAGATTTTCTGCAGGATAAGCCAAAGGGAAACGGCGCTGCCCGCAAAAATGCTGAACATCCCAACCGTGCCGAAGAAGTGTAACGGGCGGGAAAGATACTTGAGCAGAAAGCGGATGGTAATGAGGTCGAAGAAGACGCGGAAGGTGCGCGAGATTCCGTAATGCGAAGCGCCGCGCTCCCGGACTATGTTCTTGATGGGTACTTCGATAATCGACGCCCCGTACCACGAGGCGAGCGCCGGGATAAAGCGGTGGAGCTCTCCGTAGAGCGGAATCTGACCCAGGATTTCGCGGCGGTAGGCCTTAAAAGTGGTGCCGAAGTCGTGGATGTCAACGCCGCTCAACTTGGCCATCAGCCAGTTGGCGCAGCGCGAAGGAATGCGGCGCAGCCAGAAATTGTCGACGCGATTCTTGCGCCAGCCGCTGACGATGTCGTAGCCCTCGGCAATCTTTTCGAGGAACAAAGGGATGTCGGCGGGATCGTGCTGCAGATCGCCATCCATGGCGATGATGTATTCGCCGCGGGCGTGATCGAATCCGGCAGCGAGGCCGGCGGTCTGCCCAAAATTGCGGCGCAGTTTGACGACGGTCACGCGGCTGTCAACGGCGGCAATCTCACGCAGCAGCGCGAATGTGCCGTCGACGGAACCGTCATCGACCAGCACCATCTCGAAAGTCTCGCCGCTCGCTTCCATCACGGACTTAAGCCGCGCGTACAGGTCGGTGACGTTCTCCTGCTCGTTGTGGAGAGGAACTACGATTGAATACTTGAGCACAGTGTTTTTATTATACGGCAGCGAGTGGCGGGTTTCGCAGTGACTTCTGTGGGGCAGGATCTCGAACCCGCGGTCTGCAATGAAAGTCGCCCCCGCGGACGATGGCTGGTAGCCCCGGCAGGAATCGAACCTGCATAGTCAGTTTAGGAAACTGAAGTCCTATCCGTTGAACGACGGGGCCCACGGAAAAGGTGGAGAAATCAGGTTAGCAGGTTGCCAAACGGGTTGCCAAACATGCGGTGGATTATCTCGATCCGCCCCCAACGAAGTGGACTATCTCCAGCCGATCGCCATCGTGCAGGGGCGTCTGCGGCCATTGGTCGCGGGGCACGATCTCGCGGTTCAGTTCGATGGCTACGCGGTCCGGCTTCATGCCTAGCTGGGCGACGAGCGCGCCCAGAGTTTCGGCGGATGAAGACTGGGTTTCACCGTTGATCGTTAGATTCATGGGAGTAACTATTGCATCTCTTGCGCTGGTACCCAGCCCCGAAGGGGGCAGTTAACGTCGAAGATTATGTCATCGCTAAGGCGATGCCCTGATACGAAACACAGCTTCTAGATGGCGGCGCGCAGTTGAAACTTGCGGGTGGCAGTTCGTCCGTCAAAACTTGCTTGCACGAGCACGGAGCATTCAGCGAGTGCCTTTTCATCCACCTGTACGTTCATCTCGGCGTTGCCCTGGGCATCGGTGAGAACCTGGGCATAGTACGGCGCGGCGTCGGGCCGGG
The DNA here is from genome assembly GCA_963731525.1 of uncultured Acidobacteriaceae bacterium. Taxonomy (GTDB): domain Bacteria; phylum Acidobacteriota; class Terriglobia; order Terriglobales; family Acidobacteriaceae; genus Acidiflorens. The sequence continues at coordinate 83,835 of CAVSWK010000044.1, forward strand.
CGAAGCGGAGCGTGAGGCGAGCGCCTGGGACCGTAGCGCCTCCATCGGTGACCCGGATCTGCATGGTCAACGCGCCGCTCGAATGCACGGACCTGGCATTGATCCACTCGAGGTCAAGTTCTTTCACCGCCGCCAGCGTTTCCGGGGTTTCCCGCTTGTCGAGGATGGAGTCGAGGCGGCCGTCGCGGATGGCATCGAGCACCTCGCGATGCAGCTCGCGCAGCATCTTCTCTTTATCCGGATCGTTGCTGTGCGAGCCGACGTTTTGCGAGCCGACGTTCGGCGAACTGAGGTTCGGCGAGACGATTTTGCCTTCCGCCGCGCCGGCGCCGTAGGGAACCGCGCGCTTCCCGATGCAGCGGCCTCGAACGAAGACTTGCGTCTGCAGCAACTGCTCGGCTTCGCGCGCTTCGCTCTGCACGTGGTACACCGTGTCTTCGTGCCGAATATCGGTATTGAAGCCAAAGATCATGCGGTTCAGGCTTTCCCCAGTTTCTGTCGATGTCCCGTCAAGACAGATTCGGGCGGATGAAACTACTGTTAAAACACATACTTAGCTTGACACATCTGCCAGTCAAAACTAAGCTGGAACGTCTACTGCGGCGCTTGGCGCAGATTATATAGAGCTCCTCCCTATGCCGGACAATTATTTCGCTCGCTACCTGCCTCTCCTGATGCACTTCGGCATCGCCACGGCCCTGGCGAGCGTGATTGTGATCCTTTCCCAGTTGATTGGCCAGCATAAACCGAATCGGGCCAAGATGTCGCCTTATGAGTGCGGGGTCCAGCCCATCGGCGACGCTCGGGGACGATTCTCCGTCAAGTTTTACCTGGTCGCCATGCTCTTTATATTATTCGACGTGGAAGCCGTTTTCCTTTACCCTTGGGCGGTCATTCTGCGCGAACTGAAGATGTTTGGCTTCTGGGAGATGATGGTGTACATCGCGATTGTGCTGGTTGGTCTCTTCTATGTGTGGAAAAAAGGCGTGCTTGACTGGGGCCTGACCGCCCTCAAGCGGGGAAATTTCTGATGCCACTGGCTCCCGCCATCACCGATATCGAGCTGTTGAAGTCGCATCCCGCCTTGGCCCGCCTGGTGGAGTGGAATGTTTCCATCGTGGAGGCGGTGAAATTCGATCGCGATGAGTTGACGATCTGGATCGCGAAGGAGGCGATCCGCGAAGCGTGCGCTATTTTGCGCGACTCTGCCGACTGCCCATTCAATTATTTATGCGACCTCACCTGCGTCGATTGGTATCCCTTGGAACCGCGCTTTGAGGTGGTTTACCATCTGCTTTCGATTCCGAAGAAGGAGCGAGTGCGTTTGAAAGCTCGCCTTGACGGTTCCAGCGCGGCGATCGAATCGGTCACGTCGGTCTGGCCCTCCGCCAATTTCTATGAGCGTGAGGTGTTCGATCTTTTTGGTGTGCGGTTTTCCGGACATCCGAACCTGAAACGCATCCTGATGCCCGATGACTGGGAAGGCCATCCTCTGCGGAAGGACTACCCGGTGGAGGGCTACCGGTAAGCCATGACGCAATTTCCCGCCATCGTCGCCGAGCCCGGCCAGGATCGCACAGGCGAGGACCGCACAATGGTCCTGAACATGGGGCCGCAACACCCGTCTACACACGGGGTGCTGCGGCTGGTGCTCGAGATCGACGGGGAGACGGTGGTGCGGCTCAAGCCTGAGGTCGGCTACCTGCACACGGGCATCGAGAAAACTTGCGAAGCCAAGTTCTACCAGCAGGTTGTGCCGCTCACGGATCGCATCGATTACCTCTGCCCCATGACCAACAATCTCGCTTACTGCCTGGCAGTGGAGAAATTGCTGGGGCTGGAGATCCCTCCAAAAGCGCAGTGGATGCGGGTTCTGATGAACGAGTTGACCCGCATCAATTCGCACCTGGTGTGGCTGGGAACGCACGCCATGGATCTCGGTGCGATGACCGTGTTTCTTTATTGCTTCCGTGAGCGCGAAGACGTGCTGCGTTTCTTCGAGATGGTCAGCGGGCAGCGGATGATGACGTCGTATTTCCGCATTGGCGGGTTGGCGTTGGAACCGCCTCTGGGATTCTTCGAGAAGGTCAAGAAGTTCGCCGACCGCTTCCCCGGAAACGTGGATGAATATGAAGGCTTGCTGACCGGGAATCCGATTTTCATGATGCGCACCAAGGGCATCGCGTACCTGAGTGCGGAAGATGCGATTGCCCTGGGCGCGTGCGGTCCGACATTGCGCGGCAGCGGGGTCGACATTGATCTTCGCCGCGACGCTCCCTACACCGGCTATGAAAACTTCAAGTTCAACGTGCCGGTCCGCACGGAAGGGGATGTGTTCGCGCGATACCTTTGCCGCGTTGCTGAGTTGCGCGAATCGATTGGCATGGTGCAGCAGGCGCTGGCAGGAATGCCGGAAGGACCCATAAAAGCCGACTCGCCCAAGGTGGTGCTGCCCGACCGCGAAAAAATGAAGACGCAGATGGAAGCCCTTATCTACCACTTCAAGATCATCACCGAGGGCTTCACGGTTCCAGCGGGCGAGGTTTACCAGGCGATCGAATCGCCTCGCGGCGAGATGGGATATTACGTCGTCAGCGATGGCACGGCCAAGCCCTATCGTGTCCACATGCGTGGGCCGTCCTACGCGAATCTGCAGGCACTGGCGAAAATGTGCGAGGGACAGCTGATTGCGGATGTGGTCGCGGCGATTGGAAGTATTGATGTGGTGCTGGGAGATATAGATCGCTGATGCGTTTTTCCGAAGAATTCGAGACGCGGTTTGCCGAGATGCTGACGCATTATCCCACCCGGCGCTCGGCGCTTGTGCCTACGCTGCTCTATGCGCAGGACGAGGTCGGCAGTTTAACTGACGAGGTGATCGCGGAGCTGGCGCGGCGGCTGGAGCTCACCGAACTCGACGTCCGCAACGTGATCAGTTACTACTCGATGCTGACGACCAAGCCGCGCGGGAAGTATAACGTGCAGGTGTGCACCAATATCGCGTGTATGCTCGTCGGTGGCGAAGAGCTTCTTGACCACTGCAAGAAGAAGCTGGGCATCGGCCACAAAGGCACAACGCAAGACGGCTTGTTCTCGCTGGAAGAGGTGGAATGTATTGGCGCGTGCAGCTGGGCTCCGGCAATCCAGGTGAATTACGACTTTCATGAGAACCTGACGAACGCGAAGATGGACCAGATTCTGGACGAGTATAAGAAGAAGGGAACGCAGTAGAAGTATTGAATCATTGAAAGATTGAGTCATTGAATCATTCAGAACGCCTGGTTCAACAATTCAATGACTCAATCACAAAATCACTCAATGGCTTTTCTAGTTTCCCACCCCGACGAGGTACGCGTGATCTCGAAGCGCTTTGGCCAGGGCGCTACGGATATCGATCGCTATCTCCAGCTGGATGGCTACAAGGCCGTGCAGAAGGCACTGGCCATGAAGCCGGACGACCTTATTAATGAGGTTAAGACTTCCGCCCTGCGCGGGCGGGGGGGCGCCGGGTTCAGCACCGGAATGAAGTGGTCGTTTGTTCCGAAGCAATCGGCCAAACCCAAATACGTGCTTTGCAACGGCGACGAGAGCGAGCCCGGCACCTGCAAGGACCGTCTGATTTTCGAGCACGATCCGCACTCGGTGATTGAAGGCGTTATGATTGCGGCGCTGGCGGTGGGTTCTCATAACGGGTTCATCTATATCCGCGGCGAGTATCGCTACCTTTCCATCATCATGCAGAAGGCAATTAAAGACGCCTATGCCAATGGCTTCCTCGGCAAGAATATTTTCGGCAGCGGATACGATCTGGATATTTATTGGCACGGAGGAGCGGGTGCTTACGAAGTGGGCGAAGAATCGGCGTTGATGGAATCGCTCGAAGGCAAACGCGGCATTCCGCGCATCCGTCCGCCCTTCCCTGCCGTGGTTGGCCTTTGGGGCGGACCGACGGTCATTAATAATGCGGAGACCCTCGCGGCCATTCCGCACATCATTTTGGGCGGCGGGGATTGGTACGCGAAACTCGGCACCCCGAAGAATGGCGGAACGCGACTGTTCTGCTTGGCAGGACATCTCAACAAGCCCGGCGTCTACGAACTTCCGATGGGCTACAACCTCAAGAAGATGATCTATGAGGTCGGCGGTGGAATACCGAACGGGCGCGGGTTGAAAGCTGTAGTTCCGGGAGGATCGTCAACGCCGGTGATGACGACCGATGAAATCGATGTCGCCATGGACTTCGATTCGGTGGCGAAAGCAGGTTCACAGCTTGGATCGGGTGGGGTTACGGTACTCGACGATACCACCTGCATCGTGAAGTTCGCACTGCGCACGATGAGGTTCTACCGGCACGAGAGTTGCGGCTGGTGCATTCCCTGCCGCGAAGGCACAGACTGGCTGGAGAAGACGTTAACGCGCTTCCACGCGGGCGCCGGAGTAAAAAAGGACATCGACAATATCTATTACCTAGCCGAAAACATGTTGGGGAAGACGTTCTGTCCGCTGGGAGATGCGGCAGCGATGCCCACCATGGCGTTTGTGAAAAAATTCAGAAAGGAATTCGAAGATCATTTGGATGGCAGGCCGTGCCCGTTTGAGAAAGCGGGAGCAGCGGACCGCGTCCCGGTGATGGCCCATTGACCATGAGCACCATTACAGACACCACGAGCTGTATGGAGGTCGACAAGGCCACTTTGCTGAAGACTTTACGCAAGGGAGAAGAAGTGTCTGTTACTGATGGGATCGCACGCGCAAAGGCACGCGCTGCAGATCGAAGAGGTCAAGAATAGCCCGGCGTAGAGAGCTGGGCTTTCAAGTAAGGACTCATGGCAGACGTACCCGCACTGGTAAACATCACGGTCGATGGCAAGAAGGTCACGGCACCTCCTGGGTCGCTGCTGATCGAAGCCTGCAAGAGCGTGGGCATTGAAGTGCCCTCTTTTTGCTACTACCCCGGGTTATCGTTGCAAGGCGCCTGCCGCATGTGTGTCGTGAAGGTCGAGAAGATGCCCAAGCTTCAGACCGCCTGCACAACCACGGTGACCGAGGGCATGATCGTCTCGACCGACAGCGATGAGGTGCGTCAGGCTCGAAAGGCGATGGTTGAGTTGCTGCTGGGCAACCATCCGCTGGATTGCCCGGTGTGCGATGCCGGCGGCGAATGCGAACTGCAGGACATGACGTTCTCCTATGGCGCCTCCGAATCGAAGTACACCGAGGCCAAGAACCACCGGGAAGAACAGCAGTGGTCTCCGGTCGTGTATTTCGACCGCCCGCGCTGCATACTGTGCTACCGTTGCGTGCGCATCTGCGGCGAAGGCATGGACGTCTGGGCGCTGGGGGTGCAGAACCGCGGCGTGGGTTCGATCATCGCGCCCAATCAGGAAGACCACCTCGAATGCGAAGAGTGCGGCATGTGCATCGACATCTGTCCCGTCGGTGCGCTCACTTCGGGCGCTTACCGCTATAAGACGCGTCCATGGGAGATGAAGCATGTGGGCACGATCTGCACCCATTGCGGGGACGGATGCAAGACCACGCTGGGCGTGCGCCGCTGCGAAACCGGCGCGGAGATTGTCCGCGGCGACAATCGCGACAAGAGCGGGATCAATGGCGATTTTCTTTGCGTGAAGGGCCGCTACGCTTTCGACTTTGCCCACCACAGAGACCGCCTCACCCAGCCGCTCGTTCGCAAGAACGGCAAGCTGACTCCCGCAACCTGGGAAGAAGCCTTTGAGTTGATCGGCAAACGGTTCCGAGAAGTTCGCGATCAGGACGGCGGGAGCGCGATCGGCGTCATGGGGTCCAATCGCACGACCAACGAAGAGAATTATCTTCTTTCGAAATTCGCTCGCGCTGTACTCAAGACAAATAACGTCGATCATCATCGGACGGCAGACTATCCAGCCTTGGCGGCGGCGCTGCACGGGAAACCGGGAAAGACGGCTTCCATGCGCGACGTGTTGACCGCTCCCGCGATTTTGCTGATCGGAAACGACCCGACGAATCAGCATCCGCTCCTGGCGTGGCAGATCCGGACGAACGTGCGGTTGCGCCGCGCGCGGCTTTATGCGATCAACTCTGCGCCCATCAAGTTACGCCGACAGGCGGCAGGATTCGGCTTGCTTCCGGCAGGCGCGGAAGCGAAAGCAGTTGCATTTCTTGCGGGCGACGATTCCCTGCTGGATGCGCTGGTGAGCGACGGCACCAGCCGCGACGCCTGGACCGCGCTGCGCGAGAAAGTCCGCGGCGAACAGAACATGGTCATCGCCTTCGGTTCGGAACTGCGCGGCCATGACATCGAGAAACTGGTGAGTTTTGCTTCGACTTTGAGTGGAACGAAGCTGATCTGTCTCGGCGACTACGCAAATTCTCGCGGGGCCAGTGAAATGGGACTTTATCCCGATCTTCTGCCGGGATATGAACCCATCGCCCCCGCCGACATGTTCCAACAGGAATGGGGCAAGCTGCCGGGCGAACCAGGCATGAGTCTGCCGGAGATGGTGGAAGCAGCGAAGAACGGCAAACTGAAGGCGTTTTATGTGGTGGGCTCGAATCCGGTCGGCCGTTTGGGCATTGATCCCTTTGTGCTCTCAAAGAGTTTTGTAGTGGTTCAGGACATGTTCCTGACCGAAACCGCGGCCATCGCCGACGTAGTTTTGCCGGCAGCGAACGCCTACGAAAAAACGGGAACTTATACGAACACCTGCGGCGATCTGCAGTTGGTGAAGAAGGCAGGCGAAGTCACCGACACCAAGCCGGACTTCGAGATGATCGTCCGCATCGCAGACGCCATGGGCTTCGAGGTACGCGGTCTAGTGCCCTTCGGCGGCGGGACACACTCCGACATGGGACAAAGTCGCGGTGCGCAATCGGGGGAGGCGGATCGTCATGCGGTGTGGCTCGAAGCGCACAACCTGGAACCGAAGATGACGCCGTTCGACCCTATGGCGATTCTCGATGAAGTCCAGCGCGTGGTTGCCGGGTACCATGTTTCGGCGGACAATGTTTCGCGGGTCAATCTGCTGGCGGGTAACGATCAGCATCTCGAGATTGCCGCGAGCGGCGCGAGTGCGATTCAGAATCCGGAGCTGATCGTTCCGGCCAACAACGATCTGTTCAGCTCGGGCACCCTGGGGCGGTATTCAAAGACTCTGAACTCGGTTTTCGAAAACAAGTCCGCGGAGTCGGAAGTTGCGGCGGACTAGGGACTGACTAGCTGTCGAGGGGATCAAGAACAAGATCAAAAGCACGCGGGCAAGAGTGCCCGCGCCACACGGACACAAGAGACATTTCGTTGAGCATAACGACGTTCATCATCATTTCGATCATCAAGTCGGCTGCCGTGGTCGGTGTTCTGCTGACGGCGGTGGCGTACAGCGTCTGGCTGGAGCGCAAGGTGTCGGCGCATATCCAGAATCGCTGGGGCCCCACGCGCGTTGGACCTTTCGGCCTGCTGCAACCGCTCGCCGACGGCGCTAAATTTATTTTCAAAGAAGACCTGACTCAGCCGCATGTCTACAAGCCGCTTTACATCGCGGCCCCGATCATCGCGGTGGTGTTTGCCATTACGTCCATTTCAGTGATTCCGTTTGGCAACTGGGTCAACATCGGTCCATGGGGCACGTATCTCCAGATTACTGACGTGAACATCGGGCTGCTGGTGGTCCTCGGCATTACTTCGATGGGCGTGTACGGCGTGGCGCTGGCCGGATGGTCCTCTAACAACAAGTACTCGCTGCTCGGCGCCCTGCGCGCCAGCGCCCAGATGGTCAGCTATGAAGTTTCGCTCGGCCTCTCGCTGGTGGGAGTGCTGATCATGGCTGGAAGCCTCAGCCTGCGCGACATTGTGGATGCGCAGCGGCACGTGTTTTGGGGTTTCATTCCGCGCTGGAACATATTTCACGGGCAGACGCTGGCGTTTTTCATCTATCTGATCTCCGCTTACGCCGAGACGAATCGCACGCCTTTTGATCTGCCGGAAGCCGAGTCGGAACTGGTAGCCGGATATCACACAGAATACAGCGCTATGAAATTCGCCATGTTTTTCATGGCCGAATACGCCAACATGGTCACGGTGGCTTGCCTAGCCACGTTGCTGTTCCTGGGTGGCTGGCTTGGCCCGGTGTTTGGTCCGCCGATCCTGCAAGCTGTGCTGCCCGTGTTTTGGTTCTGCCTGAAAGTTTTCTTTTTCATGTTTCTGTACGTCTGGGTGCGCTGGACCTTGCCTCGCTTTCGCTATGACCAACTCATGGCGTTCGGGTGGAAGGTTCTGCTGCCCCTGGCGATTGCGAACATTATGGTTACGGCGCTGATTGTGGCGTGGAGAGCTTAAAGAACCAGTTCCTGGCTTCTAGCTACTAGCTAGCGGCCAGAAGCTAGTAGCTTGCCGACAAATGCTTCATCTAATTTTATTTCTCTTTTTCGGAGCGATCTGCGTGGCGGGGGCGGTGAACCTGCTGGTGCAGAGCCATCCCATCAACAGCGCGCTGTCGCTGATTGTGGTGATGGCCTCGCTCGCTGCCGAGTATCTTTTGTTGGGTGCGGAGTTTTTGGCAGCCGTTCAAGTCATCGTCTATGCCGGCGCGATCATGGTGTTGTTTTTGATTACCATCATGCTGTTGAACGCTGGCAAAGAGGAGCGCACCAAGGGCAGCCGGGTCGCGACCCTGATCGGCGTCCCGGGATTGACAATCGGGGCGGTGCTGGTTGCCTGGACGCTCGTCGGCCGGTTGTCCACCACGCGTTCGGTGTCGATCGGCACATTATGGGGCGCTCCCAAGGATATTGCGCGGCTGCTCTTCCGCGATTTTCTTCTGCCTTTTGAAGTCACATCGGTGCTGATCCTGATCGCCATCATGGGCGCGGTCGTCCTCGCCAGCCGGCCTGAATCGATCGCCCGGCGCCAGCACAGCAGTCCACCGCCGCAGGAAACTCGCGAACTCGCTGCGGCCGGAAAGGATCACTGATGGTTCCTCTTTCCTACTATCTCGTGTTGAGCGGAATCCTGTTCGTGTGTGGCGTGCTTGGGTTCCTGATCAAGCGCAACATCATCACGATTTTCATGTCGATCGAGCTCATGTTGAACGGGGTAAACCTTTCGTTCGTGGCCTTCGCCGCACAGTGGCATGCGCTTAGCGGACAGGTTTTCGTCTTCTTCGTGATGGTGGTAGCCGCCGCTGAGGCTGCCGTCGGTCTGGCGATCATCATTGCCGTCTATCGCACGCGTGAAACTTTGAATGTCGACCAGGTGAACCTGCTCAAGCTATGACGCCGAATCCTTATCTCTGGCTCGTCCCGATTCTTCCGCTCGCCGGGGCGGCGATCAACGGCTTCTTTGGCCGGGGATCGTCGAAGAAAGCGATAACGACGATCGCGCTCGTATTCTGTGGCGCGGCCTTTACCATGGCGTTGTTTCTGGCAGCGGGCTTTTCCTCGGCGTCGGCTCCCTATTATTGCGACCTCGCACATTGGCTCCGCGCTGGGAACTTTCAAGTCGACTTCAGTTTCTATCTCGACCAGTTATCGCTGATCATGCTGCTTGTAGTTACCGGCGTCGGCTTCCTTATTCATATCTACTCGGTTGGCTACATGTGGGACGACGACGGGTACTACCGCTTCATGGCGTACCTGAATCTGTTCATGTTCTTCATGCTGACGCTGGTGCTGGCGAAGAACTATCTGGTCATGTTCATCGGCTGGGAGGGCGTGGGCCTGGCGTCGTACTTGCTGATCGGGTTCTGGTTCATAAAAGACTCGGCGGCGGCGGCAGGTAAGAAAGCATTCATCGTTAATCGGATCGGTGATTTCGGATTCCTGATCGCCCTCTTCCTGATGATCAAGCATTTTGGATCGCTTGACTTCACGCATGTCTTTGCTGCGGTGCAGACGCTGCCGACGGAAACCGCCGGGGCCGGGCTGCTCACGGCAATCGGTTTGCTATTGATGGTCGGCGCGGCTGGTAAATCGGCACAGATTCCTCTTTACGTCTGGTTGCCTGACGCCATGGAGGGTCCCACTCCCGTGTCAGCTCTGATCCATGCGGCGACCATGGTAACGGCGGGCGTTTATATGGTGGCGCGGTCGTCCGCCATCTTTGATCGAGCACCGACGGCGATGATGGTAGTCGCGATCGTTGGAACGCTCACCGCCCTGTTTGCAGCGACCATCGGCATTGCCCAGACCGACATCAAGAAAGTTCTGGCCTACTCCACCGTGTCGCAGCTGGGCTATATGTTCATGGCCTGCGGCGTGGGAGCGTTCTCAGCGGGCATCTTCCATCTGATGACGCACGCATTCTTCAAGGGCCTGTTGTTCCTTGCGGCGGGTTCGGTGATTCACGGCATCGGCGGCGAACAGGACATGCGCAAAATGGGCGGGCTGCGAGTCTACATGCCGGTGACGTTCTTGACGATGTCGATCGCCACCTTCACGATCGCCGGCTTCCCCCCGCTGGCGGCTTTCTTCTCAAAAGACGAAATTCTCTGGAAAGCCTACTCCAGCCCGAACGGAAGTTGGGTCTACTGGTTGATCGGTGTCATCACCGCGTTTATCACTTCGTTCTACATGTTCCGGCTCTGGTTCTTGACATTTTTCGGCGATTACCGCGGGGCAATCGCTCATGACGGTCACGATCCATCGCGGGCGGGGGCGCCCGCGCCACACGGACATGGGCATAGTCATGGCGATCCTCACGAGAGCCCCTGGGTGATGCTGGGGCCGCTGGTTATCCTTGCGATCCTGTCAGTTGTTGGTGGCTGGATCGGGATCGGTGGCCGCTTCGAGCACTTCCTGGCGCCAGTTTTCCAGAGTGGAGCCGCCGCAGAATTGGCGCACGAGACCGCGGGCGAAGCTGCTGGCAAGGGGACGGAAGCACTTCTCATGCTGATTTCCGTCACTGCGGCCATTCTTGGATTCGCGCTCGCATGGGCGCTGTATTTCCGCCGCCCGCAACTGCCCGCGCGTATTGCGGCCAGCCTGGGTACGCTCTACGAGGCAGTCGCTCACAAGTACTACATTGACGAACTTTACGCCGTCCTTTTCGTCAAGCCGCTGATCGATGGCTCGACCACAATTCTCTGGCATGGCGTTGACCAGGGAGTAATCGATGCCGCGGTTAACGACTCGGCCGACGCTGCGCGCCACGTGTCTGACAACGTGCGCCACATGCAGTCCGGCAATTTACGTTCGTATGCCGGATGGGTGGCCGCTGGGGGCGCAGTTGTGATCGCTTACATGGTTTGGATGGGAGTGCGATGAATATGGAAGGCCTCGGTCCCATCATCCTTTCGCTGGTGACGTTCATCCCGGCCGCGGGCGGGCTGCTGATCCTTCTGATCCCGCGCCGCGATCGTGACATCAAGGTATTTGCTCTTGTCATTTCCGTGCTGGCATTTGTGGCCTCGCTGCACTTGCCCGTACACCTGCATCGCGATCCCAACACCTTCAAGTTCGAAATCGACAAAGTCTGGATCACGACTCCCAACATTCACTACCACATGGGCATTGACGGATTTTCGGTCTGGCTGGTAGTTCTGACCACGTTCCTCACGCCGCTGTGCGTGCTGATTTCATGGACTTCGATTCACGAGCGGGTGAAAGAATTCTTCATCCTGCTGCTGATCCTGGAGACGGCTCTGATCGGCGTTTTCACGTCGCTCGATTTGTTCCTGTTCTACTTTTTCTGGGAAGCGACGCTGATTCCGATGGCGCTGCTGATCGGCATGTACGGTCACGAACGCAAGGTCTACGCTGCGGTGAAGTTTTTTCTGTTCACCATGATCGGCTCGATGTTTATGCTGGCAGCGATTGTCTGGCTCTATGCCAAGACTGGCAGTTTCGATTTTGTCGTCATTCAAAACGCGATCCGCAGTGGAAGTGTGCCAGGTTTCGAAACCGCTTCGCTGTGGCTCTTCCTCGGCTTCTTCGTCGCTTTTGCGGTGAAGGTCCCTATCTTCCCTCTGCACACCTGGCTGCCCGACGCGCACGTGGAAGCGCCCACCGCTGGATCGGTGCTGCTGGCTGGCGTGCTGCTGAAGATGGGCACATACGGCTTGCTGCGCTTCAACGTCGGACTCTTTCCCGAACAGGCGCACCGCAACGCACCCTGGATCATGGTATTGGCGCTGATTGGCATCATCTACGGCGCGCTGGTTTCGCTGGTGCAACCGAATATGAAAAAGCTGATCGCCTACTCCTCGGTCAGCCACCTTGGATTCGTCGTCCTCGGAATCTTCAGTTTCACCGTGGCCGGCCTGAACGGAGCGGTCTTCGTCATGCTGGCACACGGCGTTGCCACGGGTGGGCTCTTCATGCTGGCGGGCATCCTTTATGAACGCCGCCACACCTATGAGATCACCGAGTTCGGCGGATTAGCGACGCCCATGCCCAAGTACGCCACTTTCTTTCTGGTCACCGTGCTGGCCTCGGTCGGACTGCCGCTGATGAACGGTTTTATCGGTGAATTCCTCGTGCTGAGCGGAGCATTCCAGGCGCGTCCGATCTACGGAATCCTCGCCGCGACCGGTGTGATCTGGAGCGCCTGCTACCTGCTGTGGTTGTATCAGCGCGTCTTCTTTGGCAAGGTAAAGCACGAAGTCAATAACACGCTGCCCGACCTCAACCTGCGGGAGAAGACAGCACTCGCCCCGATTGCGATTGCCGCGCTAGTCATGGGCGTTGCTCCGCTGGTGTGGCTCAGCGCGATTGATCCGGCGGTGCAGGCCGCTCTCGCCCCGCTCGCACAATTGGCCAGCACGATGGTGGGCCGATGACATTGACACTCTCGATGGCGATGACGGCGTTCTCGCAGTCGTTTTTATTGCCGAACCTCCTCGCGCAGGTGCAGTCCTCTATTCCGCAAACCGCCGACTACATGCGCATTCTGCCGGAGCTTGTGCTGTCGCTCTTCGGCATGCTGATAATGATCGTCGACCCGCTGCTTGACGAAGAGAATAGTCACCAGTCGCTCGGCACGATCGCACTGATCGGAACTCTGGCCGCGCTGGCGTCGACCTTCTGGATGGCGCAGTATCCCGGAACCGCGTTTTGGAACATGGTTCGGGTGGATGGCTTCAGCGTCTTCTTCCACTTCCTTGTCATCGCGATTGCAGCGGTGGTCATTCTCAGTTCTTTCGAATACTTGCGGGTGCAACGCATCCGCGCTGGGGAGTACTACGGGCTGATTCTATTCGGCACGGTTGGCATGTGCCTGATGTCGTCCGCGATCGAGCTTGTACTTATTTTTATTGCCCTCGAAATCTCGTCGATCTCGACCTACGTGCTGGCAGGCTACCGGCGGCGCGACGCCGCGAGCAGCGAGTCGTCGCTGAAGTATTTCCTGCTGGGATCGTTTGCAACCGCGTTCTTCCTGTACGGCGTCGCGCTCATGTTTGGCGCGACCGGTTCCACCAACATTGATGCCATCAGCCAGGTGCTACGGTCCGGGAACGTAGCGGTTTTGGCCTACGTTGCTACGGCCCTCATGTTCGTGGGCTTGGGCTTCAAGGTTGCCGCGGTGCCTTTTCATGTGTGGACGCCTGACGTCTACGAAGGGGCTCCGGCTCCGATCGTCGGACTGATGTCGACCGGCCCCAAGGCGGCGGCATTCGCGGTTCTGCTGCGGGTCCTGGTCGAAGCGAATGCACCCGGACGCTTCTGGCTGCTCTGGGTCTCGGCCGCGCTGACCATGACGCTGGGAAATCTGTGCGCCTTGGTGCAGGACAACGTCAAGCGCCTGCTCGCCTATTCTTCGATCGCCCACGCCGGATATGTACTGGTCGCGTTTGCGGCTCGGCCGGAACTCGGCACGTCTGCGGTGATGTTCTACACCGCTGCCTATGCTGCGATGAACGTAGGGGCCTTTGCCGTCGTCAGCCACTTCGCGAACGCGGGCGAGAAGTATGTCGCAATCGAAGATTACGCGGGCCTGGGCAGACGGTCCCCCGTGTTGGCCGCGACTTTGACTTTTTTCCTGATGTCGTTCATCGGTATTCCGATCACTGGCGGCTTCTTCGCGAAGTTCTATATCTTGAGTGCGGCGCTGAAGTCGGATCTGGTGGGTTTGACGCTCATCTTAGTGCTGAATAGTGCCGTGGCCGCCTATTATTACTTGCGCATTATTGTCATGATGTATATGCGTGAACCACGGGGCGAAGTCCCAGTTACTCCGGTGCCCGCCGCGGCAGCGCTCGCCATTGCAGTTTGCGTGTTTGCCACACTCTATCTTGGGGTGCTGCCGGGACGCGTGCTCGACTATGCGGCCCATTCCACCCACGACCTGGCGAGTGACACAGCGACGCCCTCGGCATCGTCAGCTTCACTGGCCACAGAACGGTAGTTTCTGTTTCGCAAAGAAACCGCCCCGGTTCCGCATTTAACTCCGGCAAGGAGCGGCCATTGACATCCTCGCAAACCCTTTGTGGGGCGCGGGTTCTAACTTCAACTGCCGGTGCGGATGTTGTGGAGTTGTTGTGGAAAACAAAGTTTCACTTCGATTGACAATCGCCGTCCGAGTCGTCATTATTACCCTACACATGCTTGCCCGAAAATCTATTCATCGGGCCGGAGGATGTATGGTTCAGTTTTTGCGAAACATTTGCACGGACGAGAGTGGACAAGATATCGCGGAATACGCGGTCATGCTCGCCGTCATCCTGGTATTGGTGATCGGCACCGTGCGTCTGATCGGGGGCAACGCCAACAACGCGTTTTCCAGTGTTGCCAGCTCTCTGAATAATTAATCTCGGCTCCACAAGTTTTAGAAGATATCGGTATAAGAAACGATACTGTTTAACATCTCTATGACACGATTTAGCACCTTCCGCCTGTTTGGCCGCTATTGGTTTCGATTCGCGGCGGCGGTGCAGAATCGGAGCCAGTCACCAGAGAAATAGAGACAGCTCAAGGATTCCGCCGAAGCCGCGATAGCATCGCGGCTTTTGTTTTTGGCGGCAAAAGGGAAAGGTCATTGCCATGATTGTAAACATGTCCGACAGCGCCACGGAACAGCAGATCGAACACATCATTCAACGCATCCGCGAAGCCGGCTTCCAGCCCCACGTCACGCGTGGCACTGAGCGCACCATCGTCGCGGCGGTGGGCAGTGGTGGACGCCGCCATGAAATCGAGGCGCTTTCGGTCGCGCCCGGCGTCGATAACGTAGTCGCGATCGCCCAGCCTTTTAAGCTCGTCAGCCGTCAGACGCGGCCGCAGGGGTCGGTAGTCAGCGTTGGCGGGGGAAAGACCGGCGGCGTAAAGATCGGCGGTCCCGAAGTAGTGGTGATTGCCGGTCCCTGCTCGGTAGAGTCGCGCGAGCAACTGCTGGAGACTGCGCAAGGGGTGAAGCGCGCCGGCGCGACCATGCTGCGCGGCGGCGCCTACAAACCGCGCACCTCCCCGTATGAGTTCCAGGGCTTGGGAATTGAAGCGCTCAAGATTTTGCGCGAAGCTCGCGAACTCACCGGCCTGCCGGTGGTCACCGAGGTTATGAGTACGGAGGACGTTGACCTGATCTGTGAGTACGCCGATATGCTCCAGGTGGGTGCGCGCAACATGCAGAACTTCGCGTTGCTGCGCAGGCTCGCCACCATCAAGAAGCCAATTCTGCTCAAGCGTGGCCCCTCGGCCACGGTGAAGGAGTGGCTGCTGGCGGCCGAATACCTGCTTTCCGGCGGAAATGATCAGGTTGCGCTTTGCGAGCGTGGAATTAAGACATTCGAAACCGCCACCCGCAACACCTTCGACCTTTCCGCCGTCGCCTTGGCCAAAGAACTCTCGCACCTGCCGGTGGTGGCCGATCCGTCGCATGGCACCGGCAAGCAGAGCCTGATCGGGCCGGTTTCGCGCGCCGCCATTGCCGTCGGAGCGGACGCTATCATCGTTGAGGTGCATCCCTGCCCGGAGCGCGCGCTATCGGACGGACCGCAGTCGCTCGACATCCCTCAGTTCGAGCACGTGATGCACGGATTGAGTGAGCCTTTGCGCCCTGTGCTCGGTCGCAGCGCGGGCCAGGCTTAGCTCCCCCCTGCGCCAGGGTTCACGGGGGGAGTTATTGGTGGAGACATCGAGCGGGCTGCGCCGCACCGGTTGAGATCGCGCCACGGGGTCTCCTATTCGCGGCTCTGCCTGGCGTTAATACTTGAGGAAGCCAGCGCCGGAACGGGCCAATCTGTCCCAAAACAGGCTCCCATGCCTGCCCGGCCTTTGTTTCAATCAGTTACGGACTCGGCGGCGGCTTCGAGCCCGGTAGCTGGGCCAAATTGTCCCCTTCGCGACCAGCAGCAATCCATAGACAAATTGTTGTAAATAGAAGACTTAACGACGTCGTGAGTGGCCTCGTGATTGCCCATTAGAGGCCAGGCACGAGGACGGGGTGTATGCCCTGTCTCTCGAAAAACGCCACTAGAAAGACACTTATGAACAAGACCGATAAATCGCAGGTCACAAACGGATGCACAGGCCGTCCGCTTAATTCCCCCGCGTTCAGCGCGGCCTGGGGCCGAGTTCTCGGATTGGCACTGCTGGTGCTGTCGGCAGTACCGTCCTATGCTGGGGTTGCGCAAGCACTGGACGGCGACACGCCCACTGCCAAATTCTCCAGGGATCTCCAGCAGGCAGGAGACGCGAACGGCATGGTGACGGTCATCGTTCAACATCGCCAGATGCCCACTAGCGCGCACTTGAAGGCCATGCAGGGCCGTGGTGCAGCGATCAAGTCCCAGTTCCACACCATCCGTGCGGTGACGATGCGTGTTCCCGTCAGTATGCTGGCGGAATTGGCGAAGGATCCCAACGTCGCCTACATCACACCAGACCGTACGCAGAAAATGGCTACGAATCCTGTGACCGAGGAGTTTGCCACCGCGGTCCAGGCGGATGTCGCCGCATCGCAGTATGCGCTGACTGGCACCGGTATCGGCGTAGCCGTCATTGACAGCGGAATCGCAGCTCATCCCGATCTGAACAATGCGAGCGGCACCGGCCGTGTGGTGTATAGCCAGAGCTTTGTCCTTTTAGACAGCACGACATCAGACAAGTACGGGCACGGAACTCACGTGGCGGGCTTGATCGGTGGCACGGGCGCCAGTTCCGGCACTACTAATGGATATTCCGCGACGTATGCCGGCATGGCTCCGGGCGTCAACCTTATCAACCTGCGCGTGTTGGACCAGAACGGATTGGGCACTGACAGCGGGGTGATCGCTGCCATCGAGGAGGCGATCACGCTCCAAAGTAAGTACAACATCCGCGTCATCAACATGTCGCTGGGACGTCCGGTGTTCGAGAGCTACACACTCGATCCGGTTGACCAGGCCGTGGAAGCCGCCTGGAAGGCTGGCATCGTGGTGGTAGCGGCTGCGGGCAATAGCGGGCGCTACGCAACGACAGACGGCTTCGGCACCATCGTCGTTCCGGGGAATGACCCCGCCGTGATCACGGTGGGAGCGACCATGACTGAGCTGACGTCGACGCGGGTCGACGACCAGATTGCCAGCTACAGTTCCAAAGGTCCGACCGTGCTCGATCACATTGTGAAACCTGACCTGGTCGCGCCCGGAAACCGGATGGTCTCCTTGCGGGTTGCGGGCAGTACGCTCGATACAACCTATCCACAGTATGAGGTTTCTCCCACCAGCGGAACCTCAAAGTACTATGAATTGAGCGGCACCAGCATGGCAACGCCGATCGTGAGCGGTGCGGTGGCACTGATGTTGCAGCAGACCCCCTCGTTGACTCCCGATCAAGTGAAAGCGCGTTTGATGAAGACAGCGTGGAAGGGCTTCGGGCAATACTCGTCGTCTCACGACAGCCTGGGTAACCTTTACAACAACGAGTATGACCTCTTCACCTGTGGAGCGGGGTATCTGGATATAGACGCCGCTCTTGGCAATACGAATCTCGCGACAGGAGTAGCGCTTTCCCCGACCGCCGTTCTTAACCCGAACGGTACTGTCACCATCACGAATACTGCCCTCGATTCAAATTTCAGCGGCAGCAGCGTTGTTTGGGGCGCAACTTCGGTCGTTTGGGGAACTTCAGTGGTTTGGGGTTCTAACGTGCTTTCCGCAACTTCGGTAGTGTGGGGCGCCACCAGCGTTGTCTGGGGATCGACCTCCATTGTTGGCGACAGCGTTGTCTGGGGTGCAACTTCAAATGTCGCTAGTGCGACGTCAGCACTGAGCGATGGCGACCCAGGAGACAACTAGACAACCGACTGAGACCATACTCGGAGATTGCCATGACAAATACACTACCAATCAAAGCCAAAGTCATGATCGGAATGGTGGCCGTTGCAAGTCTGTGCGCTCTGTCGTTCGGCGTAGTCAGATGGCAAACGCAAGCCTGGCCACAGTTGGTGCTCCTCTTAGTGGCGGCCGCAGTGAGTTCGCGCCTTAAGGTGAAGCTGCCTGGGATGACGAGCTCGATGTCGGGAAATCTGCCCGTCATTCTTCTCGGAGTCACGCAACTGGGATTGTTCGCGAGCCTGCTCGTAGCAGTAACCGCGGCAGTCACGCAATCTTATTCGGGCGGGAATAAGACGAAACCAGTCCAATTCGTATTTAACGCATGCACCCTGCTGAACGCTGCCGGGCTCGCTTACCTGGCCTACCACAGCCAGATCTTTGCGGCCCGCGCAACCGCGCACACCCTGTCTCTGGTGCTGGCCGCAGCCACCTATTTCCTGGCGAACACGGCGCCGGTAGCCAGCATCATCGGTCTGACGGAAGGCGCCAATCCTTTTGCCCTCTGGCACAAGGTCTTTCTGTGGTCGTTTCCGAACTATGTAATCGGTGCGGGATTGACTGCGATCGCCTCCACTCTAAGCACGTTCAGTGGACTGGCAACGGTGGCAACTCTGCTGGCAGTGCTGTTCGTCGTATACCACTCGTACATGATGTACGTGGGCCGAGCGGAACAGACACAGCCTCGAGTGATGGCCATGGCAGCCGGTCGATAACCGGTAAGCCATTCCTTTCTGCGCGCAGCCTGCCGGCGGCGCGCATTTTCTTTTTACTGCGGGTTTGTCAATTATTTTGGCTCTTTTGCAGTTGGCTGTGCCGATGCAAGCACGACTTTCATCAATTCGGTTGCCAGGTCGGAGGCATGGCCGCCGTCGAGGTTGATCAGGACAACGACTCCCGCGCGACGCTCGGGGACGATCATGAAGAAAGTACTGGTTCCCTGCTGGCCTCCGCTGTGACCAACGTCCAAGACACCCAGATCCTTGCCGGTGCCCCAACCGAGGGCGTAGCGATTTTCCTTGCCGTCGGTGGGTTTCAGCGGAGTCCACATCAGGTCGCGCGTTGACCGAGCGACAAGGCGATCGTTGAGCATGGCCACTTCGAATTGAGCCATGTCGTCGGCGGACGAAAGCCAGCCGCCGCCGGGTATCTTGTAGCTGGAATCGAGGAAATCGGCGTTGGTTATGGCTCCGGAGCTATCCTTGCTGTAGAAGCGGGTACGGAAGGGAACGATTGCGAAGCGGTTGTCGACCACGGTGTGGGTCATGCCCGCAGGCGTCAGTACGTTCTTGCGGACGTAATCCACATAGTTTTCTCCGGAGGCGCCTTCGATGGCGCATCCCACCAGCGTGAACCCCTGGGTGGAATAGTGGAACTCGGTTCCGGGTTTAGCAACCAGCGGATCGTTCTTGAAGAAATCGAGACCACCCTGGATTGGCTTCAGGAAGTGCTTGGTGTTGCCGCCTTCGGGATCGTCCTGCGAATCGGACTTGTAATGGCGAATTCCGCCCAAGTGGCCGAGAAGCTCGCGGGTCGTGATGGGCGCGTCTTTCTGCGGAAAGGCCGGACAGTATTGTTGAACGGGAGCGTCGAGATTGAGTTTGCCTTGCTGCCAGAGCAACAGCGCCGCGGTTGCGGTGATGGACTTCGAAATGGACCCCAGCCGATACAGCGTGTGGGAAGTCACGGGCGCAAGGTTTTCGAGATCGGCGGTGCCGAATCCTGCCGACCATTCCACGGCGCCATTTTCGACGACCGCCACGGAAACTCCAGGAATGCTATTGGTCGCCATGAAGCGGGAAATGGCAGTTTCAAGCTGGGTGCGTTTTCCCGGAGCAATTTGGACGGACTGGGCGATGGCAGAAGCGGGCAGGAGGAAATAACCGATGAGCAGGATCGCGGGGATGGCTTTAATCGCGACATTTACCGCCGCTCGGTTGCAAGTTCGGGGCATCGTCGAGCTTTCTACTTAACGTCTCCGCAAGCCGGGCCGAGGTACTTGGAGCTGAAGGTGAAGTTCATATTCATGGCATGTCCGTTATTGCTGCTGGCCGACTGCATCTGCATCGTGCCCTTGACGTTGTCCGAACTGAGGGCCTCCAGCACCAGAGTTCCATCGATCGACGTCTGTTTTTCTTCACCCTGTTTTTCTACACAATGAACCTTCACTTCGAGCCTGCTGCCCGTGGAATTCACAACCGTGCGAGTACAATCCCCGCGGTTGTTGCCAAAAGCCGAGTGCTTTGCGAGTTTCTCTTTCGTGATGCATTCTTTGCGAACATCGGTGCCTGGCCCACCCTTCATCATGGCTTCTATGCGGGCGCGCTGCTCCGGAGGCATCTTGGCGAGCGCGTCGGGAGGGATGTTTGGCGTGGCTGGCATCCCAGTCATGGTATGAGTCACGGTCATTTCCCAGAGACCCTCCTTGACGTTGAGGGGCGTGATATCGTCGGCGGCCCAGAGGGTGAGCGAGCAGAGGACGATTGGGGCAAGAAGAAGCTTGTTTCGCATCAGCACTCTCCTGGTCTTATCTATCTTGTTATCTGATCTGGTTGCGTGAACAGCATTACACACCGCGAATTGCGGAGCAAATCATTTGTGGAGCAAATCGTTGTCGGCAGTGGTGCAACGCTATACTTGAATACGGAATTGCGGGAAGGGCGGCGGGAATTCCGGGCAATGCATTACCGGCCGCGGATGGCGCACCTTCGCTGCTGGCCCTCAGAACCTCATGTAAGGATCAGGCATGACAAATAGACGCGGTTGGTGGCTATTCTGTGCGTTTCACATTTGTTTCTCAATTCTTCTCTACGGGCAAACCAGCAAGGAGCGTGCCGATACGATCGTCAGCGGCGGCATCGTTGTCACCATGGATGAACAGCGCCACATCTACGACGACGGAGCAGTCGTGGTTACAGGGGACACGATTGTCGCGGCCGGCCCTCGCGCTGACATCGAAGCGCGCTACGAAGGCCGCCTGACAATTGACGCGCACAATATGCTGGTACTCCCGGGATTCATCAACGGTCATACCCATGTCCCGATGACGCTGTTCCGTGGCCTGCACGACGATGTCACCCTGAATGACTGGCTTTACAAATACATCTTCCCCGCGGAAGCAAAGAACGTTACCGAGCCGTTCGTGCGCTGGGGAACGCGGCTGGCAGCGGCCGAGCAGATCCGCTCGGGGGTGACCACCTTTGCGGATATGTACTACTTCGAAGACGCGGTAGCGGAAGAAACTAAAGCTGCGGGGATGCGCGGCGTACTGGGCGAAACGTTTATCGACTTTCCGGCACCTGACAACAAGAACCACTCCGCGATGCTCGAGTACACCGAGAAATTCTTGCAGAAGTGGCTGGGCGATCCGCTCATTCACGCGGCAGTAGCTCCGCATTCGATTTACACGTGCTCGCAACAGACCTTGAAGGAAGCAGCCGCGCTGGCCAGGAAATACCATGCGCCAATCCTGATTCACGTGGCTGAGATGAAGAAGGAGTGGGAGGACAGCGAGAAGCAGAACGGGGCATCGCCGGTGCAATATCTGGAGCGGATCGGAGCGCTTGGTCCCGATATGGTTGCCGCGCATTGCATCTTCGTTGACCAGGCAGACCGCAAGATCCTGGCGCAGCATAACGTGGGCTGCGTACACAACCCATCAAGCAACATGATGCTTGCGAGTGGGGTTGCACCCGTGCCCGAGATGCGCGCCGCCGGAATCGCCGTCGGCCTTGGAACCGACGGCCCCGCAGGCAGCAACAATGATCTCGACCTGATGGAAGAAATCGATTTGGCGGCCAAGCTGGCGAAAATTACAAGAATGAGTCCGCTGGCTCTGAATGCGTTGGCCGTCGTAGAGATGGCGACGATCGACGGTGCCCGGGCTTTGCACATGGAGAATGAGATCGGATCGCTCGAAAAAGGGAAAAAGGCAGATCTGATTCTGATCAGCCTGGACGAGCCCAACGCGGTGCCGATGTACGACGCCTATGCGCAGGTCGCGTACTCACTAAAAGCCAGCGACGTGGAAACGGTCATGATCGGCGGGCGAGTCGTGATGCGCGACCGCGAGCTGCTCACCATCGACGAGCAAGCAGCGATAGCCCAAGCACGTGAATACAAGAAGACGGTTGCCGCGTCGCTGGGAATGCAGTGAGGCTGCGCCCTCACTGGCCGCTCGTATACAAAGGAAATGAACGGATCAACCGCGAGCCGAGTTCTGCGAGCGGCAAAAGCAATGTGCGATAGTTCATCGAATAGTTCGTAGGGATGACGGACAATAGAATGCGTTCTCGCGATTACATTCTTTGGGAAGTGGACGTGCAGGCGGATTTTATGCTGCCTGGTGGCAAGCTTTACGTCCCGGGAGCCGAGAAGCTTCTGCCCAATATCCGCAAGCTGACGGACGCGGCGCGGCGAGGTGAAGTTTTCCTGGTTTCGCACGGCTGTTTTCATCCGGCGAATGATCCCGAGTTCAAGCAGTTTCCGCCGCACTGTCTGGAAGGGACGGCGGGAGCGGAGTTTGTTCCGGAAGCGTTGGCGGCGACCTTCGTGCGCGTGGAGAACGATGTCAACGCCAAGTTGCCGGAAGATTTGTTCCAGTATCAACAGCTCATCCTGGAGAAGCAGACGCTGGACATTTTTGAAACTTACCACGCGGACGCGCTGGTGGAACGGTTGGAAAACACATCGGAATTCGTGGTGTTTGGAGTCGTAACAGAACACTGCGTCTGTTGCGCGGTTAAGGGATTGCTGAAGCGGAAGCGTAAGGTAGCGATTGTCCGCGATGCCATTGAAACTCTGGCGCCGGAAGTTGGAGAGAAGACGCTGGCGGAATTGCAGAGTCTGGGAGCGAGGTTGGTTACCACCGAGGAAATTCTTGAGGCGCTGGTACCGACCGCGCGTTAACCACACAGTGGAAGCGACGGGGGCTCGCCCGTCCCGCCGGTCGGGGACGCCCGGCTCACCACCACCGGCCATCCATCACAGAAGCATGCCCGCAATCGAAGCCGACATCAGGTTGGCCATGGTTCCAGCCAACATCGCGCGAATGCCAAGTCTTGCCAGTTCTCCTCGTTTGTTTGGAGCGAGGGCGCCGATCCCACCAAGCTGAATGCCGATCGAGCTCAGATTAGCAAAACCGCAAAGCGCGAAAGTCGCTATCGTAAACGAGCGCGGATCGAGCATCGTTTTCTGCGGTCCGAGCATGGAGAATGCCACGAGCTCGTTCAACACCATGCGCGTGCCGAGGAGATTGCCGATGGCGCGACAATCATGCCATGGGATTCCGATGACCCACGCGATGGGGGCAAATAATGTGCCGAAGATCTGCTGCAAGCTGGAAGGAAACCACATGATTCCGAGCCGGTTGTGAATGCCGCCGAGCACGCCGTTCGTGAGGGCGATTAGCGCGAGGAACGAAATCAGCATCGCCGCAATATTGAGCGCGAGGCCCAGACCGTCAGTCGTGCCGCGCGCAATCGCTCCCAGCAGGTTTTCTTTCTTCTCTGCGTCCAACTCTTCTTCACTCATGACGACCCGTCCGGCGGTTTTCGGAACCTCGGTCTCCGGCACCAGCATTTTCGATATCAGGATGGTGCCAGGGGCGGTCATGATCACGGCACTCAGGAGGTGTTTCGGTTCGATTCCGTAGGCAATATAGGCGGCCATGATACCGCCGGAAACGTGGGCCATGCCACTGGTCATCACAGTCATCAGTTCGGAGCGAGTCAGGTCAGGGAGGAATGGGCGGATGGTTAGCGGGGCTTCGGTCTGGCCCATAAAAATGCTGGCCGCGACGTTCAATGATTCGGCGCCACTGGCCCCCATCACACGCGTCATCACCCAAGCAGCGATCTTGATGATGAATTGCATGATCCCGTAGTGATAGAGAACAGCGAAAAATGCGGCAATAAAAATCACGGTCGGCAGCACCTGGAATGCAAAAAAGAACCCCATGGGCGAGTGCTGCGCGCCGAGGTCTCCAAACACAAACTTAGACCCAACAAAAGCGTAACTAAGCAACCGGTTGACCGCGTCTCCAGCTTTCTGGAAGAGCACTTGGCCGACGTGAATTCGAAGCACGAAGATGGCGAAGACAATTTGCAGGCCAAGGCCCCAGGCTACCGTTTTCTTGCTAATGGCACGGCGGTTGGTGGAGAAGGCGCAGGCTAGACCCAACATGGTGAGCAGACCGAGAATGCCAGTGAATCGTGCCATCTTCATCCCCTTTATGAATCAGTGTTCCGCTTTATGAATTACGCGATGCACCAAAGACTGCTTGTGCGCAGGCGGAGCGGCCGCAATTTGATAGCTTTGTTCCAGCAACGTTTTTGCGCGCGCGGCTTGCGCATCGGAGTGGCAATGAATGGTGCAGAGCGCCTCGCCCTTTGCGACTTTGTCGCCTATTTTTTTATGAACCACGATGCCGACGGCGGGATCGACGGAATCTTCCTTGCGCTCGCGGCCTCCGCCGAGGATAACGCAGGCGGTACCGACTTGTTCGCAGGCAATCGCCGTCACATATCCAGACTCTGGACCGGGCACGTCGACACGGTGCTCAGTGCCGGGTAGCCGCGTCGGATCGTCGATCGTACTGATGTCGCCTCCCTGCAGCTCGACCATCTGGCGGAATCTCTCGAAAGCTTGGCCGGAGGCGATGATTTGCTGGGAGCGTTGCTTCCCCTGCGCCACGGTCTTGCACGCGTCTCCGAGATAGAACATCCAGGCCGCCAGTTCATGGCAGAGATTGCGCAGGTCCGCCGGTCCGCCGCCGTGCAGTACCTCGATACACTCCTGCACCTCGAGCGCGTTGCCGACCATGCGGCCCAAGGGCTGGTTCATGTCGGTAATGAGCGCGACCATTCGCTTCCCCATGCGTTCGCCGGTTTCGACCATGAGCTCGGCGAGGAAGACGGCGTCCTCCTCCTTTTTCATAAACGCCCCGGAGCCGGTCTTCACGTCGAGCACAAGCGCGTCGGTGCCTTCGGCCAGTTTCTTGCTCATGATGGAAGCGCAGATTAGGTATGGACTCTCGACCGTGCCGGTTACGTCGCGCAGTGCGTATAGCTTGCGGTCAGCGGGCGCGACTTTTTCAGTCTGGCCAATCATGCAACATCCGCAGGCTTTGAGAACGCGATGGAACTCTGACACCGACAACCCAACGCGAAATCCGGGGATGGATTCGAGCTTGTCGAGGGTGCCTCCGGTGTGGCCCAATCCGCGGCCGCTAATCATGGGGACAAAGAGGCCTCCGGCAGCGACCAGCGGGGCGAGCACGAGTGAAGTCTTGTCGCCCACACCACCGGTGGAGTGCTTGTCTACTTTCTTCGCGGGAAGAAAGCTGAGATCGAGAACTTCACCGGAATGCAGCATGGCGTGCGTGAGGGCGGCGGTTTCCTCGCGCGTCATTCCGCGTAGCACGACTGCCATGAGCCAAGCAGCCATCTGGTAATCGGGAATGCTGCCTTGTGTGCAGCCATCGATGAGATACCCGATT
This sequence comes from uncultured Acidobacteriaceae bacterium, assembly GCA_963731525.1. Classification (GTDB taxonomy): domain Bacteria; phylum Acidobacteriota; class Terriglobia; order Terriglobales; family Acidobacteriaceae; genus Acidiflorens. The sequence continues at coordinate 109,575 of CAVSWK010000044.1, forward strand.
TCAGCGGCGGACAATGCGCCGCCATCACGCTTCTTGCGGATCAGGTCGATGATGCGAAATTGCGCAACACTCGGCTGGCTCACTTGAGGCGAAAGCCCTCCGGCAGAAGATCGGTGATGAGGCTTTGCTTTGGGCCTTTTTCGCCCTGGTAGAAAATAACGGCGCGCGGCCCAAATTCGTAGATGACCTGGCGGCAGGCGCCGCAGGGCGAGCATGGAACTCCGTGATCGTTGGTGACGGCAACGGCGCGAATCTCCAGTTCCGGGCCATCTTTTGCGATGGCAGAAAAGATCGCGGTACGTTCGGCGCAGTTGGTCATTCCGTAAGAAGAGTTCTCCACATTGCATCCCACGAACACTTGGCCCTTGGAGGTGAGGATGGCCGCGCCTACTCTAAAGTTGGAGAAGGGCGCGTACGCGTTCTTCATCACTTTCCGCGCTGCACGGAGCAGGCGTTCACGGATGGCGGCTGACACCTTTGTAGTTTGCATACGCAAGCCGGTTTCGCTGAAGAACAAGAGTGGGCCATTGTAACGCCTGATCGACTTCGGCAGCAGGGATTTTCATGGGCCGGCACGGGGAACAGGCGCATCACGCGTATGCAAATTTGGACGATGAGTGACTGCTCATCCATTGGTGGATCATGAAGACGAAATCGTTATAGCGGTCGAATCTTGACGGTCGTGTGGGCGGGTGATAATTTCAGGCCACACGTGGGTATCGGGGAGACATCGTTCTGAGTCAACCAGAGAAGATGCGGAATTCGGCCGCTCCGGGCCCCGTGGACTTTCGTCGGCGCGAATTTCTGATTCGGTGCTGCCAGGGAGCCTCGGCAGCGCTAATTCCTGCCGGTCTTGTTTCTGATGGTCTGCGCGGTCTCGGCTGGCGCTCCCTCTACGGTCTTGACTCCCCAAACACGGACTTATCGAGTGGTGAATTCCACCTGCATCCTCATTATCGGATGCCCAGACCCCTCGACGCCTTACTCCTCAAAACGCAGGCCGGCCTGGACGATTTTGTCACGGAAAAATACGCGGATGAGATCGCAGCCAACCTTGCGCGATGGAGTTCAGGCCTGCTGCAGTCGCCGCAAGATGTAAGAGCCGTCGAGAAGGTTCTTTCGCCGACTTTCTCGGGATCTTCTCCGCGACCCGCTGAATCCCGAGTTGTGCGCCCGGGCACGATCGAAGTTCGCCACAACACATTCAAACCGGACGCTGCACTTGGTCGGGACGCCTTTCTGCTGGAACTCCGGTCTGCCTTGAGCGGCTTTTCAAAGATTCTTACGGCTGAGTTTCAGGTGACGAGTATTGACGCTGGATCCATGCTGGCGGCGGTATCTCCCGGCCAGTTGCAGACTCGTATCCGATATGAATTGGTAGCCACTGGCCACGACTTCTACCGTGAACAGCGCGTGGGTTACTGGCAGATTGGGTGGGAACGGTCTGCCTCGGGTGAGTTCCAGGTGCGGAACTGGCAGGTGCTGGATGAAACGCAGAGCCGGTCCAGTTCTCCCTGCTATGTGGACATTGCGTCTGCCGCGCTCGGTGGCAGTGCGTCTTATTCGTCGCAACTTCTGCACGGAACGGACTACTGGCGGACGGTGCTCGACGGCGCTTGCGGCATTGATATCTACGGGCACAACGGCGTTTCGGTTGGCGACATCGATGGCGATGGATATGACGACCTCTATGTCTGCCAACCGGGCGGCCTTCCGAACCGACTTTATCGGAATCGAGGTAACGGCACGTTTGAGGACATCACGGAAGCGTCGGGCGTCGGTGTCATCGACAATACGGCGTGCGCACTTATCGTTGACGTCGACAATGATGGGCGACAGGATTTGATCGTTGTGCGGGCCACTGGCCCGATGTTGTTCCTGAACGAAGGCGGCGGCAAGTTTCGCCAGAAGGCGGACGCGTTTCAGTTCTCTACTCCGCCGCAAGGGACCTTTACCGGAGCGGCGGTCGCAGATTATGACCGCGACGGCTGGCTCGATATCTACTTCTGCCTCTACGTCTATTACCAGGGGACGGATCAGTACAAGTATCCATCTCCTTATTACGCCGCCGAGAACGGACCGCCCAATTTCATGATGCGCAACAACCGGGACGGCACGTTTCGCGACGTAACTGCCGAGACCGGGCTCAATCAGAACAACACGCGCTACAGTTTCTGTTGCGGGTGGAGCGACTACAACCGCGATGGCTGGCCCGATCTTTATGTGGTGAATGATTTCGGGCGCAAGAATCTCTACCGCAACAATGGCAACGGAACGTTTACCGATATCGCTCCGCAGGCGGGAGTTGAAGACATCGGCGCCGGGATGAGCGTCTGCTGGCTTGACTACGACAATGACGGCGCGGAAGACTTGTACGTGGCCGACATGTGGACGGCGGCGGGCGAACGCATTTCGATGCAGGATATCTTCAAGAAAGACGCGCCCCCGGAAACGCGCGCTCTCTATCACAAACACGCCATGGGCAATTCGATGTTTCGAAATACGTTCCGAAATATGTCTCGAAATGCAACTCGAAGTGGCGACGCGACTTTCGAAAACACAACGAGCGCTGCTGGCGTCGGAATCGGCCGCTGGGCTTGGTCAAGCGACGCCTGGGATTTTGATCATGACGGCTTTCCCGATCTCTACATCGCCAATGGCATGGTTAGCGGCCCGTCGCGCGAAGACCTCAACAGCTTCTTCTGGCGGCAAGTGGTCGCCTATTCGCCCGACGAGGGCAAGCCGTCTCACGACTATGAACAAGGATGGAGCGCAATTAACGAATTGATCCGGGCCGATGGCACGTGGAGCGGATACGAGCAAAATATCTTCTACGCGAACAACGGCGATGGAACGTTTTCCGATATTTCGGGAGTGGTGGGGCTAGACTTTCTGGAAGATGGGCGCGCCTTTGCGCTTGCGGATTTCGATCATGATGGCCGTCAGGAAGTGTTTCTGAAGAATCGCAACGGCCCGCAGTTGCGGCTCCTGAAGAACGTCATGGAGAACCTGCCTCCATCCATCGCCTTCCGCCTGCGGGGAACAAAGAGTAATCGTGACGCGATTGGTGCGGTGGTCACGGTGGAAACTGAACTGGGTCGACAACTCCGCTCAGTGCAAGCTGGCTCGGGATTTCTTTCGCAGCACAGTAAGGATGTCTTCTTCGGCCTGGGAGCGGCGAAGAGCCCGGTGCGCGCGTCGATTCGCTGGCCGAGCGGGCTGGTGCAGGAACTCCACGATCTGCCGATCAACCATCGCGTGTGGATTGAAGAAGCCTCCGAACCATCTCGAAAAGAGCCCTTCAAAACGCCAGCGGTGCGAGACCTGTCGGCTGACGCTGGAACGGTTGACGCGAAGCTCCAGCAAATCGAGACCTTGCCTGCCACGGCAGAGACCTGGTTGCTGGCGCCGATCGAGGCGCCCGATTTTTCTCTGTCCGATCTCGCGGGTCGGATGTGCACTCTATCTTCTCTGCGCGGAAAACCGGTGCTGCTTAACCTGTGGGTCGCCGGAGCAGAACGGTGCAAGGAAGATTGGATCGCTTTCAATCAGCGCCACGCGCCTTGGGCGGCTCAGGGCCTTCAGCTTCTTGCGGTGAATTTGGACGCCTCAGCCGATGTTGAAAATATCCGGGCACTGGTGCGGGAGCATCGTCTTTCGTTCCCGATCCTTCGCGGCTCGTCTGATGTGGCGGACGTAGCCGCCATCTACAACATCCTTTATCGTTACCTTTTTGACCGGCATCGCGATCTTGAACTTCCAACATCGTTTCTGATCGCCGCGAAGGGCGAAATCGTCAAGGTTTATCAGGGGCCAGTCGACCCGGAACACGTCGAACAGGACTTCCGGCATATCCCCCAAACCGCAGCGCAACGATTAGCCCGAGCACTTCCCTTTCCCGGCGTGACGGATGCGATTGACTTTGGCCGCAACTATCTCTCCTACGGTTCGGCGTTTTTTCAGCTTGGCTATCTGGATCAGGCCGCAGCTTCATTTCAGATTGCGCTGCGCGACGATCCCACAAGCGCCGAGGCCCTCTATGGCATCGGAAGCGTGTATCTGGATCAGCAGAAGACGACAGAAGCCCGGGAGAGCTTTGAACGAGCGCTCAAACTTCGCGCGAGCTATCCCGATACTTTGGCAAATTCCTGGAACAACCTGGGTTTGCTGGCCGCGCGCGAAGGCCGCACTGGCGACGCCGTCGGCTACTTTCAAGAGGCCCTCAAGCTGAGTCCCGATCATCTGATTGCCCTAGATAACCTGGGCAGCGCCTATCGCCAGCAGAAGCGCTGGGATGATGCTCGCAAGACTTACGAGCGAGCGCTGGAGGTCAATCCCAACGACGCTGAGGCGAACTACGGTTTGGGGATGGTGTTTGCGCAGAATGACGACACCGCGCGGGCGTTCGACTCTCTGCAGAAGGCGCTGAAATTGCGTCCAGTTTACCCCGAAGCGCTGAACAACCTGGGGATTCTTTATCTGCGCACGCAGCGGCGGGATAAGGCCGTGGCAAGTTTTGAGCAATGCATCCGAGTGGCGCCGGCTTTCGATCAGGCTTACTTGAACCTAGCCCGGGTCTACGCTATCGAGGACGCGCCGGACAAAGCTCGGGTCGTGCTGGTCGAACTGCTTAAGCAGCATCCGGGGCACGAGCAGGCGCAAAAGATGCTGGAGCAGTTGGGCGCTAGCCGTCGCTAAGGCGCCGGCGTCGTGCCCGGTTGCGGAGTGGGCGCTGTCAATAGCTCCACAAACAACTTGTAGAACTTGCCCGTATCCAGGTCGAACTGCACTTCTACCGACTGGACGTTGCCTTTGGGCTTATCCCGATCTGTCCACGTGAGAGTGTCTCCGTAACCGGGACCACGACTCAGGTTCACATCCAGGTAGCGATTTTCTTTCTTCGTAATCACAGTCGGGTCAAGCCAGGCCGCCGATGTAAGTTCGTCCCACATATAGTTGTATGCGCCATACAGCCGCTCGTACTTACCGATGTACTGCGCTACCGGCAAGTTGCCGGCCTTGATTTTATCGATCAGTTCGTTTGTCATTCTGGTCTTCAAAGAAACATCCACCGAGGTGCAGACAATCTTCTTCCAGGAAGCCCGCAGCACAATGTGCGCCGCTTCCGGGTCGAACCAAAGGTTGAATTCGTGGCGGGGATCGTCTACGAACTCGGGATCGTCGGTCTGTGGATTCAGACTGGCGCCCATGAACACCAACTCCTTGGCCAGGCTGGCAAACTCAGGGTCAATGGAGATCGCGAGCGCCAAATTTGTCATGGGGCCGCCTTCATAAATCGTAATTTCGTGCGGATACTTGCGGACCATGCGCACCAGAAAGTGGGCAGCATCTTCGTCGGCGGCCTTCGTGGTGGGCTTACCTTCCGGCATCGTTCCCAGTTCGCGGGGTGCGTGGTACCTGCTCGGAGTCCAGGCCCCCAGCCACACCACCGAGCCATAGCGTTGCTCCCACTGTTCCGTTTCTTCTTTTGTTCTCACCAGCGGATACTCGGCTCCGGGCACGACGGGAATGTCGGTTCGTCCGATAAGTTCCAATGTGCGCAGAGTGTGCGCGACTTCTTCAGTGAGCCAGGCATCGCCCGTCACCACCGTGATCCCCAGGACTTCCGTCTGCGGAGACTGGATGAGCAGCAGTATCGCTTGCTGGTCACTGCCGGCGGGTCCGGCGGCGTCCTGATCGATGATGATCTTGCGCTTGTCATTTTGGGACGTCTGGCTTTCGGACACAAGACAGGCCACTAAAATCACGGTTGCGACCGCGATAAACCCCCGGATTCGGTGCAGCTTCATTGGTACACCTCAGAATTTTGGAAGGCGTGTCATTGTAAAGCCTATGCACGAGCTCCGCCAATGTTTTGGCAGGAAGGCATGAGATAGAATGGCGGACAACCATTACGGATGATTCCATATTATTCTTGGAGCGCCGCTTTCTCCCAGGAGCCGATTCGCGTGACCTCCAGCCACTTCGGAAAATTTGGGATTTATCTTGCCGTCTGCGCGTTGGCACTGATGGCGGCTCTCGCTCCCTCTTGGGCCCAATCTCCGGAGCCGGCCAGCAGCGTTGTCGTGCAGGGGACCGTGCAGGGGCAGGTGCGTGATTCCAGCGGCAGACCCGTGGCGAACGCGGCCGTCTTTTTACAACCCGAACCTGGAACGCAGGCAGCTTCGATCCAAATTACACACACGGATGCAGAAGGAGTGTATCGCTTTGCGGCGCTTCGCGAGGGCGCTTACACTCTGCGTGCGGAAATGAACGGATATGGCCCGGCAACCTCCGGTACTGTGGTCGTCGCCAAGAAAGAAACGAAAACAATCGATCTCGCGCTCGGCCCTCCCAAGACATCTGAAAAGCCCAGCGCACAAGCACCCGATTTTTTTGACGAACCTCAATTCACGGTGGCGGGCGTGACCCAAGCTACGAATTCAGGTGGACACGGTTCCGATACAGTGCTCCGAACCACGGAGGCGCTCGCTAAGGCAACCGTCTCGCTGAGCAAGGGGCCGGAGCCGAGTGCGACCGCGGCGAAATCCGCCGCGACCGAAGGTTCGTTGCGCGAAGCTGTGATACGCGAGCCGGAAAGTTTCGAGGCCAATCAAAAGCTTGGAAACTTGCTCGCCGATGATGGAAAGGCGGCCGAGGCAGTTCCCTACCTGTTACGGGCTTCTCAGCTGAACCCGAAGAATCCTGAAGTTCATCACTTGCTGGGCTACGTCGAGGAGAAGCTGGGCAATCCGCTGGAGGCGGTTCGCGAATACCAGCGTGCGGCGGAACTCTCCCCCAGCGAACCGAGCCTGTTCGATTGGGGAACCGAGCTTCTGACGCATCGTGCGCTTGAACCTGCAACCGAGGTCTTCACAAAAGGCAATCGCATGTTTCCAAAGTCCGTGCGGATGCTGGTCGCGCTCGGCGTTGCCTGGTACGCGCGCGGTGCCTACGATCAAGCGACGCAGTGTCTGGTGAACGCGTCCGATCTCGCTCCCGACAATCCGACTCCGTACCTGTTTCTCGGGAAAATGCAGAGTGTAGAGACGACTCCATCAGAAGGATCGGTGGAGAGGTTGGCGCGATTCGCGCAGCTGCAACCGGACAATGCGCTCGCGAACTACTATTTCGCCGTCAGTCTTTGGAAGGGACCGGCGAAGGAATCGGGGAAGCAATCAGCGGATGCGACGGACAGTGCCAATAACGCCGAGCTTTCAGCGCGTGTGGAGTCGCTGCTGCTGAAGGCGGTGCATCTCGATTCGAAGCTTAGTGCCGCATATCTGCAATTGGGGATTCTCTATTCGCAGCGCGGGGATTTTGCGCGGGCGATTTCCGCGTATCGGGAGGCGATTGAAGTTGGTGCGGAGAGCGCTAACTCGGTGGTCATCAGTCCGGGAAGCGTCAGTCCGCAGAGCGATGACACCTTGGAGGAAGCGCACTATCGACTGGCGCAAGCTTACACGCGAACGGGCGACAAGGTGAAAGCTCAAGAAGAACTTGAACTTCACGGTCAATTGGCGAAGAAGACAAAAGAGGACACGGAGCGAAAACGGCGGGAAATTCAAGAGTTTGTGGTATCACTTCGCGGCAAGGGCTCGGAACGGTAAAGAGACCCCTCTCCATGCGGTCTTTTAAACTCAAAGACTTAGGAGCTTAATATTTCCCAGGTCTTTGAGAAATAAGGACTTACCTGTAAGGTATTTATAAATCAACAACATAGCTATCTCTGGAAGGCGACTTTCCGAGTGATCGCTCCAGGTCTTTGAAGAATAATGAGTTACAGGTCCAGCGCTGGAACGTCCGCCGACGGCTCTTTTGCGGAGCCACGCAAGCGCCTCAATTGGGCGGAGTTACGAAAAAAAGCTGAGGCGGACGCGACAGCGTAAGCCCCAGCTTCTTCGTTTCATCGTTGTTCCGGGCCGTTCGCCTTGCTCAGACCCTGGAAATCAAGTCTTAGTGCAAACCAGCCTAAGTCTGGTTCGCCGCTAGAACTTCAGCTTGAGCGCGAACTGAACTAGGCGTGGATTATTCACTGTGTTGTTGATCACCCCGAAGCTGGAGGGCGAATTTATGTCCATCTCTCCAGTTCCTGCAGCACCCTGCAGGAAGTATTGCGGATGGTTGAGGAGGTTGAAGAACTCAGCCCTGAATTGCAGACCCATTCCTTCGCGGAAGGACAGTGGAAGGTCCTTGATCAGGGAGAAATCTGTGTTCACAAAACGCGGACCGTAAAGCGGCGCGCGGACGCCGGTGCCAAGCTCTCCGGCGGGGGCGAAAGCAAACGCGCAGGGATTGAACCAACTTGAGATGGTGTGCACCTTTGTGGGAGGGGTATAGGCACAGTTGGGATTTCCGGCTACCGGCCCTGGCTTGTTGGGATCCCCTACCTGGTTGGGGCGCTGGAAGGTGTTGCCATTGTAGGAGAAGAATGTGCCCGATTCGTCCCTGCTGTCGACTACATACAGCGGAAATCCGGTCGTGGCTCTTTCAATTAGGTTTACCGACCAATGTCCCAAGGCTGCATCGACCGGACCGCTCCAGCCGCCGCCGAAGTGCTTGCCCTTGCCGAATGGGAGATCGTAGAGGACGCTGGCCGTAAAGCTCTGGTTGAGGTTCAACTCTGATAGACCCCAATCCAGCTTCGCAGTTCCGGGCAGAGGATAGTACAAGGCCCCGGGGTTCGTTCCTAAGCCGTCCGGCATACCATTATCAAAATTGCGCGAGTAGGTGTAGCCGAGCAGGGCGTAGAGGCCATGGCGAACGCTCTTAGTCTCGGCCTTGATCTGCAGGGAGTCATAGCGGGCCTGGCCGATGCTGTTGTTGGTATCGACAGATTGAAAGGCTCCTCCGCCAGGCTGGTGGGTTGCGAACGGGAAGAACCCAATGCCACAGCCTAGGGTGTATCCGGGGCCACAAGCCTCGGGGTCATTGAGGTTTTCATTCAGCTGGCTGGTGAGAATATGCGCGCTGCGCGTCCCGGCGTAGCCTGCCGTCAGCACTACATTTCCAGGAAGCTGACGCTCGATGTTGAGGTTGAATTGCTGGATGATGCCCTGTCTGAAATTGCGGTTCTGGGCCTGGATGGTTCCCGTGTAACTGGTCGGGTTCACAGGGGAGTTAAGAGGGGCGCCGCCAGGCTGCGGGATGAAACCGTTCTGAAGGCCGCAGGCAGGGTTGCCAAACGGCATACAGATACCGGAACCGAAAGTTGCTCCCGCGAACTCATCTGCGTCCACTTCCGCGTAGTATGGCGGGTTCTGCCACAGGCCCTGTCCGCCCTGATCCCAGGAAGAATCGTGAGAGATGCCATAGGCGGCGCGAAGGACGGTCTTGTCGCCTCCAAACACCTTCCAGGCGAGTCCAATCCGGGGTTCGAGGGCCTTCTTGTCAAACTGAATGCCAACCCGGCCGTCAGTGGTGATGCAGTTCGTGCAGCCGGCAAGTGCCGGGCTTCCCGCTGGCACGTACCACATCTGGTTGGTAACGTCGTACTCCGCCTGGCGATTCCTAACCTCGGTTTCCGGGGTGACCAGAGCCCAGGCGAAGCCGAGGTTCACCGTCAGATTCGGGGTCACGCGCCAGTTGTCCTGAACGAAGGGGCGAAACAGTTTAAAGCGTCGGCCGGTGGTAGCACCCAGGAAGGTTTGATCGTGGGCCGCAAAAATGCCCATCGCGCCCAGGAGCAGATCGCCGATATTGTCGCCGGTTCCTTCACCAACGTTCACGATAAAGCCATCCTGAAAGGCGTTGTTTCGCACGTTCATTTCATTGGCGCGAAATGTCATGCCCACGGCGATGTCGTGTTTGCCGCGGATGAGGTGAAGGGTATCGGAAACCGAGTAGACGTTCGTTCCACCCTGATAGGGTGCGTATCCGCGATCACCAATTGAAAAATAGCTGCTCATGTCGAAATTAGTCAGGCCGCAACTCACGCAATCTTTGGTTGACTGGTTCAAGCTGGGCGAGTAGCCGGTTATGGAATCGCAGGCGGCGCCCAAATCTGCGCCGGGGATACCAACGCCCGTCCTGCCGCCACTGGGGGTTGGGATGTCGGCGGCTGCGCAGGTTCCGGTAGCGAAAGAATTGATGTGGTTGAAGATCCGGTTGTAGCCGACGCTAACCTGGTTGATCGTGGTCGGGGAGAACACGTGCGTTTCAGAGATCGTCGCGTTGCGGCCGTGATTCTCGATATGCTGGTTGCTGCCAAAGGGATTTTGTTCCGCATAGGTCGGCGAACCACCCGGGACGAAGTTGGTCGCCTGATCGTAGCTGAAACGGGCAAAAATCGAGTCTTTGTTGGAAAAGTTGTGATCGACCCGGATATCGCCGGTTCCTTCATTCAGTCGGCGTATGGGTTGGTTGGCGTAATTGTAGCCGGCAGTGGCCGAAAGCCCGGGAGTGGGAGCCGGATAAAGCGCAGCAACCGCCGCACCCTGCGGGTTGATTAGGGCCGAGGGGATGACGTTGCAGGGGGTGCCTCCGGTCTGGCCTCCTGTGCCATTTACGGGCTCTGGTGTTACTCCATCCGGCATGCACTGAAAACCGGTGCCGGAATAGGGGTTGGTAAGGTTGGGATAGATCGAGTTTGCCGATCCGCGAACATTGCCCACAGGATCCAAATTGAAGTTATAGGCGCCGTTGGCGTCGGGCGTCACCATGGCGGTCGTCGGAACAAAACCTGTGAACGGCACGCCTTTGCGCTGGACCTTGGCCTGATAGTCGAGGAAGAAAAACGTCTTATCCTTCTGGATAGGTCCCCCGAACGATCCGCCATACTGGTTGAGATTGAACTTCGCTGCGGTATTAATGAAGGGCGTCGTGGCGTCGAGATTGGTGTTGCGGAAGAACTCGAATAGCGTGCCATGATACTGGTTTGTGCCCGACTTGGTGGTGACCAGGACGGTGGGACCGGCGCGCTCTCCATATTCGGCGGAGTAGTTGTAGGACAGTACCTTGAACTCCTGAATGTCATCGACCTCAGAAAAGATCGCAATGCCGCCTTCGTCGAGCTGGTTGTTGTCGTTGCCATCGAGCAGCCAGTCCGTGCTCTGTTCGCGCGAACCGCCGACCGAGAGCGAAAACGCGCCGCGGGTGGCGGCTTCGCTGCTGGCCGCGTTGGTGAAGAAGCTGACCGGGCTTGTAGATTGGGTTGTTCCGGGAGTAAGGGTCGCGAGTTGGACGAAGTTACGTCCGTTCAAAGGAAGGTCGGCAACCTCTTCGGCAGTAATGACCTGGCCGAGGCTTGGATTCGTGGTCTCCACTGCTACTTCGGTGGCGCTGACTTCAACCGTCGCGGAAACGGACGCGGGGTTCAGCGAGAAATTGATCTCGCGCTGTTCGTCGACTTGCAAACGAACATCTTTCTGCTCGGTAGTCTGGAAACCCTGGGACTGCACTCGAATGGTATAAAACGCCACCGGCAGCAGCGGTACAACGTAGTGTCCCGATCCGTCGGTCTTCGTTTCACGAGTGAGACCGGTACCCTGCGAAGTGATTGTCACCGCCGCCCCTGCGATGACCGATCCCGTTTTATCGGCAACCGTTCCGGAAAAACTGCCGTTCGCCTGGCTGTAAAGAAGTGGACAGAGGGAAAACACGGAACAGATCACCGCTACGAGCAGCGCTTTTCTTTTCAGCATCGGTTTTCACCTTAGTGACCACTCTTCTTTTCATCAGGAGTGGCGATTTGGGCTCGACTCCGTCGCGGCTGGAACCTCGCCGCTGACCCCTCGAGCGACCCTTTTTAATGATCGGGCCATATAAATAGATTAGAAATGCAAAGTCAAGAGGTTTTGTGACTAGTCCGCGAATCTTCGGCGGCGAGGGTGGGAATTCACTTTCCCATAATGCCTATGTTTTCGCGGATTTTTACGACGCGGTTGCCGGCGACGCTTTCGAAACGCTGTACGAGACCGCTCGGCCAGCGAATCTCGATGGCATCGGCCTGGGTGGCCTTGCCCAGCCCGAAGTGCAGGCGGAAGTCACTTTGCGAGATGTAGCCGCCGCCGCTGCGCACCTCCTGCGTCTGTTGATGATCGCCGACACGGAGGGTGACTCGGGCGCCGATCGCGTCGCGATTGGACTTCGTGCCTTCCAATTTCAGTAGAATCCAGTTTCCGTGATCGCCTAGATTTTTCAGCAGGCTGGGACGATCATGACTGTTGTTCACTAGGATCTCGACCGCTCCGTCATTGTCGAAATCGGCGGCGGCTACTCCGTGGCTGTTGAAGGGAGTGGTGATGCCCGCACCGGCATCGAGCGAGATGTCGCGAAATCTGCCGTTGTGCTCGTTCCAGTAGAGGAGTTTAGGTTCGCGGAATGTACTGTTGAAGCCGAGACCTTTTCCGTCGAGTTCAGGATAGACGTGCCCGTTTGCCATGAAGATGTCGGGCCAGCCGTTGTTGTCGATGTCGACGAAAAGCGTGCCCCACCCCAGGAATTGCGAATTCTTGGCGAGTCCGGCGGCTGAAGTAACGTCTGTGAATGTTCCGTCGCGATTGTTGTGATAGAGGGTGGCGGTGTCGTCCGAAAAATTCGTCTTGATGATGTCGAGCCAGCCGTCGCCATCGTAGTCGACGGCATCGGCGCCCATGCCGGCTTGCTCGCGGCCTCCGTCGTTGAAGGCTACCCCGGCCTCTTCGGCGGTCTCCGTAAAAGTGCCGTTGTGGTTGTTGTGAAAGAGCAGGTTGGGAGTGGAATCGCAGGAAACAAAGATGTCGGGCCAGCCATCGTTGTCGAAGTCGCCGGTGAGTGCGGTGAAGCAGTAGTAGGCGTCAGTCTTCGCGACTCCTGATGCCTGGCTGACATCGGTGAAAGTGCCATCGCCGTTGTTGTGGTAGAGCTCGCTGTGCGTTCCTTTCAGACCTCGCGGACCGCACATTACCGGCATTCCTTTCCACGTGCAAGTCGCGGCGCTGCCGGGCTCGGGCGTATGGGGCAGATCGAGATCGACATAGTGGGCAATGAAGAGGTCGAGATGGCCGTCGCGATCGTAATCCACGAAAGCGCAGCCCGTGGACCAGCGGATATCGTCATGCCAGAGGCCAGCCTTGCGGGTGACATCGGTGAAGGTGCCGTCGCCGTTGTTGTGCAGGAGCACGTCGTGGCCCCAGAAGGTGACGAATAAATCAACGAATCCGTCATTGTCATAGTCGCCCGCGCAGACTCCCTGGCCCCATCCGACTAGACCTACGCCAGCTTTTCGGGTGACGTCCGTGAACGTGCCATCGTGGTTGTTGCGGTAGAGGTGGCTGGTTGGCTCCTGGCCCTTGGGAAAGCCTTCGAGGCGGCTGCCGTTGGCCAGGAAAATGTCAGGCCATCCGTCGTTGTCGAAGTCAAAGAAAGCGGCGCCGCTGCCAGTGGTTTCGATGATGTAGCGCTTGGTCCTGTCGCCTCCGTCTTCGGTTTTGGCAGTCAGGCCGGCGCGTTCGGCGATGTCGACGAAGTTAATTTTTGGAGACGGAGGTGGTGGCGTGGTGGGTGCCGAATGCGGTTGCGCGGCTGCGAGTGAGATTGTGAGTACCCACAATGCGCCAACAACCGCGGCGAGGCTGCAATTCATGAGTCCGTGTTCCTGGGGAAATTTTCTTAGGAGAATCTTACAACCCGCGGTCGGCTTTGGGGCGCGAGTCTAGCCATTTGCTCTAGCGACCAGCAAAATTCCCAGACAGTAGAAGACGAACATTAGCGCCAAGTACATTTTGGCTTTGCCGGGGGCTCCGGCAAATTCCTTCCAGGCAAAAACGCCCCAGAGAGCGGCGACCATGGGCGCGGATTGCCCGATCGCGTACGAGATTGCAACTCCGGTAAAGCTGGCGGCAACCAGATTGAATACCATGCCGATGCCCCAGATGAATCCGCCGAGCAATCCGAGCGCGTGGCCGGAAATGGGACCGCTGAAAAAACCGGCAAAACTTACGGGCTCGCCGACCAGAGGCCGCCTCATAAAGTACGTGTTCCAGATCAGGCACGAAAGCAGAGCGCCCAGCGTGAGAAAGACGGCAATGCTGTAGGGACCGAGTGTGTTACCGCTGGTCATCGCGTGCGCCACGAAAGGAGCCCAGAGCCCCATCAGAACGCCGGAGACCACGCAGACGATGATGCTTTTTTTCGACACCGAGCGGCCGGCGATTGCCAGGCTGCCATAGGCTTTTCCATCCATGACGACGGCGATGAGAGCGCACACGACGCCCGCGGCAAGGAGCGGCGCGTTGCCCTTCATTTGGATGGCAAAACTTGAAATCACGCCGACGACGAGCGCGATTCCGATGGAAACCGGAAATGCGATAGCCAACCCGGCCATATCAATCGCGGCTACCAGCAGCAAATTCGCCAGATTGAAGATAGCTCCTCCGATCATGGTGGAGACGATATTGTTGGTGTCGGCCGAACGCACATTGTTCAGGAAACTCGAAGCGTCATTGCCGGTGCTTCCCATGGTCAGCGCCAGGATCAGCGAAATCAGAAAAATGCCCACGGCGTAGTCCCAGTAAAACAACTCGAAACGATAATTCTTGACGCCCTTGTACGTGTTGGCCCAGGAACCCCAGCAAACAGCGCTCGTGATCATCATGAACAGAGCAATACCCAGCGTGTGGGGTGTGAACATCGCTTCTCCCTATGTCGGAATCGGAGCGTAGCCGTGCAAGCTCCCAGTGTCAAGATGAAAGCAGAATTTGTCTTTCGTGGTATCTGCCGTACAATCGAACCGCGAAGGGCGGATTGGTGCCCGGGACCCTGAAGAGACATCTAAAGAGGGAGAGCTTGCGGCATCATTAAGGCGAGGCCCTGATGCGAAGCCCAGCTTTCTCCGCGGCCTTTACAGAGAAGACATATGCCGGTCAAACACAACGAGTTTCGGAGCGTCGCGCATCGCGAGTCGCCGGGCGGTGCGATCGCCATTCTCTCCGGGCAGCCTCTGCTGCCGAATACTGGAATTCCTCTCAACCTGGACTGGGTCCGCGAGGTACGGGTCAACACCAGCGCGGTCGAGCGCCGCGCTCAATCCCAAGTCGCTCGACGGACGGTGAAAAAAGAATGGCAGGCGGCGTGGCTTCTACGGGCGATTACCTGCATGGATCTGACGACTCTTTCCGGCGATGACACCGACGAGCGTGTTCGGCGTTTGTGCGCGAAGGGCCGGCACCCCATCCAGCAGGAATTGGAAAAGAAGCTTGGGATCGAGGAGTTGCAGGTCAAGGTCGCTGCCATCTGCGTGTATCACACCTTTGTGGAGACGGCTCTGCACGCGCTCGAAGGCAGCGGAGTGCATGTCGCGGCCGTGTCGACTGGCTTCCCCGCCGGCCTATCGCCGCTGGCGGAGCGGGTGGCGGAGATTCGCCGATCGGTCGAGGCAGGCGCGCATGAGATCGACGTCGTCATCACCCGAGCCCATGTTTTCGGTGGCCGCTGGCAGGCGCTCTACGACGAGATCGCGGCTTTCAAACAGGCCTGTGGATCCAGGCACATGAAGGTGATTCTTGGAACCGGCGATCTGCTCACTCTGCGCAACGTGGCGCGCGCGAGCGTGGTCGCTATGATGGCGGGCGCTGACTTCATTAAGACTTCGACGGGCAAAGAGCCCACGAACGCGACTTTGCCGGTTGGCTTGGTAATGACGCGCGCCATCCGCGAATACGCGCACCAGACTGGAATGGCGGTGGGGTTCAAGCCAGCGGGCGGCATCCGCACGGCGAAGCAGTCGATCGATTGGCTGGCGATGATTAAAGAGGAACTGGGCCCCTCATGGCTGCGGGCGGAAATGTTCCGCCTTGGAGCCAGCGGGCTGCTGGGGGATATCGAGCGGCAGTTGGAGCATCACGCGACCGGACGTTATTCCGCGGAGTATCGGCATCCGCTGGCTTGAGTCTGAGCGGGCGTTCCAAGCACATCGACAACCGTCAATCGCCGCTGGGAGAATTGGCGGAAAAGAACTTCAACAGGGGAGAAACGCAATGGCTCGACTGCTGGTGCTCTACAAGACCCCGAAGGACGCAGCCGCTTTTGACAAATACTACTTCGCCAAGCACGTCCCAATCGCAAAGAAAATACCTGGTCTTAGGAAGTATGAAGTCAGCCAAGGTCTGGTTGCGACACCGGCCGGGCTCTCCGGCTATCATCTGGTCGCGACCTTGCATTTCGACGATATGACGGCCATCCAAAAGGCTTTTGCGAGCGCGGAAGGACAAGCCGCGGCGGCGGATGTGCAAACCTTCGCTACTGACCCTCCGGTCATGCTTTTGTTCGACAATCGCGAGGTTTAACACGACATGCGGCTCGCCGAAATTTACTAGTACCGGGTTTCTCAACATTGTCTGAAGAAGGAATCGAGCAAACGCCATGAGCATCGCCGAAAAGTTCGTGAGTATGGAATACGGCCCCGCTCCAGAGGATTCGAAAGAAGCAGCGACGTGGCTGGAGCGTCATGGTTACCGCTTCCAACATTTCATCGGCGGCGGATGGCAGGCGCCCGCGGCAGGAGAGTACTTCGACACCGTCGATCCTTCGACCGGGGAGAAGCTTGCGTCGGTTGCGCAGGGGTCGGCGGCAGACATTGACGCTGCGGTCAAGGCTGCGCGAGCGGCGTCCTCGGAATGGCAGGCGCTCACCCCGCATTCCCGCGCGCGCTACTTGTATGCCATCGCGCGGCTGCTGCAAAAGCATTCGCGCCTGCTCTCGGTTCTCGAGACGATGGACAACGGCAAGCCTATCCGCGAGAGTCGCGATATTGACATTCCGCTGGTCGCGCGACATTTCTATCATCACGCAGGATGGGCGCAACTTCTGGAACAAGAATTTCACGAGTACGTACCCTGCGGCGTCGTCGGCCAAATCATCCCCTGGAACTTCCCGCTGTTGATGCTGGCTTGGAAGATTGCGCCGGCGCTCGCGACTGGAAACACCGTGGTTTTGAAGCCGGCGGAATTCACACCCCTGACTGCGCTGGCTTTCGCGGGAATCTGCCAGGAAGCTGGCCTGCCCGCCGGTGTGGTCAACATTGTTACCGGAGACGGCTCAACCGGCGAGGCGCTCGTCAAGCATCCGAATGTGGACAAGATCGCGTTCACCGGATCAACCGAAGTCGGACGCGCGATTCGTGCCGCCACAGCCACGAGTCACAAGCGCCTCTCTCTAGAGCTCGGTGGAAAGTCTCCATTCATCGTGTTCGAAGACGCCGACCTCGATAGCACAGTGGAAGGTTTGGTGGACGGAATCTGGTTCAATCAAGGACAAGTCTGCTGCGCCGGCTCGCGGCTGCTGATGCAAGAAAGCATTGCGGAAGCTCTGATCGCCAAAGTGCAGGACCGAATGAGCACGCTGCGCATCGGCGCGCCACTCGACAAGGCGATCGACATCGGCGCCATCGTGGCGAAGGTCCAGCTTGACCGCATTCGTAAGCTGGTTGATCAGGGCGTGGCGGACGGCGCTACGTGTTGGCAGCCGCAGGTCACGCTGCCGGCCCGCGGGTTCTATTATCCGCCGACGCTTCTGAGCAATGTGCATCCGACGTCGATTGTTGCGCAGCAGGAAATCTTCGGACCAGTACTGGCGGCGATGACATTCCGCACGCCGGCGGAAGCAGTGGAGTTGGCGAACAATACGGTTTACGGTTTGGCCGCTTGCGTCTGGAGCGAGAGCATCAACGTCGCCCTGCACGTTGCCGCGCAACTAAAAGCGGGAGTGGTCTGGGTAAACTGCACCAACCTGTTCGACGCTTCCTGCGGCTTTGGTGGCTACCGTGAGAGCGGTTACGGACGCGAGGGCGGGCGCGAAGGCTTGCTCGAATACATGGAGCCGGCGTGGTTCAAGAGGGCGCCGCGGCTCCCAGTGGAGAAGCAAGCACCGCCCGAGGCGGAACTGGACGAAGACTCCACTGCTTCTGGAGTCAACACTCCTACGAGCGGCCCTGACATCGACCGAACCGTCAAGCTCTACATCGGCGGCAAGCAGGCGCGTCCCGACTCCGGCTACAGCCTGGAGGTGCGCGCGGCCGATGGGCGATTGCTGGGCGAAGCTCCGCTAGGCAATCGCAAAGACATTCGCAACGCAGTCGAGGCGGCGCGGAAAGCGACATCGTGGGCCAAAGCAACCGCGCACAACCGTGCCCAGGTTCTTTATTACTGCGCGGAGAATCTTTCCCAGCGGCGCGACGAGATTGCGCAACGCCTCGCTGCCGTGGTTGGCGAAAAGTGGGCTGCGACGGAAGTCGAGCACAGCATCTCGCGCATCTTCTCGTACGCGGCCTGGGCCGATAAGTTTGACGGCGCGGTGCACAATCCTCCATTCCGGAATGTCGCCATCGCAATGAACGAGGCGATTGGGACGGTGGGCATCATCTGTCCGCGGCAGGCGCCGCTGCTCGGCTTTCTTTCACTTGTGATGCCCGCTCTCGCGGTGGGAAACACGGTCATCGCCGTTCCCTCGGAAGCCTATCCGCTGATCACCGGCGATCTCTACCAGCTTTTCGACACCAGCGACCTGCCCGGCGGAGCGCTGAATATCGTGACCGGATATACGTCGCAGCTTCTAAAGACGCTCGCCGAACACGACGATGTTGACGCCATCTGGTGCTTTGGCGATGAAGCGAGCGCCGCGGCGGCGAAGGCTATGTCGGTGGGCAATCTGAAGCAGGTTTGGACGAACGAAGGCCGCGTCATCGACTGGTTCAATCCGAAGGTGGCCGAGGGCCGTTGGTTTCTGGAGCACGCCACCCAGGTGAAGAACATCTGGGTTCCCTACGGCGAATAGGGGCAATTGAATCATTTAGTATTGAAACATTGAATCATTCAAACCCTGGGATCCCAGCGGGCTTTCAATGATTCAATGAAGAAATGTCTCAATGACCCAATAAATCCATGAAACCTACGCGCACGCCCCGAGTCAAAATCTGCTGCATCGGCAGCATTGACGAAGCGGCTTTGGCCATCGAGTGCGGAGCGTCCGCGCTGGGCCTGGTTTCCCACATGCCGAGCGGGCCGGGCGTGATCAACGATGAAAGTATCGCGGACATTGCCGCGACCGTCCCGCCTGCGATCGGGACATTCCTGCTGACTTCGCGACAACGGGTTACCGACATCGTCGAGCAGCAGCACTTCTGCCGCACGAACACGATTCAGATTTGCGATCATCTCGCTGCCGGCACACATCGCGACCTGAAGGATGCTCTGCCGGGGATTGCCGTAGTTCAGGTCGTGCATGTGACAGGTCCTGAGTCCATCGAGGAGGCTGCGCGGGTCGCGCCGCATGTAGATGCCATCCTGCTCGATTCCGGTAACCAGAAAGTCGCGGTCAAGGAATTAGGCGGTACGGGCAGAACTCACGATTGGACCCTGAGTCGTGCGATCCGGGAACGCATCGGCATCCCGCTGTTTCTGGCTGGAGGGCTCACGCCGGAGAACGTAGGCCAGGCAATTGAAGACGTGGGCCCGTTCGGGCTGGATGTATGTTCCGGTGTGCGAACCGATGGCCGGCTGGATGCAGCCAAGCTCAGGCGTTTCTTCGCCGCGGTGCACAGCGCTGGCGCATAATTAGATGTGGCGTGGGAGGTATCGGGCTATTTTAGAATCGCCATCCCGATTGCAAGGGAAGAAAGAGCTGGCGTGGTCAAGGCGCTTAGAATGAGGGCAACGAGGCTCAGACATCCATATGGTATTGGGATATGGCTCGCGTAGGGTTGTGTGATGTTCACCATTTCCCTTTCGCGCCCGTCGTTCATCGAGTTCTCCTTAGGCTGCACTTTTCCTTCAGCTTGCGGGAAGGGACAAGCGTGACCGAGGTATCCCACGTTTCAGCAGCCGTTTCAAAATGAGAGTTGCCCAGTAATAGCGACCAATGTCGTCGGTACATTTCTAACGCGGTACAATATGGGGGTATCGCGTTGACTTTTGCGAGCCCGACAGGCAAACTCTCAATTCGCCCGTCCACGGCATTCCGGCTAGCACTTTGAGCCCGGCGTCACCGTCGCGAGCCAGGCGAAGGCCGACTCAGGAAGCGTTCGCACATATTAGACTACTATGTCCGCAGACCGCGTCTCCTATACGCTCGATTCGACGCTGGAGACGGTGAACAATGCCGAAGAGACGGCCAGCCGCATGGCGGCGGAAGCCGGTTTTGACGACGAGGAGATCATGAAGATCTCCATGGCGGTGCGCGAAGCCGCAGTGAACGCAGTTTTGCATGGCAATGCCTACGACCCGAGTAAGAAGGTTACACTGGCATTTGAACGTACATCCCGTGACCTGGTGATCGTCATCCGCGATCAAGGCAAAGGGCTCGACGTCAGTCGGATTCCGGATCCATTGGCGCCTGATAATCTGATGAAGACGTCGGGGCGAGGCATTTTCCTGATACGCTCGTTCATGGATGTGGTGGAAATCCACCCCTCCCAGACGGGCACCGAACTTAGAATGATTAAGCACGTCCACGGCAACCCCGCGGACTCCAAGGAGGCTCCTCAGTGACCATGAAGTCCAGTACTCGTCAGGTGGATGGCGTCACCATTGTCGATCTCAGCGGCCGGATCACCCTCGGCGAAGGCAGCGTAGTTCTGCGCGATACCGTGCGCGATTTGCTTTCCAAGGGCCAGAAAAAGATTCTGCTGAACCTCGGCGACGTGAACTATATCGACAGCTCAGGTATCGGCGAGCTGGTCAGCGCCTTCACCACGGCAAAGAACCAAGGCGGCGAACTCAAACTGCTCAACCTCACGAAGAAAGTACACGACCTGCTGCAGATCACTAAGCTCTACACCGTCTTCGATGTTAAGGAAGACGAAGCCGCGGGTGTAAAGGCTTTCGGCAAGTAGCTGGGCGCGGTTGGTTTGACCGAGAAAATGCGGCACGCCGGGGCCAACCCCCGGCGCTCCACCCCATCACGCCAAAACCGGGCGCGCTGGGAACCCGGCGCCGCAAGTTCCCTTTTCGGGAAGTCGCTGCGGAAATATTCGTCCTGCTTAGCGTGGAACCTCTCCTCAATGCCTACAATGAAAATTGAGGATGCACTTTTCCGCGCCTAACCCGTCATACGTTTTCTTCTTCTGACTTTTCTCGCGGCGACCGTTCTCGTCGCAAACCTGGTTTGTTCCGCGCGCAATACTTCCAAGCTTGACTGCGTGTCCTTCGCCGAGGCGAGCCAGCATGTGGGCACGAGCGCTTGCGTCAGTGGAACCGTGCTGCACGTGGAAGATGGCCGCAAGGACGCAAAGATCCTGAACTTCTGCAAAGACAAGACGTGTCCCTTCACCGTGGTCGTGTTCCCGGGCGATCTCAAGAAGATGGGCGACGTTCGTCAGCTCGAAGGCCGCCAGATTGAAATCAAGGGCACGATCCAGGACTACGACGGACGCGCCGAGATCATTTTGCGCCGCTCCCAGCAACTGGGCGAAGGCGCTTTTCTCCTGTTTCCAGCGGTACCCACGGACTACGATGTGGAACGCCCGGGTCACTACAGTGCCGGAAAATTGAAACGCCCCAAAACCGCCAAGAAAACGCATCCCAAAGAGAGCGATCCGATTTCGATCGAAGATCCAGGCGAGCCGCAGTAGCGGTCCGGTGTTGATCGCCATCCACCGATCTCATACCATTCCCTTGCGCAACTCTTCCAGCGGATACTTCGTCCCGCGCCACACGATGCCGTCGTTCCAGAGCGCGTGGACCATGGAGCGCAGCAGTATGTATATGAATAGGCTCGTGCTGACTGGATGCAGAAGAAAATAATATGGCGGGATGGGCGACCGGAACGACATGCCGCAATAAATCGCAAATAGCGAACCCAGCGCGATGGCGTAAGGAACTCGTGCCCATCCATGCGCGAACCAGACACCCAGAAATGGCCCGAGATTCAGAAACCCCAGACCCACGATTGTGACCACGGTTCGCCACCATTGAAAAGAAAGCACGGCAAAGAAATTCTTGGTGAGGTTGTTGACGATGCCGAGAACCCCCTTTCCCCAGCGGAGGGAAATCAAGTCCTCTCCGGAAACATTGCGCTGAGCGAAGCCCGCATTCTTGACTACCTTGCCCAGTTTCATGTCGTCGATCACTTCCATGCGTAGGGCTCGATAGGTGCCGACCGCCTCATAGACTGAACGCCGGACCATGTTGAAAGCGCCCACGCCCATGTGATCCCGCGCTTTGGGATTGGCAACTCTCCACGGCCGGTGCCCAAAAACGAAAAGCATCTGGAAGAAGGCGATCATCATTCTCTCGCCCGGGCTCTTCATGATCATGCGCGGGAAAAGGACGACGTGGTGGGCTCGTTCCGCTTCCGCATAGGCAACGGCGCGCCGCAGAGAATCGGGCTTGAAAAGCACGTCGGCATCGGTGAAGAGCAACCAGTCCCCACTCGCCTGTTCGCCGGCCGTCCACATGGCGTGGGTTTTGCCTAACCACCCCAGTGGCAGTTCTGAAATGTGGATCACCTTCAGCGAGCCGTGGGCTTGAGGACTTGCGGCAACCTCATCCACGATCTGGCCGGTGCGGTCGGTCGAGCGGTCGTTGACGACAACTACTTCGTAGTTGGAATAATCGAGCGCCAGCAATTGCGATGGCGTCTCGCGAATATGCTCTGCTTCGTTGCGAGCGGGAACAATGATGCTGACTTTGGGCTCGCCGTTTGGGGTCGCTGGCTGACGATCCCATTCGGGCCGCGCGATGTCGGCGACACGCGGCATTCCGATTGCCGCTTCCAGGATGCGCGAAAACCAGGCCAGTGCCAGGATGACGCCGGCAATCCAGTGAAATGTTTGCCAATGCATTCTGCTAGGAAGATGCTCCTGAGGAAACTTGCGATGCCGCCGATTCACCACTGATCCCCAGTGGTGGAGCAAATCTCATGCCGTAAAACAGTATGGCAGATGAGAGCGCGATCGCGATGACTGGCCCCAGGAAGGCAAGTTGCAGAGAATACTTGTCCGATATGTAGCCGATAAGAACAGGGGACGGCACATCGCCGAACAGGTGAAAAATAAAGATGTTTGCTGCCAAGGCGGCGGCGCGCACATGCGGTCCAACCGAATCGATCACGGCGGCGTTCAGCGGACCGGTGTTCAAGAGCAGCAAAAACTCGGCCACGAAAATGCCGACGATCATGGGCCTGCCGCTCGCAAACAAGGCAACGCACATGGCCGGAATGCCCGACAACAGACTGACTGCGGACACGAGGTAGTGTGCAGATTTGGTTCGTCGCAGCAGCCGATCGGAGATCCAGCCGCCCGCGAGTGACGCAACCAGGCCGTTGGAGATGGTGCTCAACCCAAAAATGATGTTCGCGTCCAGCAGGCTGTAACCGTGGGCTCGATGCAGAAAGGTGGGCATCCAGACCTGGAGTCCTCCAAGCGCGAACGTCATCATTGCCATGCCCAGGGTTGCCGTGAGAAATGCGGGATTGTGGATCAGGCTTTTCACCGTGTCCCGTTCTGGAGTCTTGCTTTCGGGCGTATCGAATTGGCCGAGTTGCGGCTCCGGGATCAATAGAAGCAGCAACGCCAGCAGCACTCCGGGCGCGGCCCCAACATAAAATGGAGCGCGCCAGCCGTACTTTGGACCCATGACTCCGCCCAGCAAATATCCCAGCGCGGTTCCGACCGGGATCGCGAGATAAAACACCCCCATCACCCGTCCTCGCTTTTCGACCGGAAACATGTCCGCGACAAAGGTTGGAGAGAGAATCACAAAGCTGGCTTCGCCGATGCCCACCAAGGTGTGACGAATGAGCAGTTCATTAAAATTCTTCGTGACGGCGGTGAGCAGAGTGGCCACACTCCACACCAGGGCTCCGGCGACGATGACGTGCTTGCGTGAGAAGCGTAACGAAAGCGGGCCCATGAAGGGCGCCGCACACATGTAAAAGATGAAGAAGACGCTGGTGAGCAGGCCGAACGCAGCGTCGCTGCGATGGAACTCCGCTTTGACCAGGTCCTGTACCGCGAACAACACGGAGCGATCGATGTAATTGAGCAGGTTCAGCGCCGTCAAAAGCGCTAGCGCCGTGCGCGGATATAGTTTCGCCGGGGCCACAGATCGAGCGAATATAGCATGTCGAACGAGAGAAACGCGGAATCGGATGCTCCCGGCCGCCTGATCACAGGTCGATGCTATGAACGATTGACAATATTAACGCTTTACATTATTAATGTACATCGTTATTATTGTCCTGTGATCAAGACTTTCGCCAACAAGGAAACGGCGGAAATCTGGAGAACCGGCAAAACCCGGGGCGCTCCGCCAGCCAGCGTTACGAAACGAAAGCTTGCCATCATCGATGCTGCCCTGACCGTGAACGACCTGAAGATTCCTCCCGGAAACCGGCTGGAGAAACTACACGGCGATCGTCAAGGTCAGTACAGCATTCGAATCAACGATCAGTACAGAATTTGCTTCGTATGGCGCGAATCAGATGCTTACGAGGTTGAGATCACAGATTACCATTGAGGCCAATTAGCATGAGCGTCATCAGAAAAGGCAACCCAAACTGGAGAGTTCATCCCGGTGAAATTCTGCGCGAAGAATTCTTGAAGCCGATGAGCATCTCCGCTTACGAGTTAGCAAAGCGATTGCGCGTGCCCGCACCTCGAGTTAACGACATCGTTCTCGAAAGGCGTGGCATCAGCGCCGACACCGCCGTCCGTTTGTCCCGCTTCTTTGGGACGACGGAGCAATTCTGGTTGAACCTGCAGGGAGCCTACGAAATAAGCCGTGTCAAGGCCGAACACGCGACCGAAATCGAACTCATCAAACCGCGAGCTGCATCCGCCTCCCGCTGACTTGCCACGCAACAATGCTGTAAAGTTTCCAGCCTCTTTCACTTCTGACTTTTCTTCCCTCGCGGCCACCTCGCGATCACGACTGTCGAAATCCCGCCGCGCGGACGGAACTCACCTTTCACCTCGGCCCACACTGGCTTGGCCCAGCGCACAACATCCGCCAGCACCTGATTCACGATGTTCTCCTGGAAGATGCCGAGGTTGCGATACGCCTGGAGATATTCCTTTAACGACTTCAACTCCAGGCACAGCCGATCGGGCTCGTAGCGGATCACGATGTGGCCGAAGTCCGGCAAGCCCGTCTTCGGGCAGACGGAGGTGAATTCGGGATCATCCACAACAATCTCGTATCCCGGAAACTGATTCAGCCAGGTTTCAATTTCCGGAAAGTCGTGATCGAGCCCGGCGCTGGCGTGCTCCGCGGTGTAACGGGGAGATTTGGAACTGGGAAATTTCGGCATCTGATTATTGTACCCAGAGCCGCGACGGGTCCGAGCCTGCTGGTGGAGCGCCGGGCTCTCCCCGCCCGGCTGGACCGGCGAGACTCCGGTCCCTCCACCATATGAATCAGGATTCACCGCGTAATTCCGCACTCTGCCTGACGCAAACGGCCGACGCGCTGCATCTAAACAAGTAAGTCTAAGCTTGCATTTGCCTGCTTCCCGTAGCGCGTGGATGATACATTGAAGCTTGCGCTTTTCTCTGTATGCCATTGAATGGAAACAGTTCGAGACGCCAGCCGGGGCGTTGGTGGATCACGGCGCTTGCGATTTTGGCGGCGGTGATCGTGCTGGCCGCTTTCGTCTCCCGCCGCGATGACGCGGTGCCGGTGCGAACCGCCGTTGTCGGGCAGAGCGCGATCCGCAGCCTGGTTTCTACTAACGGAAAAATCGAGCCCGTCAACAACTTCGAGGCTCACGCCCCCGTCTCGACCAGCGTACGGCGCATTTACGTCAAGGAAGGCGACTCCGTCAAGAAGGGCCAGTTGCTGATCGTTCTGGATGACGCCGACGCGCGTGCCCACGCCGCTCGAGCCCAAACCCAATTGAGAGCAGCGCTGGCCGACCTGAGCGCCGCGGAACGAGGCGGGACTCAGGAAGAAGTGTTGAGCCTCGAGGCGCAATTGGTGAAGGCCGGCACCGACCGCGATTCAGCACAGCGCAATTTGGAGGCGCTAAAAAAACTCGAGCAGCAGGGCGCGGCATCGGCGGGAGAAGTGCGTGAAGCAGAGAATGCTCTGGCCCGCGCGGACGCCCAACTTACATTTCTGCGGCAAAAACAGACGAAGCGATACTCGAATGCGGAGTTAGCGCGCGTCGATGCGCAGCGATCTGAAGCCCAGGCCACGTACGATGCCGCCCAGGATGTCCTGTCGAAATCGAATGTCCGCGCTCCTTTTGAGGGCATTGTGTACTCGCTGCCAGCCAAGCAAGGCGGCTTCGTCGCGGCCGGAGATCTTCTGCTGCAAGTGGCGGACCTGCGAAAAGTGCTGGTGCGCGCGTTCGTTGATGAACCCGACGTCGGCAGACTGGCTCCAGGGGATCCGATTGAAATTACCTGGGACGCCGTTCCCGGACGCGTGTGGCATACCGCGCTGACCGCCATCCCATCCACGGTGAAATTGCGCGGCTCCCGCAACGTTGGTGAGACAACCAGCATCGTAGATAACAAGGATTTGAAACTGTTACCCAATGTAAACGTCGGGATAACGATCGTCGTCGCCGAGCACGATAACGTGCTGGTGGTACCGCGCGAGGCAGTGCGAATGGACGACTCGAAGCCGTACGTCTTGCAGGTTGTCGGCCACGAACTCAAGCGACGGAATGTGGAGACTTCCCTTTCCAATCTCACGCAGGTGGAAGTATCGCGCGGCCTCTCCGCCAAGGACGTGGTTGCAATCAATGCGTCGAATGGCAAACCAATTGGCGACGGAACGCAGGTCAAGTTCTAAATGATCACGCTTACACGCATCACGCGCACTTCCAGAGTCTTTCTGATTCTACTGTTGCTGGTTACCCCACTAACGGCCAGCGTGGCCGACTCCGCAAAAGACATGCTGGCGGCCGGCCGGATCGATGAAGCCATCGCCGAATTGAATGGGCGTCTTTCTTCTGCTCCGGCCGACGCGGAATCGTCCAACCTGCTTTGCCGTGCTTACTTCGCGCTCGAAGATTGGGATCGCGCGGAATCCTCGTGCAGAAAAGCGGCCTCCCTCGCTCCGGACAATGGCCGTTTCCATCTTTGGCTGGGGCGCGTGTACGGCGAAAAGGCGGACCGGGCAAATTTCCTGGCGGCGGCGAGCCTCGCCGGAAAAGTTCGCGGAGAGTTTGAGCGCGCTGTGCAACTGAACACGAAAGACATAGAGGCACGGCTCGATCTGGCGGAGTTTTATATTGACGCGCCCGGCATCGTCGGCGGAGGCGAGCAGAAGGCCCGCGAGCAAGCGCAGTTCATCCGGACCCTGGACTCCGGTCGTGAGCATTGGATCTACGCCCGTATCGCCGAAAAGAAAAAAGATTTCGCCACCGCCGAACGCGAATATCACCAGTACATCGACCTCAGCAAGGGTGACGCGGAAGCGTGGCTGAACCTCGCACTATTTTTCCGTCATCAGAAACGCTTCGACGAAATGGAACAAGCCATCGTCAAGCTTAGCCAGGCGCCCAATCCCGAACCGGATGTTCTGTGGGAAGCTTCCGCTATGTTAGAACGCGCCGGTCGCAGTTACCCCCTCGCCACGGAACTCGTGAATCGGTATCTCGCCTCGGGTCCGGTAGAAAAGGCTCCTGCGTTCCGGGCCCATTATTTGCGGGGGGCGCTGCTGGAAAAGCAAGGAGACAAAGCCGGTGCGGCTCGCGAGTACCGTGCTTCCTTGTCATTGGCCCACAGTTACGGCACCGCTCAGCAGGCGCTGAATCGAGTTGCGCACGAATGAACCGAATGAGTAAATTGCCGGACACCTCAGGGGCTAAAGCCCACGTTTTTATTGGGTCTGGACGGCACGGCTGAAGCCGTGCCCTACCCAAAACATCCCTGACCAAGACCTTTGATTCGATCAGTCCTAGCAAAGTTGCTGCCCGTCTCGCTGGTGGCGCACTACAATTTGTGCGTGACTATGAAGAAGTGACGAGATGAAGGTGACGAGATGAAATTCCGATGGCCGCGTTTGCACTGCACAAGTCTGCTCGCCTTATTTGCGGCCGTCCTGACGATCGCGGGACACGGCCAGGCTGAACCGCTCCCGCTCGAGCGCGCCATTCGGCTGGCGCTCGCCCATAGCACGAGTTCGGCGATTGCAGGTGCTGACGTACAGCGGGCCTTTGCCTCCTACCGGGAACTCCGCAACAACTACATACCCCAACTCGTCGTCGGCTCGGGACTCGGCTGGTCCTATGGATTTCCACTCAGCATCGAAGGGTCGGCGCCGGCACTGGTAAACGCCGTCGCGCAAAGTTCGGTTTTCAATCCCGCGCAACGGGAGTTCCTGGGCGCGGCGAAAATTGACTGGCATGCTTCCGAGTTTCAGGACAAAGACCAGCGCAATGCGGTCATCCAGGACGTTGCCTTGACCTACGCTGAGCTGGCGAAGTGGGAGGCGCGCCTCCGACATTTACAGCAGGACGAGGCCGAGGCGCAGAAAATGGAACAAGCAGTGTCTGAGCGCTTGCAGGAAGGCGTGGACAGCACCGTAGACTTGAACAAAGCCAAGCTCGTCGGAGCGCGCGTACGTCTTCACCGGGCCGAGGCGCGTGGCAACGCCGACGTCCTGCGGCGCCACCTTTCGACCCTGACCGGTTTGCCGGTTTCCTCCATCGAACTCGCGCCCGAAACCATTCCGGCCTTGCCGCCCGTCGCGTCGGAAGAAGATCTCTCGGAAAAAGCGATTGCCTCCAGCCCCGCCATCAAGTTTGCCGAGCAGCATTCCCTGGCGGAATCGATGCGGGCTGCGGGCGAGCATCGCTCTTTATTGCCGTCGATCGACTTCTCTGCCCAGTATGCGCGCCTCTCCACCTTCAATAACTACACCCAGTACTACACTCGCTTTCAGGCCGACAATGCCACGGTCGGCTTTGCCCTCCGCATCCCCATATTCAATGCCAGCCAGCGCGCCCGCGCCGACGCAGCCGCGGCCGAAGCCCTGAAGGCGAAGAAGCAAGCGGAGGCAACTCGCAATCAGGTGGCGGAGGAAACGCTAAAACTACAACGCGCCGCCGAGCAACTCGAGGCTGCCCGCGAGGTAGCGCAACTGGAATATCAACTCGCACAGTCCGGCCTTGAAGCTGCCCAAACTCGGATCGACGCAAAAACTGGCACCTTGCACGAATTGGCCGATGCGCGAGTGCAGGCCGCCGAACGCTTTCTGCTTTTTCAGGATGCCGATTTTGAGTACCAGCGGGTCCGCATGAACCTGCTGCGGGCGACCGGCGATTTGGAGCAATGGGCGCTGCCAAGCCCCGGCGTGAAGTGAAGCATCCAAGCTAACGCCCGGCTGGCGGTCGATTCCTGCGCCTTAATGCGCAATAGCGACGTTCGGCCAAGTTACTTTGCGATTTGGGCCCCGCTAAGGCACACTGGGACAAGGGCTTCCACGCTTTCGATGCAGGTTGGAGACGTACCTGGATGGTAGCGTTGATTGGGGTATGTGCACATCTAAGAGTGCTAAAATAGAGACTCACAAATATGCCATTAAAAACACTGTTTTTGAATCCGCCTTCGTTTGAGAATTTCGATGGGGGCGCAGGCTCGCGCTGGCCCGCTACGCGTGAGATCGAATCGTACTGGTATCCGGTCTGGCTCGCCTATCCGACCGGAATGCTCGAAGGCGCGCGCTTGCTCGACGCGCCGCCTCACCACATCACGGCGGAAGAGACGATCCGCACCTGCAAGGACTACGAACTGCTCGTGCTGTTCACGAGTACTCCGGGTTTCGCCGGTGACGTCCGCATCGCCGAGGCCATCAAAGACAGCCATCCTCACATCAAAATCGCTTTCGTCGGACCCCACGTCAGCGTGCTGCCCGAGAAGTCTTTGATGGAGGCAAAGGTGATTGACGTAGCCTGCCGCAAGGAATTCGACTACTCCATCGTCGAATACGCCCAAGGCAAGCCAATCGAAGACATTCTTGGCATTTCTTACCGTAAGAATGGCGCGGTCGTACACAATCCCGACCGGCCGACCATTCAGGATCTCGACTCCCTGCCGCACGTGACCGACGTTTACCGGCGCGACCTGGACGTCCGACGTTACAATGTGCCCTTTCTGCTGCACCCTTTTGTTTCGCTGTACACGACGCGCGGATGCCCGGCGCAATGCACCTTCTGCCTCTGGCCCCAGACCCTGAGCGGACACCCGTGGCGCAAGCGCTCCACTGACGACGTGGCGCGCGAGATGGCCAAGGCGAAAGACTACTGGCCTTACGTGAAGGAATTTTTCTTCGACGACGATACCTTTAACCTGCAGAAGGCACGCACGGTGGAATTGTGCGCCAAGTTGAAACCGCTGGGCCTCACCTGGTCGTGCACCTCGCGAGTCACCACGGACTTCGAAACGCTCAAGGCCATGAAGGAAGCGGGATGCCGGCTTCTGATTGTGGGCTACGAATCGGGTGATCAACAGATTTTGAAGAACATCAAGAAAGGCGCGACCATCGAGCGCGCCCGCCAGTTCACCAAGGATTGCCACAAGCTGGGGCTGGTGGTGCACGGAGATTTCATCATTGGCCTGCCCGGAGAAAGCCGCGAAACCATCAAGAACACCATCAACTTCGCCAAGGAACTCGATGTGGAAACGATCCAGGTTTCGGTGGCGCACGCTTACCCGGGAACGGAACTGCACGAATTCGCGATCAAGAATGGCTTCATGACCAGCGACACAAAAATGGTGGACGACGGCGGCCATCAGATGGTGCAGATCGAGTATCCTGGCCTGCCCGCCGCCGAGCTTCTGGAGGCAGTCCACCACTTTTACGATGAGTATTATTTCCGTCCCAAGGCTGCATACCGCATTTTGAGGAAAGCAATGTTCGACAACTCCGAACGAAAGCGCTTGTATAAAGAAGCGCGGACATTCCTGAAACTGCGTGCGCAGCGCCACAAGTGGGTCAAGGAAAATCGCAAGGAAGAAGCGCCTGCCCCGGAACCAGCCAAAGCCTAGCAAGCCGCGGAAAAACTTGATGTGGCACCTGATTTTGGGAGGCGCAGCGGTTCACCGCTGCGATAACTGGCTTTTCAGCGACGGCTTTAGCCGCTGATAGCACGACTGTTACCAGGGAACTTTTTCCGCAGCCATATTCAGATCGAGAATCCCGTAATACCGCCGGAATCGAAGCCCGGTGAGTCTGCAGAGTCTGGCGCTGAAGAAACACCCAGGAAGAAGATCCTCAAAATGCCCCTGTTCGGTAGCTGTCCCGGATTCAGAATCGATTCGCTGCGTAGCTACTCGCTAACCTGGACCAGCGGCCAGGTCGCTTGGGGCGAAGACATAGGTGGTCGTCTTATCAAGCTTAAGATTAAAACGCTTGGAAGTAAGGCTGACCGCTCCGTCACCGTTGCGCGTCAACTCTACATTTTTCATCAGGACGCGACGTTTCGAAACGCTTGACGTCCGAAGTGGTGGCCCGGGGAGGCTGTTCTTGTCGTTGCCCGTGTCAACGCCTCGAGATGACGGCGCATTCTTGGGGGCCTCGTTAGAGAAGGTAATTGGCCCATTCCGAAGTCCCGGGCTGGATGCGGCGTCCGGCGGTCCATCCGAAAGACCCAGAATCGTCAGCGGCTCCTCGCGGTAATACCAGGCGGTCAGGTAAACCTTTTTCGTGAGCTGAAGCACCCCGAGCGCTGATCGATTTTTCCACTGCGCGGAGTCCATGCGAATGGCGAGGCGCGATGGGTTGGTTGCGGACTTCGCCACCGACTCGGTAACTTCTCCGGACAAGATGGCATCCTGCGGAATGACCGCGCCATTGACCAGAGTGGCGACCACAAGTTTGGCATGGACCTTGGTTCCGACGGGGACGGCGCCGGCAGCCACGTTTTGCAGCATGATCACGGGAAACTCGATTCCCGCGTAGGAACTGGGGGCGGCGGGCGGCGCCTGACAAAGCAATGCAGCAGAGCTGAGAAGGACAGTTAACACCGCGGATCCGGCGGCGATCGTTTTCATGAACATGTGCGTCCCCCTTTGCTGGTTGACGGAGCGGAACCCCGCGCTAGAGCGTGAAGGTGGTCTCTTAAATTTAAATTGTACTCGTCGTACTCATCAGGGAGATGAAGGGCTGTCTTGAATCGAATCCGTCTAAATTTTAGACTTTTGAGAGCGCCGGAATCCGCCCGGCGGACTGTGGGGCTCCGGCGACTGGTAAAAATGAACTATCTCAGTTTCGACGCGTTCAGCGATCATGGCCCGCACGCGAAACAGCCCCGCCCACCGAGGGATGCCGAAAGCCTGGCCGAAGCTTTATTGAAGGGCTGCCTGGGAAGCGACCAGTGCAGCCCCCCGCTTCTCTAAATTGATCTGAAATAATGGGGTTACGTCGCATTATCATAGAGTCTGGAGTCATGAGTGACATTTCGAAAATACCTCGTCCTGGCGGGAATCACCGTATTCAGCACCGCGGGCGATTCCCTGCTGGCTCGCGGTATGAAAGATTTCGGCAATGTAAATGTGTCGCTGCACAACCTTTCTGCCCTGCTACTGGCCATCCTCAATCCCTGGGTAACCGCGGGAATCCTATTGCTGCTGGCGTTTTTCTCTTGTTACATGTCCGCGCTTTCGTGGGCTGACCTCACCTATGTGCTGCCGGCCACGTCGCTCGCATATGTTTTCGTCGCTTTGATTGGCCACTTTCGTCTTCATGAAGAAATCTCGGCGACGCGCTGGCTTGGCATTGCGCTGATCGCCGCCGGCGTGGGCTTCGTGGCCGCCGGCCCGTCGGTTACACCAGATCACCACCGCGAGAGTACGCGAGACGACGCACGGGAACCGGTTTCCCAGGAGGTGGAATCATGAAAGACCTTTATGCCTGGGCCGCGATCGCTCTCATCGTTCTCGCCTCGACCTCGGGGGATGTGCTGCTTTCCTTCTCCATGAAACGCGTTGGTGACGTGGGTGAACTCTGGAAGCGGCACGGGGTCCTGGCGGTCATCGGGCGCGTGCTCGCGACGCCCACATTTGCTCTCGGCTTGGTGGCGATGGGGGTAGCGTTCTACAGCCTGCTCTTTGGCCTCTCCTGGGGAAATCTCAGTTTGGTCGTGCCCGCTTCAGCCTCGCTCACCTTTGTGGCCAACGCGGTCGCCGCGCGCATATTCCTGCACGAACGCGTGGGGCGCCGGCGCTGGATTGCAGCATTGCTGGTGGCGGGTGGTGTGGTGTTGATGGCGGTCTAGCCGAACAGATCGACGGGAATCACAAGCGGCTGCGCTTTCACAATCCGATCCTCGCCGACGGATGCAGCTTGATCCTGTTCCGAAATTTCCGCTGACAGAATTGTCCCCAGAAAAGGATACCGCTCGCTAAACCTCACTGCCTGAAGTTTTCCGGCTTGCAGTTGTCTGCGGAACGATTCCGCATCCATCCCGTGGCGCGCAGCTCTAAGCTTGTTCACGACCGCCTGCAATCTGGCCAGCTCCGCAACCAGATCCTCGAGCAGGTCTTTTCCGCCGGCACTCAACTGCACGAACTCCATGCAAGCTGTGGCGCCACCTCGAATCGCTTTCACCTCACCCACGGCCCGGAACGAAGCAGCGTTCACGCGCACGACGATTTCAGTCCGTACGCCAAAATCAATCGGCAGAGTGGTATCGACGCAGCATCCGCCGAGGCTCAGGTCGCGGATCGTCCCCGGAAGAAAGATGCCGCTCGATGGAAGGCGAGTGATCTTCGCGCCACCGCTGCAGCTGAATCGCGGGGTGCGACGGCGATCCTTGTCTGCGTCGGTGCGCTCAGGCATGTTTATTAGATCGAGTGTTTGTGGAGAATTCTTGAGAGTGGCATCGAGGTAACGTGGGATTGGAAACCGAAGTAATCGAAGTTGAAGCTCCAAGACTTGCCCGGTGGGAATGGCCAGACCGTCCCGGGCGAGATAAGGGAACCGAGATAGTCGTACAATGGTGCCGTTTTCGGGGTCAAGAAGGAAATCCCGGCGTGATCAGCAGCAGGATCGGGCGGATCAGACGGAGATTTAGCATGCGAACAGAGAATGTTACAGCTAAGGAGATCGCACAGAAGTTTGTAAACGCTATCAACGCACATGACACGGACGGTTTGACAAAGCTGATGTCCAGCGACCATGTATTCGTTGATTCGCTGGGGAACAAATCTCCGGCTTCCGCCATGCGGAGTGGATGGCAAGGATATTTCACGATGGTGCCCGACTATTGGATCAAGGTCGATCAAATCGTCTCCGAAGGGAACGTGATCATTCTCTGCCGCAGTGCTGGCGGGACGTTCGTCCCGAAGGGCGGGATGATCAAACCCGAAAACAAATGGGAGACCCCAGCGGTGTGGCGAGCACTTGTCAAAGAAGGAAAAGTCGCCGAGTGGCGTGTGTATTGCGACAACGAGCCGATAAGAGAAAAAATGAGAGCCGCTGCGTCATAGAGGATTTCAGACCTAAAGAGTGAATCTCATGCAAACAGCTTCATAAAACCACTCGGGGCCAGGTCGGGGACGAGAAAGCTGGCGCTCTTGCCGCTGGAGAAACGCGCCAGTGCTTCCGCCGCAAGATAGCCACTTCGCACCGCGCCCTCCATGGTGGCGGGCCAACCGGTCGTGGTAAAATCGCCGGCCAGAAATACCCGCGGCCATGCCGTCTCCGGCCTAGGCCGGTACTGGTCGATTCCCGGGCGCGGCGAATATGTCGCGTGCACTTCCTTGATCACGGTTGATTTCAACAGTTTCGCTCCGCGCACCCCAGGGAAAAACTCTTGCGCTTCTTTCACCGCCATGTCGACGATCTCCGACTTCGACTTTTCAACCAGGCTCCGGGAGCAACTCACAACCAGCTCAATGTAGCTGCCGCTGCCAACCTCGCGACTTTCGCTGCTGCGAGATTCAATGAGCCGCGATTTGTGAAACATCCATTGGATGGTGCGGTCGAGCAGCACGGCGTGATCGAGCTCGCTGACTTGACGATCAAACCAGAGATGGATGCCGGTGATAGGTGACGACGAGAACTGGCCGAGCGCTGCGGCCAAATACGCAGCGGCCGAAGTATCAGGCAGTATCCGTCCCAGCACGTCAAAAGGGACGGCGAGGACGAGATAGTCGAATTTCTGTTCCTGTCCGTTCGCCGTCACAATCACCTCGGAGGTCTCCGCGCGAAATGACTCCACACCCGCGCGAAACCGGACATCTCCACCACGGGCGCGGATGTAGTCTCCGGCGGTACTGTAGAGGTCGGTGAGCGGCACGGTTGGAATTCCCATGCGTCCGGCAGCGGCCGATTTTAGAAACGACTCCCGCACCACCTGGGCCGCATATGGAACGGAAACCTGATCGAGATCTTCATTCAAGGCGCTGACTAGGATTGTCTTCCAAAAGCGTTCGATGGCCTGCTCGGTTTGCCAGTGTCGTTTGAGCCAGTCGAGAAACGACTCGCCCCGATCCGCTGGAGTGGCCGGAGCGAGCGCTGCCATAGCGCGGCTGATGGCCAGCTTGTCGCGAAGGTTCAAACAGTCGGCCCGGAGAAATGCCAGCGTGGTATGCAGCGGGGCCGGAAACGCTGAAGGTGCAATCACAGATGCGCGTCCTCCAGGCTCGAGGAAGGTCAGTTGCTCATACCAGCGAATCTTGTCCTGAACTCCCGCGCGACGATAGAAATCGAGCAGGTTGGTGCAGCAGCCGAGCAACACATGCTGGCAATTGTCGACAATTTCGCCGGTGCCAGGATGCTGATAAGAAGACGCGCGCCCGCCGAGATACGGACGGCGCTCAAAAAGCGACACGCGAAAACCGGCTTCCGCCAAAGCGCATCCAGCGGCGAGTCCAGCCAATCCGCCCCCGGCTACAGCGACTGTGGGAGGAGGTGTCGTATTAGGATGGGTCGAGTTAGGACGAGTCGAATTAGAATCGAGCGAGGGCGGCATCACACCAGACGCTTCACGATTCCTTTTCCGAGGACAGTGAGCTTCTCGGGAACGGTCAATCGAACACGCTCACTGAAGACGTCGTACTGGTTCGAAGCAATCTTTTCAAGCAGGCGGTGGTAGATGGTAATGAGGACCCATAGGGCGGGCTGACTGTCTTCACTCACCAGCGGGATCAGTTCATCTCCTGCGCCGTAGCACTCGCGAGCGCGGTCGGCCTCCATCGCCAGCAGCGGACGGATGCGGGCAGCGTCAACATTTGGCGAGGCCAGATCCGCGGCCGAGAGACCGCACTGCGCCATGTCCTCTTGCGGAAAATAAACCCGGCCCATGGCCACGTCTTCTTTGACGTCACGAATGATGTTTGTAAGCTGAAAGGCCAGACCGCAACGTTCGGCGAGCGGCTCGGCAGCAGGATCGCGATATCCGAAAATCTTGATGCACACCAGACCGACAACCGATGCCACACCATAGCAATATTGGCGCAGGTCTTCAAAAGTCTGGTAGCGCGCGGCTGGCGGTGCAACAGCAGAGGGCTCTGGCTGGCTGTAGTCGAGATCCGCAGCCGTACCGAAGGCGAGTTGGTCGAGAAGCCCAATCGGAATCTGGTACGTGCGCTGCGCATCGGTCAGCGCCAGCAGCACCGGATCATCGGTTGGCTGTGCAGCCAATGCGCGGTGGACCTTGTCGAGCCATTCCGCCAGCTTGATGTGGCGATCGTCGCGGCTCAGCGTGTTGTCGTCAACGATGTCGTCGCAGCGCCGCATGAAGGCATATACCGCGCTCAGCGCATTGCGCTTCCTTCGCGGAAGGACCACAAACCCGTAATAGAAATTCTTGGCGGCGGAACGGGCGATGCTTCGGCAGACGGAGTACGCCATATCGAGCTGTGAAGCGGTAGGAGCAAATTGCACAGGCGCATTTCCCACGGCGGCGCTCATCGTTCCTTCTCCCGCGGCTTCCCCAGCAGCTTCCCCAGCGCGGCCCGAGCGACCAGGGCCAGCTTACGGGCGTTGGAAATTGCGGGACGCCGGCCGAGCACAGCATAACGTTGGCGCTCGATTGCGTTCAGAATTTCCTGTCCGCCGCGGCTGAAGAGTTCGATGTCGGTGGCCAGTTTACGATCGACCTTCGCGATCAGTGGCAGGCCTTGCGCGAACCATTCTCTCGCACGCGCGACTTCAAATTCCATCATCTCGCAGAATGCCGGAGTGTTTTCGCCGTCGCGAATTACTTCCTGGTTCACGCCGAAACGACGCAGGTCTTCGAGTGGGAGATAAATTCGTCCTTTGGCGAAGTCCGCGCTCACGTCTTGCCAGAAGTTCGCGAGTTGCAGCGCGGTGCAGGTGTAATCGGAAAGCAGCTGGCGCTCGGAATCGCGGTATCCGCAGAGATACAGCACCAAGTGACCGACCGGATTCGCCGAATACCGGCAATAGCCCAGTAGATCGTTGAACGTTTCGTAGCGGGTGATACTTTGATCCTGCCGGAACGCGGTCAGCAAATCTACAAATTCATATTTCGGAATCTCAAACTTGTGTACAGTTTCAGCAAGCGCAACAAACACCGGATGTCGGGCGCGACCGGCATAACATGCACCCAACTCCGTCTCCCACTGATCAAGCAACTGCAAAGACGCAGCGTTGTCGCCAACCTCGTCAGCCAGATCGTCCGAGATGCGGCAGTAGGCATAAACATTGAAGAAGTGCTGGCGCAGGCGGCGCGGAAGAAACCAGGATGCGACGGAAAAATTCTCGTAATGCGAGCGCGCCAGTCGGCGGCAATATTCGCGGGCTTCGGCTTCCGAAGGCGCATGGTCGGGAATGGCGTACTCGGGTGGCAGCGCACTCCAAGCCGAGGAGAGCGGTGCAGTCGGGGGATGGCTGGCAGCAGTCATCATCAAATGTTCAATAAATCCATAATGTAATCCTGAGCGAAGCGAAGGACCGATGTACTTGAGTTTTTCTATGCACGAGATCCTTCGCTTCGCTCAGGATGACAATCCAAGCCTATGTCCGAATTAACGGGACGCGACGCTAGTGACCCGGGATGATCGCAGTCTTGATATCTCCGTTGCGGTTCAGCATGTGGCGCAGCACATCTTGCAAACGCGAAAGCGGCGCCTCGCCGGTAATATAGTCGTTGCCGCAAACTTTCTTTTCGGCAATCAAACCAAACGCCCGGCGCACCGTTTCCGGGGTGTGATGGAAGGTCGCTTTCAAGGTAATCTCCGAGTAGTGTAAGCGGTTGGTGTCTAACTGCACTTTGGTTCCCGCAGCGCACCCGCCAAAGAAATTTACCGTGCCGCCCTTGCGCACCATCTGCACGGCCCACTCCCAGGCTTCCGGACGGCCGACGGCTTCGATCGCCACATCGGCGCCGCGCCTCTCCGGACTTAACTCGCGCACCGCCTCCACCGGATCTTTCACCTTGGTAATCTGCACCACCTCGTGCGCACCCTTTTTGCGCGCCAGTGAGACCTGCGAGTCGCGCTTGACGACCGCAATCACATTGCATCCGATGGCCTTGGCCACCTGCACAAACATCAAGCCGATCGGTCCACCGCCAATGACCGCCACGGTGTCACCGATCTCGACTCCAGTTTCATGCAGGCCACGGAGCACGCAGGCGAGCGGCTCAGTCATCGCGGCATCCTCGAAGGTCACATTCGAAGGCACCACGAGCATATTGGTTTCCACAATGCGCCGGGGAATCCGGATGTACTCGGCGTAGGCGCCGTTGTTGAACAGCAGATCCTCGCAGAGGTTGAGCTGGTGCTTGGAGCAATAGAAGCACATGCCGCAGGGAGCCGAGTTCAGCGCGACCACGCGCATGCCCTTCTTGAAGCCGCGCACACCCTCTCCAACTTCCTCGACCGTGCCCGCCAGTTCATGCCCGAACAACGCCGGCGGCACAATCATCCGAGCGTGATAGCCCCGCTGATACACCTTCAAATCCGTGCCGCAGGTGAGGGCCACGTGGACCTTGACCAAAACTTCGCCGTCACCCACACGCGGAATCGGCACTTTTTCAATCTTGATGTCTTCTTTGCCGTAGAGGACGGCAGCCGTCATCTTGCCATTCACAGTCGATGTCCTTCCCACGCTCTCCACCCCATCACGCCAAAACCGGGCGTGTTGGGGACCCCGCTCTCCACCCCATCACGCCAAAGCCGGGCGTGTTGGGGACCCCGGTTTGCCCGGCTGGATGACGATCTTCATCGAGTCCGGCCGAGGATGGGCAGCCAGACTCAGCGCTTCCACACCGCTTTGCAGTGGGAAACGGTGGCTGATAAGCCGTTCCAGATCCATTTCACGGTTCATCACGAACCGCACCGATTCCTCCTGTAAATCAACCGATGCGCTGTAGGATCCCAGCAAAGTCTTTTCGTCCACGCACACGGCCGCCGGATCAATGGTGACCTCGCCGCGCACCGTCTGCGCAAACAGCAGCACGCGACCTCCCGGACGGGTGGCGTCGATGGCAGGGCGGATCAAGCCGCTCCCGCCAACTGCCAAAATCACAGCGTCTGCCCCCCGGCCTTCCGTCATTCCGCGCACCGTTTGCCCGGCGTC
Organism: uncultured Acidobacteriaceae bacterium; assembly: GCA_963731525.1. Taxonomy (GTDB): domain Bacteria; phylum Acidobacteriota; class Terriglobia; order Terriglobales; family Acidobacteriaceae; genus Acidiflorens. Next base: position 148,994 of record CAVSWK010000044.1, read on the forward strand.
AGCCTTAGAAGCGTCAATTGTCAGATTGAGGCCGAAGCCATTAGCCATTGTAAGCCTCGCCGGATACAAATCGGAAGTGATCACCCGAGTCCCGGCTCGCTTCGCTAAGTTGGCCAGAATCAAGCCTATCGGGCCCTGCCCAATCACCAGCACGGTTTCCTCCGCTTGCAGGCGAAGGGTCTCAATACCTTTGATGCAGGTATTCACCGGCTCGACAAAGCATGCCTGCTCAAAACTGACGCCGTCCGGGATGTGTACCGTCCCCTTCTGGACAATCCAGTCCATCACCCGCACGTATTCCGCAAATCCTCCACCGGAGGGCTCGAACCCCGCCGTGCAACCAACCTTTTTGTAGGTGGAGCACTGCGCGAAGGTCTTGTGGCGGCAGTAATAACACTCTCCGCACGGGATGTGATGGAAGACGACTACGCGTTCGCCGACCCTGAACTTCCGAACGCCTTCGCCGACTTTCGCGACGACGCCCGAAGTTTCGTGACCAAAAATACGCGGCGCGGAGTGCGAGCCAGTGGCAATCTTCTTGAGATCGGTCCCACAGATTCCACAGGTGTGGACTCGAACCAGAATCTCTCCGGGCCCGATTTCAGGCGCAGGCACTTCTTCCAGGCGTACATCGTTCACGCCGCGATACACGGCGGCCTGCATTTTGGCAGGAATCTCGCGCCTTACGCTTTCCACGGCTAGTGTCGATGGTGGAGCAATTGCCATAGCAGCTTTTACTGTTTCCCTTCGGCACGATTATGGGACTGCGTATCGGTACGAGTATGTGCGCCGGCGAACACGGGTCCGCCTTCTTTTTGGTTCATATTGGACACCAAAGACTCGCCCGGGAAAGTCTGAGCCTCACGCCCGAGGTAGCTAGCGAGCGCGCCGCAAAGAGCCTGGCTTGCCTTGGAGCTATTTCGCGCCAGCGCGATGGTCGTCCCCCACAGCCACGGGCGGGGGGCCACATGACACGCAAACCTCACGGAGTGAAACGTCCCATCGTCTGCCACAAAGCGATCCAACAAGTGATCCATCGCCGGCAGGCTGAAATCGGCGGCGTCGGAGATGACTTTCAATGCGGCGAACTCGACGCCACGCGCCTGCGCTCCCTGTGCCACGGCTGCGGCTTCCATGTCCACCGCGATCGCGCCATAAGCCTTGTTCAACCGAATTTTCTGCTCCTTGCCAGCCACGGTCGCGCAACTCACCAGTATTCCCTCACCCGAACCGACTTCGGTTCGGGAGCCGTCAGAGGTATTGATTACCGTGCGCGGCTCAACAATATTTCCGACTTGCAGGGACGCAACCAGCGCTCCGGCAAAGCCGACTGAGATCACCTGCGCCGGGTTAACCTCCCGAATCACCGCTTCGGTTGCGCGGCGCGCGGCTTCGGCTCCAATTCCGCCGCATACCAGGGCCACTTCGCCATTTTCAAAAAGACGATACCGTCGTCCGCCCTGTTCCATAGTTCTAATATTAGCGCTGACCTTCCAGCTTCGAATCAGCGGTCGTACCTCTCGTTCCATCGCGGCGATGAGGGCGATTTTAGCCATCTGCGGCCACTGCAGCCCCTGAAGGGGCGGCTGATTTCGCGGTGCTTGCGGCATCGCTAAAGTGACGCCCTGATACGAAGCTCGAACCCGAATCTTCCGGCAGCCCGCTAGACATAACCGTTCGCGCGGAACCATTCCACCGACCGCCGCAGCGCTCCATCCACCGGAACCGTGCGCCAGCCCAATTCCCGTTCCGCCTTTGCGGAACTCACAAACATCATTTTGCGTCCCATGCGCACGGCGTCAATCGTCGCGCGCGGCTCGCGGCCCAGAAGGCGGCCCGTCACCATCTCGTCCACTACCCCCGCTGCGAACGCGAAGACGTATGGCAGTTTCACCGTTGGCGACGGCAAGTTCGTGATCGCGGCCAGCCGATCCAGAATCTGCTTCAGCGTAAGATTCTCTCCACCCAAAATGTAGCGCTCGCCTGACCTTCCCTTCTCCACCGCCTGGACATGACCGCGAGCACATTCGGTCGCATCTACCAGGTTCAAACCGGTTTCCACGTAAGCGGGGAATTTCCGCTTCAGGAAATCCACCACGATGCGCCCGGTCGGAGTCGGCTTGATATCGCGCTCGCCGATCGGCGTCGTGGGGTTGACGATCACCACATCAACTCCGGATCTCGCGGCCTCGATTGCTGCCTGCTCCGCCATGAACTTCGAACGCTTGTAGTGCCCGATCATGTCCGCAATACCGACCGGGCTCTGCTCATCCGCTACGTGGCCGTTCTTCGAACTGATCCCCGAAGTGAAGCCCATGGTCGCCACACTCGACGTGTACACGACGCGTCGTACACCTTGTTTCCGCGCCGCTTCAAGCAAGGATCGCGTGCCCTCGACATTCGAGCGATACATCTCGTTGGAATCTCGCCCGCGCACCCACAGCCTGTAGTCCGCAGCAACGTGAAATACGACGTCGCAGCCGGCGAGCGCCTTCGCAATCGAAGCTGCGTCGCGCAGGTCCCCGACCGCTCGATCGGCATTCAAGCCGTCAATATTGCGCAGATCGCTGGTGGGCCGCACCAGCAGCCGCAACTCGGCTCCCTGCTCCGCCAGGACGCGCGCAACATGACTGCCCAGAAATCCCGTGGCGCCGGTAACGAAAGCTTTCAAAGCCAGTTCTCGGTTCTCAGTTCTCGGTCCTCAGTAAGAACCCGCAGGACCAGAGCATGTATCTCATCACTGGTTCTTCTGAGAACTGAGAGCTGGGAACTGAGAACTATCTTGCACTCTTCTCCGCCATCACCTTCGAATAGGTCGTGAGCGCGAGCAGCGCGAAATACTCGCGGTACAGGTGGTACTTCAGATAGAACACGCGCGGGAAACCGGTTCCGGTGAAGAATGGCTCGTCCCATGAACCGTCTTTGTTTTGCGTGCGCAGAAGATACGCCATACCGCGAGCGACGCATTCGCTGCGCGTGTCGCCTACGGCCAGCAGTCCCATGATTGCCCACGCGGTCTGCGAAGCCGTGCTGTCGCCTTGTCCCCGAAGATTCGGATCGTCATAGGATCCCACCGTCTCGCCCCAGCCACCATCGGCATTCTGCACTGATCGCAGCCACTCCGCCGCCTGCTGGATCATGGGATCGTTACGGTCCACGTTCATCGCTTCCAGCCCGCGCAACACCTGCATCGTGCCGTAAATGTAGTTCACGCCCCAGCGTCCGAACCAGCTTCCATCCGGCTCCTGCTGTTTGCGAATAAACTTGAGCGCCCGCTTCACTGCCGGATGGTTCTGATCGTATCCATGGGTCGCAAGACACTCCAGAATCCGCCCCGTGATGTCGACGGTTGCAGGATCAAGCATGGCGTTGTGATCGGCAAAGGGGACGTACTGGAACACCATGCGGTCGTTGTCTTTGTCGAATGAAGCCCAGCCGCCGTCCTTGCATTGCATTGACAAAATCCAATCAATCGCCCGCTGCACCGACTCGCTCTGATAGCGTCCGTTGGGATGTTCGACCCGGCTCAGCGCCAGGCAGACCATGGCACTGTCGTCCACGTCGGGATAAAACTCGTTGTTGAACTCGAAGTACCAGCCGCCCGGTTCGCCTTTCGGATTTTTGATCTTCCAGTCTCCGGGCTTGCGCACCTGCTTCTGCAGGATCCAGTCGGCGCACTTCACCAGCCGCGCATCGGTCGCCGGAACTCCCGCCTCGCCCAAGGCAAACAGCGCATATGCGGTATCCCACACCGGAGACTTGCAGGGCTGCATGCGGAAAGTGTCACCCTCTTCGATCCCGAGCTTCTCAAACTCGTCCATCGCGCGGATGAACTGCGGATCATCCACCGAATACCCTAGGCAGCGCAGCGCGATGATGGCGTTCATCATCGAGGGGTAGATCGCTCCCAGACCGTCGCTCATCTCGAAGCGTTCCAGCATCCACTTCTCGGCGCGCCTCAGCGCAAGCGAACGCAGCGGACGGATGTGCACACGCTCAGCCCAGTGGGTAAGCCGGTCGAGAACCAAAAAGAAATTGCGCCAGGAAATCCGCTTCTTGGCCCAGTGCAGGTGCATGCGCGACCTATCGCGCCCGCCGACAAAAAGCTCTTCGACGCACATTTCGTCGGGAATCTTCTTGAACGGCTTCTTGGCATAACAGATCGAAAGCGGCACCAGGATGGCGCGCGACCACGAAGAGATTTCGTAGATATTGAACCAGAACCAGTTGGGAAACAGCACGATCTCCGGCGGAATCGCTGGCACCGCATCGTAATCGTACTGCCCAAAGAAACAGAGATAGATCTTGGTAAATGTATTGACCTCGGTCACGCCGCCCATGTCGAGAATCTTTTTGCGGGCGCGGGCCAGCGCGGGATGATCCGCCGTGAAGCCGGCCAGCTTCAGGCCAAAGTAGGCTTTCACCGAAGCGCTGATGTTGGATGGGCCGGCGGCGTAGATGCTCCAGCCACCGTCTTCATTCTGGTGGTTCAGGATGTAGCGCGCGGCCTTCTCAAAGCGTGCCTGGCTGCCGGTGCCGAGCAGCGTGTGGAGCAGGATGTAATCGGATTCGAGGCTGGTATCGGCTTCCAGTTCTCCGCACCAGTAACCCTCTTCGTGCTGCTGCGAGAAAAGATAGTGGCGTGCCGCATCGACCGCGAGTGCGACCCGGCTCCCCAGGTCGTCAATCTTGCCAAATCGCATTTGCGGGGTCCCCAGCGCGCCCGTGTTTGGCGTGCTGGGGCGGGGCGCGGAGGCCGAACCTGGTGCTGAAGTATGTGCGGAACGATGCGCGGAGCTTTGAGCCGAACCTTGGGCCGAACTTTGCGCAGAAGTGCGGGGGGAGAATTCTTCCATCTAGGACTCCACGGCTATGGCCGGTGCCGCGGAGATCGTGGCCACGATCTCCGGCGGCAATCCAAAGCGCACATTTTCCGGCATGATTTCCAACTCCTGCACGTCGCCAAAGCCCTGCCCCGCCAGATACTCCACCACTTCCTGCACCAGATGCTCAGGAGCCGATGCGCCCGCGGTCAGCGCCACCGTCTTCACGCTATTCAACCACTGCGGCTGAATGTCGCGACAATCATCAATTAGATGCGCCGGCGTGCCCAAGCTGCGGGCAACCTCCACCAACCGCTTGGAATTTGAACTATTGTCAGAGCCAACCACCAGCAGCAAATCGGCATCGGAGGCCACGTGCTTCACGGCAACCTGCCGGTTTTCCGTGGCATAGCAGATGTCTTGAGCCGCCGGACCCTTAATGTTCGGGAACCGCTTGCGCAGCGCGGCGATAATGTCGCGGGTCTCATCCAGGCTGAGCGTCGTCTGCGTCAAGTACGCGACGCGGTTGGGGTCGGGCAACGTCACCGACGCTACCTCCGCCGGCGATCCCACCACCTGAGTCACCGCGGGCGCCTCGCCAAGCGTCCCAATTACTTCATCATGATCGCGATGGCCGATCAGGATCAGCGAATAGCCTTCCTTGGCGAACTTCACCGCCTCCACGTGCACCTTGGTGACCAGCGGACACGTAGCATCGATCACCCGCAAATTCCGAAGTTTGCTGGCCTCGCGCACTTCCGGAGAAACCCCGTGGGCACTGTAGATCACGCGTTCGCCCTCGGGCACCTCGTCCACGCTATCGACAAAAATTGCGCCCTTCTGCTGCAGTTCCTCAACCACGAAGCGGTTGTGGACGATCTCCTTGCGCACATAAATCGGTCGCCCAAAGGCCTCCAGCGCGATCCGGACAATATCGATCGCCCGCACCACCCCAGCGCAGAATCCACGCGGCTTCAACAGCAGTAGGGTTTTAGTATGCAAATTCTTCCTGTGTAAGCTGCTGGCCTCAGACAACTAGCTTCCCCCACCCACTAGGGTACACTTTCTCGTAGTAAAAGATGCAGTAAGGGTATCGAAAGATGCACCCAAGGTCAATGTAAGCCTTTGAGGATGTGAGGATTAGCAGCGGGCGGGGAAAATGGGCCAGTGAATGGAGGATTGCCATAACAGCCCGCAGCATCGAGAACAGTCCGCGGCCCGCGACATCAAGAACAAGCCCCGAAGAGGCGAACTAACTTAGCCCAGCGCTTCAGCGCTGGGAACAGCGGAAGAAATAATTCAAGTCCCGGAGGGACGACCCGTTCTTAAGCTTCCACCTGGAAGAACTGCGCCATGTTGCGGAATTTCTTGTAGCGCGTTTCTAGCAGATCGCCAACCGGCAGTTGCTTTATCGCGGCCAGATGCTGCTGCAGCGCTCGGTCCAGCAACTCCGCTGCCTGCGCATGATCGGTATGTGCGCCTCCGGCAGGTTCCGGGATGATGCCATCAATGCAGCCCAGTTCGTTCAAGTCTTTCGCGGTGATCTTCATGGCCTCCGCCGCCAGATCTTTCTTGCTGGCATCACGCCACATGATCGACGCGCAGCCCTCGGGCGAAATCACGGAGTAAACGGAGTTCTCCAGCATCAACACGCGATCGGCCACGGCAATCGCCAGGGCACCGCCGCTGCCGCCGACGCCGATCACGGTGGCAATGATCGGTACCTCCAGCCGCGCCATCTCCAGCAGGTTGCGGGCGATGGCTTCTCCCTGACCACGCTCTTCGGCGTGTAATCCGGGATAGGCACCGTCGGTGTCTACGAAGGTGAAAATCGGCCGCTTGAATTTTTCGGCGATCTTCATCACCCGCAACGCTTTTCGATAGCCTTCCGGATGCGGCATGCCGAAGTTTCGATACACGCGCTGTTTCGCGTCGCGCGCTTTCTGCTGCCCGATCACGATGATTTCCTCGCCGTGAAAGCGAGCCATTCCACAAACAATCGCCGGATCGTCGCGGAAGCCACGATCCCCGTGAATTTCGCTCCAATCGGAGAAAATGCGCTCGGCATAATCCAGCGTGTAGGGACGCTGCGGATGGCGCGCCAGTTCCGTGCGCTCCCACGCGTTCAGGTGCGAAGAAATCTCGCGGCGAAGGTCGTTCACCCGTTCGTGCAATTGCTGGATTTGGCGGAGCGTTTCCGCCTTCTGCCCCTCCACGGCCTGCAGCCGCGTGATCTGCTCTTCGATTTTTTCCAGTTCCTGCTGCGCCTTCAATCCAGAATCCATCTTGATGATGTTCCCATTCTTTCGGGTATGATGCGCTTCCACAATCGAGAGCATAAAGTCGGTACCGGCTATGGCGGCATTCTCCGCGCCATTTTTCGCGGTACGATCTGACTTCTCTACCCGCTTTATTTTTGCTCGTCTCATCGGCCGAACCTGTTAGCTTGCAGGGATCAACTGATGACGCGCACGCTGCCGCGCCCGCACAGCTCTTCCACGCGACCCAAGAAACTGCGGTCCGGCATCACATTATAGCCTTCGGCTTCCATCACCACCATGAAATCGCCTTCCCGCTCCACGTCGAAGAGCACCTTCGCCTCGCCCTTGCTCTCGTTGAAGAGCGCGTGCAGCGCATCGACTGTGTTCCCGGTCGCGCTTCCGAGAGGGACCCTTATGCGGAGCGCCCTCGGCAAGGGCACACGCGCTTCGTCGAGCGGAATGATGTCGTTAGCTGTGAGCTTTGGATTTGCGCCTTCCTCGATGCGCACGCCACCGCGAATCAGAACCGGAACCTCAAGCCTGACTTTGTCCGCGAGTTTCTTGTAGGCCTCGGGAAAGATCAGCAATTCCACCTTCCCCAACATATCTTCAAGCGCCGCTTGCGCCCACAGCTCGCCGCTTCTTTTTGACTTTGCAACCCGCAGCCCCGAGATCAACCCCGCCGTCGTGATGTTCTCATCCTTGGCGGTTGATTTTTTCATGGCGGCAATATCTTCGGTCGAGAGCGCATTCAGGTCGGCGAGCTTCTCTTTGTACTTTTCCATCGGATGCCCGGTAATAAAAAATCCGAGGATTTCTTTCTCCGCTGCCAGCCGAGTATGTTCATCCCAGTCGGGCACGTTGGGGAGCGCGTCGTTCGCCTGCTGCGCGGTTTCATCGGCAAACACTCCAAACAGCCCGTGCTGTCCTGACTCCGCGTCCCGTTGCATCTTCTGGGCCTGCTCGATCGCCGTGTCGAGCGCCTGCATGAGCTGCGCGCGGCGCCCGAAACAATCCATCGCGCCACTCTTGATCAGCGATTCCAGCACGCGCTTGTTCAACAGCCGCAGGTCCACTTCCTCGCAGAATTCGTAGAACGATTTAAAGTTTCGGTCGAGCTTCTTCCGCGCCGCGACAATCGACTCGATCGCATTTCCGCCCACGTTCTTTACTGCGGCAAGCCCAAAGCGAATCGCCTGCCCGTGCGGTGTAAAGTTCGCATCGCTGACGTTGATATCCGGCGGCTCAACCGCAATTCCCATCTCGCGGCATTCGTTGATGTACTTCACCACGCTATCCGTGTCGCCTGTGATCGAGGTCAGCAACGCCGCCATGAAGTCGACGGGGTGGTGGGTCTTCAGGTATGCGGTGTGATAGGCCAGCAGCGCGTAGGCCGCCGAGTGCGATTTATTGAATCCGTATCCTGCAAACTGTGCCATCAGATCGAAAATCTTTTCGATCTTCTTCGGCGGATAGCCACGCTGCGTCGCCCCCTGCACAAAGCGCTCGCGCTGCTTCGCCATCTCCTCGGCATTCTTCTTGCCCATCGCCCGCCGCAGCAGGTCCGCTTCTCCGAGCGAGTAGCCGGCGAGTTTGTTCGCCGCCTGCATCACCTGTTCCTGATAAACGATGACGCCCAGCGTCTCCTGCAAAATCTCTTTGAGTTCCGGTAATTCGTATTCAATCTTCCGGCGTCCATGCTTGCGCTCGATAAAGTCGTCGATCATCCCGCCCTGGATCGGCCCGGGACGATACAGCGCGTTCAATGCGGTGAGATCTTCGATCGAGTTCGGCTGGTAGCGGCGCAGAACGTCGCGCATGCCGTGCGATTCAAACTGGAACACGCCGGAGGTTAATCCCTTATGGAAGACTTTTTCGTACGTCTCCTGATCTTCGAGTGGGATGTCGTCCAGTTTAAGATTCGTGCCCTTCTGCGCGATCAGTTTCAGCGTGTCGTCGAGAATGGTGAGCGTGGTCAGCCCGAGAAAATCCATTTTCAGCAGGCCCATCTTTTCGATGGCCACCATGTCGAAGGCAGTGACGATTTCGTCGTTCTTGGTTTTATGCAACGGCACCAGTTCAATCAACGGCCGCGGTGAAATCACCACGCCCGCGGCGTGTACGCCCGAGTTCCGCACCAGTCCTTCGAGTTTCCGCGCCGTGTCGAGCAACTGTCGCACCTGCGGATCTTTCTGGTACGCCTCCTGCAGCGCTGCGGACTCCCTGAGCGCGTCGTCGAGCTTGATATTCAGCGTGGTCGGCACCATCTTCGCGATGCGATCCACGTCGCTGTACGGCATGTCCATGGCGCGGCCGACATCCTTGATCGCAGCTTTCGCCGCCATGGTGCCGAAGGTGATGATCTGCGCTACATTTTCGCGTCCGTATTTATGGGTGACGTATTCGATCACTTCCCCGCGCCGGTTCATGCAGAAGTCGATATCGATATCGGGCATGGAAATGCGTTCCGGGTTCAGGAAGCGCTCGAACAGAAGTTCATGCTGCAGCGGATCGATATCGGTAATTCCCAGCGAATACGCAACTACCGCCCCCGCCGCTGATCCGCGCCCCGGGCCTACTGGAATGCCGCGCTCGCGAGCGTAGCGGATGAAGTCCCAGACGATCAAAAAATAACCCGAAAACTTCATCTGCTGAATGATGGCGAGCTCGCGCGCCAGTCGCTGTTCGTACTCCGCCAGAGAATGCTTGAGCCGGCCGTTCGCCGCCGCAGTCCGCAGGTTCTCCATCCGGCGAGCGAATCCTTGCCGCGTGATGTGCTCGAAATAACTGTCGAGCGTATATCCGTCCGGCACGTCAAAGTGCGGAAACGGGCTGGGAACTTTTTCTAACCGAAGGTTGCAGCGTTCCGCAATATCGAGGGTGCGCGAAAGCACATCGGGCGCATCCTTGAACACGCGCAACATTTCTGCGCTGCTCTTGACATAGAACTGCGTGCCCTCGAACTTCATCCGGTTGGTTTCCTGGATGGACTTCCCGGTTTGAATGCACAGCATCACATCCTGGGCATGCGCGTCGTCTTCGCAGAGATAGTGGCTGTCGTTGGTTGCGACCATCGGCAGTCCGAGATCTTTCTCCAACTGAAACAAGCCCGAACGGATGCGATTCTCCATCTCCAGGCCCTGGTCCTGAATCTCGAGAAAGAAATTCTCTTTGCCGAAGAGGTCGCGATAGAATCCCGCCGCCGAGCGCGCCGCGTCGTAGTTCCCTTCCGTCAACCGCTCCGCCACTTCGCCCTTCAGACATCCGGAAAGCCCGATCAGTCCCTTCGAATGCTCCGCCAGAAATTTCTTGCTCACGCGAGGCTTGTAGTAGAAGCCATGCAGCGAGGCTTCCGACGTAATCTTCACCAGGTTGCGGTAGCCTTCCTCGTTCTCGGCCAGCACCAGCAGGTGGTTATAGGTATCGCCATCGGGCGGAGTGCGAGTAATGACGTGGTCGTCTTTTTTGCAGATGTAAAGTTCGCAGCCGACGATCGGCTTAACGCCAACCTTGTGCGCGGCATTTACAAAGTGCACCGCGCCAAAAATATTGCCATGGTCAGTCATGGCGACGGCGGGCATCCCGAGTTCATGGACGCGGTCGACTAGTTTCTCGACGTCGCAAGCGCCGTCAAGCAGAGAGTAGTCGCTGTGCAGATGCAGGTGGACGAATTGGTTTTGGGTCATGAAGCTTTTGGTCCCTATTTCCTGGTGAGTTTCACCCGCGCAAAGGGCGACAGTTTTCCACCCATTTCATTATCTATGAGCCACTGCCAAGTGCCGGTGCTTTTGCTGTAGGCGAAGGTGGTGTGGACGCTGCTGTCTCTACCTTTGAACAAGAACTCGATCTCATCGCCGCTGCGTTTCCCCTGGGCGATGGCCTCGGCGGCGAGGCCGCCACCGCCGGTCGAATCGAGCCACAGGCATGTGTATTCGCGCGACGATTCGTCCGAGGCGATGAAGACGATCGCTTCATACGCGGCCTGGCCTTGGGCATTCTTCTCGCGCGACGTCTCGTGGAGCCGCAGGTACTCGCGGCGCAGCACCCAGTCGGATTCGATATCGTGCGTCGTTTCGCGTCCGGCAATCGTGCCCTTGAGGATCCAATTTCCGGTGAGGTGATCGAGCAAGAAATCCTGAGGTGGTGGTGATTGCGCTAAAGCTGAAAATGAAATCATGCAAATCGAGGCGAGGATGGCAGGAGTTGTCTTCATTGGTTGGTCCCAAACGCCGCGCCCTGCTAACCGCTCGTTCGCAGCTCATTCTTGGCTCTTGGCTTTTTGGCGGAACGACTTCATTCTACTGGCTGGAGGGAATCGCGCAATGCCTGAAAGTGGTGCACTCTAACCGCGCGATCTGTCTAACGCACGATCATGATCTGGAGTGATGGTTCCGGCACCTGAAAATCCACGCCGCGATCCTCGTTCATCTTGACCGTGGCGTCAATATCGAGGTTGACGAGCGGAATCTTCTTCGCGGCTTGCGCATTCAGCACCCAGACCGCTCCACCGGAGATCGCGTAATTCCGCACTTCTTCAACATGCTGGTCGCGGAAAACCAGCGCCGTCTCGGGCTCCGAATCCGGCTCCGGCCGATTGCGCGCTGCCACGTCCGCTTGCAGCCGATCGACTTTTCCGCTTAACGCCTGAACGTCGCGCTGCAATCCGCTGTCCTCAGGGTATGGTGCGGGATAGGACGCGTCGGCATAGACATCCTGATCTCCTTGGCTGTCATAGGCGAGAGGATCATCGTACCAGCCGTAATACCCGTAGGGATAATATCCGGCGTAAGGATAATAGGCCCGTCGGCCGTAGAAACCACGATGGTTGAAGAAGGGACTTCCGACTCGCACGCGAATGCCGGAACTGCGGGCAAAACTCCCGCTGTGAAATCCCGCGGAAGAGTGTCCGCCGCCCGAGGCGAAGTGGGCGCCACCGCCGCCACCGCGCCGTTGGGCCCACACCGGCAGCGTGAGCAAAATCAGGCTGAACGCCGCTATGGACAACCAGCGCCGCATAGCCACATTATAGCGCAATCGCGCAGATCTGACTTGTTTCCTGGCCCAGAAAATGCGCTCGGACGGCGCGCATAAAATCCCGGGCCATAGTTCCCCGTACCTTCGAAACTGCCTTATTTGCCCTTCTTCTTGGCTTTAGCCTTGGTCTTCGTCTTCGTTTTAGCGGCTGGTTTCGTGGGCTTGCGTGCTTTGCTTGGCTTCTTTATGACGGGAGCCTTGGATGTAGACGGCTTGCTCGCCTTGGCAGCTGCGGCAGGTTTCGCAGGAGCCACGGTTTTTTCCGCAGCCACGGGCTTCGCCGCCGCAGTCGCAGCCGGGGTGGACTTCCCTGGCGGTGCCACAGGAGCCGCCGCAACTTTTCCCTTCGCCTTAACGCCCGGCTTGCCGCTCGCCGTTGCGGGAGCAGCCGCGGCAGCGGCCGCCGCAGCCTTCGCTCCTCTGCCTCGCTTGGTTGGCGGAGGCGGTGGCGGCGGAGGCGGTGGCGGCGCCAGCGGCTTCAAAAACTTCAGCGTCTCCGTCCGCGAACGCAGCTTGCCATCCAAGAGCAGTAAAAACACATCGTTCGCGATCTTCGGATACTCCGGCATCTGCGGCGTGATTCGGAGTTCCGTCATCTCCGGCAACGGAATCTTCTGCTGCACCTGACGCCACTTCGTGAAAAAATTCTTGATCTTCTGCGCCACTGCCTGCTGCCGCGCCGTGATCGCAAGAAACAGAATCATCTCCGGACGGGCCGACGACAGCAGCTGCCACGTCCGCGACGGCGTGGCCGCCTCTTTACCCATCAATCTCTTCGCGAGGCTGTGGGCGTTCGAATCAAGATCCTTCCAGGCCTCGACCAGATCCTTGCGCGGAATCGCCCGGCGCAAGTCCGAAATGTCCTTTTCGCCCAGCCGTTCGGTGAGGAAATACAAAACCGCCGGCGCAACCTCCGGCGTATAACCCAGCTCGTTCATTTGCTGGCGAGTCTTCATCAGCGCGCCCAATCCAGCCGTGTCCACTTTGGCCGTGCTCCAGCGCGGATTCAGCACTTTCAGCCATCCCTCTTTTTCGTAGGCTTTCAAGACGCCTTGCGGATCGTCCTCGTACGCCAACTGCTCGATCTCATATCCGATGCTCGAACTGCGGATGTATTCGATGTAGTTGTTTTCCTTGCCCGATTCGTAACGCGCCTGGGTGCGCTCTTCGAGCGGCCAGTGGAAGCGCGTGCTAAAGCGCGTGGCGCGGATCATCCGCGACGGATCCTCGAGAAACGCGTAGTTATGCAACACGCGGATTACTTTGGCTTCGATGTCGGCCACACCGTTGAACGGATCCATCAGCAGCCCGCGCGATCCCTCGTTCAGCGACAACGCCATCGCGTTCACGGTGAAATCGCGGCGGCGAAGATCTTCAATAATCGTGGCCGGAGCCATTTGCGGAGGCTTGCCGGGCTTGTCATAACGCTCCGAGCGCGCCATCGCAATCTCGGCGCGAACCCCGCCAGGCAGCGTCAGCAGCAAAGTCCGCGTCTCGCTGTCGGCATCACCCACCACTGCTCCCGCGCGCTCCAGATCTTTCTGCAGCTTGAGCGCGTTGCCTTGGACCGTAAAATCCAGATCGCGAATGGGGAACCCGGTAATGATGTCGCGGATGGCGCCGCCGGTGAGATACAAGTTCATCCCCGCGGCCTTGGCGGCGTCTAGGACAAGGGCGACTGCCTTCTGTTGGTCCGGCGAGAGCCGGGTTTCCAGCGTGTATATGTAATCGGCCATGCCTTCCTAGTCGCCTTGCGGTGGCCCTTCGCGGGGCTCGACAGGGGCGTTTTTCACAGCTTTTCCACAGCAGAGCCGCCCACCACTTGGTAAGCTGCCCGCGAGCGGAATCTAACTCACTCTAGACATTAGACTTATACAGCACTCTTGCAATTCAAGTAAACTAGAGAAAATAACACAAAGGTTTACCGTTTGGCTACTGTGAAGGCACAAACTGTCCGAATTCATCAGGAAAGTGCGAGAATCCCTTCTGGGAGCTTTCACGAGCCAACGCGAATTGCGCCGTCACTAGCGCGTTTTGAAGGATCCCTAGCCCCATGCCCTCAACCCACAAGAAAGTAATCGTGCGGAAACACGACCGCGACTCGGTCAGCGGTTACGTCGCTCCCGCCAACTTTGTGGTGGATGGCAAGCTCGAATTGCTCAACACTTCCGGCAACGTGGTCGCTATCGATTTGCGAGACATCAAGGCAGTTTATTTTGTCCGCGAGTTTTCCGACACCGACCTCATGCTCCGCAAGACCTTCACCACCCGTCCCCGGACCGAAGGCCTGTGGGTGCGCCTGAAGTTCAAAGACAGCGAGGTGATTGAAGGCATCCTGCCCAACGACCTCACGCAGAATCCCGCCGAAGGATTCCTCGTGAATCCGCCGGATTTGCGCTCCAACACGCAGCGGGTCTTCGTGCCGCGAGAAGCGCTGACCTCTGTGACCGTGCTAGCGGTCATAGGCTCAGCCAACCGTCGCCGCAGAGGTGGGCAGCCGGATACAAGGCAGGTCCCGCTGTTCGAGCAGTAGCTCGGCCGTCGCGGCGAAATTGAAACCCAACACGTCCTTACGCTTCCGCTACAATTTCCCGAGACACCCCTTTATGAAACTAGCCGATATTGCCAAGACCCTAAACGCTCGCCTCGACAACGCCTCTCCGGACACCGAAATCGCGGGTGTGGCCGGAATCGAACACGCTGGTCCCGGCCACCTCACGTTCGTGTCAAATCCCAAATACAACGCCGCCGCAAAAACCACCAAGGCTTCAGCGGTAATCGTCGCCGAGAATTTTCCCGCCATATCCGCGGGAATGCTGCGCAGCAAGAACCCGTACCTGGCCTGGGCGAAGGCCATCGAACTTTTCTACCAGCCGCCGCGTTATGCCCCCGGAGTCCATCCCACCGCAGTAGTTCATCCCAAGGCCAAACTCGGCAAGAATGCGCACATCGGTCCATACGTAGTGATCGACGAAGATGCTGTTATCGGAGACAACGCCGTCCTGCTAGCCCACGTAGTCATCTATCGCGGAGTAACCATCGGCAACAATTTCTTCGCGCACGCCCATTCGGTAGTCCGAGAATTCTGCCAACTAGGAGACAACGTCCTGCTGCAAAACGGAGTGGTAGTAGGCTGCGACGGTTTCGGCTTCGCGAAAGACGATCAAGCCCGCTGGCACAAAATCGTCCAGTCCGGAAACGTGGTCGTAGAGAGCGACGCCGAACTCCAGGCCAATACCTGCATCGACCGCGCCAGCATAGGCGAGACCCGCATCGGACGAGGCGCGAAGCTGGACAACCTGGTCCACGTCGGCCACAGTTGCACCATAGGACACGACACGCTGCTCTGCGCCCAGGTCGGCCTGGCCGGCACCACCGACGTAGGCAACAACGTGATCCTGGCCGGACAAGTAGGCGTCAGCGGCCACGTAAAAATCGGAGACGGAGCCATCGCCATAGCGCAAAGCGGCATCCCCCACGACGTTCCTGCTGGAGCCATGGTCAGCGGCGCTCCCGCCATCGATCACCGCTTGTGGTTGAAGTGCTGCGCCGCCTACGCCAAGCTGCCGGAGATTGCCCGGGCTGTCAGAAAGTTGTCAGAGCGGGAGTGAGTCTCCGTACTGGGGTACCCCCCTCCCCCCCTCCCTCCCCCGGTCTATTGGATTCATAGACTTAGGAGGCAGTCCCCGCCAGGGGTAATTATCCCTTGACATCACGTACAGTCTCGGATATGTTTGCGGCAAATGAAACATCCGCTAGCCGGAGCCTATGCCCGGATCGACAGGGCCAGTAAACACTTTCAGGAATTGGAAGCCATCGTCGAAGAGTTCCGTCTGAAAAATGAGCAATACTTTATTTCCCAGCACAATCTTGTTGCGATAAAGGTTCGCCCGACATTGACCATGAGATCGAAAGCCCATACAAAATTCGGGCCTATCGAGATTACCCTTTCGGTCATCTTGGGTGATGTTTTCCACAACCTCCGCGCTGCTCTTGACTACTTGATCTATGAACTTGCGCTCGCGGATTCTGGGATCGAGCATCAGGGTACGCAATTCATCATCGAAGACGCCAAAACCGACACCAAGAACGCACAAGGGCAAATCGTCAGGCGAGGGTTTGACTATGTTGCCAAGAAGAGACTCGCGGGACTCAGTTCCGATCACATACGAGCTATTGAGGATTTGCAACCTTACAAGGGAGTCGCATGGACGAAAACCCTCCGTGACATCTCCAATCCAGACAAGCATAGAAAACTCACTGTAATCGCAGGGGGGGCAAGGCTCTGCTCTCATCGAGGGTGGTAGACCGGGAAGCTTCAAAGGTCGCCCTGGCAAAATATTCTCTGGCATTGGAGTTAACGGCGCGGATGTCTATACAGAAGGAGAGTACACGGTCAACGTAAAGCTTCCAGATGGCACCCCCTTGTTGGAAACGCTTAAGATTCTCCAGCGCGAAGTCCGCGCGGTGATTGATAGCTTTAAGCCTGAGTTCAAGTGATCCGTCCGGCACACTCCCGCCGCTTCCCCCACCATGCTAGACTGATGGAGTTATGGCGGGCATACGCTCATCCGGCCAAGGTAGAAGCGAACGACCCGTTGCAAGTCGAGATTTGAAGCCGTCAGCAGAGGTCGCGGCTAAAATGGCTCCTGTATCACGGGCATCATTCCACGATCTACTGCGACGCGCGGCGCAGCCAGTTCAGCGACGCGCTTCAAAAGCGAAGTGAAAATCAAGTTCCCCTGATCTCTCCGGTTGTACCTGAACGAATACTCGTTCAAGTAGCTCTGCAAATATTTCTGCGAGACGGCGTGGTAGACGCCCCCGATTCCGCGCTTCACTAGCGACCAAAAGCCTTCAATCGTGTTCGTGTGAACGTCGCCCATGACGTAGACCTTGGCGCTGTGATTGATGCGGCGATGCGTGTACTCGTTTCGATGACGGCCAAGATCGTCGTAGATGCAGTAATCGTCTGTGAAAATCATGCTCTGAGGCATGACCTTCTCTTTGATAACTTCCATCACAGTAGCTTTCTTCGTGTCGGGCGTCGTGACCGCATAGACTCTGCCAGTCCGTTTTTCCGTGCTACGTTCAACGATCCCAACCACCGGAATCTTTTTCTTGTCGCCCATCATCGGACGCCCTCTGCGCCCTTTACTCTTCCCGCCGTGATACATCTCGTCGATCTCCACCGCCGATCCCTCCAGTTGCATGTCTGATTCGGACAGCAACGAGCGAATCTGGCGGAACATCCGCCAAGCGGTTTTATAGGTCACTCCGGTTTCGCGCTGAATCTGTTTTGCCGAGATACCGCATCGAGTGGAAGCCATCAGGTACATGGCGTAGTACCAGAGCACTAGCGATGTGCTGCTGTGCTCAAAGATCGTTCCGGCCATCGGAGAAATCTGCGTTCCGCAGTGATCGCAGGAGTAGACCGGACGGCCCGTGATCTTGTAGTGCTTGCGATCTTGCTGGCACTTTTCGCAATACGTAATCCCGCCGGGGAAACGCTGCTCTTTCAGGTGCTCTAGGCAGGCTTCATCATCGGGAAATTGGCTCTTAAAGTCTTGAATCGTATAGCGTAAGTGCCTTGGGATCGTCTGTCTGCGGTTCATAATGGAGGCAGCATAGCAAATTACTTACGTGATGTCAAGGGATACTTACCCCGCCAGGTCTTTGGATTTAAAGGACTTGCTGGTAAAGTCTTCCAAAATCAACGACATACGTTGTCAAAGAACGCTGAAAATAGGTTTGGGGCAGTTTCGAGGGCCGTCTGGATTGACAGACGCACATCGAAATTGCCCCAATCAGATCTCTATCGTCTCGCACGATGGGGTCTTAGGTCAATGGATTTCGAACAAATTACGATTTCAACATCTGGAGCGGGCCAGAGCCTTGTACGCAGTGAAGACGTGGTCGATCATGATCTCTTCGGTGCTGAGGTCGGGCCCTCGAAGCTGCCCCAGCTCCGCTAGTCGGCGCTCGCAGTGTGAGGGTGTAGGGGTCCTTCGACTCCGCCGGATCTTCACTTCGTGAAGTTCCGGCTCCGCTCAGGATGACAACTTAGATGGGGTCAGCGGCATTGCTACTCTTGCAGCTCCGCCGGAAGGCCGCTGTTGATTGCGGCTCGCACTTTGGCCATCAGGCAATCGCGTTCTCCGAAATCGACGGGCTCGATGGGATCGTGGAATTCGACCGTCACCGTTCCCGGACTAATCGCAAAGCGCGCTTTCGGCATGACTTCTTCCGTCCCTGAAATCGTGATGGGCACGACTGGCACTTTGCATTCCTGGGCGAGATAGAACGGACCTTTTTTGAAGGGCAGCAACTTGCCATCGAACGAGCGCTTCCCTTCCACGTAGATGGTCATGTTCAGTCCCTGCTCGATGGCTTTGACCGCGTCGCGCACCGCCGTGATGCCGGAATCGCGATTTCCGCGGTCGACGGGTACGAGCGAACCGATCAGCATGATCTGGCGCAGAATTGGAACCTTGAATAATCCTATCTTCACCATCACTGAAGTGCGGCGCGGGATCAGCGGCAAGGTGATGGGCGGATCGAGATTGGAGATGTGATTCGACATGAAGATGTAGGTTCGGGTTGGATCAATTTTTTCAAGGCCCAACGTCCGAACTTTGACTCCCGCTATGCGCACGCCGGCAAACGCCGACCACATGCACGTGCGGTACAAGAAACTGATGTCCTGGGTGAGGTAGGTCCAGGGAAAGCCAACGAGCGCCGCGAAAGGCAGCGCAGCGGCCCAAAACAACAGCATGAGAATGGTGCGAAACACTTATCAGTCCGTGGTGAAACTCAAAGTTCGAAATCCAGCGCCTGAAGGCGCGGTGATATTAATGTACTTGCGGCACGCCTGACGGCGTGCTGATACGAATCTCAATTGGACGACGGGCCGTTATGCTTTCGCCGCGAGCGCGCGCAATCGTTGGGGTAGCTTCTCATAGATGCCGCCGAATCCGCCATTGGAGAGAATGGCGACCACATCTCGCTGGCGCAGTTCCGGAGCGATCGCATTGACGATGGCATCGGCATCGGCGAAGATGCGCGCTTGCTTTCCACGCTTCTTTATCTCGCCGATCACGCGATTCAGATCGAGCCGTTCGGCCTCAGGAATCGCCTCCGATTTGAAGATGGCCGCGACGACTACTTGATCGGCGAGCGCGAGGCTGCTGGCGAGCGCATCCTGCAGCACGTTGCGGCGCATGGTGTTTGAGCGCGGCTCGAGCACGACCCACAGGCGCGATTGCGGATAGCGCGCTCGCAACGCCCGAATCGTCTGCTCGATGGCCGTGGGATGATGGGCAAAGTCGTCGATGATCGTGATCCCGTTGACTTCGGCCTTCACCTCCAGCCTGCGCTTCACGCTGCGAAACGTTTCGAGCGCCTGGGCTATCACAGCTTTCGGAATTTGATAATTCGCCGCGAGCGCGGCTGCTGCGGTTGCATTCCAGACGTTGTATTCTCCGCCGAGCGCGAATTCGAAATCCGCCCAGGCTTTTCCATCGCGCACGACCGACCAGGAAGTTCGTTCCTCGCCCAGCTTTAGATTTGCGATTTTCCAGCCCGCGCGATCCCCCGTTTGATTCAACGCCCCGTAACGTTCGACGGGACAGAATGCTTTCTGCAGGCAGCGATCGATGCTGTCTCCCGAGTCAAAGGCGACAATCCGCCCGCGCCGCGGAACCAGGTTCACCAGGCGCTTGAAGGCTGTTTCTACTGCGTCCAGATCCTTGTAGATATCGGCGTGGTCGAATTCGACCGAGGTAAGAATTACGGAATCCGGAAAGTAGTGCATAAACTTCGGACCCTTATCGAAGAAGGCCGTGTCATATTCGTCGCCTTCCAGAATAAAGTGTTTGCCTTCGCCGAGGCCAAAACTGCGGCCGAAATTCTCCGCTATGCCGCCGATCAGAAATGAAGGGTGAAGACCAGCAGTCTCGAAGATCCACGCCAGCATCGACGTCGTGGTCGTTTTGCCGTGCGTTCCGGCAACCACCAGAACGTCTTTCCCTAGCAGGAACTCATCATGCAGAATCTGCGGCAGTGAGCAGAACGGAATGCGGTCATCGAGCAAGCGCTCCAGTTCTACATTGCCGCGCGAAAGCGCGTTGCCCACGACCACCAGATCGGGACGAGGGTCGAGGTTCGCTTCCGCGAACGGCTGCGCAACGGCGATGCCCAACGATTCTAGAAACGTCGACATCGGCGGATAGGCCGCCGCATCCGATCCGGTGACGCGAAAGCCGCGCTCTTGCAGCATGCCGGCCAGCGAAGCCATCGCTGTGCCGCAAATGCCGATGAGGTGAATGTGTTTGGGTTTGCTCATTTGTCCGTCGCGGACTCCAGAATCCGCAGTTCCACCGCGTCCTCCACGATCAGTCTTGCCGTTACGCCGATTGGCAAGGTGATGTTCGCGCGCGAGACATGGCCCGACCGCAGGCCGAACGCCACCGGAATGCGCAAGTCTTCGACGATCCGCAGAATCACCTCCTCGAGCGTGTAATCCTGATCCGGGCCTTGCCGGCAATCCAACATTTCACCGAAGACGATGCCGCGGACATCTTTGAGCTTGCCGGACAGCTTCAGTTGCATCAGCATGCGGTCGATCTGGTACGGCTTGGCCGCAACGTCCTCGATGAAAAGGATCGTGCCCGCGGTTTGAATCTCATGCTGTGTGCCCAGCGACGACGCCAGCATCGAGAGGCAGCCGCCATAAAGGATGCCCTCGCCTTGTCCCGGCAGCATCGGCCTTGCTCCCGAGCCCTCGGCGATACTCCACTCCTCCGTTCCGCTCAGAGCGTTCTGCCACGAGTTCAGATCGACACCGTCGGCGACGGCGAAATCCTTGGCCACCATCGGACCATGGAAGGTGACGAAGTTCGCCGAGTCTGCTATACAGCACACCAGCGTCGTAATATCGCTGTAGCCCACGAGAATCTTCGGATGCGTAATGATCCTGGTCGGATCAAGCGTCGGCGGCAGGTAATTCGAACCATATCCTCCACGCGCACAAATAATCGCGCGAATATCGTCGCGCATGAACATGTCTTCCAGTTCCCGCGCCCGGCGCTCCGCCGACCCTGCAAAGTAAAGATCGCGTTCCAGGATCGACTCGAAATAAAACGGCTCATAGCCGGCACGACGAAGACCGTCGCAGCCCGCCTCCAGCATTTCGCGCTTCACGTTCGACGCGGGCGCAACGATTCCCACCTTGTCGCCGGGGCGGAGCGCGCGCGGCTTGATTCGCGAATTCTTGGAAGCGGAAACCATCTGGGCTCGATCTTAACAGCCTATGGTGGACCTCGAATTTGGCAATCCAGCGCCTAAAGGCGCTTCGATGCTAATGCGCTTGCGGCATGCCTGAAGGCATGCCCTGATACGAATCTCGCTGACAGTACGGACCGCTAAACGAAGAATTCTCCGCGGCAGACTAGAGTCGCCGGGCCTCGCAGATAAACCTGATTCTCCCAGCGGACCGTCTGCGCACCTCCGGGCGCTATCACCGTCACCGGCGAAGCGACTCGCCCGCTTGCAATTGCGGCTACCGCCGCTGCGCACGATCCTGTACCCGAAGACTCGGTCTCTCCCACGCCCCGTTCAAACAGCCGGATCTCGATTTCGCTGGCGCCGCGTTCATTCGCAGCTCGCACCACCACATACTCCACATTCGTGCCCTGCGGAAACTGCGGCTGCGTGCCGATCAGCGCCGCTTGCCGCTGCCACCCATCCTGAAAGTTTTCCACGAAAATTACGAAGTGCGGATTCCCCATCGAAACTTTCGTCCCCACCGCCCGCACCCACATCGTCTCAATCGACAACTGGCCGCCGACCTCCGGCTGGCCCATATCCGCTTCGAACTCAAACGTGGAGCCTTGCCGACCAGTTAGCCGGCAGGTCTTCAATCCGGCGCCGGTGCGAACCGCAACTTCTGTCTTGTCCGTTCGTGAACAAATCTCCGCCGCCACACAGCGCGTGCCGTTGCCGGAGATCTCCGCCTCGGAACCATCGGCGTTGATCAGGCGCGCCTCTACATCACTTTTCATATGGGCGTCCAAATCGGGAAACAGCCATTCCACGCCGTCGGCGCCCACTCCGCGATGGCGGTCGCACAACCGGCGCGTGAGCGCGCCAATGTCACCGGAAGCGTGCGCGCCTCCCACCAACAAAAAATCGTTGCCGCAAGCCGACGCCTTCGTAAAAGGAATTCTTGTGTTTTGCTGCGGCGGCGTGCTCATTCGTGTTCCGAAGTCCCGAGCGTCGTCACGGTGGCAAACGCGTTCGATTCGTGCAATCGGACGGAAAATACGTTCTGCTGTTCACGCTCGCCATCTACCGAGAACACCATGCGGAAATCCGGATCAGCGTCCGCGATGTGCACGCTATGCAAGGTAAGTTGCTCGGAGTCCAGAATGCGGTTCACTTCCCGCAACATTCCATCTACGTTGCGGCCGGTGACTTCGTAGGAAGTAGCAAACATCTTCAGCGAGAACGTAACTTCCATCCGTCCCAGCACAACCAGCGCGAGCAGAATGATGACGGTGGCGAAGCACGCCGTCAGATACAGACCGCCGCCGGCGGCCATCCCGATCCCTGCCACCACAAACAGCGTTGCCGCGGTGGTCAGGCCCGTCACCGAGGTCTTCGCGTGCAGAATCGAGCCCGCGCCGATGAAGCCAATACCCGGTATGATCTGCGCCGCGATCCGCGCGCTGTCCGACTCTACGCCCGCGAGTTGCCGCGATAGCACCGTGAACAGCGCCGCGCCGAAGCAGATAAACATGTTTGTGCGCAGCCCGGCTGGCCGGTGCCGCAATTGGCGTTCCAGTCCGATGATGCCGCCGAGGATCGCCGCCAGCAACAACCGCGCCAGGGTCGAACTTAATACCACGCCCAGTTCATTACGCAGCAGTCCGATGATTTGATGGATTGGGTTCATAGCAGCGTCCCGGCCTCGACCGCCCCAACCGGCGAAAAGCGCGCGGTCTGCGACCTGTGGGCTCCGGAGCGGATTCTATCACCGCCATCTGGCGCTTTATGAACTGCTCGACGGGAAGGGTTAACGCGATTGATTCGGGGCGCTCCGCGCCAGGTAAATACGTGCATGTGGCTGGCCAGTCGCGTGAATCTCCATCCACTCCGTAAGATTGGTCCGATTCGCGCCTTGGTCCACGGCATCGCCATCGAAAGCAATTACGAAATCCACGTAGCGTGGCGGATCGGCCAGCGCGTGCTCCCACAGGCCTTCGGGATCGGATGGCCGCTTCCACGGACGGTGATTTTCGCTATTCACTACCTGACGCAATGGAATGCCCGCCTGCTCCATGACCCCTACATGCTCCGAGATGTCCATCAGAAACCGCGTGTTCCCTGGCAAGCGAGCAACCACGCGCTGCACAGCGGAATTCAAGGGGCTTCGGATTTCCCACTGCTTGCGGGCTTCCTGGAAGCATAGCGGGCTCGCTCTCCAAACCGACGCATAGCTGACCACTGCCAGCGCCAACGTCACCGCTACCAGCTTCCAAACGTGGCGTCCGCCAGCGCCAAGGAGAAAGACAGAAGCTGTCAGCACCCCATCTATTAGCACCCCAGCCGAAGCGGCCAACATCGGCAACAACTGGAGTCCGTAGCGCTGGTTGAAGGTGGCAAACGGCCACCATGGGTAGACATGCACCGGCACCGAGCCGTATGCAATCGAGAACGCGTAGAACGCTAGCGGAACCCACAACAGCAGCAGCGATGCCGATTGCGCCCGCAGTTTCCATGCGGCGATTGCCACGGCCACAAGGGCAGCCGCCAGCCAGAACCGGCCCCAGTTCCCATCCGCCATATTCAACTGTGCCGACTTCAAGAAATAGATGGCCGCGACTCCGGTATTGTGGAGCGCCGGATTCGGCGCAGCCACACGCTGCTCAATCGCCTGCGCCGAGAATGGACCGTTGGCGAATGCCAACGCGTTCCCGTATATCAATCCGTTGTACGCCAGCCACAAGACCGGAGTTGCGGCAATGCCCAACAGGAATTTCGCCGCAACCCGGCGTAAGCTGCGATTCTGCCATCGCTGCAGGGCGATGGCGACGACCGCCGCACCCATCACCCCTGCCAGAAACCACCCGTCGTAGCGCGTGAGTTCCGCGCCCACCAGACACCAGGCGCAGCGCGTCAGCGGAGTGCGCGCCGCCTGCTTCTGTCGTCCATTGGCATCTTCACCCTTTCGCAGGTCATTTTTTCGCAGATCGTCTTCTCGCAGATTCTGAATAAACTCCCCGAAGTACAGGACCGCCCAAATGAACAGCGCCAGATAGACTGACTCCGTCATGGCCGTTGCCTGCATATAGATCAGGTTTGGATTGGCTGCATACACGAAGGCCGCGGTCCATGCGCCCACGCCAGCCGCCGGTTTCGTGGAGGGATCGGCTGCCAACATGCCCCGCACGAGGCGAAATACTCCCATGACCCCGAGCACATAGGCGATCATCGAAGGAATGGAACCGCCGGTTCCGTTCTGCCACATCGTGTTCGAGAAAATAAACGGGATCATCAGCAGATGAGGCAGTGGTAGCCAGACTGTCCCCAATTGCAGCAGGCCGGGAGTCTGCGAATCGAACACACGCCGGGCAATATTGATGTGGGCGACTGCGTCGCCGTAGAGCAGAAGATCGCTGTGTCGAAAGTAGTAAAAAAACGAAAACAGAGACACCAGGGCAGGGATCCCGGCGACGCGGGCCGCACTGTCGAGAACTGTGGCTGTCTTTGCGGTCACGCTAGGCTCACTGTGCGCTTTGTCATGGTTTAAGGGCCCGTGCTGAAGCTTTACTTTCGGCCTCAGCGCCTCACGGCGCTCTTGTCACGCAGCACTTAGGGCATGCCTGAAGGCATGCCCTGATCGAATCTTCTTGCACGGGTTGCTAAGGATAAACGGCAATGGTGCTACTCCAGGTGCGTCAGTTCGCGGAAGATTTGGAAACGCGCGTCAATCTCCCCGCGCGTAAGATTCTGCAGTCGCTCCGTTCCGAAGCGTTCCACGGCAAACGATCCCATCACGCCGCCGTAAAAGAGGGCGCGCTTCAGCACTTCTCGGTTGATCTCGCCCTGCGATGCGATGTATCCCATGAATCCGCCGGCAAAGGAATCGCCGGCTCCGGTCGGGTCTTTTACTTCTTCAATCGGCAACGCGGGCGCACGGAATGGATGCCTTCCAATGCCGAAGGCTCCCTCGCGGAAGAAGATGGTCGCTCCGTACTCGCCGTGCTTCACCACCAGAGCGCTCGGCCCCATCGCAATCACTTTTTGCGCCGCGCGCGGGAGATTCTTCTCCCTTGCCAGCATCTTGGTCTCGGTGTCGTTGATCAGGAGAACGTTGACCAGTTTCAAGGTTTCCGCCAATTCCTTTGGCGTACCCTGGATCCAGAAATTCATGGTGTCGCCACCGGTCAGGCGCACATCGTCCATCTCCAGTCGAACTGCCGATTGCAACGTAGGGTGGATGTTCGCAAGGAACAAGAACTGCGTGTCCGCATACTCTTTGGGAATGCGCGGCTGAAACTTCTCGAACACGTTCAGTTCCGTGAAGTCGGTCTTGGCTTCGTTCAGGTTGTCGAGATACTGTCCTCCCCAGCGAAAGGTTCTGCCCTGCGTGCGCTCGATGCCGCGCGTGTCCACCCCGCGTTTTTTCAGGACGGCCTCGTGTTCGGGCGTAAAGTCTTCGCCCACTACCGCCACCACGCGCACTTCAGTGAAATAGCTTGCGGCCAGGGCGAAATAAGTCGCAGCCCCTCCGAGAATGTCGTTCACTCGACCGGAGGGCGTGGCGATCGTGTCAAAGGCAACCGAACCAACTACCAGAATACTCATGAGGCTCCGTGGGTTAGTCGTTCGTCGATGGTCGTTAGTCGTTGGCGTTCGTATCAACTACGGAAGCATCCGATTGATGTTCGCTAACGACCAACGACTAACGACCAACAACTACTTCAAATACCTTCCTAATATCAACTGCAGCTTCTCTTTCGTCGCCGCCGGAATCTTCGCCGGATCGGTTAGGATCGCGTGCGCCAGGGCCCGCCCGCACTTGCAGGAGCGCGCCTTCGGCATCGCTGACACCGTGGCCTTCACGACCTTCGCGGCGTTCTCGGCATTCTTGGCCAGCACGGAAACAATCTGCTCCACCGTTACGGAATCATGATGCGGATGCCAGCAGTCGTAATCTGTCACCATGGCGACCGTGACGTAGCAAATCTCTGCTTCGCGCGCGAGCTTGGCTTCCTGCAAGTTGGTCATACCGATCACATCTGCTCCCCAACTGCGATACACGTTCGACTCGGCCTTGGTAGAGAACTGCGGGCCCTCCATGCAGATGTAAGTGCCGCCCAGCTTCGCGGATACGCCCGCCGCCTGACATGCGGCGTGGACCACTTTTGTCATCTCGCCGCACACCGGATCGCCAAATCCAACGTGCGCCACAATGCCGTCGCCGAAGAAAGTGTCCACGCGGTGCCGGGTGCGGTCGAAAAACTGAGTCGGGATCACGAAATCGAGCGGCTTGTGCTCTTCTTTCAGCGACCCCACGGCCGAGACCGAGACAATGCGCTCAACTCCCAACTGCTTAAATCCGTAAATGTTGGCTCGGAAATTCAGTTCGCTGGGCAGAAGTTTGTGCCCGCGGGCGTGCCGGGCGAGAAATGCCACTTTACGACCGTCGAGCATACCCAGAATGTAAGCATCCGAGGGAGCCCCAAAGGGAGTCTGCTGCTCGACCTCGCGCGGGTCGCTGAAACCCGGCATGTGATACAAACCACTGCCGCCGATAATGCCAATCTCTGCCTGCTGCAAATGCACTCCTGATTGCGGGAGGCACATCCCTCAGGGGCTAAAGCCCGCAGCTTTTTGGCCCTGAGCGGCACGGCTGAAGCCGTGCCCTTCCCGACGCTAGGCGTTCACAAGCTTTCCTGCGGCGTGCCGAACACGGGCCAAAGCCCCGTCACCACACGAGCAGTTTTTGCGCAAAACGTGAAGCCGTGGCCTACCCGAAACTGATTTGTCACCTTACCGCTGAAAATGACTGCAGAACTGCCGATTATACAAGACGAAAAGTCAGGGCTTTGCGGGCGCGGCTTTTTCCTCCGGCCAAAAGTCCGCTTCCACCTTCCTCGTCGTATCGTCATCCAGACCTTCGCTGATCAGCACTGCGTCGTCGCGGACTTCAATCACGACGACCCCCTCTTCGGTCAGCCACGCATGCCGCCCGCGCAAGGTTCGCCAGGAATCCGCCGGGGGCGCGTCATCCGCAACTTTGCCATCCGTTCCCAGGCCTTGGCGCTTCTGATAGCGCTGCGCCA
Source organism: uncultured Acidobacteriaceae bacterium (assembly GCA_963731525.1). Classification (GTDB taxonomy): domain Bacteria; phylum Acidobacteriota; class Terriglobia; order Terriglobales; family Acidobacteriaceae; genus Acidiflorens. Next base: position 176,462 of record CAVSWK010000044.1, read on the forward strand.
GCGATTTCGCATACACTGCCGCAAACTCCGCTGCTTTCGCCGCATTCGACCAGCGCGAGACATACAGCACCGCAATCGGAGCCGATTGATTTGCTTTCGGCTTCCCGGCAAAGTAATAACCGCCGCGCCACTCCGGATAGATAGCCGTCGCCTCATCCCGGCCCGCATACTGCTCAACCAGAACATCGACGTCAAACTCTCCCATCGCGCCGATATCGAAGGGCACGTAGCCTTTCAGGTCTTTCTCCATGTCGATCATCTTCATCGGCTCGAGTTTCTCGTGCGCAAGGTAGGTCTGGGGCTCCATGATTTCGCGCGTCGTCTTCGGAGGATCCTGGAACGCGCCCGCGTACGCCAGTTCCTTCCCGCCGGCCTGCAGGAGCGCGGCGGTAAAGTCGAGTCCGTAGCGATACGGAAAGGTCAGTTCCTCTTTCAAAAAGATCGGCGCATCGCGAAATTTTGGAGAGTCCGCGGTGCCCACCAGCATGCCCTGCTTGAGGGCTTCGACAATTTGAGGTGAGTTCAGCAGCGTCTTCCCGGCTGGCGCCAGCGAATAGTCCAGCAGCACCACCATCGCCTGTCCTTCCACCACCGCCTGCCGCGCCGACGTTTCCTCGTCATTTTCGATATCGGCGGGACTTGGGTCATCTTTTTTATTATCAGTAGCTTCCGTCGATCCCTTCATCCACTTCTCTATGCCGAAGGACTGGTCCTGGAGGGCGTGTGTCAGTTCGTGCGCCAGCACCGGCTTCTGCTGTTCCACGTCCAACCAGTTGAGCAGGTTCACAGTTTTCGTTTTTTCGTCGTAGTATCCGGCCACCTGCTCGCGCAGCATCGCTACTAGAAAGGTGGACAGGTCGAAATCGCGCGGGATTAGCCCGAACTTCTTCAGCACCGCCGACGACCTCTCCAGCCGCTTCGCGTCCTTGTCGTCCTTCAAGCTTTTCTCGATGTAGGATTGCACCTCGTCGCGCTTGGCGAGCCTGCGCTTCACCTTGTGCCTGATGGGCAGACCCGTGTCCTGGCTGACAAACTGCAGGATCTCGTCCACTGAGCGGAAAAGTTCCTTCGCCTGTTTGGGGGAGACGGTTGTTTCTGGTGTGGCTTGGGCGGCATCGCCCGGAGGCGCTTGGGGCGGAGAGATCTGCGGCTGGGCTTGATCCTGATCGTTTTTCTGATCCTGGGATTGGAGGCCGAGATTATCGACGTTCTTGTTGTTGGCTGGAGCTTGGGGCTGGTTCTGCGCCCACGCTCCGCAAACCAGCAAGCTGAATAGCAGGACAATTATGGCGGACTTCCCCAAACTCATGTTCCCTCTGTCTTGAAAACTCTCTTCCTGAAAAGTTCTCAGCGGCCGGCGATCTTCTCGGCCACCCACTCGCCCGTCTCGCGCGTTCCCAACGTTCCGCCGATGTCTGCCGTCGTCTTTTTCTGCCTGACGGCTGCGAGCACGGCTGCTTCGATCTTCTGTGCTTCGCCGGGCATTCCCAGATGCGCCAGCATCATCGCCGCCGTCAGAATTGCACCGAAGGGATTGGCAATATCTTTCCCTGCAATCAGCGGCGCTGAACCATGGACCGGCTCAAACATCCCGATTTGCCCCAGTGACGTATGCCCCGGCCGCAGGTTGCCGCTTGCGGCCATCCCCAGTCCGCCCTGCAGTCCCGCGGCGAGATCGGTGATGATGTCGCCAAACATGTTATTCGTGACGATGACATCGAAGCCGCGCGGATCGCGCACCATCTGCATGGCGAGCGCGTCCACGTACATGTGCTGCGTCTCGATCTTTGAATCTGGGTACGCTCCGGCAACTTCCCTGAACACCCGTTGCCACAAGCCGCCGGCGTGTGTCATGGCGTTCGACTTGTCGCACATCAACACTCGCTGGCGCGGCGAACCATCCAGTTTCCGGTTGCTCGCGCAGTACTCGAACGCGTAGCGGATTATGCGCTCGACTCCCTTCCGGGTGTTGATGTCTTCCTGGATTGCAACTTCGTCCGGTGTTCCCTGCTTGAAGACTCCTCCCAGATCACCGTACACGCCCTCGGTGTTTTCGCGAATCACTACGAAATCGAGGTCTTTTGGTTCGATGCCTTTGAGCGGGCACAGCGACGCATCCATCAACCGCACCGGCCGGACATTGGCATACAGATCCATCTTGCAGCGCATGCCCAGCAGAATTTCCTTCGCATGAATGTTGGAGGGCACGCGCGGATCGCCGAAGGCGCCGACGAGGATGGCGTCGAAATCGCGGGCGAGGGTAGCGAAGCCGTCCGGCGGGACCGTAGTTTTGTCGGCGAGATAGCGGTCGGCTCCCCAGTTGAACGAAGTTAACTCGACCGCCGCACCCACAGCCTGCATGACTTTTACGGCTTGCGGAATGACCTCTTTTCCGATCCCGTCACCGGGAATCACGGCAATACGCTTCATTTTTATTGCGTTCACGCTGGCAACGTTAGCACAGGCATGGAGCATTCAGAAACCCGGTACTTTAAGCGAGTGGAGCGCCGGGCGTCCGCGCCCGGCAGGACGGGCGAGGCACCCGTCTCCCCACCGGCTAGTTCCTCACGCGGCACAATCCTGACGTTGCGACGTTTCGCACGCTGGAATCATCTCCTCAATGTTGGAGTTCACAGCGAGGAGGCGTGCGCGGTCGAAGTACGGCCGTTCGTTATAATCGAAGATTGAACCTATGAATTCGACGACACTGCCTGGGACGAATCCGAGTGAGCACAGTGGCGTGACCACTGTGCCTGACTTCGGCGATACTCGCGCTGAGTTCCAGACCTTGCTCTCAGGCTGCGGACTCTATGACCTGAGCTGGCGCGCCAAGATCGCTGTCACTGGCGGCGACCGCGTCCGCTGGCTGAACGGCATGGTCTCGAACAACGTTCGCGATCTTGCGCCCGGCCATGGCGTCTACGCCTTCATGCTGAACGCGCAAGGACGCATTCAGGCGGACCTTTACGTCTTTCAGCGTGGCGACTCCTTGCTGGTGGATACGGAACGCGGGCAGCGAGAAAAGGTGTTACAGCTGTTCGATCACTACATCATCGCCGATGATGTCGAGATCGCCGACGTCAGTGATAAACTTGCCGCGCTCGGCCTGACTGGGCCCGAATCGCGCCATGTTCTTGAACGCGCCGGTATCGCCGACCCTGACTTGGCACACCTGCAGTTTGCGGATGTTGCCTGGCCGCAAGCCGGTCTACAAAAGAGCATCACGCTCCTGCGTTCGGGCGAGGAAGCGCGTGAGTCCTGGCAAATCTGGATTGCCCCTGAATACACGGCCGAACTTTGGGACGCACTCGTCAAAACTGGCGCCCGGCCCACCGGAACGACTGCTTTGAACCTTTTCCGCATCTCGCGTGGCATCCCGCAATTTGGCGTGGATATCCGCGAGCGCGATTTGCCGCAGGAAACCGGGCAGGCACGCGCGCTGAATTTCACTAAAGGGTGCTATCTCGGACAGGAGATCGTGGAGCGCATACGGTCGCGCGGTGCTGTGCACAGGCAGTTCATGGCGTTCGCGGTCGAGGGCACGCTGCCGGAACCGGGTGCGAAGATTCTGGCCGAAGAGAAAGAAGTGGGCGAGATCACCAGCAGCGCGATTTTGCCTTTGCCTGGCGGAGATCGCCCGGTCGCGTTGGGTTATCTGCGGCGCGAGGCGGCTGAAAAGGATTTGCGCGCGGGGACGGCGAAGGTGAAGCCGGCATAGCTCCCGATCGCCAGAAATTTGAGAAAAAAAATTCAGGAAGAGTTTTACGAAACGTGTCACGAAACCAGGTAAACCATATGGCTCAAAAAAGAAAAGAAGAAAGCGAATTCAAGGTAAGCGACCGGCGCTTGTTCACTTCCGATGGAGAACTTCGCGATTCCACGGAAGAGCAGGCGCCACCGCCAATCGCAGCAACGTCCGCGGCGACTGCGGCGACCGCATCGGCAGCGCCCGTGGCAACGATCCCGGAAGCCGCGCCCCCACCAGCGGCGCCCAAACACGAATCGGACATACCCGAACCGCCGACCGCCTCCGAGCAGCAGGCGCAGCACGATGCCTACAAGCGGTCATCGCGCGATCTGGATACGCGCGTCGAACTGAGCGGACACTCCGCAAAAGAACTCGAAATGAGTTTTGAGCGCTTCATGGCTTCGCTCTACATGACCGCCATGATGCAGCTCGGCCTGATGCACGAACAGGGCGGACAGCCCGGAGTTGACTTGATCGGCGCGCGGCAAACCATCGACACTCTCGGCATGATGGCCGAAAAAACCAAAGGCAATCTCACGCCGAAAGAGCAGGGATTCCTGCAGAACTGCCTCTATGAACTGCGCATGGCCTACGTGGAAGTAACCAACGCGCTCGCGCATCCGCCGCAGGCTCCCGGCCCAGTTACAGGTACAAACGGTTGATGCATGCGACTCTGACGGTCTTAGGCAGCGGCACATCGATGGGCGTACCCACGATCGGCTGTGACTGCTCCGTATGCCGTTCGCCCGACCCGCGCGATCGACGCACCCGCCCCTCGGTGATGATCAGCTACAACGGCCGCCATGTCATGATTGACAGCACGCCAGACTTTCGCGAACAGGCACTGCGCGAGCATATTACGCAGCTTGATGCTGTGCTCTACACTCACACGCACGCCGACCACATCCTCGGAATTGACGATCTGCGGCCCCTGACTTATCGGCACAAACCGGGCAAGCTTCCTCTTTATGCCACGCCGCACGCCTGCGAATTCCTGCGCAACATGTTCCGCTATATCTTTGAAGCGGAGTATAAGTTTGGCGGACTGCCGCAAGTCGATCTGAAACCGATCGAGGGGCCGGTCGAGCTGTTCGGTGCGCGCTTTGAGCCTTTGACGGTGATTCACGGCGAGACTCCGATTCTGGGCTTCCGCTTCGGATCGGCCGCCTACCTCACCGATCACAGCGTGGTGCCGTCGGAAACGCGGGAGAGGCTGCACGACCTCGATATCCTTTTTCTGGACGCGCTGCGTTACACGCCGCATCCCACGCATTCGACGGTCGACCAGTCGTTGAAGATCGTGGACGAGGTAAGACCGAAGCGCGCGTTCTTCACCCACATCTGCCACGACCTGCCGCACGAGGCCACCAATGCGGGGTTGCCGGCGGGCGTGCGGCTGGCGTTTGACGGAATGAAATTGGAGTTTGAGATTTAGTTCACCGCCAAGACGCCGAGAGCGCCGAGAAAGTCTTCATTAAGAAAAAACTCGGCGAACTCGGCGTCTCGGCGGTGAAAACGACTTCGGATGCGGACTTTTCACAAACTCGATGATATCCCCCACGACTTTGGTCCCTCACTCGTCAGCGTTGGCAATTTCGACGGAGTGCACCGCGCCCACCGCTCGGTTCTCGACGAAATCGTGCGGCGAGCGAAAGCTGGGAAGACGCAGTCGGTGGTTGTTACCTTTGAGCCTCACCCAGCCCGCATCCTGCGTCCCGATCACAACCTTAAACTGCTGACTCCGCTTCCGGAAAAACTGCGCCTGCTGGAAGCGACCGGCATCGACGCGGTTCTGCTGCTCCCCTTCTCGCGCGATCTTTCGCTGATGACTCCGCACCAGTTTGCCCATGAAATTCTGAAGAAGCGCCTGCATGCCCGTGAAGTTCACGAAGGCTACAACTTTCATTTCGGGCACAAAGCGGCGGGAAATATCGATATGCTGCGCGAGTTGGGCCGCGAAATGGGATTTGAGGTGCACGATTATGCCGAGATGCGCCTGCGCGGGGAGCGGGTTTCGAGCAGCCACATCCGCAAATTGCTTTCGGAAGGCCGCGTGAGCCGGGCGCGGCATTTGCTGGGGCGTCCGTTCAGCATTCTCTCCACTGCCGGGCGCGGACGCGGATATGGGGCGAAGTATACCGTCCCGACGATCAATCTGGCGCACTATGACGAGCTTGTGCCCCGGGATGGCGTGTACATCACCCGTACGCGAATCGGCGGTGCTAATAACAACGAGTGTTTCGATTCGGTCACTAACGTTGGAAATCGGCCCACGTTTGGCGCGGATTCTTTTGCCATTGAAACTCACCTGCTGAATTTTCATCCGATCGAGCTTTCAGCGGAGACAGAAGTCGAAATTCACTTCTTGGATCGGCTGCGTGATGAGATCAAGTTCCCTTCCGTCGAGGCTCTGAAAGAGCAGATCGGGCGGGATGTGCGGAAGGCGCAGAGGTATTTGCGGCGGCTGGGACGAGCGCGGGTTCGTTCCTAAGCTTGGAGGAGATGCTATTGCTCATCCTGTTGCGCGGGGTGTTCTTAGTTTTGCTGGGGCTCTACTTGATTGCGTTCGTTGTTGCCCTTTTGTTTTCCGATCAATTGATTTTTCAGCCGCAGCGGGCAGGATACCGGGATAACGCGGAGATCTTGAAACTCAGCAGCTCAGACGGCGCCAGAATCTCTGCCAAATATCTAGCCAACCCCGACGCGACGTTCACGATCCTTTTCAGTCACGGAAACGCGGAGGATATCGGCGACGTTGAGGCACTGTTGCAGGGCATGAGGTCCGCGGGGTTTGCAGTTTTCGCATATGACTATCAAGGCTACGGTACGAGCGAGGGCAAGCCGTCGGAGCACCACGCTTACCAAGATGAAGATGCAGCTTACGACTATCTGGTGCAAACCCTGCACACCCCACCGAACAGGATCATAGTGTTCGGCCGCTCCGTCGGAGGCGGTCCAGCGACCGACCTGGCATCGCGCCGCCAGGTGGCCGGACTGGTTCTTGAGAGCTCGTTCACAAGCGCCTTCCGAGTCATGACCAGAGTCCGCATCCTGCCCTTCGACAAGTTTGGCAACCTTGGCAAGATCAAGAAGGTGCATTGTCCCGTGTTGATCATTCATGGAACCCAAGATTCGGTGATCAATCCTTCGCACGGAAGAAGACTCTTTGCGGCTGCGAACGACCCCAAGCGAGCGTTTTGGGTAGAAGGGGCAAACCATAATGACGTGGAATTCGTCGCGGGCAGCCGGTACTCCAAATCGCTAAGAGCGTTCGCGGAGTTGGTTCAGCAGTATCCACCGAACCGCTGATACAATCACACCCCGCATGGCGATCAGCCCCATCCAGCTCCTGAAGCAAGCAACCCCCGGCCAGCGCCGCACCTTACTAGCGGCTGCTCTTGGCTGGATGCTCGACGCGTTTGACGCCATGCTTTATGCGCTGGTCCTTACGTATGTGATGCGCGATCTTGGGATGTCGAAGGCGACTTCCGGCTTTCTGCAAACACTTACATTGTTGGCCTCCGGAATTGGCGGCTTGTTTTTCGGCTTCCTTGCCGACCGCATCGGGCGCAAGCACGCCCTGATGCTTAGCATCCTTACTTACTCGATCTGCTCGTTTGCTTCCGGGCTCTCGACCACCGTGCTTATGCTGGCGGTGTTTCGTTTCATCCTCGGACTCGGCATGGGGGGCGAGTGGAATACCGGGGCTACTCTGGTCGCTGAAACCTGGCCCGATGAATTGCGCGCCAAGGCGATTGCAGTGGTGCAAAGTTCGTGGGCTATCGGGTATGCGCTGGCTGCGCTGGTCGCAGGGATTGTTCTCCGTTATGCCAACTGGCGGATGGTGTTCTTCGTGGGAATTCTTCCGGCCTTGGTTACGCTTTGGATTCGGAACCGCGTGCCGGAATCTCAGATGTGGCTGGATCAGCATCAGGCAACTAACTCCCACGTTGCCGACGCTGCAGGCCTGCGGCTGGATAGTATCGGCGGTTCGCGGGCGGGGGCGCCCGCGCCACACGAACAAGGTGTCTTCCAAACCTCCGCGAATGATTCTTTCTTTGACATTTTTCTTGCGCCTTATCGCAAGAGCACGTTCGTTCTTCTTCTGCTCAACTTCTTCGGTCTGTTTGCCTGGTGGGGACTGTTCATCTGGATTCCTCCCTATCTTTCGCTTTCGATCGCACAGGGCGGACGCGGCTTTGGCGTCATGCGCACCGCTACCCTGCTGATCGTGCTTAACCTGTTTGGCATGTTTCCTGGATATATCAGCTTCGGATGGGTTGCCGACCATCTGGGGCGCCGCAAGTCTTTTGCGCTTTATCTTTTTGCCGCGGCTGTTCTCGTGCCTTTTTACGCGATGGCGCGTTCGCCGGTGGCGTTGCTTGTGCTGGGGACGATTGTCGCCTTCTTTGGGACAGGATTCTTCTCCGGCTCGGGGCTTATCGGCAGCGAAATCTTTCCTACTCGTCTGCGGGCGCGTGCTTTGGGTTTTACCTACAACGGCGCGCGCGCTATGAGTTGCGTCTCGCCCTGGATCATTGGATGGGTCGGGCAGACTCAGGGACTAGGCTCTGCTTTCTATCTCTGCGGGGCGGCCTTTTTTCTGGCGAGTGTGATGGCCACGCAACTCCCGGAGACGAAGGGGAAGAAGCTGGAGTGATTCGAGCGGACAGCCGGCGTCGGCGTCCGGGTGAACGAGCGAGACGCCCGTTGCTCCACTTACTCGATCGGCTCGACCACCAACTCCTCGCCCCGGGCTGCGCGTTCCGGCAACTGAATTAGCACAATCGCTACCAGCACCAGAATGATTCCTGCCGTCTGCATTGGCCGCACTAACTCCCCCAGCACTAGCGCCGCGATGACGATACTGAAAACCGGCTCCAGGCAACTGGCAACGATGGCGCGCGTCGGTTCCAGATGTTGCAGGCCGGCGAAGTAGCAGGAAAATGGCCCTAGCACCGAAACCAGCGAGAACACCAGCATGAATTCCCACTGCTGCCGGCCGTAGTGAGCGGCAATAATTTTCCACGGAGGATTGACGACAATCCAGAATGTTGAAGTCGCCACCAGCACCCACAGCAGTACTTTCCAGCGGTCATAGCGCGCCAGCACTTTGTGCCCGCCGACGTTATAAAACGCGAAGGAAAATGCCGCCACCAGTGCGGCGGTGACTCCGGTTACATCCATGCGGAAACCGCCCGAGCCGACGAAGCCAACCGCCAACGCGCAGCCCATCACCGCTAATCCCACGGCCGCGATTCTCCGCCACGACGGCCGTTGCGCTCCGCGTGCCGCCGTATATAGCAGCACCCAGACCGGGGCTGTGTATTGCAGAATGATGGCCGTCGCTACGTTCGTGCGTTGGATCGCGAGGTAGTAGAAATAATTCGAAACCGCGACCCCAAAAATTCCCAGCAGAAAGAACTGCAGCAGATCACGCCCGGGAACGTGCAGGGCGGACGCTCCTCTCCGCACCAGCAGCACCGGCAACAGCACCGCCAGCGACAAAGTTGCACGGCTTTGCGACAGGATCAACGGATCGATCTTTGCGAGTGAAGTCGCGAGTGAAGTCCCGAGCGACACCCCTCCCGGCAGCAGATGCCCGGTGAACGCCGCGCGACCGAGCGTCGCCGAGACTCCCCACAGAAAGGCCGCGCTCCCGATGTAGAAGTAACCCCGGAGCGGATGCGGGCCAGCTTTCACGACACGTGCTCAATGGTGTAGGTGATCTTCGCTGTCTTCTCCAGCATGGCGGAGACCGAGCAGTATTTTTCTTTCGAAAGCCGCACAGCATCTTCCATGGCTTTCTGCGAGACCTGCCCGCGGACTACGTAGGTCAAATGAATCGAGGTATAGACCGCTGGGTAACCGTCCGCTCTTTCGCCCTTTGCCGTGACTTCGAGGCCGGTGAACTTCTCGCGCTTCTTACGGAGAATTCCCACGATGTCCGACGCCGTGCAGCCGCATAGGCTGAGTAACACTAACTCCATCGGGCTGTTGGCGGTCTTCTCGGCTGCGGCATCCATCACGATTGAGTGCCGTGAAGTTGCTGCTCCGACGAATCGGTCATTGTCTGTCCAGTTGACTGATGCTTCAATCATGGTGCCTCTCGTTGTCTGACAGTTGTCTAGCACGCTAGCGCCGGTTATCCGTCATCGGCTCGGGATGAATCAGCACCCGAAACAGTTCTGGCGCGTCGTGTTTAAAGCGGATCTCGAGCGATGTCTGCACGTCGTGCACACGCGAAAGCGGCATATCGTCAGGCAGCGTGCAATGGCAGGAAACATAAAGCCGCGAGCGTATCTTCTTGAACTGGAATTCGTGCACGTCCATCACCTCGGGAAATTCCTTCACTATATTTTTGAGCCGTTGCTCCAATTCCGCCTCACGAACAATCTCCTCGCCGGTTTCAATCGTCGCCGGCTCGCTTTCGATATGCGTGAGGATGGTCGCAATCTCCGGAATCTCGCCACGCATCTCGGTTTCCAGCCGGGTGACTTCGTCGTGCGCCTGCTTCATGCTGAGTTGCTCGTCGAGTTCCAGATGCTGTTCCACATGTAACTGCCCGTTCAGGTCCTGCACGCTGACGTCGTGCACATTGAAGTTGTGGCGCGTCGCCACGGCACGAATGCGATCAAAAATGTTTTCCGTCCGCCGGGCCCGCGGAACCGTGTGCACCATCACGTCAGCGTCGGGCAGAACCTCACGTACCCGCGATGTCACCGCATCGGACACCTGCTCGGAACGCTGGAAGGTAAAATTGCGTTCCAGTCCCACGGAAACATCCGCGAAAAAGCGGTTCCCGGCTTTCCGGAACCGGACCCGCTCCACCTCCAGCACGCCATCGACGGTCCTGATCCGGTCGAGGATCTGGCTGCGCACGCCAACCGGCGCCGCGTCGAGCAGCGCATCTACCGTTCTCCGCGCCAACCGCCAACTCACATAAACCACCACCCCCGCCACGAAAAGCGCGGCAATGGGATCGGCCTGGCGCAGCCATCCGACCCGATGAGCACGCCCTAGCCAAACCAGCGCGAGGCCGACGATCACTACCCCGCTCGACCAGATGTCGGTGGAAAAATGCAGCGCGTCGGCTTCCAGCGCCTGACTGTCGTACTTCTTAGCGATGCGTCCGAGCGCTCGGGAGCGCCAGGCATCGACTGCGATCGACAAGAACATGACCAGGAACGCTGCTGTGCTCGGTTCGATTTCCACGCTGTGAAAGAACAGCCGCCTGATCGCTTCATACACGATCCAGGCGCAGGTCATCAACAGCAGACCGGTTTCGATGAAGGCGGAAAAATTCTCGAACTTACCATGTCCATACTGATGCTCGGCATCCGCCGGCTTGTCGGAGACCCGCACCGAAAGCAACGTCACCAGGGCCGCGATCAGATCCAATCCGGAGTGTGCCGCCTCTGACAAGATTCCCAGCGAGCCGGTCGCGATCCCCACAACAATTTTCAGGCTGGTGATCACCAGGGCCGCCAGCACTGAGTTCCCGGCAACCGCTCGTTTTTCCCGGCGCATCGACCTGGAACTGAAGGTGGCCCGCATTCCTGGCATAAACGCCATTATCGCTTCGGATTCGCCCGCCGCCAACCCCTTGGCCTACTTGCGCGGTGTGCGGCGAGACATGCTACGATGAAATTCGTCGCATTTCTCCCTTGGAGGATATTGATTCATGCGTTCCCAGTACCTCGTGTGTCTGCTGCTCGCCGGCTTGGCCTACGGACAAACCGCGCAACCGGCTACACCGCCCGCCGCCGGGGCCAAGGCGGAACAAAGCACTTCTGCCGCGCCCGATAAGGCCCCCGAAGTAAAGGTTGGCCCCGATGATACGGTGATTACGATCAAGAATTTCTGCGCCGATGCCACTCAGCAGGGCGACGCTTGCAAAACCGCGATCACCCGCGCGCAATTTGAGAAGGTCGCTGAAGCGGTGCAGCCGGGAATGTCGCCGGCGATTCGCCGCCAAATTGCAACCCAATATTCGCGCATGCTGAAGATGTCAACTGCGGCTGAAAAACGCGGCCTCGACAAAGGGCCCTTGTTCGACGAGAAGATGGCCCTGGCGCGCATGCAGATTCTTTCCCGGGCATTGAGTGACGCTCTGCAGGAAGATGCCGGGAAGGTTCCCGACGGCGATATCGAGGACTATTACAAGAAGAACGAAGCTTCCTACGAGCAAGCCACTTTGGCGCGGATCTTTGTGCCCCGGGCAAAGCAAATCGTAAATCCAGTCGCAACCTCCGAAGCCGGTGCGAAGCCCGGTGCGAAGGCCGGTGCGAAGGCCGGTGCGAAGGCCGACACAAGGACTGGTCCGCCGGCACCGCCAACCGAGGCACAAAAGAAAGCTGCCGAAGAGGCGATGAAACAAGTCGCCGCCGACATTCACGCCCGCGCCGTGAAGGGTGAAGACCCCGACAAACTGCAAAAAGAGGCCTTTGTCGCCGCGGGACTCCCCAACAATGCCACGACCACAAAGATGGAGAAGGTGCGCCGCACCACTTTGCCTGCTGGTCATCAGTCGATCATGGATTTGAAGCCCGGCGAAGTATCCGAAGTGATCTCCGACGCCAACAGCGCGTACTACATCTACAAGATGGTCAGCAAGGAGACCTTGACTCTGGAGACCGTAAAACCGGAGATCCGCAACCTGATTTCCAGCCAGCGCTATCGCGATAGCATGCAGGGTTTTCAGGGTGGCTTTGACCTGAACGATGCCTACTTCGGCCCCACCCGCAGTCCTGCCATGCCGCCGCTTCCGCGGGGAGCCAAGCCGCCTGCCCAGCAGACCGACGACCCAGACTAAGAAGATCCGAACTAAATGGATACGGCAAAACCAACCATCCTGGTCACCGGCGTTTCGGGCAATCTTGGTCAGCGGCTTCTGCCGGAGCTCGCGGATTACAAGGTGGTGGGTATCGACGTCACGCCCCCAACTCATTCCCCGGTTGACCGTTTCGTGCCGCTCGACCTGGGGACGGAGGAGTCCACCCGCGAGTTGCTCCTGCTGCTGCGCGAGTTGCAGCCGGCGTCGGTTGTGCACCTGGCGTTTGTCATCGATCCCCAGCGCTCCGGCGTTCTGGACGTCGACCGGATGTGGCGGATCAACGTGGCCGGCACCGCTCGGGTGATGGAAGCCATTACCGAAGCCAACCGGAATGCTGGAACCACCATCCGGCAGTTCATTTTTCCCAGCAGCGTATCGGCGTACGGCTCCGATCTGCCCGCGCCGGTCGCGGAAGACGCACCACTCGCCGCTCACACGCTACCCTACGCAATCCACAAGAAAGAAAGCGATCTTGTGGTGCAGCAGCGCGCACCTGCCCTGCGCGGGTGCGGTGTCTTCATTCTGCGCCCCCACATTCTTGCCGGAGCCACCGTCGAAAACTACCTGATGGGAGCGTTCCGCGGAACGCCAAATGGCAAGGGGCGGCGGGCCGCCCGCATGCGCCAGTCGGCAAAACGTCTGCCCTGCCTGCTGCCCTTTGGCCAGAAGTATCTGGACAACAAAATCCAGTTCGTCCACGTCGATGACATGGCGCGGCTGATCGCGTGGATACTGCGGCGGGAACCGGAGGCGCAGCGTCTGACGATCTTGAATGTGGCCGGACGCGGCGATCCTTTGACTTTCGCGCAGTGTATCGAGATGGCGCACGCAAAATTGCTGCGGGTTCCCGGACCATGGGCCATGCGCCGTGTTCTGCAGTTCTTGTGGAACAGGAATATCTCGGCGATTCCGCCGGACGCCGTCCCTTACATGACCGGCCAGTACATCATGAACACGGATCGGCTAAAGAAATTCCTTGGCAGCGACTACGAGCGGGTAATTGAGAAAACGAATCATGAGGCGTTCGCCGATTCGTTCGCGAACAACTCCCCCAAAATGTAAAAACGCGGGTGGCCTTCGATAAGAGAGAGGGAGGCGACCTGCCAGCTCTCTGTTCTCCATCTGTTCGCCCAAAAATAAATTTTCTTAGTGGTTGCTTGGAAGACTCCTTTTTCTGTGTTTGATGTTTACTGGTAACGGTGGTACCCCCTCCCATGGCCGGTCTTTTGGGATCAATACTTTAGCTGGGTTCCACCGCCAGGTCTTTGAAGAATAAGGACTTAGATGTAAGGTCTTTATTCTTCTTTCACTTAGGGACGTCTCGCCGCCGCCCGGGGCCCCGGGGATCGGCACTTTTGCTTCCTCCCGACGTTGGACCCCCATTTCGTCCCGATCAAGAAGTCAAGCTTGACAAGACCGGGGCTAGGAAAGGGGGACCTTTCCTTGCGTCATGGCTTTTGGGGCGGGCACCCTTCAGAGTTGGGATCGGCCCGAAGTCCGGGCCACCCAGCCCACCCGCCGAGGACGGCTACGGGAGCGAATAATCGAAGGTCCAAGTGTGTTTACCCTGAGCGTCGATATGAATCATTAGCGAGCCAGTGAGTCCGGTCAGTTCTCCAGTGCCGGAATTGGGTACGACCATCACGCTCAGCTCCCCCGCAGAGGGGGCATCGCCTTTCATCATGGTGGCGCGGTGCGAGAAGGTGAAGCTGCCCTGTCGGCCGTTAAGCTTGCCTGTCATGCGCTCAATAGCAACGTAGGCCATGGAACCGGTGCTCGCCGTCGAGCCGGTGATCATTTCTCCACGGCTGACGCCTTCGAAGTCACCGTGCCAAGTCTTGTCGGATGTGACCCGAGTAATGTCGTTCGCCTTCTCGAAGTCGGTTGGTTCGGCGGGAGTCATCTTGATGTCGAAAGAGCCTTTGGCATGGACCATGTGCATCTCCTTCTGGGCTGCGACACTGAGCGCGAGACTCATCACCGCTGCTGCCACTGCGAATCTCACTCTCATATCGCCCCCGAAATGCAACTTACAGAATTCTTGATCCGAGCTCGATCGTATCCTACCCAAGTCCAACCAGTTTGCAAATATGGTTCCACGGGCGGGAATTGTGAGCCTTGGGGCAAAACCCAAAACAGCCCGCTGCCCAGCCTTCGCAAAAAGCGGGAGAGGATGGGCCAATGCGACAGACTCCCTCGCCCATGGCCAGTGCATGCATCTGGTTCTTCACCGCGCCCCACATCCACACTAACTTCTGGCGATGCCATAACAGCTGCCGCAGATCCCGTTCCTGCAGCGACGGTCGCCAGATCGTCGGAAACCGATTCGTACACAACAGGTCCAACAGATGCGCCGCGTCCCGCGCGTCCGTCTTCTGCTTGGGCACCACGGCAGCGCGAATCTTCGCCGCATCTCCCTTCCACAGTTCCGCCAGCAGGGCTTCGAACCAGGCCGTGTGTCCCGTGGCCTCGATCCCGACTCGAACCGCGCCATTCAGGCCGGTATAGAACGCCCGCGCCTCTCCACTCTCACTTCGTTCCTCGAGCTTGCCCGAAGAGAAGCTCTCGCGCACGCGCTTATGCCTCTCCTACAGAATCGGCAGGTGCAAGCATGGCTGCACCAGGAAATCCAGCGAATTGATCTGCCGTAATGCCTGTTCCACCAGCGACGCCTTGCATTCCTCGAGCGTGATCAAAAACGGCAAGTGCGATTTCGGGCACCCCGGTTTCTGCAGCACCGAGTCGATGTTGATGCCGCACTGCGAAAGAATTGTGGCTAGGCTGGCGATGATGCCCGGCCGGTCCTTTACCAGGAAGCGCAGATAGTGCTTGGCAGTGAAATCAGCGGTGACGGTCGGCGTTTTCTCGGCCGGCTGTCCGGCGTTGCTGGTGGTGGCTTGCTTGGAACGAGCGAGGGAGAGAATGTCGGATACGACCGCGACGGCGGTAGGATTTCCGCCTGCGCCGTGGCCTCCAAAGACGGTTTCGCCGCCGTAGGTTCCCGTTGCTACCACCAGGTTTTGGCTGCCTTCGACGCGCGCCAACGGCGATGAGAGCTCGACCAGCGCTGGCTGGACGGCGGCAAACAACTCGTTCCCTTTCGATTCTGCTTTCAATTCAGCCCACGAAATCTGGCGAATTGTGCAGCCCAGCTGGTTCGCGTATTCAAAATCAACCGAGTCGATCGCTGAAATCGAGCGCGCCATGATGCTCTCGGGTCTGACGTTGCAGTGCAGTCCGACTCGCGCCAGGATGGCGAGCTTGGCGCGCGCGTCCAGGCCCTCGATGTCTTCCGTCGGATCGGCTTCGGCGAAGCCCAGCTTCTGCGCCTCGCGCAGGGCGGTGGCGAAGGGAATGCCGTTGGTCTCGATTTGGCTGAGAATGTAGTTACAGGTGCCGTTGAGAATACCGCGAATCTTGAACAGTTCATCGCCGGCCAATCCCTCATGCAATCCGGAAATCACCGGTACGCCGCCCGCCACCGACGCGCCAAACTGAATCTGCCGATTCATCTGGCGGGCCAGGCTGATCAACTCGGGGCCGCAGCGCGCGATCAACTGCTTGTTAGCAGTGACCACGGATTTGCCCGACGCCAGTGCGCGGCGGATCCAGTCTTCGGTGGGCTGAAGGCCGCCCATTACCTCGACGACGATATCCACGTCGGAGGATAGAACATCGTCGATGCTCTCAGTCCATTGCACCGACGAGGGAAGCCAGTCCACCTTTTTTCGCGCCACGTTGCGATTGAGGACGTGGGTCAGGCGCAGATGGGTATTGGAGCGCTCGCATAGAATTCTCGCCACCGAACTCCCGACCGTGCCGAAGCCGATTAACGCAACGTTGCACATTTCCCGCATCGTTCTATTATCACCGAAGCGGCGCGGGGGCGCGCGCAATTGGCTAGTTCGGCTTCGGCGGATCAAACGACAGATTGCCCAGACTCCTTAGCAGTCGTGCTTCTTGCGGACGGCTCTTCTGGGCTTTTCATTGCGGTTTTGAAGCCGCGAATACCGTCTCCGATTCCTTTGCCTAGTTCGGGAAGTTTCCTGGGCCCGAACACGAGCAGAGCAATCCCAAAAATTATCAGCAGATGCATAGGTTGAAACAACCCTTCAAACATAAGTGCTCCTCAAATGCAGAGTGAAAATCGTGACTAACAACGTTTCTGAAAAGGCAGGCGCCATGACCGAATGTCAGACACGGCGCCTGCTGCACACGATCTAGGCGAAGAGATCCTTTCCCGAAGACCGCTCCCACACGATGGTGTACGGTTCTAGAGTCCGCGTTGCGCCGCGTCCGCTTGCCTTGCGAGAGCGGTCAGCGCTTTAAAGAACGCTGGGGATTGGCCGGTGAAGAGCCCAGTCCCGGTCAGGAAATTAACCACGCCCATGGCGATTCCTTTCGGATTTGTGGGACGAATCACTGCGCAACGGGGTAGATTTTCGTTGATGAATGCGCAGGGAACCGGGAAGATCAGGTTGGTTTGCAGCAATGGGTTCCCGGTAGCGTTGAAGTCCGGGAAGGTCAGCCCGCTTGTCGGATCGGTGAAGGGGGCGATAGGCGCCTGTACGCCATTGCCGGCGAAATCAACCCACTCCAGGAAATGGGCTACTTCGTCCCCGCCAATGCTGACCACGACTCGCAGAACTTCCAAATTGCTGGCCTTCTGGGCCATGGCTGAGTAGAGCGTGCTGCCCCCTTGCTCAATCATTGCGAAGTGGAAGGCGGCCGTGTTGGCGATCGCCTGCACGTGATCGGCGGGGCCGAAGTCATCATTGGTTCGGGGAATCGCCGGGACATTCACCAGGTCGATGGCTTGCGGGAAAGTGCCACCCAAGTCCGGATTGTCGGTGCTGCGATAACGGGTATACCAGCTGGTGTCCACGGTGAGGTTCATGATGTTGGTGAGCCGCCCAGTATTCTGGGCCCCGGTCGCCTGGCTGCTGGGCAGAGTCCGGAAGGCATCGAGGTCGACGGGGTCCGCACCCTTCGACAGCAGATACGCGTTCAGAAATTCCGCATGGCTAAGTTCGTCGAGGGTGTTGCTGGTGATGTACTGAGAACCGTCGCCGTCGAGCTTTTGCAGAGCCTTCTGGTAAGGATTCTGCTTGCCCGGAGTGATTCCTCCCAGTTCGGCGTATTGTGTCCACAAGTCGGTCTCCAGGAGTTCCGCTGCGGCCAGGAATCGCAGGATGGCAGCATCGCCCGCCGTGAGACTCTTGGGGGACTGGGCATGTGCTTCGGTTTCGGCCACAGTTGCCAGCAATGAACCGGCGGACAGGGCTGCTCCCGCCACGCCCAGGCCCTTGAGGAAGGAGCGGCGCTTGAGGCGGTTTTTCGATGGAGCTTCAGAGGGCGACTCAGTTGTTTCGGACGACGCAGTGAGGAGGAGGTTTTCTTTTGTCATGATCTAGACTCCAGTCTTTTCAGGAATGATTGTCGGTGATCCACAAACCGAAAATGTATTCACCGCAAGATGAAGGTAGGCTGTTCCCAGTTGCTTCTTGTCACGCTTCCGTCAAGACTCTGTCAATTTGTTTGCATCAGTGCAGCGAGAGGTGGCGGGATGAAATTCAAAAGCCGCGTTCAGCGGAGATTGCCGGGAGCCCTCTGAAGAGTGGGGCGACGAGTCCACCCACTCATTCGCAAAGAACGCGAATGAGTGGGCACCCTCGAAGAGAACTTATTCGTTGGTGATGGTGGCAATGCTCCCATCGAGCTTGGTGAGCTGAATGGTGAACTTCTCGTGGTAAGTATGGGCTCTGTCTTGAAGGAAGCTTAGCGCCATTGCCTCTCCGAGGAGCAGGGACGATTCGGTGTCGCTGCGCCAGTGGATACCGGCGTGGATACCGTGGCCGTAACTCACGTTATGCGCCAGCTTGTGCAACTCGCCGTTGACGGTGAGCTGGCCGGCATCCGGTCCGGTATAGGCCGACAGCGATAGACCATCATTCGAGGGCACCATTGGATTGGGCCACAGGTGACTGCCGTCAAAGAAAAACTTCAGCAAAGTAATGCAGGCGCCGCCCACCGTTCCGTGACCGGTGGGATACGAGGGATGTAGCGGAGAGCCTTCTGGGAACGCCTGCGAAAGCAGATACGTTCCATATTTGCTGAAGCTCTGGGCTACCGCTTGCGAGTTCAGAACGTTGCTGTTCAATCGGGCGTGGATCTTGCTTTGGTTGCCGCTCAGGATCTGATGCAGAACCCCTCCGCCTGCCTCGGGACGATGGACAAGATGAATCAGCCACTTTTGAAACCAGACGCGGTTAAGGGCGCGGGCGGCAACTTCTCCTTGTGTGGCACCGCAATCCGGAGCGCCGAAAGTGCCGAAACCATTCTGCGTCCTGGATCCGTTGTAGGGATTGCCGGGGTTCGACGGGAACTTAAGACCCGACAGCACCAAGAAGGCAGTGAAATATGCCTGGTACAACACGTCCACGTGGGTGTAAGCCGACAGGCCGCGACCATCATGCAGGTAGCGCTGAACCGGATCGACTTGATTGCTCAGTCCGGTGGGGACGCCATTTTGAACCTGGAGGAACGTTGTCGTATCGGCCATGTAGTCAATACCCGGCAGATACGTGATCATCAACTGGTCGAGCGGCTGCGAGCCGAAAACGGTGGGAGTAATCATGAACTGCGACATGTAGGGGCCGACGGTGTCACCGGGCAGGGCGCCGCGGAAAAGCAGATCGGGAGTTACGTTGCCGTTGCCATCGCGTGGGCCTCGGTAGGCTGGCATGGTCGAAAGTTCTGCTGCGGCTGCGGTGGCAGTGGCGTTTCCGGCATAGTCGGTGAAGGCCATATCGCGCAAAAGCGAGGCCCAGTACATTTCCACTAATTGGGTACCGTAATCGGCGCTCGCGATCGGCGCGAAGGGTGGAACAAGCGGGGGACCGCTTTGATCTCCAACCCAAGGAGCGTTGCCGAACTGGTCGGAGTCGGCAGTTTCCAGGTCGAAGGCATAGGAGCCCTGGGGACCGTTCAGGGTGTGCGTGCCGCCCATGATCACGGCCTCAAAGTCACTATTGTGGCCGGAATGCAGCGCCTTTATAAGGGATGTCCAGGCCGCTGGATTGACTACTCCGATATCGTCTTGCAACAGGCCTTTGCTATAGCTGGCGGAGTGGTCGGGATAGCGCGACTGGTCGCCATTCGTGGTGTGCGGAGGAATGGGAATGCGGGAGTCTTTCTGCGCGGCCGCGATGCGAAGGTCGAGAGCATGTTGCACCCGGCTGCTGCCCGCGGGCGCTTCTTGACTCTCGGCAACTGCGGAACCGGTGAGCGGCCCTAGCCCGACAGCCGCGAGGCCGTAAGCAGCCGCGCTGGCTCGTCCGATATTGCCGAGGAACGTGCGGCGACTGGAGGAAGCCGGAGGGTGCTTTGCCTGTAATACCGGGTTGCGCACAGGTTCCTCGAGCCCGTCGAGCTTTTGCTTGCGTGCTCTTCCTTTGGTGGGGCGCGTAGAGTCGTTTGCGCTATCGCTTGGCATTCTTAAACTCCTCACTATTCGACTTCTGGGGCATCTCTTTCTTTGATCTAAATCGGAATGGCTCTTCGTTCTTCGCTTCAGACAGGCGGACGAATTTTATACCGCATTCATCGATCATGACAGTGTGAAACAGATTTCAACTTGAGTGCACGAGGCCGACGCTGTCGCAATGATTCTGGCGCGTTGTGCGGTCCGCAGAGGGTTGCTGTTCTAATTACCTCCACAGCTTTCGGACGCGTATAATTAAGGCATTTCCTGCTCTACTCCGCGAAAGATCCGGGCGACGGGGTTTGCCCGGTCAACAAATTTGTTGGGTTAAGACAAGAAAGGCACAGGGATGGCCACTACCGATGTCGTGCCCCAGGAATCATCGGGTCAACTGGGGCAAAAGCGTGTCGTCGTCATTAATGACATGAGCATTCAGGTTGCGACGGTGAATGGGTCGGGGTCGCAGAGTTCCAACACCGTTTTGTTGCGCAGCATTTTCCAGATGGGCGTGCCGATTTCGGGAAAAAATCTGTTTCCTTCGAACATTGCGGGTTTGCCAACCTGGTATACGATCCGCGCCAATAAGGATGGCTACATCGCGCGCAAGAAGGAAATCGACTTGCTTATCGCGATGAATGCAGAGACGGCACAGGACGACGTGAAGACGCTGGCGGCGGGCGCCGCCGTGCTCTACGACGAACCGCTGGCGCTTGATAAAGTGCGCGACGATTTGGTTTATTACGCGGTGCCTTACGACAAGCTGGCGGCGACGGTGGGTGCGGATGCCAAGCTGCGCAAGCTGATCAAGAACATGATCTATGTCGGGGTCGCAGCGCAGTTACTTGAAATCGACTATGCCGAGGTGGAGAAGGCAATCCGCAAGCAGTTTGCGACCAAGGCGAAAGCGGCGAACCTGAACCTGGCTGCTGCCAAGGCGGGCCACGATTATGCCGTCGCTAATTTGAAGAAGCGCGATCCGTACTACATCCGGCGCATGGATAAGACGAAAGGCAAGATCATCGTCGACGGCAATTCCGCGGCGGCCATGGGCTGCATGTTTGCCGGTTGTACGGTGGTGACCTGGTATCCGATCACGCCGTCGTCGTCGCTGGTCGAGACCATGATCGAGTACATGAAGGAATATCGCATCGGACCGGATGGCAAGGCGACGTTTGCCATTGTGCAAGCGGAAGACGAACTGGCGGCGGTGGGGATGGTGATCGGGGCGGCGTGGGCGGGTGCGCGCTCGATGACTGCGACCGCCGGTCCGGGCATTTCGCTGATGGCGGAATTTACGGGGCTGGCATACTACGTGGAGATTCCCGCGGTGATCTGGGACATTCAGCGCGTCGGGCCGTCGACCGGCTTGCCGACTCGTACCTCGCAGGGTGACGTGCTTTCGACGGCGTTCCTCAGCCACGGCGACACCAAGCACATCATGTTGTTTCCTTGCTCGGTCAGCGAGTGCTTCACGATGGCGCAGGAGGCTTTTGATTTGGCGGAGCGCTTTCAGACGCCGGTGTTCGTCATGTCGGACCTCGACTTGGGGATGAACAACTGGATGTCGGATCCGTTTCCTTATCCCGACAAGCCTATTAACCGCGGAAAAGTATTGAGCAAGGCGGATCTGGAGAAGGCGGGTGGGTTTTCCCGCTACAAGGATGTGGATGGCGATGGCATCGGCTATCGCACGCTGCCGGGAACGGACCATCCTGCGGCAGCGTATTTTGCGCGCGGCAGCGGCCACAATGAACGGGGACAGTACAGCGAGCGTCCCGACGATTTCGAACGCAACATGGAACGGATCAACAAGAAGTTCGAGACCGCCCGGTCGTTCGTACCACGGCCAGAGTTGGGGGGCAGCGGCAGATCGAAGATCGGCATTATTGCTTATGGCACGTCGCACTGGGCGATCATCGAAGCGCGCGACCAGTTGTCAAAAGAGCACAGAGTGGAAACGGACTATCTGCGGGTGCTGTCGTATCCATTTACGCGCGAGGTTCACGACTTCATTGAACGGCACGACCGCGTGTATGTAGTGGAGCAAAACCGCGACGGGCAAATGGCCACCCTGCTGAAGCTCGAAATCAAGCCGGAATTGACGCCGCGTTTGCGGTCGATCTGTCATATCCACGGATTGCCCATCGACGCGCGATCTGTAACCGACGAGCTCATGATGATGGAGGGTAAGTAACATGGGGAGCACACCTACTGACACACCCAAGCCGGCTCCGACTCCAGCTCCGAAAATCAACCGCATTGGGCTGCAGGTGGTTGACTATCGGGGCGGAAAGACCACGCTTTGTGCCGGTTGCGGACATAATGCGATTTCCGAACGCATCATTGACGCGATGTATGAAATGGGCGTGCAGCCCGAGCGCGTCGCGAAGTTCAGCGGCATCGGGTGCTCGTCGAAGAGCCCGGCTTACTTCATGAACCGGTCGCACAGCTTCAACTCCGTGCATGGGCGCATGCCTTCGGTGGCTACGGGAGCAGTCCTGGCGAACAAGGATTTGCTGGCGCTCGGTGTTACCGGCGATGGCGACACGGTTTCGATCGGCATTGGGCAGTTTGTCCACCTGATGCGGCGCAACTTGCCGATCATCTACGTGATCGAGGACAACGGTTGTTACGGGCTGACGAAGGGCCAGTTCTCGGCAACCGCCGATCTGGGTTCGACACTGAAAAGCGGTATCGCGAACGATCTGCCTCCGGTCGATACCTGCGCCATGGCAATTCAGTTGGGAGCTACGTTCGTGGGCCGGTCTTTTTCCGGCGACAAGCGGCAGCTTCACACCATGCTCAAGGCTGCCATCGCTCACAAGGGAACGGTGATGCTCGACGTGGTTTCGCCGTGCGTGACCTTCAATGACCACGAGGGCTCGACCAAGTCTTACAAATACATGCAGGCGCATGAGGAGCCACTGCACGAAGTCAGCTTTGTGCCTTCGTTTGAGGAAATCAACGTGGATTACGATCCGGGGACGACGTTTGAAGTTACGATGCACGATGGGTCGAGCCTGCGGCTGCGGAAACTGGAGCAGGAGTACGATCCGACGGATAAGATTCAGGCGGTGAGCCGGCTCATGGAATCGCATGAAAAAGGCGAAGTACTAACTGGCGTGTTCTACATCAATGCCAAAGCGCCGTCCTTTATTGACATGCTGAACGTTACGGATCAGCCGCTGGCGACTTTGCCGGAATCGCTGACGCGACCGAGCCGGGAAGTGCTGGCGAAGTGCATGGAAGAGCTGCAGTAACTGGCGGTGGAACGCCGAGCGCCACTCGGCTTCTCTCTTTTCCTCCCGCCATGACCAGAGCCGCTGCGAGCATGGGAACCCGCCGACGTGTCCTAGCCTTCGCGCTCTGGCTGCTCATCGCTATCTACTCCGCGGCCAGGTTTCTGCAAATCTTTCCGGGCAAGGTGCCCATGCTTGCGGTGGTTGTGCTGCACGTTCTCCCACCGCTGCTTTTCGCCCTGATCCACGGCGCGGTGCTTTATCGAGTCCGGGGCATTCTGGGGTTCGTGGGTATCAGCGTTATCGTCGGTTTCGTTTTTGAATATGTGGGCGTCCGAACAGGATTTCCCTTCGGTCATTACTACTTCACCGATCTGATGGGGCCGAAGCTATCGGTAATCCCTATTCTCTTGGGACTCGCGTATGTGGGAATGGGCTATCTCTCGTGGGTGCTGGCCGTAGTGATTCTCGGCGGCATGCGCAATCCGATTTCGGGATCACGCGTTCTAACTCTGCCTCTGATCGCAGCCTTCATTATGGTGGCGTGGGATTGGTCGATGGAGCCGGTGTGGAGCACCGTCTTTGCGCGCCTGGATTTGGTTAGGTGGTGGAGCTTACTTCGGTGTGCCGGTCACGAACTTCCTCGGCTGCTATCTCACGGTGTACGTTATTTACCAGCTGTTCGCGCTTTTTCTCAAAGGACGATCCATCGAATCCATTCCCCTCGCGTCTGATTACTGGCGTCAGGCGGTGCTGTTCTATGCAGTTTCCGCGGCTGGGAACATTTTGCTCGCCATTCCGCAACCTGTACCCATTACTGTTTCCGACGCGTCGGGAGCGCAGTGGAGAGTACAGGACATCACCGCCGCGTCGGCTTTAGTTTCCATCTTCGTCATGGGCGCATTTGCCCTAATGGCATGGGTTCGGCTTGCCGACCAGGAGACGGGCGAGATGCCAGTCTCTCCGCCGGTTACCCCATAGTGAGCACCACGCGAAATCTTGCGCGGCCGCTGATCATCTGATCGTAGGCTTGAGCGACTTTTTCCAGCGGGTACTTTTCGATCATCGGACGGACTCCGGTGAGCGCGCTGAACTGCATCGTGTCTTCGGAATCCGTGGCGATTCCCGAGGCCCATCCCTGAAGGGACTTGCTGCCGATGATCAGCTGAATCGGCGTGACCGTGAGCGGGTCAGAGCCGGCCCCTACCACGACGAGCTTGCCGTTTTTGGAGAGTCCGTTCACGAGCGCGGACATGGATTTGGAATCAGGCGCGGTGGCGAGGACTACGTGAGCGCCGCCGAAGCTCTGCAACTCCGCGGCGGGATCGCCAGCAGCGGTATCGACATAGTGAGTGGCGCCGAGTTTTCGGGCCAAAGCTTCTTTGTCCTTGCCTCGGCCGATGGCGAAAGTGCGGAAGCCCATCTGGCGCGCGTACTGAACTCCCAGATGGCCGAGTCCTCCGATGCCATGTATGGCCACCAGATCGCCAGCTCGTGCGCCTGAGTTGCGCAGCGCATTGAACACGGTGATCCCGGCGCAGAGCAGCGGCGCGGCTTCGGCGGCTGGCAAGTCGTCGGGGATGGCGGCTACCGCTTCGGCGGGCGCGATCATGTATTCCTGGTAACCGCCGTCGTGACTGATGCCGGTTATCTTTTCCTTCTGGCAGTTGATGAAATCGCCGCGGCGGCAAGCGTTGCAGGTGAAATCATGGCCTCCGTGCCATCCTACGCCGACGCGCTGGCCGGGTTTCCAGTTTGTGACATCAGGGCCGATGGCGTCGATGCGGCCGGCGATTTCGTGTCCGGGCACACGAGGATACTGGATGCCGGGCCAAAGGCCCTCTTTTACGAGCGCGTCACTGTGGCAGATGCCGCAGGCTTCAACTTTAATTCTGACCTGGTTGCGGCCGGGCTCGGGAATGTCTCTTTCGACGAGTTCGAAATTCCCCCCGGGCTTGCTGACTTGGACAGCTTTCATCTTAGACATAGCTCTTCCTCATGAATTCAGGTTGGTGGAAATGCTGATGGAAATTGAACGCAAAGAAATAGATGTGCGAGGCGACGGAAAGGACTCAGTCTTCAGTGGAGGGACAAGCGTCTCGCCCGTCCAGCCGGGCGGGGACGCTCGGCTCTCCACTAGGCAGTACTTTTCTTCAACTCTCCCTCGAAGGAGTGCTCCGGGCTGTGGCCGGGCTCGGGGAAATCGCTATCGGCGCCGTCCTGCAGGGGGTCGGGGTTGCGGTGGCCGAGTTGGTCTTTCATGGAGTTGTTGCCGGATTGGCCGCGTTCGTCCGGTTCCTTGGAACCTTTCCCACGGTCGGCATCATCCTTGAGATGGTCGCTGACGCTTTTCGGCATGGCAGGCCTTTCAACGTATGAGTTAATAAATTAATGACTACAGGGACAGGTTACGCCGAATGCTGGCAGCGGGCAATGTCTTGCTCGTCATTGCACCTGCAAGTTGTTGTGATAGTTACGATAGGTAAATTTAATAGTCCATTCATGCGATCTTGAATCTAAACTTAGACATGATTAGCAAATATCGTAAGCATTATCTGTTTGCCAGTGACTTCGATCAGACGTTGACCTTTAACGATACGGGTTACGTGCTGAGCGAGATGCTGGGCATTTCGGTTGAGGAATTCGAGCGCAAGGCCAAAGGCATGGCGAAGCTGAACCTGGTTCAGCAGGGCGCCGAACTTTCCTATCTCCTCTTACATGATCCGGAGTTCCATTCCCGCGTCCGGCGCGATGACCTGGTTGAGGTGGGCAAGCGCATTCGCCTAAAGGAAAACATCAAGCAAATTTACGAGATACTCGACCGGCGGATCGACGGATTCCACTTTGATTTTTACGTGCTCTCGGCGGCGCCAGTGGAGGTGATCCAGTCGGCGCTGGAAGGGATCGTGCCCGAGGACCACATCTTTGGCACCGAGTTCAAGTACAAAGCCTCGGGCGAGATCGACACACTGGTGCGAGCCACGGCCGGCTATGGAAAAGTGACGCGTCTGGATCAGCTCGAAGAAGACCTCGACATTCCCGCAGACCATATTGTTTATGTCGGCGACGGCAGTTCCGACATTCACGTCATGCTGCACGTGAACCGCCGCGACGGCTTTACCATCGCTGTGTCGGAATCGAAGCTGGTGGCGCAGATCGCGAAGCGGACGGTGCTAAGCGACAACGCTCTGGCAACGCTGGTCCCGATTCTGGAAGAGATTGCAGGTTGGCAGCGGCCGCAAATCCGCCAGCTATTCGAATCGTACGGTTTCCTGATTCAGGGATGGGATCGGGTGCAGACCGATTGGGTCACACTGCGCCCGAGCGGTGTAGTGGCGGAAAAGGCTACGGCGGCTGACGTTGTTTGAGGGCGCGATCGCGAGAGTCGTACAACTAATTCTTATGCGACGGGTTCATATTGGCTTGGGAGTTCTGGCTCACGGGTTGGGGCAGGATTCCGTCTGACCGTTCCTTGTGACTATTGAGGCGCTCTTATGAGGTTGTCCCCGAAGTTGTCGCCCGTTGTTCTTGTAGTCTTGATCGCCATTTCCACAGCCAAATTGATTGCGGCGCAACCGCAGCACGAATGGGTTCCTCGGGGCATTGAGGCCTTGCGGCAAAGTGCATCCTCGAAAACCGAGTTCACGCTGGACCACTCCATGCTGGTAATGGCGTCCAAGCTCGACCACGACAACGAGGACCTGCGCCGCGTCATCGCAGGCGTGAGTGGGGTCTCGGTGCACAGCTACCATTTTCCGGGAGCCTGGACGTATGATGCGCAGGCTCTGAGTTCCGTGAAGGACGATTACCGCGCGGCCGGCTGGAAACAGGTGGTGAACAACCACGAGAAGGACGGCGGCCCAGGGGTGACAGATCTCTGGATGCGCCTGGAGAATAACGCGATCAGTAATGTCGCGGTTCTCCTGGAGAAGTCGAGTGAGGTCGACTTTATCGTGGTTTCCGGGTCCATCAGTCCGCTCGATCTCTTCCGTCTTGGCGGGCACTTCGGTATCCCGAAGATTGAGGGTGGCGTGACGGTGCCGAACACTGAGCGGAAGCCGTAATGTGTGGAGCAGACACTCCTGTCCGCGAAAAGCGTGCAGCGAGTGCAACCCTGTGGCAGGCAATTGTCGTGGCCAAAAGCAAGTGCAAAGGCAGCGGACAGGAGTGTCCGCTCCACACGGACGCGCTAGCGGGTTTTCGGCGCTGGCCCCAGTTTCCGCAGTCTGTCTCGCGCCTGGATGGCTTCGTTGGTGCGCGGATAGCGCTGGATTACGTGCTTTAATTCCTGGGTGCCCTCGTCTTCTTTTCCGAGTTCGAGGAGCGCAAATCCCTTTTTGAGCTGTGCCGCGGCCGCCTTGTTTCCGCTGGGAAAATTCTGCAGGACCAGATCATAGTTCGCGACTGCTTTCTGGTAGTCGCCCGCCTTGAATTGAATTTCGGCTAGATAAAAATACGCATTCCCCGCCAGGTCGGTGTTGGGATAGAACTTGATGTAGTCGTTGAATTCCTGGGTTGAAAGATCGTTCTTCGCACCGTTGTAGTCACGCAGGGCATTGTTGTAGAGCACGTCGGGTGGAGGAGCCTGGGCCATGGCCTGTGCCTGCTGCTGCGCTTGAGCTTGCTGCGCGGCCAGTGACTGCTGCGCCGCTTGCATGTCCTCGAATTGCTTGCTCAGCTTGGCGAGGCGGACCTTGAGCTCGTCCATGGTGTCGTTCAGCGCCTGAATCTGCCCGGAGATCTGGTCGACTTGCCCGGAGCGATCCTGCTGCTGCTTGTTGATGGAAGCTTGCAGTTCGGCGATCGCGGTGTTCACTTTGTTGGCGGCATCGGTGTTGTGCTCGAGCAGATTTCTCATGACGCCCATGCGCTCGTCAAAAGCTCGCGTCATCGCGGTCATCTGCTGCTGCAGTTGGGCGACCTGCGTTTGCAGTTCGATGATTTCCTTGCTGGCGCCGTAGGCGGGAGCGATCCACAGAGCGAGGAACAGCGTCAGGGACAGGGCGAGAACGAGCGGAACGCGATTGGATTTCATAGATACCCTCTTGGATGTCAAAAGCCCGCTGAGAGTACTGCGGGCCGAACCTTCTTTGCCGGTGGAGAGCCGGGCGTCCCCGCCCGGCTATCATACTGTCGGACGGGCGAGACGCCCGTCCCTACACTTTCTCAGTTTATTTTTCGTACACGAAGTGCCCGCGGCGGTTTTGTTGCCAGCAACTTTCGTTTGATTCAGTGCAGAACGGTTTCTCTTTGCCCATGGTCATGGGCTTGATACGATCGCCGCTCACACCAGCCTGGATGAGTGCATTTTTCACGGTGTCGGCGCGATTGGTGCCCAGGGCCAGGTTATATTCGGTCGAGCCGCGCTCGTCGCAGTGTCCCTCGATCGTAATGTGAATGTTCGGATGCTGTTGCAGGAACTGGGCATCGCCCTGCAGCGAGCCTTGCTCGGACGCGCGCACATCGTATTTGTCGTAGTCGAAATAGATGTCCTTGACGTTTCGCGCGAAGAGTTCCTCCTCGGTGGCGCTAGACGTCGTTGGCGGCGGCGCTGGTGCAGCGTTGACGGTTACGCGAGCAGTGGCATCCTGGGTTCCGCCGGCGCCTTTTGCAATGAGATGGTAGGTGGTTGAGTCGGCCGGAGTAACCTGACGCGAGCCGCTCAAGTCCACCGGGCCAATGCCGTCGATGCTGACGTCGGTTGCGTTCGTAGTCTGCCAGGTCAGCGTTGTCGATTGGCCGGCGTCGACAGTGTTCGGGTTGGCCGACAGCGAGGCTGTGGGAGCCGTTGCTGCGGGTGGCGGCGGTGGCGGCGGCGGAGCGACCTTCTTCGCGCATGCGCCCAGGAACACGAATAGACCGAGTGCGAATACCAGCGTGCCCCATCTCGTCATCGTGATTGTCATTCTTATTGCGCTTATTGAGTGCTTCACCTGAATCCTCCTGTTTGTGCGCCTGCATGGTGACGTGCGATTCGCAGCTTGACGGCAGGGCGCACACGGGCCAGCCGCAAAACCGTGCTTCTTTTCAAAACCAAGTTCCCAAACCACGTTTTCAAAACCAATCTACTTCCAACTCCAGTTGGGCTGCGTGTTGGCGCCCTTAAAGGTCAACTGCTTCACATTGGTGCCGTCCGCCAGCATGGTCCATATCTGGTCGCTACCCGAGCGGTGAGACTGAAACACAATGTGCCGCCCATCTGGAGACCAGCAGGGAAAATCGTTGCGCCCCGCGTCGTGAGTGAGCTGTACCCACTGCTTGCTGGCGACGTCCATCAAATAAATATCGTTGGAGCCCGGCTCTCCCGGCCCATACTTGCGCATCCAGGAGAAAGTCAGAAACTGACCGTTCGGCGACCAGTTGGGAGAAACCGCATAGCCTTGATCGGTGAGGCGCTGCAAGTTTGTGCCGTCGGCTTCCATGGTGTAGATCTGCGGCAAGCCGGTGCGTCCGCTGACGAAGGCGATCTGCGAGCCGGTCTTGCGATTCCAGGTGGGAGAAACGTCCGGTCCCTGATCATTAGTTAAGCGCCGCGAATTTCCACCTGAAGCGTCGACGGCGAAGATGTTGGGATAGCCGTTGCGCGAAGACGAGAAGGCGATCTTGCCGTCCGGGGACCAGGAAGGCGAAAGGTTCATGCCGCCAAAACGGGGGAAGCTCACCATGCGGTTGAGATCGAATGAGTACATCATGATTTCCCAGCCGCCCTTGTTGATCGAACTGAACGCTAGCCGCGAACCGTCGGGCGAGATGCGTGGGGAGAGGGAAATGCTTCCCAGGTGCGTGACCTGTTGCTGGTTGGCGCCATCGTAGTCCATCGACCAAATTTCCTTGTGGCCGCTGCGCTCGCTGACAAAATAGATCTTGGTTTCGGCGATCCCCGCTAGGCCGCCGCCCAGGCGGAAGATGATTTCGTCGGCAAACCTGTGTGCGATCACGCGCACCGCATCGGCCGCCGCATTGTCGCTGTACTGCTTGCCGAGCACCTGCGGCGACTTCTCATTCTTGACGTCGTAGAGCCAACCCTGCACGGTGACTTTGCCGGCGGCTGCGCCCAGGTTGCCGAATGCGAGCATGGAAGTGTTCGGCGGCGGGGAATTCCATGCCGGGAAGTTGACCTCGGACGGTTGCCCCGGCTCCTGCAGCGGATAAAAACTCTTGGAGACAAGATCGAAGATGCCGGCGTTGTCAAGGTCGTTCCACAGCACGTCGTTGAAGGTCTTCAGCAGTTGGCGTTCTTGGCGTCGTGGGTGGAGGGTTTGAAGTCGGAGGCGGCGAGGCGCACGCGCTCGACGCCGAGTCCGGTGCCGGTGCGGATCCAGTCCTGGGCGGAACTGGTGGCCGCCAGCAGAAGCGACAAGGCGATGTGATCAATGCGTGATGACGAATTGGTCGAGCCGAGTTACTCAAATTGTGCTCCCTCTGCCGGTGGAGAGCCGGGAGTCTCCGACTGGACGGGCGAGACGCCCGTCTCTCCACTTGCTTCTACCGCTTGTAATCGAACCAGAACTCTACCGATACTTTGCTCCCCGAATACTCCGGCGGCAACGGACCGAAGGTATCAATGCGCTGGAGCGCCCGGAGCGCCGACTGGTTAAGGGAAGGTACGTTGCTTGGCTGCTCGATTTGGACGTTGGACGGATGTCCGTCGCGCGCAATATCAAACGTCAAGTAAACCCGACTCGCCTCCCTTATGCTCGGGTCAACTTCATACTTCAGCCAGTTTTCGGTGACTTTTCGCTGCACGGCCTGGACGTACCAGGCAAACTGGCTGCCGAAATCGCCGCCGCTTCCGGTGAATCCAAAGCCGCCCTTGGCGCCGCCCGCGCTCATGGTGTACGGGCCGCTGACGGGACCACCTTCGCCATACGGAATTTGATTCGACTCGACGGGTTCTGGTTGCGGCTTGCGCTGCGTCGCACTCTTGACGGGGGCGGGTTTCACTTTTGTCTTGGTGTTCTTGTCGGGAATCGGAATCGCTTCCGGTTCTTTTTCCTGCACCGTGGGCTCGGACTTTGCGAGTCCCTTGGATTCGGTGGCTAGCACGTTCGTGGTCTCGATTGGATTCGCGGGTAAGGGAACGGCGCTCACCAGCGTTGCTCCCATGGCCTCGCCCGTGCCGCCGCTGCCCCAGCCTTCGCCACGTAAGCCTTGAATGAATGTGGCGTAGAGCACGACGAAGGTCGCGAATGCCACGTGCAGACCGAGCGACCAGGCCAGAGGCCGGCGCAACTGCCCGTGCTCGGAGTAAATGTCGAAATTAGTGATGGCCGCCATGGGTATCCATCGGCTGTGTAACGATGCTCACGTTGCTGATGCCCGCCTGCTTGATGGCGTCCATTACGGTGGCGAAGGCGCCAAACGGAACGTCCTCGTCGGAGCGCAAAAAGATCGACTGGTGTTGCGGGTCGCGAATTCTCTGCTTCAAGCGCGCTCCGATCTGGTTGATGTTGATGGGATCGTTGCCGAGAAAAACTCTTTGCGATTTGTCGATGCTGATCACCAGGCGCTCTTCAGTGATCTCTTTGACGGTACGGGTGTGGGGCACGTTGACTTCGATTCCGGACTGCAGCACGGGCGCAGTTACCATGAAAATGATGAGCAGCACGAGGACGACATCCACCAGCGGCGTGATGTTGATGTCGGCGAGGGCGGTCTGGGTGCGTCCGTTGGCCGAGGTGAATGCCATCAGCGTCGCACCTCGGTGACTGGCAGTGCCTGCTGGAGCTCGAACGCCTGCCGCTCAACCAGGTTAAGCATCTCCAGCGCGAAGTCGTCGTTGCGCGACGCCATTTCGCGAATGGAGCCGATGATGAGGTTGTAGGCAATTACGGCCGGGATGGCTGCCGCCAAACCGGCGGCGGTGGTAACAAGGGCCTCAGAAATTCCCGGAGCGACCGCGCGCAAAGTCGCCGCACCGGCTGTGCCCAGTCCATGGAATGCGTCGATAATGCCCCAGACGGTTCCAAACAGTCCAATGAACGGCGTAACCGCGCCCGTAATCGCCAGCCACGGGACGTTGCGTTCGAGGCGGGTGATCTCCTCGGAAGATGCGATCTGCATCGAGCGCTGAATGGCCACCAGGTTGTGGATGCCGCCCGTGGTTCCCATCTGGCGCCTGAATTCCTCGACCCCTCCGTCAAACACTCCAACCAGCGGGCTGGGACGGAACTGTTCGGCAACCCCGGCAATGTCCTGCAGGCGCTGCGCCTTGCGGAAGGCGCGGACGAAGCGTCCGCTCTGCGCGCGCGCGCGCTTGATCAGCCGCCATTTGGAAAGAATTACGGCCCAGGAAAGCACGCTGAAGACGATGAGCAGGAAAAGCACAGTCTTGGCAACCGGACCGGTCTGAAGGACGAGATCGACGATTTCGCCGCCGATAAACAACAGGAGGACGGAAGGAAAATGCATCGGTTTTGGGAAGAACCCTGTCTAGAATTATAGACCACGGTGGCGGCGTGTTCGGCGAGGGTACCGCATCGGTCAATGCGATGTTGGGGCGATGTTTGCCTGATTATCGCTTCCCAGTCGGTTTCGCGCATTTCCCGTGTGTGGTCTGTGCTATGCTGCGCGTAAATTACAGTTGCGTTCGAAAGTCAAGATTCAAAGGCCGCGGAGAGGAGTGTCCGCGCCACGCGAAAAGATCGTAGGACCCTTGTGCTGGCCGAACTTCGACTTGAAAATTACGCGGTGATTGACAATGTCGTGATCGAGTTCGCGGCTGGTCTGAATCTTCTGACCGGCGAGACCGGTGCGGGGAAGTCGATTCTGATCGACGCGCTGGGACTGCTGCTCGGCGAAAAAGCGTCATCCGATGTGATCCGCACGGGCGCCGAGCGAGCCGTGGTCGCTGCCGTCTTTGAGAATGACGGAGCCGCGGCGCGTCCCATCGAAGGGATCCTCGAGACCAACGGTCTGGACGCGGAGAATGGCTCGCTGATTCTGCGGCGCGAAATTGCTCCCGGCGGCAAGGGGCGGGTCTTCATTAATAACCAGCCGGCGACTGTGGCGGTACTGAAACAGATTGCGCCTCATCTGGCGGTGATCCATGCGCAGAATGAATCCATCGTAAACTTCGACGCCGCGGCGCGGCAGGATCTGCTTGATGCTTACGCCGGCGTCGAATTGAAAGAGGTATCCGCTGCTTTCGCGCACTGGAAGCAGATTCGCGGACGCATCGCGGAGCTCGAACAGGACGAGCAGGACCGTATGCGGCTGCTGGACCTGTGGAATTTTCAGTGCCGCGAAATCGAAGAGGCGCGGCTGCGGACCAGCGAAGATGAGCAACTGGACGCTGAGAAGCGCGTCTTAGCTAATGCCGAGAAAATCTACGGCGCGGCCATCAACGCCTTCGACCTGCTGTATGAGGGCAACGCCTCCACGTCGTCGAGCCTGCGCGCCGCGCAGAAGCACATCGAGGAACTGGCTCGTTATGAGCCGAGGTTTCAGGAAGCACTCACGGCGCTCGAGTCGGCGCGCATCAGTGTCGAAGATGTTGGCGCGACGCTGCGCGATTATGCGGGAGGAATCCAGGCTTCGCCCGAGCGCCTCGCAGAAATCGAAGAGCGCCTGGCTCTGCTGGATCGTCTGAAACGCAAGTACGGGCCCACGCTTGAGCAGGTAATCGCTTTTGGCGAGGATATCCGTCGCAAGCTCTCCGAGATGGAGAATAAGGATCAGGTACTACTTGAACTGCGGGCGATGTTGGCCGTGGCGACTGAAGAGTATCGCAAAGCTGCCCGCAACGTCTCGCGCAAACGGTTGGAGGCGGGACGAAAACTCGAAAAGCTGGTCGAGGGTGAGATCAATGACCTGGCCATGCGCGCCAGCTTTCGCATCGCGGTAGAAGAGAATGAAGCCGAGGAGCACTGGACTTCTTCAGGCATCAATCAGGTGATCTATCGCATTGCGACTAACGCGGGCGAGCCCATGCGTCCGCTGGAGCAGATCGCTTCGGGCGGCGAGCTTTCGCGCGTCATGCTGGCGCTGAAGGCGAGCGTCGAGGCCGGGACTAATCCGTCGGGCGATCAAACAAAAAAGAAAAAGTCGGCGGCCGCGCAGCGGACACTAGTTTTCGACGAGATAGATACCGGCATCGGAGGGCGCGCTGCTGAGGCCGTTGGAAAAAAATTGAAGGCGCTCTCCAAGGGCAACCAAGTGCTCTGCGTTACTCACCTGCCGCAGATCGCAACCTTTGCCGATCATCATTACTTGATTGAAAAGCGCGAAGCTGGTGGGCGGGCTAAGACTACGGTTCGCCAGATTACTGGCGAAGAGCGGACTGAGGAAGTGGCTCGCATGTTGTCGGGAGCTAAGTTGACTGAGACTTCGCGGAAACATGCGGAGCAGATGATTCGGGCCAACGCTTGATTCCCGATTTGGGCTGCGTTTTACTACTTGTAACCCCTACCCCCTTACCCCCTGTCTTTTGGAATCATCGAGTTAGCGAGAATTCCCGCTGAGTCTTTGAAGAATAAGGAGTTACAGGTAAAGTATTTTTAAATCAAGGAGTTAGTGGTTATCTTTGCCCGATTGCGGCGGCTTCTTCCCTTTGCGAAAGCTGCCCAATGAGGGGCCAGGCCGGGCTTCAGCTATTTTGTCAAAGATCGAATCTGGGTTACGGCAAACACTTTGTTTGCTATGAATCTATTTTAGCATTTGGTGTCAACTTCCATTTATCGGAGATTTGCTTAGTTAGAGGTTCAGATATGCTCGCTGCGTAAGTGACGTAACCTGGGCCCTAAGACTTCTCGTCTAGGTGGAAATGTGAAGAAGTGGGTTATCACGATTGGCGCGGGTGTCGGGTTCGCGATTCTGGGATTGACCGCGCATTGGTGGGCGCCAGTGCTGAAGGCGTTTGCCGTTGGTCACCCGCCGTGCCGTTGAGAATTACGAAGGGGTCCGGCAGATTGCGAATGAGATGGGGGACCGGTACAGCGAATGCAACTCGCTTTGGAACATGAGCTTGGCGCTCGACGCGCTCGGTGATCGTAAGGAAGCCGTAAAGCTCGCGGAAGCCTCGCTGAGGATACACGAGGAGATTGAAGATCTCGCCCCCAAGGTTAGGAAGCAACTCGAAGAATGGCGCAAGTCGTGACCCACATCTAGTTGCCTGGCCGGACGAGGGCGTCCGGGCCTACGTGGGCGCTGCTCCTCCCAACCCCAAAGGCCGATGTGAAAGCTGCGGCTTGAATTCGCTAATTAGAGCTGGCTAACATGCGTTTATGGAAACTGTCACCATCCGCAAAGCGAAGGCTGATCTTTCGCGATTGATTCAAAGAGCTTGCCGGGGCGAGGATATCGTTATCGCTCGCGGCAAGACGCCGGTCGTGCGCTTGGTCGCGCTTCGGGACGCGCACGGGAACCGCAAACCGGGAGCTTTGAAAGGCAAGCTTTTCTGTCCGCCGGACGTTTTTGCGCCGATGACCGATCAGGAACTGAAGGATCAGGGGTTCGAGCAGTAGATTGTCACCCCCCGTGCGTTAGGACCCGGTCGTCCCTCCGGGACTTGGATCATTTGTTCCCCTTTCCCCGGCGCTGAAGCGCCGGGCTATTCTCGGATGCCCCTCCGGGGCTGGGGCAGGCTCTTCGAGTCCACTTTGTCAGCGGCTTCGCCACTGGCAGAGGACAACACGACGATCCAAGAGCAGAGTCAAAGGCAGCGGACAGGAGTGTCAGCTCCACACAACCCCCGGTGTTTCAATACCCCATCCAGGGCTCGGGATGACAGAGTTCGGAAGGGCGCAGGACTGCAGATTCCTCACTTCGTTCGGAATGACAAAATTGGAGAGTGCGGCAGTGAGCCTGACTCCGATTGATGATTCCGCACCGAACGAACTACCATATCCTCATGCCCGTTGACACCGAAGCTCCCACGTCTTCCTACACTCGCATTCGCGCTCCGCGCGGCAACACGCTCTCCTGCAAGGGTTGGCAGCAGGAAGCGGCTATGCGCATGCTCATGAATAATCTTGACGAGGAGGTTGCCGAGCGGCCCCAGGACTTGGTCGTTTATGGCGGCACGGGCAAGGCGGCTCGCAATTGGGATTGCTACCACGCCATCGTCCGGTCTTTGAAAGCATTGGAGAACGATGAGACGCTGCTGGTTCAGTCGGGGAAGCCCGTGGGCGTGTTCAAGACTCACGAGTACGCGCCGCGCGTGCTGATCGCGAACTCGAATCTGGTCGGGCATTTTTCCAACTGGGAGAAGTTCAACGAGCTCGAGCGCGCGGGACTGATGATGTACGGGCAGATGACGGCCGGGTCGTGGATTTACATCGGCTCGCAGGGGATCGTGCAGGGGACCTACGAAACTTTCAGCGCGGCGGGAGGCAAGCACTTCGCCGGTGATCTAAGTGGGAAGCTGATCGTCTCGGGCGGCATGGGCGGCATGGGTGGAGCGCAGCCGCTGGCGGCGACCATGACGGGCGCGGCCTTTCTTGGGATCGACGTCGATCCCGAGCGCATCAAGAAACGGCTCAAGACCGGCTACTGCGATTTTCTGGTGACCACGCTGGACGAGGCGTTGCGTATTCTGAAGAATGCCGTCCGCAAAAAAGAAAACGTCTCGGTCGGGCTGGTGGGCAATTGCGCCGATATTATTCCTGAGCTTGCCGAACGCGGGGTGGTGCCGGATATTCTTACCGATCAGACCTCGGCGCACGATCCGCTGAATGGATATGTGCCGAACGGCATGACGTTCGAAGCGGCGCTGGAACTGCGCCGGCGCGATCCGCAGACTTATCAGGAGCGGTCGCTTGATGCCATGGCTAAGCACGTGGAAGGCATGTTGCGGCTGCAGAAGATGGGTTCGGTCACGTTTGATTACGGCAACAATATTCGTACGTTCGCGTTCCAGCGCGGTGTGAAAAATGCTTACGACTTTCCGGGATTCGTTCCGGCTTATATTCGTCCGCTGTTTTGCGAAGGACGCGGACCGTTCCGGTGGGCGGCTCTTTCGGGCGAGGCTTCGGACATCGCCGTCACCGACGATCTTGTGCTTGAACTTTTTCCCGAGAATCGCAGCCTGCGCCGCTGGATTGAACTGGCGCGCAAGCGCATCAAGTTCCAGGGACTGCCGGCGCGCATCTGCTGGCTGGGATACGGTGAGCGGGCGCGGTTCGGGCTGGCGATTAACGATCTGGTGAAAAAGGGGACGATTAAAGCTCCCATCGTAATTGGACGCGATCACCTGGATTGCGGCTCGGTGGCTTCTCCGTTTCGCGAAACCGAGAGCATGAAAGATGGCTCGGACGCCGTGGCCGACTGGCCTCTGCTGAATGCTCTGGTGAATACGGCAGCAGGCGCGTCATGGGTTTCAATCCACAACGGCGGAGGCGTGGGCATTGGCTACTCGCTGCACGCTGGACAGGTAACGGTTGCCGACGGCACCGACATGATGGCCTCGCGCATTGAGCGCGTGCTGACGACCGATCCGGGGATGGGCGTGATTCGGCATGTGGACGCGGGGTATGAGGAGGCGAAGGAGTTCGCGGCGAAGACGGGCGTAAAGGTGCCGATGGGGAAATGAGGTGGCGGATGCCGATTAAAGGACTGTTTACAGCAGATCGCTCGTTCGATTACCACACATTCAAGTATAAAATCACTCGGAGTCCTGCGGGCCTCGAAGTGAATTTCACCCTCTCGCCATTGCGGTTGGCAAAGCCCTTTCTGTGGGCGGTCCTTTTCGGCATGCCGGGGGCCCTAGTGCTCCGGTGGTTCGGCGCAAACACATGGTCCGTCCTATTTGCTACCCCATCCCTTGGAATCGCGGCGTTGCTTTTAATCGATGCTATCTTCTCAGCTAGATGCACTACGATGTGGTTGCTGACTACGGAAATCAAGGTTAGAAAGGGAGTATTTGGCCTTGGGAAGGTGCGGGCTTTCCCAATCGCTGAAACTCGGAGCTTCGGAATCGGAGCATTCGGCCATTTGGGTATTCCTGTCCTCAAGTTCGAAGTCGGGAAGGAGTGGATCACACTTGTGGGAGGGAACGATCTTGAGGTAGACGACTTCTTACGGGATCTCGAAGCGCACGGCTGGAAAGCTCCACAATAGTTTGCCTGCTAAACTGTTTGCTGCTTGAACCCAATCAAGAAATCGCGATCTGAATCTGAGTCCGCATTAATCCTGGCGAACATCGGCCAACTCCTCACGCTGCGCTCAACAGCGGACGGCCCTCGACGCGGCGCTTCCCTTTCCGAACTTGGGATCATGCAAGACGCGGCTGTGCTCTGCCTTGGCGGGAAGATCCTCTCGGTGGGCAGAACGAAAGACGCGCTTCGCGATCCGTGGCTCAAGAAAAATCGCAAGAAGATTACTGAAATCGATTGTCGCGGGCGCGTGGTGTTGCCCGGCTTCGTCGATTCGCACACTCATCCGGTCTTTACGCATCCGCGGCTGGTGGATTTTGAGCAGCGGATTTCTGGCGCTAACTACGAAGAGATCGCCGAGGCAGGCGGAGGAATTCGCTCCAGTATTGACGGCGTACGGAAGGTCAGCAAAATCGCGCTGACAGAAAAGGTTTTCGCGGTGCTGGCTGATTTGGCTCGTCACGGGACAACCACTGTCGAGGCCAAGTCGGGCTACGGTCTCAACCTCGAATCGGAACTGAAGTCGCTCGAAGCCATCCGCGCGGCCGCGCGCGAGTGGCCCGGCACGGTGGTTCCTACTTTTCTCGGCGCGCATGCGGTTCCGCCGGAATATCGCGGACGTTCCCAGGAATATGTTGACTTGGTCTGCAACGAAATGATGCCGGCGGTCGCGAAGCGCAAACTAGCTCAGTTCGTCGATGTTTTCTGCGATCGTGGGGCCTTCAGCGCCGTGGAAACTGCGCAGATTTTCATGGCTGCGGAAAAACACAATTTCGCCGTCCGCGCACATGTGGGGCAACTCAGCGAAACGCGGCTCGGGCCGCTCCTTCGATTCCAGCCAGCATCGCTCGACCACATGGATCACGTGAACGATGCCGACCTGCCCCTCCTCGCCCAGAGCGACACGGTTGCGACTCTCGTGCCTGGGGCAAATTATTTTCTCGGCTTATCGAGATATCCTAATGCGCGCCGGTTCATTGAATCCGGTGCGGCGGTCGCACTGGCCACGGATTACAACCCGGGCTCTTCCCCGACGTTCAGCATGCCGATGGCGATGTCGCTGGCCT
Source organism: uncultured Acidobacteriaceae bacterium (assembly GCA_963731525.1). GTDB lineage: Bacteria > Acidobacteriota > Terriglobia > Terriglobales > Acidobacteriaceae > Acidiflorens. The sequence continues at coordinate 215,927 of CAVSWK010000044.1, forward strand.
GCACGCAAATGAAGATGTCACCGGCAGAGGCGATCGCAGCCGCGACGATCAACGGAGCCTGGGCGCTTCGCTTGGCCGACCACAAAGGCAGCGTGGAGCCGGGCAAGGACGCCGACCTTGCCGTGTTTGACGCGAGTGACTACCGCGAGATCCCGTATTGGTTTGGCGCAAATCGCTGCGTGCTCACGATCATGAACGGCCTACCGAGCGGCGATCTCTCGTCGTGAGGAATACGTGAGGGAGTGCGTGAGAAAGAAACGCAAGCAAAGGCGCGGCGAAGATCGGCGCCAACAATTTTGAGCGAACGGCACTGGGTTGTTATAATTCGAGAGTTCCGCACGGTCCCAGCGCATTGGCTGTTTTGCTTCGCGGCATCCCGCCCAGTGAGAGCGCATAGTGCGCGGCCAAATCGGCCGCCGGTGGTAGTTGGGATAGACATGTTCGGATGAACCTGTTCGGATGGACATGGGCGGAGAGGACGTGGCCAGGTAGCTCAGGTGGTAGAGCGCAGCCCTGAAAAGGCTGGCGTCGGCGGTTCAACTCCGTCCCTGGCCACCACATTCCAAAGCACTTAGCTCCAATCAGCAAGAACGCTTCAGTCCGCATTCAGTCCGTTCTCAGCGGGCTTACTGCCAAGAATGGCCTGAAGCACTTCCCCTTGGGCCGTCATCCGGTCCGCGCTGACGCTGTGTGCATAGAGCTGCAACGTCGTCTTTACGTCCGAATGCCGCAAGAGCGCCTGCACCGTCTTTGGGTCCGTTTTCGAGCGGACCAGAAACGATGCCAGCGAATGCCGGAGATTGTGGAATCCGAAACGGCACGGATCTCCCTCGGCAATCACTCCCGCTTTTACGGCTGCTGGCCGGAGATAGTCTTCCACCAGCATGTTCGCCGCCCGTGGTTTGCTGCCGCGCAGCTTGAAGCTGGGAAACACCCAGTTTTCAGGCTGTGGGTAGGGTGTCTGCATTCGCCACGCCTGCATGAATCCCGCAAGCAGCGAGTGCATCGGCACGGGAGCCTGAGACGCTTTGCTCTTGGGCGCTCCGCTCCGTCCACACGTCCACTTGCGCCTTACATGGATGAGGGAGTCGCCGAAGTCCACATCCTGCCATTGCAACCCCAAGCACTCGGAGATGCGTAGGCCCGTGCTGGCCGCGAGCAGCGTCAGAGTTTTTTCCGGTTCCGGCAAGCTCACCAAGATTGCGAAAGCTTGCGCCGGACTCAGAATCACCGCTTCGTAGCCGCTGATGGTCTTGCAACGAACAAAGCGTAGCGGGTTGCACTCCTCCCGGCGTGGAATGAGTCCGTAACGCTGTCCGTGCCGGTACACCAGCGACATGACCCTTCTCATCTTGTCGAGGGTCGGGTTCTCCAACTCTTGCTCTTCCTTCACGGCAGACAGCCACTCTTCGACTTCGAGTGGCTGAATGCTGAGCGCGAAACGTTTGCCCCATCGTGGCAGCAGGCGATTGCGCAGCACTCGTTGGTATCCTGCAATGGTTGTGTAGGCTTTCGGATCGACAATCGCGCTCCGCCGCTCGCCCAGTTCGTGCTGCTGGTAGTGCTCGGCCAAGTCCGCGAAGGTTACGCGTTTCCGAAAATCTGGTTTATTGATCTGGATTTGCTGCCGCTCCACTTCCGCCCAGGCCGAAGCCTTCGTCGGAAAGTCGTGCACGGTTCCCACGGCAATCTTCTGTTCGACTCGCTTGCCGTCGGATTCCCGAGTTGTGCGGAAAAACAGCATCCAAGTTTCGCCGTCTTTGCGTCGTTCTTTCTTTAACCAACCACGTTGATGTCTCTGTGCCATTTTGGATTTCTCCTCTGGGCACGTGAGACTGCCGCTCGCATTGTACCCTGCCTGCGAGCAGAGGCGAGCGAGTTCTGAAAGGCGGAATCGCCACAGGTGGCGGGGGCCAGTGCCAAGCGGATAACCCGGAAGTACACCGCGCCGTGCCAGCTCAAGGATGCGACGCGGACTCACCTGTAGAAGTGCAGCCGCCGCGTCGGCGTCAACCAACGGCTCGATTTCGCCGCCAACTGGGAATGGATGGCCGCTTTGATGGGAAGACAGGTCGGAAGTAGGAGACTGGGATTGGGGACTCATGCCTGGCTCCGTGTCGCCGAATGGCGGGATAGAGCCGATCTTTCGGTTTTCTTCTTTCGCTTCCATAGTGGCGGGGTGGACTGGAACTGCGAAGGTTCGGTCAAGGGCGACCGGAGGGAGCCGCGCCAGCGGGCCAGCCCTTTGAAGGGTTCTTCGCAGTTCCGGCTGCGTTCCTGTGGAGGCGAAAGAAAATGCTGGATGCACGGGATGTGGTTCGCGCGTCTCATTATGCCGCTGGGTTCGCTTTCTGATTGATTGTTCGCCTATTGACTCTCCGCCTATCATTGCCTTCTCGCGTGAGACTATCGTCGATACTGTTGGTCAAAATTAGAGGCCTATGCCCATCCCCATGCCCATATCCTTCTCTGGCTGCTGTGACCTGGCAGCCTCATGATGTTGTATTGATGCGATTGAAAGCTCCGGTTTCAGTGCGCTCTGGTGCGAAACATCGTGACCAAGAGCCTGCGGCAGCTTTTGGCGGTTGTTTGTAAAAATCTGCGCGTCCCACTGTCCGCGCGAAATCGAGACATACGCCATGCGGCGATTGAGCAAGTCTTTCGCCGCCAGCTCCGTGTCCACATGAATGAGCACGCGCTCGGCGGTCTGTCCCTGACTGGAATGACTGGTAACGGCATAGCCGTGGTCGAGATGCGGATGACGTTGAGGCTCGTAGTCCATACTGCGCCCGTTATCGAGCTTCAGCCGCATCGCTCCGTTCGGCGCGATGCTTTCCACTATGCCCAGGTCGCGGTTCGCAATCTTCAACTCATGATTCGGCGCGGTGAATTGGATACGGTCTCCAACTGAGAATGCCTTCTCCTGCTCTCGATACACCGAGACGCCCATCTGCCGGCGAGGGTCATAGGTCGTTACACTTCCATCCACGCGCCGCACCGTGAGCAGATTGTTTTGCGCATCGATACTTTTGACGCGTGTGTATTCGCCTTTCGCAATGCCAGTCTCCCGCGAACTGCGCGAGTAGCGCAGAATGTCGTCGATTTGATATTGCTGGGCCCAGGAACGATCTGCGCCGGTCATCTCCTGCCGCGGTACCAGCGTTTGGGCCCGGTGTTCTTCCTTGCCAACACTTCCGCGCGATTGCAACTCGGCATGGATGCGTTGATTGATCTCCGCGCGTGACAAATTGTCGGGCGACACTACCAGCGTGCCTTCCGGAGACTTGGCATACTCCCGCGCAATGGCCGAGATGCGCTCCTCGCACCCTTTCACTTCATGTACGCGGCCCTGCCGGTCAAGGCCTTCGATGGCCGCGCCAACCTGACCGCGCGCCAACTGCTCAACAGCCTGCTTCAGTTCCGGGTCCTTCTGTCGCACAATCTCCTCGAGCCTCATCGTTCGCATTCCAGATTCCTGAAGCTGCGCGAAAGGACGGCCCGCTTCGACCGCTTCATGTTGCCGCGTGTCGCCTACTAGCAAAACCCGATCTCTCGCATGAAGCCGTTCGATGAACTCGTGCATCTGGCGCGTCGAGGCGAGCGAAGACTCGTCGAGCACATAGAACCTCTTCCGACTCGTATCCGGCTGCTCTCCCCGCGCCAGATGGCGTTGCAGCGTTGAGGTCTCGATGCCGGCCTCGGCCAGCTTCTGCGCCGCGCGCGACGTGGGAGCAAAACCTTCGACCTTGTAGCCTTCGGCCTCCACTCCTTCCCGGATCACCGCCAAGGTAGTCGTCTTGCCAGTGCCAGCAATCCCATCCAAGCCAACGATCTTCTCTCGGCTCACAAAGACGTCATCGACCACCTCGCGCTGCGCTGGACTCAACTCTGTATGGCGGTCCTCTGTTGCAATCCGCAGCGAAGGCGAAACCAGCATTGGATCGCTGTAGTAGCGCTGATTGCCGTTCTGCATCCGTCCGACGATATCCTGCTCCATGCGGATCATCTCAGCGGTTGTGTACATCGGGGCAGCGCGCCCTTCGATGGGGCCAACGGCAACGAACTCCCCGCGCTGGACGCGCTGCGCAAATTCGTGCCGTACTTGTTCGTAGGTTGCTTGCGCCATGGAGCGGCTGATTGCCGCCTGCAAGATGCTTCGCTCATCCTGTACGGCAGAGCGCTCGAAGACGTGATTGCGGGCATAGGTAACGGCCTGTCGTTCAGTCCGAAGTTCAGTCTTGTCCGATCTCGGCGCATGAATCTGGGTATGTTCGCGCGCTTGGGCGACAACCCGATCCGCCTGATGGCCGTGCCGTGCTGCCAGTTCGCGGTGCCGTTGCAAAACCTCTTCCGGTGAACGAATCTCCTTGCTGTCCCGCGTACGATGGGCAGCAACTTGTGCCGCGCCCGCGCCTTCTCTCCCGATCTCCTGCAAATGATTCTTGATCTGTTCTCGTCTCGGACTGGACGCATTTATATATTCTTGCGTGTAGCCCTTAATCTCCGGCTGGCCATGCTTGCCGCGTTCGACCTCATAGCCCAACCATTGCAGACGCATGGCAAGCTCGGAACGGTACACACTGGTCGCATATTGCTGCGATTGGAAAAGGCTGCGCTCCTGAAGCGCCCGCGTCTGGCCGTTCTCGCGCGCGGTCAGATTGAAAATGACGGCATGCGTATGAAGTTGCGGCGCAGCGTAGCCATCCACCGGGCGGGCAGTATCGTGCTCGAAGGTGGCGCCAATGAACTTGCCCGTGGTCTCAGGCGCGTGGATATTGCCGATACGCGCTTGCGTATACCGCTCCAATTGGCCAAGTGCTACGCGGACACTCTCACGGTGGGCCACACGAACACGCTCATCGCCGCCCACCAGCGCGGTGAGAGAGACGGATTTCGGCGCTGAGAATGTTGCATCCCACCCGGCTCGATGTTCGACGCTGGTGATTTCCTTGCCGTACTCGTTGTCGTATGTCTTTGCAGGTTGGTGCTTGACGAGCTGCGCGCCGCTTGCTGGATGCTGTCCTTCGCTTAATCGAGCAAATTCCTCGGCACCAACGGAACCGCGCAGTCCCCACTCCTGGGCGAGCCTTCCCTGCCACTCGCTATGCACCTGCGCGTCACGGCTCCAGTAGTTCTGCGTCTCCGACACAAACTCACGCGCGTGGTAGGTCCGCGCCTGGTCAGCCGACAATGCTTTGGAGATGGTCAACATGCGATTCAGCTCTACAACTGCAGCAATATCTCGGCTCCCGTTTTCTTACTTAGACTAACTACGCCTCGCAAGAGATGCTCACTGTTTGTATTATTTGTTGCCATATTATTCAAGGCTAAAGTATGTGGAAAACCTATATTTCAGTAGTTATCGTGCCTTGCATGATTGATCCGACTTACAACAGCGATCCGAATCGGCAACGCGTAAGCACGCTCATCAGCAGTGTTTATCGATGGTAGAGGCAAGGACAAAACACTGGGTATCGGCACCTGTTGACACTGCTCATTGGAAGCAGGAAGGCATGTCATTCGCTAGGCTAAGTCGAGGCGGATAGACAGAGAATATCCGACAGGGAGGGAATGGAGTATGGAGGTAAGTTACACCATCTTATCAAGCGCGTTGAGGCAAGCTTCAGGGGGGCGCTTGGCAGTCTTCAAGGTCGCTTACTTGGGGTCGTGCAAATGGGGCACATAAGCATCGTCAATAGAGATCGAAGTTCTGACGATTGGCGTACCGACTAACTCAGTCGATCACGGCGACATATCCCAGATGTTTCGATGTCTAATCCTTACTCATTTGCCTTGGTGTCCGGGATAGTTGGTCTGCCTTCTGGCAGCCTGCTTCGGAAGGCTGGGAGGTGGTGCCTTCGCCCCTGGTTGCGGGGTCGAATGCGCCGGCTGAGACTACGGCAAGGAGTGGCGAGATAGTCGCTGCATGCGGCGTACTATTGTGGGCCGATTTCACCTGCTAAGAGGGTGCGGTTGGCCTCGGCATTGCTGTGGAGTTGGCGAGCCCAATTGGCCCAGGTTGGCAGAAGCTTTTGGCCATCTGAAAGAGGCCATTTTGCCGGCACAATTGCCCGCAGATACCGTGGTGATTTGCCTTCCAATTCCGCTGGATATCCGTTGGCGATACCTGCCTTGTGAGTGGCGTGGGAACCTCAATCGGATGCCTGCCAATTGGTGCCTATGAAGTGGTTGCCATTTCGACTCATGCCCTGTCAGAGCAACGATTGCCGGAAGGGCAGAAAAGGGCGGCCAGAGGAGCAACCATCCGTCACCTTGAACGCCGAGGAAAGCCACGGGGAATCGTGTTTCTTTCTCCGGCGGATGAGCGCCAGAATTGGCACACGATTTGGCCAGGGGTTCGTCGGCTTTCAGGTGCTTGATCGACCCTGTAGAAGCCGAGATTTTGCGGAGTCTATATGCATTACCTCTTCGTGCGCCCCGCTGGGGCAGAGAGAGACATTCCGAACGTAGCGGGAGGGCCTTTACGGGTGTGGACGCGGCCTGTCAACGCCCCGGAGCGAAGCGCAGCCGAAGGCGTCCCGCGTTCTTTGCGGGACGGGGCTTGATGGGCCGTGATCCGCGCCCGTACTCTCTTCCCGCTTCGGAATGGCTCGGTTCCTGTCGCCGCGAAGCCTACCGCTGACGCGCGTCCGGTTCTTTCTTGCCGAAGTGTTTCTCGAACAGCTCGCGGGATCGCTGCACGCCTTTCACGGTCACCACGACCGACTTGGACTTGCTCTTGGGAATCGGAGACATAGCCCTTCGCGTGCAGCCGATCCATTGCCACCCAGTCGTGCCCTTTCCACGCTCTCGCCCCATCTTGGTCTTCCTCGAACATCGTCAGGGAGAGCAGCGCCAGCACCATCTCGTCCACTTTGTCTTGGTCGTATTCCATCGCGCACCTGGGTTGGAGTCTCGCCGCAAGGGTAGCATCTCGGGCCTCTGACGACTACCGGACGGACACCGAACAAAGTCCGAACGGACACCGGATGCCGCGGGCGCGGCCTCAGCGGCTCCAATTCCGCTTTCTCGCGCAACTCTCGGCGGATCAACACGTTTACACGCAGCGCGCCCGAGAGCGCCCCGGCGGAACCCATTAGCTCCCGCTGTCCAGTAACCCGCCTGTTTTCAATGAGTATCTAACGAGATACCAAGGTAGCTAACCAGCTCCCCACTTGGGGATGACGTGTCAACCTTCCTCCCGGTGCCGGAGGCACCCGTAAAAACTCGCCCCCTCAAACCGGCCTCCGAGAGCGCCACACCCCCCAGCGTGGCTCCCCGCCACCACACATCCGCGTGGGATTCGCCCGGCTTCCGTGCAGAGAATCGGCGGCACAAATCGGCAGCGCAAAGCGCGGCCAATCGGATCGCGATTAGGCCAAGGATCGCGGCATAATCGGGGATCGGAAAGCGCCGTCAATCGAATCGGGAGCGCGGCACGAATCGGCGGCTCATCCCCCCGCAATCGGGAACGCATCCGCAGCGCAAACGGCAAGGACCACGCCCCACATCGACACAACCAAACCCGCAGCTAAAGAAAAATCATTCCGGCCCGCCAGCGCCCGACCGAAACCAGACTACTTGCCTCGCCTCACCCGCCCCCAAAGGACGCTGTACGGTGTGCCCTAAAACGTAAACGAAAGGTACGCTGCGTAGCTGCTTCGCGGGGCCGGGAGAATATCACAGTTGTGACCAGCGATAAAGACCTGCTGCGGGAATCGGTAGCATGCTCAGTCGCCCGGCAATCCGCTTCCGAGTTGTCGGGCAAAGCGCAAGAGCCGGCCCTTGGAAAGGCTGAAACCGTCTTTACGCGAGCGTGAACGCCGCGAACTGCCGGTCGCCCACGAGCAAGGGTGCGATAACGCACCCGATGGCAAGGGGCCACTTAGAAAAGCTCCCGCTCCCGAAACAGTGCAGACCGTCCAGTGGGAGAAACCCGGTCGCGACCAGAAGCAGGAGCACAGCATAGAACCAGGCCACTACTATGGCATCAGCCGATGAACCGGGAGTCTTCCCTGGCTTCAAAGAAAGGGAATGTAGCGGCAGCCCAGCAGACGAGTACGTCGCTGCTCAGTTTTCTCGTCGTCCATCCTCCGATCGCGACCGGCGCTGCCGGTGTGAAGTCACCGGAGATGAAGAAGCTGCTAAAGGAGTACAAGGTGTTGGGCATGGGCAGGCAACCTGCGGCTTGCTGCAAACTGAGAAACCTGTTCACTCAAATCAGCAATACGAAGCAATGTTGAACGAATCTCGTCGGTCCAGCGCTGTGATTCGTTCGGCTGCCTTCATCGGATGTGTAAACTCGGTTTTCCCCAACGGGAGTCCTGTTCCTCCCCGCGGTTTCTGAGCCGGTTTCCGAGCCGGTTTCCGAGTCTTGACAATCAGGAATATTCCACCTACTCTTGATCCTACAACCCGAGGGGGCTGTTCGTAGAGTGAGATAAGTCATGGCTTACAGTAGGAAGCCTTTGCCCCCTCCTTCGAATGAACGAATCCCTCCGCTCAAAACCTCCGAGCGTTTCAAGGCAGATAGAGTACAGCCAGTCCTCGAATACATCGCTGATGGTTATTCGCAACATTTATCTATCGCTCGGATGAGTGCATTGATTAATCTTTCTCCCTCCCGTTTTTCCCGTGTATTCAAAGCGCAAACCGGCAGTTCACCGATGCAGTACATTAAACTGCTCCGCCTAAAGCGTGCGAGTGAGCTATTGCAAACTACATCTGTGAGCGTCAAGGAGGTGATGTTCGAGATCGGCCTAAGTGACGCGAGCCATTTCGTGCGCGATTTCCACAGAATATACGGAGCGACGCCCGGTCAGTATCGTGCGGCGCTACTTCCGGGTCCTGTCAGTGAATCTAGGGGGGGCCTGCCATCTCCTGCCCGCGACATGAACGACAAAGAACGCAAATGACATGAACGACCAACATTCGAGGGTCGCTACAGCGGAAATAAAATAGCAGTTTCGGCCAACACAAAATCCTTGCTCTGGTGAATATAAGTGGATATCATCTGTACACTTTTGTGGGGACCCAAGTGATGTGCTGTTGAACTGGAGGTGCAGAATGCTTGCACTGACCCAATCACAAGGGCAAGTTCGAAAAGTCGTTGTTTCCTTCCTGCCTAAGTACGCCCAACGAAGTGTGCCGCGGTTCCTGCGTCCTGTGCAACTAGACGCTCCAGACATTGGTGGGTGCCTATCCAGGGAAAGGAGCCGACATATGTTGGGCGTCATGCGCGTGCTGTGGGCTGGCATCTTCTTATCTACAGTAATGGCCCTTGCACAGATGCCTTTGCCAGACCCGTGGCACGAAACTGGACTTCGGCATGTTCAACTCGAAAGCTTCCCTGCTTTCGATCACGGATATCTTGTCTCGTTCCGGCGCTGGACGACAAACAGAGCCAAAACTAACTTGCTTCTACACTCCTTTGCGACAGGCGAAAACCATCAGATCGCTTTTTGGCCGGAAGGGATCTCGGACCTGTGGATTGGTGATGTGGCTGTGACCTCCAATCAGCATGTGATTGTGGCCGGTTCCTTTTTCCGACTTGGTGACAGCACGCAGAGAAATTTCTTTGCGGAATTGGATCTTGGGGGTCACGTCATAAGCCAAGTGGATTTAGGAGACTATGAACCGGAACGAGTCTGTGCATTCAACGACGGCACTCTGTGGGCCCTTGGACAGGTGTGGTCAGCCGAATCAAGGCACGCGTCCTATCCGCTCTTGAGGAACTACTCTGTAGACGGACAACTGCTCAGTTCACACTTGGAAAGAAGGTATCTCGCTAGCCCAGATCTGAACCTCGCTAATCGTACCCACTTTGGGAGACGTGCACACTTCGCGGTGCTCAGCTGCGGTACGGAGTCTGTCGGGGCATACATTGGCCCGACACGTACGTGGGTGGAGGTTGAGCCACATCGGGGCGCAGAGGAAGTGTGGCAGCTGCCACCTCCGCCCCTCCCCCGAATAACCGGTCTCGCGCTGCTTGGATCTCACATTGTGTATGCTAGCTTCAAAAATGATGCTTTTTCCGCAAAAAGAATGCAGGGTCTTTATATACTACGGTTCGGGCTGGGTACGGAAATCGCATGGGATGCGATCCCCGGAACGGTATCCATGGAGCCCACAAAGGACTCGTTCTGGGCGTTGTTGGGCCACGATGGGTCCAGTTTAGTCTATCTCCGGAATCGGGCGGAAGATCCTAGTGAAATGCCGGTTTTCTTTTGGAGTAAGCCTTAACTTCAGTCTTCTCCTCTCTTGGCGAGAATGACGTTAGTAGCCGGGAGGCGGTCGGCAAATGATGATCGAGCATCTCCTAGTCCTCTGCGCCAGGGCGTTTATCGCGATTATTCTCCTCGCTTCCGGTATCGGAAAGCTGATGGGACGCCCCTCCTTTGCCGAAATCGTGCGCGGCTTTGCCCTTGTTCCAGAGAAGTTCGTCTCCATATTTGCGGCGGCATTGCCACCGGTTGAGTGCGCAACGGGCTGTTGCCTTATGTGTGCTGCTGTCCTCCCATTTGACGCACTCCGCTTCGCGGCGGTGATTGCTCTGGGGCTTTTTGGCATTTTCGGGTTGGCCATTAGTATTAACCTTGTTCGTGGGCGCCGTAACGTTGAGTGTGGCTGTTTCGGAACCAGTAAGGGAGATATGATTAGTTGGTCTCTCGTACTTCGGAATTGCTTGTTCGGCGTCGTTGGATATATCGCATTTCTGCGAGGCGCTAAGTCGTCCTTTACGGACGGATCTATTGTCACAAGAGGTCAGGCGGTGTTCGTCGCGGTTGCCGTGATACTTACTTGGTTATTGTTAAGGGCGCTTGTACGCTTATTGGGATATGGTGCGCCGCTTAATGACAGTGGGGGGCGTCGATGACAACGGCGTTTGTTGCGTCCTACATTTCATTGTGGGTTGTCGTTGTCCTGCTTGCGCTAGTACTCGTGGCATTGGCCAGGCAGATAGGTGTGCTGCATGGTCGTTTGGGTCCAGTAGGGGCCCGAATCGCGAATACGGGACCCGCAATAGGCGAAGTGCTCACCTCGTTCGTCGAGACCGACATATTCGAAAGATCGATAAGCATACCGGACACCAATCGGAATACACTGCTGCTATTTGTATCGCCTGGCTGTCCAATGTGTGATCAGATCGCCCCGGCTGTAAGATCCTTCGCAAAGGATGAGAAACGCAAGATCAGAATTGTCCTAGCCAGCTTTAATGGAGATGCCCCAGCCAATCAAGCCTATGCAACGGAGCGGGGTTTGGATGATATATCTTATGTCTTGTCGAAAGATCTGGCTCTTCGCCTAGGGGTGCTAAGTGTGCCTTATGCAGTGCTGATTGACGTTGCGGGTGTTGTACGGAGCAAGGGCCTCGTAAACAACCGAGAGCATTTGGAAAGTCTCGTGAATGTGCTTGACCAGGGGTACGCGAGCATACAAGCATTTTGGAACGCCAGAGATGGCGTTTCGCCGAAGCCGCAGCTGGAGTCCGTGCGTCTGAAAACGGAGCAGGCGACATTGAGAGGTTGACGATGGAAAAACGGCGTCTAGAGGAGTCCATCGATGATCGTGTTGCCACATTTCTGCAACGCGACAGCCAGCGATTGTCACGAAGAGGAATGCTGAGAAAAATGGGTAGCGTTCTGTTGCGACTCTCAGGCTTGACACTCATACCACTCCTACCGATAGATCGCCGATTCCAAGTGTCTGCGGTGACGCACCACTGTAGATGGCAGACGTGCGGCATGTGCGGAAACGTCTGTAGCACGACGTGTTGCGGTGGAGGTGGAAGTTTGTATGCGTGCCCCAGCTGTTCAGGCAGGATGCACAAAGACGGGGCTTGGGGAGGATGTTGTTATGACAGTTGCACGACAAATTGCACGGGCGGAACTAGCTTCATGTACGCTGATTGCTGCGCGACCAATACGACTGACCAGAGCATGTGTAAGAGTGCTGAATTTTGCGGACACGGCTGTCCACGTACCGATTATTGCTACAATGGCCGTTTTTATTCATGTACCATCATAGTCACCGTCGGTCCGATGAGTTGTTGCTAGGGCGATACAGTGATTGGAGGATAGCGGAGTGGAGTACTCGGAGGTTGGTACGCGGGTAATGGAGGTTTCGCTCTATGGTGTGCAACTTCCGAGTCGGAAGCGCCGTTGGATAATGCTCGCGTGTGCTGGTGCCACTGGTTGGGTACTGGCGTCATGTCGTGCTTTGTCGGTTGCAAGGCTGGAACTCGGGATCGTGGTGCTTTTGTCTTCGTGGGCAGGCTTCGCGTCCCTTTGGTTTCCCTGAGGGTTCAACATGGTTGGAACCATCATTCCCATGGTCAATGGGGAACGAGATCCAAAGACCCGAGCGAGAGTGTTGCTTATTTATTCGATCAGCAGCATCGTAGGAGGTGTTTGTATTGGTGTGTTGCTTGGTTGTATCCCGCTGGGCAAATGGCTCCCTAACAGTGCGTCGTGGCTGCCAGGGTGCCTGCTTGCCGCGGTAGCGATCGCGTTTTCACTTGAAGAATCTGGGTTTATATTGTTGCCACGTTTGCGTTCTAGGTGGAAAGTTCCTCGCTCGTGGCTTACACAAATGTCTGAGGGCCGGGCTATTACGGCGTACGGTTTCTGTTTGGGAACCGGCGTATTGACTCCCATGAGTGCGTGCTTGTATCCAGTCCTTTTGTGGGCTGTGATCGGCGGTAATTGTACGCAGGGGGCGATTGTCATGGGAAGCTTCGGACTGTTCCGTACCATCCCACTTTGGGTCGTCTACTGGGGATCGGTACGCCGATGTCGAACGGATGTGGGTATGTGGATGTCCGTCATGGGTCAATGGCAACCCGCGGTAGCACTCGGCAATGCCGTGGCGCTCGTGTGCATTGGAGTCGCGTTCGTGCATCTCGCATGTAACAGTTAGTTATTAAGGAAGGCTCGCCATCCAGTTGATCAAGCTATGTGGCGCGCTCGACAGTCGGCAAGCTGAAATGGAGCGGAGGCCACACTCGCTCGACACGCGCACATGCCAAGAAGGGTATTCTTATGAGATCGAGTCAATCATGTACCCGATATAACCCGGCGTTGATTTTATGGCTATGGTTGGCGGCGTGGGCGCTAGTTCCCGTCGTCTCCCATCTCGGTCTAGGACAAGATAACGGGAAGTTGTCTGATATTCACTCCGGCTGGCTCTACGTTGTGGACACTCAGACTGGTAAGTCAGACTCGTCCGTTCTGGTTGTCGATCCTTCAGACGGCAGAATCCGGAAAAGCTACATCAGCGGCTACCGTCCTGATATCGCGCTGTCACCCGATGGTTCCCGGCTGTACATTTCTTTTGGCAAATGGAATTCAGCGACCGCGATGCTGGAAGGATTGCTTGATATCTACGACACTGCCACGGGCGAGCTCGTCAGTGAGATAGACAACCCGGATATTCCTTTTTCCACTTTGGCCATCTACCCAACCCAGTTGTCGATGGCTGCTTCCGGGAGATATCTGTACATGCTTAAAAAGCACGAGACGCGGGAGGGGCGCGATTTGTATGTGACTGCTTTCGACACTACTCAAGGAAGATTTCTGCGCGATCATGCGTCACTTCCTGGTTGTGACCGTGCGATGTTAGTACCGGCCGACCAGGATCTTAAAGTAATCGTCAAGTGTTTGGATAGCGCCTACGTGAGGGCTATAACGTTGAGCGATGGCGAGAAACCAGTCAAAGATGATTGGTCGCTCGTCAGGGGCAGGAACGGTGAGATAGAGCGCTCGTGGGGGGCTCTTGTCCAGGAATCCGGACGGGATAGGGTGGCGATGATTTCAAAGGACGGGTCTGGATTCTCAGTCGATCTTCGATCGAAAATCGTCCACCCACTAGGGCGAGTCATTAACGACCGGACTGTCGTTGGCGTTCAGAGGATGCTGATCTCCCGAAACGGTAAATCGCTGTACGTTGCCGCAGGGCACGAGCAGGCTGAGTGGAGCGTACGATTCGATCGACTTATTGAGGTTGATGCTAGTACTCTGCTCCCGAAAGAGTCCTTAAATACCATCCTGCCATTTTTTAGCATGACCGCAAGTCCTGACGGGACTCGCCTGTATACGGTTAGTCCACGACCTGGAGCAATCACGGTAATAGATGCGTCGAACCTGCATGAAGTCAGGAGGTTCTCTGTGGGGAAAACACCGATTCTACTGTTAAGTAGTGATGCTGGCGACGTTGCTGCGCGGAAGGCGGTTACCCAATGAAGAGCGTTCTAAAGGTATTGCACGCAGTTGTTAGGTCCGCACGTGGGGTTGTCATCTTAGGCGCAGGCATTGCGCTTGCGCAACAACCAGGCGTACCCTGCATACCTACTGGAGCTGGCCCAGACTGCGGTAAATGTTGTACGTCAAGAACTACAACCACAACCACAACCGCCTGTACGGCATCACCGGTAGGGAGAGCAGAATCGCCCCGTTTAATGGAGCTTAAGCCTAGAAGGGGCCGGATATATTTGTACGTGCAAGACAGTAGCGGTTCGCCCGCTGGCGGGGCGCTTGTACGCGTGTCTATCGATGGGATTCCTCGAGATCGAGGGATGGAGACTGGAAGTGGAAACCGCAGTCTCGTGTGCAGTACCGACAGTAACGGGATGTGCTCACTTGTCGTGAACGAAGTTGCTCGAGCTCAGTCTATCTCCGCGTCATGCCAGAACGGCTGTATCAGCGGGATTGTTCGTGCGACAATCGTTGCGCAGTAAGATTCGCAGCGTCCTAAAAGCATTCTCATGGATCACGCTTGGCTTTCATTCTTCGCTCTGAGTCTCTTGCTTGTTGTTGGTACAAGTGATGCAGGAGTTGCCCAGCAGTCGGAGGGACCGGTCGTTTCTATTCGGCTTAGTGACATCCCTTACTGGCCTTCCGAGGAAGGACTTGGGAAATATCCAGACACGTTCGTGTTTGTGGAACCACGCGGTGGTGACCTAATCGTCTCCTACCCGACAAATCTCGGCCACCCGGATGCCCCCACCTCGGAGAAGCACACAACGTTTCGCGTGATTCTACCTGTCCACGTTCGTCCCCGGATTCGCGTTAAGGTGGAGCATATCGACTCTTCACATTACGAGTACGACTATCGTTTGTCTAATGCCTTTGAGGCATCGGCCACCATCACTCGCTGGCTGTGGGATCGTGACGTGTCTGACACCAACAGTTTAAACCTTCCCACGTTGTGGCGAGTTGCACATTCCCAGAGAGCGCAGCAAAGCTACGATACTCAAGGGACAATATTCGAATGGACTGGCAGCACAGATCCCCTCGACCCCACCGACCTCCTTTCCAAGTTAATTCCGGGTGCAACGATTCCGGACATCCGCATTATTTCATCGAATCGTCCAGGTTTCGTTCATACTTACTTTCAAGGAGGCAATGTAGAAAGAGACTATAAAGGACGTCTCCCGCAGATGGTAGAGGAGCAGCTAGATGATGCACTAACTCTCGACCGCGTAGGATATCGTGCGATTGTGCTTGGGCCGAAGTACTCACCCAGTAGCTCGGAGGCAGACATTAGAAGCGGTCTGCTCGCCGATATTACGCTATTGGAGTCGTACAATCTGCTTGCTCCGCAATCACCGTTTGTCAAAGACGTTAAGATATTTCTCCAGCAACCGGCGGCAGCGAAGACCTCCTCGTCACGTGTGCGTCAGGGTTCACTCGCTAGGCGCAATCCGACGGGCGCAATTGAGCAGCAGTTAGAATGGGCTATTGAGGCCGGTCTCGGGTTTACGGGTAGCTACGGTACATCCCCTACTTCGATAGCGACCACAAAGAAGAGCCGTTAAATCTGCGGGATGTTCAAGCAGCTCGGCTTATCAAGGGAGTCTCTGCTAACTATGAAATCGGGGGCGGTTTCCGCAGTCGGGTTGCTGCGCACTATTCTTCGTTGGCTGATTTGTGCCATATCGTATTTCTCAGGACTGGTTGTAACTGGCCTGGGACTAGCTGGTATGGGGCCCAGTTGCTTTGCACAGAGTGTAATACTAATAACTGTTGATACTTTGCGAGCTGATCATGTTCATAGTTTTGGGTACTCTGTGAACACCAGTCCGTCGCTGGACATGCTAGGCTCCGATGGCTACCGCTTCACCTCGGCGTATACTCCCGTACCGCTAACTTTGCCATCGCACACTGCAATGATGACTGGCACTTATCCATTTCGCAATAAAGTTCATGAAAATGGCGACATCGTTGGGACAGAATGGCCAACCTTAGCGGACCTGTTTCAACGCAGAGGTTTCCGAACCGGAGCGATTGTTTCCACACCGATCCTGGATCACCGCTTTGGTCTCAATAGAGGATTCGAATACTACGAAGATAAGCTTATTCGTGACGTTCCTGGGCGCGTTAAGAGGCCGGCTAGCCGCGTTGTGGATATCGCAATAGACTGGGTCGGCGAGCATCGTGGAGCGCCATTTTTTCTGTGGATTCATCTCTATGACGTGCATCGGCCATACAGGGTACCTCAAGAACTGATCAGCAGGTTTTCATCTCCGTACGATGCTAGCATTGCTTTCGCGGATCAAGAATTGGGTCGGTTTTTCTCGCGCCTTAAGAGTTGGCAGCTCTACAATGCGACGACGATCGCGGTGATTGGAGATCATGGGGAGGGACTTGGAGATCACGGTGAAGAGACACACGGGTTCTTTCTGTACGATTCAACCCTGCACGTTCCGTTCATCCTGAAACCGGCGGAGTTGCTCAAGGGCTGTGCTGCACCCGGTACAGCAATCAGTGAACCCATTCAGACCTTGGACATCTATTCGACCCTGCTGCAGTTGGGGCTTCATACGGGCTTGCGTCAACAACGGGATAGTCGATCACTTGTTCCGCTCCTCTGTGGCGTCGAGGACGCGACCCCCCGGCCCCTTTTTGCCGAGAATCAAAGCACCCTCCACTTTGGATGGAGCGCACTATATTCGATTCGTGTGGGACGATACAAGTTCGTCGAGGCACCGCATGAGGAGCTGTACGACACTGCGGACGATCCCACCGAGAATGTGAATTTGATTGATCGGGAGGAACATATAAGCTCTGCATTGGCTTCCACATTGTTCAATTCCTATGAGCACTACATGGAGGGGCGATCGCGAGGTGCTAGATTGGCCGATCCCAAACTAGCTTCGCTACTTGAGTCGCTTGGCTATATGCCTGGGAGACTAGACATCCATGGACGTTCGCGGAACGGAGCAATCGACCCCAAGGACCGAGTGGGGGTTATTAGGCTATATATGGCGGCGACGGAGTCTGAAGCGCGCGGCGAAGTGCGTCAAGCTTCTGCGTTGGTACAAAAAGCGCTGAAACTTGGACCAGAGTCCCCCCCGTTGCATCGCTTAAAAGGAGCGCTGTTGCTGAAGGAGAATACCGGAAAGAGCGATATTGAAACGGCGGCAGCAGAGTTTGCTCAAGTATTGAGCACAACGCCAGACGACTTGGCGTCGTTGCAAGGGCTTATTTCCGCGAAGATTGCCTTAGGAGATTTCGAGTCGGCGGTAAACATTCTGCGGCAATATCTCCATGTCTATCCTTCAGATTCCAGCGCCTTTGTGCGGCTGGGCGACTGTCTAACCCGCCTGCATGGCTATCGGGCTGCAACAAGGGCGTATCGAAAAGCTATCTCGTTAAACGATCAGAACATGCTTGCTTGGCGATCCTACGGTGCTCTTTTACTAACGAGAAACGAACTGGCGCGAAGCGAAGAGGTTACCAAAAAGGCAATTCAGATAGACCCGTACGATTCGTCGTTGCACGAACTCTTGTCGAACATCTACTTACGACAAGGGAACATACGCCGAGGCCGACAAGAGGAAGCGGTCGTGGCCGGATTGTTAAATGGAGTGTCGGTTGATTAAATCATGTGCGGTGGAACCAAGTCCGGGCCTCATTGAACAGCCGGGTTGAGCGATGCTCTGCGTTAGGCATGGGCCAACACGCCGTCCCTGCCATTCACCTACCGGGTATTTCTACACTTCAGTAAATCCGGCGACCGTGGTCACCGGCCAGGGGTTGCCCATCGCGCCGACAGCGGGCGTGGTGTTTGAGGAGCTGCCGAGCTTCGCTCGGCTTGGACATCTTATCCGCCCAATCCAAACCTTCTTTTGGTCGAAGTGGGCGCGTCCAACCATCCTTCTCTCCCTACTTGTTGTCATGCCTGTGGCCGCGCTAGCGCAGGGTGGATCACCGTTCGACACCGGCTTTACCGCCATTCAAAGCCTTTTCACCGGCACCATTGCGAAGGTCGCAAGTCTGGTTGCCATCGTGATCGGCGGCTACGGCTTCGCGCACGGCGAACCCGGCGCAAAGAAGGCGCTCGCCGGCGTTGCCGCCGGAACAGGCATTGCCGTTCTCGCCGTCAATGTCCTGAGTTGGCTCTGGGGCGTTTAGCACCCTTCCGAGCCGTTTTCGCCCATTCACTCAACACGCTTCGTTAGGCGAGAGATTTATGGCAGACAACACGCACCAGAAGCATCGCACAAATCGGGTCTTCAAGAGTCTGCATAAGCCTCTCACCTACCTGGGCGTGGAACGCACGTTGTTTTACTTCGTCTGTGTCGGCGCGGTGGGGGCCTTCAATCTCTTCAATTCCATCCTGGCGGGCATCGCCGTCTTCGTTGGCGGTTTTGCCTTCGGCCATTGGGTCACGAACAGCGATCCGGCGTTCCTCCGCATCCTGGCGAGGTCCGAACGCTACAAGCTGCGCTATGACGCGGCCAAGCAGCTCATCCCCCGCGTGGAGGTGCTGTGATGCTGCGAGTCGATAAGGTCATCAAGCCGTGGAAAGAGAGCGCGTGTCTCAACGACCACATCAACTTGTACGGCTTCTGGAATGAGACGGCCTTTCTTACCAAGGGCGGCGATGTGGGCATGGTGCTCAGTGTTCCCGGCGTGGACTACGAAAGTCTGGACCGCTCGGAACAGGAATATGCAGTGAAGCGATTGGAGGCGGCTCTGAAAGCCTTTGGCCCCGGCTTTCACGTCTACCAGTATCTCTTCAAGTCGAACCGGCCCGACATACCCTTCGCGAAATATGACGATCCGATTGGCTGTGCTCGAAACCGACAACAGCACGCCTTATTTTCTGAACCTGCATAACGGCGAGGTTGCCCACACGCTGATTCTTGGGATGACAGGGAGTGGCAAATCGTATTTTTGCAATTTCCTGCTGCAAAACGCACAAAAGTACGCGCCGCTGACCTTCATCTTCGATATCGGCGGCAGCTTCGAATCGCTGACAACGATTTTTGGAGGCTCGTACCTAAATGCCGGCCAGGAGGCACGCGACTTCACCATCAATCCGTTCTCGCTGCCGCGACGAAAGAGAACCTGCAATTCCTGTTCAGCTTCTTCCGCGTGCTGATTGAGGGCAACGGACAGCGGTACCGTCTCGACTTCAAGGAAGAACGCCGCCTGTGGGATGCCATCGAGCGTATGTACATGCTGGAGCCGACCCAGCGCACGGTCTCGAACTTCGCCAACATCGTCGGCGAGTTGAAGGAGCGTCTGCATCGCTGGACACGCGGCGGCCAGTACGGTTTTCTTTTCGACAACGCCGACGACACGCTTTCGTTCTCCCGCTTTCAGACCTTCAACTTTCACGGCTGGAACGATGCGCCGGAAGTGCTTGGAGCCGCTGCTGTTTTACGTTTTGCACCGGGCATCGAATGAGATTGCCGATCCGGCAAAGCTCGCTACCTTCAAGATGTTCCTGCTCGACGAGGCGTGGCTCTTCATCAAGAACGAGACGATCCGCAACTACGTGGTGCAGGCGCAGAAGACCTGGCGCAAGCACAACGCGGCCATGATCCTGGCGACGCAATCCATCAAAGAGCTTGAGGAATCGGGGATGCTGGCGATTGTGGCCGAGAGTTGCCCGACGAAAATCTTTCTGGCCAACCCGGAGATGAACCGCGAAGTGTACCGGGAGGCGTTCCATCTGAACGATACCGAGCTGGACCTTATCGGCGGCCTCGTTCCGCCGGGCCAGATGCTCATACGGAAGGCGCAGACCTCGAAGAAAGTGCATTTGAATGTCGATTCCGTCTCGCACTGGATGGCGACCAACAACGCCCGCGACAACCTCAAGAAGCGCGACTACTTCGAGCGTTTCGGCATTGCCGACGGGCTTCGCCATCTGGCTGAAGACTTTCCATTCCAGCCGCGCACGCTGGCCTTATCAACCATCAACACGAACCACTAAAGGAGATGAGCAATGCGAAATATGAAATTCATCGTCAATGTTGTTTTGGCCGTTTCATCCATTGCTGCCCTGGCGCAGGAGTCGGCGCGCACGGTGCAGTACCACTCGCAGGACATCGTTGCGATCCGTGCCAAGGTCAAATACACGACCCTGATCGAAGTGCCACCCTCCGAGAAGATCATGGAGGCCGCCACGGGCGACAAGGATTTCTGGATTGTCGATGTGGTGGGCAATTTTTGCTTCGTGCATCCGGCGAAACAAGGCATCAGCTCCAACTTGAATCTGATAACGGATAAAGGAAACATCTACAGTTTCACCCTGCAGGACATCTCCCGGTCTCCGGGAGAACCCGACCTTAAGGTCATCGTTGAACCCGCCGACCGCTCGGCGATTGTGGCCGCGAGCGGCCCACCCCAGTTCGTGCCTACCGCGCAGCTCGAACAGTCGAAACAGCAGGTTGCCGCCCTTCAATCGCACGTCGAGCAGGCGGTAGACGAGTACAAGAGCAGCTATCCCACGCAGCTCAAGTTTGACTATGTCTACAAGGCCAACGAAGCCCCCTTCGACATCCAGTCGATCTATCACGACGACAAGTTCACCTATATCAAGACGAATGCACCGGAAAAGTTCAGCGTCTACGAGATGAAGGACGGCAAACCAAACCTCGTTACCTATGACCTCCGGGAAGGAACTTACATCATCCCGAAAGTCATGGACGACGGCTATGTGGAGCTGGGCAAAAAGCGGATGAGCTTTGCGCGGAAAGGGTAACTCTTATGACCGAGAACAACCTTACTTCTCACACAGACGCGCAGGCCGGGACGCACGCCGAACCGCAGGTCGAGCCAACACTGAGCGGCCTTTTAGATCAGCCCAAGGGCGTCTTGCAGAAGAACCTCAAGACGTTCATCTATCTGGGAGCGGCATTGCTCGTGATCGTGGCGGCGCTTTTCAGCTCCACGGGCAAGAAAACGCCCGCGCAGCAGGCCGCCGCGAAAGGGCAACCACCGCAACCCACTTTGCAGGACAACACCGACAACAACGTGCAGGACTTGAAGAACCAGGTTCAGGCCGAACGGCAAAAAGAGCAGCAGGCTGCAAACATCGCCGCCGCTGCGCAAGACCCGGCGCTTACGTCTGCGACGCTCGCGCAGCAGGCCGCCGCCGCGGCCTTCGGCCCAAGCGGCGAGGCGGCCACTTCCTGCGGTTCGGGCCGGCCCTGCGGGCAAGCGCAGCAAGGCACCATGCCGCCGCAACTCACTCCCGAGCAGCAACAAGCGCAGCTCATTGCCGCGAAGGAGCGTGAACGGATTGACAACTCCCGTTTCGCTTCCAACCTTGTGTACTCCCGTCTTGCCGAGCAACAGCAACAGCAACAGCAGTCGCAACAGCAAGGCCAGATGACGCCCGTCCAGTATGACCGCACAGAACGCCAGACAAAGACGAGTCTCGTCACCCCACGAGCCGAAAGAGAACAAGAGGAGACGCCCGGAGGGTATAAGCGGCCGCTGGAAGCCAACATTGATTCGGCCATCGGTCAGCCCTATCTCGTCTACGAAGGCTCGGTCCTCGACACCGTTCTTATGAACCGCCTGGACGGAGACGCCGCAGGGCCGGTCAAAGTTCTTGTCTCAAACCCGCTGTATTCGCATGATCGTCAACACGTCATCATCCCCGAAGGGACGGTGGTACTCGGCGAAGCCAAGAAGATTGGAGCGGCAGGCTTCGGCCAACAACGGCGGATGGCCGTCGCTTTTCACCGTTTGATTATGCCCGATGGTCACTCCGTCGATCTCGACCAGTTTCACGGTCTCGACCAGATCGGAGAGGAAGGGCTGAAGGACAAGGTCAACAACCACTACCTGGAAATCTTCGGTACTTCGATTGCTTTGGGCATGGTTGCAGGTGCCAGCGAGATCACGCAGGGCGGCGGCACCATCACTACCAGCGGCTCGCAGGCATTCACCAACGGAACTTCGGCCAGTGTCGCGCAGTCAGCGACCAGCATTCTTGACCGCTTCCTGCAGATACCGCCCACCATCACGATTCGGGAGGGCCATCGCGTCAAAGTGTATTTCACGCAGGACTTGCTTCTGCCTGCGTATTCCAACCACACGATTCCGCAGACGTTTTAAGGAGATTTCGATGCGAAAAATTGCTCTCTTACTGTTGTCCACTCTCGCCCTTGCCGGCTGTCAGAGCAAGGCCGAAAGGGTGAAGCGGGTGCAAGACCAGTACAACGCCGAATACCCGGCCTATGCAAAGGCTTGCCTGGACGAAGACACCTCCGGTGCTGCAAGACTTCTGACCGGAGAGAGGCTGACCGCAGAGCAGACAGCAGCTCTCGAAGCCAAGAAAAAAGAGCAAAACGCGCGATGCAAGCCAGAGGCCGACCGTCTCGCCGAGTTTCAGAGAGAAATTCTTGCAGCACAGCAGTAAAGCCGTATCGCCGCAAGAGTAAAGAGCACCATTAACCACAAATGAGAGGACAAACAATGAGGAAACTAATCGTTACCGCACTCGCCATCGGACTTGCCGTAGCGTTGCAACCTGCTGCGCTTGCGCAGTTCGGGGGCGTCGTCTTCGATCCTACGCAGTCGGTCCACGCCTTCACGCAGATCGAACAAGAAGAACGATCCATCTCCAACCAATTCCAGCAGATCGAACAGGGCCGGCCAGCAAATCTTTACCAACACGGTCAAGATCGCGACGACCGCTCTACAAACCTACAACACCGTCATGCAGCAATACCAACTCACGCACCGGATGATTCTCGCGCCATCCATGCTCTATCAACGGTTTCTGTCGCCCACCACCGACCTACGGATGCTGCAACAAATCTCGAACACGTACGGCAATTCGATGGGGTGGCTCAACTCCGCAAACACCGGGAACGGGGCGGCGGCCGCCTACCAGCAGGTCAGCGTGCCCAGTACAACGAGGATCATATCCGGCTACACGAGCGCGAGCGTTGCCGGACAGCAGCAAATTGCCGCCGAGGGAGCCACCGTTGACATCGGTGATTCCGTCATGAGCAACAACCTCGAAATGCTCGGGACGATGCGCGCCAATCAGGCGGCGAGACAAAACGATATCGCAACCCTGGAGGCCGCAACGCTGAGCCAGGATGCCACCCAGCAGACCATCATGGCCACGCTGCAACGCATCAATCAAGCCTTGCTCTTGCAACTCCGAAGCCAGCAGGACGCGAACCAGATGAACGCCAATCTCGCTCTGCAACAGATCGTGGCCCAGAAGCAGCAGCAGGACGCGATGAAATCGGCATTTCGCGATTCGTCGGGATACGAAAGCTACTACAACGCCAACGTCGCTACGACCAGCGGCGGCGCGGCCAATCTCCTTACGCAAGCGTTCTGAATAGACGCAAGTTAAGGACAGCAGAAGAACGCAAAAAGGTGAGAACTATGGGTCTCTTCAACTTTATCGCTCAGGCGTGCCAGTCGCTTGCAGCCACGGCGGCACCCTCGATTACTGCGATGGGGATTCACATCGTCCTATCGCTCGCAACCATCATGCTGGTTTGGTTCGGCGTACAGGAGGCGCTTGCATCGGCGCACGGCGGGGACGGATTCAGCATGGGGAGGTTTCTCAACCTCTTCATGCTGCTCACCTTCGCTTACGCGATGGTGAACTATTACGACAGATCGATCCCCGGACTCGGCTTTTCCATCAAGGGATTCATCGACGGCGGCACCACCAATCTTGTGAACCTCATTGGGTCGGACGGATCGACCACCATGCTAAACGAGATCCATGCGGCATCTTCCAAAACAGGGCCGTCGCTGCTGACCAGTATTATGTCGCCGTATTACTCCATCGTGTACTTTGTCGTGCAATTCCTTTTGGCCTTGTTAGCGGCAATCGTTTCGGCCATCCTGGCCTACGGCGCAATTGCGGCAACCATCATCGGACTGCTCGGGCCGATCTTCATCCCGTTTCTTGTTTTCGACAAGCTCGATTGGCTTTTTTGGGGATGGCTCAAGGCGTATCTCGGATTCAGCTTCTACAAGGTCATCGCCGCCGCTACGATGAACGTTCTGTCCCATGTATTGACCAACTACTACATCCAGCTTGGGCAGAGTATTTCGGACCCGTCAACGATGGTCCAGACGTTACCGCTTCTGATCCTTCTTGTACTGGTGAATGTCTACATCCTCTTCAAGATTCCGTCCATGTCGCACAGCTTATTCGGCAGCGGAGGAGGACACGACGGCGGCCTGGGCGTGGTCGCAATGGCGGTGCGGGCCGCGCTGTAACCGCAGTAGAAAGGCGAGAAACGAGGTCAGAAATGAATGCAAAAACAAAAGCGATGAACGTAGAAATGAAGGCGACCCCCGAAATCACCCGCGCCGCGGAACGCTATCTAGAGCAGTACGGCGATCCGCTGGTGATGAATACCTATCTGAAAGTGACCATCCTTGTGCTCGCCACCGTTTGTTTCGCGCTGGCGGTGCTGACCTTCAAGAGCCAGAAGGCGCTCGCCGACATGCACCCCATGATTGTGCGGATCAACGACGTGGGCCACGCCGAAGCCATCGACTATCGCAACTTTCAGTACCGTCCGCAGGAGGCGGAGAACAAGTACTATCTCTCCCGCTGGGCAGAACTGTATTTCAGCCGCAATCGCTTTACCGTCGAGCGCGACCAGACCGACTCGCTTTACTTCCTGAATAGCGACGTACAACGCGCCGTGATCGACCAGGAACGTAAGGACAACATCATTCAGAACTACGTCAAAGACAGCACGCTTCCGTATGTCGATGTCGAAATCAAGAACATCATCCTTGACGACCTGCGCCAGTCGCCGTATTCGGCGCGCATCGAATTCGAGAAGGTGTACACCAATCCGGCGGATCACTCCGAACTCAAGCGGGAACGATGGACCGCCAGCGTCACCTATGTCTTCCGCGAAAGCGTGAGGAACAATGAGCTGGCCGTGAACCCCCTTGGCCTGACCATCGTGCGCTTCCGAGCCGACCAGGCGTTCAGCTGAGGACGAACCGACACCACCAGAGGCTTATCCATGTCGTTTCTTGCTGCCAATCCGGCTGGCTTTTCCCACCTGTCCCCGTGCCCGGTGGAGCGGGCTAACGCGGGACCACCGACCCGCAACTACGGTTGCGAATGGCGCTCCTCTTGCGGTGGACATGCCGGCTCGAATCGGACTGCAATTGCGGCGAGCTTCTTGCAGCCAATCAGCCGATGACAACTTTGCTCTGGAGCGTGTCTGCCGTGTTGTATCCCGTCTTATGCTTGGTCACCGCTTCGGGGCCTTTCCGGCGCCCGGCGGCACTCGGTCTTCTGCTTCGCGTTCCGCGCCCCTTCGGGGTCTCGGTTCCTCCCAAAACAAGTTTGCAAAACGCGTCACAAAACGCCGCGCAAACTTCTTTCGGGCCCCTCCCAGAAAGCAGACCTTCGGCCTTGGGAGCCGGGCCCACTCGCTAGGCTTCGCCCTGTGTGACCCGAGCAACAACGGGAAATTCAACAAACGGAGACACGATTATGTACCAGAACAAAGTAACCCTCATCGGCTTTGTCGGCAGCAACCCAGAAGTTCGCACCAACGACAATCGCAGCTTGACCACTCTCTCGCTGGCAACCAAGTCCTCCTATAAGAAGGATGGCAAGTACATCTCGCACACCGAATGGCACCGTTGCGTCGTCTTCGGCAAGCTCGCGGAGTTCGCCAAGACGCTCACCAAGGGCGCGCATATCCAGGTCGAAGGCGAGCTGCGCAGCCGGGAGTACGACAGCAAGAAGACCGACTCGAAGCAGCGTGTCTGGGAAATCCGGGTCGCTTCGATCCTGAAGCTGGACCGCGCTGAAAAGGCTGCCCCGGAAGATCGGGAGCACGATGACACGCCCGCAGAAGAAACGGCCGCATAAGCCATTGCTTTTCTCTCTTGGAAGCCCGGCTAATCGCTGGGCTTCCATCGTTCGGAGATCCACGCTATGAGTTTTGAATTGATCCTTCCTTTCCTTCGCCCGATAGAGCCGATGCTGATGGACGAAAACATCAGCGAGATCATGGGCAATCCCGACGCCTCATGGTGGTACGAACGCGACGGGATCATCCACCGCGAAGCGGCGGTTTCCTTCGACGCCGGCAGGCTTCGCACCGGCCTCGAAGTCATCGCAAATCAGCTCGGCAAAAGGCTCGACGAAAACAACCCTCTCTTGCACGCGCAGCTCCCGGACGGAAGCCGCCTTGCGGCGGTCATCCCGCCGGTCGTGCGTCCCGATCCGGCGGTGGTCATTCGCAAGTTCACCAGCCGCCGTTACACGGTCGAAGATCTGATCGCTCGCGGGACGCTGACGCGCCCACTTGCGGACTTTCTGGCCGAGCAGATTCGCAGCGGGAAGACGCTGCTTATCAGCGGCGGCACCGGCACGGGTAAGACCACACTCTTGCGGATACTCGCCGACTCGATTCCCGACCATGAACGCATCGTCGTCATCGAGGACACTTCGGAACTTCATATCCAGAAGCCGAATATTCTACCCGCCGAATGCCAGACCGACACCTTCAAGGCCAACATCACTTTTGACGACCTTTTGAAGTCCGCTCTTCGTTGGCGACCGGATCGGATCATCCTCGGCGAAGTGCGAGGAATCGAAGCGCGAACGCTGCTCGATTCCTTCAACACCGGCCACTCGGGATCGCTCGCGACAATCCACGCAAACTCGGCGGAGAAGGCCCTGCACCGCTTCGCCAATTTGGTCATGCGGAACCACGCGCAGACCACTTTCTCCGACACCGAAGCCGAGATCGGAGATGCAGTCGATTTCGTCGTCCATGTCGAGCGCCAACCGGGCCGCCGCGTTGTCCGCGAAGTGCTCGCCCTTCGCGGTTACGACCGCGACGCCAAACGCTTCCTGATCGAGCCGGTATTCGAGGTGAAAAATGCCACAGCATAGGACAAACAACGGAACCAGCATTGCCGCCGATTTCCTCACCCGTTGCTTCGCACCGGGCGAGTCCATCGCGCTGCTTCTTCGACGCGAGAATCCCGCCGGGATTCTTCAGCGAATCGTTCCTTTCGAACGTGCGCTTGCGCCTCGTTACCTCGGCTGGCTGGCGCACGAAAACTCCATCGGCGCGAACATCTATGTGGCTGCCAATCCGCTGCGCTCTGGCAGCCGCAAACGCACCAAGGAGTGCATCGCCGCGGTGCGGCATCTGTATCTCGATTTGGATACCGACGGCGAGGCCCATCTCGCTTCGCTCCGGGCCTCCGATGCGGTTCCCATGCCGAACGCAATCGTCTCTACATCGCTCGGCAAATATCAGGTCCTCTGGCGCGTGGATGGCTTCACCTTTGAACAGCAGGAAAGCGCCCTGAAACTGCTCGCGATTACCTTTGGCGGCGATCCCGCTTGTACCGACTGCAACCGGGTCCTTCGCCTGCCGGGATTTCTGAATTGCAAGTACGATCCGGCGTGGCCTGTGACCGTCGAATACCCCGGCGATTCCACTTGGAATTCCGATGACTTTCGGCTCGATATTCTAGCGGCGGATGCCATGCTTTCGTCCCGTTCAATCACACCGCGAAAGCATCCCGATAAGCACACCAATTCCGAACACGATTGGGCGTGGATTCTCGCACGAACTTGCCCATGGAAAGGACGCCGCGAAGCTGACGCGAAAGCTGGCTGCGCGCCGCGCCGATAAGCCGAATCCGCTCTACTACGCGCAGCGAACCGTGGATGTCGCATCGGCCAGACTTTGGCTCATCGAGGGCGTTCCCGTGGAGGACGTTGTCACGATGCTCGCAAGTCCGCCGCCGCTTCGAGATTCCCACCGCACTTTGCTCCGCTCGTGCGCGGGAGATCGCACAGACGGCGCAGAGGATGATTGCCCGGAGAAAGATCGCTTGATTCAACACCAATAAGGAGAACAAAATGCCACTACTTGAAATCAACCTAAGCCGCTACATCAGTGCTTCTGTTCGGCTGGACGAGTCCACCGCCGAGCAGGTCGATCAATACGCCGCTTTCGTCCACGCATCCGCCGACGATGTGGTGGACAAGGCGCTCAACTATGTCTTCTCGAAAGACCGCGACTTTCAGGACTTTCTGAAGACGCCCCAGGCCAAGCAGGTTGCTTCGACGTTGCGCGTCCGTAGAGGCCCAAGTAAGGACGCGACAGAAACAGGCGGAGCAGCCAACGAAGAAGCAATCCTCCGGGGTGGAGTCCACGGCTTCTGCGCGGGTGTTGAAGGCATGATTTGCCCTCAGATTACGTGCCGGAGCAAGAACGGTGCTTCGCACCGGGTGAATTTAGACACTCCATCCCTAGAAGGGTTGCGTTTGGAACCCGAACGGTTCCATTTGGTACCACACGGAAATATAAAGACTTGTGCGTAGGGTGCGTTTTCCACGGTTCCATTCGGAACCGTGGTCGCATACGCAAAGAAAGGGCAAACCAATGTCCGCTGACACATTGCGAATCGAAAGCCGTCTTGCGCGGACAAGAGGCCGCGAAAGCCGTACCCAAAGCATCGCCACGCGATTTACGAAGGAAGAGGAAAAGGCCCTGATGGGAAAAGCGGAAGATCAGGGGCAGAACCTCCGCGAGTGGGCACGCGAGGTGTTATTGCGCGAGGCTTATGGGTCAACGCTTGCCGTTGGCCCTGACCAAATCATGACCGAAATCGTCGCCTTGCAACTGTTCTTGACCAACGCGCTTTCGCCGGTCGCGCGCGGCGGACGGATGAGCGCCGAGCAATACCAGGAGTTGATGCGCAACGTGAAAACCAACAAGCACCGCGCCGCGCGCGAGGTCGTCGCGCAGTACGCCGCCGAAAACAAGGAGGAAAAACGCCATGCCTGAAACCAACAGGGAAGAAAAGAGACCATCATTTGGCCGCCTCACAAGCCGATTTACACTTTCGGCGCGGTCTTTTTTGCTGGGGGTGGTTTGAACAGAATTGTTCGTCTATCTTCACTTCGTGTTTGTGCTCACTCCGCTAC
>CAVSWK010000045.1:0-158329 GCA_963731525.1 uncultured Acidobacteriaceae bacterium
GGCAGGAACGCCTCTGGCCGGAGCAGGGCTTCTTCAAGCTTGCCTTCCCCGAAACCCGTAAGAAGCAACGCTTCCAGAACACTACGCTGTGGAGCTACGTCCATTCGACCAACAAAGATCCGCACCTCTACAACGGAAAGCCGATTGAGTGGTACATCCAGGAATCGGTCAAGAACGGATGGATGCCGCTCTGGCCGAAGGACGGCAAAAAGCCGCGCGCGTTCATCGTGTGGCGCGCAAACTACCTGAACCAGGCCAAAGGCAACGAGATTCTGGAATCGTCACTTTGGAAAGATCTCGACCTGATCGTAGATATCAACTACCGCATGGACACCACGGCGCTCTACTCCGACGTGGTGCTGCCCGCGGCTAGCTACTACGAGAAGGTAGACATCAACTCCACCGACTGCCACAGCTACATTCATCCCTTCGGCAAAGCCTGCGAGCCACTGTTCGAGAGCAAGACCGATTGGGACATTTTCCGCGCACTGGCTGAGAAGATGGCCGAAGTCGCGACCAAGAAGGGTCTGAAGCCCTTTCACGACGAAGCTCTTGACTGGACTCGCGACTTCACGCAGTTGGGCCACGACTGGACGGGCAAGGGCGCGATTCAAAGTGATGAGCAGGCCGTCAACTTCATCCTCGGCAATGCGGAAGAAACCAAGGGCATGACGTATCAGTTGATTCAGCAGGGGCCGCGGCGCTTTGTCGCCACCGATCCCGAGTCCTGGAACAGCGATATCGAAGAAGGCGTTGCCTATACCCCCTTCAAGCATCAGCTCGAAAAGAAGCGTCCGTGGCGCACGCTCACCGGCCGCCAACAGTTCTACATCGATCACCCCTGGTACATCGAACTGGGCGAAGCCCTTCCTACATTCAAGGAGCCGGTCGAAGAAAAGTACCCGCTCTTCTGGAACACGCCGCACGGACGCTGGTCCATCCACTCCACGTGGCGTGACCACCGCGCCATGCTGCGCCTGCAACGTGGCGGGCCAATCGTCTACATGCATCCCGACGACGCCCGCAAGCGGGGCCTGCAAGACAACGACTGGGTCCGCATCCATAACGAGGTCGGCCATTGCGTCTGCCGGTTGCAGATACTACCCGGCGAGAAACCCGGCCGCGTCACCATGTATCACGGCTGGGAGAAATATCTCGGATTCAAGGAGGGCGGATGGCAGTCGCTCACCTACATCAAGATCAAGCCCACGCAGCTGATCGGAAAGTACGGCCACGTCAATTTCCGCCTGAACTACTGGGGACCCACCGGCAACAACCGCGATATCAAGGTGGACGTTGAGAAGGCGAAGGTCTGAGGAGAAGCAGCCATGTCAAGACACCAATACGCGATGGTGATGGACCTGAACAAGTGCTTGGGCTGCCAGACCTGCACGATCGCCTGCAAGAAGCTGTGGACGGACCGCGACGGCACCGGCTACATGTACTGGAACAATGTCGAGACCCGTCCTGGCCTTGGCTATCCGCGTCAGTGGGATCGTATCGGTGGCGGCTGGAAAGACGGATCGCTCCAGCCCAGCCCCTTGCCTACGATGGACGACTACGGTCACGCCTGGGAATACAACTACGAGCAGCGTCTTTATGAAGGCAAGAAGCAACCGGTCATGCCCTCGCCCGAGCCGAAGTCCGGCTGTAACTGGGACGAAGACGTAGGCGGCATGAATGAGGACGAGAATTACTTCTTCTACCTGCCCCGCATTTGCAACCACTGCACCCATCCCGCGTGCTTGGAAGCCTGTCCACGCAAGGCCATCTACAAACGCGAAGAGGATGGCATCGTAGTCATCGACCAGGACCGCTGCCAAGGTTATCGCTACTGCATCAAGGCGTGTCCTTATAAGAAGATCTATTTCAATGAGGTCAGCGGGAAATCCGAGAAATGCATCTTCTGCTATCCGCGGCTTGAGAAGGGTCAGGTCAACGCCTGCGCCGCGCAATGTCCCGGTCGCTTGCGCTTCGTCGGCCTGCTCGACGATCCCGAGTCCCCGGTGCACAAGCTGGTTCTGGTGCACAAGATTGCTCTTCCGCTTTTCCCCGAGAAGGGCACGCAACCCAACGTCTTCTACGTGCCGCCATTCAATCCACCGAAACGAGAGAACTACGGCAAGAGCATCCAGGAGGATCCACGAGTACCGCTCGACTATTTGATCTATTTGTTCGGACCGGACGTGAAAGATGTGATCACGCGTCTGGAGGCGGAACTCAAGAAGACGCAGGAAGGTGGGCGCAGTGAGGCACTGCAACTGCTCATCGGCCGCGACGCCGAGACACGCTACCGCGTCGGGCCACAACTGGTTCAGATCCAGTTGTAGGAGAAAGTAAACATCATGAGAACTCGTCAACTTGCGATCGTACTCTCCGCCGTGTTCCTGCTCTCCCCGATGATCTGGGCGCAGGCCGGCACGAAACCAACTCCCGGACAGTCGCTGTCCGTGGCTGCGTCGTCAGCGAGCGCCGACAATCTGCTCCAAGGCGGACTTGCCGCGTGGAACCAGATTGCGGTGAAGCGCGTCGCTCTGAACCGCACGCCTCCGCTCTATGACACCGACGAGCCCGCCACCCTGGAAATCCCGAGCGTTGACGTCCGCATCGCTCGTGCCGGTGGAAAGCTGCTGGTGCAGCTGAACTGGCGCGATCCGACGCATGACGCGATAACACTGGCGGAAGTCCCCAACACGCCGCCCGAGACCCGCTTCCGCAAAGTTCAGACGGAAGCTGACGACCGATTCTTCGATGCTGCCGCCGTCATGTTTCCTGCAAAGCCAGGCTCCGATGCGATCGCCCCTTCGCTGCAGATGGGAGATGCTGAGCATCCAGTGGAGATCTATTACTGGAACGCCACGCGCGGCGCGATGCTGATGCAAGCCCAGGGGCGCGGCACCACGCGCCGCACTGGTCAGAGTTTTCCGGTGAATAGTACCTATCAAAATGGCCAGTGGAACGTGATTTTCGAGTTGCCCGATCGGCCCTCGGGCACGACTGTGGCCTTCGCCGT
Organism: uncultured Acidobacteriaceae bacterium; assembly: GCA_963731525.1. GTDB lineage: Bacteria > Acidobacteriota > Terriglobia > Terriglobales > Acidobacteriaceae > Acidiflorens. Next base: position 3,014 of record CAVSWK010000045.1, read on the forward strand.
CTGGAACGGGAGCCAGAAGGACCGCGACGGCCGCAAGTATTTCTCGGTCTGGCAAGTGCTGGAGTAGAGACGGAAGTTCAAGAATAGGAGTCGCGATGCTAACAATCGTTCCAGATGAGAAATCGGTTACCTCGATCGACTGGCAGCAGAACGATCTCTACCGATTCTTCGCTTTCGTCTTTGCGCCGCCTACGCACGAGTGTTTCGACCTTCTGTTGCAACCTGGCCTGCCGGAGGCGCTACGAGATCTATGGAAGCAATTGGGGTGCGAAGGCGAATATCCGGGATTCGAATGGTTCGTCAGTTACGAGCAGTACGAGTCCACCTATATCGCGCTCTTTGATGTCGGCATACCCGAGCCGCCCGTGCCTCTGTTCGAATCGGCCCATGACAAGACTCATCCGGCGCAGGAGATTGCGCTGGAGAATACCTACTTCTACGAGGTTCTGGGGCTCAAGTCGGACCCGGGCCGCGCCGTTCCCGACTACCTTGTCACCCAACTGGAGTTCCTCGCCGCTCTTCGCTACACCTGCGAACACACATCTGAAGAGGGCACTGCCGTTTCGCTTGCGCGGGCTGAGACTGAATTTCTAGAACGCCACTTACTAAACTGGCTCCCTCTTGTGAAGGCAAACCTGGATCGGATCAACGCGCCCGGATTCCCAGTGATAATGACGATGCTCGTGCAGTTTCTCAAACACATGCACGAGGATAGCTGAGGATATGATTGCTGCAAGAATGTTGACGCTCGGAGGTTTCCATGCGCTTTTTGGCTTTTCTAAGTTTTCTCCTCTTCCCGCTGATCACGGTTGCTCGTGCCCAGGTATCTGCAGAAGGCCAGGCATGCCTGGATTGCCACAGCACTAGCACGCCGGGCATTGTGGAGCAGTGGCGAGAAAGCACCCATGCCAAGAAGAATGTGGATTGCTACTCGTGCCATCGTGCCAACGAGAAAGATCCCGCGACCTTTGAGCACTACGGCCAACGCATCGCCGTGATTGTCACACCCAACTACTGCGCTCGCTGTCACGGCAAAGAGGCAGAAGAGTTCGAAAAAAGTCGTCATTCTCAGGCAGCACAATTCATCGGGTCTCTGGACAATATGTTGGGAGAGGTAGTGGAGGGCGGCCCAGCGGCAGCGAACGGATGCCGGCAGTGCCACGGCAGCGAGGTCAAGTATGTGAAGGACGGCAAGTTTGATGCCGAGACCTGGCCGAACAGCGGTATTGGGCGCGTGAATCCTGACGGCAGCCGAGGCTCCTGCGCTGCCTGTCACGGACGGCACTCCTTCAGTTCAGCGCTGGCTCGCCAGCCCGAGAACTGTGGGAAGTGTCACCTGGGTCCCGATCATCCGCAAATGGAGATCTACACCGAATCGAAGCACGGCATTCAGTTCCGCGCCAACATTGCCAAGATGAACCTGGATTCAAAGTCCTGGGTAGTTGGGAAGGACTATTCCGCGGCGCCGACATGCGCAACCTGCCACATGAGCGCGACCAGTAATCAGCCAGTGACCCACGATGTGGGCGACCGTATCAGCTTCACACTTCGGCCAGTCGTCAGCTTCAAGCTGGAAAACTGGGAGAAGCGCCGTGCCGCCATGCAGGACGTTTGCTCGAACTGCCACGCCACGGGCTGGGTTGAGAACTTCTATAAGCAATACGAGAATACGGTCGATCTCTACAACGAAAAGTTTGCCAAGCCCGCCAAATCAATCATGGACAAGCTCTATGCCGCCAATAAGCTGACGAAGACACCGTTCGATGAAAAGATCGAATGGACCTACTATGAGCTTTGGCATCATCAGGGCCGGCGTGCTCGGATGGGCACGGCAATGATGGGCCCGGACTACACACAGTGGCATGGCTTCTACGAAGTCGCCAAGACGTTCTATACGGAATTCATCCCCGAAGCTGAGGCGCTTCTTCCCGGCGTGACCGCAGACGTTATGAACAGCCCTTACCACCAGTGGACCAAAGGCCTGAGCAAAGAGCAACTGCAGCAACAACTCGACTTCTAATAAGAAGAAGTACAACCAGTAATGGCGAAACCGGAATGATTCCAGGATGGGCATCGCCACTTTCGGAGTCGATAATAACGTTTCGTTCTATTTTCAGAATCCATCTCAATCGAAAATAGCGTCATTGACTAATCGCATGGATGAAGGCAGCCCCATGCCCGCCTCTTCCGTTGTACGGCTATTGTACGAATGATTTTGTTGCTTGTAAGGCGTTGATAATAAAAGAGATAGTGGTGGAGGCGACGGGAGTCGAACCCGCGTCCGAAAATGTCACTGGTCAAGAGACTACATGCTTATTCCAGTTCATGCCCTGGGCATTACTCCAAGACGTTCGCGACCCACGCTCAGAACGGACAAGAAACGCTAGTCGCTAGCCTGAGATCTTAGCCTCCCTGCCCAGACGTAGCAGAGAAGAGCAGCCCGCTGTGTGACGTTCGCTCGCAGCCCACGGGCGAAGCTGCGGAGAACGGCGGCCTAACGAATTAGGCTGCGTATGCCATCTGTTGATTGGCAATTATCATTTTGCACGCGATTACGGGTGTGTGCACCCCGGCATGCCTCCTGGCCGCAAGCATCTCCGTCGAAGCCGTGACGCCCCCACTGGTGGGATAGGCCTTGAAAGAACTACTTCCATTGTCGTGGGGAAGTGACGGGAAGTCAAATGCCGGGCGGCACGATCACGGCTCGCATGACTGCCCAGGTGGACCACTGGTTATTGTGATCGGGGCCGACGTGATGGACTTCGTGTGATCGGTTACAGAGGTTGCGGTTACGGTCACGGTACCGCCGGTCGGAGTCGTGCCAGGAGCCTGGTAACAGGTCGGATCAGTGCTGGCTGCGCCCGTCGGGTTAAAGGAACCACAATCCCCGGCGGGGGCGCAGGAGAACGTTACGCCGGCGTTCTTGGCGTCGTTGGCTACATCGGCCGCTAGGCCCTGATCCCAATAGGCGCCGGCATTGATCGACGTTGGAGGCGGAAAATTAGGGTCAAAAGTTACCACGATCGCAAGAGTCTGGTATTTGGGATCGCCACAGGCGACTAGTGCGGCGAACATGGCTGCCGCAATCATGGCCAAAAGGAAACTCGATTGGTGAAAGGTCATGGGATCGGGTCATCCGATCATGGGGCCATCGGGCGATCTGGGTTTTGATTTTAGATGACCCGATGATCACATGACCCGATTTTTTTCGGCTTGTCAACAAATTGTCAAATTCATGTCACTTTCTAGCCCGAAATACGTCATTAACCTGAGATCAGGCTATAGTTTAGGGGTATGATTCATGCCGGTTACGGGTGGGGGACGATTGTGAACAAGAGCATATCTTTGGGAGCAGCGGTGGCAACGATGACGATGGAAACGGTTCCGGCCAGTTCGGAGAGGATCCTGGTGATTGAGGATGACCGCGCCGTGCAAAAGGCGCTAAAGCGCTTGTTTGAGGCCGAGGGCTTTGCGGTGGATATCGCGGGGAACGGGGCGGAGGGTCTGGAGATGTTTCGAGCGGCGGCGCCCGCCGTACTGGTCCTGGACTTGAGCTTGCCGGGGACGCCGGGGCAGGACGTCTGCCGGGAAATCAGCCAGGCGGCGCCTTCGCTGCCGATCGTCATTCTCAGTGCACGGACAGAAGTGATGGACAAAGTGCTGCTGCTGGAGTTGGGCGCGCATGATTACGTGACCAAGCCGTTCAGTCCGCGGGAACTTCTGGCGCGGGTGCGCACGGCGATGCGGCGGTCGGCGCGGACTCCGCTGACCGAGACTTTCAAGTTTAGCGACGTCAAGGTTGATTTCACGAAGATGGAATTGTGGCGGGACGGGAATCTGGTTCAGTTGACTTCGCAAGAGTTCAAGGTGCTGAAGTTCATGATCCAGAATGCGGAGCGCGTGCTATCGCGCGAGGAGTTGCTGAACCACGTTTGGGGATACCAGAATTATCCGAGCACGCGGACGGTGGATAATCATATTCTGCGGTTGCGGCAGAAACTGGAGAAGGATCCCGCGAATCCTTTGCATTTCCGCACGGTGCATAGTTCGGGCTACAAGTTTGTGCCGTAGGGAGCGAGGTCAGAGGTAAGAAGTCAGATTGCAGAGGTGAAAATCACAACGGCTTTTACCTCTGCAATCTGACTTCTTACCTCTGACCTTTTATTATCCTATCTCCTGTAATTCCTTCGAGGTTTGGCCATGGGCGGAATTCGGTTGCGGACGAAGTTCCTTCTTTCCATGGTGGCGGTATCGGCGGCCTTGACGTTCACGACCTTGCTGGTGGTGCGGCACACCGTGCAGCAGGAAGTGCGGCTGGGCATCCAGCGCGACCTGCAGAATTCCGTTTCTGCCTTCCACAATGTTCAAAAGCAGAGAGAAGTCACGCTCGAGCGCTCGGCGGCGCTGTTGGCGGACCTGCCCAATGTGCGGGCGCTCATGACCACGCACGATCCGGCAACCATCCAGGACGCATCGCGGGATTTGTGGCAACTGGCGGGCAGCGATTTGTTGCTGCTGGCCGATTCTTCCGGAAAGGTGATGGCGCTGCAGGCCACTTCGCCGGAGATCACGGTTGGTGAGGGGCAGGCTTTTTTCCCGATCGTGGTGTCGAACATGTTGTCGAACACAGTGTCCAGTGCCGAGACGCGGCACTGGTGGTACGTCGAAGGACATCTCTACGAGGTCTTCCTCCAGGATATTTATTTTGGTCCGGCGAGCGGCCGCCAGGTTCTAGGATACCTGCTTCTGGGTTACGAAATCGACGACCGCGTGGCCCGCGACCTGAGCCGCATGGCCGCCAGCGAAGTGGCGTTCCGTTACGGAGACGCGATTGTGCGCAGCACTCTGAAGCCTGCCCAGGAATCGGAGTTGCTGCGAGTGTCACCGAGGACGGCCGCTGGAGTCCCGCCGCAAGGGGATGAAATCCGGCTGGGCGGGGAACGTTTCTTGGCGACGTCGGTGGATCTACCTATGCCAAGCGGACCGGCCCTGGATCTGTGGGTGTTGAAGTCGTTCGATCAGGCCACTGCATTCCTGAGCAGCCTGAACGAGTTGCTGCTGGCGCTCGGGCTGACGGCGGTGCTGGCGGGAAGCTTGCTGGTTTTCCTGATCTCGCATACCTTCACGCGTCCGCTGGAGAATCTGGTGGCGGGGGTGCGGGCGTTGGAGCAGGGCGATTACGCGTATCCGCTGCACGCGCAGGGCGGAGACGAAGTTGCCGAAGTCACCGGAACGTTCGATCGGATGAGAACGAATCTGCAGAAAACTCAGCGCGAGTTGCTGGATGCGGAACGGCTGGCGACGATTGGGCGGATGGCGAGCTCGATCTCGCACGATCTGCGGCATTCGCTGGCGGCAGTCGTGGCCAATGCGGAGTTTCTTTGTGAGAGCAACCTGACGCCGGCTCAGCGCGAAGATCTTTACGCCGAGATACGAATTGCGGTCAACCAGATGACGGAGTTGATCGAGTCCCTCCTGGAATTCTCGCGCACACGAGAGTCGTTGCGTCCTACCTACGGCGACGTTCGGTCAGCGGTAGAACGAGCGGTGCAGGGGGTGAAGGCGCATCCGGAATTCCAGCGCATCCGGATCCGGATTGCCGCGGAAGGGTCGACCGAGGGCTGGTTCGATTTCAAGAAGCTGGAGCGCGCCTTGCTCAACTTACTGCTGAATGCGTGCGAGGTGGTGCCGGCGGAATCCGGGAAAATCGACATCGAGCTGCGACGCAAGGGTGAGAATCTGGAAATTCGCATCGCGGATAACGGTCCGGGAATCGCGGACGCGGTGCGTGACCGGTTGTTCGAGCCGTTTGTCAGCCACGGCAAGGAAAATGGGACCGGGATGGGATTGACTGTGGTGCAGAAGATTCTACAGGACCACGGGGGCGATGTCGGAGTGGAACAGACATCGGCTTCGGGTACGACGTTCCGCGTAAGTGTTCCGCTGAATCCCTCGGCGGAAAACGCGCTGGCTGCCCGTCATGCTACCTAGTCGGCACGGTTTTCTTTTGAACACTCCTTTGAAGCGCAGATTTGAAGTCAAAAACTCTAAATGCAGAATCTAAGTGCGGAGAGTAGCAGGAGGCGACATGAGTATAAGTCTGACGCGCTGGTTTGAATGGTTGCGATGGATCGCGCTGATGGGTGTGATGACGTGTACTACATCCGGCATTGCGCAGGAAGCTGCGAGTCGGGCAGAGCCGCCGTCTGCCGGGTCATCGAGTGAGTCGTCATCGAGTGATTCCTTGAGTGACTCGGTTCGCGAGTTGCGCGAACAGGTTCGCGAGTTGCAAGCTGCGGTCGCCGGGATGCGCTCCGACTGGCAGAGCGCCCGCACCGAAACGGCGGAACTGCGCCGGGAACTCGACGAGATTCGCAGGGGAGAATTCCGCGACGGCACAGAGCCGCGGAATGCGGTGTTGAGGGACGCGGTGGCGAAGTCGGGGACTAGCAACTCCGGGGCAGCCGCGGACGTCTTGCCGAACGTCCTACAGAACGGCACGCCGCAAGATGAGAAACCAGATCAAGAAGATCAGAAAAAAGCCGAGCATGCGGCCAGCCTGGAAGAGGAATATCAACTGCTGAGCGGGAAAGTGGACGACCAGTATCAGACGAAAGTGGAAAGCGCATCGAAGTACCGATTGCGACTGTCGGGCATCGTTCTGATGAATCTGGTGAGCAATCAAGGTGTGGTGGATAGCATTGATCTTCCCATGCTTGCGTACGCCCGACCGGCGGGCGATTCAGGAGGAAGTTTCGGCGCGACGCTGCGGCAGTCAGAGATCGGGTTCGAGGCTTTCGGGCCGAATGTGGCAGGGGCGAAGACCATGGCGGATCTGCAACTCGATCTGACTGGCGGGTTCCCGCCGGTCCCCAACGGGATCAACTCCGGACTGGTGCGGTTGCGGACTGCGACGATGCGCATGGACTGGACAAACACCTCGGTCGTGGTCGGGCAAGATACGATTTTCTTCTCACCGAACTCGCCGACATCATTTGCCTCGCTGGCGATTCCAGCGCTTTCCTACGCCGGGAACTTGTGGAGTTGGTTGCCCCAGATAAGAGTGGAACACAAAATCGCTTTGGGGGAAGAGTCGAGTCTGATGTTTCAGGGCGGGATTCTCGACCCGCTGACCGGGGAAGTGCCGGGTGCAGCGCCGAGTGCACTGCCGGGCACAATGCCGGGCACAGGGTATAACCGGCAGGCGGGGCCCGGGGAAGCATCGCGTCAACCGGCGTATGGCACACGTGTCGCGTGGATGCGGACTGTTTTCGGACAGCCGCTGCGGGTGGGAATCGGAGGGTATTACAGTCGGCAGGATTATGGTTTCAGCCGGAACATAGATGGCTGGGCCGGAATGACAGACATCCAACTGCCGCTCAGTCACCAGTTTACGTTGAGCGGAAAGCTGTATCGGGGAAGGGCGCTTGGCGGACTGTACGGCGGAATTGGACGCAGCGTCTTGTTCAGCGGCGATCCGACAATGGCCAGCACAGAAGTACAAGCATTGAACGATCTGGGCGGCTGGGCGCAATTGAAATACCGCCCCGCGAATAAATGGGAGTTCAATGCGGCCTTTGGCATGGATAACCCTTACGCCAGCGACCTGAAATATTTCTACCCGTACTCGCAGTCATACGGGGATCCGACGCTGGCGAGAAATCAGGGAAGCTTTGTGAACATGATTTACCGTCCCCGATCCGACTTGTTATTCTCCGCTGAATATCGGCACCTGACGACGTACTCGATTACTAACGGCGGGAACAGCGCGGGGCACCTCAATCTGATGATGGGAGTTCTTTTCTGAGCAGAGGGGGACAACCTTTCGTGAAACACGTTCTAAGATGAGTCATCAACCATGAACTCTGGAAGAATCCTGATCTGGGCCGCGATGTCGTGGGTCGGCGCAGCCGGATTGCACGCGCAAGCAACAACGCAGCTAACGACACCGTTAACGACGACGGCGCGCGGCCGTGTCGAGGTCATCGCTACCCAGGGTGCGGGCAAGACGCGGCATGGGAAGATTCCCGCGGCGGCGGTTTGGCTGACGCCAATAACGACGACAAGAGCGGGAGGCGAAGCGACGGCGGCGACGCCAAGTTTGTCGGTAACTCCGGCGACAAACCTGCGGCTGGTCCAGAAGAACAAGAGTTTCGAGCCGCACATCCTGGTGGTCCCTGCCGGGTCGATAGTGGAGTTTCCCAATCGCGATCCCTTCTTCCATAACGTTTTTTCACTTTTTGAAGGCAAGAGGTTTAATCTCGGTCTGTATGAGGCGGGCTCTTCGCAAACGGTGCGATTCGACCGGCCAGGAATCAGCTACATCTTTTGCAATATTCATCCGGACATGAGTGCGGTTGTCATTACGATAGCAACGCCACTTTATGCGGTTTCTAATGGTGACGGACAGCTTAGCCTGCCCGGCGTTTCCTATGGGCGTTATGTGCTGCACGTCTGGAGCGAGGGCATGGGGCCGGAAACTCAGCCGCTTACACGGGAGATCACGATCGGGGAGAATGCTTCATCTTTAGGAGTGATCAGGATCCCGGCAGCCACTGGGCAGAGCATGGTGCACAAGAACATGTATGGCCGTGAATACGACGAGCCCACGCCGAATAATACGGTGTATGAGCAGCAACGATAAGGTCCAAGCCGCAGATCCCTCGCTTCGCTCGGAAATGGCAATCGCTTAACCTGCTTTATAAGTGACGCTATGAAAATCGACAAACTGCTCAAGCGCTACCGCGTCGAACGCGGGAAGGATTTCCACCTCAACGATCACGACCCGGCGGACACGCATGGGCTGGAGTCAGAACTGAAACCGCAGGCGAAGGAACTGCTGGCGGACGGCGTTAAAGAATTGAGCCGCCTGCAGGACATTCTCGCGGCGCAGGACCGCTGGGGCTTGCTGCTGATTTTTCAGGCCATGGACGCGGCCGGGAAAGACGGAACCATCAAACACGTCATGTCGGGCGTGAATCCGCAGGGCGTGGACGTGTGGTCGTTCAAGGCCCCGTCGGCAGAAGAATTGCAGCACGGCTACCTCTGGCGAACGATGAAGGCCATGCCAGAGAGAGGCCACATTGGCATTTTCAACCGCTCATATTACGAGGAGGTACTGGTGGTGCGCATCCACCCGCAGATTCTGGAAGACCAGAAACTGCCAAAGGAGTTGGTCACAAAACATATCTGGCAGCAGCGCTTTGAAGATATTAATAACTTCGAACGCTACGTTACACGGAACGGCATTGCGGTGGTGAAGTTCTTCCTGCATCTCTCCAAGGAAGAGCAGAAGCGCCGGTTCATGGAACGGCTCGACCATCGCGACAAGAATTGGAAGTTTTCTTCGTCCGACGTTAAGGAACGAGAATTCTGGGACGATTATCAGGAAGCGTACGAGGACATGATTCGGCACACGGCGAGTGAGCACGCTCCCTGGTACGTCGTTCCGGCAGATAACAAGTGGTTCACCCGGCTGGTGGTCTCGCAAGCCGTGGTGGATGCGCTGAAGGACATGGACTTGAAGTATCCGAAGGTGAGCAGCGCCGAGCAGGCTGCGCTGGCGCAAGCGCGTCAACAACTCGAGAATGAGTGAGGAGTCGGTCTAGTGTTTGCCGGTGGAGAGCCGGGCGTCCCCGCCCGGCCCGCCTGGACCCCTCGACTTCGCTCAGGGCAGGCTCGCGAAAGGCCTGTCGCTCCATCGTCCGTCATTTCAATACCACGGGCAACACCTGGTCATAAGGTTGAATCGTGACGATCAGGGATTTGCGCTGATCGAAGGTTTCTTTCGTAACCTTGAACCCGACAATGATGGTTCCTCTCTGTTCGGTTCCTGCGGCCAGCTTGGTTTCGGGCGAAAGCGGCGGCTCGGAACTTTCTTTCAACGCCGGGAACGCCTGGAAATAGCGGTCGAGATCGACGGCCGAAGCGGCGTCATCATCGAAGGTCTTGTCATCGGCGGTGGTGAGCTGCGCGGTGAGCGTCTTGATCCAAAGCGGCCTTACCGCGGTATTCCGCAGGGTCATAGTGATGGCGGCCAGGACCATGTTCTGGCCGGGCACTTCGGCTGCGGCGACAAAATCGATCGAACCCGCACCCTGCGGTTTCGGCCGCTCCTTGAAGGCGAAGATTCCCACCACCACGGCAACGGCGGCGATGCAGATCAGGACGATGCCGACTGGGGGAAGATTGCGCTTGGCGGTTCCGAATTCGTCGCCGATGTGAAACTCGGTGATCGGTGCCGGGGGGGGTGGGGGCGGCGCTGGTTGATCGGACTTTGGTTCGGACATTTGATCGGGCATGGGGTGATTTTAGATGACTTCAGCCTTCCGCCGTTGCCCTTCTGCACACTTGGCTGTGGCCGTGGGTACGCTCCCGGGCATGGCTTACCTCCGCGCGGTGCGGTGACTTTGGTTACCTTGTCTCATGTGACGGATGCTGCGACGATGCGGAAGATTTCCTTTTGGAGGTACTTGGCGGTGAATCGTAAAACTCTCTTTGCCTCGCTGGCTTGCGCCCTGCTAACCCTGGGTCTTCTCGGCTGTGGAACGACCAACAGTCTCCAGTCCATCACTCTTGGAGCAAGCTTCATCAACGGCGTGCCTACTACGAGTCAGGCCGGCGTCGTCACTTTGGAGGGTAACGGTGGAACGATCCAGTTGCAGGCTATAGGCAAGTACACTAGCGGCAAGACCGACGACCTCTCGAACCGGGTTACGTATACGGTGATTGTTGACCCGAACACCGACTCGGACGGGGCAGGCGGCGTGCTGCTTCCTCCCTGCCAGGCTCCTTCTTGCCCAGTTCCTTCGGCGCCGCCCTATACTAGCGGGACCGTTGAGTATAGTCCCACGGGTCTAATCACTGCAGTGGAACCAGCGGTGTGCACATGGGTGAACAGCGCCGTGGACCCCTCCACAACCCCGGCATGGAGTTATGTCGGTGCTTACGTAGTCACCGCCTCATTCGAGGGCATCACGTCTCAGCCCTTCTATGTTCCAGTAGGGTCGGCGGCAGGCGTCGTCAGTGACAGCAACCCAAGCGGAAATTGCGGACCTACTTCATAGAGTGTTAGCGATCACTGACCGTCGAGGGCAGCTGATTTTGCGGGGACGGTTGCTGGGCGGCCGTCCCCATTCTGTTGTGCTCGGATCGAACCGTCTGTTCACGATCTGAACTTCGCTTTGAGCCTCCTGCCCGCAACCCTTATAATCTAAAAAGTTTGCCCTTACGTGCAGCTATCGCCTATGCTCGTCATCTCTGCCGTTGACGTCGTGCCCGGATGAAAGTTCGCACAGGAATTGAGGTATCGAACCAGTCCGACATCGGCTGCGTGCGCCAGAACAATGAGGATTCCTTTGGCTATTGGGAGCCGGAGGACGACCAGCAGTTCCTGCGCAAGGGGCGCTTGGCGGTGGTAGCGGACGGCATGGGCGGCTACGAAGGCGGGCAGGAAGCGAGCCGCCTGGCGGTGGAAACGCTGATGGCCGTCTATCGCGACTTTCGCGGCAACGACCCGCAGCAAGCGCTGGTCGAGGGCTTACAGACAGCCCACGAGCAGATCCGGCAATACAGCTTTGCCCATCCAGAACTGCGAGGGATGGGAACGACCTGCACCGCGGCGGCGATTGTCAGGCTTGCGGACGGGGGTGCGCAATATGACGCGCTCTATTACGTGCATGTTGGCGACACGCGCCTTTACCTGATCCGCGATGGCCAGATTACGCGGGTAACGCGCGACCACTCTTATGTGGGACGGCTGGTGGAGGCGGGAATGATCAGCGAGGAACAAGCGGAGCATCATCCGCAACGGAACATTCTGACTGCCGCTCTAGGCACGAACCCCGACCTCATCATGGACTCGCCCGGGCAGCCGGAGCCGCTGCGCCCGGAGGACGTGCTCGTGATCTGCAGCGACGGATTGTGGGGACAGGTACGCGACTCCGAGATTCTCGACGCCGTCGAAAACAAAAGCGCGGAACAAGCGGGCCGCGAGCTGATCGGATTAGCTCGCGAACGCGGCGGGCCGGATAACATCACGGTCGAGATTCTACGCTTGCGCTAAAGCGTTTGCGATCCTCAGAGCCGCGTTCGGCAAGGGAAAGTCGCGCCTGTCGCGGCGGAAGCGCCGACTGAGTTCGATTGCCTACGGAGCGCTATGACCAGTACACTGCAGCACACCCAGATAGGCGCTCCACGGACCAACTGCATCACGATACTGGTGGGCCATCAGGCGGGATAGTTGATGCACATGCGTGAGGTCGTGAACGGTCCATGTCGCCAGAAGTTCCGATAGCGTCACCACTCCCAGCGCTGGATGCCTTCCTCGCTGCGTCAAGTCTTCCTGCTGTAAATTCAGTGCCTGCAGCGCAGCTAGATTCTCCCTCCGCAGGCGAGCGAAATCGTCCAAGAGCTGCTCCATCGACTTGTCTCGACTCTCTTTCAACTGCGCAAAGCGGTCAAAGGGATCAAATGGCCGCGCTTCGCCGTTCTCCAGTATGATCCGCACTCGCGGCATCCAGTCGGTGCGCTCCCCGAAGATCAGGTGGCCTACGATGTCGAACGCGCTCCAGGTATCTTTTCCTTCGTTGCAGCGCACCCAAATATTGGGTAGGCCGCGCAACAGCGCATTTAGGGTTGTGGGAGTGCGGGTGAGAACTGCGATGGCCTCGGCCAGGCTGAATTCCGTCAAGCTTGCCATACCTACCTAGATGCATGCCTGGCGCTTTGGACTCAAGCGACGGAGCGGTGGCCGCCTGAAAATTCCTAATCAGCCAGCGTCGCCATTTTGACGATAGTTCCGAGTGAACCGGCAATGCGAAGTAATCGGCCAGTTTCCCGCCGATGCTGAGGAAGACAACCAAACGGGTCTGCGAAGGAGCCGACTTCAGCCGCGCCCTTTACTGAGGTAAGCATCGGCCTGTAGACCTTCGGGAATCCGTACCACTGCCCCTCGTCCAACCCACCTGCATCGGCATCGTCCGCTTGAGCCTGCACCTTCGATACTTGGGTTGTCGACCCAAACACCGCATGCTGGTAGGGCCCAAATCTAGCAACGATGGCGGTGTTCATGGGGAATCGAAAAACGGCCGTTCTCGTGCTGCTTGTGCTGTTTACGTTGAGCCTCACCGACTGTGGAGGAACCGGTAGTTCTCTGGTTTCCACCTCTCCCCCCCCTCCGGCGGGAACTGCAGCTTCCATTTCGAAAGACGGCATCACTTGGACGTTCAGCCAGCCTGTACCGGTCGGGCAGTTTGTGAACGGCGACTATTACGTGGTTGGCCCGGTCACGATCACAGCCATCGATCCCGCGCCCACCACTTCGCCGCCCTACGAGAATGGCTCGGTCCTGAATCTACCTACCGCCAACAGCAAAAGCGGATTCGATTCCCGGCTCAATGACGGAACCGACGAGTCCTGGTGGTTCGACGCGTCCCTGCGATCCTATCCACCCATCTCTTTGAAGCCTGGAGATTCACTGGTCTCCTCCGTCAGCCTGGCGCAAATTCATTCCGTGCCTGAAGTAATGCGTGCGTCGGATATGAGCGCGAGTCCGGTGGCTTCCGCGTCGGTGCTGACAGTTCTTTCGGCGGCGCCTTCGGCCGACGCTTTTCGTCCGTCCTACTGCGACCGAAGTCAAACCATCTATCATGCGAACTCGTTACAGAGAAACCTGCTTCCGTCGCTCGCTCCGCCCAATCCCTCGGGCACTCCGACGCTGGCGCAGTTCGAAGCCTTATACCGCCAGCCCTGGATCGATACCAACCCATTTCTGTTTGACGCGCCCGCCGACTACATGCCCAGTTACGGCCAGCACGTGGCCTTCGCTGATTCCTACGCGTCTCTGCTGCTCATGCTGAATTTCCCCGCCGACCAGAAAGTCAGCCTCACGAACTACTTCGTGCAATACGGCGCCGACTTGTATGGCTGTTTGCAAGCAGGCATGGGTTGGCCGGCCTTTGGCGGCCACCGCAGTGGCAGAAAACTGCCCATTATTTTCGCCGGAATCCTGTTGAACAACAGCGCCATGAAAAACGTGTCCGCCGCCTATCCCAATCGGTTTGGCGAGGACATGCAAACCGTCTACGTGAACCAGATCCCCGGGGGCTATCAGCAAGCCTGGCAAGGTGCCACCGTGATTTATGGCGGCCACTACGGAGTCGACTACGGCGGCACGCCCCTCAGCCCCGGCTTGTACGGGCCCTATGAGCAATTGCAGCCTGTGAACTGGCCATTGCTGAATGGCAACGAACAACTCGGCGAGGCCTATCGACGCTGCTGCACGTCGGTCTCATGGGTGGGTGAAGCGCTCACCATGCATATCATGCGGACGGAAAACGTGTGGAACTATCCTGCCTTCTTCGACTACGTCGATCGCTGGATGTACGAAGACGACACCCATGCAGTCGCAGAGATCAAGGCGCAAACCGGCTTTGACTACAGCGCAAACTGGGATCGTCAGGGCCAAACCCAATACTGGCTGCAGGGAGAATTTCCGCAATATACGTTTATCGACGACATGTGGAACGCCTACAGGAAGTAGTCCGGAGATTCGTGTAGAAATCCGCGATTCCGGTCGGATCACAGGCAACCCTTGCATACTCCGATAAGGGAAGGGTTGCCGCCCGGGCCAGAAGTCAGCTTCTGGGGTGGGACCGGCCCCGTCAAGAGTCTTCCAATCCGAGGTTGTCATTTACCGCTTGGCTAATTTTCTGCTTGCCGCCCTACGTGGATGGCTTTTCCGCATTCACCGGTGGAGTCCAAAGGCAAGAATCGCAACTTCTTTCAGCAACCAATTGTAATAGAACGAACGATCGTGCTATTATGCATAATCAGAATGAAGACACGCCATCGACAAACCGGGGCTTTTCAGCGCCGCCCTAGCAGCGCGCTGCAAGGTTCACTCCGACGGCCGCGAGGACTGAAAACGCGCCGCGCGATCCTTCGGAAGGCCGTCAACCTCGCTTCGCTCGAGGGGCTCGAAGGGCTGACGATTGGAAGGCTGGCTTCTACACTGCAGATCAGCAAGAGCGGTCTGTTCGCCCACTTCGGATCCAAGGAAGATCTGCAATGCGCCGTAGTTGACGAAGCTCGCGATATCTTCGTCGAAAAAGTAGTCCGCCCCGCATTTAAGTTCCGAGGACTCGAGCGTCTGCGAGCGCTTTGCGAGAATTGGCTGTCCTATGGCAAGGCGAAGGTTTTCCCCGGAGGCTGCTTCTTTTCCGCCGCATCGCTTGAATTCGACGATCGGCCTGGACGCGTTCGCGATCGGATCGTGGAACTGATGAAGAAGTGGCTGGGAAATCTGGAACAGGCGGCGCGCGACGCGCAGTCCGCCGGCGAAATTCGAAAGGAAGTGGATGTCCGTCAGCTGGCGTTCGAAATTCAGGCGTTCGCCATGGGAGCCAATTGGAGCTCGCGCTTGTTCCGCGATCAAGATGCTTTCCGTGCGGCCAGCGCTGCGATATTGCAACGAATCGACCAAGCTACAGAACCCATGCAATCGAGGGAGTGATGCGAATTGGTCCGGGGTTGCTCGTTTGCTACTTCGCGAGTTTGATCGTCTCGCTAGCTGCCCGGAGAGCTGGAGCGCAGACTCCCACCAATGGAACCGAGATCCCCCTGCAGCGCTGCGATCGCTTGCCGGTTGTAATTCTCCAGGCAGACAAGGCCGACAAGCGCTTCCTGATTGACACGGCTGCCACGTCCATACTCAATCAGAAGTCTTTCACTAGCGGGCATACGAAGGAGGTCCACGTCCAATCCTGGAATGAAACAACCGTACTGAACGCCCGCGAAGTTTCGATCGGCGAGCTCACGTTGGGGAGCCACAGTCTGCGAGGCGTGAGGCTGCCGGCGATTGACTTAACCGCAATCGCCAAAGCGTGCGGCGGCCCACTCGACGGAATTCTCGGCGTGGACCTACTGGAGCAACTGGGCGTAACCATCGACCTGAAGGGTAGCGTGGCGCGCCTCGGCGTTGCGCCGCCAAGTGCCTCGGAGGCGTCTCTTATTGCGGATATGGAGCAAGCAATGCATTCCTGCTCGGAAGCCTTCAACAACGCAGACGCCGACAGGCTGGCCTTTTGTTTCGATCCGGATTTCGTGCTGAGTTCTCCCAGCGGCGAACTACGGGGACGGGACCAGGCCATCAATCATTTCCGGAAACAGTATTTTGGCAGGACCCCGCACGTCCATCTTTCCATGAGCATGAATGATCAACGCGCCGTGGGCGACGTGGTTTGGAGCTTGTATGACTACACCGTGGAATCCCCATCCGTTCACACCACAGGCCGCGGCATGATGCTCTGTCGCAAATTTGAAAATCACTGGTACATCCTCAGCATGCATGAATCACCGATCGAATCCGGCTCAAACCATGCGCAATGAAGCATACAGCGGTGACTCGAACTTTGCTGGGAGCACGTCGAAGGCGGGGAAACAGGTGGTGGACGAAGCAGGCCACTAGGAAGAGCCACTGGGACCCTTACGTTCCGACCCCGGGGCACGTCAACGTTTCGCGGTATTTCGCGAACTGGCCAAAGAGGGAGGTTCAAAGGCACTGTGGGCCTGCGCAGCTCAAGGGCCCACAGTAACCGTTCTGTCTAACGACTCCTCACGTGCGCACAAAATACCTCGCACTCGCCAGTTTGACACCTAGCCATCCCAGACTCATTTGACGAGAGCCGGCGGACCAACCGTTGTTGTCGACTTGTCGAGTGCCTCTCTCATCTGCTTCCACGCGTGCCTTGCCTCTTCCACCGAACCTTCATCTTCGATGGTCGTAATGTCACCTGCATTCCGATCCTGGGTGACGGCCTTCAGCACTCGTCGCATGATCTTGCCACTGCGCGTCTTGGGCAGCATCTCGACGAAATTCAAATCACCGATTACAGCGATCGGTCCGAGCTCATGCCGCACTTGCTCCAGCAGCGCTTTCCTCATCTCCTCCGATGGTGCGAATCCTTGCTTGAGCACCACAAAGGCTGAGATCACCTCGCCGCGGAGGTCGTCGGCGCGTCCCACCACACCCGATTCTGCCACTGACGCATGGGTGAGAAGCGCGGTCTCCACTTCGATGGTGCCGATGCGGTGCCCGGCAATCTTGATGATCTCGTCGGCGCGACCGGCGAACCAGACGTAGCCGTCATCGTCGATATGTGCTGAATCTCCGCTGTAGTAGACATCGCGAATGATCTGCCAGTAATCGCGACCGTAGCGTTCTTTCTCTCCCCATAACGCTGGCGTCAAGCCGGGGAAGGGACGCCTGATCACCATGATGCCTTTCTCATTCGGGCCGCAGGGCGTGCCGTCCACTTGCACCACGGCGGCGTCAATCCCCGGCATGGGGATCGTCGACGAACCCGGTTTGATCGGCAGCATGCCTAGACCATACGGATTGCCGAACATGGGACCGCTGGTTTCCGTCTGCCACATGTGGTCGATGACCGGAATCCGGTCCTTGAAAATCTTCTTCTGCAGCCATTCCCAAGCCGGCGCGTTGAGCACTTCGCCAGCGCAAAACACCCTTTCCAGATACGTATGATCGGTCTTGAGCAGCGGCGCATCCCCATATTTCATCAGCATTCGCACCGCGGTAGGCGAAGTAAAAATGCCGGTGACCCGGAACTCCTCGATCGCTGCCCTCCAATTCGTTTCCGGAGCCGGGTAATCCAGCGCGCCCTCAAAGGCGACCGTGGTGGCGCCGACGATCAACGGCGCGTAGACAATGTAACTATGACCCACGATCCAGCCGATATCAGAAGTTGACCACCACACATCGGTGGGCCTGAGGGCAAAGAGCCACTTGCCCATGCTATGGATATGAACCTGATAGCCGCCATGGGTATGGATCGCCAGCTTCGGGGTCGCGGTTGTGCCGGAAGTGGCGAGGATGAATGCCGGTTCATTGGCTTCCATCTCAACATAGTCGCCGCTGTGGCCGCTGGCGCCGCCGAGGAACTCTTCCCAAGACACATCCCGTTTTGGAGTCCACGGGATTTCCGTTCCTGTTCGTTTCAGCACGATCACGTGCTCTACGTCACTTCCCCCTTGCAGCGCTTCATCCACGATTAGCTTGAGATCAGTGTTCTTACCCTTGCGGTAGGTCACGTCGGCGGTGAAAACCAGGCGCGAACCGCTGGCCCGGATGCGGTCGCCCAGCGCTTTCGCGCCAAAACCCGCAAAGACCACGGAGTGAATGGCGCCAATGCGAACCGTCGCCAGCATTAGGATGATGGCTTCGGGGCAGGTCGGCATGTAGATCGTGAGGCGATCGCCCTTGTTGATGCCCAAGCCACGCAGTGCCGCCGCAACTCGTTCTACTTCGTAAAGCAACTGGGCGTAAGTGAAGATGCGCCGCTCACCGCGTTCATTGAAATAGATCAGCGCCGTGTGCCCGCCCCAACCGCGCTTAACGTGATAGTCAAGGGCATTGTAGGCCAGATTCGTCTTTGCGCCCACGAACCACTTGAAGGTCGGCGGAGTCCAATCCAACACTCGGTCCCACTTACGAAACCACGGTAGCTGGTCCGCCGCTCGTCCCCAAAAAGCTTCCGGGTCTTGCGTTCCTTCATCGATCCACTTTTGCACTACCGGGTTGATCAGGCTCATTGTCTTCTCCACAAGTTACTAATTTAGGATGGCGGGCATTGTGACTCCGCTTATGCGCGTCCGCAGTGACGCAGATCACAACAGAGTGTGTTCTTACGACAAATGAGGAGTTGGCGTTTTGCGGTCTTGATGGTTACCCGCTCTGACTGATGGAGACTGAGAAAAGCGAGGCACGTATCGGAGGGCATTTTCTCAGAAACGGAGTTTCGAGCCGAGCAGTCTAGCCGACCTAAATCACGCTGATCAGTGACCGCCGTCACAGCGCCATTGGCGAAAACCACATAGCGTTTCCCCCCATGTTCTGTGCCCAGGCCTGACCCGCGCCGGAACGAGGAGGACACCGTCTATGTTGCAAGTGAAAAGTTGGTTGTCGAGCCTGCTGGTGCTGGCCATCATGGCCGTGCCCGTCATGGCGAGAAATAAAGACGCAAAAACGGCAAATGACAACGCCGCAAACACAGCGAGCGCAGAAGCTAGCCCCGCTGCGGCAAGCCCAAACCCGAACCCAAGCCCCAGCCCGAGCATAGGCTTAGGCCTAGCTCCTACCGCGGGCGACGCCAATGTCACGGCATTGCTTGGTGTGCTCGTGATGAAAGGTGTTCTAGCGCCTACAGAGGCCAACGCTATTCGAGATGCCTCACCCACAGCTCAATTTCAAGCCCTGGTGGAGACGCTCTCGCAAAAAGGCATAGTGAGCGCGCAGGATCTGTCGGCGATCGTGGCAGTTCCAGGGACGATGGCTCTTGCCACCAGTGCCGCGGCTCCAGAGCAGAAGCCCGCGGGGCCCACGGTGATCCCAGCGGTAACCCCGACACGGGTTTTGCCCATCGACATCCCCAAGCAGGCCGGAATGATCCCCGATATCAAATTGGGCAGTGGCGCCAATATGAAGATCTACGGTTTCTACAAAGCCAGCGCCGTGTCTGACACTGCCTCCAGTGGTGGGCCCACTTTCGGCAGCCAGGATTGGCCACTCCCGCTCCTGCTCGCCGATACGGGTCCGACCTCCGACCCCCAAGTCCATATCAAGGCCCGCAGCTTCCGCATTGGCGCCCAGACCGAATGGGTTCCCAAGAATTCCGATTTCACCCTCACCGGTAAGATTGAAGCCGACTTTGAAGGTGACTACACCGACGTCAACAACCGCAACATCAGTGGTAGCGCTCGTTCCCAGTTCTCGCTTCGCCAAGCCTGGGTGCGCCTCGACCATAAAATTGGCTACCTTCCCTGGTTCGCAGAGTTCGGCGAGGATTGGTCACTGCTCGGCTCATCCACTCTTCCCAGCCTGTTCGAGACTACTGGCTTGGGCGTTGGCATGGGCTCTCTCTATGAGCGCATGCCGATGTTCAAAACCGGCGTGCAATTTCATTCTGGCGACCTCAAGGTTCAGCCTGAGTTCGCTATCGTGATGGCGACAGCAGGTTCCTCCGCACTCACCGTGGACCAACGCTTGCGCTTCGGTGACCGCGCCGGCGCCGAGTCCGATCAGCCCGGCGTGGAGGCTCGCGTGGTCTTCCAGTTCCCGCTCAACCATAGCTGGAAGGGCGTGGCTCCAGCCCAAATCATCTTCAGTGGCCACCATGCCCGCATGAACGAGATCATTCCCCATGCGGCGCAGGTCGTTCCAAGTCCTTTCACTTTTACTTGCACCGAAACTCCTTGCACGATCACAGTTCCCGTCCCCACAATCTTTACCAACGTTAACAGTCAGAATGTCGGATTCACCACCGCCCAGTCAATAAGTGGGGCCTCCAATTGTACCGAGGCGTCAGGGACATGCACTCTGGAGCAGATCTTTTCCCATGGCACCCAGGTCGGTAACCCGCAGAACATCTGGACCGCTGAGATTCAATTGCCCACTCCCTGGGTAACTTTCGCAGCCAAGTTCTACCGCGGAGACGACATGCGGTTCTTCTTCGGCGGCCAGCTCAACGATGTCTACAACAATCTGAACGGCTTGACCGAAGTGGGGAATGGTGTTTCCGAAAGCGGACGGGCCATCTTGTTCGGCTGCTCAGGGGGAGTTCCGGACCCGGTGTTACCCGCCACCACGGACTGCCCGGGCACCCCCGTCCAGTCGGCCATCCTTCAACCGGTCGGCGGATCTGGTGGATTCGCGGAGTTGAGCTTCCCGCTCTCGCGGATCTTCAACGCCAATCCAGAGGGCGCAAATTCCGGATGGATACTGCACTTGGGGTACGGCACAGACCGTGCCAAGTACTCCGATGCCCAGAAGGGCAACCACCTGGGCCGCACCGACCTCGACAGCGCTTCGCTCACTTACCGGCTCAACAAGTGGGTCACGTTTGTGCACGAAGTCAGTTACATCACCACTTTCACTGCCAACGACGAATCGGCCAGCGGCGTGATTACACCACACTTCTTGCTCTTTGAGGGTAGGGACGTCCGACAGGCGCACAACTGGCGCAATGAGTTCGGGCCTGTCTTTACCTTCTGAGCGTGAGAAGTTGACTTGCTGAGAGAGTGCAAATACTAAGTTCCGGAGACGGATTCGCTCGTGTAACTTGTTCTGGGAGCGATTCCGTCCCGGTGAAAACCGGTCAACAAAAGATTCCGGTTTCTACAACGCGGCAGGCTCTGCTCTGCGGACATCACCGTCGACTGGAGATATGTGGGCAACACGCCCTCTGAAATCGGCCTCAGTGTAGCAGGACAGATTTGATCTTCCGCCTGAGGTCGGGCCGCTGTATGATGTCGCGCAAAAGTTGTGGTCAGTTTGGTAAGTCAGCACGTACGTGCTGTAAGGGCGCCGCGGTGGCCGTGGAGAAAGACCGCGTTCCCGGCTTTTATTTCACTTCGTCAAAGGAGACAAACTGTGGCTAATACAAATGTTGAATCCAACTCCGCCCCGCACATAAGTCGTTGGTGGCGCGTCGTCGGCGGGGTCTCCATGAACCTGGCACTGGGCTCGCTGTATGCCTGGAGTGTCTTTGTAGCCCCGCTGGAAAAGGAATTCCACTGGAAGCGAGCTGATACCTCCAATGTGTTCATCATAGCGGTGGTGGTCTTCGCGCTGACGTTCATTGTCGCTGGCCGGCTGCAGGATAAACTCGGGCCTTTCAAGATTTCCCTGATTGGCGCTATTCTGGTGAGCTTGGGCTTTTTCCTCTGCTCTTCTGCCGACAGCCTAACCAAGTTTTTCATCTTTTTCGGCGTCCTCGGGGGCTTGGGCAACGGTTTTGGCTACGCTACCCCGATTCCTGTCATGTCCAAGTGGTTCCCGGACAAGCGCGGTCTCGCCGTCGGCTTGGCAGTAGGCGGATACGGCGGCGGTTCCGCCATTTTTGGCCCGCTGGCTGCCAGCTACCTGATTCCGCACTTTGGCTGGCGCGTCACCTTTCAAGTCCTGGGCGCGATCTTCTTTGTGATGACGGTGTTTGGCGCCTTCCTGCTGAAGAACCCACCTGCGGGCTACAAACCTGCTGGCTGGACACCTGCTCCGGCTTCCAAGGCTGCGGCTAGCGCCTATGACTTCACCCCTGGCGAGGTGTTGCGCACGCCGACGTTCTACTTGATGTGGGTGGCATACGCGTTTGGCTGCGCGGCCGGTCTCATGGTCATCAGCCAGTTGGTACCCTTTGCCAAGAGCGTGGGTATTCCCGGTACCACCCTGGCTGCCTTCGGCCTAGTGGTGGGCGCGACCGGAAATGCCATGGGCCGTATCTTGTCGGGTTGGATGTCGGACCACCTAGGCCGCATCAACGTCTTGCGCCTGATGATCGGCATCTCCATGGTCGCTATGCCCATTCTGTATTACGTGGGCGGCAACGTGGTGGCCCTGTTCGTGATGCTGTTCATTGTCTATTGGTGCTACGGCACCCAGCTTTCCGTCAACGGATCAACGGCAGCCGACTTCTGGGGAACCAAGAACCTGGGCATCAACTATGGCATGCTATTCACTGCCTGGGGTTTGGCCGGTCTTCTCGGTGGCCGCATCGGCGGTTGGATGTTCGACAAGTACCACAACTACCGGATGGCGTTCTACACGGCGGCAGTTCTGGCGGCAGTTGCTCTGATCTGCGAGCTGGCAGCCAAGAAGCCGGCTCTACCGGCAGCGGCGGCAGGGAGGAAGGTGCCAGCGGTAGCCTAGTTTCCGGAAGCCGCTCCCAGGCACCGCACAAGAGCCTGGGAGCGCAGTACCGACGGTTTCTTTTAGGAGACTTCGTATAGCCATGATTGACTCCGCCAACTGAATGAATACTGGTGGGGAACAGAGTGTGAGCATCAAAAATTCAGAAATATAAGGGGCAACCAATATGGCGGAAATACGCACGAAACCACAGGTGCCGAGCGCGGCCACCGAAGCTCAGATTGCAGTTCACTGGCGGGAGGAAGAATATTACTATCCTTCCGCGAAATTCATCGGCCAGGCGAATCTGACCGATCCCAACGTCATCGAACGCTTCAGCGAAAAGAATTATCCGGAATGCTTCCGGGAGTACGCCGATCTGCTGACTTGGGACAAGTACTGGGACACCACGCTCGACACCAGCGATCCGCCGTTTTGGAAGTGGTTCGTGGGCGGCAAGATCAACGCCTCGTACAACTGCATCGACCGGCACCTCGCCAAGTACAAAAACAAAGCGGCGATCATCTTCGTCCCGGAACCGGAATCGGAAGCGCCCGTGTCCGTGACCTACCGCGAACTCTATGTGAGAGTGAATGAATTCGCGGCGCTGCTGCGCGATTTCTGCGGTCTAAAGGCTGGAGATCGCGTCACCATCCACATGCCCATGGTCCCCGAGTTGCCCATTACCATGCTGGCATGCGCCCGCTTGGGGGTGGTCCACTCGGTTGTGTTTGGTGGGTTCAGCGGCGAGGCATGTGGAACGCGTGTCGCCGATTCGCAAAGCCACATCCTGATCACGATGGATGGTTACTATCGCAATGGCAAGCTGCTCGACCACAAAGCGGGTGCCGATATCGCGCTGGAGTTGGCCAAGAAGGAAGGCCAGACCGTGGACAAGGTCCTGGTCTGGAGGCGACACGCGGGCCAGAATGCCTCCGCTACGCCTTTTGTGAAAGGGCGCGATTTCTTCGTCGATGAAGTGCTCGCAAAATTCAAAGGCGAGCTGGTCGCACCCGTCCCCATGGATGCGGAAGCACCGCTATTTCTCATGTACACCAGCGGAAGCACCGGAAAGCCCAAAGGCTGCCAACATCGCACCGGCGGCTACCTTGCCTATGTGACCGGCACTTCCAAGTACATCCAGGACATTCATCCCGAGGATGTCTACTGGTGCATGGCTGACATCGGCTGGATCACAGGCCATTCCTATATTGTTTACGGTCCGCTGGCGTTGGCCGCGACCAGTGTCATCTATGAGGGTGTTCCGACCTACCCGGACGCGGGCAGAGTATGGAGAATCGCTGAGCGCCTGGATGTCAACATCTTCCACACTTCACCGACGGCCATTCGCATGTTGCGCAAATCCGGTCACGATGAACCCAACAAGTACAACTACCATTTCAAGCACATGACCACGGTGGGAGAGCCCATCGAGCCCGAGGTCTGGCGCTGGTATCACGAAACGGTGGGCAAAGGTGAGGCAGTGATTGTCGACACCTGGTGGCAAACCGAAAACGGAGGATTTCTATGCAGCACCAAGCCGGCGCTCGATCCCATGAAGCCGGGAAGCGCGGGCCCAGGCGTGCCTGGAATCTATCCGGTGATTATTGACGAAAACGGGCAGGAGGTGTCGGCTGGATCCGGGAAGGCGGGCAACATCTGCATCCGGAATCCGTGGCCCGGGATCATGCAAACCATTTGGGGCTCTCACGACCGCTTCGTTGCCCAGTACTACGCAAAATACTGCAAGAACCGCAACAGCAAGGATTGGCATGACTGGCCGTATTTTGCGGCGGACGGAGCCGTGCTGGCCGCCGACGGCTATTTCCGCATTCTCGGCAGAGTCGATGATGTCATCAATGTAGCCGGGCACCGCCTGGGCACAAAGGAAATCGAATCTGCGTGTCTGACGGTTCCCGAGGTGGCGGAAGCGGCTGTGGTGCCGGTGGCGGACGAGATCAAGGGCCGCGTGCCCGAAGTCTATATCGCCCTGAAGCCCGGTGTTCAGGCCAGCCCTGCGATCATTGACGCCGTCAACAAGGTCATTGAAACCATGATCGGCAAGATTGCCCGTCCGAAGCACATCCACATCGTTCCGGATATGCCCAAGACCCGTTCGGGCAAGCTCATGCGCCGTGTGCTCGCTGCCCTCTCCAACAACATGAACACTGGAGATATCACAACCTTGGCCAATCCCGACGTAGTGGAAAGCATCCGGGAACTGGTTCAGGGCAAAGAGGTGGTGGCGTTGGCAGATGGACCGGAGGATCTGAAAAGATTCGGGAGTGAGGAGTAAAAACTAGCCTCAGAGGCAAACCTCGCGAAACTTCGCGAGGTTTGCTCCCCTGGTCTATTTTTTCCTCCGGCATAAGGCCCCACATCGCCTTATCATTGACTGGCTTGTCTATACCACCTAGACGAAGCAGCGGTAGTCAGCGCTTGATCAAGGATTCTGCCGGCACTCCTCGAATCGAAGCGTCCACCACTTCCACCATGTGAACCACCGGTACCTGACTGCCGGAGAGCCGGAATCCGCTGCGCAACTGAAGCAGGCAGCCGGGGTTGCCCGAGGCAACAATGTCCGGTGTGGTTGCCAGCACATTGCGCACCTTGCGCTCGCCCAGTTCCTTGGCCGGTCCGGGCCGCACCAGATTATAGATTCCGGCCGACCCACAGCACAGTGCCGCTTCGGCAGTTTCCAGGAGCTGCAGTTCGGGGATTTGTCCGAGGACAGCGCGGGGCTGCGTCCTCACACCTTGTGCATGTTGCAAATGGCACGCGTCGTGATACGCGACCTTCAAGGGAAGAGGATGGCGCGGAGCCCGCGGCTCGAGGCCAGCCAGGACTTCAGAGATGTCGCGGCACTTGGCGGAGAATGCCTGCGCGCGCTCGCTATACTTCGGATCGTCGCGCAGCAGATAGCCATAGTCTTTCATGTTCGATCCGCAGCCCGCAGCATTGATCACCACGGTGTCCACCTGCGCGCGTTCGAATGCGTCAATGGTGCGCCGTGCGTAATCGAGGGCGGCCTTCTCTTCTCCAGCATGGATCATAAGCGCCCCGCAGCAGCACTGGTCTTTGGGAATCATCACCTCGCAACCCTCCGCGGCTAGTACGCGGGCAGTGGCGGCATTTACCTCGGGGAAGAAGACTCGCTGCACGCATCCCAGCAGCAAACCTACACGCAGGCGCCGTTCGCCGTGTGCTTCCACGCGCTCGGGGAGTGCGGCGCCGTTTGTCTCTATTTTTGGCGAAGCTGACGGCGCGAGGTTTTCCATTGCGCGCAGGCTTGCAGGAAGGAGTTTGAGGAGACCGCTGCGGCGCATGAGCGACTGCAATCCGGAGCGCTGATACATTCGCAGCGGCCCCAGCAGCAGGCGCAGCCGCTCGGGCCGCGGAAGAATGTCAAAGATCATTCGGCGCAAAAGTCCGTCGGGCACCGGTCGCGGGTAGTTGCGTTCGATCTGAGCACGCGTCGCTTCGATCAGCTTGTCGTACTTCACGCCCGAAGGACACGCTGTCAGACAAGCCATGCAACCGAGGCAATTGTCCATGTGGTTGACAAAGGTGGAATCCAGGCGAACCTGCCCCTCCAGGCCGAGTTTCATCAGATAGATTCGCCCCCGCGGCGAATCCATCTCCTCGCCCCAAAGCGCATAGGTGGGACACGTGGCGAGGCAAAACCCGCAATGCACGCACTCGTTGATCAGGTCCGTGGAGGGCGTGTGGTGCGCGTCGAAGGCGCCAGAACCCGTGTCGGGAGGCATGCTTGCGGGTTCCGCCATCAGATTCCCCCCATTAGATTCCCCCTAGGAACCGGCCCGGGTTCAGCACTCCCGTGGGATCGAATTGTGCTTTGATGTTCTTCATCAGTGTCAGCGCATCGCCCGCATTTCCCCAGACGTCCATCTTCGATTTGATTTCGTGAGGGCAGCGCAGGATGACGAGCGAGCCGCCGCGAGTTTCCAGTTCCTTCCGCAAGCCTTGGAGCGCATTGAGAAGGACACCGCGATCAGTCCCCTCCAGCCGGAGATACCCAACTCCGACCGCCTGAGCGACGAGCCGCCAAACCAGGTGCAGCGGCTCCGATGTTTTGCTTGTCAGATGTAAGAAGGTTCCCAGATCCGCGGGCAACAGGCTGAACTTGCACACGACGGAAGGTTCAGCCCCGCTCCACAGCTTGGAACGCGCATTCCAGACGTCTGCCGGAGACTCGATGCGGTGCGCCCTGGAGGCCATGTGCAGGGTCTGCTCAATCTGCGCTTCACAGCCCGCAGTCGTGCCTTCAAAACGGAGATCGATCTCATGAAGATCGACCGCTGGCGTCGAAGAACTCTCCGCGCGAACTTGCACACCGGTGGGAACCATATTGCAATCCTGAATGGCGAGCACCAAAGCATTCATGGTCCCGTGTTCAGAAGACCCGCCACCAGAAATTCCGCTGTCAGAAATGGAGAAGCTCAAGGTCCGGCTTTCGCGCGGGAGGGGGTGAAGCCGGAAAATCGCCTGCGTAATGATTCCGAGAGTACCCAATGATCCGGTAGCCAGCTTGGGCAGGTCATATCCAGCGACGTTCTTTACAACTTTGCCCCCGCTCTTGGCAAGAGTGCCATCCGGCAGCGCCAGCGTGATGCCAATTATCAAGTCGCGCAAGCTTCCGAAGCGAATACGGAGAGGCCCGCTGTCGTTGGTCGCCAGAATCCCTCCGACCGTCGCTTGGTCCGGCCATAGAGGGTCGAGGGCCAGTCGCTGACCGTGCTCGGCAAGAGTTTGCTGCAGCTGTTGGAACGTGCACCCGGCTTCGACCGTCGCCGTCATGTCACCCCAGGCATGTTCCACCACGCGGTTCAACCGGCGGATGGAAAGAATCAATTCGCCACTGCGCGGTTCGCCGACCCCGGCTTCGCGACCCTGAAGAAGATTGCCCCAATCCATCTTGGTTGCGCCGCTGCGAGGAATCACGTGCAAACCCGCGCCCGTCGCGATCTTCAGCGCACCAGCGACTTCCTCAGGATTACCCGGCTCGATGACCATTTGCGGCAGGACGCCATCGACCGCGTCCTCCGCACTGGAGGAGCGCATGTGCTCAGCGCCGACTAGGGCCCGCAGGTCGCTCCATGCGGTTTCCACACCGGCGATGGACGCCCCAGAGATCGATGCTCCCGATGATGAATGAATTCCCATAATCCTCAGAAGAACTGCGCTACCCCGGCGACTTCCAGAGGATGCGGTTCGTACGGGCCTGTTCTCTCCGCGCACAGGCGAGTGCGAGGAAACACCTTGCCTGGATTCGAAAGGTGTTGAGGATCGAAAGCGCAGCGCACCAGTTGCATCGTTTCCAGATCGGGCTCCGCAAACATCTCCCCCATCATCATCTTTTTCTCTTCGCCCACGCCGTGTTCGCCGGTGATCGACCCGCCACACTTCACGCACAGTCGCAGGATATTGATGGAAAGCTCCATGGCGCGCTCCTCCTGACCCGGAATGCGACGGTCATAGAGCACCAGGGGATGCAGATTGCCGTCGCCCGCATGAAAGACGTTGGCTACGCGCAATCCCTCCGCAGCGCTCATGCGTTCGATTTCGCCGAGAACTTTGGGCAGAGCGGTGCGAGGAATGACGCCGTCCTGCACAATGTAGTTGGGCGAGATGCGCCCCATGGCGGCAAAAGCAGCCTTGCGGCCTTTCCAGACGACGGCGCGCTCCGCTTCGGACTGGGCGACGCGAATCTCCCAGGCCCCGCATTGCGTACAGATCTCGCTCACTTCCTCGATCAGGTGCTCGACTTCCGCGGCCGGGCCGTCGATTTCCACCAGCAGCAGTCCGCCGCAGTTTGGATACCCGGCGTGCACCGAGGCCTCGGCGGCCTGAATGGCCAGGTTGTCCATCATCTCGATGGCCGCCGGCAGCATTCCTGCCCCAATAATCCCGCTGACCGCCGCGCCCGCTTCGGTGGTGGTATTGAAGGCGGCCAGCAAGGTTTGAATGACCGCGGGTTTTTTCATGATGCGCAGTACGGCTTTGGTCGCGATTCCCAGCGTTCCTTCCGATCCCACAAAAATTCCCGGCAAATCGTATCCCGGGCGGTCGAGCGCGCGGCTGCCGAGATATACGATCGATGCATCGGGAAGGACGACCTCGAGCGCCAGCACGTGGGTAGTCGTGAATCCGTATTTCAGACAATGCGCGCCGCCCGAGTTCTCCGCAACATTTCCGCCGATACTGCACACCGACTGCGACGAAGGATCAGGGGCGTAGAAGTAACCATGCGCAGCCACGCGCTGCGTGACCTCGGAGTTGGTGACGCCCGGCTCCACGATCACACGCGCGTTGGGCAGATCAACTTCGAGGATGCGGTTCATGCGAGCTAAACTGATGACCACGCCATTGTCTACCGGCAGGGCGCCGCCGCTGAGTCCCGTGCCCGAGCCTCGAGCCACAAAAGGAATCTTTTCGCGCTGACAGATACGCACAATCGCCTGCACTTCCGCGGTTGAAGTGGGAAGCAGAACCGCCTGAGGCAGGACGCGGAGGTTCGTCAGCCCATCGCATTCATAGGTGTGCAGTTGCGAGGTTTCGGTGATCAAACCCTTGCCAACGATGGCGCGGAACTGGCCGAGGATACGTGCTTCCATGGGGTTTTTCCTCGTCAGGCGGTTATGAGCCTGGTGGGCACTTGCAAGAGGCTGCAAAGAACGACTGGAATGTTATACCAAGGTGCCGATTTAGTGGAAGCGAGCTTCCTGGTGAGCGGAAAGAGCTCAACGCTGGTTTTGCTCCGCCGTTGATACGACCGCCATCAGCGCTTGCTTCGCGTTGATTTCCGCATAGTGTTTCCACTTTTCCGGGAGATCGTTGAGGGCAAAGATGGCGGACACTGGGCAAACCGGTACACAAGCTCCACAATCAATGCATTCGACCGGGTCGATATACAACTGCGTTGCTGTTACAAAATCGTCTTCGTTTTTTCTCGGATGAATGCAGTCGACCGGGCATGCATCTACGCAAGCCGTGTCTTTCGTTCCTATACAGGGTTCAGCAATCACGAAAGCCATGAGAACGGTGCCTCACCTAATTCCAGCCTACCTCTCCCATCACAAGATGCAGTGACAAAAGTCACGAAATAATGACCGGATTAACCTGCGGCGAAATGGGCGCGAAGATCGTCAGCGATCCGCTCTGGCGAGCGATCCACGGCCGCTTCCCAGTGCAACCGCTCCATGTGCATTGCATCACTCCGGTAATAGGGCAGCATCGCCGTGCGCGTGATCATCGACAGATGTACGCGCCAACCACGCGAGTTGTTCAGGGGCCCTGAATAGAGCGCCAAGTTGAAGCTGTTGTACCCAGTCAATTCGTACCATTGGAGGACGCGTGAGATACCTGCCGAAAGTGCATTCAAGTCATCTTCCGTGAGGTCGAGCAAGGTTTCGCAGCCCGGAACCGCCGCCTGCACCTCATTGAAGCCAATAGGAGCAAAAGCAGTAATCCACGCGGTCCGGCCGACCCGAGCCACGAATCGCAGCCCTCGGGCCTCTTCGGTTTCCACCAGATCTTCCCAATACGACCGGCCTTGTGCAGTCCAATAAGCGACACTGGCCTCACGCTGCAATCGCATGAGAGTTGTAGGGTAAGGATCGAGATATACCTGCGCGTGCGGATGTGGTAGCGACCCGCCCGACGGATACAAGTAATTTATGTTGTAGGCGCAGTTCTCGGCTCGCGGATCGAAAGCATGCACCTGGCGGACGTAATCGACAGCAACTGCGAGGTTGTCAAAAAGTTGTTGCGGCGTAAACCCGTTCAATGCCAGCCAATGTTGCTGCGAGAAAACCGCGACCGCAGCATACTGAGAGTAAGGAACGAGGTTGGGAAACAAAACCGACTCTCCCCGCTCCAGACGTCCGCTGTGGTGAATTGCTTCCAACACTTGGGGAGTGACTCTGCGGATTCGATCCGGGCAGAACGGGCAGTTCGAGTTGGGAGCTTGAAGAGGCGCGAGCGCGCCCTCATCAGCCTTCGAGAGTACGACACCTTCGGCAATACGAGACGAAGTCCCCAGCAACGGGTCAAACCGGACTTCCAGAGACTTCGCCACCTCCGCTCTATCAGGCGAGAGAAACCTTGCCGCGAGCTTCTCTGAGCGGAACTGGATCGGGCTGGCTTCGTCTTCCCGGTTTACGGCGAAACCCCGCTCCAAGGACAACCTCCTCGCCTCTGAATCACTTCCAGGACCTGGCAAACTCTAACAGAATCTTCCCCCATCTCGCGACGGATCTCCCCGTTTGTAGAACCCCATCTGCAGCGAGCTGAATTACATGCCGTTGCATATGCCCGGGAATCTATTTCGCGGCCTCAATCTCGCCACACATTTCCAGTTCCACATTCACCACAGGTTTCACTTTTAACAGGAAGTTACTCGGGTCTTTAATTCCCCACTTCACATACGGCACTTCAAATTTGCTGGTCCCTCGCCAGCGGTCCCCCGTCAACTCCGCATGCACCAGCGCGGCGAGGTCATGGTCCGCCCCGTGAATGGAAAAAACACCGTCCAGCTTTACGTCCGATGCCCCAGATTGCCCTGCTTTGCCCTCAACTTGAGTCGGCCGGAAAACCACTTCGGGATATTTTGCCGTTTCCAAAATCTCTTTGTGCATGCGCCTGTCGCGTGAGCCATTACCACTTTCTCCGCTCGGTGCGTAAACGACAATCTCCCCACTCGCTTTCCCGGTTTCCGGATCGAAATGTACCGTTCCGCTCTTCAGGGTGAACGTGCCGTGGACCGTGTGCAAGGTGCTGTCCACTGTCCAGTGCACTTTTGATTGTGCCGGGGCGAGCGTAAGGACAATCTCTGGAACGGCCGCCTGAGGTGCTGCCGCCAGCGGCAGAGGCGTCGCAGCGGCGAGAAACAGGACTAAGCCGAGAACTGCCAATGCTCTAATGCTCAGAGATTTCGCCCACAGAACCCGCATGTTCCCCCTTCAAAATAGACGGCTAATGTTCAGGGGCGTACCGGGATCTGCCTATTGCGGGTACCAGTCGAGCAACCGGACTTCGATCCCGGTATCTTCGAGCCCTTTCTTAAACACCGCCAGATCGGAGCCGTGGTAATGATACGGAATCACAACCTTCGGGTGAAATGCCTTCACCGCGTCCCCCGCTTCTTCGGGAGGCATGGTGTACGGCAGATTCATGCACACGAACGCCACGTCGATGTTCTTCAGGGCGCGCATTTCAGGGACGCCTTCCGTGTCTCCAGAGAAGTAAAAGCGAACGCCACCGTAAGTGAGCACGTATCCGTTGCCACGTCCCTTGTCATGGAAGAGTTTGCCCGGAACTGGACCGCGCGTCAGGTTGTAGGCAGGAATCGCCTCGATGGTCCAGCCTTGCCACGTCTTACTCTCACCATTTGCAATCGGCTTGGCACTCGTGACCGTTGCCACCACGGCGGGCGCCGCCAGGATCTCCGTTCCAGCCTTGCTGATCTCGGCGATGGAAGCCGGATCCATGTGGTCGCCGTGAATGTCGGTAATCAGAATGAGGTCCGCTTTCGGGGATCCTCCCAACTTAGCAGGTTTGGCCGGGTCGAGGTAGATGATCTTGCCTCCCGCCTCGATCAGGGTGCTGGCGTGATACAGCGGAGTGATCTTGACCGCTCCTGCCGAGGTCGGAAACGTCTGCGCTGCAGTCGCAGAGTAGGAGAGGGACGACATAACGAAGAAGGAGCAAGCGAGACTCAGAAGCAGTTTCATCTCAACACCTCACGTCAACAGCTTTGCTGATTCACCATTCTAAAGCTGACCGGCCCTTTGGACGAGGCTCAAATAGGGTAGGAAATAAAAGTAAACTCTCCTGCGACCGTGCGCAGCGACTCGTCATCTAACTAAACCTCGAATGGCAAAGTCGGGGGTCGGCTTGCCTTCAAATAGACCACTCGTCCAGTCATCGCGGCCAAACCGGGAGCGCCGAATGCTTGCTGCGCAAAAAAGCGTTGCAGTCCCTGATGAACTCCTTTTTGAGCTCATCGAGCGTGTGTCCGATGCCCGTCGGCAGAGCGATGCACTCTTCAGTCTGGTGCGCCCTGGATCACTCTATGAGCGGCCGATTCCGGAGCGTCACCGCATCATCTTTTATGTTGGACATCTTGAGGCATTCGATTGGAATTTGTTGAACAATGCCGTCTTCGGGTTGAAGAGTGCTCATCCTGAATTTGACCGGCTCTTTGCCTTCGGCATCGATCCGGTCGGCGGCGGACTGCCCGCCGATCTGCCATCCGACTGGCCCTCCCTGGACGCCGTCCGCGATTATGTGCGCAGTGTCCGCAGCGTTCTCGACAAAAATCTCGCAAAGATAGGTTTCGAGCCAACGCCCGCACGCGATGGTTCTCCGTTGCGCGCCTTGATGAATGTAGCGGTTGAGCATCGGCTGATGCATGCCGAAACGCTGGCCTACATGCTGCATCAGTTGCCACTCGACATGAAGATGGCGGCGCTCGATCCTCCGATTGTCGCTGGTCCGCCAGTCGCCCACCGGGTTGTCGCCATCCCCGCGGGTAGCGCAACACTTGGTCTCGGCCGGAACGCTGAAACCTTCGGCTGGGATAACGAGTATGAAGCTCACACGGTGGAAGTTCCTGCGATCGAGATCGATCGGTACAAGGTAACAAACCGGCAGTATCTCCAGTTTATGGCGGCCGGTGGCTATGACACGCGTACTTTCTGGAATGACGATGATTGGAACTGGAAGACTGCTCGCGGAATTTCTCATCCGTTGTTCTGGAAGAAGGATGGGAGTCGATGGCTTTGGCGCGCCATGTTTGCTGAAATACCGCTTGCCGACAAACCGTTCGACGAAGGACCGCTCGCGCTAGACTGGCCCGTCTACGTGAGCCATGCGGAAGCAAGCGCATACGCGCGATGGGCAGGGAAGTCGCTCCCCACGGAAGCGGAATGGCAGCGCGCCGCCTACGGCACCGTAGACGGAAGCATGAGAGCTTATGCGTGGGGCAATGAGGCGCCCGATTTCAAATTCGGCAACTTTGACTTTCACCGTTGGAACCCGATGCCGGTGAATGCGTTTCCGAGAGGCCAGAGCGCATTCGGCGTTGACGACATGTTGGGCAACGGGTGGGAGTGGACCTCTACCGTTTTCGGTCCGTTTCCTGGTTTCGAGCCGTTTCCGTTCTACCGTGGATACTCAGCGGATTTCTTTGATGGCAAGCATTTCGTCATGAAGGGCGGTTCGGCGCGGACCGCCGCGTGCATGTTGCGGCCCACATTTCGCAACTGGTTCCAGGCGCATTACCAATACGTGTATGCGGGTTTCCGTTGTGTAAGCCGCTGAGGGTCGAGCTGAGCGTCGAGCCGAAGATCGAATCGAGGATCGAGGAGGACTGAGGAAATGCTGGTTCATGCGATTCCCGCCAATGCCACTTACGAGTTTGCTTACGACGTGCGCGCCGGCCTCACCCGGCCGGGACAGAAGGAACTACCCTCGAAGTACCTCTACGACGACGTGGGCTCGGCACTTTTTGAAGTAATCAGCCATCTGCCCGAGTACGGACTCACCCGGGCCGATGAGCGTTTGCTGCAACGGCATGCGAATGAGATCGTGGAGCGCCTGGACGCTCCGGTCGCCGTCGCTGAGCTCGGCAGCGGCAGCGGCAAGAAGACCCGCTGGATACTGGAGGCCCTTAGCCAGCGGGGACGGACATTTTATTATCCGGTCGAAATATCGCCCTCGGCTTTGGCCATGTGCGAGCGCGAACTCAGCGACATTGATGCGATCAGCATTGTGGGTTTTGAGCGCGAGTATCTTGATGGCTTGCTGGAGGCGGCCGCGCACCGGCAGAGCGGCCAACACTTCTTCGTGTTGTTTTTGGGGAGCACCATCGGGAACTTTGATCGCCCCGCCGGAGTAAAATTCCTGGCGGCGGTGCGGAGTATTCTCGAGGCCGGAGATTCACTTCTGCTGGGAACGGACCTGGAAAAATCGAGCGCACAATTGCTCAAGGCTTACGACGACGAACTGGGCGTGACCGCCGCTTTTGATCTCAATCTGCTGGCCCGCGTCAATCGCGAGCTCGATGCCGATTTTGACTTAGGCCAATTCGTCCACGTGGCGCGGATCAATCACGAAGCCCGAAGCGTAGAAATGCATCTCCAATCAAAGCGGCGGCAGACGGTGCGCATTCCGGCAGCGGATCTGCGCGTGGAGTTTTTGGAAGGGGAGACCATCTGGACGGAAAGCAGCCACAAGTACGCGGCGGAAGAAGTGTTCCAGATGGCGCGCGCTGCTGGCTTTTGCTGCCAGGCACAGTGGATTGACGAGCAATGGCCCTTTGCGGAGAATCTGCTAGTCGCTGAGTAACCTTATTTATCGTTCACTTGTGAACACGCGGAGGAATCGATGCCAGAAGAATGCACTCACCTTGATCAGATCAAGATAAAACAGACGAATAAGCATGTGTGCGAAGATTGCGTCAAGACGGGCGATACGTGGGTCCACCTGCGCATGTGCCTGATCTGCGGACATGCGGCCTGTTGCGACTCGTCCAAGAACAAGCACGCCACTAAGCACTTTCACCACACCAAGCATCCTCTTATGCGCTCCATCGAGCCGGGAGAGTCCTGGATCTGGTGTTATGTAGATGAGATCGAGGCTGGTGAACTTGCAGCTTAAACCGGGGAGTGGTAATCAGGTTCATCATCCAGACTGAGAACGATCATGCCGAAACCGATTTTGCTGAGTGTCGATGACGACTCCGACGTCTTGCGGGCAATCGAACGCGACTTGCGCTCGCAGTACGGTGCCGAGTATCGCGTCATCGGGAGCGATTCTCCCGAAGGCGCTCTGGACCTGTTGAAGCAGTTAAAACTGCGCAATGACAGCGTGGCCCTGCTGCTCGCGGACCAGCGCATGCCTCGGATGGACGGAGTCACATTTCTGCTGGAAGCAATGCATATCTATCCGGAGGCAAAGCGTGCATTGCTCACTGCGTACGCCGACACCAATGCCGCGATCGGCGCCATCAATCAAGCCAGCATCAACTACTTCTTCTTGAAGCCGTGGGATCCGCCCTCGCAGAATCTGTATCCACAACTGAATGACTTGCTCGATGACTGGCAAGCATCCTACCGGCCTGTGTTTCAGGGGATCCGGGTTCTCGGAACCAGGTGGTCGCCGCGGTCTTATGAGTTGCGGGACTTTCTGGCGCGCAATCACGTTCCCTATCAGTGGATCGACGTAGAAACTTCCGCCAACGACCCCGAAACCAAGCGTCTCCTGGAAGCTCTCGGCGAGGAGGCCACCAGTCTGCCGGTCGTGCTCTTCCCCGATGGAACGAAGCTTCTGGAGAGCTTGCCGGCGGATGTCGCGCAAAAAGTCGGTCTGCGGACGCGAGCACAAACCAGTTTTTACGATTTGGCGATTGTAGGTGGAGGACCAGCCGGTCTGGCGGCCGCCGTTTACGGCGCTTCGGAGGGTCTGCACACGGTAATGATTGAGCGCGAAGCCCCGGGTGGCCAGGCGGGTATGAGTTCGCGGATTGAGAATTATCTCGGATTTCCAGCCGGGCTCAGCGGCAACGATCTGGCCCGGCGCGCGGTAGTTCAGGCGCAACGTTTTGGGGTGGAAATTCTGTCTCCCCAGGAAGCGGTCGGCGTGCGCACCGAAGGATCGTATCGCATCATCAAGTTGGCGGACGGCAACGAAATATCATGCCACGCACTGATGATTGCGAGCGGAGTGCAGTGGCGGCGGCTGGAAGCTCCGGGAATCGATCGGCTGCAGGGTGCCGGTGTTTACTATGGCGGTGGCGCCACGGAAGCGCTGTCGTGCAAAGGCGAAATCGTCTACGTTGTTGGCGGCGCAAATTCGGCGGGCCAGGCTGCCATGAACTTTGCCAAGTATGCAGAACGCGTGGTCATGGTCGTCAGAGGCAGTTCGCTTGCCAGCACCATGTCACAGTATCTGATTGATCAGATTAAAGAGATGCCCAACATTCAAGTGTGGGCCCACGCCAGCGTGTCCGAGGCGCATGGCGAAACGCATCTGGAAGAGATCTCGGTCCTTTGTTCGGATTCCAACAAGCTGGAGCGGGTGCCGGCGAGTGCGATGTTCATTTTTATTGGAGCCCTGCCGCGCACGGATTGGCTCGGCGATCTGGTCGAGCGCGACGAGCGCGGCTTTCTGTTGGCTGGTCCCGATCTGATTCGCGACGGGCAGCGTCCCAAGGGCTGGACGCTCGACCGGGACCCCTTCCTGCTCGAGACGAATATTCCCGGCATCTTTGCGGTGGGCGACGTGCGGCATGGTTCGGTGAAGCGGGTCGCTTCCGGCGTCGGCGAAGGATCGGTCGCCGTGCAGTTCATCCATCAGTATTTGAGCAAGGTATAAATGATCGAAAATTCTGAATTACTTCGCGTTCCGGCGTTCGCGGACTTGCCCAACGAGCAGATCGCCTGGTTCATCAGCCAGTCACAAGAACTCCGATACAAGGCCGGGGATACCTACTCACGCCAAGGCGATCCGGCCGACTGGATGTTTGTGATTCTTGAGGGGCAGATTGAGATGCGGGGAGAGTTAGGCGGCGAAACCATCGCAATTCCGTTGAAGGCCGGTGACGTCACCGGAGCCCTTCCGTTCTCGCGGATGAAGCAGTTTACGGTGACAGGGCGGGCGGTCATGGACATCCGCGTCTTGCGGTTTCCGGCGGCCCTGTTCCCGGAACTCGTGCAGAAAATGCCGGAGTTGGCTAAGCGCCTGGTGGGCCTGATGGCTGACCGGATCCGTGAAACCACTCGGATGGAACAACAACGAGACCGATTGGCCGGTCTAGGCAAACTTTCCGCGGGTCTGGCTCATGAACTCAATAATCCCGCTTCGGCTGCCAAACGCGCTACCAGCCAGTTGCGCGATATTCTGAAGAAAATCAAGGACGCGAGTCTTGAACTGGGCAGGAAGAATCTTACTCCCGCCCAGAAAGCGGAAATCGAAAAGCTGGAAACGTCGCTCATCCAGCACGACGAACCTCGGCCCGATCCCCTGGCCGTCAGCGACCTGGAAGAGCAGGTTGATTCCTTGTTGCGCAGTCACGGTCAGAATGACCTGTGGCAACTGGCAGCCGATTTGG
The DNA here is from genome assembly GCA_963731525.1 of uncultured Acidobacteriaceae bacterium. GTDB lineage: Bacteria > Acidobacteriota > Terriglobia > Terriglobales > Acidobacteriaceae > Acidiflorens. Next base: position 40,849 of record CAVSWK010000045.1, read on the forward strand.
CGCGCAAGAATCTCAAGCCGGAGGTGCTGGAATCGTTGTTTGCGGTCCTCGATGCCGGTACTGCCCGGGCCGCTCTGGTGAGAATCGCTGCCTCGCTCGAGATTGCGAACCTGCTGAACGAAATCGAGAGCAGCACATCCCGAATCTCCGACCTCGTGGGCGCCATTAAGGAATACACCCACATGGATCAGGCGCCGGTGCAGAATGTCGATATCGTGAAAAGCCTCGAAACCACACTTACCATCCTGAACCACAAGTTGAAACGCGGAGTGGTGGTGCAGCGCGACTACCAGCGGGTTCCGCTTCTCGTGAATTCATTCGGGAGCGAGCTCAATCAGGTATGGACCAACATCATTGATAATGCCATCGACGCGATGGGTGGCAAGGGCGAGCTTCGAGTTCGAACTTATCGCGACGACAACTGCGTTTTGGTTGAGATCGGCGATAACGGTCCGGGAATTTCTCCCGAAGTTAAGGCGCACATTTTTGAACCGTTCTTCACAACCAAGGGAGTCGGGGAGGGAACCGGGCTGGGTCTCGACACGGTTCAGCGCATTGTGAAGAAGCACAGGGGCAATGTTCAAGTCGATTCGAAACCCGGTGACACGCGTTTTCAAGTGTGGCTGCCGCTGGCGGAAACCGCGGCGGTAGCAGAGAGAAATCAAACTAACTCATGAGATTCTCAGGCAAATTGGTCTTGGTCGCTGGTGGCACAGGCGGATTGGGACGCGCGGTGAGCCTCGCGTTTCTGGAGGAAGGCGCCAGGGTGCGTGTGACTTATCGGGACCAGAAAGAGTTTGATGCCCTCAAGAGCGAAGCCGGCGCGAAGGGCTCGTCGGTCGAGGGTCACCTTGTGGATGTCACCGATGAAGCAGCGGTGCGCCAGTTCCTCGCCCGCGTTCTCGCGGAACACAAACGTATGGACGCCTTGGTGAACACAGTGGGCGGCTACGCCGGCGGCGTGAACTTGTGGGAACTGGAAACGAAGGTTTTCGATCGGATGCTCGCGCTCAACTTGCGGTCGGGCTACGTGCTGTCGCGTGCAGCGATACCGGCAATGCTCAGACAAAAACACGGAGCGATCGTAAACGTCGCGGCAAAAGCCGCATTGGATCACGGCGCCGGTGCAGCCGCCTATGCCGCTTCCAAAGCGGGTGCGTTGGCCCTGATGGATTCGTTGGCCGCGGAAGTCAAGGGCACTGGGGTGCGCGTGAATTCGATTCTTCCCAGCATCATCGACACCGAGGCGAACCGCAAAGCAATGCCCAACGCCGACTTTGCCAAGTGGCCAAAGCCGGGCGAGATCGCACGTGTCATCCTGTTTTTGTGCAGCGACGATGCCAAGGTGATTCATGGCGCAGCCGTGCCGGTTTACAGGGACAGTTGAGGCTTTCAAATGGCAGGCCCGGATCGAGATCCGCCGCCGGAGAGCGGAGAGTTTGAGGGCGGACAGTTTGGGGGCGTAAGCTACCAACACGAGGGGGAAGAATCAGCATGTCAATCGCGACGACCAATCCCGCGACCGGCGAAGTCCTGAAGACTTTCGAGCCTCTTTCCGGGGCGCAGATTGAGCAGAAGTTGCAGTTGGCGGCTTCCGCGTTTCGAGCCCATCGGCGGACTTCGTTCGCGGAACGTGCGAGCAAGATGATGCGCGTCGCCGAGATTTTAGAAAAAGAAAAGAACGAGTGCGCCCATTTGATGACGCTCGAAATGGGCAAGCCTCTGAAGGCTGCAGTAGCTGAGGCGGTGAAGTGCGCCACCGGTTGCCGCTACTATGCGGAGAACGCCGAGAAATTTCTGGCGGACGAAATTGTGGAAACTGGGGCGAAGCGCAGCTTCATTCGCTATCTGCCGATTGGTCCTATCCTGGCCATCATGCCGTGGAACTTTCCCTTCTGGCAGGTGTTTCGTTTTGCGGCGCCCGCATTAACGGCGGGTAATGTGGGACTGCTGAAGCATGCTTCGAACGTTCCACAGTGCGCGCTGAAGATCGAAGATATTCTGCGCCGCGCCGGTTTCGCCGAGGGCGTGTTCCAGACCCTGCTGATCGGCTCCGGGCCGGTCGATGGCATCCTCAACGATTCTCGCGTTGTCGCCGCGACTTTAACCGGCAGTGAGCAAGCGGGGATTCAAGTCGGAGTTTCCGCCGCCAAACGGGTTAAGAAAGTCGTGCTCGAACTGGGTGGCAGCGATCCTTTCATCGTGATGCCCAGCGCGGACCTGGATACGGCGGTCGCCACGGCGGTCGACGCTCGCATTCAGAATAACGGTCAGTCGTGCATCGCGGCCAAACGCTTTATTGTGGCGGAGGAAATAGCCGATGAATTCGAGCGCAAGTTCGTCAAGCGCATGCAGGACTTGCGTATTGGCGATCCGTTCGATGAGAGTACTCAACTCGGGCCCCTAGCCAGCGCGGACGCAGTTACTTCCCTCGATGCCGATGTGAAAAAAACTGTAGCCGCGGGCGGCCGGGTGCTGACCGGTGGCCATCCTCTGGATCGTCCCGGCAACTTCTACGCGCCCACTGTGCTGACCAACGTTCCGAAAGACTCGCCCGCGTACAAGGAAGAACTATTTGGTCCTGTGGCGTCAATTTTTCGGGTAAAGGATGTGGACCAGGCCATCCAGATCGCCAACGACAGCCGCTTCGGGCTAGGTGCCAGCGCCTGGACCAACGATCCTGCGGAAACGGAAAGATTCATCAACGAACTCGATGCCGGCATGGTCTTCCTGAATAAGATGGTCGTTTCCGATCCGCGCCTGCCTTTCGGTGGTGTGAAGTTCTCAGGCCACGGACGCGAACTGGCCGAGTTTGGTATCCGCGAGTTTGTGAACATCAAGACGATTTCGATCCAGTAGCCGGAAAAGCGACGACGGCGATTTCAAGCGAAATTCATCGGCGAAAGGCTGCAAGCTGAATGTCCCCGTTCCCACCACCGCTATCAGCAACGAATTCCTCACAGCCGCACGCGGCATGGGCTGGGAGAAGCTAGACTTTGCCGCGATGTTCGACGTCTTACCTGGGATGTCGGGGGTTTCAAAGTGACAGCCCAACGTGATCGCCGTCGCCCAGCCCCCAGTGCGCCCCGCCCGTAACCCAGCCGCGATCTGACGCGGATCAAGTGTGCTTGACGTTTAAGGAAAGACTCCATACATTCAAGAGCCGGGATAGATGCGCTCCGCCATGTGTTTTCCCAACAAAAACTGACTTTGACGAGGTACTCGCATCATGACCATCAAGAAAAACGCGGTTCGCAAAACGACGCTCACGCAAAAAGCACAGTTGATGTCGGGTTCAGAGATTGAGCGCACCCTGGTGCGCCTGGCTCATGAAATCCTCGAGAAAAACAGCGGCGTCGAGGCCTTGGGACTAGTCGGAATCCGCCGCCGCGGAGTTCCTATCGCCGAGCGGTTGGGCAAGATGATTCATCAGGTCGAAAAGAAAAAGGTTCCCGTGGGCACGCTCGATATCACGTTTTATCGAGATGACCTTTCTACACTGGGGCCCAAGCCCGTGGTCCAGGAAATGGAAATTGGCTTTTCCATCGAGGGCAAGAAGATCGTCTTGATCGACGATGTGCTCTACACCGGCCGCACCACGCGCGCTGCCCTCGACGCCCTGTTTTCGCATGGACGCCCCAGCCTGGTGCAGTTGCTGGTGCTGATTGATCGCGGCCATCGCGAATTGCCAGTCGAGGCCACGTTCATCGGTAGAACTGTGCAGACCACCGATACTGAAGTCATCGAGGTTAAGCTGATCGAGATCGACGAAGTGGAGAAGGTTCTTTTGATGGAGAGGTGAGATCTGGCAGCCGTGTCGAAATCGGTATCCCTCGCACCGGAAACGCAAGCGGCGCGCCACGACAACCGGCGATGTGGGCTCTTGGGCGGAATTCCGCTAACGAATCAATACTGAGCCCGTCATAGTTGATCAGAAGACGTTTGCTCAGGAGGACGACATGCGCCGGTTCCACTCTCCTCTCGTTGCCCTGACAACAGCCAGTCTTGCTGTCGGAGTGATGGCTTTTCGATCGTCTGTTCCCGCGGTTTCGCAGGTAGGGTCGGTCATTCCCGCAGCGCCCATGCTTGAGGCCCGGTCCGGGCACAGCGCGACCTTGCTGCCGGATGGCGAGGTTCTCATCGCCGGCGGCATGCGCCGCAACCAGGATTTCTATCGCTCGGCCGAGTTGTACGATCCCGCTACCGGCAAGTTTCAGGCAACCGGTGATATGACCACAGGGCGTGTCGGGCATGTCGCTAAATTGTTGCAGTCGGGGAAAGTGCTGATTGCCGGCGGATGGGTGGGCCATGGGTGCACGGATTCTGCCGAGCTTTACGATCCCACGACAGGCAAGTTCACGGCGATCTCGAAGATGACGGTCAGGCGCGGTCAGCTCAGCGCCACGCTGCTGGCCAATGGAGATGTTCTCATCGCAGGCGGGGCCGACCACGATAGTCCAGGCGGGATGACGTTGGCAGAGATCTTCCACGCGTCCACACTCACATTCGAGCCGCTTGGATCGATGCATCATGCGCGCATCTCACACACCGCAACATTACTCGACGACGGGCGAGTCCTCATCGTGGGTGGACGCGGGGATGATGTCACCGCAAGCGCCGAGCTTTATGATCCGAAAACGAGCCGGTTTACCGAGACTGGAAGCTTGCTCACGGCGCGCTACAAGCATGCGGCGGGCCTGCTTCCGGATGGCGAGGTCCTCGTCGTCGGCGGTTCCGACGAACGCGACTGGCACGGGACGATGAGCAAAGCGGAAGTCTATGATCCCCACACCGGCAAGTTCAGGGCCACATCGTCCCTGAACGATAGTCGCTACAAACTTCCTGAGGAAGCCGTGCAACTCGCATCGGGACAGCTGCTTATTTCCGGGGGAAGCAAGAAGGTGGAGATCTACGACCCGAACAGCGGGAAATTTCTTGTCGCTTCGGGTGAGATGAACGACGCGTGGCATTTCATGAGCGAGACTCGTCTCCAGGATGGTAGGGTGCTGCTGGCGGGGGGCTACCCGGATAGCGACCGCGGCACGACCCAGACGTGGATATATCGTCCCTAGTCGCCTTGTGTGCCCTCCAGAGCGCTGTCGGCGAAGGCCAGCTAGGCCGTGCCTCTGCGAGTCCACTCCGCGTCGAACCGCGCCCGGCCATAAAAGGACTTCTGTGTTCCCACGCCAGTTGTCGAAAGGCCAGCATAAAGATTGGCCCGCTTCACGGCGTCCGGCTCAGGCAAACCCTCGCCAAGAAAAGTAGCGAAGCTGCCAATAAAAGCGTCACCGGCGCCCGTGCTATCCACGCTCTTCACATTAAACGCGGGCACGTGCTCCATGCCCTCACTTCCGGCAAGCAACGAACCATTCGCACCCAGAGTGATGATCACGCGCCGAATGCCGCTGGCAAGAAGCTTGAGCGCACACCGCTTGGCGTCGTCAAGATCGCGCACCGGCATACCGGAAATCGCCTCAGCCTCACTTTCGTTGGGAACAAAGTAATCGAGATTGGCAACCGCGCCCATGTCGATGGGCTGCGCCGGTGCCGGATTCAAGATGCAGCGAATGCCATTCTGTCGCGCAAATTTAATGGTGTAGTACACGGTCTCCAGCGGGATCTCGAACTGGAGAACGATGCAGTCGGCGCTCTTCAGCGTTTCCGCCGCCGCATCCACGTCGGAAGGTTTCAATTCGTCATTTGCGCCTTTGACCACGATGATCCGGTTCTGTCCGGAAGGATCGACGAAGATCGGCGCAACTCCGCTGGACACTCCGCTTACCTGGCGTACGTGCCTGGCATCGATCCCCAGTTTTTCGAAGTTCTTGATGGTTGAGGGACCGAAAAGATCGTCCCCGACGCGCGCCACCATGAAGACTTCAGCTCCGCAGAGCCGGGCGGCAACAGCCTGGTTCGCGCCTTTCCCACCGAACCCCAGATCAAACCTCTGGCCAAAGATGGTTTCCCCCGGCTTGGGAAACTGGTCTGCGAACGTGGTCAAGTCAACATTGGCGCTACCCACAACCGCAATGCGAGGACACTTTGCCATAAATTGTCGTTGCAGCCCACACACTCAAACAGCGGACGTGGGTTTGAAGTGAAGAAGGCAGAGTTTAGTCAGCCGATGGTGGCGTGTCAACCGGTGCAGCGGCGGGTCTCATTCCAAATTAGAAATGTCACAAGGTTACAACGGTTCAGAAGGCGGGCTCATTCATCTGGCATCTGTACGCGCTCTTGAGTATTCTCTTGGGGATGGCCACCGTCTCCTTGAGCGAACTTTTGGGCTTGCCCGTCTATGACGCCTCCGGCGCCGCCAGCGGACGGGTGCGCGAGGTGGCCCTCGCCCCCCAGGAAGACCGCTCCCGCGTTTCGCTCCTGATCGTTAAAACGCCTGCGGGAAACCGCGTGTTGCCTCTGACGGCTGTTTCCGCGATCAATGGCGGCATTCGAGCCTCCACTGTGGCCGCCGAATGGACCCCGGCCGATGGCTCCGAAGGACTGTTGCTGCTCAGCCGAGATCTTCTCGATCAGCAGGTGATTGACGTGCACGGCCGCAAAGTGGTGCGCGTGAACGACGTGGATTTTCACCACGACAGCGCCCAGAATCGTTCGGTCCTGAGAGTCGGCGGCGTGGATGTGGGCGCGCGGGGCGCCCTTCGCCGTCTCCTCAAAGGCATGGTTCCAGCGGCTGTCCTGCGTGCCTTGCTTCTGCGGATTCCTCCCCGCGACATTCCCTGGGACTTCGTGGACCTCATCGAGACCGATCCCGCCCGGCGCGTCAGGCTGAAGATTTCGCATGAGCGCCTGGCCAGACTCCATCCCGCCGACATTGCCGACATCGTGGAAGAGCTGGCTCCCGATGAGCGCGAAGCGGTATTTGAGACTCTGGACGAAGACGTCGCCGCCGGCGCGTTGGAAGAACTCGAACCCAAGGTGCAGAAAGCGGTCCTGGAGTCGCTCGATTCCGACCGGGCCGCCGACATTGTCGAGGAGATGGAACCCGACGCGGCCGCCGACCTGTTAGCCGACCTGTCCGACGAGCGGACAGAGGAAATCCTGGTGCAGATGCAGCCCGAAGAGCGCCAGGAAGTCACGGAATTGCTCGAGTTCAAAGAGAACACAGCTGCGGGCCGCATGACCACCGAGTACATTGCCCTCCCGGTGGCGGCCACGGCCCACGACGCGATCGAGGCCATGCGTACGTTCGAAGGCCGCATGGAAAACATGAGCACCATTTATTTGACCGATTCTCACGGTACCCTGGCGGGCGCGGTGCCGCTGGTGAAGATCGTTCTGGCGCCCGCCTCGACTCCGCTGCTGGCTTTGGCGCAGGAGCCCCTCATCTCCTGCCACGAAGACGCGAAAGAGAAGGAATTCGCTGAACTCTTTGACAAGTACAACCTGCTGACATTACCCGTGATCGACGAGCACAATTACCTCACCGGCGTGATCACGCCGGATGACGTGATCGCCATGCTGCGCGCAAAGCTGTAGCCAGGTCGTGTAGGGACGGGGCTTTGCCCCGTCCATGCCGAGCGAAGCTCGGCAACTGCCGCCGGCTTTGCACAAAAGTTCTTCACTTTTGCAGATTCGCCTATCCAGACGCCGCGTTCAGCATTTATTCTGATCGTTCTGTTTTGCCAATTAGACTGTCCCCCGCGGGCCTGTACGCATGAAATTCCTGAGAAGCTGGAAGTTCCGGTTCCTGCTGTTCTTCGCCGTCGTAGGGCCGGGCTTCATCACCGCGAACGTCGACAACGATGCCAACGGCATCTTGACCTATTCGCAGGCCGGCGCGCAGTTCGGCTACATGCTCTTGTGGACCATGATCCCGACTACGGTCGCCCTGATCGTAGTGCAGGAGATGTGCGCCCGCATGGGAGCGGTGACCGGCAAGGGCCTGAGCGATCTGATCCGGGAAGAATACGGCCTGCGGATTACTTTCCTCATGATGCTCGGCATTCTGATTACAAATTTCGGAAACGTCGTGGGCGAATTTATCGGCATTGTGGGAAGCATGGGGCTGTTCGGAGTCTCAAAATACATCGCGGTGCCGATCTGCGCCGTGATCGTCTGGCTCATCGCGGTCAAGGGGCAGTACAAGAGCGTTGAGAAGGTTTTCCTGGCAGCTTCGTTCTTCTACATCACTTACATATTTGCCGGAGTGCTGGCCAAGCCGGCGTGGATCGAGGCCGTGAAGGCCACGGTGAAGCCTCCGCAGATGGCGGCCTTCAGGCAGAGCTCGTACCTCTACATGGTGATCGGCGTGGTCGGTACCACGATCGCGCCCTGGATGCAGTTCTATCTGCAGTCGTCGATAGTGGAAAAGGGTGTCACACGGCGCCAGTACAAAACCTCGAGGCTGGACGTGATTGTGGGCTGCATTTTCACCGACGTGGTTGCCTGGTTCATCATTGTGGCCTGCGCGGCCACGCTCTACTTGCACGGCAATCGCGACATTCGTGACGCCGCCGACGCCGCTCAGGCGCTGCGACCCTTGGCGGGCGACTGGGCCTACATACTGTTTGCTCTGGGGCTTTTTAATGCGTCCCTGTTTGCGGCTTCAATTCTGCCGCTTTCGACGGCTTACACGGTTTGTGAAGGGTTAGGCTTCGAGTCAGGCGTGGAACGCAAGTTTTCCGAAGCTCCCGCCTTCTACTGGCTCTATACCGCGCTCATCGTTGCCGGCGCAGCCGTAGTCCTGATCCCCGGCCTTCCGCTGATCAAGATCGCGGTATTTTCGCAAGTGGTCAACGGCGCCGTGTTGCCTTTCGTGCTGATTTTCATGTTATTGCTGATCAACAAGAAAGAACTGATGGGCGAATATGTGAACAAACCGACGTTCAACATCATCGCATGGGCAACCACCGTGATTATGATTGGATTAACCGTGCTGTATGTCTACAGCCAGGTGCGCGGCGGGGCGGGATAGAAAGTCTCAAATCACTTTTCCCGCCGCCAGTTCCTTCACCAGTCCCAGGTCCGCTTCAAGAAAATCCAGCGCCGGCAACTCACGCCGCGTTACCCAGCGTATCTCGCGAAAAATCCGGTTCTCAATTTCACCCTGGTAGTTGCGTACTTCGTAGAAGCGAAGTTCCACCGACCCGCCGCCCGGGTATTCATGGACGATGCGGGCGACCTCCACGCCCACCTCCGCCACGATCCCCAACTCTTCCTCCAACTCCCGGCGCATGGCATCGCGCGGCTGTTCGCCTTCTTCGATTTTGCCGCCGGGAAATTCCCATTTCAGCGGCATCACCTGGTGCCGCGTCCTCTGGCAGGCGAGGATGAGGTCATCTTTCACAATCAGCGCGGCGACGACTCGTTTCATGATTTTCAAGAATAGCGGCTAGGTGGCGATGGCTTACTTGCGCTCCAGTCGCTTGCCCACGAGCTCAGCGCAATATTCAACCAGTTCACGGTCGTCGTCAGCGAATGCCGCCAGGAAGTGACTGTCAATATCGAGTTCGCCGGCCACCTTGCCGTGTACAAAGACTGGCACAACGATCTCCGACTTGGTTTCGATCGAGCAGGCAAGATAGCGTGGATCCTTCTTTACGTCATCCACCACCACCGTCTTCCCCGACGATGCCGCCGCGCCGCAGATGCCCTGGTGCAGCGAAATGCGGGTGTGCACAGTCATCGCTCCCTGGTAGTGTCCCAGGGCCAGCATGGGTGGGTTGGCTCCAGCTTCCAGCATGTAGAAGCCCACCCAGTTGTACTTCAGCATCTCTTTGTGAAGGAGAAGCGTGATGTCTTTCATCAGTTGATCGGCCGTGCGCGCTTCGGAATTCAAGCGGTCCGCTGCCTTGCGCACCTCGTCGAGCTTGCTAGTATTGGATTTGGTAGCCATAGTGCTAATCCTAAACCAATCCGCCGTGGTTCAGCTTCACCGCGGGGTTTGCGTCCGCGGCACTTGCGTGATAGAACGGAGTCCGGGCTGGGGGCCGAATGCTGCGGGATGAATCGCACCCGCCAGCGCTCGCAATCCCGAAACCAGCGTGGGCGCGGGGGTATTCAAGAGTTCATCCGAGATGCAATACACGTGCGAATTCCGCACCGCGGTACTTTCCGACCAGCCCCTTTCCCCCGTAATCCTGGCGAGCGGCACCCGGTCCCCAGCCCCGCACCACGCGGCGATGATGACTTCCGGGTCCAGTCGAGCGATGTCTTCAGCGGAGCACTGCCTGCCCGGCGTGCCCAGGAAGTCGCCACCGGCCGCATGCACCAGTTCGGCTACCCAAGGCTGCGATGCAATGATGGGCTTACCCCATTCCTCGCAGAACACACGCTTTCTCGGCAGGTTTGCGGTCTGGCGTCGCACCTCGTCGATTGCCGCTCGCATATCGCAAATCACTTTCACTCCCCGCTCGCCCGCGCCGACCGAGCCCGAGATCAACGCGATGTCGGTGTAAATGTCGTCCAGCGTGCGCGGAGCCAAGCCAAGAAAGCGAATGCCAGCCTTAAGAATTTCCACGACCGCAGCTTCCTGGTAGGGAACGGCAGCGATCACAAGGTCGGGTTTCGCAGCGAGAATCTCGCTGGCCTTCGACGTCCATGAGTCGGCAATGATGACGATCAGTCGATTCCCGCCGCGCGCTTCGGTTTGCAACTCCGTTTGCAACTCCGCTCGCAATTCCGGAACCACGTCGGCACAGTACTTCGTGCAAGCCACAACGCGGCCTAATTCCCCCACGCTGGCGAGAATAACGGTTGCGCTGGGTTGCAGGCAGACAATGCGCCGCGGATTGCACGTGTCGGGCATCTCCCTATTGTAGGGGAGGGAAATCACCAACCGTACCTGCTGATAGTATCGTCGGCGCATTACAATCGCCGTGTGTATTCCGCCGAACTTCTCGACCATTTTCAGAACCCACGAAACGCCGGTGAGGTTGAAGATCCCGACGCCACCGCGCGATTGGAAAATCCTGTTTGCGGAGACATTCTGGAACTCAGCCTTAGATTGGAAAAGAAATTGGAAAAAAAATTGGAAAAGATGGAACTCGAAGGCAGTCGCATCACCGACATTCGCTTTCGCGCCAAGGGCTGCGTTCCAGCGATGGCCTGCGGGTCGGCCATCACGGAGTTGGTCAAAGGCAAAAATGTAGACGAAGCCCGCCAAGTGAGCCGCGAAGATCTGGTCCGCAAAGTTGGAGGCCTCCCGCAAGCCTCCGCCCACGCCAGCCACCTGGCGATGGACACGCTCGCCGCGCTCTTGCGGAATGTTTGAGCGAGCGCTAATTTCATGCCTGAAGTCTGGGTCCTAACCCTGATGGGGGTTCAAGCGAGGTCATTCTCAGGTTGGCCGATGCGATTTGCAGGGCATATAGCATCAGGGTTGCGGCGCGCTGCTCAATCTGGTTTGTCGCCAGCAGCCGCATTATCTCGGCCAAGGTTGCATGGACGGAATTTGCATCTTCGAGCGTGGGCAGCTTTATTGTTCGGCGCGCTCCGATTTTGTTTTTGACATTCAGGGTCACTTCCGCACTCTTGCGACGCCACTCCATGTGGTAGTAGCAATGTTTCTCATCGCGCAACGCGGGCGAACCGCATCGCGTCCCGTTGACTTTGATGTGCTGACAGCGACGAATATTTACCGGATATGAAGGCATCTTGTGGCTCCTATTTCGAGTATGAATTGATATGAAATCCCTAGGTACTGACCCTGAATTAAGCAATTGAGATGGGTACCCCTCCCCCCTCCCCCGGGGGTATTGGAATCATGGGGTTAGGGAGAAAATCCCGCTACTTCTTTGACTTCAAAGAAGTTATAAGTAAAGTATTTAAGATTCAACTGGTTGCGATTGTCAAAGAATGCTTTACCGTTGGTTTGAGGCGGCTTCTGGTCCCATTTTGAGAGAGTGCCGTTCCTTTCGATTGCTTAATAGGCGGTCATTGTCGCATCGGTGGGGCTTGCGGTCTGTGATGGGGCTCACCGGGTGATTGTGATGAATCAGGGGTCGTCTCTTTCGTTACCTGGCCGCATCAAGTCGGGGGGAAATCAGGCCGATTTCGCTAGTGTCGCCTGTAACGAAAAGAGAGGCTTGTACTCGTCATTGCCTTGCGCTAGTTGCTCGCTGCCCTCGGGAGGCTGCACGGCTTTGTCTAGTTGTGCCTGTAACTCTTCGATTCTGTCTCTGAGTCGCAGGATCTCTGGCGCGGCAATCTCGGCAGCTTCGTTTGCTCGCACCCACCCTGTTGCGGGATGGCGCTTTATCAACTGACCCACACTACGGCTAACCTTCAACGCCAAGTCTGCCGGTGATGACCAATACTTGACCACTTTGGTCTTAGCGAGCTGGCGGAATGCCTCCAACTTGTGTTTACCCTCGTCAGTTGACTCGGTATTCGCGGCAGGGATGGCTCCCGGATCTGCATGCAGGAAGGCGATCGTAGGTTTCTGCTTCGACACAGCGTACTCATATTCCATCTGGGTGTAGCTCTTGCCATTTGAATGGAGTGATCCGTATCTGCCGCCGATGATTGCGACGTAGTAGTCGCAATCGTCAATCACTTCTTTTATGAGTGTCGATTGGTCTTCGTCGGCAGCGGGAAAGAGTTCCATTCCAGATGGAATACAGTCGAGTTCGAGCAGCGCCTGCATTACTTCCTTCCTCTCCTCACGCAGATCGTCATATGTTGAGCTTACAAAGACTCGATGTCGCTTATCCATAAGGGTTGAGCCCCCGCTTTTGGGTCTGGCGCAGTCCCATCTTAAATCCTAGGGCGCCGTCGCAGTCTCACCTCGGCGGCTAAAGCCGAGGTCGAAGCCAAACAGTTACCGCAGCGCTGAAGCGCTGCGCCACCCAAAACTAATCTAACGGAGAGAATTCCCTGACACGTCCCTGCTTAGCGAAAAGATGTAGGGGTCCTTCGACTCCGCAGGGACTTCACTTCGTGAAGTCCCTGCTGCGCTCAGGATGACAAATTTGGTGGGGTCCTGACGGCGCGGCTGAAGCCGCGCCCTTTCAAAGCAAGGTCAAGGCCTGGGTTTTACCGCAAGCTGTAAAGCCGCGCCCTGTCAAAGCTTCCTTTCAGCTTCGTTCATGTCCGGCTGATAAACCGTCCAACCGTTGGCGATTGCGATCGCTTTCAGATCCGGATTGGGATTGATGGCGAATGGGTGTCTGGACATGGCTAGCATCTCGCGGTCCCAGATGGCGTTGCCGAAGGCGCAATCGGGAGACGAGTCGAGCACGGATTTAATAGCTTCCACCTTGCCCGGTCCGCTGGGAACTCGAATCAGGTGGTCGGTGATTATGCCGTTCTCGACTGCCGCCTCGGCTGCCAGGATGCGATTTTGCGGGATGCCAAAGTACTTCATGCCGGAGCGGATGATCCACTGGTTCGAAGAAGAAACGGCCCAGACGTCGCATCCGGATTGGCGCAGACGCTGCACCAACTCGCGCATTTCCGGGAAAATATTAGGGGCGATTGCCTGGGCAAAATAGGTGTCGGACGCCTGTTGCACGAGTTCTTCAAGCAGTCCGCGGTGCATGGTGACCATTTCTCCGCACATGACGTCTTCGGCAACGTTGCCCGCTTTGTAGTCGGCATAACGCGCGCGGGACCATTGCGCGACTTGTTCCGAGACGAGGCCTTGTTCCATTTCCCAGGAGAAGAAGCCTTCGCCGGCGTCTCCGGACCAGAAGGTGCCGTCGCAGTCGAATGTGGCGACGAGCGGTTTGAGGTTGAGGACACTCTCGATGAATTCGGTTTGATGAGGTGTGAGACGCGTCATGAAATATAGGGCCCTGGCAGGAACTAACAGGTTACGGAAAAAGCATGGCTTTCGATATCCAGCCCCTAAAGGGGGCGTCTGATTTCGAAAACTTGCGGCATCGCTAAAGCGATGCCCTGATACGAACCCTCGAGTGTTTTCCGCAGCCCTTTAACTGGAGGGCAGAAGAGCTGACGGCAAAGCTGCATACTGTTCCGGCGTATCTATGTTGACCACTGCCAGCGGGTCGTCCACCGAAACGTACTCGATCTCGCTCTGGCGCTCGTGCTCGACGTCGCGCGCGTTCGAGGTTTCCGGAGCCCGCAGAAACGCTTCCAGCAGCTCGCGGCCGGCCAGAATGGGGTGGCCGTGTTTTCCCTGGTATTCGGGAATCACCGCCCACTTCCGGTGTGCGGTGGCCCGTTCGAACGCCGATTCCAGCGTCGCCAGCGTTGCTGCCTGGACCGGCGGCCGGTCAACGAGCGTGATCATCGCGGCGTCGCGGCCGCGGCTCAGAACCTCCTGCAGGCCGACCCTCAAGGAGCTGAACTGCCCGCGCTCGGGCTCGGGATTCACCAGCAGCGACGCGCCATTGGCATACACGACGGGGGCCAAGGCGGCTTCATTCTTGCCGACTACGACCAGCACGACATCCACGTGCGAAAAGAAGAGCCGTATGGCGGCGGAGAGAAACGTGTCGCCGACAGCCGATGGAGGCCACGGCAGCAGCGCCTTGTCGCGCCCCATGCGTGAGGACTCACCTGCCGCTAGAATTACTCCGCAAAAAGCCGGGGTTCGGCCCATGAAGGCACGATAGCAAACTGCTGGGACTCTGCCAAGGACGCGGGTCACGGAGGTGGGTTCATGATCCGTGTCAACTGAAGGTCGGCAGCTTGACCAAGTCGTCGTCGGGAACGCGTTCTACCGGGTTTCCAGCCTTGCGCCAGGCACGCAGGCCACCGGCGATGACGAAGACTTTGAATCCGAGCTTCTGTAATTCGCGCGCCACCCGGGCGCTCGTGGCTTCGCGTGCTCAAGTACAGTAGAGATAAATCTCTCGATCCTTGGGGAGGTTCTTGATTTCTTCAATCAGGTTGTTGGGTTCAATGCGAATCGATCCGGCAATGCGCTCCGAGTCTGCATCGTAGTAACCGTGGCTGCGGACATCGGCGATCAGCATGTTGTGAGCCGCATCGGACGTTAATCTGCGGGCGAGCTCCTCCGCCGGTACGCGGGGAATCACGTCGAGCAGACGGTACTTGCGATACACCCAGATGCGATAGACGATGTAGGCGAAGAGTCCGATGCCGAAGATGACCTCAGCGGCAAAGCCGGCGGAGCGTAGACCGCGGGTGATGGCGCGGAGCGCGTCGCTGAAAAGATATCCGGCGAGGGCGTATGCGCCCACGTACAGAGCCGCCCCGAGCGTGTCGAATTGCAAGAACTGTCCCAGGCGCATTTTCATGCTGCCGGCGAGCGGCGGAGACATGGTGTTGATGCCGGGGATGAACTTGGCAAAAAGCAGCGTCTGCTTGCCACGCCGGTAAAAATATTCTGCCGAGCGCAGAATGCAAGTTTCCGGATTCGCCGAAAGCCGGCACAGAATGCCAAGCAATGCCCATCCGCTGACTCGGCCCATGAAGTAGAGAAGAAGATCGCCGCTCATCATCGACAACAGGCCGACGCCAAACACCAGATAGAAGTGAAGGTCTCCGTAGGCTGCGACGGCACCCGCGGTCAGCAGAGCGAGCGCGGCCGGTAATGGAAGACCGATGGCCTCCGCGAGGCAAACTGCCGCCAGGAAGAAGTAGCCATGGTGCGAAATCAATGAGAGCAAGTCGGTCATTGAGAAAATGGGCCTTTTCAGTATAGCAATCGCGACACGACTACTGCGCGTGACTTGAATCCAGGAGGCGGCTCATTTTCCGGAGCGGCGACGATGAGCCCAGAAAGTACGCTGGGAGGGCATCGCAGGGAATTTCTGCTGAGTGCGTTTGCGCGTGGCAGTCGGTTTGTGGCTAGCGCGAAAGGATATCAGTGCAGCCCGGACTGCGTGGCTTTGACCAGGGTCGCCCCGGTCTTGGTCGCGTAGTAAATGCTCGAAGCTCCGGTATGACTGCTGTCGTTATCCACGATGATGCCGCTTGTGCCTCCAGCGGCCGCCAGCGCGGTGCTGCTGGCATTGACGGTTGGAAAGCCACCGGTGATGTCCAAGCTCATGACGCAGCCGGCAGTTCCGCCGCCGGTGGTAGCAATACAATGGTTCGTGACCCCCACGAAAAGATAGTCCTTCTGGAGCGAAGCGTTGTAAAACTCCGTAACCGGCGACGAGTCCGCCGTGCCGGTAGCCAGAGCCGCCGTTGTACTGTTGGCGCTGGTGTTCATCACGCCACTGCCGTTGAACCCGACGCTGTAGAGGGTCGGAAGCGTCCCGGTGCCCGTTCCGGCAACGTACATGAGAGGTGTGCCCGATCCGGTGTACCAGGCGTTGTTAAAGTCCGGCTTGTACGGCCCTGTGTAGGTCGTGCTGAACTGTGCCCACGGGTACGGAGACGGTGCTCGCCATACTCGTGGGGGCTTGCACGATCAGGGCGTTGGTCCCGTTGGAGTTGAAGGAAGCGTAGACCATCTGATTGGTGCTATCGACGATTACTGGATTCTCGGACGTGGTGCCGCTAGCCAAGACCGCGCCATAAACAACCGACGGTGACGTGCCGGTGTCCGTCACATAATCGATACGACCGCTGCCATCCGTAAAAAAGACCTTATTCGATACCGAATCGTATACCGGAGTTGACGGAACTGCATTGATGGGGACGCTCCAAACGATCGTTGGGGTTGCACTGCCGTTGAATACGTTGCTGATCTTGTACAGGTAGCCGGAGCCGCTCCCGGCCGTGCTGTAGGTGGTGGCGTAGGCGACATCGTTGGCATCGTCAGGTGTGTAAACGACGAAAACCGCATTCGTGGAGCTTTGGTTTGTGGTGCCGCCGTCCGGCGAAAGCAGCACTCTCTGGTCCACGGCGTTGTTGCCCCCGGCGCTTCCCGGCACGACTGCCGCGGTCGCGCTGGTCCCGTTGGTCCCCGTGGTGCCAATGGTCAGGACGTGGAAGTAGGAACTGCCAGTAGGCAGATTCTCAACGTAGGCAATTTGGCTCCCATTTTGTGAGATGACCACGGAAGCCGGCACCTGTCCGGTGCCTGAGGCGTAGGCGAACATCACCGTCGGCCCGTTCGTGGTGCAGTAGGCGGTGGTCGCTGACGGCTGTGAACTATAGAGATTGTTCAATCCAACGATGTTGGCTTGACCGCCCGACGCGGGGTTCGCTGGTATACCGATCACCACAAAGTCGTTCGTGCAGCTTGGAGCCGCTGTCACGTCAAACACAAATTTGGCGGGGAAGGTCTGGCCCCCGCCGGGAGCGACGTTCAGGGTGAAGGGTGCTCCCGTAGCGTTATTGGTATAACTAGAACCAGTCCAATCCTCAAATTCATAATTATCGGGAGAGTTGCTCCAGATGTTGATCTCCAAACCGCTGCCAATGAAGAGAAGCCCCCCGTTATCAATCCCGGGGTCGATTGAGGGGTAGAGAACATTATCGAACAAGAATTTCCCGCTTGGGCTTAGTTCTTCGACTGGCCCACCTGGATACAGCGGGTACGTGCCAACGTCCTGGCCGCCAGTCACGGTGAGGGTGCCGGCAGTGGCGAGGAATTGACCATTGAAAATGTCTGTCGTGTTGAGGCTGCCGTACCCCGTGTTGGGACCAATGGTGAATGCGAAGTCGAACAACGGCTCAAAACCGGACGTCAAAGGGGATGCCGCCAGGGGCACGCTCCAGTCTCTGTGTCTGTGCTTCGCGGTGTCGGCGATGGTGTTCCGGCCACCAAAGTCTCCTGATGGCGAAGATACCAATTCTGCACCCAGCGGGGATCTCTTCGGATTCGGGCCATCACGGAATCGTCTTTCGAATCCGGGTAGAGGACATGATGGTGCGTCCAATCCGAAACGATTCCCAGCGGGACGTGCGGCGCGGGCTCGCCCACAAACACATGCGCAGTCAGTGCGAACACAATACCTACAACAATACCTTTCATATTCACCTCCAAGGTGTTGTCAGAGACGCACGAATCAGGAGTCCAAACGCGCCAGTGTGCCTGTGTCGAGTGCCCCTTTCTAGTACATTCCTTGGTTCTTCAATCCTTGGTTCTTCAATCCGTGGTTCTTCAACCCGTGCCGCAGCCAGTTTCTTAGGTCAAACCGCGCTATTGAAAGTCTCCAGCAAGAGTCACGCCTGGATTACGGGGTGCCAGGAACTAACCCACTACAAGAACTTCGCCTGCGCGAGAACTCCTGCTACAGTAGGACGATTTCCGGAGAATCCTTTGTCAGCCCCGAGCCGCCGCTACATCAATCTTCCGAATCGTCCCGCGGGTCTTCCTTTCAGCGACGCCGTGCTGGTGGGCGATACGCTCTACATCTCCGGGCGGATCGGCCTCGATCCCGCGACGGGCGAGGCTCCCGCGAATATAGATTCCGAGATTGAGCTCTTATTTGATGGCTTCCAGGCTGTCTTGCGCGAAGTGGGCATGACCATGGACGACTTGGTATGGGTGCAGGTTTACTGTCCCGATGTCGCTTTATGGCAACAGTTCAACTCGGCCTATATAAGACCGTTTTCGCGTGAATTTCCCGCTCGCGCATTTCTCGGATCGGGGCGGCTGTTGCTGAACGGACATTTTGAGATGCTGGGGATTGCGGTGAAGGGCTAATCACGGTGACAGTTTGATTAAGGCGCTATTTCTCTCTTGCCACCACGAACTCCGGCGCCCACAACAGCGCCCGTTTGATCTCCGAGTCCGGAAACACGCAGATACTCTGGCGCGCCGACTCAGCATACCGGGCGGCCTCTTTGGAGGCGTATTCGAGAGAACCGTAGCGGTTCAGGATGGTCAAGATATCGGCGTGCGTGACGCCATTGAACGCGCGGTCGTGCAAGACAGTTTCGATTTGGTGGCGCTCGGCGGCGGTGCAGCGTTCGAGCGCGTGAATGACGGACATGGTGGCTTTGCCTTCACGCAAGTCGCTGGCAACGGGCTTGCCCAGCACACTCTCTGAAGCGGTAAGGTCGAGCACATCGTCCACGATCTGGAAGGCTAAACCAAGATCGCGTCCGTACTGACCAAGGCGTTCTTCCTGTTGCTCCGTGGCGCCGCCCAGGATGCCGCCGACTCGCATGCACACCGAGAACAGACACGCGGTCTTGCGAAAGATCAGATCGAGATGCTCTTGCCGCGAGATCAGCTTGCCGAGCTTCTCCATCTGCAGCAGTTCGCCCTCGACCATCTGCTGCGTCAGCTCGATCAGTACGTCCAGGATGCGGAAATTACGCTCCTGCACCGCGATCTTGAACGCCTGCATGTAGAGCCAATCGCCGGCCAGCACGCACATCGAGTTGCCCCACTGCGTATTGGCGGCAGGACGGCCGCGGCGGATCTGGGCTTCGTCAATGATGTCGTCGTGGACGAGCGTCGCGGTATGGATGATCTCGACGACTGTCGCGAGCTTCACCGCGCCCTCGCCCTTGTAGCCGAAGAGCTTGGCAGAGAGGAGCAACAGTGCCGGACGGATGCGTTTGCCCCCACCCGCCCGCAGGTACTCGCCGATCTCCGTGATGGCGGCGACGTTCGAGATCGTATCGCGACCGAATTGTTCTTCGATCGCGACAATGTCGTCACGCAGAAGATCGAAGATTTCTTTCCCGTTGATGGACGTCGTCGTGCCCAATTTGCTCAGTTGCTCCCTTAATTAGTTGCTGCGGTAATTCGTGAACTGCAGATCGATGCCAAAGTCCTGCTGCTTGACCATTGCGATGATTTGCTGAAGCGTGTCGCGATCCTTGCTGCTGATCCGCACTACATCGCCCTGGATGGAAGCTTGCGCCTTTTTCTTCGAATTCTTGACCAGCTTCACGATCTCGCGGGCCTTTTCAATCGGGATCCCCTGCTGCAGGGTGATCTTCTGCTTCACTGTACTTGCGGCGGCTGGCTCCAACGCCCCGTAGGTCAAGCCTTTCAGCGGGACGCCGCGTTTAACCAGCTTTTGCTGGAAGACGTCGTTCACCGCCTTCATCTTGAATTCATCGGCGGAGTGAAGCATGATCGCGTCGGTTCCCTCCATCGCGATTTGAGACTTCGAGTCCTTCAAATCGAAGCGAGTGGTCACCTCTTTCATCGCCTGCTGGATGGCGTTGGAAACTTCCGCGAGGTCGATTTTGCTGACGATATCGAAACTGTTATCGGGCATGGAATGTCACAGTTAACAGGGATGTTCGCCCGAAACTGAAAGCCCCACGGATCGCCCACCCCAAACTGTACCCCTGAGGGTAACAGAAGAGGCATTATCTGCGAAGGCTGGGCAGTGGTGAGACGAGGTTGTGAACGGACACGAGCGAAAGCCAACATGAATTGTCATCCTGGGCGAAGGGAAGGATCTGCATTTCGTGGCGGACAGCAGATCCTTCCCCTTCGGCTCTGCTCAGGGTCAGGATGACAAAGTCGTGTGAAATTGCGAGTTAAAGAGCGGAGTCTGAATTGTCCGGCGTGAGGCCAAAGAACTTGTAGAAATTCTGTGTGGTTCGTGAGCCGACCTCTTCCGTGGACAAATTGCGCAACTCGCCGATCTGGCGGGCTACTTCCTTCACAAATGCCGGTTCGTTGCGCTGGCCGCGATGCGGAATCGGCGCCAGGTAGGGCGAGTCGGTTTCGATCAGCATGCGGTCGAGCGGAACCATTTGAGTGGCGTCGCGGATCGGCTGTGCCTTGGGAAACGTGATGTTGCCCGCAAAAGAAATCATGAAGCCGAGATCGAGCGCGCGTCGCGCATGTTCGACGCTTCCGGTGAAGCAGTGCAGAATGCCGCCCAATCCGCTGGAAGCCCAATGTTCAGCGATCATCTTGAGACAGTCTTCCCATGCGTTCTCGCTGTTATCGGATGCGCGGCAATGGATGATGATGGGCAACTTCCCGGTTTGCGCCAGCTCCATTTGCCTTAGAAAAACCGTCTTCTGTATCTCTCGGGGCGAGTGGTCGTAAAAATAGTCGAGGCCGATTTCTCCCCACGCGATCACCTTGGGATGCCGCGCCCATTGCAGCATTTGCGCATCCGCCGCTTCATTTGCAAGGCTTGCTTCGTGGGGATGAATTCCCACGCTCGCCCAGATTCGCGGAAATTCACTCGGCCCGTCGTATTTCTCCGCCAACCGAATCCCGCAATCGGCGGTCTCCGGTCCGTCGCCGTTTCCGATGGCGAGATAGGCCTCAATCCCGTTCTGTTTGGCGCGCGCCAACACCTCGTCACGGTCGCTCTCGTAGCGCTTGCCTTCGAGATGAGCATGGGAGTCGATAAACATAGTCGTTGGTTGTAGGTCGTTAGTTGTTTGCGGGATCGGGTGGGGACGGGCGCCCTCGCCCGTCCAGCCGAGCGAAGCTCGGCAGCTATTTCAGCCGCGTGCCGATCGGGACGTCTTCCAGAAAGCTGGCCAGCACCGGCTTTCCGCCCTCCGGCGAGGCGGCGACGATCATGCCGTTTGATTCGAGTCCGCGCAGCTTACGGGGGGCGAGGTTGGCCACGATCACGACTTTGCGTCCGATCAGCGTTTCCGGCTCGTAAGCCTCGGCGATGCCCGCTACCAGTTGACGCACTTCGTTGCCAAGATCGACTTCCAGGCGCAGCAATTTGTCGGCGCCCTTTACGCGCTCAGCCGTCTTCACCTGAGCCACGCGCAGTTCCACTTTCGCGAAGTCGTCAATACTGATTTTGCCATCCGGAATTGTGGCGATTGGCTTGGCTGACGCCGTTTCCGGCTTGGCCGGTGGGGCTGGCTGGCTCGCTTCGCTCGGCTGAACGGGCGAGGCGCCCGTCGCTCCACGCTGTTCTTCCATCTTCTGCATCCTCTCGACTGCCGATTTGTCTGCCCTCGGAAACACGGCTTGCACCTCGCCCAACTTTGTGCCGAGATGCAACTGTCCCCACTGTAATCGCGTCAGGTCAAACTTCCTGATGTCTCCCAGGCCCAACTGCGTCCAGATTCTCGCAGTGGCGTCGGGCATTACCGGATGCGCGAGAGCCGTCACAATTCGCAGAGCTTCGGCGCTGGTGTAAAGCACGGTTGCCAGGCGCGCGCGGCTCTCCTCGTCCCTGTCCTTTTTTTCGCCCAGAGACCAGGGTTCGTTTTCGACGATGTATTTGTCGACGGCACTGACCAGTCCCCAGGCTGTTTCGAGCGCCCGCGAGAACTGGAACTGGTCAAATAGCGTGGCGAAGTCAGCGATCGTTTTCCTCGCCGCATCTGCAATTGCGGCATCCGCCGGGGTGTGCGCCGCGTTCGACGGGTACGGTATTTCTCCCTTGAAATAGCGCGTGATCATGGTCAGAGTGCGGCTGGCGAGGTTCCCGAGTCCGTTTGCGAGGTCGGAATTGTAGCGTTGGACCAGCGCATCGAAACTGAAAGCCCCATCCTGCCCGAAGACGACTTCACGCAGCAGGAAGTATCGCAGGGCGTCGGTGCCGAGCACATCCACTATAGTTTCGGCGCGCACGATATTGCCGCGCGACTTTGACATTTTGCTTTCTTCGAACAGCAGCCAGCCGTGCGCCGTGATGCCCCTGGGCAACGGCAATCCCGCGGCGAGCAGAAACGCCGGCCAGTAGACGCAATGGAAGCGCACGATCTCTTTGCCGATCATGTGCACGTCGGCGGGCCAGTACTTGTCGAACTTGCTGGTATCGCGCTGGCCGTAGCCGAGCGCGGTGATGTAGTTCGCCAGCGCGTCCAGCCAGACGTAAACCACGTGCTTGGGATCGTCCGGTACGGGGATGCCCCACGAAAACGTCGAGCGGCTGATGGAGAGATCGCGCAGGCCGCTGCGCACGAATGAGAGCACTTCATTACGCCGCGTCTCGGGGCGAATGAAATCCGGATGCTCGGTGTAAAGGCCGATCAACTGGTCCTGGAATGCCGAGAGCTTGAAGTAGTAGTTCTCTTCGTGGACGGTTTCCGTCGGGCGTTCGCAGATCGGACAGGGAGCGCCCGGCCCGACCGCGTCCACATAAAGCTCATCGGAAACGCAGTATTGGCCGGTGTAGGTTCCCTTGTAGATGTATCCGTTATCGCGAATCTTCCGCCACAGTGCCTGCACGCCCTGTTTGTGCCGATCGGAGGTGGTGCGGATGAAATCGTCATACGTCAGACCCATGCGATCCCACAGCGCGCGGAATTCCGCGGAGATTTCATCGGTGAACTGCTGCGGCGACTTGCCCGCAGCCTGGGCTGCGCGCTCGATCTTTTGACCGTGTTCGTCGGTGCCGGTCAGGAACCAGGTGTCATCGCCCAACATGCGGTGCCAGCGGGCGATCGTGTCGCAGGCAATTGTGGTGTAGGCGTGCCCAATGTGCGGGTGCGCGTTGACGTAGTAGATCGGGGTCGTGATGTAAAACTTTTTGCTCATTCGGTGCCTTGGAGTCGAAATCTTGCCTCAGCGGCTAAAGCCGACTCTCAAAAACAAGCCGCTGATCGCAGCGGTGAACCGCTGCGCCACCCAAAATCTAAGCTGCGTTCGTTGCATTCGATCTGATGTCGTTCACTTCGATTCCGATGTGCTGCAGGTGATGCATCATGTGCGTGACATAGTCATCAAACACGAACTGTAGCGTCAGCGGTTCCGAACCCGCGACGGTCAGCGTCCGCGACCAGGCGGAGTCAGGCACTGCTTCGGCTGCTGCCAGCAATTGCCGGTTCGTTGCTTGCCACACCTCGATTAACTCGCTCCAGTCGCGGCGCTGGTAGGCATGCACAGCTACCCAGCGATTCTGATCGTAACCGGGCATGGACGGATTATTTTCGAACTGCGCGCGAACGATGCGTTGATGATTGTTGGCGGCTGAATCGAGTAGATGTCCTAGCTCTTCCTTCGGGGACCAGCCCGACGGTGTTGGCTTGCTTTCGACCGTGTCTTTAGAAAGGTTTTCGAGGCGGCCTGGCACGCGCTGCAAAAGGTCGCGTAACAAATTGAGCACTGGCATGAATCTCCCCTAACTTAAGTATTACGAAATCAGAATTGCGAACTAGGGATTTGAATCATCATCTTCTGTTGACGCTGGCATAGGCTTGTACCGCCTCCTGGATCACCTGCTTCAGCGGTACGTGATGCGCTTCCGCCAGCGTCCGGCAGTCTTCATATTCCGGCGCATAGTTGGAGACGCTGCCATTCATGTTGGCGATCTTGATGCGCACCGGTCCCCATGTTGTGTCCACTGTCTCCCACCGGCGCGAGAGCGTCTGTCGCTGTTCCTCGCGGCGGCGCACGCCCAGAGTCGTGGTCTCGGCAAAGATCAGCTTGGTCAAGCGATTTACGTCTTCCATTCTCGCAAGCACAGTGAGCAACGCGCCCGGGCGGCTCTTCTTCATTTGCACCGGGACGCTGAACACGTCCAGTGCGCCTTCCGCGAGCAAGCGCTCCATGGCATAGGCCAACACCTGCGGGCTCAAGTCATCGAGGTTGGCTTCGAGCACCATGATTCTCTCATTTGATGTACTCGGCGACGTGTTGATAACGTCTGCCGTGGATTCGCCGATTGTTATTCGCAGCAGGTTTGGGTGCTCCGGGAAATCTCGGGTTCCCGCGCCGTATCCTGACTTTTCAATCTTCATCGCCGGAAAGTTTGCGAAGCGGATGCTCAGCGTCTTTACGATTGCCGCGCCCGTGGGCGTCACCAGTTCGACTTGTGGCCCCGACGAATACACGGGCGCATCCCGAAGCAAATGCAGCGTCGCCGGTGCGGGGACAGGAAGCGTTCCGTGGGCGCACTTGACGGTCCCGCCGCCTACATTCAAGGGCGAGCATACCCATTCGTCGACCGCCAGAGATTCCGCTCCCACGGCGGCGCAGACAATATCAACCATGGCATCGACGGCTCCGACTTCGTGAAAGTGGACTTGCTCGACGGATGTGTCGTGAATCTCGGCTTCGGCCTGGCCCAGCGCTTCAAATATGCGAATCGCGGCCGCCTTCGCCGTACTGCTGATCGCTGCCTTCTCGATGATTAGGCGAATCTCGTTTAGCCCTCGACCGTTTGAATGCCCGTGAGCATGGACGTGCCCCTGCTGTTCCCAGAAAACTTCCCGCGGCAGGTCTTTTTCGCCATTGGCGTACACATCCACTTTGGTTGCTGAAATCCCGCCTCGCATCACCCGGGAGATCAGTAACCTCGCACCGATATCGAGCGCCGCTACCGTGTCTTCCAGAAGCTTTGGAGACACTCCGGCATCCACCAGCGCGCCCAGAAACATGTCGCCGCTGATGCCGGAAAAACAGTCGAGGTAGGCGATGCGCATAACCGAGGTCGTTAGTTCGCTGGTCGTTAGTCGTTGGCGAGCACTCCCAGCGCCAGTCTCAAAGCTGGCAGATTGCGCTACTGACGGGTTTGCGGGCAGACGACCAGCGACTATTTACCGAAGACCGAACTTTCATCATAGGGAACCTCGCCACCTCCGTCAAACCCGCCGCCTGCCGTGAGTTTGTTAGAATCACTGTTTCTTCAATAGTTTAGAGGGCATCCTTGTATCGATATCTGGAACGTCGACTGGTCGAACATCTGCGCGAGTTTCTGCGTCGCACTTACGACTTGGAAAACGTGAACATTGTCGTCGAGCAGCCGCCGAAGGTTGAGTTTGGCGAATACGCGCTGCCTCTCGCTTTCGAACTTGCCCGGAAGCTCCGCAAGGCTCCGCGCAAGATTGCCGAGGAGATCGTCGCTGGGGTCGGCGCGGTTCCAGGCCTTGAAAGATTCGAGGTGGCGGGCGCCGGATACATCAACGTTCGCGTCAGCCGCGCCGAGTTGGCCACGGCGCTCGCCGCTGACGAAAAACCCGCGGCCTCTGTTCCCGCCGGCAAGGTGCTGGTCGAGCATTCCAGCATCAACCCCAACAAGGCCGCGCATATCGGGCATCTGCGCAACGCCATTCTTGGCGATACGTTCGTCCGCCTGCTGCGCTTTGCGGGCAGGGAAGTGGACGTGCAGAACTACATCGACAACACTGGGGTGCAGGTTGCCGACGTGGTGGTGGGATTTCTGCATATCGAGCAGAAGTCTCGTGCTCAGATCGAAGCGCTCGCCGCCGCGCCCCGGTTCGATTACGTATGCTGGGATCTCTATGCCCGAGTCTCGCAATGGTATGAAGAGGACAAGTCGAACCTGCAGGTGCGCGCCGCGACCCTGCATTCGATTGAGGAAGGAAACAACGAAACCGCGGCGATTGCCGACTTGATTTCGATTGCCGTCCTGAAGCGCCATCTCGAAACCATGGAGCGGCTCGACATTGAGTACGACTTCCTGCCCCGCGAGAGTGAGATTCTGCACCTGCATTTCTGGGATGCGGCGTTTACCAAGCTGAAGGAAGCCGGCGTGCTTGTCCGTGAAACGGAAGGGAAGAATAGAGGCTGCTGGGTGATGCGGCGCGCTGGAACGGCAAAAGCTGACGCAAAGGTCGCAAAGAAAACCAATGGATCAGAAACAACCGGGGACTCTGAAGACCTCCTCGTAGCGATCGAGCCGAAACCCGGCGTTGATATTCGTCCCTCAGGAATCGCCGAGGAAGATCAGAAAGTCATCGTTCGCTCCAACGGTACGGTTGGCTACGTCGGCAAAGACATCGCTTATCACATGTGGAAGTTCGGATTGCTGGGGCGCGATTTCGGCTATCGGAAATTCTTTCGGTATCCGAATGCTCACGACTGCTGGATCTCAACCACCGGCGGCGAGAAAGATCATCCACACTTCGGCGATGTGGCCGAGATCTACAACGTCATCGACGCACGGCAGTCCGAGGCGCAAAACACGGTGATCGAAGCTTTGCGCGGACTCGGCCACAGCGAAGCCGCCGATCGCTACACGCACTTTTCATACGAGATGGTTGCGCTCACTCCGCGGTGCGCGGCCGAACTCGGCTACCAACTGACGGATGAAGACAAGGCGAGGTCGTGGATCGAGGTTTCCGGGCGCAAGGGTTTCGGCGTAAAGGCGGACGATCTGCTGGATGCGCTCATCAGCTCGGCCCGTAAGGAAGTGGATGCTCGCCATCCCGAATTGAGCGAGCCCGAGCGCGGTGGCATTGCTACGCAACTCGCCATCGGAGCGCTGCGCTACTTCATGCTCAAATTCACGAAGCCTTCGGTGATCGCTTTCGATTTCAAGGACGCGCTGAGTTTCGAGGGTGATACAGGCCCATACGCGCAGTATGCTGTCGTCCGCGCTTCCAATATTTTCCGTAAGGGTGGATTCGATCCCGAGAGTTTCTCTAGAGACGCAGCAAGCCGCGTCTCTACAGAAGAATTTGCCAGGTACCTCAGCGGCGAATCCGGCAACAACATCTGGGAGCTGTGGCTCGCGGCCGCGAAAACTTCCTACATCGTGGGCCAGTGCATCGCTACCACCGAACCTGCTTATCTGGCCAAGCATGCCTTCCAACTGGCGCAGCTTTTCAGCACCTTCTATCACCGCTACCCAATCCTGAGCGAAACCGATGAGGGCCGCAGAAAGTTCCTGCTGGCAACCGCGGCGGTGGTTCGTCGCGAGCTGATTCGCGTTCTCGCGGCCATGGGAATCACCGTCCCGCCGGTAATGTAAGTCATTCAATGTAAGTCATTGATTACGGCCTGATTACCAAAGGCTTTGCAACTCCGGCGCCCCGGACAGCATCCTTCATATTAGGGAATATGTAGGGATATCCATATGAAGAAGAACATATTTGCAGTTGTGCTGCTAAGTCTGGCACTGGCAACGTTGAGCACCGTGGCCGCCGCTGGGAACGTTCCGGAGATGCCGCGCACTCTTTCCAACGCCCGTTTCGTATATGTAACGGCTTACGATGGCGATCAATTCAATCCCAACCTGTTGCCCGAGGACCGCGACGCAATTGCCCGCGTCGAGGATGGCATCGAGAAGTGGGGGAAACTCATTGTGGTGTACCGGCCTCAGGAGGCGGACATCATCCTGGCCGTACAGTCTCGTCCATCAGAGGATGTGCTGGCGGTCTATGACGCGCACAGCGGTGATTGGGGAGGCAGGCCTTCGCAGCAATATCTCTGGCGCGTAATGGGGCGCGCCGGGTTGCAGAAGAGTGAGGCCCCGCTATTTTCGCAATTTGAGAAGGCTTGGGACAAGATGACGAAGTGAGGATCGCGAAGTGAGGCTGCCAAATCCTCCTTGGCGATTGCCCGAGAATCTAGCTAGTGGATAGCGCGATCGGTTGCCAGCGCCTATAATTCTCTTCAGAAATCAAACAGTATAAAATTTCTACGGTGCATATCGCGATTGCTTGGGTCCGCGGTTTATGGGTTTCCCACAGCAAGATTGCAAGATATTGATATAAAATGAGTTGGCAGTTTATTTTGCGGATGCGAAATGGCATCCCCCGTGCATTGACTACGAGCGGGTCCCCGTGCACAGGCTTTAGGCAGGATCCGAAATAGATTTCAGAACACAGCAATATTTGGGCAAGGAGCCCCCCCAACTTATGAATCGCATGTCATTGACCCTAATGCTGGCGGCGGCCATGCTGGCATCGATCGGATGTACAAGCAAGAATTACGTCCGTCAACAGACCACGCCGTTGATCAACAAAACCAATGAACTCGACGACCTGACCGCGAAGAATTCGAGAGACATCAAAGACGTCGATCAGCGCGCCCAAGCTGGAATCCAGGCCGTGCAGGCGCAGGCCGCAGCGGTGGACCAGAAGGCTCTGGCCGCGGGAAGCGAAGCCGACAAGGCGCAATTGTCGGCGAACAGCGCTACCCAGCGTGTGGATGCACTGACCAGGGCTGTCGTCAACCTCGATAACTATCGCCCAGTGGTGGAAACTGCGGTGCATTTTGGATTCAACAAGGACAATCTGACGAAGGACGCCAAGGAAGCCATCGACCAGCTTGCCGCGAGCGTGGCCACTACCAAGGGATACATCATTACGGTAGAGGGCGCGACCGACTCGGTGGGCAGCTCCGAGTACAACTACGATCTAAGCGAGCGCCGCGCCAATGCTGTGATTCAGTATTTGGCCGCGGAGAAGAGCGTTCCGGCCTACAAGATTTATCTGATTGGGCTGGGCAAGGATAAGCCGGTCGAGACCAATAAGACTGCTGACGGCCGCGCCAAGAACCGCCGCGTCGACATCCGCCTGATGACCAATACTGGGGCCGACACGACCCCGGCGCAGGCGCCCAGTAGCAATCCGACTCCCACGGCGAGCGCGAATCCGCCGTCGCTATAAGTATAAGTTTGCCCTCCTCCCCGGAGGACTTTGCCAAACCAGGCCGTCCCTTTGTGGGCGGCCTGGTTTTTTGTGTGAACCTGGAGCGATTCCCGAGTATGCCCAAGAGCTTTTACCGGAGGGGCACGGAGGAACATAGGGGGGAAGCGGTACAATAAAGGCGTGCGGATTCGATTCCTGATTGTTTTTTTGGCGCTGCTGACGGCGGTTTCGCTGGCACAGGATTCGTCCGACAAGGCGGCGTCCGACAAGGCGGCCGCCCGTAATCGCGAGGCTGAGGAAAGCTCCAGCCGAGATACGAGAATCGATATCAGCCCGCCCAAGGACGATGCCAAGAGTCATCCCGCCAGCAAGGCCGCCGTCGCGGACCTCGTCCCCGATAACGCGGATACTTCGGGCATCCAGGAGTTCCATCCTTGGAATCCGATGAAGGCGGCCAAAGACATTGACATTGGCAACTTTTACTTCAACCGCAAGAACTACCGCGCCGCGCTCGATCGGTATAAGGAAGCTCTCTATTACAAGGATGGCGATGCCGTGGCCAGCTTCCGTCTCGCCGTGTGCCAAGAAAGACTCGGAGACAAGGCCGAAGCGAAGAAATACTACGCCCAGTATCTGAAGATTCTGCCCGAGGGGCCATTGGCCAAGGATGCGCGCGCTTCGCTGGAGCGGATCGCGAAGGCGCAATGAGCGTTAGGTATGTGGAGCGACGCGTGTCCTCTCCCGTCCAGTCTGGGGCCGGGCAGGGCCAGTCTCTCCACCGGCAATATCGTTCTTATTTCTCCACCCGTGAAAACTCCCCGGTGGATGCGTTGACGGCTACCCGCAGCTTGGCGGTCTCGCGGTCGGTCCCGTAGATTACGTGCCACAGGAGCGCATTTTCCTGCCGGTTCCAGTCCAGCACATAAATTACGGGCGTGTCGGGTTCCTTCTGCAGCAGCTTCTCTCCGCCATGCTGCTGGGCGACGGTGAAGGCCTTATCTGTATCTACTTTGAGAAACTGGACGTTGAAAATCTGAGTGCTGGAATTCGCCGGGCTGTAAGTGTCGTCGACGCCGTGAGAAATATCGCCATTTGCCCAGGTGTAGGTCTTAATCGCGTGCTGCGACGGCGAGGCGAAGCCGATGCGCCACTCACCCGCCTTGCCATCCCGGCCTTTGAAGTCCGCCGATGCTCCCGATTCCGCACGATAGGGTTGCGCGTCCGGCGCCCAGCCGCGGGCGGAGATGTAGCACTTGTAGAATGCGCTGCTTCCGGTGATTGCCTCCGGAGCTTTCGGCTGGGACGTCTCCGCCGGTGCCGGTTTGCTGGGCTCCGACGAGCACGCGGACATCAATCCGGCTGCTAGAATTGCAACTACAAAGGCTAGTTTTTTCATTGACGATTTCCCAATCAGCTTTCGGTTTGCGGATCATTGTATCGCCGAACATTGTACTCACCCAGCCCTATGAATTCCTACCTCGAACGCTTGCGGCACGAACTCGAAGATGCAGTGGGGGACGCCAGCGCCAGCGATTTGGCGAAGGCCCCTGCCGGGAAATGGAGCGCTGCCCAGATACTGGAGCACCTTTTCCTTACCTACATGCACACCAACCGGGGACTGGAAAAATGTCTGAAACAGGATGCTCCTTTGGCTACGCGTGCGACGCTGAAGGACCGCTTCGCTACCCTGGTGGTAGTAAATCTCGGCTATCTACCGGGAGGCCGAAAAGCCCCGGAACGCGCCGTTCCGCGAGGAATGTCGGCGGAGGAAGCGCAGCAAGCGATCACGCCTGAGCTGCACAGGATGGTCTCAGGTCTGGACGACTGCGAGCTCAGGTTCGGTGACCGTACGAAAATCCTGGACCACCCGCTCTTGGGCCCTTTGACGGCCGACGAGTGGCGGAAGTTCCACTGGATCCACGGGCGGCATCACGCGCGGCAGATTCGGGAGCGGATTGAGAAATCCTGATGTCGAGAACAGTGAACAGGAACTAAAGAAGATCTGGTTGGGATCTCTTATTTGTCCTTGTCCTTGTCTTTGCCGGTGTCTTTGTCGTTATTCTGACTGTTGTCTTTGCCGTTGTCCTTATCCTGATCCTGTTCTTTAATTCCCGCCTTGCGCGCTTGCTCCTGCAGTTCGTCGAATTCCTGGCGGGCGGCTTCGATCGCTTTCTGCTTGCTGTCGATATCGCTTTTGTACTGCGCGTCGTCCTTATCCCACTGGGCGGAGCTGCGCAGACGCTCGCCGGCATCGCCGTAGAAGGCGGCGGCGCGCAGGCGATATTCGCGCTGCTCGAGATCGAGTTCGTGACTTAGCGAATCGATTTTCTCCTTCTGCTTGTCGATCTTTTTCGTCATCTCGGCAGCGGCCGCTGCGGCATCGGCGGCAGGCGCTTTTGCGGCTGGCGCGGAGCTCGCAGTCTCGGTTCCTTGCGCAGCTTTGCCATCGCTCGCTGGCGGTCCGACCACGCTCAAGGCTTCACCGGTAGGCAGGTTGTCGTTGTCATAGTGGTGGCTGGCCGAACTCGTTTCGGTTTTGTTCTTGCGAGCCTGCCGGGCGTAGTCCCCGAGCGATTGAGCGGTTGCTCCGCTGACTCCCAAGAGGAGGAGAGTGCCGATTGCCATGAGTTTCGTGTGCTTCATGTGTTCATCCTTTGGCAGGCCCGCGATTTGAATCGTGGCCTGCAATTGCTAGTGTCAAGAACTTGTGGTTGCAGCGCGAGCGCCTCCCAGAAAGCTGCCGATGCTCTGGTCCAGTTGCGCCGCTTCGCCGGCGATGCCTTCCGCCAACTGGCGCAGTTCCGGATCCTGGCTGCACGCCAGTTGCTGCGCATATCCCGCAATCGTAGTCAGGGATTTGCGCAGTCCGAGCGCGAGTTCCGAAGAGACTTCCTCGCGCGATTTCTGATCGTGCCGGATGCGCTCAATGTCGGTCTTGTCGGTAAGCACCAGAGTGGTGCCCATGAGGCTTGCGTCTTCGGCCAGCACCGGAGAGGCTGTGACTTCGAGTACACGGCTTTCTCCACGGCTCTCCCCATCGCGTGGGAAATAATTCAGCACCAGCCCTCGAACGGCTGACTTCCCCGCCAGGGCGGGAGCAAGAGCTTGCCCGACACTCGATCGCGAACCCGGACCTGAACTCGAACCTGATCTCGAATTATCGTTTTCCGGGCGCAGCGTCGCCGTGCGGAAAAGATCGGCGGCATGCAGTCCAACCGGCGAGGCGAATCCGAGCAGCTTGCGCGCCGCCGAGTTCGCTTGCCGCACCAGGCCGCTGGTATTGAAAAACAGAACGCCGCAGGAAAGGTTCGAAAGTATGGTCGAGCTCAGTGTGTCGGAAGCCTTCGCTTTTCTGCGCTCCGAGAGGTGCTGGGTGGCGAGCTCATGTTTTTGCTGCTTCAGTTGCTGAATGACGGCGTGATAGGCGTGCACCGGCAATCCTTCCGCCGCCATCGGCCCTTGATTGAGCGATTCCGATCCCGCTACGAGATTCTTCCGCAGGCTTCGAATCAGGTACCAGCCTAGCCCGAAAGCTGCGAGGGCAGCGAACAGAAGCATGCCCGCCCGCAGCGCCATCGGATTCATCAGCAGCTTCACAGCGCCTCCCAATACCAGTGCAGGAGCCGGTTTCCAAACAGGAACGACAAAAGCGCCATGCTGCCGAGAAACACGCCAAACGGCATCTCGTAGTAGCGGAGCGCCAGACGCGCGGATTGCCATGCTCGCCTGCGGGCCGCGGTTGAAGGGGTGCCGCGCGCCTCGATTCGGCGAATGCGCTTCATCCAGACTGCGAGAACCGTGCTCAGTCCAAACAGCGACCCCGCCAGTGAAGCGGCAAAAATGGTTAAGACGGTGAGTTTGGTTCCGAGGAACGCGCCGATCAGCGCCATCAGCTTGACGTCGCCGAATCCCATCCCTTCGACCCCACGGGTTCTCAGGTAGATGGCGGCCGCGCCGTATAGAAACGAAGCTCCCACCGCCGCTCCCAGCAAGGAGTCTGACAGGGACCACAAGCGCCACGAAATCTCGCCTCTCATCGCAGGCGACACCATGCCCGGCATGATTCGCGAAGCCAGATCATTCACCGGAACCACCAGGCTGAATCCAATTCCCAGAGCCAGGCCGGGCAGAGTCATGGCGTCGGGAAGAAGCTTGGTTTCCGCGTCGGTGAAGATCAACCCCAGCAGCAGGAAGCCGAACACGGCGCACTTCAACATCGCCAAGGTCAAGCCAAAATGGCTGTAGCAGCCGAGAAAGAGCAACCCCGTGAGTACTTCGATCACCAGATAGCGGGGCGAAATAGGCTGCTTGCAGGATCGGCACTTTCCCCGAAGAATCAGCCAGCTCAGTACGGGCAGGTTGTGGTAGAGCGGGATTGGATCTCCGCAGTGCGGACATGCGGAGCGTGGCGTTACCACCGACTGGCCACGCGGCAACCGGTAAATACACACGTTCAGGAAGCTGCCAAAGCACAGCCCATAAGCGAAGATCGCGGCTTCAAGAAAGAGTTTCACGTTTACTTGCAATTCGGCTAAGTGCTCAGTTTGCTTGGACTTGGATGATTATAAGCCGCTGCCGCGAGGCGTTCTAAGTACGAAGGTGACTGTACCTCCGCCGCCTGCAAGTTATTGTGAGGAAACAGGAAGCAGCCGCTTACGCCGCCCGTCTGATTTCGTTCCGCTGCGGTAGAAAGATCGAAAACACGGTTCCGGTCACGCGCCCGTCTGCCCGGCTTCGCACCCGAATCCGTCCCCCATGCTTCTGCACAATGCCGCGTGAGACCCACAATCCGAGCCCGGTTCCGGTGTCCTTCTTGGTCGTGTAGAAGGGTTCGAAGATTTGTTGCAGATGGTCGCGGGGGATTCCGCTGCCGTTGTCAGCCACGGTGATGCGGACCCCTTCGCCGCCGTCGGACCAGTCGTGGCCCGTTGCCACGCGGACTTGCAGAGAACCTCCGTCCGCCATGGCATCCACCGCATTCACCAGAAGATTGGCCAGCAACTGCCGCAACTCGCCGGAATAGCCGCTAATCTGGCAACTGCCGCGGTAGCGTCGCGACACGCGGATCCGCCGGCCCTCAAGCTTGCGGGAATACAGCTGCAGAATCTCGTCCATGATGGCGGCAGGATCCATCGAACCCGGAGAGCTGGCATCGCGGACGAATCCCAAAGTCTGTTGCGCCAACCGTGCCACGCGTCCCACCTCCTGCTCAGCCAGAGTCAGATACTCCCCGGCGTGGCTGGGGTCGTTGCGCGCGAGGTAAAGGAGGTTGACGACGGCCTCGAGCGGATTGTTAATCTCGTGCGCGATCGAAGCGGCGAGTCGCCCCGCGGTGGCGAGCTTCTCGCTGCGGCGGACGGCTTCTTCGGACTGCTTCTCGGCGGAGATGTCGCGTGCGATGGCCGACGCTCCCACGATTTCACCGCGCGCGTTCAAGAGCGGCGACACCGACAGCAGCACCGGCCAGCGTGTGCCATCCCTCCGTATACGCTCGGTCCGATAGGAAGCCACGTGCCCGCCGCTATTGAGTATCTCGAGGTTGCGTTCCACCTCGTCGCGGCGTTCCGGCGGCGCCAGGCGCGTGATCGGCAACCCGACAGCTTCTTCGGCAGTGTAGCCGTAAAGGTGTTCGGCGGCGCGATTCCAACTGCTGATGGCGCCATTCGGATGGGTACTGAAAATTGCGTCACGAGAGTATTCCACGATGGCAGCCATTTCGCGGGTTGTACGATCCGCGCGGGATTCCGCCAACGTTTTCTGCCGGGCCATGCTCCCGGCAAAGATGGAAATGACAAGGAAAACCAGCAGTCGCTCCAGGTCGGCGCTGGAGCGGATAGCGAAGCTAAAATAGGGCGGAACCAAGAAAAAATCCAGGCAAGCGGTGGAGACCAACGAGCAGAAGACTGATGGTCCGAAGCCGAGGAAACGAGCGGTGAAAAGCACCGCCGCCAGCAAAAGCGCAAAGAGGTGACGGTGGAGCATCGGGGAAAACGTCCAGAGACTGAGCGCCACCCACACCGCAAGCGCGGCGCCTGCATATTGCACAAGCGCCGAATACCGATTCCGCGTGATCCAACTCTTCAGATTGGCCCTAATCGTAGACATTTCCTGAAACGACATTTCTTGAAACGCTGCCGGCTCCAGCTAATCAGATTTGGTGGTGTTAGACCAGGGCGGGCCGAGAGACGGCTCTCGATGTCCTAAGAAAACTCTAGCAGCTGCGCGGGCGTGGGGCAACCGCTGCCACTTCAGTCCTGGTGGAGGAACTTGTAGTCGAGGATGGAGGCCGCCATCGCGAAAGCGTCTTCTACATTGTCCGCCGCGTCCTTGATGCGAATCAGCCTTCCCTGGCAAAGTACATTGCTGTTCTTTTGTCCGGAGATTAGTTCCGGCATCTCGAAGATCAATTCCGCTAGGGCATTGACCGGCAGCTCTTGCGGGCCGTGAAACAGCACGCCCGACTGGCTGATGTTTTGGATCATGCCCTCGTACCAGGTACTGAGATTTCTCCCGCGGTATCGAACCGGAATGTTCAACCGCAGGCGCCTTGCGCGGGGCATCCACGTCGGCTGCTTTTGACGGGAGCGGCGCCGGACGGTCGCTGTTTCTGCCACCGGCTCGTCAACCCGGTTCCCGCGACGCATGGTCTTCCAGTCGTACTGGTAGGCGGTTGCGCACACCATGCAGACCTGGTAGTACTCACCATTCGCCGCGCGGCGCGGCCAGGAAAACTCGTGCGAACAGCGGCCTAGCTTGAGGACATCCATGAGAGTTTGCGGCATGATGACGAATAGCGTCCCATCGCCAATCGAACACTTCCATCTTCCGACGCCGTGGCCGTTCTGGGTAGATTACTTTGGGGCAGCCCGGTTCATGACTTATGCTTTTCCATATGACACAAACCGAACCGTCGCGCATGGGATTCCTCCTCGCCGGAGGCAAAAGCTCTCGCATGGGCAGTGGCCTAGACAAGGCGTTTCTGGACTTCGGCGGCCAAACTCTGCTTGACCGCGCGCTGACCGTGATGGGCGCAGTCTGCGACCGGGTCGCGATCGTCGGCGACCCTGCTCGATTCGCGAAATACGAAGCAGTCGTTGGCGACATTTTCTCGGGATGCGGTCCCCTAGCCGGTATTCACGCCGCGCTTGTCCATTCTTCTGCCCGGTTGAACCTGATGCTCGCAGTTGACATGCCTTTCGTCTCCAGGGAGCTTCTCGCGTTTCTTTTCGCGGCGGCAGAGAACACTGGCGCTACCATCAGCGTGCCTCGCACCATCAAGGGTCTTCAGCCGCTTTGTGCGGTCTATCGTCGCGATTTTCGCACTGCCGCCGAGCAGGCGCTGCGGGCAGGGAAGTATAAGATCGATGCCGCGTTTTTCAACGTTACCGTCCGCGTGATCGAGGAGAGCGAACTGGCAGCAGCCGGTTTTTCCGAGCAGAATTTTTTCAACGTAAACACCCCGCAGGACCGCCTGTCGGCCGAGGGCGGGCCGTTCTAATGCCAACGAGTGCCTATGATGGCCCTTGAGCCGTGCTGCCATCTCATGCCATGCTGGTAGCCATGGGCGCTGCGGACACATTGTCTCCCTACATCGAGTTTAAAGACGTCTCCAAAGCATTTGGAGATCGGGTCGTTCTGAAGAACGTCAGCTTCGAGGTGTTGCCGGGCGAAATGGTCTGCATTCTTGGCCGTAGCGGCGTCGGAAAATCGGTGGCGCTCCACAACATTATGGGTTTCCTGAAGCCGGATTCCGGCCGGATCATTGTTGCCGGCCAGGACATCACCGACTACAACGAGGTCCAACTCGAAGAGATCCACAAGAAAGTGACCATGGTGTTCCAGAACGGCGCTCTCTTCGATTCGCTGACGGTCGGTGAAAACGTCGCTTTTCCCTTGCGCGAAAAAAGACAGCTTTCCGAAGAGCAGATCTACCAGGTCGTTGACGGCCTCCTTGAAATGGTTGGAGTCAAAGAGATGCGCGACCTTTTGCCGTCAGACCTGTCGACCGGCATGAAACGTTCCGTCGCCATCGCACGAGCGTTGTCCGCCCAACCCGAGTGCGTGCTCTACGACGAGCCCACCACCATGGTCGATCCGATGATGGGGAATCTGCTCGGCGACCTCATCGCCAGGCTCAAACTGCAATTGCACCTGACCTCAGTCGTAGTCACGCACGACATGCGCCTGGCGAAAAAACTGGCCGACCGTATCGTCTTCCTGCACGAAGGCCGCGCCATCTTCTTTGGGCCTTACAAGGACATGGAGAAATCGACCGAGCCCATCATTCATGAGTTCCTGGAACTGGATGAATTGAAGCTGGAAGCGTAACCGCACCGTCCACTGTGTTGAAGGAAGTCACCGAGTACTTCGACACGGAACTGGTGGCGGCCGCTCTGGGGCACGCAGATCAGTCGAGTTCTTGCCCGATGTAGATCAGAAGCCTTGTTTCACCAACTCCTCCACCGTGATCGAACTCTGCGCGGGCTCGCCTTTCATCATCTTCTCGACATACTTCGCGATCACGTCGGCTTCCAGATTAACCGGATCGCCCGGGTGGAGTGAACCGAGATTAGTTAGCTCCACGGTGTGCGGAATAATCGCGATGGTGCAGCGGTTCCCATCGAGCTTGGCGACCGTAAGGCTGATGCCCTCGATCGAGATCGATCCCTTGAAAACCGTGTACTTCTCGATCTCCGATGGGATTTCAATATGCAGCCACCAGTTCTCGGAATCCGCGATGCGCTCAAACTCGATCAGCTTGCCCACGCCATCCACGTGTCCCTGAACGATGTGGCCATCGAAGCGCCCGTCCGCCTTCATCGGCAGTTCCAGGTTCACCAGCGCGCCCTCGTGCATCCGCGAGAACGAAGTGCGCACCCAGGTTTCCGGCGCCAGGTCCGCGCAGAATGATTTTGGTTTGATATCAAGCGCCGTCAGGCAAACGCCGCTTACAGCGACGCTATGGCCGGTTAACAATTCTTTCGGGACATTCACCGCCTCGACGGTGATACGGCGGTTCTCACCGCGCTGCTCGATCTTTACGACCTTGCCTACTTCCTCGACAATCCCGGTGAACATAGGATGCAGCCTCACTCTCTCTTTAGGACGTTGCAAAAATAGATAGCGTCCGACAAGGACTCAAGCCGGTGCCGTGTAAGGGTCCCGGAGATAGCCCTCCAGCGCGAAGTCTTCGCCGAAGCGGTGCAATTCGAAGCGCTGGACGCACTGTGCTCGCCCGTGCAAACTTTCGCCGGCAAGGAAGGGAACTGCGCCCTCGCCAAAAATCTTCGGTGCATAGTAGAGAAACACCTTGTCCACCTCACCCGACGCCAGGGCCGCGCCGTTCACCAGCGCTCCGCCTTCGATGAGCAGGCTGGTCATCTCCAACTCTCCCAAGCTCTGGACAATCGCTGCGAAATCGGGCCGTCCGTCGGCCATCGCTGGTATCTGTTGCACACGGATCCCCTTCGCTTCGAGGCCCCGCTTGGCCTGTTCCTCCGCCGAGGAACACAGCACCAGCACATCGTGCTCAGCGGTCTGGATGACTCGCGACGCCAGTGGGATGCGCAAGTAAGAATCCAGGATCACGCGCAGCAGCTTGCGCCGCCGCGGCAAGCCGCTCCGGTCGGTCAGCAGCGGATCATCCGCCATCACCGTCCCGACTCCGGCCAGGATCGCGTCATTCTGATGACGCAGTTGCTGCACATGCGCGCGCGCCACCTCGCCCGTGATCCAGTGGTATCCGCTGCGCGCGCCCTCGGTCGCTGGCGTGGCCGAGTCAGCCTGCGTGCCCGGTTTGGTGGCGTCAGCGATTTTTCCATCGAGGGTCATGGCGGATTTCAGCGTGACCAGCGGTTTGCCTCGACGGATGTACTTGGCAAAGCTTTCATTCAGCTTTCTTGCTTCCGCCTGAAACAAGCCGACCTCCACTTTGATCCCTGATGCGCGGAGCTTGGCAAATCCTTGACCCGACACTCGGGGATTCGGATCCTCCATGGAGCAGACCACCCGGCGGATTCCGGCCGCGATCACGGCATCGGCACACGGCGCAGTACGGCCCTGATGCGAGCATGGCTCCAGATTCAGATAGAGAGTTCCGCCTCGTGCCGCACTGCCCACTTGCTCCAAGGCGAGAACTTCGGCGTGCTTTACGCCATCATAGGTGTGCGTGCCTGCTCCGACTTCGCGGCCCGACGCGTCCACCACCACCGCGCCCACGGCGGGATTGGGCGAGACGAGCCCGACGCCCGCTCGCGCCAGGTCGAGCGCCTTTCGCATGTGTTGTTCGTCGATAGTCATAAAATCTTCAGACGACCCTCATTCCTCATCCAGTTCTGCCACCGCAGCGCTGCTCCTCCCGTGCGGAGGATGACGCAGAGGAGCGGTGCGATAAGCAAAGGGGTCCTCCGGTTCGGGCTTCCGACGAAACAGCAGTTTCAGTTGCTCCAGCAATTTTCGCCAGTGAGAAAGCGATTTGGATTTCTTCTGTTGCACCGGTCTGCCCTCCTTTGAGCTTGCGGGTGGAGAGCCGGGCGTCGCCGCCCGGCGGGACGGGCGAGACACCCGTTACTCCACGATATCGTTTATCACGCGGT
Source organism: uncultured Acidobacteriaceae bacterium (assembly GCA_963731525.1). GTDB lineage: Bacteria > Acidobacteriota > Terriglobia > Terriglobales > Acidobacteriaceae > Acidiflorens. Next base: position 80,475 of record CAVSWK010000045.1, read on the forward strand.
GGTCCAGCGCCTGAAGGCGGGTTATTCCAGATCGTTTTCGGCACACCTGAAGGTATGCCCTGATACGAACCGTTCTTGCGCCACTCGGTGCTAAGTAAACAGCGATTCCACAAACTCCTTCGGATCAAATGGCAATAGATCCCCCGCTTTTTCTCCGACGCCCACATACCGCACCGGAATTCCCAACTCCCTCGAAATTGCGACCACGACGCCGCCTTTGGCTGTGCCATCGAGCTTGGTCAACACAATTCCCGTGACTCCGGACGATTGCGTGAACTGCAGCGCCTGTTGCAATCCATTTTGACCGGTGGTGGCATCCATGACGAGCAAAGTCTCGTGCGGTGCGCCTGGCACGATCCGTTGTGCGGTACGCTTCATCTTTTCGAGTTCGAGCATCAGGTTCTGCTTGGTGTGCAGCCGCCCGGCAGTATCGACGATCACGTAATCCGTCTTGCGCGCGGTTGCCGACTGCAGCGCGTCGAACAATACCGCGGATGGATCGCCTCCGGCTTTCGTTTTGATCACTTCCGTTCCCGTGCGCTGTCCCCAAATTTCGAGTTGCTCGATCGCCGCCGCTCGGAACGTGTCCGCCGCGCACAGGAGCACGGTCTTTCCTTGCGCGCGAAACACCTGCGCTAATTTTCCGATCGTGGTTGTCTTGCCGGTACCGTTCACGCCGACAACTATGATCACTTCCGGCGCGCCGTCCACCTTGGTCACGGGCTGCGAACCGGTCGACGTCAGAATCGCCAGCAGCTCCTCTTTCAGCAGCCGTTTGAGTTCATTCACATCCTTGATCTGCTTGCGATCGGCTTTGTCGCGCAGTTTCTCCAGGACCTCATGGGTGGTAGTTGTGCCCAGGTCGGCGCCGATCAGCGTGGCTTCGAGATCGTCGAGGGTGGAGCGGTCGATCTCCTTGCCGATAGAGACGACCTCTTCGATGCGCTCGGCCAGGTTCTCGCGCGTGCGCGAGACGGCCTCCTTCATGCGATCAATAAAACTGGGTTTCTGTACTTCGTCCAGACTGCCAAAAAGGGTTTGAATCATGAGGTATCCGTCACCGATTATATAGGCGGGAAGGGAAGGCAGGTTTTCGGGTCGCCGTTCAGGTCCGCGTGATTTCGACCGCTAGCGGATCGCTGGGGTGAAGCGGAGGCTCGGTCGACGCTGGCGCCAGAGCCGGCGATTCCGGCGTCATCTTCTGCGTGAGCGATTTCTGAATACGAATTTCTCCCCGCTGAAACACCGCCAGCAGCGCGGCCACTGCCCTGGGGTCAAGGCGCTGTCCCGAGAGATTCTGAATGATGCGCAGAGCTTCCACCGGATCGTGCGCCTGCTGGTAAGGACGGTTCGTAGTCAGAGCGTCAAAAGTGTCTGCGACCGCAATCACGCGCGCCAGCAGAGGAATATCGTCGCCTTTTAGGCCGTAAGGATATCCGCGCCCGTTGAGCGACTCATGATGCAGTTCGATGCCGGGCAGCATCTCGCGTAACTGCGGCACCGGACGCAGAATGTTCGCGCCCTTGGTAGTGTGTGTCTTCATGATCTCGAATTCTTCCGGACTCAGAGCGCCCGGTTTTTTCAGAATACGGTCTTCGATGCCGATTTTGCCGACATCGTGCAGTTGCGCCGAGATGCGCAGGATCTCCAGAAATCCCGGGTCCAGCCCCATCTCTTTCGCGATCATCAGCGAATATTTTGTGACCCGGTCGGAATGGCCGCGCGTGTAAGGATCTTTTTCGTCGACCGCGCCGGCCAGCATCTGGATCGACCCCATGAACAGGTTCTTGTTTTCATCCGCGGCGCGTTTCAGATCCTCGACGAACTGTTCCAAGTCGTCCGACATGGTGTTGAACGTGGTTGCCAGTTCGCCGATTTCGGTGCGCGTTTTCAGGTGCACGCGCTGGGAAAAGTCGCCGCGCGCAATAGCCCGGCTAGACTGCGCCAGCACCTGCAAGGGGCTGGTGATCCGCCGCGCCGAGAGAATACTTAGCCCCACGCTTACAAACACCGCCAGCCATGCCAGTAAGCGCCCGGTGCGCTGCATCTCATAGATTCCGCGATACGCGTCTTCGCGCGGCTTCTGTACTACTACCGCCCATTCCAGCGAAGGCACCGGACTGTACGTTCCCAACATCTCGGTCGCGTGTTTGCCGTCACGAATCGTAAACTCGCTGGTCGCCGCCAGCTGGGCCTTCGAGCCTTTGCCCACAAAGCTGCGGACGATCTCGAAGTGGCTCATGTCCTGCCCGGTGGCGTATTGGCCAGTCGCGGCCGCCACCAGCCTCCCCTGGCTGTCGACCACGTACGGCATCAATCCGCTCAGGCTGACCTCCTCCAGCCGGCGGATCAGGTAGTCCATGTCCACCACCGACCCGATCATGCCCATGAACCGTCCGCCATACATGATCGGCGAGCTGACCAGCATTACCGTTCGCGCCGACTTCCCGCTACCGACGGTCAACGGCTGGCCGCTGTAGACACGCCCTTCGCGGGCAGCTTGATAGGCCCGTTCCAGCTCCCGCTGCAGAAAAGCATCGGGTTCAATACGCCCGGCGGAGATCCCTTTGGCATCGGCATTCAGCAGCGTGGCATAGGCAATGTCGTTCGATGACGAGACAAAATTCTCCAGCATCGCCCGTAACTCGGGCGTTAGAAGCTTCTGCGCACCGGGGTCGTTCCCACTCGGGTTGGCCAGCATCATTACCTGAATTGACGACGATAGATTGGTCAGCATCATGCGCAGCGATGCCTGATGCTGGGAAATGTCGTCGGCCAGCGAACGCGTGACCGTGTTTTGCAGCAGCATTTCGTTGGTCTTGAGGCGCTCCCGGTTCATGTTCTCGATCTGCACCGAATAGAAGTACATGGGGAGGACACTGATGGCCAACAGCACGCCAAGGATGACGTAAAGAAGTGGAATGCGCGCGGGAATGGGCAGCTTCAACGGCAAAAGGCAATCCTGTCGGTCCAGCGCGGGGTAGTTGGTCCGTCCTGTATCCATTCTAGGTTGGTTTGCGGGATGGTCTAAGCGGTTTTAAGTACAGCTCACCGTTACCGAGGTACTCACACCGCTGGTCACCATGGTCTTCAGTGACCAGTTCTCAGTTCCCGGTACGCCGTTCTCGGTGGAGGGCCATTCGTTTTGACTGAGAACGGCGTACCGGGAACTGAGAACTGATTTTGGCGCCATTGCCGGTTTATAATAGGCCCAGACGGCCCGGGGTGCTGCATGCGGTCCTTCCACGTTTACTGCTTTTGTTGCGGGCTGTTGGCCACCCTTCTGGCCTTCTCTTCATTGACGCTCGCCGGGAATAGTCCAGCCCCCAGGATTTCCAAGGAAACGCGGGAGGAAATCGTCCACGCCTTCAGTGAAGAACTGGTCTATATCCGTGCGCGTTTTCCGATGGGGCGGACCGGACTGACACTCAAGGACGGAACCGTATCCCCCGGCGGCCCAGAACTCGATCATTTGCTGGCGCTCTGGGGGCCAGCCGCGAAACCCGGCGACCGGGCCCGCATTAGCAACGTCGTCATCAAGGACAACTACATTCGCTTTGAGATCAACGGCGGTCCCATCAAGAAGCAGAAGTGGTATCAGCGCATCACGATTGTAGGTGCGGAGGCATCTGTGCCGGTTTCGCCTTCTGATCCCTCCGCCAACGCCCGAGGCTCATTTGTCGATCTCTACTTCGACAAGTATGTTCCGGAGATGACCGGCCCGGAGCTAAAGCAGTTGTTGCGTCCGGTGTTTGATTTCGACGCCAAGTCCGCGCTCGACGCCTACCTGGAAACTGTTTCTCCGCAGGTCAAAGATGCGATTAAGAATCACCACGTGCTGGTGGGAATGAACCGCGAAATGGTGATCTACGCGAAGGGGCGTCCGCCCAATAAAGTGCGCGAGACTGCCAACGAAGTTGAGTACGAAGAATGGATCTACGGCACGCCTCCGCAGGACGTGGATTTTGTGCGCTTCGTGGGCGACGAAGTCGTGCGCGTAGAGACTATGAAGGTGGATGGCCAGAAAATTGTGCGCGTTGAAAAAGAAGTCGATCTGGGGGCAGCTACCGTTGCCAAGAAACAGGCCGAACGCCCAGCGAATGCGCCGACTCTAAGGCGCCCCGGAGAAGAGATGCCGGACTCCAATCCTGCCAACCCGTCCAGCATGCCGCCGACGGCACCGGTGCCTCCACCTTCCGGGCCCGGTCCTAACTGGGTTCCCTCGCCGGCGACGGAATCTTCTTTGCGTGACTTCGTAGCGTTGAACGGGAAACATTCCTAACAGGCAGTGGAGGCGTTGTGCCCAACTTTTTGCTGGGAGGCGGATAGATTTTGTGGTAGGATTTTCATACCGCCATGGCAAGCCGTAACCCACCCCTCGAATATATGACGACGACCAAGATCGGCGAAAAAGGACAGCTCACGGTTCCCAAACAGTTCCGGGACGACCTCGGGTTGGGGATGGGCGCGCCCTTTGCGGTTCTGCGGTTGGGTGACGGCCTCATTCTCCTACCGGAGCAGCGGCGCTTTGAGCGGCTTTGCGAACAGGTGCGCTCGAGCCTTACGGGTGCTGGGCTTACGTCAGAGGATTTGCTCGCGACCATTCCAGAGGCCCGCGATCGCGTATACGCCCGTCGCTATGGCAACAAGCCTACAGATGACGGCAACGCTTCACAGCGTCGCCGTCGCCACCGCGATAAGTGATCCACACCTATTCAACGCATAGTTAGAGGGAGTCTTACTATGCCTGTTGCTACGGACCAACGCAGAATCCGATTGTTCCTGGACTCGAATGTATTGACCGGGGGGATTGTTTCCCCCTGGGGGCTGGACAAAGCTACGCTGTTGCTCTGCGCCGCTAAGGTGTGCAAGTTGGTGCTGGCCGAGGTGGTTCGCGATGAAGTGGAGGAAAACCTCTTGCTTCACGCAGAACGTTTGCCGTCGCTCGATGCCGAGCAGTTGATAGAGGGCTATCGCCACCTCATCAAATTAACCAATCCCGAGGTCGTTCCGTATCCCGATAAAGGTTTGGTGCATTCGGGCCGGCACCTGATCCGGCACGGGGCGGATGTACCGGTGCTCCTGTCTGCCATGGCCAGCAAACCCGACTGGTTGCTAACCCACAACACCAAGCACTTCACAAAGGCTGTCGCGCAGAGAATTTCGATCCGCGTCGCAACGCCCGCAGAGTTCTTCCGTGCGCTTTCGGCGTTGTTCGGTTAGGGTGCGCCGGCCTCGACCTTTTACACCTCGACCTTCTACACTAGGACTGTGAAGATTGCCTTGGGCCAGATCAACCCCACCATTGGGGACTTCTCTGGCAACGCCGCCAAGATCATCCAGTTTGCGCTTCAGGCGCGGAATGCGGGCGCCGGCTTGATTCTCTTTCCGGAACTCGCGGTTTCTGGCTATCCGCCGCGCGATCTGGTCGAGAGACCCTCGTTTGTGGCGCACTGTCACGCGACCGTGGAGAAGATCGCCGCGGACACGCTGGGAATTGCTGTGATCTGCGGGACCCTGACCCCAGCCGAAGCGGACTCTGGCAAGAAGGTGATGAACTCCGCCGCCCTGCTGCGCGAGGGGCGAATCGATTTCATCCAGTCAAAGATGCTGCTGCCCACCTATGACGTCTTTGACGAGATGCGTAACTTCGCTCCCGCCAAAAGCCAGCAGCTGTTCAGCTTTTGCGGCAAGCAGATGGTTTTGACTATCTGCGAGGATGCCTGGAACGACAAACGCTTCTGGAACCGGCGGCTGTATGGCATCGACCCGGTTGAGGAACTGGTTCGAGCCGGCGGAAACTTCGTGCTCAATATATCGGCATCGCCGTTTTGGCTGGGCAAGCGCGAACTGCGGCGGGAGATGCTCGCCTCCATCGCGCGAAACCAGAAAGTCCCGGTGGCGATGGTGAACCAGGTCGGAGGCAACGACAGTCTGGTCTTCGACGGATCAAGCGTGGTGATTGCGCCCGACGGACAAGTGATCGCGCAAGGGAAGTCGTTCGAGGAAGACCTGATCTATTTCGATTCCCAGAAACTCACCGGAGACATGCACCCGCAAATCGTGGGCGAGGAAGCCAGTGCTTATGAAGCGCTGGTTTTGGGCACGCGAGACTACGTTCACAAATGTGGCTTTCAGCGGGCGATTATCGGACTCAGCGGAGGTATCGATTCGGCGCTCACCGCATCGATCGCGGCCCATGCGCTCGGCCCTGAGAACGTCATTGGCGTCGGTATGCCCGGGCCGTACTCGTCGCCTGGCTCGATTGACGACGCGCGGGAGCTCGCCGGTAACCTCAAGATTCGCTTCGAACTGCTCTCCATTAACGAAATCTACACGGCCGCACGCCAGACACTTGCTCCAGTGTTTGCCGGGGCGCCGCCCGACGTCACCGAGGAAAACATTCAGTCCCGCGCCCGCGGATTGCTGCTCATGTCCATGTCGAACAAGTTCGGCGCGCTGGTGCTTTCGACCGGCAACAAGAGCGAGTTGGCCGTCGGCTATTGCACTCTTTACGGCGATATGGTGGGTGGACTGGCGGTCATCTCGGATGTGCCGAAGACGCTGGTCTACCGCCTGAGCGCTTACGCGAACTCGCGGCGCAAGGTAATTCCGCAGGCGACGATCGAAAAGCCACCGTCCGCGGAACTGCGCCCCGATCAGAAGGATTCAGACTCACTCCCGCCCTACGAGGTGCTGGACGCGATTGTCGAAGACTTCGTGGAGGAATCGTGCTCGGCGGAGCAGATTGCCCGGGTTCACAATTTCGATTTAGATCTGGTGCGGCGGGTGATTCGAATGGTCGAGCGCAGCGAGTACAAACGGCAACAAGCCGCGCCCGGAATCAAGATCTCCGCCAAAGCGTTCGGCTACGGGCGGAGGTTCCCGATCGCAGCCAAAGCAGAGGTCTAGCCTGGTCTGCCATGAAAGTCGGGTCTGTGTACAAGCGATGCCTCTTAATTCGATATTTGAATGACAAAGCCCTGTGAATGACAACTGCGCCGGTTTTTGTAACAATCGAATTCCAATCGAATTTTAAACTATGACACGCATGCATCGCACGTTTCTCGCTGCTCTCTTGTTATCCGGCATCGCCATCGCTCAAACCCAACCCGCTCATCCGGTAAAGCCGACGGCTAAGCCAGCGGCCACTTCGGCCGCTACTGGGGATACGACGGTTCTCCCGAGCGAAGACACGGTCAACTCGTTCCTGTTCCAGATGTTTGGCTACGAACCTACGGTGACGTGGAAGGTGACGGATATTCATCCCTCCGAGGTGCCGGGACTGGCGGAGGTCTCGGTTGTAATCACCAACCCGCAGGGCTCAAACCCGAATAAGCTGCTGGTGAGCGCCGACGGCAAGCATGCGATCACGGGCGACATACTGCCTTTCGGTGCGAAGCCCTTTGAAGACGCCCGCGCCAAGCTGGAAAAAGGCGTGACCGGACCCGCGAAAGGGCCGGCGAAAGCTGCCGTGACGATTGTCGAGTTCAGTGACATGCAGTGCCCGCATTGCGCGAAGGCCGCGCCCGTGATTGAACAGCTGCTGGCGCAGGAGCCCGAAGCCCGCTTTGTCTTTCAGAATTTTCCGCTGCCCGCGCATAACTGGGCGGAGAAAGCGGCCGCCTACGTGGATTGCGTGGGGCGATCTTCGGTGGGCCAATCTCCGGTGGGCCAATCTTCGAATGATGCGGTCTGGAAATTCATCCAGAAGACTTTCGACGATCAGGCCAACATTACTGAAGCCAACATTGACGAAAAGCTGAAAGCGATCGCGACCGCATCGGGCGCGAATGGCGACGAAATCGCGGCCTGCGCAGTCAAGCCCGATACCAAAGCCCGGGTCGAGGCCTCCATGGCGCTGGGAAAGTCGGTGGACGTGACGGGCACGCCAACTCTATTTATCAATGGACGCAACGTACCCGGCGGAACTCCCCTCGATCTGCTGAAAAAGCTTGTGGACTTCCAGGCGAGCCAGAAATAGATCGGGTCATCTGGTCATCGGGTGATCGGTCCGTCGAAAGTCAGGAGCTCTTGGGGTTCAGGTTTTAGATCACCCGATGACCCGATTTATTTACTCAACCAGATTTCTGGCGTCTCGGGCCGCTCCGGGTCAAGGAGGACGTATGGCGTGATCAGGATCAGCAGTTCGTCATCCTCTTCTTGCTTGGTACTCTGCGATGTCATGACGCGGAAGCCCGGGATACCGGAGAACAACGGCAGACCGCTCAGGCTCTTTTCATCGGACTTCGTGATCATTCCCGCTACGGCCGCCTGCTCCCCGTTCTTGAGCAGCATTCCCCCCTTGTACTCGCGATTCAAAATGTCAGGAATGCCATTTGTGCGTGTGGTTCCCAGGGTGCGGAATTGCAGCTCCAGCTCGAGCGCAATGTCGGAGTTGTTGTGCACCACCGGTTTTGCCTTGAGCGTGAGTCCGATGTCCTCATAATTGACCGAAGGAAAGGGCGCGGCGTACGACTGATTCCCAAGCACCTGCGAGATTGCTGCACTGTTGGCAATCGGCGAGAAGCTGGCATTGAGGATGGGATAACGCTCTCCCAGTTTAAAAGTTGCGTCCTTGTCCTGGGAAGCGCGCAACTGGACATGATTGATCTGCCGGACGGAACTCTCGTTCATGGAAAGCACGGGGGATAACTGATCGAGGCTCAATCCAAAAAAAGTGAGGCCGCCACCGAAAGTGGCGACCGGCTGGCTGAAGATCGAATTAGCCTGGCTTTGTAATTGCGCGAGAAGCGCGGAAATGGTCTGATTACCCGCTTGGTTGATGCCGCCAGAAGCAATCAGCTGATTGATTAGCGACTGGATGTTTTGTCCGGCGAGAGCCGTGAGCGCTGAGGCTGGAATGTTGAAAAGATTGAAAGTGTTCGGAACATGCAGCCCGATTTGCCGCATGTAGGTGTGGCTCACCTGGAACACTTTCAGGTCGAGCATCACTTCCGGCCGGGGGCTATTTAGTTGGCCGAGAAACTGGGTTGCGGCTTCCAGCGCCGCCTTCGGACCGCGCAGCGTGATCGTGCTCGATGCGGTGCTGAGGCCCGTGAACTTAAACTCAAACAGTGCCCGCAGCGAGGTCATCAGCTCGTTCAACTCCTGAGGAGAGGCGCCGCCAGGGATGTAAAACGAACGCATGCCCATGCGATCGTAGAGGCGGTGGTTCTCGGAAGTGTCAAGCGCGGCGAAAAGAACTGTGTCTTCCAAGGCCACGCTGAAGCTCTTCGTGACCTCGGAGGCCGCCTGCATGGCGGTTGCGAAATCGGCATTGTCCAAATCGAAGCGCACGCGGCGACTGGGGAATGTATCGTCGAAGACTACCGTCAGCCCATAGCTTCCTGCGACCGCGGTGAGCAGACCACGCGAATCGCCGCGGTAGTGGATGTCGTGGCGTCCGTCGATCGGTTTAGCCTTAAGCACGTCGGTGCTGGCGACCACCTGCGGCGGGTCCGGAGTGTGTGCCGGCATGGACCCCAAGGCGTCGCTCATGCGCTGCTGCGCGAATTCGTTTTGCGGATCGAGGTTCAGCGCCGTTCGGAACTCCGCCATCGCCTCAACTTGCCGGCCATCGAGCAGGTCGCTATTTCCGCGTTCCAGATGTCTTCCGGCCAGATGCTGCCGCATAATCTCCCGCGCAGTCAGGTACTTTATGTTTTGGGGCGCCAGGCGGGATGCTTCCTCAAATTCGTAGAGAGCCTCGTCGAGATTTTGCAAATTCTCGCTTTGCGCTTTCTCAAGTTTGAGGCCGCGTGCGAAAGCTTGGCGAGCGCCCTTCAGGTCTTTGGCCGGACCGTGGCAAGCGGACGAACCCCCGGAATCGGGGCAGGGCGGTGGCGTAGCGGCCGAGGGAGTGTCTGCGGCCAAGCAAACCGCGGCAAGCACCAAAACAAATCCTGCCAGCAACCATCGCATATGACTACTATAGAATGCCCGCCTGCAGCTGTCTTGCAAGAGAAATTCAGGGTTGGGAACTACCGTCGTAACGGGCGGAAAAGACCAGTCACCGCAACATCAGCCGTTCCATCCGTGTAGCACGGCCCGTCTGGTCATCGCACTCGACCACCACGGCGCACAACCGGACGTCGCCGTTCGCCGACTCAAAGCGCGCCGGCATCCCGCTCAGAAACTTCTCGATCACTTGTTCCTTCTTCACCCCGATGACGCTGTCGTACGGTCCCGTCATGCCGACGTCCGTGATATAGGCAGTGCCCTTCGGCAGCACTGTCTCATCCGCGGTGGGAATGTGCGTGTGCGTGCCCACCACGGCCGTGACGCGACCGTCGAGATACCATCCAAAGGCGATTTTTTCAGAACTGGCCTCGGCATGGAAATCTACAAACACGATCTTCGATTTGATCTGTTCCAGAAGCCGATCGGCGTAGCGAAAAGGATCGTCGCTCGACCCCATGAACACGCGTCCCTGCAGATTCACCACGGCATAAGCAACGCCGTTTTTTTGTCCTTCGTACACTCCCCAACCAGGTAAGCCCTGCGAAAAATTTGCCGGCCGCAACAGTCGGCGTGCCGGACTGTGCGGGTTGCCGTCCGCCATCTGGAAGTATTCGATGATCTCGCGTTTGTCCCAGACGTGATTTCCGGTGGTCATCACGTCGATACCCAGATCGAAAAGCTCGTCCGCCAGCGGCGGCGTGATTCCAAATCCAGCCGCGGCATTTTCGCAGTTGGCGATGACCAGATCCGGCGCGTGCCGCTGGCGCAGCTCAGGCAGGCGGTCCTTTACGATCATCCGCCCAGGGCGCCCAAAAATGTCACCGATAAAAAGAATTTTCAAGATTTGATGGTAACACGGTGAAAATTGCGGATGCTTCCCGCACCGGCAACTGGCTGCCGGCTACTGGGTACTGATTTCAGCGGTCTTCAGAAAGTCGTAATTTCCCGACGGATTCAGGGCCATGTTCCGCACGCGCCGCGTGTGCACGAGCACGTTATCAAGAAACCAGAGGTTGATGTAGGGCAGATCGGTGGCGAGGATGGTCTGGATCTCGGCGTAAACCGCCTTGCGCCGGCTGGGATCGGTTTCCGAGCGGCCCTCTTTGATGAGCGCGTCGAGCCGCGGGTTTACATAGAAGCTGCGGTTAGCGCCATGCGGCGGGAATTTATCGGAGTCAAAGGCGTATTCGAAAATGTCGGGGTCTTCGTTGCCGCCGATCCAACGCAGCGAATATATCTGATAGGCGCCGCTGGTGACATCGGCAAAGAATGTAGCGAACTCGAATGTGCGGATGTCGAGCGCAATGCCGACATCCCGGAGTTGTTGTTGCAATACGGCGACCATCAGCCGCGTGGTTTCCTCGGTTGAGGTTTTCATGGCGAGATGGAAGCGCACGCCGTTTACAGGCAGGTATCCCGCGGCATCGAGGATCTGGCGCGCTTTTTCGGGGTCGAACCCATATTTCGGCCCGTCGGCATCATATGCCCAACTTTGCGGTGGGAGAATACTGTCGGCCGGCTGCGCGAAATCGCGCCAAAGATAATGGATCATGGGCCGCCGGTCAATGGCATAGGCGAGTGCCTGCCGCACGCGCACGTCACGCAGGGTCGGATCGCGCAGGTTGAACGCCAGATAGCTGAGCACGGTTCCCGGTGCGCGCTGGACGACGAGGTTCGGCTCCATCTCGAGAGCAAGCACCATGTCGGAAGTAAGCGCGTTGCTGGCGACGTCGGCGCTGCCTTTGCGGAGTTCGAGAGCACGTGTGGTGGTATCGGGCACGACCACGAAGCGAACCCGGGAGACACGCGCTTGATCGCCCCAGTAGTGGTCGTTACGTTCGACGATGACCTCCTTGTCCTGCTCCGCGCTGACGAAGCGAAAGGGGCCGGAGCCGACGGGATGGGTGGTCATTTCCGTCAGGGTACCGTAGGGAACAATTCCCATCGCGCCACCGGACAAGTTCCACAGCAAAGTCGAGAACGGCTCCTTCATGCGAAATACGACTGTGTAATCGTCCGGAGCGTCGACGTGATCGACGTAATGGTAGGCAGCGGCGCGGGTGGTGCGGATATTGCCTTGCAGCAGCGAGTCGAATGTCCACTTTACATCACGGGACGTGAGGGCGCGGCCATCGTGAAACTTCACGCCGCGCCGGATGTGGAAGATGTAGGTCAGCGGATCGGGAATCTCCCAGCGCTCCGCCAGCGCCGGCGTTACGTTGAGATGCTCATCGCGATCGAGGAGGTCATCGAAGATCAGCGCGTCGATGCGTTCGGACTGTGCGTCGATCCCAACCCGCGGGTCGAGATTTGTGGGGCTGCTCTCAATAATCATCACCAGCGTGTTGGGGTCAGGTGCTTGGGAGCAGGAGAGCAGAGGTAGCACCAATCCGCCGAGGAATAAAAACAGAATTGTCATTCTGTAGAGAGTTGTCATCCTGACCCTGACCCGCCGAAGGGGAAGGACCTGCTTCTTGCGTGCCGCCGCCATGGCGCCTCACGCATACGAGATCTTTCCCAGGATCGCCGCCCGCTTCGCTCCCGTAGCTGACGGCACATTGCTTGGCCGCCGATGCCAAGTCTGGTGCGCGAGCAGGGCAAAGGCCACGGCTTCCTTCGCTTCCGCCGGAAGGCCGAACTCATCCGAGAAATGCAGTCCGATGCCCATAGGTTCGATTTCATCGCGCAACATAGCCATCAGCGTCGGGTTCTTCGCGCCTCCGCCCGAGACAATCATCTGGTGACCGTGGCGCCGTGCACCGAATCGTGGCAACACAAACCGGCGCACTGCATGCGCAATCGATCGCGCCGTCAAAGCCGTGGCCGTCGCTACAATGTCCGGCTTACTGGCGCCGTGGCAGATCTGAAGAAATCGGCCCACGTATTCCCGGCCAAATTCCTCGCGGCCCGCCGTCCGCGGCGGCTTCTGCCGGAAGAAGTGCGCGCGCAGCAACCGTGCAATTACTTGGTCCAGTACGCGTCCCGAGGCCGCGACTCTGCCGTCGCGGTCATAGTGTCGTCCGAACAACTCCTCCATCACCGCATCCATCACCATGTTGCCGGGGCCGGTGTCAAAAGCTACCACCTGGCGCAGCGACGCGCCTGCCGGAATCGCCGTCAGATTCGCAATGCCGCCAATGTTTTGCGCAATACGGTTCTGCGCCATGCGGGTCACGCGCTGATCGCGGTACAGAAGATAATCGAGGAACGGCACCAGCGGCGCACCTTTTCCTCCGGCCGCGATATCCGCGGGACGAAAATCCGAAACCACCGGCACCCCCAGCCGCGCCGCGATCACTGCGCCTTCTCCCGTTTGCCATGTCACCGCCAGAGTTCGTCCGAGAAATCGATCGGCCTCTCCCTGGTGATACAGCGTCTGTCCATGACACCCCACCAGGTCAAGCTTCACGCGATGCTTGCGCGCGGTCTTTGCGACCGCCTCCGCGTACAGCTCGCCGAGAAGAAAGTTCAGCCGGGCCAGATCGGCAACGCGAGCTAATTCCGCGTTCATCATTCCCAAAATTGCGCGTCGAACCGGGGCAGGGAAGGGATATTCCTCGTGGGCAAGCAGTGTGTAGCGCGGACACTCCTGTCCGCGTGCCGACAGTCGCACCAGCGCCACATTAATTCCATCGGCCGAGGTGCCGCTCATTACGCCGGCAACAATCATGCTCATGCGCGATCCTCGCGGGCAAGCGTAGCCATGCGGATCTCTTCGCCGAATTCCCAGAGCTGGCGCGCCAGCTTCTCAACCCGCGCGGAAGTGGGAGCGGGAGCGCGGCGGCGCGCCGCTGATTTCTGATTGAACGCCTTCTTCTTAAACGCGAGCACGCGCCCGGCCGATTCCTGCACCCGGCGAGAAAATCTGCTATCGCGCTCCGTCTCGCGAACAAGGGCCTCGTGCGCACGCAGAATGAAATCCTCCTGATGGCAGATCAGCCCAAGATCGCCCCCGGCGCGGATGTGGCCGACTATTGCCTGCTCGATCGGAGCAGCCGCCAGAACGCCACCCATCTCCAGATCGTCGGAACAGATCAGGCCGCGGTAGCCAATCTTCTTGCGTAGAATGTCGGTGATCCATTTCTTCGAGAGCGAGGCCGGGGTCCGTTCTTTCGTGACCGCCGGAAACGCCGCGTGCGAAACCATGACAAATGGCAATTCGCGCCGTAGCAGGCGATAGGGAACCAGATCCTGTTCCCACAATTTGCGCAGCGGCTTTTCCACGCTGGGCAGTTCATGATGCGTATCGAGCGTGGCCTCGCCCAGTCCCGGGAAGTGCTTGCCGCAGCCGAGCACGCCAGCATCGCTCAACCCACGCAGAAACTCGCGCGCGTAGGCCACCACTTGTTTGGGATCGTCCGAAACCGCCCGCGAACTCAGCACCGCCCGCGAAGCCTCGTAGGCCAGGTCGAGCACCGGGGCGAAATCCACGTTGAAGCCAAGAGCGCGGCAGTTCTCGCCGATCACGCGTCCATGCTTGCGAAAAAGCGCGCGGCTGCCCGTAACAAACACCTCTGCCGGAGAAGGCGCCGAACCGATCACGTTGCGAAAACGGTCCACGGTGCCGCCTTCAAGGTCTACGCAAGTGAAAAGCGGCGTGGCGACGCACTTCTGGCATTCCCGCAAAAGAGTATGCGTCTGCTCAGCTCCAGTGATGTTGCGGGCAAACAGAATCACCCCCGCCGGCTGAATCTTCGTGAGCAGGGAAGCGAGACGCGGAGACATCTCGATCCCGTCGAAGCCGATGATGAGGAGTTGGCCGATGTTCATGCGAGTAACTACAACTTTGCTTCTCCGGTTCTGTGCGGTGGAATCCGGTGGATCACAGACCTGAACCATTGCACTATGGCGAAAGCAACGATCGCCAGCGCAATCTGGTCGGCGATTGAATCGAAAATATTGGCGACGTGAAGCGTAACAGAGGAAACATGTAGATAACTTAGCGAGAAGCGAACTACCGCTGCGGTTCCCAGCAAGATGAGAGCGAGTCTCACGTGCAGCGTCTCGAATGAGAAGGCAAACAGAAAGCAATAAACTGCCAAGATAACTATGCCGATCTTGTCGATAACGTGAGCAAACACTACCTGTTCGCTGAGATTACCAAGCACGAGATAGCGGGCGTCGCGAACAACTTGCCAAACGCAAAAAACGAGGAGCAACGCCATCCCGACCGTCATGATCCAGTTGCTGTCGATCGTGATCTCTCGTCTCGGCTCTGCGACATTGTGATCCATTTTGTCTTCTCGGCGTACTCCGCGTCTCGGCGGTTAGATTTCCTTCTTCAGTTCCGCCAGCAAGTTTAGCGCCTCCAGCGGCGTTATCCGGTTCAAATCTACTTCGCGCAGCTTTTCCAGCACTGGCTGCGAAAGTGGTGTGAAGATGGTCAGCTGCGTCGGGCGCTCTGGCTCTATGGAAGCTCCCGGCGTCAGATGCTCCGAAAGCCGGCGTTCGGACGATTCATGCTCTGCCAGCACCTCACGCGCGCGGACTACGACTTCGTTCGGCAATCCTGCCAGCTTAGCGACTTCGATTCCGTAGCTGCGGTCGGCTGCGCCCGGTTCTACGCGGCGCAGAAACACTACGCTTCCGCCAGCCTCTTTGACCGACACGTGATAATTCTTCACGCCACTCAGTTGCTCCGCGAGTTCGGTCAGCTCGAAATAATGCGTGGCGAATAAAGTCTTGGCGTGCACACGCGCGTGCAGATACTCGACGGCCGCCCATGCAATCGCCAACCCGTCATAGGTGGAAGTGCCACGCCCGACTTCATCCAGCAGGATCAACGACCGCGCCGTCGCGGTGTGTAGAATCGCCGCCGTCTCCGTCATCTCGACCATGAATGTCGAGCGGCCACGGGCGACGTTGTCGCTCGCGCCAATGCGCGTGAAGACGCGGTCCACCATCCCCAACCGCACGGCACGCGCGGGAACAAACGAGCCCATCTGCGCCATGATCACGATCAGCGCCGCCTGCCGCAGATAGGTGCTCTTGCCGCCCATGTTGGGTCCGGTCAGCACAACGATATTGTGCGTCGAGGAATCTAAAAATAGCTCGTTGGGAACGAAGCGCTCGCTCCCTGCCGCCAATTCCTGCAGTTCGATCACTGGATGACGGCCTTCGACAATTTCGAGATCGCCCACGTCATGGGCCTTCTCAGCTTCATCGAGATTTGGCTCAAACCGCGGCCGGCAGTAATTCCGCAGCGCCGCTATGTGTGCCAGGCAGCCCAGAACATCCACTTCGGCCAGCGCCAGCGCCGTCTGCCGGATGCGCTTGGCCTCGGCCGCAATGGCCGAACGCAACTCGGCAAACAGACGGCGCTCGATTTCGACAATCTTCTCCTGGGCATCGAGAATCTTGGACTCATATTCTTTCAGCTCGGGAGTCGTGAAGCGCTCGGCATTCACCAGCGTTTGCTTGCGCTCGTAGTCGGCGGGCGAAAGATGCAAGTTAGCTTTTGAAATCTCAATGTAGTAGCCGAAGATGGAATTGAACTTTACTTTGAGCGATCCAATGCCCGTTCGCTCCCGCTCGCGTGTCTCTACCTGCGCCAGGTACTGCTTCGAGTTACGGCTCAGGTCGCGCAGTTCGTCCAGATCCTTGTCGACGCCCGCAGCGATCACTCCACCATCGCTCAGCGTGAGCGGAGGCTCTGAGACCAGCGTGCCGTCGATCTTCTCCCGCAGATCGCTCAGTTCATCGATCGCGATATGCAGCGCGCCTAGCCGCGACGCCGACAGTCGTTCTTGAGATAGCTCCGCCAACACCGTTCGCACCTTGGGAATTCGTCCCAGCGACGCGGCCAGAGCCACCACGTCGCGTGGATTCGCCGTTTCCAGCGTCACCCGGCTTAGCAGGCGTTCGAGGTCCAGAATTCCATTGAGCGACCGCCGCAATTCTTCGCGACGCACCGTATCTTTAACCTCCACCTCAACGGAATCCAGTCTGCCCTCGATCTCAGCCCGATCCAGGGACGGGCGCAACATCCACGTCCGCAGCAAGCGCTTGCCCATGGGCGTTACGGTTGCATCCAGGCAGCGGAACAGGGTTACTCCGGCATCCGTCCCCGCGAAGAGGGGTTCGATCAGCTCCAGGTTGCGCACAGTCACCGCATCGAGCACGAGGCAATTCTGCCGCTCGTAGAAGCCAATGCGGTCCACATGATCGAGCGTGCCGCGCTGGGTTGACCGGATATAAAACAGAATTGCTCCCGCCGCCGAGGCCGCCGCCCGTTTGCCCGCCAACCCGAAGCCCTCCAGCGAGAGCACCCCAAAGTGATTCTCCAGCAGTGGAATGGCATGGTCGGGAGCAAAAATCCAGTCGTCCAAAGGAGTCTCGGCCCACCCGCCGCCCGAAACCCGGGCAACCGGCGCGGTGCCCGTGGAGGGACCTGTGCCCGTGTGGGGACGGGCAACTCGCCCGTCCAGCGGAGCGAAGTTCCGCAGTTGCACCCCAGCCGCCAGTTCCAGCAAAGGCGCAGAAGATCCATATAACATTTCTTTTGGGCGTAATTGTTCAAGTTCTTCTTGAACTCGCCGGCCACCCGACTCGCCCCCAAACTCCGTCGCGCGAAACTCGCCGGTCGAAAGATCCAAGGCCGCAAAGCCCACGCGATCCGCGACCGTCGCCACTGCCGCCAGAAAGTTGTTCTCCTCCGCGTTCAGTGACGAGTCCGCGACTGTGCCCGGCGTGACCACGCGCGTCACTTCGCGCCGTACCAGCTTCTTTGCCAGGCGCGGGTCTTCTACCTGTTCGCAGACCGCGACCTTGAATCCGCGCCGGATCAGCTTTGCGATGTAGCCCTCGGCGGCGTGGTAAGGCACGCCACACATTGGAATGTCGACGCCCTTTTCCTTATTGCGCGAGGTCAAAGTGATCTGCAACTCGCGCGCGGCCAAGATCGCGTCGTCGTAGAAAAGCTCGTAGAAATCCCCCAGCCGGAAGAAGAGCAGAGCGTTGGGATGCTCTTTCTTGATGGCGGCGTATTGCCGCATCAGTGGCGTCGAGGGCTCGGACATGGATGAATTGGTAATTGCTAATTTGTAATGTGTAATTTGGTAATTTGCAATTCGTGTTGGAGCAACGGGGACTGAACCATCGTAAGGGCCTTTAAATCACAAATCACCAATTTGCAAATTACACGTTCTTTTGTTCTCCTTACGCCATGGAACTCCGCAAAGATCCCATCACCCGTTCCTGGGTGATCACCGGTGACGATGTCATCGAGCCCACGCCGCGCTCCCAAGCCTGCCGGTTTTGCGGTCCCTGCGCCGAGCCAGCGCAAGTCATCGCCAACCTGCCCGGCGTGGATGGCAGCGCCTGGTCGGCGCGCTCCGTCGTCCATCCGAATGCGCTCTACCACATCGAGGGCGAGGCGACCCGCCGCGCCGATGGCGTCTACGACCGCATGGGACCGGTTGGCGCTCACGAAGTTCTGATCGAAAATCCCCGCCACGACGGCCAACTCTGGGATGCAAGCGACTTCGAAGTCGAGCAGTTCCTGCGTTTGGCCGCATTGCGCATTCAGGATTTGAAGCGCGACAGTCGCTTCAAGTACATCAGTATTTTCAAGAATCACGGCGAGGGAGCCGGACAGGAATTCGAACACCCCACTTCCCAGCTCACCGCAACCATCTTCGTGCCGCGCCGCGTCCTCTACGAACTCCGCGCCGGACGCGACTATTTCGAAACCAAAGAGCGCTGCGTTTTCTGCGACATTCTGGCGCAGGAGGAGCGGCAGAATGTGCGCGTGGTAGAAATTCGCGGAGACTACCTGGCCTTCTGTCCCTATGCTCCGCGCGTCCCGTACGAAACCTGGATTATGCCCCGCAGCCATGAATCTTCCTTCGAGCGCACCGGTTCATCGCGCGTGGGCAGCGTGGCGGATCTCGCCGCGCTCCTGCGGCGTACCCTGCAGCGTATCCGCACCGTCACCGAGGACTTCCACCTGGTGCTGCACACCTCGCCCAACAGCCAGCATCCTTCGGCAACGCTCGGATACTGGAAAACACTCGATGAAGATTATCACTGGCACATCGAGATTCTGCCCATCGTTGAAGCTAAGGCAAGGTCATACACTTTCAAAGAGATTTATTATTCTCCGGTAACCTCTGAGACCGCGGTCAAGCGGCTGCGAAAAGCGGAAATCTGATCATGCAGGGAAGATCCGTGCCAGGAAAAGAGATGCTGCGAAAAAGAACCGCCGCCTTGCTGATGGTGGCTGGTTTTTGTCTAGCGGGAAGCCGGCTTGCGTCCGCTCAGATCTCAGCGCCGCTTTCCAGCGAGAAGCAAGCAGTGCTCTGGATGAAGCTTGAGAAATCTATCCTGAACATTGACGGCGGTCTCGATGGAGTGATGGGAGTTGCGATCGTCGATCTCAGCGACGGCCACAAATATCTGCTGCACGCGAACGACGTTTTTCCGCAGGCGAGTTCCATCAAGATCTGTGTCCTCGCTGAACTTTACCGGCAAGCTCAGCAAGGCAAGTTGAAGCTCACCGACCTCTACACCGTTAACGCCGCCGATCTAGTGCAGGACAGCGATATCATGAACGGCCTTACACCGGGAGTTACGCGGATCACGCTGCGTGATCTGGCTACCATGATGGTCGCCGTCAGCGACAACTCCGCCACCAACGTGCTCATCGACCGTGTCGGCATGGACAATGTGAACGCCTTCCTGAGCAAGCAGGGGCTGCGCGACACCCGCCTTCGCCGCAAGATGATGGACCTCAAGGCGGCTGGCGAAGGCCGCGAAAATGTCTCCACGCCCAGCGAAATGCTGGACCTGCTGCAGGCGCTCTACCGCGGCGAGATCCTCAATCAGGAGATGGCCGCGGATTTCTTCAACGTCCTTTCCACCCACAAAGAGAGTTTCATCCCGCGCCATCTTCCCGACGATTTGAAAATCGCCAACAAGCCCGGCGAACTGGAAGGCGTGCGCAATGACTCGGGCGTGATCTTTCTGGACAAGCGTCCGTACATTCTTTGTGTTATGACGACCTACCTGCGTCACGAGCGTGACGGTGAAGACGCCATCAGCGACATCTCGCTCGCTGCCTGGCGCATGTTCGACCGCCTGGCGCGGGCGAGTGAGTATGGGAGAGTGATTTCGCCGGGAAACAGCAGTCGCTAGTGCTCAGTCGTTGGTCGTTCGCGATTCCTATGCTGACCGATGTTTATGCGCTAATTCCGGTGCCTTTGTTTGTGACGCCTGCGAAGTTTCCAGAAGTCGCTCTCACTCCAACTTCAAGGACGACCAACGACGAACGACCAGCGACTGCCGTATGACCATCCGCCGCCTGAAAACGTACACCGGATCGCAAGGCTATGTTTACCAGTACTACTTCGTCGGAAAGCGTCCGGCCCCGGCATCTGACGCGCATTCATCCGACGCCAACAAGTCCGACGCCAATGAATCCGGCGCCAACGAGTACATCTTCGATGTCACCTCCGACCGCAAGCTGACTTACGCGGTCAGTATTTTCTTTCCGCGCCAGGTCGTCGCCGCCTGGGCCGAATCCCACGGACGCCCCCTCGCCGACTCCGAGCAGTACGCTGCCGTCAAGATGCGTTTGTTCCGCGCCTTCGACGAAGTGGAAGACATGCAGGCGCAAGGCCGCCAACTCCAGATCGACACGCAGTCTCTGGAAGAATCGCTGGCGTCGTTAGGCGTGGAATAGATCTGGCAGGTGAACATTCGATCGTCTCGAAAAGAAATAAACGGTCCGAGAGAGTTGCGCGTTGCCGAATGTGCCACGCGTCACTAGAATGTCCCACGCTGAAGCAGTCCGATAATTCGCTTCACAATTTAGGAGAGAGATGAAAATAAAAACGATTGTATCGACACTGGCTCTGTGCTTTGTTGCAGTAGCATTGGCCTTCGCCAGCAACCCAAATATGGGTACCTGGAAGCTGAACGAGGCCAAGTCGAAGTTTCCACCGGGAGCATCGAAGAACAACACGGTTGTCTACGAGGCCGCGGGTGACAGCGTAAAAGTCACGGTGGATGGCGTCGACGGCGACGGCAAGCCCACGCACAACGAGTGGACGGGCAAGTTCGACGGGAAGGATTACGCCCTCACCGGCGATCCGATCTCAGACACGCGGTCGTACAAGAAAGTTGATGACCGCACGATGGAGTTAACCAATAAAAAAGGCGGCAAGGTTACTGTCAGCGGTCGAATTGTGATATCGGCCGACGGCAAAAGCCGCACCGTCACGGTGAGCGGAACCGATGCGAAGGGTATGAAAGTGAAATCCACTGCGGTATACGACAAGCAGTAGCGATCTCTTCCGAGGGGTAATCGCAAACAGAAATGCCCTTCCCGCTCGCCTCTGAACGGAAGGGCATTTGTAAATCCTCGTTCACTCCACTCCGCAATCCGGTCAGTCAGCGGCCGTTACCCCAGAGTGGTGACCTCTGGCCGACTTAATGGGCTCGTGGATTTCCTGAATAGGAGAGGTCACAATCGGCGTGCTGTAGGCGGGGTGATGAAACTCCATTTGCATGCCGCGACCGATAAAGCGCACCTTGAGCATGGAACCGCCCCAGGTCGAGCCTGCGATGATCACCTGCACCGGTTGCGGACAGTATTGTGGATGTCCCGAGATCAACGCCGAACCCTCGCCCAGAATTAGCGCGGTGTAGAAGTGGTGCTGCGTCCGAATCTGTAGCACGGTGTCAGGCGGTAGACCTTCAAGGAACACGCCTCCTTCGATTTCGGACTGGATAATATTCCGATTCACCTCGTCGCTGAGGTTGGGATGAGGCGCGAACATTCGTTTAGTCTACCGGAGGTTGGCTCCTAGTCACAACATTGTATTTAATCGTGGAGCGTACTTTGGTCCACGGTACTTTCGTCTGTCGGAGCGGGCGCGGGTGTAGACCGCCGCCGTCGACGGCCGGAAAGGCGGAACGCACCATGCCGTCTTTACTCACTGCGGGGACAAACACCAAAACCGTGCCGAGCCCACGATTGCGGTTTTGAAATCGCGATTGCAACTCATTGACCGGGTCATGAGTGCAAAGTCCGGATTACAGCAGCAACCGTGGCAAATCTTACTGGGCTGGAGTAAAGATCCGAGAGTGCATATCGCCAGCCGTCAAAATACCCATTTCGGGAAGTGGACGTGAAATCCTTTGCACTAGCTTACCCAATTTGCCCCGCAATAACGACTAACAACTCCGTTATCTATAACTTACGATCCGACTTCGTGGCCCCCAAGCTGCTTACCGGAGGGCGTGTTTCTGGACAGGCTGCAATCCGGCTTCTTGCTGTTTGAAACACAGCAGGGATTGGTGCGCGTTGAACTTTCTCTCCGGCAACGCATTTATCTGCTCTGGACGTTCCGTAACTTTCGCCAGCTCTCAACCCCACTCCTGAACCCGCGCCAGCGCACACTGGTCAACGCCCTCTTCCGCAATCATGTGGGCGTCGTGCCGCATTCGGGCAACTCATTGCATGTAATCGGAGTGGTTGAAAATTTCGTGCCGGCGACGGCGCTGATCGAAGTGCCGATTGATGCTTCGCCCGTCCAGCAACCAGCCCACGAACCAGCCCAGGGAAAGGAACGGCTAGGAGAGGTCATCGCGCAGCCCGTGGAAATCGCGCCCCAACCGAACCCGGTTCACTCGCCTTCGCCCAGATTCACCTGGTTTATATTCGGCTGGTCCAAACTGAGAATGTCCAGGCTGGCAACGACAATCGGCGCGCTGTGCCTCTGCATCATTTCCGTGGCTGCATGGCATCGAATGCAGTTAGTACCAGCCTCCCAAGCCCACAATCAGAATCGGCTTCAGCAGATCAACGCGATCGCGGTGCCGGATTCTCCACGCCCCGCAGAGCCAGCGACTATTGCCGAGATCCCCACCGTCAGCGCCCCGCCACCAGCCAGCGCCCCGATCCCCGCCGCCCCGGAAGCTGCCGTCATGCGGGCATCGATCACCGCAGAAGTTCCAGTTCAGACCTCAGCTCCTGTCCCAGCTCCTATCCCAACTCCGAAGCCGACGATTCGCGTGCACGATGCGGCTTCGACTCCGAACCGCCCACTTTCCGGCCAAAACAGCAGTATCAGCGGTATCCAGGCCTCGAGGCCGCCGTTGCGTTTTGCCTATCCCGTCTATCCGGATATCCGGGCTCGCGGCGTAGTCTCTCTGACAGCGGGATTGGATTCTGATGGCGCCGTGCGCACCGTGAGAGTCGTTTCTGGCAACCGTGCGCTCGCCGCGGCTGCAGTCCAGGCCGTTCGCCAATGGCGCTACCGCCCCTACCTCAAAGATGGCCAGCCCGTGCCAACCGAAACCAATATCGTCATTTCGTTCATCTCAGACGACGCGATTTCCATGACCTTCCCTCCCAACATCCCGGCCATCCACTAGCTCTTGAAGTTGCCCATCGGGTGAGGTTCCTAGCTGCCAGCTTCTGTGACGCACGTCACAAACCCTTGTGACAGCCTCCGTTTCCCCCCGTTCTTACCGCCCGGCAAACTATAATCACCCAGGCGGGGTGGGGGACGACACCGGCCTGCGGAAATAAGCAATGATGACCCTGATCTGGCTGCGCGTCGCGCTGGTTTTTTACGCTGCGGGATTAGTCTATGCGCTGGTCGCTTTAACCCGCGCCTCGGAAATCCTCAGCAAGGTCGCGCTCCATGCTTCCTATCTCGGCATGGTGTTTCATTTCGTTTCGCTGACCGAAGCCGTCGTGCAAACCGGACAGATCGCTTCCGCCTCGGTTCACAACTCGGAATCGCTGCTGGCTTTCCTGATCATGGTCGGCTTCATGCTTGCCTATCTGGTGTATAAGACAACTACCCCCGGCATCGTGATTTTTCCCCTCGTCTTTCTGCTCACCTTCGTGGCCGCCACCGGCCAGCAGCCCTTCGTCTTCGGCTCGGTCGCGGTGAAGCACGGTTGGCTGGCCGTCCATATTCTGATGATCTTCACCGGATACGCCGCCCTGTTCCTCAGCTTTGGCGCCAGCATTCTGTATCTCTTGCAGGAACGCGCTCTGAAATCCAAGAGTGCGAGCGGAATGTTCTCGCGGCTGCCCGCTCTCCAGGTCATTGACGACATCGGATACCGCTCCCTCATGCTCGGATTTCCTTTCATGACTCTGGGCCTGATCGCGGGCTCCGTGGTCGCCGAATCCACTTACGGCCGCATTGATTTCTTCGATCCCAAGATTCTGCTTTCCGTCCTGATGTGGGCCGTGTACCTGTTGATGGTGTTCACGCGCCTGACTGCCGGCTGGCGCGGGCGCCGCGCCGCCCTGCTCGCCAGTGTGGCCTTTGTCGCGGCCATCGTGGCTTGGATTTCCAACTACTTCAGCGGAATGCACAGGTTTATCACGTCATGAGATTCCAGCTCATCGGCGTCAACCACAAGACCGCGCCAGTCGAGGTGCGTGAGCGCCTGGCCATTCCTGAATCGCGCTTGCCGGAGGCCTGCAAGAGATTGTCCGAGCATCCCGCTGTGGCCGAGGGCATGATCGTTTCTACCTGCAACCGCGTCGAATTTATCGCCAACATGAAGAACGGCACCGGCGATCTGCGCGAATTCCTGCGCGAGTATTTCGGCGACGATCTTGACCAGTTTGAAAGTCATCTCTACGAATTTCGCGAGGACGAAGCCATCCGCCACATCTTTCGCGTCGCCGCCAGCCTCGACTCCATGGTCGTCGGCGAGCCCCAGATTCTGGGACAGGTCAAGGAAGCCTACGCCACGGCTCGCGCCGTAGGAGCCGTACGCGCGCAACTCGATCAGTTGCTCACTCGGGCGTTTGCCGTGGCCAAGCGCGTCCGCACCGAAACCGCCGTTGGATCTTCGTCGGTTTCGATTGCTTCGGTGGCTGTCGAATTGGCGGAGAAAATCTTCGGGAGCCTGAACGGGAAGAGCGTCTATCTGGTGGGTGCCGGGAAGATGAGCGAGTTAGCGGCCCGGCATCTGCTCGCGCACGGCGCTGCGTCGCTCTTTGTCGCCAACCGCACTTACGACCGTGCGATTCGCTTAGCGCAAAAATTTAAGGGGCAGGCGATCGAGTTCAGCCGGCTCTATGACACCTGCGAGCGCGCCGATATCGTGATTACCTCGACCGGCTCGCCCCACTTCATCTTCCGGCCCGAACACGGCGAAAAGCTCATGGCACTGCGCAAAAACAAGCCCATGTTCTTTATCGACATCGCCGTCCCCCGTGACGTCGATCCCGAGATGAACAAGATCGACGGCATTTTCGTCTACGACATCGATGATCTGCAGCAAGCCGTTTCTTCGCACGTCGCCGATCGCAGGAAGGAAGCCGAAAAGGCGGAGGCGATTGTCGATGGCGAGGTCGAAAAATTCCACGCTCGCCTGCAAACCCTCGACGTCGTGCCCACCATCGTTAGCTTGCAGGACCACCTGGAAACCATTCGCCAGGCTGAGATCGATCGCGTTCGCGGACGTCTCGGTTCCATGACCACCGACCAGGAACTCGCCGTCGAAGCGCTGACTCGCGGCATCGTCAACAAAATCATGCATACCCCCATCAGCACTCTGAAAACGGTGGCGCGCGATCCCGAATCCACCACCGTCATCGAACTTGTGCGGCGCCTGTTCAACCTGCACGACGAAAAGGAAGCCGCGGTTTCAAAATCCGGCCGCGGACCGAGCTCCGATAAGGGAGCACAAAACTGATGGCCCGGCTGCGCATCGGCTCCCGCGGCTCACAACTTGCTCTGTGGCAGGCCCACCACATTTCCGATCTGCTGCGCGCGCAGGGCCATACCGTGGAGCTAGAGATCATCAAGACCACCGGCGATAAAATCACCGACGTTGCACTCGCGAAAGTCGGCACCAAGGGCATGTTCACGAAGGAAATCGAAGAAGCGCTGGTGGAAAACCGTGTAGACCTCGCCGTCCACAGCTTGAAAGATTTGCCAACCGAGCTGGCCGCCGATTTCGAAATTGCCGCCATCACCACCCGCGAAAATCCACGCGACGTTTTTTGTTCGGTGAAGTTCGCCAACATTGAAGCGCTGGCGCAACGGGCAAACGTGGGCACCAGCAGCCTGCGCCGTCAGGCCCAGTTAATGGCGCTACGTCCCGATCTGCAGATTCACCCGCTCCGCGGCAATGTGGATACGCGCCTGCGCAAGCTCGAATCCGGCGACTACGATGCCATCATTCTGGCCGCCGCCGGTCTGAACCGCCTCGGGAAAACGCAACTGGTGCGTCAAGTGATTCCAGCGGAGGTGATGACTCCCGCTGCCGGGCAAGGTGCCCTGGGAATCGAAATTCGTCAAGGCGACACGGCGACGCGGGGTCTCCTGGCATTTCTTGATGACGCTGCCGCCCGCGCCACCACGACCTGCGAGCGCGCCCTGCTCAACAAACTCGGCGGCGGCTGCCAGGTTCCGATTGGAGCCTTCGCCGAAGTGAATGGAGGTCGCATTCGCCTAAACGGACTGGTGGCTCATCCTGATGGAACCAAAGTTCTGCGCGAAACTCGCGAGGGCACTGATCCCGTGCGCCTGGGCGAAGAAGTCGGCGAAACTCTGCTCCGCCGCGGCGGCGATGTTATTCTCGAAGAAGTTTACGGAGAAGGGTTCGCGCTACCGCAGCAACCGTGAGACAGTTCTCAGGTGTATTTTGGGGGTCCGTTCTGAGACCTGAGATTCAAGTTAAATCCGGGATCCCGGTCGAAAAGGAAGCCACGAATGACGCCAACGGCCGAGCCAGTCCAATCAAGCAAGTTGCCGCTCATCATTCTACTTTGTGCATTCGCTGCGCCTGTTCTGACCGGCGTTTTTGGTACAGACGGTTCCAAGTGGTACCACTCCTTCGAGGAGCCACCGGAATGTAAAGACCGAACGGCGGACTGTTACACGTATTGCAGAATGAATAAATATGGCGATCAAGTTATGGAACGCGTATGTCGGGACGGCGACATAGAGCCCGTATTTGGCGATTTTTTCTGGCGCTATTTTCAACGTGGCACTTTCGAAGGAGCAAGGCTGTCGGGTTTAAGGTATTTCTTCCGTCCATGGCTCGGATATGAGCTAGGCAATTACCCTGACCGGCTCCTAAATCCTCTAAATCCCACGCCCTTTCTGATTACCCTTTTCCTCCTGACAGTTTCCGGGATATCCAAAATCATCGAAAAGCGCCAAACAGGGGAAGAAACGGGGAAAGATGAGGTTACAGGCTTACATCTTTAGATTCCGCCTAAGACCTGATACCTGATCCATGAAGCCCAACGAAAAGCATCCTCTCGCCGGCACCCGGATTCTGGTCGGACGCGCCCGCCACCAGGCCGGCAGCCTTTCCGCCAGCCTGCGCAGTCTGGGCGCATCTGTAATCGAAATCCCCTTCATTGAGATCCGCAAGCCGCAATCGTACCAGCCACTCGACAACGCTCTGAAAAATATCCGTAACTACGACTGGCTCATTCTGACCAGCGCCAATGGCGTCGAAGCCATGTGGGAGCGCCTCCGGAAACTTCGCATCCCGCGCCGGAATCTCAAACATCTCGAGATCGCCGCCATCGGGCCCGCGACCAAGAAGGCGATCGTGAAGCATGGCCTGAAAGTCAAGATGGTTCCAGAGGAGTACGTCGCGGAATCCGTAGTGAAAGGCCTGCGCGATAAAGTTAATGGCAAGCGCGTTGTGCTCATACGAGCCAAAGTCGCGCGCGACGTGATTCCAGAAGAACTTCGTGCCGCCGGAGCTCAAATCGACGTCGTCGAAGCTTACGAAACCGTAGTGCCCGAAAAATCACGCGTCCGTTTACGCGCGCTGATGAAGAATGCAGCGCGCCGCCCGCACGTCGTGACCTTCACCAGTTCCTCTACCGCAAAGAATTTCGCTGAACTGCTCGGCAACGTCAAGTCCGGTTTACTAAGCTCCGCTTCGCTCATCAAAAATCATGTCCAGTTTGCTTCGATTGGTCCGGTAACGTCGGCGACGCTGCGGGAGTTGCAGATGCCGGTTGCCATCGAAGCCCGCGAATTTACCATGGGCGGACTGATTCGCGCGATTGTTCTGGCCCGCTACGCAGATCCTTCGGGCTAGTTCAAAAAACCCTACTCCGCCCTCCGCCCTGAGATTCCCATCTGCGGGTCAATCGCGTCCAGATAGTCTTGCATGCGCTCCTTCGTGCGCTCGGGCAGGCCGGTGAACTCGATTCCGTTGCCCACACCCGGGTCGCACGTCCGCACCGTCGCCGTGATACTGACGTGCTCCGAGTCCAGCCACAGATCCACCCGCAGCGCAGTTCCGGGCGGCAACGGCATCATGCTCCCGACGTAGCAGCCATTGCCGCTCACGTCAGTGGTGTTGATGCGAAGCGGCGCTTTGCTGCGCTCAGCGCGAATTTCCAGAGGAAACGCAATTTTGTGCCGGTGCCAGCGCCGGCGGTTGGAGGCAGCAAACGTCGCCGCCGGGCCGTCCGTCGGCAAATGGCTTTTCCACGGGCACTCCTGAGCGGCGATCAACTTCACTCCCACTTGATTTTTCTTGACCGGGCCGGTGTTCATCACCCAGATCACGGTGCAGCGCGTTTTCTTCTCTTCACACTGCACTCCGATCACGTCACCCACTTTCAGTTCGCTCTCCAGTCCCGAGAGCAGTGCGCCCTCCGAACTGATGTTCTGCGCGCGAGCAGGTTGCGAGAAAGGGCGTCCCTCGGCCGTCATCCCCCATACCCGCACTGGCAGGTCCACACTCAGACGAGGTTCGGATTGATGGTCATCCATGCCTTATCCTCGTATCCGGTTCACGCGGAATTCATGCGATGATACCGCCCCCCTGATCCGACGCGACACTAGAAAGTGAGCCGCTGCAGTAAAGAGCGAACTACCACTTTCGACATCTCCCAATCGTCATTCAAGCACGGTTTCCTGCGAATTGTTCCGCGAACTCTTCTGCGAACTCTCGATAACCGATCACAGGAATTCGTTGCTCTTCCAGAAACTGCCGCAATTCGGTCGAAGTCAGCAGACGCCGCTCCTCGTCGCGAGAATCGAGTAGGCGTGTGCCGGCGGCGCGCAAGGCGGCGTCGTTATATCCGGGATGGCAGACCAACTCCCAGGTCCCGTCCGGCAGGTTCGCCAGCGTCTGGCGGAGCAGGGAACTGGCCGACCGAGCCGGTCTCGATCACTCCCATCACCCCGTCGGGCGTAACCAGTCCAGCCCGCTTCGTCCGCTGGCGAAATTGCCCGGAGAAAGTATGCAGAATGCGTACCTGGCCGTAACGCTTCCAGAGATCGCGCTTTTCTTTGAATTGCCGCGCCTGTATCGCTTTCACCGGAACGAACGGATTGCGGATCGCGCGCACCCCGCAAATCCTCGCCGCGCGCAGCAGCGCGGCCAGAATCTCGGGAAAGATGTGCGCGTGTTTATGGGTATCAAGGTGAGTAACCTGCAGGCCGGCGGATTGAACCTTCCGTATTTGCGCCGTGACTTCCGCGACCAGTTGATCGCGATCGAACCCTCCCAACATGGCGCGCGCGGCGAAGGCCGAAAGGCTGGAGTAAAACTTGTCCGGCTCCGCCGAGCGAATCGCCAGTAGCGTATCCACTGCTGCCGGCGGTGACACCGGCGTTCCGTCGACCAATGCGACGTGGCATCCCACCGAGAGATTCGGCGCCGAGCGCGCCGCCGTTACCGCGTCCTCAAACGCGGCGCCGCTGGCCATTAATGTGGCTGACGACACGACTCCATCGCGGTGGGTTTCCACAATCGCCCGATTCACTCCCGCGGTCAGACCAAAATCATCGGCGTTGACGATGAGCCTTCGCACCCAGAAAGTGTAGCAGCGAACGTGCAGCAACCGCTTCTGCACGTTTGCATCGCCGGTACACGCGCGGTTTGACCGGCAAGGGAAGCCTCCAGTATCCTCAGCATAAGTTTTGGCATAGATTGTCTTGCGAGCGGCGGACACACGCTGTGATCGCATCCGCGCCGAGCGGGCGGTTAGCTCAGCTGGTTAGAGCGCCTGCCTTACAAGCAGGAGGTCGCAGGTTCGAGCCCTGCACTGCCCACCACTTGCTCGAAAATCAATTGTTCCTTTTGGAGAGTGGCCCTCCCCTAAACCCATAATTCTAATAGCAAGGGGGAGGGTTTGCCGGCCAGTACCAATCAGTAGATAGCGCCGACGCGAGAATCTTTTTTGGCTGGAATCGCGCCTGCGCCCGCATCCTAAAACGTAGAGGACTTTTCTTGTTCGGACGCTGGCAACAACGACCGCAAGAATTTGTGCTCGTGCTCTGAGTCCAAAGCCGTGCGGCCGGGTTATCATCCAGCGCAACCGAAAGACTCTCAGTCTCCCGAGGTGATTGCTGTAATGTTCAAGCTTCATACTTTGGTGTTCGCAATCGTGGTGCTGGCCGCGGGCGGCACTCTCGTCAGCCTCACCGGCTGTGGCGGAAGTGGCGGCGGTCCTACGAAACCCGCACCGCCGACGATCGGCGAGACTTTCGGCGCCGCCGCGATTCCACTGGACGGAACCGCTACGTTAACCTTCAATCTCTCGAACACGAATGCGGGGACCATGCTGACCGGCGTCGGGTTCTCCGATTCGCTACCTGCCGGGTTGGTCGTATCCACTCCCAATGGCTTGACTGGCAGTTGTGGTGGGGGAACGATAACGGCCACCGCTGGGACGGGCAGCGTAAATCTGTCAAGTGCTGCGCTGGCCGCGAGCGCATCGTGCAGCTTCTCGGTGAACGTGACCGGCACGACGGAGGGCGTCAAAAACAACACGACGAGTGCGGTGACTTCGAATGAAGGAAATGGCAACTCGGCCTCGGCCACCATCACTGTGGGCGGATCGACGGGAAAGATTCAGCATGTGGTGGTGATCTTCCAGGAAAATCGCTCCACCGATAATCTTTTCCAGGATTCGGTGCTGATCGGCCGGGGCGCGGACATACAGAACTATGGAATCGACTCGCAGCAGAATAAGATCCTGCTGCAGGAACTGGATCTCGCCGCGGACTACAACCCCAGCCACAGTCACGGCGCATTCGAGGACATGTGCGACCTGAATTCGGTGAGCGGACAATGTCAAATGGATGGGGCAGACCTGATTCCGGTCAAGTGCCCTCAGGGTATCCAGAACTGCGTGTTTGCTTACGTGAACCCGTCGGAAGTTCAACCCTACTTCCAGATGGCCGAGACGTACACCTTCGCGGACCGCATGTTCCAGACCAACCAGGGGCCCAGCATGCCGGCGCATCAGTTCATTATTTCCGGGACGTCAGCTCCATCCACCGGCAGCAATCTGTTTGCGTCGGAGAATCCGAAAACGAGCGGCCCGCCCGACGCCGGGTGCGACGCGCCCGCGGGATCCACGGTTGCCCTCATCGATCCGAGCGGCAGCGAAAAATCCAATGCCCCGATCTATCCCTGCTTCGAGCATCAGACACTGACCGACTTGCTGGAAGCAAACGGCAATACCTGGCGGTATTACACTTCCTCGGGTTACGCGGGCGGCTCGGGTTTGGCGCTCTGGATCGGCCCGGAGGCGATCCAGCATATCTGCGGATCCTTGACTGGCCCCAATGGCAGCTGCGGGGGATCGGATTGGACTAACCATGTGATCCTCAATCAGGCGCAGATCCTCACCGACATTACTAACAACCAGTTGCAGGACGTGAGTTGGGTGATTCCGACCGGCCAGGCGTCGGATCACCCAGGGACAACCGACGGATCCGGGCCATCGTGGGTAGCGTCGGTGGTGAACGCGATCGGCAACAGCCCCTACTGGGCGGACACAGCGATCTTCATCACATGGGATGACTGGGGCGGCTTGTACGACCACGTGCCGCCGCCGCAAGTGCTGGCGGGTGCTAATTGTACGCAGTGGGGATGCGGCTATGTCTACGGCTTCCGGGTGCCCCTGATTGTGGTCTCGCCGTACGCGAAAGCAGCGTACATCTCGACGACGCCGTACGTTCATGATTTCGGCAGTATCCTGCATTTCGTTGAAAAAACGTTTAACCTGTCTTCGCTCGGCTACGCGGACGCGGTGGCGGATGACTTCTCCGATTGCTTCGACTTCAATCAGATCCCCTTGCAGTTTCAGACCATCCCGGCAGCTTTGAAAGAGGACTATTTTCTGAATGACAAAACGCCGCCCTTGGACCCGGACGACGACTGAAGAAGGCTGGATGCACAAGGTAAGCCGCGCGAAAAGAAAAAGGGCGCGGAACATCTCCGCGCCCCAAAGTGCAGAACAGCCAATTTCCGTTGCCGCCTAATTCACCGTGAGCATGACGGTTGCCGCTGTCCCCTGGACCGTTCCTGTGGTGGCGTTAACGGTGATGGTGTACATACCCTGGGGTGTTCCGGGATTGCCCGTCGAGCTACCTCCCGATCCCCCGCCGCAGGATGCAAGCCAAATGGTGGAGAGGCCAAGCACCACGACAAAGCTCAACAGTCGCAAACTGCGAGTCCTGCTCTTCCTGGAGCCAAAGGTCAAGAAAATTCCGACCAGCCCCGGAAGCAGCATGGCATAGAGTATCCCGTTACCATGGCCGAGAGGCGCGCGCAACCGCCCGCTCGTCGGTGCCGTCGTTGTGATGCTAACTGTCGGCGTCGACGAATTGGTTGTCGCGGAGGGGCTGAAAACGCAAGCTGCCTCGGAAGGCAGGTGCGAGCAACTATAGGTCAGGGCCTCTGCCGTCGCCGAATTGGCGACAAAGCCGTTGTTGCTGGTGACGGTGATGGTATCCGGTCCGGCCGTCGCGCCCTGGGCGACGGTGATTGCCGCCGTCGTCGGGGTCAGGGTGAAGTTCGGAGTAAGCACAGTTACGGTTTGTGGGTGTGCGGATGATGTGGACGTCGCGTAAATCCCGGTGTAGACAGCATAGACGCTGTTCGCGCCCACAGGGAGCTGGCTGGTGGCGAAGGACGCGGCGCCTCCCGTCACGGCCGCGGTCGTCGAGCCGAAAGCCGTGCCATTGTTGAAAAAAGCTGCAACCCCGGACGCGGTGCCCGGCTTCGACGGCGACGCGACCGTGACGTCAAAGGTCACGCTTTGGCCTTCAAAGATTGGTGGCGCTGTCTTTATCGAGACCGAAGTCGTGGTCACCGTATAGAGATCGCCCCAAGCCGTCGCCAGATTGTTTGCATTCACCGAGCCCAGGCCGGTCACAAGGTTATAGCCAGTGGTGGCATCGGAGGCGGAGGAAAGGAAGCCGAACAGTCCTTCCGTCGCCGGTTTTACCGCTGCGGGACAAACGAGCGCCATAGGCTGGCCCGAGGGTGTGTCAGCCTGGCAGTAGACTTGGTTGCTGCCGGGGGCGGCGGCGAAATCGCTGGCGGTGACCGGGTGGAACGGTTGCGCAGCCTGATTGTAGGTCGCGATCTGGTAAAGATTTGGGTTGATGTTGCCCAAGGGAAGGGGCTCGCTTGGAAAGTTCACCGCCACATACTGGTTGAGCAGCGTCACCATGCCGGCGAAGATGGGCGTGGAGACAGAGGTACCGCCGACGATGGATCCGTCCGCGATGGCAGTGGGAATGCCGCCAGCGCAACTTCCGTTAGTACACCAGATGTAGCCGGGTAATGCTAGTGAAGCCAGCAAAGCCACGTCGGGCGTGAAGCGGACCGGGGTTGTCTGGCCGGAAATACTCAGACCCTGCTGCCAAATCGGTTGGGGGAAGCCACCCGTGCATTCCCCACTGCCGCTGATCGTCATGCAGTTGCTGGGGCCGCCGCCGGAGGAAGACATGCCGATGGCTGCTTGTGCAGTCTCTGCGTTGGTTATCCCAGTACAGTCGCTGGGGTTGGCGGCGCAGAAAGCGCCGATTTCAAAGGCGTCGTTCCAGGGGGCCTCGGGAATGTACGTCATAGCCGAGCCGCCATTGGGCCCGTTGTTCACCTCCCAATACGTGCTGGCGTCTGTACTGATCTCACTGATGGTTGCCGCAGTCCCACCCACGCCGGTGACTTCGGGGCTGCTGGCAGGATAGCTGACAGCCACGCCGCCGGTGGCGAGCAGAGTATTCGGATCGGTTTCATTCGGATCGCATCCGGCCGCGCCGCTGTCACCGCTTGCATTCATGAACGTGATGCCAGCCATATTAGCCTGCTTCAATTCCGCTTCGTCGGAAGAGAAGGTCCCTTCGTTTGGTTTGATGGTCCCCTGGCCGCCTGGAGTGAGCGCCTCGCCAAGTTCGCAAATGCCGTAGCTCATGGTAATCACGGGTGCCACATCGTTATCGACGGCGTAGTACCAGGAATCCCAGACGCCATCACCGTTGGGGTCGGGGGCGTTGACAAAGATGATTTGCGCGTCGGGAACCGTAGCGGCCGACCATTCGAGATCGACGTCGGCTTCGCCGAGATCGTCGGAGGAAGTGGGAACGCCCGGGTCGGCGTTCACCAGCACGTACTTGAACGCCGCCCCTGGAGTGGTCGTGGTGCAGGGGAGGATAATGAGGCCGCTAGCATCAGTGGCGCAGGACCCCGGGCCGCTGGTCGGGATATTCGGGAAGGTGAAACCCGTGCGGAAGTCGTTCAGGTCGGCGAGGTACACGTCAGTCTGGCCCATAACCGCCAGCGTCTGTCCCGAGCCGTCGATGCCCGCAGTGTAAAGCGGGCCGATGTCGTAGATGGTTTCGATGTCACCGGGTGCAAGGTAGAGATTGTACTCTTGGGGATTAGTGCCGGGGATCGGGTAGGTGTAGTCGGGCTTCCTGCGCTGGAGATACGACTTGGGACGGAAATTGCTCAATCCGCGAATTCCGGTTACGACGCCGGAGAGCGCTGCAGGAATCGAAGGCGAAGTGGTATTGGAGAAGTGCTTCTCCCCGCTGACCTCGAAGTTGTGAATTTGGGTCTGGAAGGCGTTTTCGGCCTGCGCGGCGGTTCCGCTGAAGACGATAAAGTTGCGGGCGCGGGCGACGTTGCCAACCGTGAAGCCCTGGGACTGGAGCCAGGCGGTGAGTTTCTGGATGTTGTTGGGGCTGAGGCCGAAGCGGTCGGCGTACTGCTCGGGAGTTAGCCATTTGTGATAGAGAGGCGAACGGGGATCCTGCTGCTGCGCCAGAAGCTGGTTGATAGCCTTCTGCTGGTTCGCCGATGGCACCGTGAGCAGCGTCATGTAGCTGAGCTTGAGCGACGCATCGGCTGGGCCATGATCGTACTGCGGCTGAGCTTTCATGGGAACGCCCGCCGAAAGCTTGACCAGCTGACGAGAGGCGATAGGGCCGGTGATGCGGTCAGGTGCGACGGCGAAGCTGAGAGCGGAGAAGATCAAGACGCATAGGATGAGCGTCGAAAGTTCAGACGAGGGCAGCAAGACCGATCGCGAACGTGGCATGGTCACTCCGTGGCAAAGCAGAATAGTGAGGGACTGGGAAGCATTATGGATGCTTTCTCACTGTCTGATCAAGTTATTATGCGCGGGGTTGTATGACTGGGGAACAGTTAGTTGGCTTTTGTTACCAAAAATTGACATTTGTTCGACGTCGGCGGCTAGTGCACAAAACCTCCCCTGCTCTGCCGAAGCCCGGAGCGAGGCCGAGGGGAAAGTCGAAGGGAGTGTCCTCCCCACACGGGCTAGACTTCGGCCAATTCTTCTTCCAATAATTGCTTGTTGTAGAGGTCGGTGTAATAACCGTTGCGGGCGATGAGATGGTCGTGGGTGCCGAGTTCCACGATGCGTCCCTGGTGGAGGACGGCAATGCAATCGGCGTTGCGAACGGTCGAAACGCGGTGGGAGATGAAGATGGTGGTGCGTCCGCGCATGATTTCGCGGAGATGGTTGAGAATTTTATCCTCAGTGTGCGTGTCGACGCTGGACAGAGCGTCGTCGAGGATAAGGATGCGTGGACTGCGGAGCAGGGCGCGGGCGATAGCGGTGCGCTGCTTCTGGCCTCCAGAGAGCGTGATACCACGCTCGCCTACGGTCGTGTTGTAGCCTTCCGGGAAACTCTCGATGTCCTGGGCGATGTTGGCGGCCTCGGCAGCGGCTTTGATGTCGTCGAGTGACGGTTCGCCGCCTTCCTGCTTGGCTTCGGCCGAAATTCCAAAGGCGATGTTTTCGCGGATGGTGTCGCTGAAGAGGAATGTTTCCTGCGGCACGAAGCCGATTTGGCGGCGCAGGGAGTCGAGAGGGAATTGGCGGATGGCGTGGCCGTCGATCAGCACGGTGCCGGGCGCAGCGTCATAGATGCGCGGAATGAGGTTGACGAGCGTCGTTTTGCCGGAGCCGGTGGGGCCGACGATAGCGAGGCTGGAGCCGGCGGGAATACGCAGGTTGATGTCCTTAAGAACAGAGGTGCCGTTATAGGCGAAGTTGAGATTACGGAATTCGATTTCGCCCTGAATGTCGCTAGTGGAGAGTCGGTCGTCCGCTTCCGGCGGGACGGGCGAGACGCCCGTCGCTCCATTGTCTAACGCAGGCTTGGCCTCGTCTGCGATCTCGGGCTGCTGCGACAGGATTTCGTTGATACGCACCAGGGACGCGGTGCCGCGCTGGAAGATGTTGATGACCCATCCGAGGGCGATGACCGGCCAGGTAAGCTGCACCATGTAAGTGTTGAAGGCGACGAAATCGCCGACGTTCATCTTTCCGAGGAGAACTTGCCGTCCGCCAAGCCAGAGCACAATGACGACGGCGGCGCCGAGCATGAGTTCGAGCGTGGGCCAGAGCATTCCCATCAGGCGAACCAGGCCGAGGCTGCGGCGGATGTATTCCCGGTTGGCGCCCTCGAAGGCGGCGATTTCGGCCTGTTCCTGCACATAGGCGCGGATTACCCGGGCGCCGGAGAAGTTTTCCTGGGCGCGGGCCGAGATGTCGGAGAACATCGCCTGAATACGCTCGAAGCGCTCGTGAATGCGGCGTCCGAAATACTGGATGACGATGCTGGTGATGGGCAAGGGCAGGAAGGCATAGAGGGTGAGCTTGGGGCTGATGGCGAGCATAAAGCCCAGAGCGCCGGCAGTGAAGACGATGGTGTTGGCCGAGTACATGATGGCCGGGCCGAGCAGCATCCGAACCGCGTTCAGGTTGTTGGTGGCGCGGGCCATGATGTCGCCGGTGCGATTGCGCTGGTAGTAGGAGTAGGAAAGGCGTTCGAGGTGTGCGAACAGGTCGTTGCGCAGATCGAACTCGATGTCGCGGGAGATACCAATGACTACCCAGCGCGTCAGAAACTGGAAGATGCCCTTGATCAGCGCGATGGCGATGATGAGCAGTGAGTAGGTGAGAAGTTTCTGGCGGGTTGGGCCGGAGTGAAGATCGTTGATGGCGCGGCGGAGGACTTGCGGAAACAGTATCCAGATGCCGTTATTGAATAAGACGCAGAGCCCGCCCCAGAATAGACCGCTGCGGTAGCGCTTCAGATATGGGACGAGGGGGCGTAGGTTCTTCGGCACCATGATGGGTCAGACGACTTCTTGTAGATGAAATTGTAGCAGTGGTGGGTGCGGATTTTCCGAGCGAGGGCGCAAGGGCAACGAAGGTGGCAGTCAGCAGCAATGCGGTCCAGAGCGACAGCATGCCGGCGGCGAACATCATTCCCGAGTAGAGCAGGTCGGCGCCTTCCATTCGGTTTCTCCAATTTCAAGAGCCGGTGAAAAAGCCGGGCGAGGGCGGAGGTTGGAGGTTCCGTTCCTCACCCGGGAAGGAGAGAGACCCTTTGAACCCAAAAGCTAGTCGTTAGTCCGCGGGCGGAGGCGCTGTGTGCTTACTCATGTGCGCTGCGCGATTGGCCTCGATCTGAGCCAGTTTGGCTTTCTGATCGGCGGTCAGAATCTGCATGATTTCGGACTTGATGCGGGCGTGCTCGACCTGGAGTTCGACCATGGTCTGCGCGTTTTGCGTGGCCAGGGCGCGCGTCTTGGCTTCGTCGAAGGTACCGCTGGCTTCGAGAGCGCTCATGGCGCTGTGGTTTTGGCGCATCTGCTGCCTCAGAGGCTGCATGGTTGGCTTTTCTTTTTCAAAGATCGCCTTGACCTGGCTGTGTTGATCGGCGGTCAGATCGAGCTGCTTGAGCATGCGGCGAAAGTCGCCGCCGGGGCCACCAAAACCGTGCCTGCCCTGCGCAACCGCGACTGCTGCCGCCAGCAGCACCGCGGCGCCGATGGTGAGCATGCGAATACGAATAGACTTCATAGGTTCTCCTTTTCGACTACTTTGATCTCGTAGGGTCCGGGAGGCAGCCCCGAACATCTATGCTTATAACAACACCGTTCTGGAAAATATGGGGTAAAGAGTCGGTCAAGCGCGGTAAAGTTTTGTAAACGCGAGTCAAGATCGGCAATGGTTCCTAATCACAAATCTTTACCGCGTGGAGCCAAGCGACGGTGTTAGATGATTAAAAGAATGGATCACGTCCTGGTAGTGGATGACGATACCGAGTTGTGCGGCCTGGTGCAGGAGTACCTGACCGCCGAGGGGTTCAGCCTGAAGGCCGTCCACGACGGCGAACTGGGGCTGCAGCATGCGCTCACCGGTGAGTATGCGCTGGTCGTGCTGG
Organism: uncultured Acidobacteriaceae bacterium; assembly: GCA_963731525.1. Classification (GTDB taxonomy): domain Bacteria; phylum Acidobacteriota; class Terriglobia; order Terriglobales; family Acidobacteriaceae; genus Acidiflorens. Next base: position 118,910 of record CAVSWK010000045.1, read on the forward strand.
ATGTAATGCTGCCGGGGATCAATGGCTTCGAAGTGCTGCGGCGGATACGCAGCGTGTCGAAGATTCCCGTGCTGCTGTTAACCGCGCGCGGCGAGGACGTGGACCGCATCGTGGGATTGGAAATCGGAGCCGACGATTATCTTCCGAAGCCGTTTAACCCACGGGAGTTGGTGGCGCGAATCCGCGCCATCCTGCGCCGCACCAGGCCCGTCAAGGCCGCCGACGCGGTACCGGAAGTGCTGAGTGTGGGCGATGTGGAACTGGATCCGGCGACGCGCAGTGTGCAGCGGGCGGGGCAACCGGTCGATCTCACTTCCGTGGAATTCAATCTGCTCGAGGTTCTGCTGCGCGAGGCGGGGCGAGTGGTTACGCGGGAGCGGTTGGTGAATGCCGTGCTCAGCCGGAAGTTCATGCCCTTTGATCGCAGCATTGACATGCACGTCAGCAAGGTGCGAAGGAAGTTGGGCGACTCCGAAGAGGACGGAGACCACATCAAGACGATTCGAGGAGTCGGGTACATGTTTGCGCGGCCGCCGGCGAAGCAGAAAAAATGAAAAGCCTTTTCCTGAAGATTTTCCTATCGTTCTGGGCCGCTCTGGCGCTGTCCTTGGTGTTAGCGATTGTGGTGACAATTGCGCTGCGTCCAACACGGCATGGAATCGAGAATCAGGCGCCACAAACTTTGGCGGAGGCGGTGAACGCCTACCAAACTGGTGGACAACGCGCCGCCCACGACTATCTGGAAGAACTTTTTCGCACGCAGCACGTGCGGGCCTTCGTCTTCGATCCGGCGGGCCAGGAACTCGCCGGCCGGCATGTGCCAAGCTGGATCGAAGAATCACGGGAGGGCGGAACACAGCCGGCCGGAAACTCGCGCATCGGCCCGCCGCACCACCATAGTTGGATGGACAAGTTTATGCCCGACCGCATCATGCGGCAGGCTCTCACGCTGGATGGAAAACGCTACACGCTGGTGTTGGAACTGCCGCCAGGACCGAGAGCGTTTTTCGGGCCGAATGACATTCCTTTGCTGGGCATCGCAGTAATTTTGTCGGGACTGGTGTGCTATCTGCTGTCTTGGTCGGTAACCAGTCCGGTGACCCGGTTGCGCAAGGCGGCGCAGAGCTTGGCAGCAGGCGACTTGGGAGCGCGCACCGGTGCGCCGGCGGGAGGCCGGCGCGACGAACTGACAGAATTGATGCGCGATTTTGATCGCATGGCCGAACGAATCCAAGGCCTGGTAGATTCGCAATCGCGTCTGATGAAGGATGTTTCGCACGAACTCCGGTCTCCGCTAGCGCGACTTAGCGTGGCGCTGGGGCTGGCGCGGCAACGAGCCACGCCGGAAGTCGCGCCGGAACTGGAAAGTTCGCTGAACCGAATCGAAGTCGAGGCCGACCGGCTGAATCAACTGATCCAGCGGCTGCTGACCATTTCGCGGCTGGAGTCGGGGACGGACGGCCTGCGACAAACCGTGTTGTCACTGCGGGAGTTGGTGGAACAGGTAGCTCACGATGCCGAGTACGAAACTCCGGGGCGGAAATGTCGTGTGACGGCCGACGCCGCGGATGAATTTCTGGTGGAAGCTGACCCCAGCTTGCTACGGAGCGCGGTGGAGAATGTGGTGCGCAACGCCACGCGTTATACTGCTGAAGGAACAACAGTGGAGGTGCGACTGGAGCGGCAGCGGGCGGCGAGTGGCGAAGAAATTGTGGTTCGCGTGCTGGATTCCGGCCCCGGCGTTCCAGACAATGCGCTACAAAAGATATTTGAGCCCTTTTATCGACTGGACGATGCTCGCAACCGGCAGACAGGGGGGGCGGGTCTGGGCCTGTCGATCGCCGACCGGGCGGTCAGGCTGCATGGCGGGCAACTTCGCGCATCCAACCGAAAAGAGGGTGGGTTAGAGGTCGAAATCCGGATTCCGGCTGTTCCTGGGTTTGCTCTTCCCACTCATTCCTGATACACAGATATATTTCAGCCACAAGCTTCAGTCTCCGTGACGGCTGGCAGGGCATCGCTCGCCGACGGGAAGCGGCTGACTACCCCAAGCGGCGGGAAGCGCGCCGATTGGGGGCCCCTTGGGAGAACAGATGTCGAAGAAAATAGGCGGAGTCATTGCGCTCGTGGGCCTGTGTTCCTTGAGTTTATTTCTGCTCAATTGTGGCAGTTCCTCATCCCGGCCCTCGGGAGTTTTGTATGTGCTGACCCAGGGGAGCTTGGGCTTTGGGAACAACATCAGTTCCTTTACTATTGATTTGGGAAGCGGGAACCTGTCGCTGGTCAATTCCAATGCGGGCACGTGCCCCACTGCGGCGAATACTGCCAATCCCGCACCGTGCGGACAGCCCCTGGACATCTTGCTCGACCCGACGGGCGCGACGGCTTTCGTTCTGAACCAGGGCATTCCTTCCGCCACGCCGGCTGATGCTATTGCTCCAACCATCTACCCCTATACGGTGAACTCGGATGGCAGCTTGTCGGCACCCGGCACGCCAGCGGCGGGTTGGAACTGCGTCTATCCCGATGGTAGCTCCTGTGGTGTTACCCCTCCCTACGCGCTCTACTACGACACTCCGCTGGCTATGGTGCTGGACGCTGCCGGGCAGTTCTTGTTCGTGATCGATCAGGGCCAACTTCCCCCGAAAACCACGTGCCCACTGGTTGGCATCGCTGCTAACAGCCTTATGGACGCTAATAATTTTGTGGGCTGTCCGTCGATTTCGGTGTTTGCCGTAAATAAAGCCACTCTGACATTTGTAAGTCAAAGTCCCACCTATCAAAGTCCGTTCTTCATTGGCAGAATTCCGACCGCGCTCTCCGTCCTCACCTTTCCAACGCCTGGTAGTGGCACTACGCCCGCTTGTGGTTTTACCACGTCCGAGGAGTTTCTTTACGTTACCAGCAATCAGGACCTCTCTCAGCAGCACAATGACAATGCGCTCAGCCTGTACTGTGTGAGTTCAACGGGCAACCTGACTGACATGACACCGGCCCCACCGGCCCCGCCTTACACCCCCGCGGTCGATCCCCTTTCGGTGCAGGCAGTGAACACGAACCCCGCGGGGCAGAATACCGGCGGCGTTTTTGTATATGTGGGCAGTCAGCCATCTGCGTCCGGCGCGCTGAGTGTCTTCCGGATGTGCACGGTGGTCGGGAATGCGGGATGCATGCAGCAGGATGTGACCAACGCTCTCCTGCTTCCGGTCCTGACGCCGCCACCACCCACGACGGGACAGAACCCGGTTGCAATGCTGCTAGATCCGACGAACAATTTTCTCTACGTTGTGTGTTACGGCTCGAGCCAGGTCGCGGAATATCGCATCAACACAGCGAATGGCACCTTGAGTACCCCGGCATACCAACCAACCGGATCGCAGCCGGTGTCGATGGCGCTGCATGCGAGCGTGAACTCGATAGGCCAGTCTCTCTACAACAATCAGAGCGGACAGTTTCTCTTCGTGTCGAACAGCAACTCGGATAACATTACCGGCTTTACGCTGAGTACGACGAGCGGAGCAATGAGCAATCCGATCACGGTGATGTCTCCGGCGGCGCCGAGCGGAATGGCGGTGCACTAGTTTGTTTGGAAGCTGACGGGGCAAAGCCCCTTTTCCACACTCGGTCCCGCTCAGGTCGGCGTGCGGAGGATGAGGTAGCCTCCGATGAAACCGAAGACCAAGTCTGGGGACCAAGCAGCGACCGCGGGTGGGAGTTGGCTCAGATTGCCCATCGCCTCGAACAGGCCGGAGATCGTCCAATAGACAACCCCAATGCCGATGGCGGTCGCAACTCCTGCCACCGCGGACCGCTTGCCGGCGGAAAGCGCGAAGGGAATGGCGAGGATCGCCATCACCAGCGTGATCAGCGGGTAGGCAATCTTCTTTTGTAGTTGCACGCGCAGGCGGACCACGTCAAAGCCGCTCTCCTCGAGATCGTGAATGTAGCGGCGTAATTCCTCGTAGCTCATTTCCGACGATTGTTTGATTTCCTTCTTGAAGTAAGCTGGCGGTTCTGACAGCTCGGGGTAGGTGGCTACGTCAAACTTGTGATAATTCTCGATCGCGGGGCCGCTCAGGCTTCGCTCCCATCCCTGCTCATAAACCCACCGGCCCATGGAGCTCGACCAGCGGGCGCGGTCGGCGATGATGCGGTGCGTGATCTGGAACGTGTGTGGGTCGAACTGAAACACGGAGACTCCGCCGAAAACGTCGCGGTCGGGATCGAAGAATTGATAGTAATAGATATCGGAGTGCTGGCCGAAGATCCACTTGCGGTCGGGCCGAAGGTAGGTTTGCGCGGGCTTGCCCTTGATTTGGTTGCGGAGCGCGTCCTGACGCTTGTTGGTGTAGGGGAGATAGAGTTGGTCAGACAGGAAGAGCACACCGGCCACCAGGGTAGACGCGATCAGCACCGGGATGATGATGCGGTAAAGGCTGATGCCGGTGGCCTTGATCGCCGTGATTTCATTAGAGCGCTGCAGCAGTCCGAAAGTGACCAGCACCGCCAGCAACATGCTGAGAGGCGTGGTGGTGTAAAGAAAATAGGGCGCCACGTTGAGCAGGTATTCGCCAACGGTGAGCGGCGAGATCTGATTCCGCAAAATGTCGCTCAGCAACTCGAACAGGGTGAACACCAGCAGCAGCATCAGAAAAGCGGCGACGATCATGGCGAAGTAGAGGGAAAAGCCGCGCAGCACATAATCGTCGAGGATGGTCGGGAAATGAAGATTGAACAAGCGCCGGCGCTTGGGGACGCGGCTGAAGATGCTCTCGCGCCCGGCCGGGTGGGACTCGCCGTTCAGTGCCGGCGCGGGCAGGGTCGGCTTCTGGGATGTAAATCTCGAAGCCTTGAACCATGAAGCTCTGAACCGGGAAACTCTGAGCCAGGAAACTCTGAACCATGAGCGGAGCGCAGTCAATTCGATCGGGCGGCGTTCCGATTGCCAGAGCAGAAAAACTCCTCCGACAAGAAACATGAAGTCGGCGAGCCAAACACCGGCGGCAGGAGGGAGGCGACCCTGGCGCGCGAAAGACACTCCGATTAAAGAAATCGAATAGTAGAGAAAGACCAGCAGAATGGTCAGGACAAATCCGCTGGACTTGCCGCCTTTCTTCGACGAGAGGCCAAGCGGAATGCCGACCAAGGCCAGGACGATGCAGGCGGTCGGCAGCGCAAGGCGGCGATGGTATTCGATCAGTTGCCAGCGGCGGGTGACGGGGTCGGCAGTTCGCGCATTACGGAGGAGGTCGGCAAACTTGATCTCAGCCAGCGTTGTGGGTTCGTGCTCCTGGCTGGTTTGCGACGTGGGGACCTGGAGGGGGATGTCGGTGGTCTGGAAGGTGGAGATCTGGTACTGGTCCGGATTCCTGGGATCGGTTTCGTGCGTGGAACCGTTGGTGAGATGCAAGTCCAGAGTATCGGGCCCCTGGCTGACGAGCAGGCCTTCGTGCGCCAGGCTGATGCGGGGCGCGGCTGGGTCACTCAAATCGGCGAGGAACACGCCTTTCCACAGGGCTCCGCCGGACATGGCTTTGACGTCTTGCACGTAGAGGATGAGCTTCGGGAATCCCTCGTAAAACACGCGGGGCTGAACTTCGAAGGAAGCCTGTGAAGACTTGAGGTTGTCCTCGAGTTGTCCCAGAGCGGCGAGCGAGCGGGGCGCCAGATAGACGCTATTGCCGAGAGCCAGCAGCCATGCCACCAACACGAAGATTGAGATCACGCGCAGGAAAGTCCACACGCCCAGGCCGCTGGCGCGCATGGCGGTGATTTCGCTGTCCGCGGCCAGACGGCTCAGTCCGATCAGGATGCCGACGAGAACACCCATGGGAATGGTGTAGGTGAGCGCGACCGGGACGGTGAAGAAAAAGACTTCGGCGACGCTCGGCAGCGGGGCGCTATTGCGGACAACCAGTTCGAGGATGCGGCCGAGGTCGCGGGTGAAAAGAACAAAAGTGAAAACGGCGGCGCCGATCAAGGCGTGGGAGACGACTTCTCCCAGGATGTAGCGGGTGAGGATGCGCATCCGCAAGGGTGGTGGACTCATTGCGAGTCTAGCATGAGAGCGGGCGCATGGGAGCGCGGGGTTGCTGGTTTTGCAATAGTTTGATTTGCAATGCGGGCGTTGATCATGGAGAATGCCCATTCAATCGGCGAAGTGGGATGGCAAGTCTCTAAGCCGGGAGGAAAGATGTATCTGCGTCGTGCCTTTGCGTTGTCGGTTTGGTGGGCGATTCCGGTGCTGCTGTGGTCGCAGTCGCCGTCGGAAATGAAACCCGTGACGGACCAGCTGGCAGCTTCGATTTACAACGGACCTTCGATGACCACTCTAGGTGAACTCGCGGACGGCATTGGCGGGCGGTTGACGGCTTCGCCGGCGTATGTTCGATCGACGGAATGGGCGGTGGCGAAGTTTCGCAGCTACGGGATTGAGAATGTGCGGCTGGAGCCATTCACGATTCCAGCGGGCTGGCAGCGCGGGGCGGCAAGCGGGGCCATGCTGGCGCCCTTGTCGCGTCCCCTGTACGTGGCATCGGTGGGCTGGGCGCCGTCAACGCCTCCGGGAGGAGTGCAGGGCACAGTGGTGATTGTGGCAAATGTGGAACCGGACGCATTGCGATCCCGGAAAGATGAACTGCGAGGGAAAATCGTTCTTCTGGATACCACCAAGATCATGGCGGAAGGCTACGGCAAGGCTTTGCCAAAGCTGGAGTCAGCCTGGGCGGCATTTCAGAAAGCGGCCGTGCTGGCGGTGATCATGCCGGATCGCGAGAAGAACAACGTCTTGAATGCGCACGACAGTCTCTGGGGTGCAAAGTTGCTTCCGCTGCCGGCGGGTGAGATCGGAATGGAAGATGCGAAGCTCATTCAGCGAGAACTGGGGCGTGGCCCCGTCACTATCCAATTGACGATCGAGAACAAGACGTCGGGCGCGACGACGGTCAACAACGTGGTGGCGGAGATTCGAGGCAGTGAGCAACCTGACGAATGGATCCTGATCGGCGCGCACTTGGACTCGTGGGACTTCGGCACGGGCGCACAGGACAATGGCACCGGCGCGGTCAGCGTTCTCGAAATCGGCCGCGCCCTGATGTCCCTGGGGAAAGCGCCGCGGCGCAGCGTCCGGCTGGCGCTTTGGGGTGGAGAAGAACAGGGGCTGCTAGGATCGTACGCCTACACGCAGACCCACAAGGGCGAGTTAGACCAATGCGTGGCCGTTCTGAATACCGATAACGGCGCGGGGCATCCGAAGGGATGGAAAGTGGAAGGCCGCGAGGATTTGAGAAAGGCGATGCAGCCGTGGAGCGACGGCCTGTTGAAAAACCTGAACGGCGGCGAGCTTTCGCTGGAGACAACCTACAACACCGATCACGGCCCGTTCGTTTTGCAGGGAATTCCGGCGCTGGATTTGTGGGTGGACATGACGCACTATATGGAGGTCCATCACAAATCGAGCGACACGCTGGACAAAGTCGATGCGCTGGATTTCAAGGGCGGGGAGGCGATTGTGGCAGTGACCGCCTACGCCATCGCGCAATGCGAAACGCCGATCGCGCCGCATATTGATCACGAGGCGGTGGGCCAAATCCTGAAGAATGCGAAGTTAGAGGACTTGGTAGAGAACGTGGGAGTGTGGAAACCTTAGGGGCAGGCTGGCAACTCCCTGAGTACACCTATTTGTCCCAAGCAAATAAATTCTTGACAACTGCGCCTCTATATAGGAATACTATACTGCAATATAGGAATCCTGTACTAACATGGTCAAACGTATTCGAGCCAACATTGCGCGCGGCAGCACGGAATTGGTCATCCTCAGCTTGTTGGCGGAGCAGCCGCTTTACGGCTTTGAAATCTCCAGACGTATCGAGGAACGGACCGGGGGCGCACTCCGCTTTGAACTGGCTTCCCTCTACCCAATGCTTTATGACCTCGAAAGGCGTGGTTTAGTCAAAGGCCAATGGCAGACTAACAGCACAGGTCGTGACCGCCGCTACTATTCGCTCACACCCAAGGGCAAGACGCAACTTGCACCGCTGCGACGGGAATGGCGATCCTTTTTTCAGGCACTCGACTGCCTGGCCGGAGTAAGCGATGCCTGATTGGAATGCGCTGGTTCGGGAGCGCTTCCGTGCGGCGGACCCACCCTCGTTCGAAGAGGCGGAAATGATTGCGGAACTGGCTGCCCATCTGGAAGATCTTTACGAGGAATTGCGCGGAAAAGGAATGTGCGAGTCCGATGCCATTGGCCAGGCTCTGGGAGATATCGGTGGCTGGCGTGGACTGGCCGGGAAACTCCACAGGGCGAAAGGCGGGGAGGGAACTATGAACTATCAATCGATGAACCATCGAACAAGGACACTGTGGCTGCCCGGTCTAATCGGACTGACCGCTTCCATGGGTTGGCTGATGATCTTGCAGCGAGCGACCCTTAAGCCCAGTATGCCAGGACCATGGTTGCACTCGGGACTCGCGTACATGTGGTATCTCGTTTGGCTTATTTCGCAGCCCTTGTTTGGCGCCGCAGGCGCTTATCTGTCTCGTCGCGCGGGAGGAGAACGCCTGACCGAACGCATCGCCAGCCTGTTCCCCGCGATCGTGATGCTCGGACTGTGGGTGATACTGGTAGCCTATATTGTTGTCGCGAGATATTCACATGTCTCGCACCAGTGGCCTTTGGTTTTTGCCGGCGCGCTTTTCTGGTCTATCCTTCCCGGATTGTCGCTGCTGCTGGGCGGATTTCTCTACTTGAAAACGCAGAACCTCGCAAGGTCATAGCTGCTGGTGGACAGCCGGGCGACTGGACGGGCGATGGCGCCCGTCCCTCCACTATGTTTTTCTCAGAAACAGCGCTCCCAGCGGCGGCAGAATCAGACACAATGAATACGGCCGCCCGTGAGTTGTTTCCGGAAGCGCCTCGGCGCCTCCCGCGTTGCCGATGCCGCTGCCTCCATATTCCTGGCCGTCGCTGTTGAGAAGTTCTTTCCAGTAGCCGCCCATCGGCACGCCAACCATGTATCCCAGTCTGGGCACGGGTGTGAAGTTGCACGCGATGAGTATAGGGTTCTCGCCGTCTTTGCCCTTGCGCAGCAGCGAGATGACGCTCATCGGCGCGTCGTTGCAGTCCACCCATTCAAATCCTTTGGGATCATTATCGAACCAGTGCAGCGCGGATTCGCTGCGATAGACGCGGTTGAGTTGCTCAACCCAGTTCATGAGCCCGTGATGCACCGGGTATTGCAGCACGTCCCAATCGAGGCTGCGATCGTGCGACCACTCACTAACCTGGCCAAACTCGCAGCCCATAAAGATCAGTTTCTTGCCGGGCTGCGCGAACATGTAGGCAAATAGCAGCCGCAGATTGGCAAATCTTTGCCACTCGTCGCCGGGCATCTTGCCAATCAGGGAACCTTTTCCGTGCACGACTTCGTCGTGGCTGAGCGGCAGCACGAAGTTTTCGTGCCACGAATAGAGCATGCGAAAGGTTAATTTGTTGTGGTGATACTGGCGATGAATCGGATCCTGGCTGAAGTACTGGAGCGTGTCGTGCATCCAGCCCATGTCCCACTTCATGCCGAACCCGAGACCGCCGAGATAAGTTGGCCGCGAAACCATGGCGTAGGAGGTGGACTCCTCCGCGAAAGTTTGAATGTCGGGGTGCTCCTTGTACGCTTCGAGGTTGAAGCGGCGCAGGAAGTCGATGGCGTCGAGGTTCTCGCGGCCGCCGTACTTGTTGGGGATCCATTCGCCCTCCTTGCGCGAGTAGTCGAGATAGAGCATGGAAGCGACGGCGTCAACCCGCAATCCGTCGGCATGATACTTGTCCAGCCAGAACATGGCGCTCGACAGCAGGAAGCTGCACACTTCGGTGCGGCCGTAGTTGAAGATGAACGTCTTCCAGTCGGGATGGAATCCTTGCCGCGAATCGGAGTGCTCAAAGAGGTGGGTGCCATCGAAGAAGGCGAGGCCGTGTCCGTCGGACGGGAAATGCGACGGGACCCAGTCGAGAATGACCGCGATGCCGCGCTGGTGCAGGTAGTCCATGAAGTACATGAAATCCTGCGGCGTGCCGTAACGCGACGTGGGAGAGAAGTAGCCCGTGGTCTGATATCCCCAGGAACCGTAGAAGGGATGCTCCATGATGGGGAGCAGTTCGACGTGCGTGAATCCCAGCTTATTCACGTGGTCGGCTAGGCGGGGAGCGATCTCGCGGTAGGTGAGCGAACGGTTGCCCTCTTCGGGGACGCGCATCCAGGAGCCGAGATGAACCTCGTATATGGACATGGGCGCGTGCAGCGAGTTGGCGGCGGCGCGTTTTTCAAGAAAGGCAGCGTCGTTCCAGGTGTAGTCGAGATCCCAGACGACGGAAGCGGTGCTCGGCGGTGTCTCCGTGAAAAATCCCACCGGGTCGGTCTTTGCAATCTGGTAACCGAGTTGGGTCGAGTCGATGTGGAACTTGTACAGCGCACCCTTGCCGACGCCGGGGATAAAGCCTTCCCAGATTCCCGACGAGCCGCGAGGCTGCAGTTGATGGGATTGCGGATTCCAGCCGTTGAAATTGCCGATCACCGACACATGGCGGGCGTTCGGAGCCCAGACACTGAAGATGGTGCCTCGGGTTCCCTTCGATTCCACAAGGTGCGCGCCCATCTTCTCGTAAATGCGATAGTGGCTGCCTTCGTTGAATAGATAAGAATCTTCGGCGGTCAGCAGGGAAACGTCGTAGCGGACGGGAGATAGTTCCTGAGTTGGATGTGTCGGAGTCATGGTTTTCGCTTCGGGTCTAGTGTATTCCAAAGTGGAGGAACCGATTGTGTGGGACTGGGGCTTTGCCCGCCAGGGGCGAAGCCCCGTCCCCACACCAACTCCACTACCGGCGCTTTTCTTTCCGTTCCTCGCGCTTTGCCCGCGCCCAGCCTTCCTTCACGCTCTGTCGCGCACGTCCGAGCGCCAGCGCATCCGCCGGAACATTCTCGGTTATGCAACTTGCGGCCGCGATATAGGCGCCGCGTCCAATCTTTACCGGCGCGACCAGTGTCGAGTCGCTGCCGACGAACACACCATCTTCGATCACGGTCTTGTGCTTGCTCACACCGTCGTAATTGCAGGTGATGGTGCCCGCGCCTATATTGACGCCTTCGCCGATTTCCGCGTCGCCCAGATAGCTGAGATGGTTCGCCTTCGAACCCTTGCCCAGCTTGATTTTCTTGGTCTCGACGAAGTTCCCCAGGTGAGCGTCTTCGCCCACCTCGCTTCCGGGGCGCATATGCGTGTACGGCCCAAGCACCGCTCCCGCAGCCACGCGAGAGTCTTCCATGATCGTTCCCGGCTTTACCGTGACGCGGTCGCCCAGGACGGAATTCCCGATCACGCTGTAGGAGCGGATGCGGCAATCCGCGCCGATCTTAGTAGAGCCCAGCAACTGCACGAAGGGTTCAATCACGGTGTCGGCGCCAACTTCCACGTCGCTGTCGATCACGCAGGTGTGTGGATAAAAAATCGTCACCCCTGCATCGAGAAGTTCGCGGCACTTCGCCAGCCGCAGCCGCGCATCCAGCATCATCATCTCCGCACGCGTGTTGCTGCCCAGCACTTCGCCGGCATCCGAGGTCTTGATTGCGACCACCTTTTTGCCCGCTCGCTGAAGCACCGCCGCCATGTCCGTGAGGTAATACTCGCCGTGTGGATTCTTGGTGGAAAGACAGTCAATATGCTCGTACAGGGCGGGCGCGTCAAACGCGTAGAATCCGGAATTGACCTCGTGGATTTTCTTCTCCTGCGCAGTCGCGGACTTTTCTTCGACAATCGCCTGTACTTCCGCCCGTCCTGCCGCGCCTTTGCGGATCACTCGCCCATATCCATAAGGATTGTCGAGATCGGCGCTGAGCAAAGTCATCGCCGCTTTCTGAGCAGTGTGGAAGTCGCTGAGCTTCTTGATAGTGTCGGCGGTAATCAGCGGTGCGTCCCCGGAAAGCACAATGACCTGGTCATACCGATTGCCATTGCCCGAGAGTGCTTCGCGCGCCACCATGAGCGCGTGTCCGGTGCCACGCTGTTCCGCTTGCACCACGAAGTTCACGCCGGTGCCGGCAACCGCTTCGCGCACGCGCTCCGCCTCATGGCCGATGATCACGAAGATGTCCTGCGCGGGCACGACCTTTTGCGCGGTCGCGATCACATGCGCCAAAATCGGCTTGCCTCCGATTTCATGCAGGACTTTGGGATGTTTCGATTTGAGCCGAGTGCCCTTGCCCGCCGCCATAATAGCGACCGCAACGGCGACGCCGGGGCGCCGCGGATTTAAGGGAGAAGACTTCGACTTGGTCTTTATCTTGATCTTGGTCTCGACCGCTTTTGCCATGCTCAGCCAATATACCGCGAGAAAATCAACTGCGGATCGTCTGCCGATCCGGCGTTTGCGCCATCAGCGCCATCAGGTCGTGCGCCAGGCGGTCGGTAGCGTGCCGTGCCACTTCGCCCTCTTCCAAATAATCTCCGAGCACGGGACACAGGCCAAGCGCCTCGATCGCTTCCAGATCCACGACGATCTGCGAAGCTCCCTCCAGCGCATACTTCGCCTTCATCGCGGGCGATGCTGCCTTGCGATTGATCAGAGCATAGTCGAACAACTGCATGCCAGCGTGGTTATTGAGTGCGCGGATGTGATCCGCCGCTGTTAAACCAAGACTTTCATTGGCCTGCGTCATCAAGTTGCAAACAAACACTTTGATGGCGAACGAATCCATGATCGCCTCGGGGATTCCCCGCACCAGTAAGTTTGGAATCATACTGGTGAACAGCGAACCGGGGCCGATCGTGATCAGGTTGGCATTGGCGATTGCCTCGAGCGTCTGCGGAAGCGGCTCCACGTCGTGCGGCACCAGGACGAGCTCCTGAATCTTCCCCTTGCTCGCCGTGATCCGCGTCTCGCCGCGAACCCGCGTGCCGTCTTCCAGCAACGCTTCCAGCTCCACGCTCGCCATGGTGGCGGGATAGATATGGCCGCGCGTGAGCAGAATTTCCGACGAAAGCCGTACCGCCTCCGCAAAGTCCCCCGTAATCGAAGTCAGCGCCGCCAGAAAAAGATTGCCGAAACTGTGGCCTTCCAGCCCCGAGCCCTTCTGAAATCGATGCTGGAAGAGCCGCGACAGCAGGGCTTCGTCTTCAGAGAGCGCAACGATGCAATTGCGCACATCGCCCGGCGGAAGCATGTTGAACTCTTTGCGCAGACGGCCGCTCGATCCGCCATCGTCGCTTACCGTGACCACGCCGCACAATTCGCGAATGATCGGCTGGCCGGAGGGGGCTAGCGCCGGCGTCATGACGTAGCGCTTCAGCCCCTTCAGCAGTGTGGAGAGGCCCGTGCCGCCGCCGATTGCGACCACGCGCAGTTCAGGGCCAGCCTTGCCGGTTTCGGATGAGTTCGTGCGCAACTGGGGAAGCATACTGCCTCGGATGCCCGCTGGAGGCTATCTTACGAAATCGCTTTGGGTAGGGCACGGCTTCAGCCGTGCCGTTCAAGCCAATCAACCGCGGGCTTTAGCCCCTGAGGCAGCCTGCGGCTAGTACGCGCTTGCTTCTTCTTCCTGGGGCTCAGATTCGGCGCCCGGATCCGGATAGAGCAGTTCGGTGAAACGCGGATCCTCCGCCAGATTCTGGAAGTCGGTATCATTCCGCGCCTGGAAGCGCAGCGCGGGTTTCACCTGAATCGCCTCACTGAGCGTCTTCAGCGATTCCTCGACGTGGCCAGTCAGGCAGTGCAATGCGGCCAGCCCATACAGAACGAACTCCGCCTTCGGGTTCTGCTTCAATAACTTGTCGAGGTGCTCACGCGCCGTCACGTAGTCACCCGCGTTGATCAGAGACACCGCGAAGTCGTAATGCTCTTCCGCGGTCTTGAACTGCAGCGTGGGCTTTTCCGCATGCTTGTCGCAGGTGAGGATATGGACTTGCGCCCGGTCGACCAGAGACTTGTCCGGTCCGCTCAGCACTTTCTGCAGGTGCCCTTTGGCCTTCTCGAACTTGTGTTCCTGCAACGCACGGAGCCCCGATTCGTAGTTTTGCACCGCCTGGGTGTGTCGTGGATCTTCGGTCACTTGTTTCTTGGGGGTTACTTTCAGTGGCATCAAACCGCCTTCAGTTCAGAATTAAAACTAAAACCTTGAAATTGCGAACGCGCACTCATTCACGCACGCTCTTATTCAATAGTGGCCGCTGTGCTCAGATCGATCGCCTTCCAGTCACCCTTGATAATGCCTGCGCGAATCTGCCGCGCCGTCTTGCCCTGCTTGTACATGGTGTAAGTGTAATAAAGCTCTTTGAGGCAAGTTCCGCACTCCGCACCGTGCGTATCTGCGAAGCAACTGTGGAGACTGTTGTGTCCCATGCCGCGGTCGCAGTAGCAGTAGCACGGCTGCTGGTAGATGACCTTCGGAATCTTCGCCGCCAGTTCATAGGCATGCGTCTGATACGGAAAGCGCGCGTTGTTGCCCCAGAGCTGGTCCTTGGTCAGGATCGGTGGAAGCTCGGTGCCCGCAGCCGGAGCACCCGCATTGAAATGCGGAACCCCTTGATCACTCTCCGATTGCAGCCAAGGCGCCGACACCATCGTGACCATCAAGAACAGCACTGCCGACGCGAGGATCCGCGTACGCATGCCCCTTGACCTCAATCCTATATTTTACCTTACGGCGCGGGATTGGGGATTACCGGGCAGGTTCAGGCGTTTACTTTGGAGCCTGCCCTACCCCAGCTTCTCAAAGAACAAGCAAATCGTTTCAATCCCGCGATGGAAATTCGGGATGTGAAACTTCTCGTTCGGAGCATGCAGGTTGTCGTCGGGAAGCCCAAAGCCCATCATGACGGATGGGATCTTCAGCACGTCCTGGAAATCGGTCACGATCGGAATCGACCCGCCGGAGCGAATAAACACGGTCTCTTTCTTGAAAGTGTCATGCAGCGCCTCGGTCGCCGCTTGGATGAACTCGTTGTCGGTGCCCACCACGCATGCCGGGCCCTTGCTCCAAACCTTAATTTTGGTGTCAATGCCTTTGGGCGTAAGTTTCTTGACGAACGCCGTGTAGCGCTTGAGGATGTCGTCCGGGTCCTGGTTCGGCACCATGCGCATGGAAACCTTCGCCGATGCCTTTGCCGGAATCACTGTCTTCGCTCCCGGAGCCACAAACCCGCCCGGCATGCCGTGCACCTCAAGCGTCGGACGCGCCCAAGTCCGGTAGAGCACCGAATACCCCGGCTCGCCGGTCAGCACCTTGGAGCCAACTTCCGTCTTGCGATAATGCTCTTCGTTGAAAGGCAGTCGCTTCCAGGCCTTCAGCTCATCTTTGCTGGGCGCTTTGACATTTTTGTAAAAGCCCGGGATCAGCACCTTCCCCTTCGCATCTTTCAGCTTGCTGATGATCTCAATCAGCGCAAAAAAGGGATTCGGCGCCGCCCCGCCATACATGCCGGAATGCAGATCGGTCTTCGCCCCAACCGCTTCAATCTCCGTGTACACCAAGCCACGCAGCCCGACGCACAGAGTGGGAAGGTCGGGCGCGAACAGTTCCGTATCGCAGACCAGCGCGAAATCCGCTTTCAACTTTGCCTTCTGTTTGCGAACGTACTCGGCAATCGATTCGCCGCCGACTTCTTCTTCGCCTTCGAAAATAATCTTGACGTTGATCGGCAGCTTGCCCCCATGCGCCTGCATCAGCGACTCGAGCGCCTTCACTTCCATCCAGAGCTGCCCTTTGTCGTCGACCGCGCCGCGCGCGTAAATGTTGCTGTTGCGCTCGGTCGGCTCAAACGGCGGCGATTTCCATTCGTCCAAAGGATCGGGCGGCTGCACATCGTAGTGCGCATACATCAGGACCGTCGGCTTGCCATGTGCGTGAAGCCAGTCGGCGCAGAGCAGGGGGTGTCCCTTGGTGGTGATAATCTCGACATTGTCCATCCCAATGCGGCGCAGTTCAGTGGCCACAAATTCCGCCGCCTTTTGCACGTCGCTCTTATGTTCATCGAGCGTGCTGATGCTGGGGATGCGGAGAAGGGTCTTCAGCTCGTCAAGAAAACGCGGCTGATTATTGCGGGCAAAATCGACTGCGGGGGAAGCCATAGTGGTGCCTTTCTGCGCGCTGGGCGCACGTGCTTAAATGATTGCCGAAAACGATTCAGTATATACCCGAACACGAGCAGTTGCTTTGGGCCGGAGGGCAGCCCGCGCTCACTCAATCGGCAAAGCGGCCCGCCGAGAATTTCGCTACATCCATCTGCAAACTTTGCCCGGTCATCATCTGTCCCATTAACCTCGCAGTCACCGGCGCCAGCAAAATTCCATCTCGAAAATGCCCGGTCGCGACAAAATATCCCGGCGTAGGCGTGGCGCCAAGAATCGGCAGCGCGTCGGGCGTTCCCGGACGCAGACCTGCCCATGCTTCCAGAATGCGTGCGTCGGCCAACTTCGGAACCAGCTCAAACGCCGCCTGCCGCAACTTCTGGATCGTCTCCGGCACCGTCCGCTTGTCGAATCCCGCTTCTTCCGCAGTCGCCCCGATCAGCATGCGCCCATCGCTGCGCGGGATCAGGTAAACGTCCGGTGTGCTACCCACTGTCCGCACCACATGGCGTAGCAATTCTTTTTCGGGCATGACAACGCACAGCATCTGCCCTTTGACCGGCCGGGTCGGGAACGTGTGCGGTCCGATCTGTCCAGCCCACGCGCCGGCGCAGTTCACCACCGTGCCCGCCGCAAACCGTGTTTTGTTGGTGCGGACGCCGCATGCCTTGCCGTCCGCCACTTCCACGGCCAGCACCTGGTCGCCAGACGAAAAATCGATGCCGCGACGGCGCGCGGCGGCAATGGCGGCGGCCGTCAGATGCCGGGGATCAACGCAGCGTTCTTTTACAAATAGCGTCGTGAAGCGGGACCCGGAATCATTCGGAATCTGAAACGCTGGCTCCAAATCCTGCGGTGAGGTAAGGCCAGGATCAAGAGGAGGTTGTGTGGTGGCGGGGCTGTGTCCCGCCAGGACGGGGCACAGCTCCGTCCCCACACTGGTGAGAATCAGCGTCCCCTGCGATCGCAGATCAATCTTCAGCCCCGAGTCATCCTCAAGCTCATGCACGAACTCGGGATACATCCCGGCGCTCGCAGTCGCGAGTTCACGCAGTGCGGACGGTGTTTCGGCAGGGAAGTCGCACAGCATGCCACCCGCCGCCCACGAGGCCTCGCGCCCCGGTTCGCCCTTCTCCACCACCAGCACACGCAGCCCGTGCTTGTTCAGTTCAATCGCCAGCGAAACTCCGATGATGCCCGCGCCAACAATGATCACGTCCCAGTTCTTCACGCTTTCATTCTAGCGGGTGCCCCACGTCTCGCGGTTTTCGAGACGTGGGTATTGCGGCCAAGAACCTGAAACGCAATTGACAGCAACCCGCTTCTCACAAACAATAAGCTTTACAATCCACTTCAACCGGAGATCCCCCTTATGTCCGAAGGTGAGCAACCGACCGTCTACCACCCCGAGCCGCCGAGCAATGTTGGCAAATGGGTCCTCATCGTGCTGGCCGTTGCCTATGCCGGCGCATCGTCGTTTTTCATTTACGACCAGCACGGCAAGCTCGATAAAGTCACGCAAGATCAAGCTGCCAGCCAAAAACAAATTGGCGATCTGACCAAGCGCATGCAATCCGCCGAGGCGGATTCGGAGACGCTGGCCCAGCAATTGGGCATTACCAAGAAAGAATTGGCGACGCGTGCCGCCCAGTTGCAGCATGAACAACAAGCCGAATCGGCGCGCCTCGCGGCGCAGGCGGAAGAAGAGAAAAAAGATGTGAGCGCCGTTTCCGGCGAAGTAGGATCGGTGAAGACCGACGTCGGTGGTGTGAAGACCGACGTGGCGGCCACCAAGGCGTCGCTCGAAGCGACCATCGCAAAACTGCAGAACACCATCGGCGATCTCGGCGTGCAGAGCGGCCTGATCGCCAACACGCGCGGCGATCTGGAAGCGCTGAAGCACAAGGGCGACCGCCAGTACTATGAGTTCACCTTATTAAGGGGGGCCAAACCGCAGGCGTTCTCAACCGTGGCCTTGCAGCTCAAGAAAACCGATCCCAAACATGGCAAGTATTCGCTGAATGTCACCGCCGACGACAAAACCATCGAGAAAAAGGACAAGAACCAGAGTGAACCGGTCCAGTTCTACACCGGACGCGATCACATGCTCTATGAACTCGTGGTCTGGACGGTGGACAAGAACAAGATTACCGGCTACCTGAGCACGCCCAAGAACGCGCCGGTGCCGATCACCGCTACGCCGCAGTAGCAAGTGTCAGTGGCAAGCGTAACGACGACCGCAATGTTGCCGGCAAACGCGCACACGCTCGTTGAAATCGCGCTCCGCACCGGAGTCATCTACCTCCTCGTGCTGATCGGAATTCGCCTCAGCGGCAAGCGGGAAGTCGGGCAGATGACACCGTTCGATCTCACGCTTCTCCTGCTGCTTTCGAACTCCGTGCAGAATGCGATGACCGGCCCCGACACCTCGCTGGCCGGAGGCGCGGTCGCGGCTACCACGCTGCTCATCTTGAACTATTTGGTGGCCGAGGTCTCCGGCGCGAATCGCCGCTTCCGAAAATACATTCAGGGACAGCCCAGTCTCCTGGTGCACGACGGCGAGGTCATCGAATCGCACATGGCGAAAGAGCATGTCAGCATGGATGAACTGGAACGCGCGCTCCGAGAGCACGGCGTCGGCACCTACAAACAAGCGGCCCTGGCGGTACTAGAGGTGGATGGCTCCATCAGCGTGCTGAAGTACGACGACATAGAGCCCACCGCTTCGACCCACCTAAACCGCCGGCGATTCCTGAAGAAGCCCTGAACGCCTCTCCCGTTTTCCCCGGCGGACAATTCATGCCCCTTGATTCTGGGTGGCGCGATCCTGACTCTTTCCTCGCGCCTTCACCAGGATCACGGTGGCATCGTCGCGCAACCCGATTCCATTCGCAAATTTCCTGACATCTGCGAGCAGACCGTCCACCGTAACGTCTGGTGATTGCATCTGGGCAAGAAGGCGCTCCGGGCCGTATTCTTCGCCGGAATCATTGGCCGCAGAATCAGTGTCCGCCTCGGTGATTCCATCGGAATAAAATGCGATGCGCGCATGCTCGCCGAGCGTCACTTCCGTTTCCGAGAATTTGCTGGCTGAAATTCCCAGCGGCATGCCGTGCTCGTGGTTGATCCAGCGGTGGCCGGAAGGCTCGACCAGCAGGGGCGACAAATGGCCGGCGTTCGCGATTCGCAAAACGCGGCTGGACGGGTCGAGTTCGGCATACACCATGGTGACGAAGCGGCCGCTGGGAAAATCCTCGATCATCATGTTGTTGAGGCGCAGGAGCACTTCGGCGGGTCCAGAGCCGGTTTGCGCCAGCGAGCGCAACATGCCGCGAGTGGCGGACATGAGCAGCGCCGCCGCCGTGCCCTTGCCGGAAACATCGGCTAGAACCAGTCCCCAGCGCCCGTTGCTGAGCGGAATGAAGTCGTACCAGTCGCCGCCGACCGAGCCCGCCGGAATCGAAAGACCGGACACCGTGAACCCTGGGATCAGGGGCGAGCTGCGCGGCAACAGAGCCTGCTGAATGGACCGTGCCTCTTCGGCCTCCCGGGTCATGCGCTCGCGTTGTTCGCGCTCATCGCCAAAGCGCCGCGCGTTGTGTAACGCGACGGCGACGTGATCGCACAACGCCTGTAGCAGTCGAAGTTGATCGGAACAGAAAGCATTTACCTCGCAATGGGAAGCGGTGAACACTCCGACCAGATCGCCCTCGCGTTGCAGCGGGATGGCGACTTCGGAGCGGGTGTCGGGCTCGCAGGCCATATAGTAGGGGTCGCGCGTGACGTCGGGAGCATAGTGCATCTTCCCAGTGGCGGCGACGTGGCCCACCATTCCCGCACCCATCTGGATGCGATGGCCCTTGCCGTGAACGCTGCAGCCGCGAACGCCGGCCAGTACGAATTCCGATTGCTCAGGATCGCGCAGATAGAGGTTGATTTCGACGCAGCCGAGCGACGTGGCAACCTCGTCAACGATCCGCGGAACGAGGTCTTCGATGTCGAGGGTGGAGGTGATGCGCTGCGCGAACTTTTGCAGACGCACCAGTTCGGCGATCCTGAGTGCGGACGTTTCGGGCAAATGCTGGCTGGAAAAGCCGAAATCCATGAGCGGGCTGGTGGCCACGACGAAACCCTCCTGCCGGTCGATTGCAACTGTCTATGAGATTGCAAGAATCAGGTTTCAGATTCTCTTTTTGTTCGGCTCGCGGTTGGATTTGACGTTCGATTTGACGTCGGCTGCTTGAGCCGTTTGATTTCTTCCAAGCGTTCGCGAATCCGTTTTTCAACGCCCTCGTTCGTTGGACGATAGTAGACGCGCTCGCGCAGGCTGTCCGGCAGGCACGGCATGTCGGCGACCTTGTTTTCGGTGTCGTGGGCGTATTGATAGTCCCTGCCGTAGCCGAGGCCTTTCATCAAGCTGGTGGGGGCGTTGCGCAGGTGCAGAGGGACGGGTTCGGCGGCGGTTTGCTCCACGTCTTGCAGCACCGCGCCGTAGGCGGTGTAGAGCGCGTTCGATTTTGGCGCTATTGAAAGATAGACGACCGCTTGCGCGAGAGCGAGGTTGCCTTCCGGCATGCCGATGAAATCGACGGCGTCACGAGCGGCCATGCACAACGCGAGTGCGTTCGGCTCGGCAAGACCGATGTCTTCGACCGACATGCGGACGACGCGGCGGGCGATGTACAGCGGATCTTCTCCTGCCTCAAGCATACGAGCGAGCCAGTAGAGGGCGGCGTCGGGATCGCTGTTGCGGACCGATTTATGCAGCGCGGAGATGATGTTGTAATGCTCCTCGCCGCCCTTGTCATAGAGCAAAACCCGCTTCTGCACGGCTTCCTGGATGGTTTGGTCGGAAAGAGCATTCGTGCCGGCCTGTTGCGACAACGCGGCGGCTACTTCGATCACGTTGTAGGCGGCGCGCGCGTCTCCGCTTGAGTAGGCGGCGATCTTGCGGAGACTTTCATCAGACGCTTCGAGATGCATCTGGCCGAGGCCGCGCTCGGTATCGCTGAGGGCGCGGCGTAGAAGGACGACAATCTCATCTTCGGTCAGCGGCTTCAGCACATAAACGCGGCAGCGCGAGAGCAGCGCCGAGTTGATTTCGAAGGATGGATTTTCGGTGGTCGCTCCGATCAGACGAATGCTGCCTTTCTCGACGTGCGGCAGGAAGGCATCCTGCTGAGCTTTGTTGAAGCGGTGAATTTCGTCGACGAAGACGATCGTCCGCGTCCCGTATTGGCGCGCTCTGTCGGCATCGCTCATGACCTGCTTGATTTCCTTGATCCCGGCGAGAACGGCGGAAAACTCGATGAAGTCGGCCTTGGTGATACGGGCAATGATTTTCGCCAGAGTAGTCTTGCCTGTGCCGGGAGGGCCCCAGAAGATCATCGATGTGGGGTCATCGCGCTCGATTTGCACCCGCAGCGGTTTACCTGGCCCGACCAGATGCTCCTGCCCAACGAATTCGTCGAGCGTTCGCGGGCGCATGCGGTCGGCCAGGGGGCGCGCGCCTAGGGCTGCGGGATCTTCGTTCGGGATAGGCGCAAACAGGTTCACAGGATCAGTTCTCAGTTCTCAGTCTCAGTTCTCAGTGAACCTGTTCTCCGCATCGACTGGGAACCGGGAACTGAGAACTGGGAACTGTCTTTACGGTTTCTCGCAGCCTCATACAGCAAGATGCTGGCGGCTATCCCGGCGTTGAGCGATTCGACTTGCGCAGCTTGCGGGATCGCCAGCGTTTGGTCCATTTGGCTCATGAGTTCACGGGGCAGGCCGGCGCCTTCGTTGCCAATGAAGATTGCGAGCGGCAGAGTCCATGAGATCTGGGGCAGCGGAGTTCCCTGGTGTGACGAAGTTGCGACCAATCGAACACCACGCGCTCGCAAAAGCGGAAGCAGTTCCGCGGAAGCGATCCGCACGACAGGCAGGCGGAAGATCGAACCGGCCGAGCCGCGCAGAACTTTCCAGTTGTAAGGACTGACGGTTCCTTCGGCAAGAAAGATTCCGGCCGCTCCAAAAGCCTCGGCGGAGCGCAGAATCGTGCCCAGGTTGCCAGGATCCTGCAGGCCCGCGGCCACCACGAAGGGGCCGTCGCTTAACCGCTCCAGCAGCTGCACCGCAGAAAAAGCAGGCAGCTTGAGCAGGGCCGCCACACCCTGGG
The DNA here is from genome assembly GCA_963731525.1 of uncultured Acidobacteriaceae bacterium. Taxonomy (GTDB): domain Bacteria; phylum Acidobacteriota; class Terriglobia; order Terriglobales; family Acidobacteriaceae; genus Acidiflorens. The sequence continues at coordinate 141,184 of CAVSWK010000045.1, forward strand.
GCGCGTCGCTCGGAACGATTGAGTTGAAGAGTGCATTCGGCAGGACGAGCGCTTCGGTGCGGGCGCCGATCTGAGGCAGAAGTTTTTCGGCGAGAGGGCGTGCCGATTCGCTGAAAAATACCCCGTTCAGATGCTGGCCGCTGCGTAATGCTTCTTCGATCAGCTTGACGCCCTCGATCGCACACTCACCGTGGGCCGTCAGCTCGGCGCGGCGAAAGGCGAGCCGCAATTCCTTCAGCCGCTGATTGTGGCGGCCGGCGACGCGGCGCAAACGGTCGGTTTGACTGCGAGTTCGCGCGGCCTTCGCGTCTTGCTTCATGGGTTGGTTCCATGGACAGGATGTATGGTACATTTCATTGTTTATACGGGCAATGTTTACGCCGACAATCTTTACGCCGACCATCAGGAAGGAACCAGAGTGCGCGCGGAAATCCTGAAAATTCATGCCGTTACGCCAGAAGCTTCGCTGATCAAGTATGCCGCCGAGCAAATTCAGGCCGGGCAGGTTCTGGGTATGCCGACCGACACGTTTTATGGTCTGGCGGCGGACCCGTTCAACCTGCGCGCGGTGGAGCGAGTCTATGAGATCAAATCGCGCTTAAGGCACAAGCCACTCTCACTGCTGATCGAGAACGTGGACCAGGCGGAAGAATTTGCGCGTCCCTTGCCGGACGATTTCCATCTTCTGGCGCGGCGTTTCTGGCCAGGGCCGCTCACCATGATTGTGCCGGCGGCGTCGCATCTGCCGCTCAAGGTAACCGCGAACACGGGGAACGTAGCGCTGCGCGTGCCCGCGTCTGAAATCCCGCTGGCGGTGGTGCGGGCGGCGAAAATTCCGATCACCGCGACCTCCGCCAACCTGAGCGGCGCTGCGGAATGCACAACAGCGGAGCAGGTGCGGGAGCAGTTGCAGGATCGCATCTCGCTGATCGTGGACGGTGGGCCATCTCCGCGGACAACTTCATCGACCATCGTGCACTTCAGAGAAGACGGTACTTGGCAGATTCTGCGCGAAGGCGCGATTCCCGCCAAGGATATTGTCGAAGCGTTATCCTAGGGCAGGTTTCAGAGTTTCAAGGTTGCAATCTCGATTGACGCTCTGATTCGCACTACGACTGATCCTCTTTGACACTCTGAAACCTTGAAACTTTTACCCTGATCTATGGCCGAAGATCACAATCCATCTAACGCCCAAGAACCCTTCTGGAAGCGTCCCTGGCCGCTGTTGTTGCTGGCGGCGGCCGGAGCCCTGTTGCTAGTCTTCGGCATCACGGGATCGCGCATTGTGCACGCAGCCGCCGAAGCACCTGCGAAGAAAGCGGATGTGATCGCCATCTTCGGAGCGGCCGAGTATGCGGGACATCCTTCACCGGTGTACAGGGCGCGGCTGGACCACGGCTACGAATTGTTTCAGAAGGGACTCGCGCCGATGGTGATCACGACCGGGGGATCGGGACAGGACCCGGACTTCAGCGAGGGGGGGGTGGGGAGAAGCTATCTTCTGCGACGCGGTGTCCCGGAACAGGCGCTGATCGAGGAGACGCAAGGCTCCGATACGGCGCAGTCGGCAGCGCGGGTGGCTAACATTATGCGCGCCAACGGCATGCGTAGCTGCATCGCGGTCAGTGATGCGTACCATGTATTTCGCATTCGCGCCTTGCTGGAGCACGAAGGCGTGCAAGTGGAACTGGCGCCGAGGCCACAATCGCGTCCGCACCCTCTATTGGAGCGGTTCGCGGCAGTGATGCGTGAGGCGGCGAGTTATCTGGTGTGGAAAGCGGGGATGACGTAAGAGCAGCTGCGAGCTACGAGGCTTGAGCTTCGCGCTGCCAGACCGGCCCTAGAAGCGAAGCTTGCCTTGCCGCGAACGCGCGCAAGCCGCGTCGCTACACTCGATAATCGTCTGCTTGCTCGTAGCTCGTAGCTCGCGGCTCGAAGCGCGCAGCGCCCCTCACCATCCCATCTTCTCCCGCAAACTCGTGACATGCGCCACGTGATGGCGTCCGTGCCAGGAGTAGAGCGCGAGATTTTTTTCGAGGGACATGGGTCCCAGTTCAGGATGCCGAAAGGTGCGCTTCCAGTCCGCGTCGGTCAACTTGCGGAGCATGAGCATCCAGCGTTGGTGCAGGGAATCGAGCAAGGCCAGCGACATTTCGATGGGGGCGTGTCTGGCCTCGGGCAACTCGGCCCAGAGGCTTTCCATGTAGGGCTTGATGGTGGGCTCGTCTTCGGTGAGCGCCAGTTTGAAGCGAATGTAGGAGTTCATGTGACTGTCCGGGACGTGATGGGCCAACTGGCGCAGCGTCCAGCCACCATCGCGGTAAGGAGTATCCAGCTGCTGGTCGGAAAGTCCGCAGAGGGCGGCGCGCAAGCGCGCGGGAGTTTGCTCGATGTCGGCGAGGTATTGCTGCTTTTGTTCTGCTGTAAGCGGGCCGGCGTAGGAAAACTTTCCGATCGGATAGCGGGGGTCAGACATGAACTTTCCTCCGAATGGGTAGATGATTTCGGAGCGAAACGCGGTGCAGAAAAAACGACTACCTTACCATGGCCAGAATGCGGACCGGGGCAGCGCCGGGTTTCTTGTTTTTCGCCGGGGCAACGATGATGAGCGCGCCGGTCGCAGGCAGCGAGGTGAAGCGTGCGGTTCCTTCCAGCACGTAGCTTCCGTGGAGCGCGAGCTGCTGCGCCAGGGTCCGGTCCGAGGTCAAGTTTACAGGCGTCTCGACGGCAAATCCGATAGTGTAGCGAGCTTCGATGAGGAACTGCGCCGCGTCGCGGGCGATGGGAAGGGGCGCGGTGGACAGATCGTTACTGGACGACTCATTAGCCGCGCCGGCGCGGCGGATGGCGACGACAGCTCCCTGCGGAATCATCCCGTGCTGCGATTCCCACGCGGCGATATCGTCGAGCGAAATTCGCGAGCTACCCTTGACGGTAGGGTTCAGATCCAGCACAACCAGCGGAGCCACCAGGCGCTCAGGCGGAATCTGCCCGGCCGACCAAGTCCCGGGGATCAGTGCCCCGGGAGCAATGATGTGGGTTCTCGATTCCGTCGTCATGGCGTGCGGCGCCCTCACGTCTTGCCCATCGGTCAGATCAACCACGTGCGAATAGTGATCCTGCTGCGTCGAACCGGGTCGCCGGTCGGCGAACAGCAGAATGGCGAGGACGAGCGCGTAGGCGATGATGAAACTGCGAATCCGCATTCGACTCCTTACTTGGAAGTAACTAAGTAAGACGTAAATCCTGCCCGTATTGTTGCCCCAGGTTGTGGCGAGTTCAATTCTCGGTTGGACATGACCCGCAGTTTGCTTTACTGGTGGAGAAACGGGCGTTCCCGCCAGCCCTACCACTGGACGGGCGAGGCGCCCGTCGCTCCACTACCCACATTCGAGCAAGAAACTTTCGTTTCAGTTCCATATTTCGGGCCGGGCGGGCCGCAGGTTAGAATAGGTTCAACTTTTCCGGTGGTTTCCCAGGCTCATCGCAATCGCCGATTCCGATTGGGACCGGGCGCCTTGCCTGCGGGCGGGAACTGAGAATTGCAGGAACTGAGGACTGATGTTCGGCCGCGAAGAAAAAGTTTCCGCTCTCCGCCTTACCGCCGTGCAGTATGTCGTGCTTTTCGTTTTCCTGCTTTTGGCATACGGGCTGTGGCGGCTGCAGGTGATGCGTAGCGATGAGTACGCGTTGCTGGCGGAGAAAAATCGCGTTCGCAACGTGCCGGTTCTGGCACCGCGTGGAAAAATCCTGGATCGCGAAGGGCGCGTCATTGTCGATAACTATCCCTCGTTTTCCGCGCTCCTGCTGCGCGATTCTACGCGAGACCTGAACGCGGACGCGGACGCCATCGCCAAGGGCCTGCATTTGAATCCCGAGGAAGTGCGGCAGCGCATCCGCCGCTTCTCCTCGATGCCCCAGTACCAGCCGATTTTCCTGAAGGAAGACATCACACCCGACGAACTGGCATTCATCGAAGCGCACAAGAACGAGCTTCCCGAACTCGAAACCATCATGGCTCACCGGCGGCTGTATCCGCGCAACGGCTTCATGGCGCACCTGATCGGCTACGTCGGCGAAGTGACGGAAGACATGCTCAACCAGCCGCAGTTCGAACTTTACACGCCCGGCGACGTGGTCGGGGTGAGCGGAGTCGAGAAGCAGTACAACAACATTCTGATGGGCAAGAACGGATTTCGGCGCGCGCTGGTGAATAGCCATGGGCGCGAAGTCGGGAGGCTGGACGAAACGCCCGCGGAGCCGGGCAAACAGCTCAAGCTGACGGTGGACCTGGATTTGCAAATTGCGGCCGAGCAGGCGCTGGACGGGAGGAACGGCGCGGTGGTGGCGATGAATCCGCGCACCGGAGAAATTCTGGCGATGGTGAGCCGGCCGACCTTCGATCCCAACGATTTCGCAGTGAAGATCTCACGGGACGAGTGGAACAAGCTGGTCGACGATCCCGACCATCCGCTGCTGAACAAGGCGATTCAAGCGCAGTTGGCGCCCGGGTCGGTGTTCAAGATCATCATGGCGACGGCCGGGTTGCAGGAAGGGGTCGCCCAAACCATGCACGTGAATTGCGCCGGCGGCGCCAGTTTCTATGGCCGCTATTTCAAGTGCTGGGTGGTGGCCGAGCATCGCGTACACGGTGTGGTCGACATCAGCAAAGCGATCTATCAATCGTGCGATGTTTTCTTTTACACGCTGGCCGAGAAACTGGGCATCGATCGCATTGCCAAATATGCCACTGCGTTTGGGCTCGGGCAGAAGACCGGCATCGACCTGCCCCAGGAAGTCAGCGGCGTGATGCCGTCGGAAGAATGGAAAATCCGCAACTTCAAGCAGAAGTGGTACGCGGGCGAGACAATTTCTGTGGGCATCGGCCAGGGCGCCGTGGCGACCACCCCGATCCAGTTGGCGCGCGCCTTGGGCGCGATTGCCAGCGGTGGACTGATGCGGCGTCCGCACGTCATCAATCCTACGGACTTGCCGGCGAATGTCGTTCCAGCGGCGAGCACGCCCGATGAAGTGCGGGTGCCGATCGATCCGCAGAACTGGGAACTCATCACCGATGCCATGTCGAACGTGGTCGCGCCGATCGGAACCGCGCCCAGTGCGCACCTGCAAGGCATTGACCTGGCCGGCAAAACGGGCAGCGCGCAGACTATCAGCAACGCGTTGAAGGCGAAGCTGGGAGCGGGCGGGAAGAAATTCAAGGACAACGGCTGGTTTGTGGGCGTTGAACCGAGAAGAGATCCGGAAATTGTGGTGTGCACCTTGCTCGAAGAAGGGGAGCACGGTTATCTCGCCGCCCGGACCGCCGCGCAAGTGATAAAAGCCTATGTCGAAAAGCAACGCCGGCAGCCCACCAAAGTGGCGGGTTCGCGCAAGGGCAAGGTCGAGATCGGCGCGGTGTGGACCGAATCCGGTGGCACTAACGAAGACGGCACGACCAAGAGCGAAAACCATTTGCGGGCGGGCCGCTTCCTGATCGAAGTCGCTCGCAAGCAGCCTCCGCTGGCGGTTGCGGCGCCTGGCATGCACTGAGTTTCTAGCGAATGCAGAGTTGGTATGGCCGCCGGCAGGTGCCGAGCTGCGCTCGGCTTGGACGAGTGAGAAGCCCGTCCCCGCACGAACCCGAGCGATTCTGGTGATAGGTTAAATCTGAAAATGAAGAGTGCTGCCCACTTGGCTCTGGACGCCGCATCCGCGCGCGGAGCAACCTATGCCGATGCGCGTGTGGTGTCGATCCGCAATCGCTCGTTGACCTCCAAGAACGGACGAATGGGTCATGCATCGGAGTCCGAGTCGCTGGGCATCGGCGTGCGCGTGATCGCAGACGGCGCCTGGGGGTTTGCTGCGTCCGCGGATTTGAGTCGAGCTGCGGTGGAAGCGGCGGCCGCGCGGGCCGTCGAAATTGCGAAAGCCTCGGCACGGGTGAAGCGCGAAGATGTTCGCCTGGCTCCCGAACCAGCGGCGGTTGCGGAGTGGACGACACCTTACAAGGTCGATCCGTTCACCACGTCGGTGGAGCAGAACCTCGACCTGTTGCTGAAGGTCGACGCGGAGATGCGCGCCGTGGTCGGCGTCACGCTCGCCGAAACCGGCATGAACTTCCAGCGCGAAGAGTCGTGGTTTCTCTCTTCCGAGGGTGCTGACATTCATCAGACGAAGTTTTCGACCGGTGCAGGCTATACGGCGTATGCGTTTGCCGGTTCCGAGATTCAGAAGCGCTCCTATCCGAACTCGTTCGGCGGACAATGGCAGAACCGCGGCTATGAACAGATCGAAGAGATGGAACTGGTGGAGAATGCCCGGCGCGTAGCCGAAGAAGCCGTCGCGTTGCATCATGCGGACCAATGCCCGGAAGGCACGTACACGATTATTCTCGATGGGTCGCAACTCGGCCTGCAGATTCACGAGTCCATCGGGCATCCGATTGAACTGGATCGCGTGCTCGGCATGGAAGCGAATTTTGCGGGCACGTCGTTTCTTACCCTCGAAAAACTCGGCAATCTGCGCTATGGCAGCGAACTGGTCAACGTTGTAGCCGACGCCCGCCAGGAACACGGACCGGGCCTCGGTACCTTTGCCTATGACGACGAAGGTGTGGCCGCGCAATCGACACCGATTATCACCAATGGACGCTTCACCGGCTATCTGAGTTCGCGCGAAACCGCTCACACCATTGGCGCTGTGCGATCGGGCGGAACCCTGCGCGCTGAAGGTTGGAACCGGCTGCCCATGATTCGCATGACCAACGTCAGCATTCTGCCCGGAGAGACGCCGCTGAGTTTGGAACAGCTTATTGCCGCGACCGACCAGGGCATCTACATGGAGACCAATAAGTCCTGGTCGATTGACGACAAGCGCTACAACTTTCAGTTCGGATGCGAGATCGCGTGGGAGATCAAGCACGGCAAGCGCCTGCGGATGCTGAAGAATCCTTCGTATTCCGGAATCACCACGGAGTTCTGGAATTCGATGGACGCGATCTGCTCGCGCGAGGAGTGGGCGCTGTGGGGAACTCCCAACTGCGGCAAGGGCCAGCCGCAGCAAGTCGTGGGCACCGGACACGGCGCAAGCCCAGCCCGGTTTAGAAATATTCGCGTCGGCTCGGCGTACCACGGAAGTTAGTTCGCGAAGTTAGTTCGCCACAGAGACACAGAGAAAATCAAGGAATTGCTTACGCGAGAACAATCCGCTGAAATCTTTGACCGAATTCGGCGCTTCTCTTCCGCCGACGAGGTCGAGGCCATCTTCACCGGATCCCGCTTCGCCCTGACCCGGTTCGCCAACAACACTATTCATCAGAATGTGGAGGAAGAGAACTCCATCGTTTCGATCCGCACGAATTTTGGCGGACGCACCGCGCGCGCTACCGCCAATCAGTTTGACGACGAGAGTTTGCGGCGGGCGGTTGCCGCTTCGGAGAGTCTCGCGAGAGTACAGGCGCCGGACCCGGATTTGCTGCCGATGCCGACAGCGAAAGAGGCAAATGCAGCGGGCGAGGGCGCCCGCCCCACACGGTTCTTCGACGGGACCGCAGCGATTACTCCCGGCGAGCGTGCCGACGTGGTGAAGCGCATCGTGTCCGTTGCCGACAGGCACAAGCTGACGACAGCGGGCATCTACTCAAACTCGGAATCGCGGGAGGGAATCTTCAACTCTCGTGGGTCAGCGAATTGGCATCACCAGACCTTGGCGGAGATTTCCATCACCATGCTGGCCGGGGATTCCTCCGGCTGGCAGAAGTTGAATTCGCCCGATGTGAGTAACCTCGATCCCGCGCGGTTGGCCGAGACGGCCGCGCAGAAGGCGGTCGAGTCCGCCCATCCGCGGGAGATTGCGCCCGGCAAGTACACGGTAATTCTTGAGCCGGCCGCCGTCCTCGACATAGTTGGCTTCATGTTCTGGGACTACAGCGGCGTGGCGATCCTCGACCAACGCTCGTTTCTAAACGATCGGATCGGCACTCAACTTTTTGGTGAGAACATCAACATCTGCGACAATACCGCGCATCCGCTGCAGGCGGGTTCACCATTTGATGGCGAGGGCATGCGGCGCCAGCGCGTGCAGTTGATCGAGCACGGCGTGGTGAAGCGCGTGGTGTATGCGCGCGCTACGGCGCGTAAGATGAAAGATTCGGCGTATGCCGCGAAGGTCGGCCCCATCGAACCCACCGGCCACGGATTTCCCCTGCCGAACGAGATGGGAGAGATGCCGCTGAACATCGTTTTCGGCGTCCCCGAAAACCCGCGAAGCCTCGAAGAAATGATCGCATCCACCGAACGCGGCGTGCTGGTTACGCGCCTGTGGTACATCCGTGAAGTGGATCCCTACGAGAAGATTGTGACCGGCATGACCCGCGACGGCACGTTCCTGGTGGAGAACGGCAAGGTGCAATGCGGACTGCGCAATTTCCGCTTTAATGAAAGCCTGATTTCGATGCTATCGAATGTGGAAGCGATGAGCGTTCCGGTTCGCGCCTGCGGAGAGGAATCGTTCGACATGGTAGTGCCGGCGATGAAGGTAAGGGCGTTTAACTTTACGGAAGCGACAAGGTTCTGAAGATTCAGCATTTAGCCTTTCCGGTCGACATTAACTTTTCGGCAAGGTCGTGGCGTAAATCGCCAATGTGAGCCCGTGAGATTGCGCCCATCCATGCAAGTCATGAAAATCCCTCATAGGCACCTCCAAAGTGTAGCCATTTTGGGCTAAGTCTGGGTGCTAAGTGCTGACAGTGCAGTGCGGGCGCACACATCTCTGATACGCCCCTAAGTCCCTGTACCAGTGGCACTTCGCCGCCCTTGTTCCATGACTTCCGTAACTTTTCTTTGCAGATGCTGGGGTGTAATCTCGGCCTGAAATGCGCACATGCTCAATCGGAGTCGTGCACGGCACGAACCGGAAGGAAGGTCGTCGCAAACGTGTCTGAAGCCGCCAAGGGAACTGTCGCTGATGTCAGCAAGAACCGGATGGGTTATACGGACGTGCAAGGCGCGCCGCGCTTTCCCATCAAACTGCCGGTGGCTTTGAAGTCGGCAGTCAACCAGTCCGGGGTTACGGGCCAGGGAGTCACGGGCAAGACGGTCGAGACCGAAAACATTTCCGCTAACGGCGTCCTGTTCCGCATGGATGCGGATGTGCCTGTAGGTTCGGCTGTCGATTTTACGCTCTCGCTTCCCGCTGATGTTGTGGGCGCAGAAGCCGATGTGCAAGTGGACTGCCGCGGGCGAGTGGTGCGCAGTTTTGAAGATGGTGGCCGACGTGGAGTCGGCGTGGTTATCGACGAGTACCGTTTTGAACGTAAGTAGTTTGTGCAGTTCGACCGCGCAAGTTCGGCCGCGCGGGTAGGAGCACGAAAAGAGGACGGATGGGCAGTTCGTCGGTCAGCAACCCGGTCAGCACCTCGGTCAGCGTCGAGCCAGGCGAAGGTCTTCAGCCCGAGGACAACAAAGGCACGATCCGCGTGATTGTGGCCGATACCCAGGCAATTTTCCGCGCCGGGCTGCGCAAGATCTTTGCGCTCGAGGATGACATTCGGGTTGTCGGCCAGGCCGAGAGTCTCGAGCAGACCGTTACTGCCATTCAAAAGTTTTCCGCCGACGTTGTGATCTTAGAGGCCGCCTTGGCCCCGAATCCAGCGGATGCCGTTTCCGATCTGCTCCGGCAAAATGCGAGCTGCCGTTTGGTTGTCGTGCTGCAGGAACCCGATCAGGAGATGACGCTCGAGCTATTCCGGCGCGGCGCGCATGGCATCGTTTCACGCGAAGTTGAGCCGGAAATGCTGGTCGAGTGCCTGCGCAAAGTCGCCCAGGGTGAACCTTGGCTCGAAAGTCGCGCGGTGGCTTGGGTGATGCAGGCCTATCGCACGCAAGGCCTACGCCCGGCAGGGTCGCGTCCCAAAGTGTCGCTCACGCCCAAAGAGGCGCTCATCGTTTCCTGCGTCACGCAGGGGATGAAGAACAAAGAGATTGCTCTGCGGGTTGGCACCACCGAGCAGGTAGTCAAGAATTATCTCCGCAAGGTTTACGACAAGCTGGGAGTGGCCGACCGCCTGGAACTCGCGTTGTACTGCCTAAATCACCGCGTGGTTGAGGGCATAGGTCAGGCAAAGCCCGCCCAGTCCGCTCAACCCCAGCCCGAACCGCCAGCGAACGGCCATGCACCAGCGCCGGAAACGCCCAATACCGCGGCCGCTGCTTCGGGATCCCGCTCCTGATTCGTCTCTTCTAGTACAATTCTCTGTCGCATACTGTCAATCACATTCTGCGCTGCAAGAGAGACAAAGAGAGGCGAACAATGAAAGGCGACGCAAAAGTCATTGCCATTCTGAACGAAGTCCTGAAAGCCGAGCTCACCGCCATCAACCAGTATTTCCTGCACGCTGAAATGTGCGAGAACTGGGGTTATCTAAGGATGGCCAAGCAGATCCGCAAGGAATCCATTGAAGAAATGCAGCACGCCGAAATTCTGATGGAACGCATTCTTTACCTCAATGGCGCTCCCAACATGACCGACTACTTCAAGATCAATATTGGGCAAACCGTGAAAGCGCAACTCGAGAATGATCTGCAGCTCGAATATACGGCCGTGAAACGTCTGAATGAAGGGATCAAGGTCAGCGTGGCGATCGGCGACAACGGATCGCGCGAGTTGATGGAGAAGATCCTGCTCGATGAAGAACACCACATCGACTGGCTGGAAGGGCAACTGCACGCGATCAAAGAAATGACCTACGAGAATTATCTAGCCCAGCAACTGCACAAGCCCGAGGAGAGCTAAGAAGAAATCCTTTCATCTGTCGTCCCGACCCTGAGCGAAATCGAAGGGGAGGGATCAGCAGTTCGCGGGCAGTCCTTGCACTGTTAGAATCATTGCAATCGCGCACCTCGCCGGAGAGATGGCCGAGTGGCTGAAGGCGCACGCTTGGAAAGCGCCAAATGGCGTGCTGGATAGGCGGTCCCGACGAATCAAGCGATTACGCGGATTCTGCTCCGGGCCGGAATTATAGGGCGAGTTGCCTTTCAACGCAAGCCCAATTGCGCTATTGATTTCTCTTCCTCTTAGCCGATTTGACCTCAAACCTTGAGGACGCGATGCCATTGGCCTGTTCTTCGTCCCACCATTTGTTCCATCCGATGTCCTCCTTCACTACCCAATCAAAACACATTTCAGCCGCTTTCATCAGATGAACCGCCACACCTTCCGCATCTTCTGGAGGCGGGTTGATGGCATGGAGAGTCTTGCTCAATCCGTCGCACAATTCCTTCGACACGGGGTTGGGATCAAACGGGCCATCGCAGACCCGTTGTACTTTCTCAGTGTCGGTCCCGGATGGATTATCCTGGCCTGCTAAGATCTTTGAATCTGGTATGGTGCGAATCAAAAGAGCGTTCACGGCGTGGTGCAGAAAAATCCGGTAATGGATGATGACAGCTTGAAACCGTCCAGCTTGAAAATCCGAGCGAAGGGACGCAATCAACTCGTCCAAAACAGCTTTCCGATTGCGGACGATCTGACCCCGTACATCCATTGCCTTGAACTGCTCTATCACGTCTGAAACATCGTGAATCGTCATTGCAGGCAATCGGCTCACGCTTACAGCGTAGCGCACAGTTAAAAAAAGTAAAGCCGCCCGGAATCCCTCAATCCGAGCGGCCCTCTTAGGTCCGATTGCTCGCAGCCTGGATTATAAGCTTCGCCCGTCCACGCGAACGGCTTTCCGCAAATACTCGAATCGTTTGCAGTTTTCGAGGCACTCCCATTTGTACGAGGTAACCGTAATCGCATTGGGTTTGGTCGCTCTGTCGGTAACCGCCTCATCTGTTCGTCTCACGCTTCCTACCGCACCCCTTACCACGCCTTCCAATCCCGTAATTGGCCCACGTCCGTCGCGTACCACGAAGCGGGCATTCGGCTGGTGTAAGTCGCAATCAATAACACCAGTCAAAATCTTTCTGTCAACGCAGGAAAATCTTTGAAATTCGGCAAGCGTGATATATCGAAGGCGTGCGAGTTGCTCGGCGGATGCCACACCGACATAAACGGCGGAATCGGCCTTTAGCTGAAAGCGCCATTTGCCCTGTTGAGGGATGAGAAACAATTTGTGTTCTGTCGCGTTGAAAGCGAAGGTTTGGGAACCAGCCGGTTTCCATCCGAACTTCGGTTGATCGGCGGCAAATAGCAACGGAGACAGCAAGACCACTAACAGAGCGTTTCTCATGCCCACTATTTTGATAACCGCAGACGGGCCGGACAAGTTACTAAGGTAAGAATTGCGTCCTCACCTCGCCCGGCGAAACGCGAGAATCCGCAAGGCTGAGTGAGGCGGACCCGTCGCGTGCGCTTCCTTCGCGGCATGAAGAGTACTTTCCCCCGCTTGCGGCCAGCTACCACCTCTTCTTTGGGGAAGCCTAACGAGTCGAGTTTGATTCGGGAATAGGCCATGTGGTTAAGATCGCAGACGCAACCATGCACGTAAATGGTCCTTTGATAACATTTCTGAGGTTACGTATGGGGGACGGAGGCGCTTTGACGCGTCCACTTGTGGTAAGCTGTTGCCGTGGCCTACAAGAAAATCCCCGCGTCCGCCGTACCGAAGAGGACGCGCAAGGCCCCGTCAAGATTTGAGGGGACCGAGGATTGGCGGAGAATGAAGGCCGATTTAGACCGGGGCCTCAAGCCCACTGAGGCCCTCCAGGTTATCTTTACGCGGCAAGATCAGCAGAAATACAACCTCCGCAACCGCCGCTCTATTGCGCGCTTTATCCAAAAGTACATCGCAGCCCGAGACCTTCCCTACAAGGTGACCAGCTTTGAGGACCGGGCAGCCGGATCATTTGTCATCATGGTGCAGTGCCCCCGCCGTTAGGCTTTTAGACCCCCGAAAATCGCTATTGACGAAATTCCACGAAACTGCCATGCTGTCTGAAGTGGACGTGCTAACGGGAGTTTCAAAAATGCGTGGACTTCGGGAGCTGATGGTGCAGGACAAGTTCCAAGCGGTGATGTGGGACTCGACCTTCGCTCTGATCTTACTTGCCAATGAGGACACACAAGATTGGGAGCTGATCGAACCGCAGCCCGTCCCCACAGACGCGGCACAGACCTACGCCGAGCGCGGCTTGTCTTTCGCTGGAGTGTTCGGCGTGGTGAACGGGAAACCCCGGTCAGAGCTGTCTATGCCGCTGGAGGACGTGACCATTGACCGTATCGCGGCGGAGTTTGTGGCGCGGTTTGTGCGAAGTATCACACACCCCAAGTGGATGTGTGCCGCGCCCGCGCGTGGAGCGGTGAATTAGAAAAGTTTTCGCCCACGGTACAAAGGCCGTGGGGCTGTAAAGCGGGGGTCACGCGCAAGGCCGCGTGATGACCGCGAACAAAGTTTTGCCCCGTGTAGATGCGCGGGGTCACGCACGGACAGTCACCCGCTGAGAACCGGTGATAGGCCGAGCAAAACGAGAAACACAGGAGCGCCCCATGCCGGGGTTAAGTACCGCGTTGGCTCACCATATCGGACCAAGAGACGCGGGCGGTAAAACCGGAAAGCTGGCAGCACGGCTATAGACGGGCCGCTGGCGGACGGTCATTTGGGCCAAGGCCCTAAAAAGGAATTTCGTAATGGCATCGTTATTTGAACTGAGAAAACAGAAAACTGAAGCGATAGCGAAAGCGTCGGCTATCGTGGATAGAGCAAACACGGAAAAACGCCGCCTATCTGGTGCCGAGCAAATCGACTACTCAGCCGTAATGACTGAGATAGCGCAGCTCGAACACGCGGAAAAGACCATCGAATCCAAAAACACCATCTCACGGATGGTGGGACCGGCAGGGACGCTCCTAACAGACGGCGTGCCCAACGGCGAAAAACGTCAACCACGCGTTTTCACGCGGGAATACTTGGCCGCGCAGACTCGCTATTTCCAGACCAACGGTCGGGAAGTCAGCGCGGACTTGGCTGAGTATCAGGACGCACTCGGCGGCTTTCCGTTAGCCGTTCTCAGAGGCGCAAGCGCGGCCCTGTACGAAGGCAGCGACACGGGCGGCGGTTACGCTGTTCCCATCGTTGTGGATGACCAAATCGTACCCCTGGCACCCTCGGAAATGGCCGTCCGGCAGCTCGCAACCGTCATTCCAACCGTCAGCGACATCAAATTCCCGGTGAAAGCTAGCTTCGGCACAACCACTGCGAAGGCCGAAACCAGCAGCTTTGGTGAGAGTGAACTGTCCCTCGGGCAATTTACCCTCTCGGCGTTCATGGCCGGAAACAACGAAACCCTTTCTTGGGAATTGGCACAGGACGTGCCAGCGTTCCAAGCAACCACGGTTGACGATTTGATTCTCGGACAGCAAATGTACGAGGAAAATTTGTACGTCAACGGCAACGGCAGCGGACAGGCCCAAGGGCTTGTCGGCAACGTCGGGGCGGGCGTCACGGAAGAACCGGACACAAACGGGAATCTCGTGTCGATAAACGCAACCCTTGACGTAATGGGCACCCTCAACGCCGTGTACCACAAAAACGCGTCCTGGCTGATGTCGCGTCCAACCTCCATCGGAATCCGCAAAGCACAGGTGGAAAGCAACTTGTTTAATCCGGTGTGGCAGAGAGTGGGTCAACAGGATTTCCTCCACGGATATCCCGTGTACTACTCGGCGTCGATGCCAGCGGCAGCGCGAGGCGCAAGCCCCGTGCTGTTTGGTGACTTCAAGCGCGGCTACATCATTGGAGACCGTGGTGGAAGCGGCATCAACGTGAAGGTCCTGGATCAGCCCAAGGCCCTGCAAGGCGAGATTGTGCTACTTGCATATCGCCGAACGGATGGTCGCGTGCGAAGGTCTGAGGCCATCCAGACCATCACAATCTCGGCTTCATAGCCGATTAGCTCGGGGCGCTGTTGGGGACGCCCCGATTTTTCTTAACCTCGGCCTGAAAAGGCCGTGACGCGGGGGCGGGTTTTACGCCCTTTTGCCTGCCCCCGCCTTAACAAGTTTGCCGCCGCCCCTTAGATGGGGCGCGCGTAATCCCCGGCTGGCGGGTGCAAAGCGGCCAGACGGGTCTCCAGCGTCCCCGGTTACAAAAGCGCTGGCGGTGCCGGTATTCCGCAAACGCCGGATGAGTGATGCTGGGGGCCGTCCAAGTGGCGGCTCCCGATTTTCCACGGGGAGGTGGGCAATGCGGGTATCGCTGGACGTTGTGTTACCGGACGCCTTGAGCGTTGAGCTGGAATCGGCAGCGCAGGCGTGTCACATGAGCGTCCCGGAGTGGATAGCAGACGTTGCCCACGCGGAACTGGCAGCAAGGCGCTTGCCTCGGGTTTTTGTGCCCGAACTCACGCAGGGTGCGCGAACGTGTGGCACGAGTAGAGGGATCAGGCAGCATGAAGGGTTTGAGGACGCGGCTGAGGCCGGGTTAGTAACACACAAAATTTTGATTTAAGAAAAGGACTCCCCCGTGGCACAACCAGTATGGGTTTTATCCGTTGACTTACAGACCAAGACCGCCACTTTCCAGACCGGAATGGCGGACGCGGCCCGCGCTGCCCGCAGTTCCTTTCAGGACATCAAGGACTCATCCCGTGAGATGAGCGAGGGTGTGAGCGAGGCCGCCGGGGCCACTGAATACTCCATGACGGAGGCCCGGCACGGCGTGATGATGTTGGGTGAAGAGTTTGGCATCCACCTTCCGCGCGGCATCACCACATTTATAGCTTCCCTCGGCCCGGTAGGGGCTGCGATGGAAGCGGCCTTCCCCTTCCTTGCAATCATCTTGGGCGCAACTCTGCTCATTGAGCACCTCTCCAAGATCGGGGAAGAGGCCGAAAAGGTAGCGGAAAAGGGACGTAAGTTTGATGATGACATGACCATCAGCCTCAACCACTCCAAAGAGGCATCCATTGCCGCCTCGATTGAGTTACAGCATTTAGCCGGACTGCCCGCGTGGGATCTACTTGACGAGAAGATGAGACTCAAGTCAGCGGATGAGGGTGTGGAGAGCTTCCTCAATTCAAGGCAGTCAGTGTAAGTCCCATCTTCAAGCCTTTGGTGCGCGCGGGAAAACTTGTGCGGCGGACAATCGGTCGCACCGAGCCTTCCCAAAAGTGGCCGAAGGGTAAAGAGATTTTCGAGACTCGTAAAGACCCATCCTCCCACAAGGACTGCATTGTGCACTTTCACCACTCGGTTGGAGCGAAGAAACCAGTCCAGGGCGTTGCCTCTGCCGTCAAGCAGACAGTAAGCTAATCCGCTCATGCACTGCCTGTAGGTCCGCCGTCACCAAGCTGCAATACCGCCGCGTCATCTCAAGCGAACTGTGACCAAGCACCTTTTGTAAGTGGAACACGCTCCCGCCACGCCGGAGGTAGTTGACGGCAAACGTATGCCGGAAGGCGTGTAGCGTCCGCGCGGGCGCGTCAAAGCCGAGCTGCTCGCACAATAGCTTGACACCGCGCAGGGTTGTCATGCGTCCAACTGGCGTGTCCTGTCGCGTGGCAAAGAGCAGGGAATCCGGCTTGCGGTTGAAGTCCGCCATGAAACGATGCAGGGCCTTTCGCAGCGCAAACGAAAACGGAACAATCCTCTGTTTGCGTCCCTTGCCGTCGAGGGTGATGAGCAGGTTGTCCATGTCCACATCACGGACGCGCAACGTAAGCGCCTCCGAGATGCGGCAGCCGGTGTCCAGCAACAAGAGCGTGAGCAAGTGCAACCGACGTTGGTAGTAATTGCGGTGCCTCGGCTTCCAATTCACAAGCAGCGTGATTTGAGCCGCAGTCAACGTGGGTAGGATGTTTTGCGGCTCTTTCAACTGTGGGATTCGCAGATGAGTGCAGTTCGCACCGCACTCGCGCTCGGAGCCGGTGTTCCAATGCAGATAGGCATTGATGGCGCGGATGTTGGCATTGCATCCGGTTTCCTTCAGTCCCTTCGCGCGCATCCGCATGACGGCATCTTTCAATTCTTCCTGTGATGGCGATTCCGAAGGCAGCCACTTGAAGGCGTGCACATACCAAGAAACTGTGGAAGGTGATACATTTTTTAGGTAGCGGTGTTCCTGGACAAACGCTGCGAATCTGCTCATCGCGGCCCTCCCAAGGCGTGTAGGCAATTTGGGAGCACATCCGCGCATATGATTGATTCG